>DATNFO010000083.1:0-32074 GCA_035606355.1 Candidatus Limnocylindrales bacterium | reverse complement strand
CCGGAAACCACTTGATGTGCGCGAGTGCGCGCCGCCGTTTCTCACGCTCCCTGCAAGGTAGACGCCCTCTGGTTAACTGCGCAGTCCGTCGGTAAGCGTCCCAGATCACCGCCTGCCCAGCTTGAGAATCTGCCGGGTTCCCAATCGCAGTGTTATCAACCTCAGATTCGCCCTAGCCAAATACATTGCGTGGGCGAGGTGGATGGTCATGAGGTTTCCAAACTCCAGGCCCGGTTTTCTGGGTGAGTATCGGGCCTGGTTAGAGGGTAGACTGCGTTGGAGCCGATGAAGTGTGGATAGCACTCACGTTGGGAGGCCATGACGTCGATACCGTTTGGCTGTTCGGCCAAAGGATGGATTTGTCTTAGCGTCCACGCGGGCTAAGAAGAAATCAATCAGTTAGTGCGACCCGTCCTGGTCCACCACGCACTTCCGTTTTTCCGCAGGCACTTTCTCGCTTACTGCTTCCCTTCCTGCTTTTCAGCCGACGGGACAGGCAGATCGGGCGGCCCCTTCCTAATTACCTTGATTCGGATGTTGCGGAAGGCGGCGGGTTCACCGAAGGCATGGGCTTGGAGACCGATATGTCCGTAGCTGCCTCTGCCCGCGAGCTTCGGATATTGCGGGTCGTCGAGATTGACGTCGAGGCCGGGTTTGCCGTTCCACACCGCGGTGAGACGCCTTTCGTGTACGGCGATTTCCATGGTGTTCCACTCACCGTCCGGCTTGGCCATGTTATCTTCCGGCGCGGCAATATCCCAAAGCGACCCGCTTGACCGGGTAGTGGCCGGCTTGCCATTGTCGCTAATGAGATTGACTTCCACGCCGGTAGCACCGGGATTGCCGGCGGCGCTGGCGTTGACGAAGATGCCGCTATCCGTCTTCTCGGCGGTCTTGTATTCGAGGCGCAGGACGAAGTCATAGTAGGTGTCATTCGTGGCCAGCCAGGTTTCCCCCTTCTCGTAGGTCAGGATTCCGTTCTCGACGGTCCACGAACTGTTGTTGGGTCTGCGCTTGATCGTCTGCCAGTTGTTGAGGCTTTTGCCGTCAAAGAGCAACTGGAATCCATCCTTCTTTTCCCGGGGCGTCAGAGTATTTTGCGCGAAGACGGCCGGCAGAACAGTGAGCAGAGCTAGGAGCGTACGCATGGATTTCAACTTAGTTGTGAACGGGCATGTGAAAATCGGCGCCCTTCCGAATCGCGTCAGGCCAGCGTGCCGTGATGGTTTTTAGCCTTGTGTAGAAGCGGACACCCTCGGGCCCGTGCACGTAATGATCGCCGAACAAGGAACGCTTCCAACCGCCGAATGAATGGAACGCCATCGGGACGGGGATCGGAACGTTGATGCCGACCATGCCGGCTTTGACCCGGCTGGCGAAGGCCTGAGCCGCGCCGCCGTCGCGCGTGAAGATGGCCGTGCCGTTACCGAACTCGTGATCGTTGACGAGTTGGAGGGCGGCCTCGCCATCCGGAACGCGAACTACCGACAGGACGGGCCCGAAGATCTCTTCGCGGTAGATCCGCATGGCGGGAGTCACGCGGTCGAATAGGCAGGCTCCAACGAAGAATCCGTCGGAGTTGAACTGGCTCTGGCGGCCGTCGACCAACAAGTGAGCGCCCTCGGTGGCGCCGATATCGATGTAGCTGCGCACCTTTTCCCGGTGCTGTTCGGTGATCAGCGGACCCATTTCTGTTCCGGGAACTTCTCCGGGGCCAACTTTCAGCGCCGTGATTTTGCGCGTCAGGAGGTGGATGAGTTCGTCGGCGGTGGGGTCACCGACAGCGACGGCGACGGAGATGGCCATGCAGCGTTCGCCCGCCGACCCGAAGGCGGCGCCCATGAGCGCGTCGGCAGCCTGGTCGAGATCGGCATCGGGGAGGACCACCATGTGGTTCTTGGCGCCGCCTAAGGCCTGGACCCGCTTTCCCGCGGCGGTTCCTTGCGCATAGACGTACTCGGCGACGGGAGTGGAGCCAACAAAGCTGATGGCCTCGATGCCAGGGTCGTCGAGGAGCGCGTCGACGGCTTCCTTATCTCCGTGGACAACATTGAATACTCCGTCGGGCAAACCCGCTTCTTTCAGCAGGAGGGCCATCTCAATGGATGGGGAGGGGTCCTTTTCGCTCGGCTTGAGGACGAAGGTGTTGCCGCAGGCCAAGGCCACCGGAAACATCCATAGGGGCACCATGACAGGGAAGTTGAACGGCGTAATGCCCGCGACCACGCCGAGGGGTTGGCGGATCGAGTAGCTATCGACACCGCGTCCGACCCGTTCAGTGAACTCACCCTTCAGCAGGTGCGGGATTCCGGTGGCGAATTCGACGACTTCCAGTCCGCGCTGCATTTCGCCTAATGCGTCCGAAAGCACTTTTCCGTGCTCGCTGGTGATGAGACGCGCCAAGCGTTCCTGGTGTTGTTCGAGCAGAGCGCCGAAGCGGTTCAGCACGCGGGCTCTGCGGAGGGGCGGTAAGGCGGACCATGTGGGGAAGGCATCGGCGGCTGCTTGTACGGCCCGTTTTACTTCGGCCGAGCTGGCCATGGGAAGCTGCAGAGTTTGTCTTCCGGTGGCGGGATTGTAGACTGGGCCGAAGCGGCCCGAGGCGCCTTGTACCTGCGCTCCGCCTATGAAATGGGACAGAGTTCCAGCCGCGGCGCCGCTTTCCGTATTGGTTTGTTCTTGAATTGGCGTCATTTCGAGTATTCCGCCTGGACCAGTGCACGAGGCCGCCGCCGATGCTGTGCGCGCCGCCTCGTGCCGTTCCAGATCACGTTTCTGTCTCTCCCGAGTTTCGCACCGTTAGAACTCGACGTTCAGGCGGAACTCGATAACGCGCGGGCCGGTGGATCCACCGGTTGTCTGGCCGAAGGTCAGAGCCTGGACGTTAGCTGTGCTCGCGCCGCTGGTAACGGGTCCCCAAGTCGGATGGTTGAGTAAATTCAGGCATTCCGCCTGGAACGTGGCCCGCACGTGTTCACGGATGGGAAACGCCTTGTTGAGAGAAAGATCGCCGCCGAACCAGTGCGGACCATATAAATAAGGATGGTAGCCGAACTGTCCCGGCGTGCTTTCCGGAGCGATCGAGGCATAGTTCGCCTGGCCGTTCGAGGCGACGTACTTCGGATCGATGAAGTAGGCCCAGGGGCTGCCGCCGTGATACACGCCGACGCTGGATTGCAACTGCGAGACGGTAAGGCCGTTCTGGAATACGACGCCGGGGTCCTTTTCATTCATGGTGAGATAGCCGCCGTTCAACACGACCGGCGTTCCGGTCTGGAAAGTAATGATGGTGCCGAGCGTCCAGCCGCCGATGACTTCGTCGGCCACTTTGTTGGTGTTCAGGAAGCGGCGGTTCTTGCCGAAGGGCAGGTCGAAGGTGCCGCTGAAGTGGAGCACGTGGCGGATGTCAAACGCGCTGGGCGCGTAATTCAGGCGGAAATTTCGATTGGTGTAATAGAGACTGGCTCCGGTTGCCTGCCCCTGGATGGCATTCTGCGAAAGCAGACCCATGGAGTGCGAGAAGGTGTAGTTGAAGTTGAACTGAATGCCGTCAGTGAGGCGCTGGCGGAATTCGGTCTGGAGTCCGTTATAGTTCGAGTGCCCCGAAGAGTCCTCATAATTGACAGCCCGTCCGGTTGCGAACGGGTTCACCTGCCAGAAATTGATCGGGTAGCCCGCGCCGGCGCCCGTAAAGCCGCGGGCGGCGCAGGGCGTGAACTTCGCACCGAACATATTGCAGACGAACGCTTGATTGCCGGCAATATTGTTCGCCATGGCGCCCGCCGCGCCAGTCTGGAGGTAGGTGATGAATGAGCCGTTGGTATAGTTGGAGCCGGTGGGGCTGCCAAATGCGGCCGTCATGATCGGCAGCGCGAACTGTCCGGCGAGGCCGTTATTGGCGAAGCTGTTGCCTTTGCCGTTCGCCACGTTAACGGCGAGATTGCGCTGCGCGTTCGTGAACTCGTTCAGGAAACCGTTCTCGAATATATTTACTTCGTTGATATTGTACGCGTCCCAGACGTGCATGGCCACGTTACCGGCATAGCGGATCTCAAACGCACTGCTGCGGCCGATCTGGTGTTGCAAGCTGACGTTGAACTCCTCCACGTAGGGCGACCGGATGTTCGGGTTGAAGCCCCACGGCGTGGTGGACGTGAACGTCGTGGCTGACTGGGAGATCTGCGGCTGCCAAGTCGCCGGCGTGCCGAAATACGCGGGAAGAGGATCGCCGAACGCCAGCGAGCCGGGGATAAAGTTGCCGAGTCCGGGCGCGGTTGTGGGAGTGAGCGCCAGCGACTGGTAGAAGAACGCGCCGCTGCTCGAGCCGAAAGCCCAGAAGTTCTGCTGTCCTTCATCGTAGACGCGCATGGAGTATCCGGCGCGAATCACGGTGTCACCGCTGCCGAAGATTTTGCCCAGGCGTCCGCCGCCGGTCTTCGGATTCCACGCCACGGCGAACGCCGGTTGCGGATTCACCCAGGAAGTATTGTAGTGGTGCACGGCGGCGATCATTTGGGGATCCTGAACGCCGGCGAGCGCACCAGGTTGGAAGCTCACTCCAAGCGTCGTGGGGCCCCACAAGTCCGCCACCGAACGGCTGCTGGTGTAGTCACCGTGAATATCGTGATCGTCGCCGATGATCTCCCAGCGCAGTCCATAGTTCAGTGTCAGGCTTGAGCTCACGCGCCAGCGATCCTGCAAGAAGAAGCCGGCGGACTGTTGTACTTCGTCGAGGTCGTACTCGCCGAACGGCTTGTACTGCTTGCTTCCGAAGTCCAGCGGTCTGGTGGTGCTGACGGCGGAGATCCGGCCGGCCAGGGTGGCGTAAAGCGCTTCGGCGTTGGCCAGCGGGGTGGTTCCGGCGCTGCTCAGAGCCGAGGTGAAGACCGTGGAAACGGGATCGAGGCTGTTCACGCCGAAGGTGTAGCGGGGGTAACCGCTCGGGCTATTCCAATAGTGGTCCTGCTCGCGCCACCAGGTGCCGCCCATCGTGAGGGAATGGGTCCCTTTCTGCCACAGCAGACTATCGTTGGCGCTCAACAGGGGATAAAAAGACGAAACCTTCAGGCGGCCCAGAGCGGCCACGCTCTGGCCATACGCCCACGATTCGGTGTACGCGTTGCTCAGGTCGATGGCTTGGTTTTCCGGGTTGAAGACGCTCTTCTGGCCGGTATATCCCGCGTGGAATTGATTGATGATCGAGGGCCGGATGGACCAGTCGTAGGAAAGCGAGATGATGCGGTTGTTGGGGTTTACGCTACCCGCGTCGCTTTCGAGTGTGTTGATGCCGCCGGGCCAGGCAGGCGCGTTGCAGTTTACACATGTGGTGGCCGTCTGGTTATAAACGAGGCTGACGTGCTTGGTATCGCTGATGCTGTAATCGAGGCGAAGGACGGGGTATTTGATGGTCTGCCGCGCGGGCTCCACGAAGTTCAGGGTGTAGAGATTCGGGTCCGAGGTCGGAGTGAGAGTTCCCGTGCTCAGGATGCCGTTGATCTTGGAAAATTGGCCGGAGATATTCGGCAAAACCGCGGCAGGATAACCCGCGGCGCCGGCCAGTTGTAAAACATTGACGGTCTGAAGTCCGCCGCTGGATATTTTATAGGAAAAGTTTCCCTGTTGGGCGGCGGGGCTCAACACGGTCGCGTTGGATACTCGCGTCAGCGGCGCGATCGATTCCGCCATGGCGGCATAAAAGAACAGCTTGTTCTTGAGAATGGGTCCGCCGACACTGCCGCCGAAATCGTTCAGCTTGATGACGTTGCGCGGTAGGCGCAGGGCGTTATTGATCCAGGTGTTGGCGTTCAGGTCGGTATTGCGGAAATCCTCGAAGATGCGGCCGTGGAACTCATTGGTCCCGCGCCGCGTCACGAGGCTGATCTGTAGCGAACTGGTGCCCCCGCCGCCGCTGAGGTCCATCTGGCTGGTCTGCACCGTCATTTCGGCGATGTTCTCCAGGCGAGGCTGCACGACGACAGTGCCGTACTGGAAGCCGGCGCTCTTGAAGCGTCCGCTGATACCGGGAACACCATCCAGCGTCGCGCCCACGATAGCGCCGCCCGGCAAATTGTTATACGTCCCGCTGGTTGGGATCGTGTTGTCCTGCGGGCCTTGCGAGAGCGTCGTCTGGCTGACGACGGCCAGCGGCGTCGAAGAGAAGCCGGGCGTTGTAAATGCCAGGTTGAAGACGTTGCGGCCCTGAATGGGCAGGTTGACAACCTGCTTGGTGTCGATGGTTGTAGCGACGGTGCTGGACGTGGATTCAAGCAGCGGCGCCGCTCCGGTGACTTCCACCGTTTCTGTGGCCCCGCCGAGTTGCAGCGTCGCCGCAATTTCGGTAGCGCGGGCCGTCTGGACCTGCACCGAGCTGAAGACTTGCCGCTTGAACCCGTTGGCGGTCACGGCGAGTTCGTACAAGCCGAACGGAAGGTTCGGGAACGTGTAGGAGCCGCTGGTCGAAGTAACCGCTTTTCGGACTTCGTTGGTACCCTGGTCGCGGAGTTCCAGAACAGCGTTGGGAATTAACGAGCCGGTCGGGTCCTGCACGGTAACGCTGATGCTACCGGCGGCGCCGGCTTGCGCTTCAGCGCGGAATGAGGTGGACGCGAGCCACAGAGTGAACGCGATTGCGATCGCAGCCGGAAACTTCATGATCGTCATGTCGATAGTCTCCTCTTACCGTTTGTTGATACTTTTTGCTTGCAGCGCCGGCTTCCAGTGGATCATCGGCAGTCCGGCTATGGGAGAACGAAAATAGGGAATGCGGGAACCTTTCAGGGAACCGATATAGACCGTGCGCAGGTCCGGGCCGCCGAAGGTGACGCTGGCCATCCACGGCGCGACGCCGCGTCCGGTGGCGAACAGGACGTCCTCGGTCACTGCGTTGGCGAGGAACGCCTTTTCCAGAGCGGCAACGCGAGCGGGGTTCCCTTCATCCAAGAGCACGTGCATATCGCCGGAGGGCGTCAGCACGAACAGTTTGTCGGAGTAGACGAGTGTGCCCCAAAGGTTGCCTGCGACATCGAATGCGATGCCGTCCGGCCAGGCTCCGGAGCCGAGCCGCGACGGACCGAAGATCTCGCGCTCGACGGGATCGCCGTGTTCATCCAGCCGGATGCGGCTGATACAGCCGCCGGCGGTCTCCACGATATAGAGAAACTCCTCGCGCGCATCGAAGCGAATCTCATTGGTGAAGCGGAATCCATCGGCGACAATGTGGAACCCTTCGCGATCGTACCGAGCGATG
This sequence comes from Candidatus Limnocylindrales bacterium, assembly GCA_035606355.1. Lineage (GTDB taxonomy): Bacteria > Acidobacteriota > Terriglobia > Bryobacterales > Bryobacteraceae > Sulfopaludibacter. The sequence continues at coordinate 24,828 of DATNFO010000083.1, read as the reverse complement.
TAGCCGTCATAGAGATCGGTGCGGAGAGCATGCATCCAGTTAGTGACGCGGGTCGAGACTGTGACCCAGATGCGATCGCGGGAATCGCGCAGGACGAAATTCACTTTACCGATGGGGCGTCCGTCGATGGTGTCGACGACGACCCTGGAACGGCCGTCGCGCGACATGATTTCCAGACAGTCGGTCCCGAAATTAGAGATGAGGATCTCGCCGTTCGAAGCGAAGGCGAGTCCGTTCGGCAGCGTGCCTTCGAGGTAGCGCGACGCTTCGGACCCGGCGCCGGCGAAATGGCCGGAGCGCCGCTGCGCGATGAGTTCCTGGGATCCGTCGGGAGCAAGATGGACGACGCCGCCGCGCGCATCGGCGACCCACAGGTCACCGGAAGCTTCCGCGAGGATGCACTCGGGGCGCTGCAAACCGGCGCCGATGTATTGCAGGAGGTTGCGGTCTACCGCGAAATCGACGATAGGGTTTCCCGGCATTGCCGCGCTTTGATATTGCACGAACCCCTTCCCCCCTCGTGTTGCACATTATGCAAACTGTATTGCGTAATGTTGCAGGATCGTACCACAGCCCGAAAAAGTGTGTCAAGGAAATTTAAACCCGAACGACGGAACGCGCGGACAGGAATCCGCGTGGGCGCCCATGCGCCCGCTACTCGGGGAAATCCACTTCGTCAAAGAACCGATAGTTGTCAAAGGTGTGAATGCGCGGGGCGCACTTTTTCGCCATGCGCAACCCGGATGACACATCGAGAGATGGCGTGCTCCAAGGAGTTCGGCGGAGGCGAGCCAGCGCAGACGACCACAGCCATGTCAGTGTCCCTCGCACGCGTCCGCGATCGCGGCGGCCAGTTGCGTGGGTGCAAGCCGGAAGGCGGGAACCAGTTCCTCGTATGTGCCCGAGTGAATGAAGCGAGGCCTGCCCTGCGTATCCAGCGTGTTCACGGCCAGAATCCCTTCGTACGGCCGTTTGTGGCGGGCGAGGATGCGGAGCAGGTTTTGCAAGATGTAGCCGTTGTTCTGCTCCGCGATACACAGGAGCTTGCCGGAGTCGTGCAGCGTCAGCAGCAGATCCTCGTCGATGGACGGCATGTCCACCACTCCGGTGGGGACGCCGAGGCGAGCGCACTCCGGCACGGCGGCGAGGGCTTCGTGTACCTGGCGTCCGCTGCTCACAATCACCGCGCGATCCTCGGGCGTCTCGCGCAAAACTTGCCCCACGCCGAAATCGAAACGGTAGTCGGCGCCGTAGAGTACGGCGGATGGAGTGCGCATGACGCGCAGATACACCATTCCACGATTGCCCTCCATAATCCAGCGCATGATTGCTAGAAGTTGTTGGGGGCAGGAGACGTCAATGATCTTGAGGTGCGCCATGCCGTCGAAGATGGTGACATCATCGTTGGCCATGTGGGTGGCGCCGTTGGTCCGGGTCTCGAAATTGGCGGCGGTGGCGAGCAGGGTCAGATCGAGGCCGTGGCCTTCACTCAGCCATCCGTCGCGCGCTTCCATGGCTTCCAGGCGCTCCTGCTGTCCCACGGCAATGCGCCGCATCACCTTCCAATCGAAAAACGGGCAGAATGTGCTGATCCAGGCGTTATAGCCGACGGCGGCGAAGGCCTCGCCGATACCCATCATATTGGCTTCGGCCACCCCGACATTGAGGGCGCGCCTCTGATCCACCGCGGCGACGCCGGCCTCCAGCCCGCTGGTGGACGCCAGATCCGAATCGACGGAGACTACCAACGGATGACGCGCGAAGATCTTCATGGAGGCCGTGATGACCTCCGCGGCGCCGTACTGACGGGCGGCGTCGAGACGGGGCAGCAGCGCCGCATCGTACGGAACGCGCTTGTCGCGCGGCGGTACGCGGCGGGTGAGGACCGGTCCGGCAGTGGAGGGCAGCGGCTGCGCCTCCTCGTCGAGGCGTTCGGAATCCAGGTGCATCTGGCGAGCGAGGTTCAGCAGCGCCGTCTTCACGCGGGCATCTTCGGCAACGGGGCCGAGCGTACGCAGAAAGCGGCGGAACTCTTCGACGCGGCGCGCTCGCTCGCCTTCGTGCTGCGCGATTTCATGGAGCAGCACGCCGTCGCCAGCGGCGACCTTATGGCGGTTGAAGAAGTCGCTGAATCCGCCATGTCCTTTGGTGGTGTTGCAAATGATCGCAGTAGGTTTTCCGTTTCGTGGTCCGAATTTGAAGCGGTCCAGTGCTTCGCAGACCGGGCCATACTGAGTGGCATCCACCGTTTGCGCTTCCCAGCCGAAGGACCGGAAGACGCCCTCGAGGTCGGGCATCTGGAAAACCATGCGATCGTGAATATCGAGCTGCCCGTTATTGCGGTCGACGAGCACGCAGAGATTGTCCAGGCGCTTCTGGCCCGCGTACATCACGGCTTCCCAGATGGGACCTTCCTGCAATTCGCCATCGCCGGTTACAGCATAGCAATCGAAATGCGGGCTGTTCTTCCCCGCGATCGCAAAACCTTGCGCCACGGCGAGACCCTGGCCCATCGGTCCGGTAGCGACGTGCACGCCGGGAAGCAGCGGACCGGGGTGGCCATTCAGAATGCTCTCGTAAGAACGCGAGTTGCGTAGGAGAGTGGGCGGAAAATATCCCAGCTCGGCGTAGATGGAAGCCAGCGCGGCGACGGCGTGTCCCTTGCTGAGCACGAAAAGATCCTGGCCCACGCGGGTGGGATCGGCGACATCGGCTTCGATGTAGCCCCCGTAATACAGTGAAACCAGGGGGATAGTGGCGGAGAACGCGCCGCCCGCGTGCAAACCTTTATCGACTGCGTACCGGCACTGCTCAAGCGTGAGCAGGCGGACATCGGAATCCTTGATCGCGAACAGCAGCAGGCGTCCGCGACGCAGCGCGGCGGCGCTGTCGAAAAGGCGGCCGGGGTACATTCGCGATTCTTCCTGCGCCACCTCGGGTGTCATTCGTTGGCAGCCGTTCCGACCTCTACGAGTTGGCGTACATAGTTCGCGATTCCAAGGTCTGGCATATTGGCCCAAATCGGGGTGCAATTCGGGAAGCGTTCCGAGCTGCCCCAATACTGCGCACCGGGGAAGCGATCCAGCGCGGGTTTGGCGCAATCGCCGACGACGATCACGTCGCCATCGAGGTCGGTGAATTTTTCTTCGAACTGCAATCCGGTGAAAACGTACAGCGGCCGTTTGAGACGGGAGAGTGTGCCATCAGCCTTGAGTTGATCCAGTTGCATGCGCAAGATGGCTTTGCAGCCGGCCTCGCAGGTGGACCCCATGATGAGGTTGACGTTGGGGAAGACGCCCTGCAAGGTGGTGTTGGCGCGGCGGAAACGGCGTTTGACGGAGGCGAGAGGAGCCCCGGCGATTTCGATCTCGTCGAGAAGATTCGTGCCCAATCCTTCGGCGGCGCCCAACACAGTGGAAGGCACGTTGGTTCCGGGTTCGTCCCAATCCATCAGCGCTTCGCAAACCGTGTCAACAGCCACCGGGTCCGGACCGCCGCAGATGGTGTTGAAGTCCTTGATCAGATCGTCGCTATACGCGCTGAACGGGCCGTTGCCCTGGCAGGCGTACAGGGAGTCCATGACGAACCACTTGGGATTGGCTGCGCGCGTGAGATTGACGATCTTCTGGAAGATGTCGTCGCGATGGCAGCGGACCATCCAGTCGTAGTCGGGCAGGTTGCCGAACTGGAGCTTCATGGCGCCCGTGAAGATGGTGTGCACGTGCACCTTCATCTTTGGCAACCCGATGTAGACGTCCGCGTCACGCACCGGACGAGGCACCGGGAATTCATTGAAGCTCACGGGCCGATCGATGGTATACATATCGAACGGCACGTGATCGAACGGACACAACTCCGCGCCCGTGCGTAGAGCGACTTCTTCGATGCCGCACTCGCGCATGGCCTTGAGCGTGTCGCCGCCGAGGGCGCAGCGCTCGCCGATCTGCACGCGCGACGGGCGCTGTTCCTGCACCAGTTCGACGAGAGCTTCCAACATGCGCGGATCGGTGGTAAAACCCGCGTTGGCGGGCACCGGGATCACCGTGTTGATCTTGATAAGGACTTTATCGCCGGGTTTGACGATATTCCGCATGCCGCCCATTGTCTGATCGGCGATGTCGCGGATCATCCCCTTGACTGCATCCAGATGCTCCCGTGTGTACTCGGCAGGCTTGCCGAGATCCGCGGCGCTGTGCGCGACCCCCACAGTCGTTTTTATCGCCATGACTCGCCCCCCGTTTGTGCGTAATACGCAATCGCTATTGCATTATGAATCGGCCCATGCTATCAAAGCCTAGAGCGGCAAGTCAAGACAGGAGAGCGTATGAGTTCACTAGCAAAGCGAATCTGGCAAACGGCGGCGCTGCTGGCGATTCCGCTTGCGGCGCGACAGGGACTTCTCCAGCGGATGGCGCACGCGGATCCTTCGCAATTTCGTCCACAGAAGGCGGTGCATGGAGGTGCGGGGCAACTGACGGGGATGATCCTGTTGGACTCGCATTCTACGGAAACCAATTTTTCCCTGCTTCATCGGGCTGTGTTGGAGCCGAAGAGCGGAGTAGGGGCTCACTTTCATAACACCTGCGAGGAGATGTTCATCATCTTAGATGGCGAAGCGCAGTTTACCATCGACGGCCGCACCAGCGTGTTGAAAGGGCCCGCGGGAGCGATCTGCCGGATGGGGCATTCGCACGCAATTTACAATGCGACGGACAAACCGGTTCAGTGGCTCAACATCCAGGTCACTTCGGTGAAAGGCGCGTCCGACGCGTACAACCTGGAGGATGCGCGAATCGGCGTGCCACTGGACCCGATCCCCGTGTTCATGAGCTCACGCTTCGATCGGGCCTTGTTGCAGCCCGTCGAAGCCATGGATGGCGGAAAGGGTGTGGCACAGTACCGGCGCGTGCTGAACCCGAGTGTATTCCTCACGCCTTGGGCGTACCTGGACCAGATCGTGTTGCCGCCAGGCGCTTCTCTTGGACCGCACCTGCACCGTGAAGTGGGCGAGGTGTTCTATGTCGTGAAAGGGCAGGGTAAATTCACCGTATCGTCGCAGACGGCCGGAATGGAATCGGCAACCGTGCGGGAAGGCGACGCGCTTCCGCTGCAACTGGGAGAGATGCACTCCGTGGAAAACACGGGCAGCGAGCCGCTGGAGATGCTGATTATCGGCGTATCGCGCGACAGCAGTCACGGGATCGATACCGTAGACCGCCAGCACTTCGCCGTACGAGCGAACTAGCGGCGTCCGCAGAGAACGACTTTCGCGACGGCGCGGACTTAGTCGTCACCGGTCCGGGTGGCGATCGCCTTCCTGATGGCATCCGCGACTACGAGCACCTGGCGGGCAGTGGTGGCAAAGCGCTCCCGGGGGAAGCGGATCATGGGCGCCGAGATGCCAATGGACGCGATTACCGCGCCGTCCTTGTCGCGAACGGCTGCCGCTACGCACCGCATGCCTTCCTGATATTCAGCTTCGTCGGTTGCGTAGCCCAAGCGTTTGATTTCCATACAGCATTTCGCAAGCTCTTCAAAGGAAGTGATGGTCCGCGGCGTGTACGACTGCAGCGCGCGAGATCCGAAGATTCCCTTCATGTCCGATGGGCGGCAATCGGCAAGCAGGGCTTTCCCGTGCGCGGTGCAATAAAGGGGAACGGATTCCCCCGTCTGCCCGGCGACGACGATCACATGGGTGGCGGTCGCGTGGTCGATAAACAGCGCGTGTTTGCCTTCGCGGACGGCGAGGTGCGCGGTTTCGTTCGTGGTAGCGGCGAGTTTCTTCAGATACTCATGGCTGATGGTAATGAGTACGCTGCTCCAGTCGTATTGCCTGGAGAGACGCCAGATGGAGGGCCCGAGTATATAGTCCTTGCCGCGGCTGGAGATCGTCAGAAAGCCGCGGCGCTTGAGCGTATTGGCGAGGCGGAAGACACTGCTGCGGTCAATTTGAAGTAACTCGGTCAAGTCCGCCAGAGACACTGGCTGCGCCGATTTAGCTACGGCGTCAAGGATGATCAGACCGCGATCGAGACTTTGAATCGAAGGCGTTTCTTGGAGAGGACGTTTCGGGGCCCGTGTCATACGTTACAAGCTTCGTTTCTCTTTGTAATTACGGAAACGGTCGCAAGTCGCCAACATTTTCCGCGGCGGAGGCGTCGCCGGTGATAGGCTTTGATACATGCTATTGACTGAACTTGCAGCCGTACTTACTCTCGGAGCGATGGTAGTTACTTCCGGCGCGGCGCAGATCGCCGAACGCAAGACCCTGACGCTGGAGGGCGCGAAGAAAATCGCCGCCGCCGCAGCCGCGCAAGCCGCTAAACAGAAGATACCCGTGGTGATCGCAATCCTAGACGATGGCGGACACCTGATCTATCTCGAACGCCTGGACAGCACGCAGATCGGCTCCATCGATGTCGCCATCGCCAAGGCCCGCACGGCAGTGTATTACAAGCGGCCGAGCAAAGCCTTCGAGGACCGGATCTCGAGCGGAGGCACGCCGGCGCTCGCGCTGCTCAATTCCATGCCGCTCGAAGGCGGAGAGCCCATCTTTTCCGGCGATCAGTTACTCGGCGCTATCGGGGTCAGCGGCGGCAGTTCGGAAGAGGACGGCCAGATCGCACGGGCCGGGCTGCCGGCGCTGGGCAAGTAAGTTCGCGCTTACTTGCGAATCACCTTAGTGGCGACTAATGTATTTCCGAAGGTATCCCAGTTTTTGAACGTCCAGACGACTTTCTTGTCGCGAGTAACTTCGATCAACTGCGGGTTATCCGGTCCGGCATGCGAGTTCCCGAAAATGATGTCGCCGTTCGGGAGGGGATCGATTGTGGTGATCCATGCCAGTGTAATCCCGGGCAGATCTTTGGAACTGACGCTCCAGACGATCTCGCCCTTGGGATTGACTTCGATAACCCGGTTATTGTTGCCTCCGCCGATCAGGGTGTCTCCGTTGGGCAGCCGCTTCGCGGAGAAGACGTTGACGCCGTGTCCGGTAAGGCCTGGCGAAGCCGGTTGTCCGTTCAGATCCATCTTGTACTCCCAAATGACTTTGCCGTTGCGGTCGTACTCGCGGACTTTGCCGTCCGCTTCATGCGCTACCAGGTAGCCGCCTCCGGGCACACTGCGCACCAGCCGCGTATCGCTTCCGGGGCTGGGCTTGTCCACGGTCAGCGGAATTTCGTGCACGATGCGGCCGCTCTTATCGACTTCGATGAGGCGCTGATTGCCGCTCTCGGCGATCATGGTGAGGCCATTCGGAAGGCGTTCGAACGAGTGCACCGTCACCCGTCCCGTATAGCCCTCCTTGGGTTTGGAAACGTATTCCCACACGATCTGCTTGTCGCGATTGACCTCCTGCACGGTGACGCCATTGTGGAACAGGATGTTCCCGTTCGGCAGCAGTTGGATATCGTGCATCGAATTGGCCTGGACGGGAAATTCCCATTCGACTTTGCCGTCGGGATCGACAATGGCGATATGATTTTTGTCCCAACCGAGGACCTTGTATCCAGTCTGGGCGATGGCCAAGCCCTGAACGAGGACTAGCGATAGGAGCGCACCGGGAAGCGCGCGTTGCGTAATACGCAAAATGGATTGCATTATTTCTCCTTGCTACGTTCCAGAAAGTCATATTTCGGAGGCAAAAGTCAAGCCCAAACTTGTAGACTTGACAAAAAGGTTCGATTGCCTGAAGGTATTGTAGTTTTGCAGGAAGAGGAGGAATTCACATGCGCGCATTCGGAATGCTGGCTCTCGCGCTGCTTTCGCAGTTGCATTTAGACGCGGCCGTTACGCTGGTGGCTCACAAGATCGCCAAGGAACTGACGGGAGCGGAGGTGACGACGCTAGCCGCCAATGGATTTAGCTCCAGCGCCGGCAACCTGATCGCGGTCTGGACGGCGACTTACTCGGGCGCACAGCCCGTGGGATCGGTGACGGATTCGGCGGGCGATACGTTTACGCCCGCGACTCCCAACAAAGGCACGTGGTATGGGCAGTGGTTCTACGCGCGCAACGTGAAGGGGGAAGGTTATAACGTGGTGAGCATACATCCGGCGGCCACCGGGCGGGCCACGATGATCTACCCCGCCATGGTGGTGATGGAATTCAGCGGAGCCGATACGGCGGCGCCGCTGGCGGCGGAAGCGGCCGGGCCGCAAGGAGCGCTTCCGGGGGCGTGGACCTCCGGGCCGTTCGATGCGCCGGCTGGATCGGTGGCGCTGATGGGAATCGTGACAGCCAACGGCGGCGCCTACACCGCCGGGCAGGGGTTCAAGATTGAAGATTCCTACCTGACTCCAACGAGCGCCAAGTACAGCTTCGCGGCGCTGGACCGGTTCTTTCCCGCAGCGCAGAAGGGCGTAACCGCCGGCGTGACATGGACGGGAACGCTCCAGGCCACGGGCGCCGTGGTGGTGTTCAAGGCCGCCGGCGGCGAGTGATCACCCCAGGTACTTTCTCACAAACGCCAGATTGCGGCGCGTCTGCTCGACACATGCTTCCGGCGTCGCGTGCGGCGTCTCGAAGGCGAGCCAGCCCTGATAGCCGCTCGCCTTAATGGCGGGCAGCGCTTTCGTCCAATCGATCAGGTAAGGCTCTTCCATCAGTTTGCTGCCGTTCTTGAGGTGCTGCTGGCAGATGAGATCGCCAAGCGTCTCAATGCCTTTTAAACCCTCGGTGGGGTGATGCATGCTGTCCACGCCGGTGGCGTCCCAATAGATGCGCACATTGGGACGATCGATGAGGGCGAAGAATTTGCGATGTTCGTCCAGGCTGAGGGAGAGTTCGAGGCCCAGAACAATGCCTGCGTCCGCCGCCACGGGCGAGAGTTTCTGGAGCAGCTCGACCACGGGGCCGTAGGACGACTCGTCGTCCATCTTGGGGCAATCTTCGCGGAACGCCGGTACGAGCACTACGCCTGCGCCGAGAATTTCGCCCGCAACGATGGCATTGCGGATGGGCGGCTCCGACGTAGCCGGCTTCACGAGCGACGCGCCTTGCGGCATGATTCCGCCCATCGAGATGGTGGGAATGTTCCAGCGGATGGATTCGCGCTTGTAACTGAGTGCCGTACGGCGATCCCACAGGTTGGAACGGACGGTCTGCACTTCCAGCCCGGAGATGCCTCCGATACTGGCGGCAAGCTCGTAGACTCCGGGGGAGGAGACGTGCAGCATGTTGCCTTCGCGATGCGCGATTTTGATGGGCGCGCGCTCGGCCCACGCGGCGGCGGCTGCAACCGCCGAAAGAGAACTGAAGAGAAATTCGCGGCGGGATTCCATATCGGGACTCTACAGCACCCGGGCCGCAAAAGGCAAAGATTTTTCGTGGTTATTGCGTATTACGCAAAATTAGTTGGATACAGCGAAATACCCATTGACAATTTTCAGGGCCTTGGCGGAAAATTTATAAACGTAACCCGGAAAGGGGGTGTAGTCTTGTTCTCTCGCCCGATTGCCTATGTAAGCGCTTTCGCTTGCAGCCTGCTGGTGTGGCTTCCGGCCGCGCACGCCGCGGATGCTTATACGATTCTGCAGAAGAATTGCTTTCCCTGCCACGGCGCCGCGAAAACCTCCGGTCTCGATCTCCGAACACAGGCGAGCGCGATGGCGGGGGGAATGCACGGCGCAGTGATCGTCGCATCCGATCCCGAACAAAGCAAGCTGTACAAGGTGATCACCCACGTCGCCGAACCGGCAATGCCGCCCGGGAAGAAGCTTTCCGACGAGGACATCGAAACGCTGCGCACCTGGATCGAATCCGGCGCGCCGTATCCAAAGGTCGATGCGAAACAAGCCAGCGCTGCCGAGCAGGCTGCCATGGCCAAGCTCGAAGAGCGGCCCATCACGCCCGAAGAGCGCAAATATTGGGCGTTTCAGCCGGTGAAGCGCGTCGCGCCTCCCAATGTCCAGGAGGCGGCATGGAACATCAATCCGATTGACGCATTCGCGCTGGCCGCAATGAAGGCAAAGGGCCTGAAGCCGTCGCCGCGCGCGGATAAGCGGACGCTGGTGCGGCGTGCGTACCTGGACGTGACGGGACTGCCTCCGTCGCCCGCCGAAGTCGATGCGTTCGTCAAGGATACATCGCCGGACGCATGGTCGAAGCTGGTAGACAAACTGCTGGCCTCGCCGCAATACGGGGAACGGTGGGCGCGGCACTGGATGGACTTGGCGCGGTATGCCGATTCCGACGGTTTTGAGTTCGACCGGGACCGTCCGGAAGCATGGCGCTACCGCGACTATCTGGTGAACGCGTTTAATAGTGATAAACCGTACGACCAGTTCGTGAAGGAGCAACTCGCGGGCGACGAGTACATTACCAAGGATACGCCCCAGGCGCTGGCGCAAGAGATGATCACCGCCACCGGGTTCTTGCGGCTTGGTCCTTCGGGCGGCGGCGGCGGCGAACGCGGCAAGCAGGATTCGCTCGACGATATCGTCACCACGACGTCCATGACGTTTCTGGGCGTGACCGTCGGGTGCGCCCGCTGCCACAATCACAAGTTCGACCCCATTCCTCAGAAGGATTATTACCGCATCCAGGCGGTCTTCTATTCGACCCGGCCGTATGCCTATCCGCTGGTTCCGCCGGAAGCGGTAGCCAAGTACCACGAAGACTCCAATCGCATCACGGAACTGCAGCGCCCGTACCGGAAGGCGAAAGCGGATCTGGAAGCACCGTACCAGAAAAAGCTGATCGATGAAGCGATCAGCAAACTGCCGCCCTACATGCAGGAAGCCTGGCGCACTCCGGCCGACAAACGCACGGATGGGCAGAAACTAAACGTGCAGCAGATCGAAAAGACGCTCACGAACGATACGCTTGCCCACAAGATCGACGAGCCGATGATCGTCTCGCTGATGACGGAGGAGGAGCGGAAGAAGCACCAGGAACTCAACGATAAGATCGCCGAGTTGGAAGCACAAAAGCCGCATCTGTATCCGACGGCGCTCGCCACCACGGATTCCGGGCCGACTCCGCAGCCTTCCTACTTCCTGATGCGGGGCATCTTCGACGCCAAGGGCACTCTGATGTCTCCGGGCGTGTTATCCGTCGCGAGTCCGACCGAGTACGTTTTCCCGAAGCCGCCGGCGGATGCGAAGACCACATGGCGCCGCCGCGGTTTCGCCGAGTGGGTTACCTCTCCAGACAATCCGCTTACTCCGCGGGTGATGGTAAACCGGATCTGGCAGCATCATTTCGGCGAGGGAATCGTGCGTACGCCGAGCAACTTCGGCAAGATGGGCGAGCAGCCTCAGCAGGCGCACCTGCAACTGCTGGACTGGCTGGCGTCTGAATTCGTCAGCAAGGGCTGGAGCGTCAAGACGATGCACCGTCTGATGATGAACTCGCAGCTTTACCAGATGGTCAGCGACGACAACATGGCCGATCGCGAGATAGACCCCGAGAATCGCTACTTCTGGCGCATGCCGCGCGAGCGCATGGAAGCGGAAGTAATTCGCGACGAGATTCTCGCCGTGGCAGGCACGCTGGACCGCACTATGGGCGGCCCGGCCATTTACCCCTACATCGCTCCAGAGATCGTACAGGGCAGTTCGCACCGCATTTGGCCGGGCAAGCCCGATGACGATCCCTCCACGTGGCGTCGCAGCCTGTACGTGTTCTCCAAGCGGAGCATTCGCTACCCGCTGTTCGAGGCATACGATCAACCGAACCTGATCAACACTTGCGACCGGCGCAACCGTTCCACGATTGCACCGCAGGCGCTGATGCTCATGAATAACAATTTCGTGATCACGCAGGCCAAAAAGTTCGCAGACCGGGTCCGCAAGGACGCGGGCGCGGACGCCGCGGCGCAGGTAAACGATGCTTTCCAGTTGGCGCTAGGCCGGGCTCCAACAGCAACGGAAAAGAGCGCGTCCATCGCGTATCTGAACGGCGGCCCGGGACGCCTGGTATTGTTCTGCCAGGCTATGTTCAACCTTAATGAGTTTGCATACCGGCCATGAAAAACTTTTGTTGTTCTCGTAGAGAAATGTTGAGTAAGCTGGGCGGCGGCTTCGGCAGTCTCGCTCTATTGGACCTACTGAATCAGAAAGGGCTATTGGCGGAGGAGCGGAACAAAAATCCACTCGCCCCCAAGCCGCAGGCGATTCCCGCCAAGGCCAAGTCGGTCATTTCCATCTTCTGCTATGGCGGCGTTAGCCATGTGGATACTTTTGATCCCAAGCCGGAACTTTTGAAGCGCGAGGGAGAGAAGATGACGGGCGTGGGCGAGGTGGTCGCCAGCATGGGGACGCCGGGCGGCCTGATGCCTTCGCCCTGGACCTTCAAGAAGTACGGCCAGAGCGGCATGGAGGTATCCGAACTGTTCCCGAATGTGGCGCAGCATGTCGACGACATTGCGCTCATCCGGTCAATGAACGCACTCAGTCCGGCGCATGGTCCCGCACTCTTCCAGATGAATACCGGCACGATTCTGGCGGGCGCACCGAGCGTCGGGAGTTGGGTGACGTATGGACTGGGAACGGAAAACGAGAACCTTCCCGGTTACATCGTGTTCACGGATAATCGCGGCGGTCCCATCAACGGTGCGCCCAACTGGGGCAACGGGTATATGCCCGCGGCATACCAGGGAACCCAGTTCCGCTCGAGCGGCCCGCCGATTGTGGATCTGAAGCCGCCGGCGGACCGTACGCCCGAAGAGCAGCAGGCCTGGCTCAAGGTCCTCAACAAGCTCAACGAGGAGCACCTGGAGCACAATCCGCTGGACAGCGAACTTTCGGCGCGAATCTACAGTTACGAGCTCGCGTACAAAATGCAGTCGTATGCCACAGACGCCATCGATATCAACAAGGAATCGGCGGCTACGCGTGCGCTGTATGGGATTGATGACGACGTGACCGGCTATTTCGGACGGCAGGCGCTGATGGCGCGCCGTTTGGTGGAGCGCGGCGTGCGTTACGTGCAGATTTACTCGGGCGGCGGCAACTTCGAGCCGTGCTGGGATGCGCATTGGGACCTCAAGGCAAACCACGAGCAGCACTGCGCCGAGACTGACAAGCCCATCGCGGGACTTATTAAGGATCTGAAGAGCCGCGGGCTATTCGACTCGACATTGATTGTTTGGCACAGCGAGTTCGGCAGGCTCCCGATTTCCGAACGCATGGACGGGCGCGACCATAACGCGGGCGGCTTCAGCGTGTGGCTCGCGGGCGGCGGCGTCAAGGGTGGCACCGTAGTGGGCGCCACGGATCAATACGGCTACCGCGCGGTGGAAAACCCGAAGTCCGTGTACGATCTGCATGCCACAATTCTGCGGCTGATGGGGCTGGACTTCGAAAAACTGACCTATCGGTTCAACGGGCGGGACATGCGATTGACCGATGTTCACGGTCACCTCATTCCGGAAGTATTGGCATAACCGGATGCGCCGCTTCCAAGCAGGGATTCTGGCCGCGTACGCCGGCTTGCTTGTAGGGTGGGCTCAAAACCCCACCCAGCAGCAGAGCAGGCCGCGGCCGCCCGCGCCAGTGGTTTCGCCGGACGTGCAGCCGGACGGACACGTAGTTTTCCGGCTGCGCGCTGCAACGGCGAAAGAGGTGACGCTGAGGGGAGAATGGGTGGCGGCTGGGGGAATCGACGTTTCCCCGCCCGTCGCCATGACTCGCGACGATACCGGCATCTGGTCTGTAACCGTCGGGCCGCTGCCGAGCGAAGTGCTGGCGTATTCCTTCACTGTGGACGGGGTGACCGTGGCAGACCCGAATAATCCGGCGGTGAAACTGGCCGCTAACGGCGCCGCGCAGAGCCTGGTAGCCGTTCCGGGTAATCCGCCCCGGCTGCACGATATCCGCGACGTGCCTCACGGAACAGTGCAGGAGAACTGGTACCACTCGAAGGTGCTGGACGGGCGCACGCGCCACTTCTTCGTCTACACGCCGCCCGGATATGATCCGCGTCGCCCCGAGGGCTATCCCGTGCTGGTGCTGTTGCATGGCGCTGGGAATTCGGAAACAAACTGGGAGTCGATCGGGCGCGCAAACTTCATTCTCGACAATCTGATCGCGGAAAAGCGCGCCGTGCCGATGCTGATGGTCATGCCGTTCGGCCACATTCTTCCGCCGAGCGGTTCCGACCTCTCCCGCAATAACGAGCTGTTCGATCAGGACCTGGTCGAATCGATTATGCCGGCCGTGGAATCGCACTACCATGCGGCGCCGGGGGCGAGGAATCGTGGCGTGGCGGGCCTTTCGATGGGCGGCATGCAAGCCCTGGAGATCGGACTGCGGCACCCGGATCGCTTTGCATGGATCGGAGTGTTCAGCCCGGTCACGGAACCTGACATCGCGGGCAGATACGCGCAGCAACTGGCTCAAGCGGATAAGCTGAACCGCTCGCTCTCCCTCCTGTGGGTGGGGTGCGGGACGCAGGACAACCTGTTTCAACGCACCAAGAGCGTTGACGAGGTCCTGACGGCGCACGGCATCCGGCATGAGTTTCATCCGGCGGAAGGAGCGCGGCATAGCTGGGTTCTATGGCGCGAGAACCTGGCTGAACTCGCACAGGCGGCATTCCGCGGAAACAAACGGTAGCGGGGATGGATCAGTGACGGTCCCGTATCGGCAGGATGGTCACTTGAGTAACTTGCGCAGCAGACGCACAAAGGTCTGCCGACAGGAGCACGAAATGAATCTGACAAAAAGTCTCCCGGTGTTGAACCGCCGCCGGTTCTTACAAACCTCTGTTTCGGCGGCCGCTGTTGCGTCGATAAATGCCTGGGCCGAACGCACGCCGGTCAAGATTGCACACCGGGAAGGCAACATGCCAAAGAAGCCGGGCGTCTCCTGCTATGAGCTCGCCGCCAGCGTCCCGGGGTTGGGAGGGCTGGAAGTCGGCGGGATGCAGTTATGGGACCGCGCCAAGGCGCTGGCTTACAAAAAAGAGTCCGACCGTTGGAAGATCAGGACCGTGTCCGTGACTGGCTCCTTTCCACGAGGCGCGACACTCGTCACCGCCGGGCCGGCCGTAGAGGAATCGGTTCGCAAGACCATCCAGGCAGGCGAACTGGTGGGCGCAACAGTAGTGGTGCTTTTCGGCTTCTTCAACACCTGCCCCAAGATGGACGACGAGTCGTCTTACGGTCCGTGCGTGGAGTTACTCAAAAAAATGGGACCAGTGGCGGCCGACTCCGGAATGAGCATCGGCCTTGAGCTTTCGCTTAGCCTGGCGGAATATCAGAAACTGATGAGCCTGGTGGGAGATCCCGCCGTGCGACCGTATTGGGACGCCACCGGCACAGACCACATGGGCCATCCCGGCGATGGAATGAAGGGCCTGGAAGTCTTGGGTTCGAGCATTTGCATGATGCACCTGAAGAACGGCCGCGCCGGATTCCTTCTGGAAAACCGCCACTTGCTCGATCACCATCCGCAGAGCCCGATCCCAGAGCAAGTGATGTCTATCGACTGGCCGAAGGCGTTCGGGATCATCAAGAATAACGGTTTCGACGGTTGGATGGCTTTTGAAACCCCACACACCAGCGTTGAAACCTTCATCGCAGAAACCACCAAGAACGTGGAATTCGTGACCAGGTGCATGTCATAGCAGCCCGCAGCTGGACCGGTCTGCGCTACTCTGCGTGATTGGCGTGAGCCACCGCGCCGTTGATATCAGGGTCGCTTGCCGAGCATTGTTTTACTTTCGCGTGCCTTGCCGCGGAGGGCTTAGTTTTCCGTCGGCTTTTCGGCGTGATCAATGACCAGTTTTTGCAAGGTTCCCCTGCCCGCTTCGAGTCGAAGGCCCAGTTGCTCCTCAACGGCGTGGAACATGTCGGGAACGTCGAGGTTGGCGGGCATGCTTCGGTTGGCGGGCCACCAATCCAGGGTGAACTTATAAAAGTCTGTGAGCCCGGTCCGGTCTTCTACCGGATGTCCGGCGGTGTAGGTCAGTTGCGTCACTAGTCGATCCAGAGTACCCTTGGCGCATTCCAGGTGGTTGCCGCGTGGGCTCGCGCTTACTTGGCAACCGCCCTTCTCCGTGGCCGGAACGGTCGCCAGCTTAGGACCGTGCTTCGCGACAACCAATGCATAGACGGGCACTTCCAGGCTTTCACGATGGACCCTGAGTTGGAAGCGGTCGGCGAGGAGCGCCTGCAACATGCCGTGAAAGGCGGCGGCTGAAAGGGGCTTATCACCGGGTCCGCCCGTGGCTTGGAAATCGTAGTGTTCCGTGTCAGCCCATTTCGGCGCGTTGCCGATTTGATCGTAACGGACCTGGTAGGCGACGGTAATAAAGTCGAGCAGCGTGCTTGCGGTGCCCACGACGCGCCGGCCTTCTGCGTGGGGATCTTGCGAAAACTGGATGATGCCGCGGTGGGGCTTTATGGACGCCGCTTCGAACGAAAGGAGTGTCTGCGCTAAGGCACACATCGCGAAGAGGCCGGCAGATCCCGAGATCTTCATTGGGGTTCGGCTCCGTTCAGCAGTTTGACGACGATCGCTATAGGCAGGTTAGGGGCGTTTTGCGGAAGTCAACGGGGCAGGTCGATTCACGAATACACTCGCCCGCCGGTATCGCAACCAGCCGCCAGGGTGGGGGCGAACCGCATCACGGACGCTTGGCGGCCCGGTAGGACCCGAACACGGCTGCACGTTCAGTTAACGTTCGGTTAGTATTGAAACGCGCCGGCGCTATGCAGGTAAAGAGGTGTGGTCCGCGCGCTAGGCAACCTGTGGCACGTCCTGTCCTACCCTTTCGGTGTCCTGCAGCGTTGTCACAAACGGCTCGGCTGGATCGTGTGTAGGAGAGAGCGGTCCCGAAGAGATAACGTCGGAGAAGGAATATCCCGCATGAATAGACGGCTGCTTCTGAACTTCAGTAGGTCCAGAGCAGCCGCTGCGTGCTGGTCAATCGGACTCGGCATGGCTGCAGCATGTTTGGCCCAAGCTCAAGCCGAGACGCCTCTGGCCTTCGAAGTCGTTTCCATTAAGAGGTTTATTCCGCCGGCAGGCAGTGCGTTCTTTCGCTTCTCCAGCCCCGATCCGTCCAAGCGAGTGCTGCGCCCTACCGGCAGCCGCTTTGAGGAAAGTCACGCTACCCTCGAGAACTTGGTCCAAGACGCATACAACGTTCTTGATTACCAAATCTCCGGCCTGCCGGAATGGGCCTTACCCAACCGCGACATGTACGACATCCAAGCCAAGTGGGCGGGGGATTCGGACCCGACATCCGACCAGCTACGCGCCATGCTCCGGACGATGCTAGCCGATCGGTTCCAGTTGAAGATCCACCGTGAGATGCGCGATTTGCCAGTGTACAACCTGGTGGTCGCCAAGGATGGTCTGAAGTTGAAGCGGGCGACCGCCGAGGAACCCGTGCCGGCTCAGAAGGGCAATGCACCAAAGACTACCGCGCGGAGCTTCGAATCTCTTGGGCAGGAGCGGGTTATCCGCGGCGACATCAACGGTCTCATGCGACTAATCTCTCTCTACCTGGATCGTCCCGTGCTCAATAAGACGAATATCTCCGGCAACTATGAGTACGTGTGGAACGCGCAGGATCTTGCGGAAGAAGCGCGCCTGCGCAAGCCCGCCCCTTCTATCTTTCGAATCGTGCGCGCCTTCGGACTAACTCTCGAACCAGCGAAGGCTGCCACCGAGATCATCGTTGTCGATCGCGCAGTCAAGCCGTCGGAGAATTAATCACACTGGCTCACCGTCTCTACGCAGTGGGCGGTCTTCCGGTTAACTGCGCGTAACGCGGAAAAGAACCGTTCTCGCCCAACGCGGCCGTCGATATGATCGGTGAACGACTGGCGGCTGTGCTCACGGTGCGGTAACCCGCCGCGGGACTCTTGGCTGTACCAGGCGAAGAACTCATCCAGCCCGAGATTGTAAACGCGTTTGGTGATTGGGGAGGAGACGCTGTCCAGCACAAGCGCCTTCAGTTTGTGAAAGGGATTCTCTCGTTCCACCGCAATCAAATCATTCATTTAGGTCCTCATAATGGGCATTATCGGTAGCCATGTGGACCTTACCTCAGGTTTAAGAACACCTCAACTGCTGTCCAAGAGAACTGCAATCGCCAAAGTATCTATTTCTCCTTCTTGATTATGTGAACTCAGCCAACTCATGAATCCGCCCGAACGCCCGACAAGGCCCGTACTAGCGGTTCAGAAAGGAGCGTGATACTCTATCAAACCGGTGCAGCTTGGTCTCTTACGCCGAAGATCGACTGCCCGTGTGTTTCCAACTCTGAGGTTTGTGGTGGCATATGATCATCGAGCCGTTGGTAGATGCCCTCGCTTCTGGTGAGGCGGTCGCGTTTGTTGGATCGGGTGCCTCAATCTCTTCCGGACTTCCTGATTGGCGTACGTTCCTGCTGGATCTCTTGGCGTATGCAGAATGTCTGCATATTCGGGGGATCGAAACTGGCAGGGGCGGATGGCGCCGCACAAGAGAACTTCTAGAGGGAGGAGATTTCCTGCAAGCTGCGGAAATGCTACAGCGCGAATTGCCAAGTAGGGTATTCACAAGTTACATCGACAGCGTCTTCGGAAAAGGCGGCGAACCCAATGACATCCACCTTGCCATTGCGAGATTACCATTTAGCCTGATTTTGACAACTAATTTCGATCTTCTACTAGAGGCGGCTTATGACAGAGCGCCATCGTTCACATGGCGAGATACAGATGGAGTCTTTAACGCAATCCGCTCTAAGAAGTTTGCGATCATTAAGCTACACGGGTCGGCTAATGACCCGGAATCAATTCGCCTCACCCGAACGCATTATCGTGACAGTACATTTGGCAATCCGGAGTTCAACGAATGCTTAAAATCGCTTCTGACCTGGAAAACGATGCTCTTCATCGGCTACAGCTTGCGAGACAGCGACCTCTTACACTTGGTCGATGAAGCTCGGCTCAGATTTGGCAAGAAATTCGGACCTCACTATGCCATTATGCCCGCCCAAGAAGTGGACGACAAATTTCGAGCGTATCTTAAAGATGCCTTCGCGATAGAGGTCCTTGAATACACTATTGCCACAGAACACCGCGACGAAGCAACCGCGAGAGTTGCTTCGATACTGAGGGATCTATCTGGCCAGGTCGCCCGTGTTCAGCTCCAAACTGCCGGGCAGATAAGAAGCGAATCTTCGGCTACACGCGCGCAGGCGGCACAGCTCATTCTTGAAACTGCCGTACGCATTACCGGCTCAAGCCGAGGTGACGTGTGTTTTATGGCAGACGATGCAAACCCTCAGATCCGACGTGTTGCTAGTCACCCTCCTTTGAAAGGAGGGCGGTCATTACCTGAGATCGCACATGACTCCGTAATCGGAACCGCTTTTCTTCAGGCCAACGCCGATATCAGCAAGGACTACATCTACATACGGGATGTCGCGGATGCAAAGACGGAGTTAAGGTCAAACGGTTGGGCAGATACTGAATATGTTCCTTGTGACGGTAGTGTGCGGACTGAGTTGGCATACCCGATTATCGCCGATGGCAGACGCGTGGGCACATTGAATCTTGAGGCGAATGTAGTTGATGCGTATACGAGCGATCACCGCTACGTCGCGCGACGACTAGTGGAAGAACTGGGGCGAGTGTACATTCAGTCAGAGAGAAGGAGGATGAGATCTGTTCCTCTGGCAAGCTTCTATCGAGAGCCGAGCCGCTTTGAGGCCCTCCTAAACAAATCGCGCCTTATAAGAGCGCTCGGTCACGATTTCATCCTGTATGAGATTGACCATGAAGCAAAGCAACTGGTTGCGCATCACGTGAACAATATGGAACCGTTCTGTTATGGGTTTGATAGCAAGAGCCTCGCTGTTCAAGTGTTTATGGAAAGGCACGAAATACACGTCGATGATGCACAACACGAATTGACGCTGCCTCCGGAAATGCGAACGAGTTGGCTCAGTCCACTGGGTGTGGAACGATTCAGGATTACGGGGCCGGTGTTCGCCTGTCCTGTGCGTTTAGGCGGGCAGACGGAGGCGATCCTCGTTACGTGGCTCAACCCGGATTCTCGGCGTCTTCCCGAAGATGTGACGACCCCGCTCTGCCAACTGTTCCAGTCTTCATGCCGACAGGTGTTGAGACTCTCCAGTTTTATCGCGAATGACCGTCTTGGAACGGACCGGTTGCGGGCTGAGGAGTTCTTAGAGAAGTTCTACAACCGCCTCGGCCAAATCGATCACGGCAAGGTGTGGTCCCGATCAGATCTTAAGGATGCCGAGTTCCGCGGTGGCATTCTAACAGCCTTGCTGGAGGGCCTACTTGTGGAAGAGACCGGATTGAAGCGCGTAAGGGTCTGGAAAACCCTCACTCCAATTGCGGACGAGCGCGACGGCGGCACAAAGCGTGTGATGAGTTTCCAGTGCGTGCGATCACTTACTAGCGATGACGCCACTCTCCCCGGAAAATTGAAGTCTGATGCCTATGTAGGGTGTAAATCGGACGCAACAGATACTTATTGTCGGTACACGATCAATAGATACCGCCATGATCCGTTCGCGAGGTGGCAGCACCCAGCCATGTTCGGCAGGACGGACCCGAATTGCACCGATCTTGATAAAGATCCGGCCGGATCATGGATTGTAGCGCCCATCGTACGAGGAGAAAAGCTGCTTGGATTTCTTTCGGCGGATAACCATATCCACTGCACGCAGCCCAAGAAGGATGGTGAACCAGATTTTAGAGAGATTGCGCAACAGTGCCGGATTATGAACATTGTTGCGGATCTTTCTCAGTACGTTCTTCCATCTGAAGGGAAGCGTTTCCGAGAGTAAAATAGCCGGGATGATTTTATTCATTATCGGTAGCATCGATCCTTAGCGCATGCCAGAATTGACCGCAAACCTTGTACGCGTGGTTCTCCCGCCCTACAACGTCCCGCTGAACGATCCCTGGTATCCGCGCGTTCGTTTCAATCTCCGCCCGGTGGCGCGCGAATGGGCACAGCAACCGTTCTCCCCGACGTCGCCCTACATGCTGGCGAGCTGGGTGCCGGGCAAAGTACTGGCCGCCAACCTCATGGAGTTCGAGCGCCAGCCGGCCTACTTCGATGGCAACAACTTCCCCGACATTCTGGTCTAGGACAAAGACTGGAATCTCAAATACGATGGCAGCGACCCGACGGCGCGCATCGACAAAGGCTATCTCTTCTACTGGTGCCTTACTACCTGTCGCGATTATGGCATGTGCCCTGTACTCATCTAGCGGCCCGAACCGTGAGCGACAAACGGTTTTGTTCGGTCGTGAGACATAGCTAGGGAATTGCAATGTGTAGCTGAGAACGGCGGGCGATGCCTGACGGAGTCGCCACGTACGCGGCTCATTTTCGCCGGATGCGCAGTTAACCGGAAGAGGCCGACCGCACAGAGAACCTGAGAAACTCGCCCGGACGACAGCATTTCGTTCGTAGACCCGCACTCGCGACCGACCCTTGAAGATAACCAATCGGGTGAGTATTGGCCATTTCGCGCCACGTTTGGCGTGCTGACAGTTAACCAGAAGGGAAGCCGGTTCGAAAATGAAATGTTTGGCTCCGCAGGAATGGTTCACTTCGAGGTGTCTCTGAGGAGAGCCGCTACTGACGGCCAGATGGGACCAGATAGGACCAGATGATACAGCCAGGTTTTGGGGAGCGCCGACCACGAAATCCCGGAACTGCTCTAAGCCGTTGAGGAAAAATCCTTTACGCTCGCGTTACTATTGAGCAGACAGCCAACGCAGGTTGGTTCGTGTCCAAATTCTTAGACATCCAGTGCCGGGCAACGTCTCAGCGTGTGATGAACGTACCCGGGTGCGTCGCCGCCGGCGCACCACCCCCATTAAATTTCGGCCCGCAAGCCCAGGTGCCACTCGCCGGACAAGCAATTCCCCCCAACTTCCCCCCAACAATCCGGCCATTTCCCCCTGATTTTCCGAACGTTCCGGTCTCAGAATCAAAGTCGGGCTACAGGCCCCAGCGAGGACGAGATGACAAACGCTCAGAGCAGTACGCAAGTTGATAACGAGCCGCAGCAGCACCGAGCGGCTCCCGTGCAAACGGAGATCTGGCCCATAGACCGGCTAATTCCATATAGCCGCAATCCGAGAAAGAATGACGCTGCCGTTAATCGAATGTGCAGCAGCATCCGGGAATTTGGTTTCAAGATCCCGTGTCTCGTCCGCAGCAGCGGCGAGGTGGTGGATGGGCACCTCCGATTGAAAGCCGCCCGGGAGCTGAGGATGGCCGAAATCCCGGTGATCTTGTGTGACGAATGGTCGGAGGCTCAGGTGAAGGCGTTCCGGCTTATGGTCAACCAGTCGGCTACTTGGGCCGAGTGGGACGACGAGCTATTGGCAGCGGAGTTACAACAGCTGCAGGACCTGCACTTCGATCTAGACCTGACCGGATTCAATAGCGACGAAATCGACCAGTACTTGTTGCACGAAGTCCCTCATGAGGATGAAGCGCCGCCATTGTCGGCAGTCGCCAGTTCCAGGATAGGTGATCTGTGGCTTTGCGAAGGGCATCGCGTGCTCTGCGGAGATGCCACACGACAGGAAGATGTATCTCGCCTTCTGAACGGAGCCAAGCCGCTGGTTATGATCACTGATCCGCCTTACGGAATTGAATTGGATTCGGAATGGCGGGACCGGGCAGGTCTCAACGGCTGCGGCAAGGCGGAGTCCAGCTATTTGAAGGCACGCACGATTGGTCATCAGGCGACCAGCATCTCTGGTGACACGCGAGCCGACTGGTCTGACGCATTCGCCCTGGTATCGAGTCTGGAGGTCGCTTACGTATGGCACGCATCTAAGTTCACCCGCGAGGTGCTGGATGGGCTACTCCGCATCGGCTTCGTTCATCACCAGCAAGTGATCTGGGACAAAGGCCGGCCGGTGCTTACCCGGACACATTATTGGTTTCAGCATGAACCGTGCTGGTACGTGCGCCGGAAAAACGCGCCGTGGTATGGAAAGCCAGGTGAAAACTCCACCATCTGGAGTTCGCCATCGCCGAAATTCATCATGGGTGGATCCGAGGAGGACAAGTATGATCACCCCACGCAGAAGCCCGTTGAATTGGCGCGGCGACCGATTCTGAATCACACCAAGCGCGGCGAATTGATTTATGAACCGTTCTTGGGCAGCGGTACGACATTGGCGGCGGCGGAATCAACACACCGCGTTTGTTACGGGCTGGAACTCGATCCCAAATACGTCGATGTCGTGATCAGGCGATGGCAGAAAATGACTGGCAAAAGCGCCACTTTGGATCAAGATGGCCGGACCTTTGACGAGATAGTGGAACAACGCGCGGCAAACGTTAAGCGAGATTCTTGACGAAGGGGGCGGGACAGGAGGGTTTAGATGACAGGACACGGTTCCAAGTTCGGACGCAAGAAAGAAGAGGCGATCCATGCACTGCTATCATCGCGTAGTGTGGAAGATGCCGCGGAAGCGGCCGGCGTCGCGAGAACGACCCTCCTGCGCTGGTTGAAAGTCCCCGAATTTCAAGCAGCGTACCGGGAAGCCCGCCGTGCCGCGGTATCCCAGGCCAACGCTCGACTGCAGCAGGCATCCAGCGCAGCTGCTGCTACCCTGCTAAGAATCATGCTGGACCCGCAGGCACCCGCGGCTGCTCGGGTGCGCGCCGCGACGCGCGTTCTCGATGCTGCAAGATATACCTTAGAAAGCGAAGATCTGGAAGTTCGCCTGTCCGCCCTGGAGGACGCCGTCCAACCGTAAACAAACGGCCGAGGGAGCCGGATCATCGGGAGGCGATGTCGCCGACCGTGATGCGACGCCCCAACTTTGCGCTGAATGCGTCGGCGTACTTCTTGGCGGTACTGGGATTCATACCGGACCGGTTGGAAAGGTGGTCCAGAATCGACTTCTTGTCGATTCCGCTATTCTGCACCAGCTCGTCAACGCTCCACCCGCATTCGTCCCTGAGCTCGCAGATTTTATTCCCCTTCTGCTTCAACCAGCGAGATGTAGTAACTCTAGTTTCCGCGGGTCGGACTGCCGTGGATGCGGATGGCGTACCCTGCGGCGCGACAGTTCTGAGTCGGGAAACCGCCTCAGTGGCGGCCGATATCCGGCATCGCAAGAATTCCTGATCGAGTCCCATGGGCCACGGCGCGATTAGATCCGCCGCTCGTTTATCCAGCCTTTCGGGAGTTGACCTCAAATTCGCCAACGAAACGCTCTCACAGATTCTGGCGAAATCCTGTACGGCGCTTGCCGCTTTAAGATCGACCTGCATTCCTGCCTCCGTAAACGCTTCTACATAAGCGTCCGCATACGCGAGGATGCGGGTGCGCATCACTTCCAATGCTAGTTCAGTGAGCTTTTGCGTAAAGCCGGGAACTGGCCGGCGGATGAGCATTGGAGCCGTAAGTAGCCGGAAGGCCTGGTCGTAATCGGCATTGATCTGTTGGGATCGCTTAGTGAATCGCTGTTGGGCGCCATTGTCGACTGCCGCTCGCTCGCTGTCGTTCATCACGATTTGCTTGAGATCCATCGGTCGGACGCGCTCGTCAGTGCGCGCGCGCCCAGAGATCCCCTTCGCTCCGGAAACAAACATTGTAAACGGCGTCGGACAGTTTCGGAAATAGTGCTTTCAATCGTGGGGATTAGATAACTTGGAAGTGGGCTGCCCGGGTAGCATGCTCCTGAACAAGCGACGCTGTTCGGGCCAGGCGATCTGAGCAGCCACAGGACGCAGATTTCTCTCTGTGACTGGTTTCGCCGCTGGCATGAACAAGAGTTCCTCCTGGATGTCAGGGGCCAAATCCAGCAGTTTGGTAATTTGCGTCATGCGGGCTCGCGTGATGCCCGCCAGACGAGCCACTTCAGCA
>DATNFO010000082.1:0-14721 GCA_035606355.1 Candidatus Limnocylindrales bacterium | reverse complement strand
CCACCGAGTGCGGAACCGCCGCGTACTCGCTGCAATCCGGGATACTCAATCGAAGTGCCATCACTAACCAACCGCGCGCCGATGATCAGATCCTCTCCACGCACAAGCTGTTCGCGCGTGAGGGCGATTCCGCGAGCGATGCGGCCAACCCTCGTGCACAATGCGCTCTCAACCAGGCGCCGCCGTTCTTCTAAAGTTGCGAGGTAGTCAGACGACTCACTGCGGCCGGCCAGCCGAAGTGCGCCAAGGTATTTGCATTGAAGGTATCCCTCGATAACAGCAAGGCTAATGGGCGAACCGGGCGCCATGACTCTCGTGATTATACGTCGGCTGCGCCCTGAAATAGCGCAACGAACCTTTACGCACGCGTGCGGGAAGCTCACTTAACGCCTGAGATATACACGCTCGCGGGGGTGCAACGGGCAGCGGAGGCGTTTGGCAACTTCTCGCGCGGCAGCAAAGCGGTCGCCCCCGTGCGTTAGTGATTCCCCTTCACCGCAAATAAGGACGGGAGTGCCCGCATCTGAGGGTATTGTACGCCTCGGAAAATTCTGATGTAATCAGGCGTCCCCATAACTAACCGACATGGTCCACGCGAATAGACTTGATGACCTTTACTGGCAATTGGCGCAGATCAATTTGAGCATCGCCGCGCTAGAACGTATGCAAGCGATTCGCGCTGCCCGTCAGGCGAACGCCAAAATCGAACGCGCGTCAGCCGTGTCGTCTCGAGAAGCGGCCAACCGCCGAGTGCGGATCGCCGCCTAGGACGATCAGCCGACGAGAAGTAACGAAGGTACCCGCAAAAGAGGGCGGCGGCTCCCCCATTAAATGCGGCTCGCCAACTTCATATGGCGGAGCTTCAACCATTGAGATTCTCAAGAACTCAATGCTACCTTCTCCTCATGGCTCGCGTTCTGATCGTTGATGACGAGGTCGCGATTCTTGGGCTGCTCGCCACGGCTTTCAAGCGGGCGGGGTACGATGTCGCGACTGCCAAGAGCGGCGAGGAGGCGATCGCGATGGCCGAAACGTCCCGCTACGACGCCGTCCTATCGGACGTGAGCATGAGCGGCATGGACGGGCACCAGACCGTTAGTCGCATCCGCATGCAACGGCCCGGAACGGTCGCTGTTCTGATGTCGGGAGTCCACATCGAGTGCACTGGCGCGTGCTGTGTGCCGGTGCAACACTGCACGTGGCTCCAGAAACCGTTCTCGCCCAAGGCGGCCGTCGATATGATCGCCGAACGACTGGCGGCTGTGCCCAAGGTGCAGTAAGCCGGTCCATATTGTCTGGTTGACATTGAATCCTGCGGTAGCGTGCCGCGTCCGCCATTCGGGGAACGGCTAGAGCGTCGAATATAGCGCGGAATGACCAATATTCGGGCATTCGCTTTCCCTCAGCTGTTAACGGAAGGGTTGCAGGTTCGAGTCTTGTTTGGGGGTGCGCCGGGATAAACCGGCATGTTGCAGGGGAGGAAGAATCCCTGCAGGAAAGGAGAAAGCGACTCCATCCTGACCCTGAGTCTTGCGGGGGAGATCGTGAGGTTTCCTTCGAAGCGTAGACAAGGGCATCGGTGGGCCGGGCTATTGAGCTCCGAAAAGGATCGATCAGAGACGCTGACCCTATCCTCATGGGGGAAAGCAACACGGCTGATCGCGTAAGATCGCGAGTGGTCAGCCGGCTCTGCGTAGTCCTAACCCGACTTTCGCACTTAGATGGGATTTTCGATCTTGGCGCCAGAAAATTCCTTTTGCTTTCAACGCCGGCACTGCGAAAATCGGCGAAAACAGTTTAGGTGAAGACCTTGCCTCTTTTCTGAGAAAGCCAACTCTGGCATGCTGCTGCTTGAGTTATGTTTCTGCGCAGCACAAACCGGCGTAAGGACGGCAATGTGACTTGAACCATAAAATGGCCGTTTTGAATCATAATGTGGCCGGCGATTCTGACAACGCACGACCGAAGGCGAACCGGCAGAACACTGGATCGGTAAACGGTGGTCGACTCGGCAGGATCTGTCGCCCGGAACACCGGATTTGACCGAATCGCCGCGCCAAAGTCCGGGACGGCGACTCCGCCGCCACATGGATCACTACCGAGTAGCCAACCAGGAGGGAGCAATCGCCGAAATGCCGGTCTGGCCAGTCCCAGCAAAGGCGACTACGCTCATATGGATTGCTTCCTGCTTGCCGACCATCCTGGAATCGATCCCGGAATAATGCGCGAGCGCTGTACGTCTGCCTTGTCTTGAAACGCGATTGGGGCCGATCGCGCGTGATTGCAGTTTCGCCAGAGCTCATATAGAATCTCTGTAGGATGCCTATAGAGAATCTATACGAGACACCTCCCGATGCCAACATCGCCCTACTGCAGGGCACCCTCGATGTCCTCATTCTTAAAGTGCTCGCCCTCCAACCGATGCACGGCCTCGGTATCTCCCGCCGCATTGCCCAAGTGACGAATGCCACATTTCAGGTGAAGCCTGGCTCGCTGTTTCCTGCTCTTCATCGCATGGAAGAAGCCGGCTGGCTCGCCGCGCAGTGGGGAGAATCAGAGAACAAGCGTCGCGCCAAGTTTTATCGCATCACCAAGATCGGCGTTCGAAAGCTGAAGCAGGAAACGGATGACTGGCGCCGCATCTCAGCTGCCATGGCAGTCGCCCTGGAAATCCCGTAGGGACTTCCATGCGGTCGCTCATAACAATCTGGCGCAATTTATTTACAAGCGTGCGGTGGATCAGACTCTCGACGCGGAGCTTAGTTCTTACCGCCAACTCCTTTGAGGATGAAAAGATCGCCGCTGGCGCCGATTCGCAAACCGCGCAGCGCGAAGCGGCCATCGAACTTGGAGGAATCGAAGTGATCAAGGAACAAGTGCGTGATATCCGCCGGGGGGCCTTCCTGGAAGGCTTCTGGACTGAACTCCGTCAGTCGATCTGCGCACTGCGCCGCAATCCGGGAATGACCGCCATGTGCGTCGTCATGCTCGCTCTCGGAATTGGAGCCAGCACGATCATATTCAGCGTTTTCGAAGCGGCGTTGCTCCGGCCCTTGCCATTCCGGGACGCGGAGCGGCTCGTTGAATTTGTAGAGACGCAGCTCGACCTCGGGATGGTCGAGCAAAACCTTTCCGAAGCCGATTTTTGGGACCTTCGTGATCGAACAAAATCGTTTGAAAGTGTTGGCGCATACAATGGCTTTCAAGCAAACCTCACAGGCGATGGCGAACCCGAGAAGGTTTCGGGCGCGCAAGTAACGCTTGAATTCTTCCGAACACTTGGAGTGAATCCTATCCTCGGCCGGGACTTCTCGGCTGGAGAAGGCAATGCCAATATCGTCATCCTCGGTAATAGATTCTGGAAGGCGCGCTACGGAGCCGATGCCAACGTTCTCGGCAAAGTGCTCCAGATGAAGGGCATCAGCTACACGGTCGTGGGCGTCCTGCCTCGCGGTGAACCCTGGATTGATGGTCAAGTCTATTTGCCGTACTCATATCACCCGGCGGCCGACCGCGGGAATCGGGAATTCGCCGCGGTGGGGCGGCTTAAAAGAGGAGTAACTGCTGAAGCCGCGAGAAGGGAGCTGCAACGCCTTGCCGCCGTTATGCGGGCAGCCGATCCCAAAGAAGATAAGGGGCTCGGATTCAACATTTTTCCGTCTAGCCGCTGGATCGCCCCGGAAGAAACAGGCACCGCGCTGAGGATGCTACTCGTGGCGGTGGGACTGCTAATGCTCATTGCGTGCGGAAACGTCACGAATTTGCTACTGGCGCGCGGGTTGGCGCGCCGGCGCGAAATCGCTCTGCGGAGTGCCCTGGGAGCCGCACGCGCACGCCTCGTCCGTTTCGTAATGCTCGAATCGCTGCTGCTTAGCGCTCTGGGCGCTGTTCTGGCAGTGGCGTTGGCGGCTGTCTCGGTACGCGGCATCCGCACGATGGAAATACCCGGCGTTCCGCGTCTCGACGAAGTGAGCCTCAATCCATGGGTCCTCTGCTTTAGCTGCGGAGTCACGATCTTCACAGGCTTGCTCTGCGGCCTCGCGCCGGCACTCCAAACCCCGCTTCAAGGAGTCGCCGCAGCCCTCCGGGAAGGTGATCGCCAAACGGGTGCGAGCCGTCGTCAGGGTCTCCTCCGCTCGATGCTGGTATCTGCGGAAGTCGCCCTCGCTTTCCTGCTCCTAGTGAGCACGGGCCTGGTCATGCGCAGCTTTCAAGGCCTCTTGAAGGAGCACCGCGGCTTTCAGACCGCACACCGCCTCATGTTCTCGCTGAGCTATCCCGATATTTACCGACAAACCGGAAGGGGAAAACAGTTCGTCGATAGCTTTCTCGAAGAGCTATCAGCCCACCCGGGTGTTACCTCTAGCGGCGCAGTCAGCAGTCGCCCCGTGGAAGGCCCGGACAATGGAATGAATATTGATGCCGTTACGCACTCGCCCGTCTTTGGCCCCCCACCTCGGGCGAGTTGGCGCGTGGTCACGCCAGGATACTTACGGACCGTCGGCCTGCCGTTGCTACGCGGCCGAAATTTCAATTCAACGGATAAGCCAGTCTGGGATGATCCGGGTCAGCCTATGCGCTCGCATCGGACGGTCATGTTCAGTTCTGCCCTTGCCAGGCTGCTCTTCCCGAATGAAGATCCCATCGGCAAACACACGCTCCTCTGGAAGGGGCAATTTAACCGCGATGCCGAAGTTGTCGGTGTAGTGGGAGATTCGTTGGAGCGCGGCCTCGACCATGGACAAGCGCTCACCGTCTATCTTCCCTACGGAAGTGTCGCCGTGCCGTCCGAGTTCGTCGTCGAGACCCGTGGAGATCCAAGGACAGTATTCCCGGACGTCCGCGCCCTTATCCAGCGCCTCGATCCGAATCTGCCGATCGGGAACGTACGTTCCTTCGACGAGGTAATCAGCCATTCCATCTCGCCGCAGAGGATAAACGCCATTGTGCTGACATCGTTCGGCGGATTCGCTCTGCTGCTGGCTACTTTCGGCATCTATGGTGTTCTTTCTTACTCCGTCCGCCGCCGCACTGCAGAGATTGGACTCCGCATGGCTCTGGGTGCGAGTGAATGGACCATCCTCAAGATGATTGCGGTGCAAGGTCTTCTGCCGGCTCTCCTCGGTATTTCCGTTGGGGGCACCGTCGCTTGCTGGCTATCGCGTTATCTCAAATCGCTTCTTTTCGGTGTACAACCGATAGATTTGTTAACATATGCCGCCGTTTCGGGAATGTTATTGGTGACGGCCGCGTTTGCCTGTTTTGTACCTGGACATCGCGCTATGAGAACCGATCCAGTTGTCGCATTACGGCTTGAGTAGGCTACGGAACCTCACTCTTACGGTGACCCGGATGCTGTCCGTATGACGGGCCAGCCGGGAGGTGGGCTGGCGCGGCAACTTGACCGAATACGCCAGACGATGAGACGTTCCGCGGCGCCGGATTAATCCTTCGTAACGGCGTCGCGTTGATCAATCGGTTCGATTGGAGAGCTGTTCCCGGCCTGAATCAGCGTAAGCGTTCTGTCTTCAGTTCTGAAATCACCTCATTCAAGCACTGGCCCAGCATTCTCCGCGCCTTCAGAGAATCTTCGCTAAGCATCTTCCTTACTCGAGCCTGAACCGGGCGCTCGCCGCGGTCGACCATATCTTTGACGATGACGGATACCTCGATGCGTAACAATTCGCGGCATTGCTGCCTGAATTCTCCATTGCCGCGATTCGCAATCTCCCGGATGGCTGTTATGTTCGCGAAGTCAAGTTTCGCGACCAGGAAATCTCCTGGGACGGCTTCGATATTTCTGCCTCTGGCCCACTTGAGATCGTCCTGAGCACCACCGCCGCCCAGATCGCCGGAACTGTTTCCGATAACGAGGGCAAGCCGTTTCCCATCTCGACTGTTGTTCTCATCGCCGCCGATGGTAGATCGCGGCCCGCCAAAGAGACGGTCGACGACAATGGCAACTTCCGCTTTACCCACGTCCGCCCAGGCGCCTATAAGCTCTTGGCCTGGCAAGAAGTGGACGACGACCTTTGGCCCGACGCCGACTTCCGCAAGAAGTACGAAGACCGCGCCGTTGATGTCACCGTCGCCGGCCGCGAAAGTAAAACTGCCCAGCTCCGCGTGATTCCTTTCGAAGCGATGAAGTGAAATGCTCGTTGCGAATGGGCGACGGGCGTGCTTCGAAGCCAGCAGGCATTACGCCTGCCACTGTGTAGAGGCTGTCGTCCAACGTGATCTGACGCCCCACAATCGTTCGGTCGCCATGGAAGCACCGCTGCCAAACCGAGTTGCTGAGGATGACCATATTGGGACCTCGGCTCCGATCGTCGACCGGATCGAAGTCGCGCCCTAGGGCCGGCTCGACCCCGAGCACACGGAAATAGGCCGCAGTGACGCAAGCAGATGAGAGGCTCCCACTCGCTGGCGTGCTGCAATGAACTCATGTCGGAAGTTAAGGGAACGCTGACTGCCTATATTTGCGAGTGCGGGAAACGCGCGACGTTTCAGAAAAGCGCCATGGCGACGGACCGAACGGTAAAGCTGGCAAAGTGCGAATGTGGACGCCAAATCGTGGCGCGCTTCGGCTCAATCTACTCCCTGCCGCCACATGCGAATCGCGCGCCGTCCTAATACACGTTTTAGCATGGCCGTAATCCTCTGCTACGGAATGATCCG
This sequence comes from Candidatus Limnocylindrales bacterium, assembly GCA_035606355.1. Classification (GTDB taxonomy): domain Bacteria; phylum Acidobacteriota; class Terriglobia; order Bryobacterales; family Bryobacteraceae; genus Sulfopaludibacter. The sequence goes on along the minus strand of DATNFO010000082.1, from coordinate 8,043 downwards.
CCACACCGTCTCAAGCAGCAATTCCGGCACGTCGGTTTTCCCCAGAGTAGCTACCGCGCCGAATAACTCAGCCGCCCGAAGCATCGATCCACCCAGAAACCCTGAAATGATAAGTATGGGCAACGTGGGCTCGCGCTGCCGCAATGCTTTCAGCACCTCGAAGCCGTCCGGTTCTGGCATGCTCAGATCCAAGATGAGCAGATCAGGACGACTGGTTGCGACGGCCTGTAAGACAACGCCGCCAGAAGTCGCCGTTTTTACTTCATACCCGCCACGCTCCAAGATGCGCGCCATCAACTTCAGAACTTGCGGTTCATCATCGATCACGAGGATTCGTTTCAGCGGCATAGGGGATAGACCGACGATGATTGTATTTCGGAATGTCGCGCTCACGCAGTAGCCGTTCGGCTGGAAATGCGGAATTGTTAATGGCCAATTGGAGCTACGCTACAGTTGCTTTGCGTCGGGCGAAGATTGGATCATGGGCGCGAAAGCGGGCCTGGCGCTTCGGCACACTCTCTTTGGTTATCTCTCTCGGCGCACCCCAAAGGCAGCGGCTTCGGGCGGTTGACTTCCCAAGGACCTTCGATAGACTTATGCGTAGCAGCATGCAAAAACCCTGCTCCGCACGCGACCGACTCGTCCTGGCTCTCGCCCTTGCTGCGGATCGAAGTCAAAGAGACCCCCTCTCAGCCGTTGGAGATCCCGCCGCGAAGTCGCAATCCGCTCCGGACATTCGCGAATTGCTTCTGGAACATTGCAAGGTTCATGGCTGCTAACGCGACCCAAAGGAATCGAATGGGCTGAACGACGCAGAAGCAACGCCATGCCTGAAAGCCTTGATGAATCGCAGGATTTCGGATGCCGCCGGGCTGAAAAACGATTTCCACTCGCCTTGCCGGTCAAATGGCGGCAGGTTTATCGGAGAACCGTCGTCGCCCAGGGCGCGGGCAGAACATTGAACCTGTCGGTCGGCGGAATGAACTGCGTTTTGGATCGTCAACTCCCGCCGGGCGCTGCGGTCGAAGTGTCCATTAGATGGCCGGCTCTTCTCGACGGCTCCGTTAGCCTCTCGCTCTCAGTCGAAGGAACCGTGTTGCGAGTCGATGACACAGGGACCGCAATTAGAATACATCGCCACGAGTTTAAAACGGCAGTTTCGCTTGGGTAGGGAAACCTGCCGTCCACGGACCGGGAAGGCGCGCCGCGGCTCCTGTCTTTCGATAACTGAACCGAGTAGGGTTATTTCGCGGGGATGAACGCACGAAGCGGAGTGAAGCTGTTTGACGGATTCAGTCTCAATCCCGTCGCTGCATCACGGGTTTTGACAACTTCTGATCTCCGTTAACGGAAGGGTTGCAGGTTTGAGTCTTGTTTGCGGAGCCAAACATTTCTTCATCGAACTCGCCGTCGTCTCCTACGCCAGGACGTGAAGCCTTAATGTGGATTATCAGTACGGATTTGAGGTGGCCGCATCGGTCGGTTCAAGCCCCTCAAGTTGCACGGACGCCAGCGCGCGAGCGACGCGAGCCTGCCGCTCAGTTCCTTCGTGGTCCGTAATCGGTTTGATGATCCCTGCCATTCGATTTGCCGATGAGTGACACGCGCCAAGAGAATACCACGCAACTCGATTCATACATGCCATCGCCCAGCGTGCGCGGCACGAATCATTTCTAGCAGAGCTTCAACAGGCTTGCAGCGTTGTATCCAATACGGTTATAAAGGCTTATTCTATAAAGTGCGATCCGTTACTTTAGGCCCCTCATGGCAAATGAAGCCGACACATGCCGGAAGTTCGTCGTCCCGAAGCTCCAGGCCGCTGGATGGGACACGGATCCCCATCGTCTTAATGAGCAGGTAACATTTACGGACGGTCGGATCATCGCCGCCGGAAGCAAAGGCCGCCGGCGCCCAGGCAAGCGTGCCGATTATCTGCTCCGGTATCGTCCGGATCTGAGCATTGCGGTGGTGGAGGCCAAGGCATCATACTGTTGCGCCCCGGACGGGTTGCAACAGGCCAAGGACTACGCCCGGATTCTCGGACTCAAGTTCGCCTACTCCACCAATGGCCACGAGATCGTCGAATTCGATTTTCTCCAAGGTCGCGAGCGCGCCGTTTCTGATTTCCCGACACCTGACGAGCTGTGGTGCCGCCTTCTTGCCAGCAGTGGGCTATCGGCCCAATCTGCCGATCGGCTTCTCACGCCGGCGTACCACCTGAGCGGGAAGTCTCCGCGCTACTACCAGGAGATCGCCATCAACCGCGCGGTTGAGTCCATCCTACAGGTGAGGCGACGGATCCTGCTCACCATGGCCACTGGGACCGGCAAAACCGTCGTCGCATTTCAGATCTGCTGGAAGCTCTGGAGTTCGCGATGGAACCGCGATCCACAAAAGGAATACCGCCGACCACGCATTCTCTACCTGGCCGACCGCAACATCCTGATCGACGACCCCAAGGACAAGACCTTCACGCCTTTCGGCGATGCCCGTTGGAAGATCGAGGGTGGCGTGGCCAACAAAAGCCGGGAGATGTACTTTGCCATCTACCAGGCCATCGCGAAGGATGAGAATCGACCCGGGCTGTACCGCGAGTACGCGCCGGATTTCTTTGACCTGATCATTGTGGATGAATGCCACCGGGGGAGCGCACGCGACGAGGGCAACTGGCGGGATATTCTCAATTACTTCGCGCCTGCCTACCAGATCGGCATGACGGCGACGCCGAAGCAGGAAGATAACGCCGACACGTACCGCTACTTCGGCGATCCGGTCTACACCTACAGCCTCCGGCAAGGGATCGACGACGGGTTCCTCGCGCCATACCGGGTCCACCGCGTCGTCACCCAATGGGACGCCGCAGGCTGGCGGCCGAGCCAGGGAGATCTGGACCGTTACGGCCGCGACATTCCGGATGACGAGTACCACACCAACGACTTCGAGCGCCGGATTGCTCTTCTCGCCCGCACCGAATGTGTCGCCAAGCACCTGACCGAGTTCCTTCGCAAGACCGATCCATTCGCGAAAACGATCGTGTTCTGTGTGGACCAGGAACACGCGGCTGAGATGCGCAAGGCGCTGGTCAATCTGAACACCGACCTGGTTCAGCAGTATCCGGACTATATCTGCAGGGTGACATCAAACGAGGGAGACCTCGGGCGGGGGCACCTCAGCAATTTTCAGGACCTCGAGCGGGAAACCCCAGTTATCCTGACCACGTCGCAGATGCTGACTACGGGAGTGGACGCCCCCACTTGCAAGAACATCGTTCTGGTCCGCGTAATTAACTCCATGATCGAGTTCAAGCAGATCATCGGCCGCGGCACGCGCGTGCGCGACGATTACGGCAAACTGTTCTTCAATATCCTGGATTACACCGGCTCGGCAACGCGCCTGTTTGCCGACCCGGCGTTCGACGGCGATCCGGTGATCGAGACGCAGGAAGAGGTGGATGGCGAGGGCAAGCCGGTAAAGCCCAGGCTTGTGGTGAAGCCCGAAGAGCCAGCGGAACCGGAGCCGCCCGGCGGCCCCATCTTTGAGGAGGGGCCAGACGAGCACCGCAAGTACTACTTTGACGGCGGCCACGTGGACGTGGCTGCGCATCTGGTCTATGAACTGGATCCGGACGGCCGTCAACTCACGGTGGTGAAGTTCACCGACTACACTGCGGAGCGGGTGCGGACCTTCTACCGCAACGCGGCGGATCTGCGGCGTGACTGGTCCGATCCGAAGACGCGGGCGGCCATTATTGAGAAGCTTGCCGACCGTGGCGTTGACTTCGAGGAGCTGGCGCGCGCTGCTGATGCGCCCGATGCCGATCCCTTCGACCTGCTCTGCCACGTCGCGTTCAATGCTCCGCTGCGGACACGGCGGGAGCGCGCGCAGCGGCTCCGGAGCGAAAAGAAGGACTTCTTCGACCAGTTCGGCCCGGACGCACGGGCGGTGCTCAACGACCTGCTGGACAAATACGCGGAGCACGGCGTGGCCCAGTTTCTGCTGCCGGATATCTTGGAAGTGCCCCCTATTTCGCAACACGGTAACGTGATGGAAATCTCACGGCTGTTCGGCGGCTCCGACCGCCTTCGCCAGGCGGTCAACGATCTGCAAACATTGCTTTATGCGGCATAAGAGGAGACAGTAGTTGGCGAAATCGAAACCAAGGGTGCCGCTCACCACGGCGCAACAACTGGGCAGCCTGATCAAAACAGCTCGCGACATCATGCGGAAGGACAAGGGGTTGTCTAGTGACCTCGGCCGCTTGCCGATGCTCACGTGGATCATGTTCCTGAAGTTCCTGGACGACATGGAGCAGATTGAGGAATCGCGAGCCGAACTGCGTGGCGAGAAGTACCGCCCCTCCATCGACAAGCCGTACCGATGGCGCGACTGGGCCGCGAAGGAAGACGGCATCACTGGCCCCGAACTCCTGGCATTTATCAACCAGGAAGAAGCCGTGCTCCCTAACGGCAAGAAGGGAGCGGGTCTGTTCACCTACCTGCGCGGACTTCGCGGCGGCAATGGGAACGGCGGGCGGCGCCAGGTGATCGCCACGGTGTTTTCCGGCGTCGCGAACAATATGATCTCCGGGTACCTGCTGCGCGACGTGATCAACAAGGTGAACGGCATCCACTTCCTGGCGAAGGAAGAGATGTTCACGCTCGGCCACCTGTACGAGTCGATGCTCAAGGAGATGCGCGACGCCGCCGGCCAGAACGGCGAGTTCTACACGCCGCGCGCGGTGGTGCGGTTCATGGTCGAGGTGTTGGATCCGAGGGTGGGTGAGACGGTTCTCGATCCTGCTTGCGGCACTGGTGGTTTCCTGGTGGAGGCCTACTCTCATCTCAAAAAGCAGTGCAAGACGGTTCAGGACCGGAAGGCCGTCCAGGAGCGCAGTATCTTCGGCGGTGAGGCCAAGCCGCTGCCGTACCTGCTCTGCCAGATGAACCTGCTCCTGCACGGGCTGGAGGCGCCGAAGATCGATCCGGAGAACAGCCTGCGATTCCCACTGGCGCAAATTGGCGACCGGGACCGCGCGGACGTCATTATGACGAACCCGCCGTTTGGCGGCGAGGAGGAGCGCGGGATCCTATCGAACTTCCCGGATGATAAGCAGTCCGCTGAAACTGCGCTGTTGTTCCTGCAACTCATCATGCGGAAGTTGCGGCGGCAGCCGAAGCCGGGACGGGCTGCAGTCGTCGTTCCGAACGGAGTTCTCTTTGGAGAAGGCATCTGCACCAGAATCAAGGAGGATCTGCTCAAGGAATTCAACCTTCATACGATTGTCAGGCTGCCGAATGGAGTGTTCTCACCATACACCTCGATTCCGACGAACCTGCTCTTCTTTGATCGCTCAGGCCCGACAAAGAATGTGTGGTATTACGAGCAGCCGCGCCCGGACGGCCGCAAGAACTACACGAAAACAGCGCCGATACAGTTTGACGAGTTTGAGCCGTGCCTCCGCTGGTGGAGAAAACGAGAAGAGAACGACCGTGCATGGCGCGTCCCGGCCTCGGAACTGCTGGCAAACGGCTGTAACCTGGACCGCACAAACCCGCGGGCCGAAGAAGATATCTCGCATCGATCTCCTGGCGAGCTTGCCGCAAGCATCTTGAAGAAAGAGCATCGCATCGTGGAGATCATGGGCAGAATCTGCGAGCTACTCGGCGAGCAGAATCATGAATAGCAACTGGGAGAGCGTCAGGCTGGCAGAGGTCGTGCACCATGTTCCCCGTCCTGTGGAAGTGAATCCGGACGCTACGTATCGAGAGATCGGGATTCGGTCACATGGCAAAGGGGTGTTCCACAAGGAGCCAGTGTCTGGAATCGGCCTCGGAACTAAGAGGGTGTTTCACGTTGCTCCAGGGGACTTTGTTCTGAACATCGTCTTTGCGTGGGAGGGAGCGGTCGCCGTGTTGGGCGAGGCAGAGAAGGATATGATAGCGTCCCACCGCTTCCCGACGTTTCGATGCGACGAGCGGAGACTCAGTTCCCATTTCCTTGTGGCCTACCTCACCACACCTGCTGGGCTTGATTTGTTAGGACGCGTTTCGCCGGGCGGTGCCGGGCGAAACCGCACGCTATCTCGGAGCGCGTTCCTCCAGCAGGTCGTTCCGCTTCCGCCAATTGATGAGCAGCAGCGGATAGTCGGGATCATCGACAGCGTATCGAAGCTTATCGCGGAAGCCAAGGTGCTGCGCGCTGAGAGCAATAACATGCTTCGAGTCACCTCGCTTCGGTTTGGCCGCGAACTGTTCCACGGACCCGAAATCAAGATCGGCGCAATCGCGGAGGTTACCGGCGGTATTCAGAAAGGTCCCCACCGAACTGCGGCTCTGAATCCGGTCCGCTATTTGACTGTTGCACACGTACAGCGGAACTTGATTCGCACGGACGACCACCGCTATTTTGAGGTAACGCCAGATGAATTTGAGCGTTGGATGCTGATTCCCGGAGACGTCCTGGTCGTCGAGGGCAACGGGAGCCTCGACCAGATTGGGAGAACCGCACTCTTCCGCGGCGAGATCGACCGCTGTGTTCATCAGAATCACCTGATTCGCATCCGACCAGAACGGTCGGCCATATTACCGGAATACCTGAACGCGTATCTAAACAGCGCAGACGGGCAGACGCAAATGCAGGAGCGCAGCCGAACGACCAGTGGCCTTCGGATTCTCAGCGTTGGGCGTCTCAAGGATATTACTGTCCCTCTGCCGCCAATTCCGAAGCAGCAAGCCACCATTAATCGCCTGCACGTGCTCGAATCCCAAACCAAGGCACTTGAGGAACCTCATTCTCAGGTCTCGGCTGACCTCGACGCCATGTTGCCTGCCGTTCTCAACCGCGCTTTCCGTGGAGAAGTCTGAGATGAGACACCCGCAGCAGCCCAATGGCGTGGGAGGCCAGCGTGCCTGATTTCTCTGCACAAGAATCGGGCTTGGGCTATCTATATCAGGCGCGATATGCTCTTTGGCTCCTTTTGGACGGTCCCGAAGAACAAGAGGTCGTTCTTGAAACCCTGGACGACATTGTTCTGAACCAGGACGGCACACCCCACGATCTGCTGCAGACCAAACACAGCACCGTCCCTGCGCGGTTGACGGACGCTTCCTCTCCGCTGTGGAAGACACTGCGAATCTGGAGCACACACATAAAGGACAGCGTGATCCAGGTGCCGCCCACAGCGCTGACGCTCATCACCACGGCTGAAGCCCCGGCTAACTCCATTGCCGCTGCGCGCCGGCCGGGTAGCGCGAGGGACTGCGCCGCCGCTCTTGACGGGCTTCGCGAAGTTGCCCAGACCTCGAAGAATGAGGACCTGAAGACCGCGTTCGCAGCATTTTCGGGTTTGACCGACGATGAGCAATGCCGGCTCGTCGATGCGATCCACGTCCTGGACAACTCACCTGATATCTCGGACACCGGTGATAAGATCCGGGATCGCATTCGCGCTGCCGTGGATCGCCAAAACAGGGACGCACTGTTTGAGAGACTCGAGGGCTGGTGGTTCGGCAAGGTCGTGGACCAATTGAGAGCCGACCCTCCGACACCAGTTGCTGGCTTCGAGGTTTACGACAAAGTCCGCGCAATCGCGGAGCAATTCGGACCGAACGCGCTGCCCATCGACTACCTGGACGCGAGGCCTGATAGCGTCGATCCACAGACGGACAACCGGATTTTTGTCAGGCAGCTTAGAGCCATTGACGTTGGCCTGACCCGAACCGAGAAGGCCATACTGGACTACTACCGGGCCTTTGAGCAGCGTTCCCGTTGGGCGCGGGAAGAATTGCTGGTGGGCGATGAAGTCGAGTCATACGAGCTGCGCCTGGTCGATGAATGGGAGCGATTCGCCGCAGCGCTGACGGAGGAGCTAGACGGAGCCGCAAATGAGATCGAACTCAAGAAGGAACCCGGCAGATTCTCAAGCTGGGCAGGCGGTGATCTGGGACGCTTACCGACGGACTGCGCAGTTAACCAGAGGGCGTCTACCTTGCAGGGAGCGTGAGAAACGGCGGCGCGCACTCGCGCACATCAAGTGGTTTCCGG
>DATNFO010000081.1:0-154546 GCA_035606355.1 Candidatus Limnocylindrales bacterium | reverse complement strand
ATAGCTGACAGTCGACACTGCTGGCGAGCTTTTTCGTTGCCGCAATGGTGCGGTATGGGTTATAACTACCTTGTCTTGCCTGATCTCGTTGGCCGGTTTTGAGGTGTCCCTCATTGGCCGCTTTTCAGGTGTCCCCCGAGGTACACGGTGGGCTAGAGAGCGAAACTGGAGACGTGAGTGCGCGATACCCTACTTCTAAGCCACGCGAATCCCGAGGATAACGAATTCACTCTATGGCTTGCTTTGCAGCTCGCAAATGAGGGGTACCGCGTATGGTGCGACCTGACGAAATTGTTGGGTGGCGAAGTATTCTGGGATGACATCGAGGCAGTCATTCGGACACGAACCGCGAAGGTTCTCTATGTACTAACGAGGACCTCTAACGGGAAGGATGGTCCTCTCCGAGAACTTCAGCTCGCACAGTCGCTGGCGCGTAAAGAAGGCATCCAAGATTTCGTAATTCCGCTACACATTGACGACCTGCCGTATGGCGAAGTCACAATTGAGTTGACGGGGGTGAACGCCACACCGTTTGAGAACTCGTGGGCTCACGGCTTGGCTACGCTCTTGAGAAAGCTGGAGGAAGATGCTGTCCCGAAGGACCCCAATTTCAATCGCTCGGCTGTGAACGGTTGGTGGCGTTCCCAATTCAGCGGTACCCAGGGCGTTCGACCCGAATCTGAGGTCGTCTTTTCAAACTGGTTTAAGATCGAAGATCTGCCGACCAGGCTCTATGAGCACAGGATCAGCCGTTATCAGCCTGGTCTAGTTGACCTCGAATCCCAGCCGCTACCTTATCCCGGCGTCTGGCTTGACCCTCTCTCAATCCTGACGTTCGCAGCAGAGAGTGACTTCAAAGATTACCTTTCGCCAAGCTTCTTCGTTGAGCAGAGCCGCCCGATCCCACTTGAGGATTTTCTCGCCGGCAGGGATTCCCTGACCGACGGGCCGAAGTATTTGGCGCAGCTTCTAAGGCTGGCGTGGGATCGAGCCGTCGGGGCCAAGCTTTCAACCTACGAAAGCGCCGATGCACGAGTCTGCTACTACTTCAAGAAAGGAACTGTTGGCGATGACACGGTTTCCTTCATCGGCGCGAACGGAAAGAAAGGCCATCGCGGCTTGGTAGGCTACAAGACCCTGATGGGCGGCAAACTTCGCTATTGGCACTATGCACTTAGTGCGAAGCCCGTCATCCGGCCAGAGACCCTTTTCCTTGTGAAGGGTCATGTCCTCTTTTCCGATGACGGCCTCAACCTTTGGACGAATAAGGATCAGATGGCCAAGGCAAGAAGGAATCAGTGCAAGAACTGGTGGAATGACGAGTGGCGCGATCGAATGTACGCGGCAATTGCTCATCTTGCCAATTCCAGCGAGACCGTGCTATTTCCGTTGGGCGCCACGGCGAGCTTTTCGATATCCAAGCAACCGATACAGTTCGAGAGCCCCGTTTCCTACCTTGAGCCGGGCGAGGTAATCAAGGACGAGGATCTGGGTGACTACGATTTTGAGGACGAGGATGCCGACGACGAGGGCGTCAGGGGGGAGAGTGAATCAGAATAATGCGCAAACTCCTTAAGCTTGACGAGCCTTGCCTCCTATTCCAGCACGACCAAGCGATGGAAGATCCTCGCGATGGCCTCACATTATTTGGTCCCCTCGATGAGGGGAAACCGTACGGCATTCGGGCTGGCGTAGTAGGTACGAAATCCGGAATCCCAAAGTTTGAGGCGTGGGTCGACTGGTTGCAGCGTCCGGTTCGCTTGCAGAATCCGGTATTGGCCCGGCCACCATTTCCGGGCTTCGAGGCAGCATTTCGCGTACCGTGGCATTCGACACCCACGCTGACTATTGAGATTGACGAGGATGAATTGAAGGCCAAGACTGGCTTGGACGACAGGCACCAGCGAGTATTCCAAACCGTCGAGCTTTTCTCCAAGGCTATCATCGATGCAATTCGGGACGAGGAATCAAAGCCGGACGTCTGGTTCGTCGTCATTCCGGATTATGTGCGGCGGTACTGCCGTCCCGAAGGGATCGTCGCCCCGGAAGACCGTCACGAGTCGCAGCGATTCTTCAAGTCCGCCAAACAGGCGAAAGCGCTGTATCAATCCCCATCGCTATTTTCAGAAGCAAATGAGGCTGCGGAACCATACTTCTTCAAAGAGCACTTCCGGAATCAGCTTAAGGCCCGGCTGCTGGAGCACCGAGTGTCCACACAGGTTTTGCGCGAGGGAACGCTAGAGAATATAACCCTCACGCCGCAAAATGCTCGTGAGGCCGGCGTAATAAAAATGCAATCTCAAATCGCATGGAATGTCGCGACGACCGCCTTCTACAAGACTGGCGGCAGACCATGGAAGGTAGACGGTATCAGAAAAGGAGTTTGCTACATCGGACTGGTCTACAAAAAGGATCAGCGATCGGTCGAAACAGGATGGCCTGTTGCGGTGCCCAAATGTTTCTGGATTCGGGTGATGGCGTGGTGTTCAAGGGCGCTGTTGGGCCGTGGCACGATACAACGACACGCGACTTTCACCTCAATCGGCGCGCGGCGCACGATTTGATCGCGATGGCGATCAAATCCTATCGCGAGAGAAGGCCTGACAAGAAACCGCCGGATGAATTGTTCATTCACGGAAAAACGACCTTCAACGATGATGAGTGGGCCGGCTTCCGGGAAGCTGCTCCTTCGGAAACCAGCATCGTCGGAGTCAAGATTCGCGACGATTCCAGCTTGAAACTCTTCCGGATGGGTGACACACCCGTCCTCCGAGGAACCGCCTTCGTCCGGAATCCCCGCAACGCGACGTTGTGGACGCGAGGATGGACACCGAGACTGGGCACGTATCCGGGCCTTGAAGTGCCTAATCCACTCTCGGTTGAAATCTGCCGCGGGCAGTCGTCAATCGAAACGGTTTTGAGCGACATCATGGCTCTCACCAAGCTGAACTACAACGCGTGCCTTTTTGCAGATGGCTCGCCCATAACCCTCAAATTCGCGAACGCGGTGGGCGAGGTGCTGACCGCTGGGCCGATCCCTTCTGGGGGCGCCCCCTTGCCCTTTATGTATTACATTTGAATTCGGCATCGCGAATCGCGGGCTTAGTCTGATGCCGAACTCGCTCCGCCGGGTTGTGCGCGCCTTTAGCTTAAGGGGCGCCAGCGATCGCGATGGGGCGAGCCTTCGTGTTCCATGTGCGGGAATGCGATGGTTACAAAAAGGGTTACAGTCGAGAAAAACGAAAGGCCGGGATTTTTGCCCCGGCCCTGTTAACTGATTTAGAATCTATGGTGCGGAGAGGGGGACTTGAACCCCCACGAGATTGCTCCCGCTAGCACCTCAAGCTAGTGCGTCTGCCAATTCCGCCACCTCCGCGTTCTGTGGCCTTACTTCTTTACCGGAGCCGGAGCCTGATTGTTCGCTGGAGGCGCCGGAACGGGAATCTGCACCGTCCCCTTGGGAGCCTGGGTGCCTGGGATCGCCGGTGGAATCTGCACGGGCGCCGACTTCGTGGGCACCGGCTTCGGCGCAGAGGTGTCTTCCAAAACCGAAGTGCCCAACCCTGCCCCGCGCGTTGCCAGAATCGACAAGCCCAGCGACGTGATCATGAAGATCACTGCCGAAATCGTCGTCGCCTTGGACAGCAAAGTCGCCGAACCTCGCGGTCCGAATGCCGTCTGCGAGCCCATCCCGCCAAATGCTCCGGCCAAATCTGCCGCCTTCCCGCTTTGCAGCAGGACTACCACAAGGAGAAACAGGCAGACCACTACATGAACAATCAAAAACAGAATATACATCGTCGTGTCTTCCTAGTATAAGTGGTCGATCCGCTCCGGTCAAACCGGGGTTGCACTCAGCTCCCGGGTATAGGCCAGGAACCGCTCCAGCCCCTGGTAATCCCGCTCGCCCAACTCATGCACGATGTGCCGCTCCAGATAGTCGCGGACCAGTTTCGGCGCGAAGCCCCGGCGCGCCGATTCGCTCTGCACAATCGCGTCCAGATTCGCCCGCCCGAAGGCGAAGGACTCGCGAAACGCCGCCGCCACTTCCTCAGTCACCACGCCCGGCCGCGCCGCCCAAACGGCGAACACCATCGGCAAACCCGTCATCTCCACCCACTCCGCGCCCAGATCGTACACGTGGTACGGCAGCCCGGCAGGCTCGATCCGCAATGCGGGGTCGCCGATGATCAAAGCCGCGTCCGCGTGCCGCAGCATCGCCTCCACGTCCGGTGGATGCGATATCGGTTTCACCCGTACCCCGTATTTCCGCTCCAGCACGATGCGCGCGAGCTGAACACTGGTCCGCGAGCTCGAGTCCGCCGCCAGCGTGCGAATCTCCGCCGCCGGTCTCGACGAAATCAGCAGGATGCTGCGGACGGCTTGGTGGCACGCGATTCCCGTCCCCGGAATGATCTCCAGATCCTGCCGGGTCAGCTCAAATGACGGCACAATCCCGATGTCCGCACCGCCGCTCACCATCTGGTCCGCACAACCCGCTGGAATTCGAAAATCCAAGTCGAACCGGCCCTTCTGACTGCCGTGGAGCATCCCCCAGACCAGGGGAATGGTATTGAGATAGCTCACAGCGCACACGCGCAGCCGGTTTATATTTGCGGGGGTCAAACGTCAAGTCTAGCAGACGCACTGCTGTGACCCTGTTTCTCCAGTACCGCGCGAACCCCGGCCGGTCCCGGTCGCCATTTCACAGTAGGCGCGTTTTGGTATCCTCAGTAGGAGCGCTCTCCGCGTTGCGCCCTCCGTTTTGGAAACTCATGAAACCTACGTCTGTTCTCAGTCTGGCACTACTCGCCGCCTCTGCTGTTTTCGCGCAAACTAATGGCGTTACACTAAATACCACGCCTTCGCGGGCCGTCGGTCAGCCTTCCCAACTGCCCGTCACATTACCGGAATCCGGCGCACCCAATCTCATTGAGGGCCGGGAACTGTTCGCCCCTCAATCGGTCGCACTCGATACTTCTGTTACCCCGCCCATCCTGTATGTCAGCGACACCGGAAACAACCGCGTCCTGGCTTGGAAGAACGCCACCGGTTTCACCACCGGCCAGCACGCCGACCTTGTCATAGGCCAGCCCGACTTCTACTCCACCGCGCCGCAAGGCCCGGGCCAAACCTACTCCACCGGACTGAGTCAGCCCACCGGCATCGTCGTCGATAGCAGCGGCAATCTGTACGTGGCGGATTCGGGGAATAACCGCGTTCTCCGCTATCCCAAGCCGTTCCAGCAGAACCAGTTCCCTCTTACGCCGAACCTCATCATCGGCCAGCCCACGCTGAATAGCCGAACGGCGAATTTTACAGGAGGCGTCAGCGACCAGGGTCTCTTTCTCAGCACTACCAGTTCCCTGTATCAGTGCTTTATGGCGTTCGATGCGAGCGGCAATCTTTGGCTGAGCGACGCCGGGAACAACCGCGTGCTACGCTTCCCCAACGTCGCGAATCAGAACGGCGGCGGCATACACGCCGATATCGTCATCGGCCAGGCAACCATCAACAGCACGTTCTCTCCGACGCTGCCGGCGACCCAAACCGGCGCCAACACCACCAATCAGCTTCTACTCCCTTCGGCCGTCGCGTTCGATTCCGCCGGACGCCTGTACATTGCCGACGAGCTCAACCGTATCCTGGTCTTCAAGAATCCGGCCGCCTCGCCCGGAAACGCTTCCGCCGATAGCCTCCTCGGGGTGTACCCGCTCGGCACTCAACCCACCAGCCAGACTCAGGTGGGCACCACTGAAATGCGCAACCCGTCGAGCATCTTCTTCTTCCCGGATCAAAGTGTCGGAGTGGTGGATTCGGGCTTCAATCGCATCGTGATCTTCCCGCCATTCTCGCAGTGGACGCAGACACCGCAGCAAGCGATTCAGCCCGGCGGCGTCGTCGGTCAAAGCCTGGATTTCACCAGCGTCAATGCCAATGGATCGCGGCTCACGGCCTTCACTGGTCTCAGCACGCCACCCCCATCCAATCAGACATTCTGGTCGCCTACAACCGCGGTCCTTCTGCCCGGCACCAATCCCACGCTGTTCGTCTCCGATACGAGCAACAATCGCGTGCTGCGCATGCCGATTGTCAACCCGAATCCCGGCAGCGGAAACGGAGGCACCAGCACCTCCATCGTCGGACCCGCAAACGGGATTCTCGGGCAGGATCTCGCCGATCAATATTCCATCAACCTCATTGAAGGCCGCGAGTTCAATTTCGATTTTCAGAGCGGAGCGCAGCTTGTAGTGGATGCCGGAATCGCGCTCGATACCAGCGGATCCGTCCCGCATCTGTACGTCGCCGACCCATACAACCACCGCGTGCTCGGCTTTGCCGATGCGCGGCGCATCACCGCGGGAGCTACTGCCGATATCGTGATCGGCCAGCCCGATAAATCGCACGCTCTGTGCAACTATCCCTCCGGCGATCCGAACCAGCCCACGGCGTCGAGCCTTTGCCGGCCGGTCGCCGTGCTCGTTGACCCGCAAGGCAATCTCTACGTTTCGGATTCGGGCAACGGCCGCGTTCTCCGCTTCCCTGCTCCCTTCAACAACAAGGGTGCGCTCGAATCCGCCGACCTCGTGCTCGGCCAGCGCGATTTTCAAACCGTCGTTCAGGACCCCGGGCCGGGAACCATGAAGAGCCCCTACGGCCTCGCCTTCACCGGTTCGAACGGATTGCTCGTGGCGGACCAGTCTTTCAATCGCGTGCTCTATTTCAAGTTCACGGCCAACAATACCTTCAGCGCGGGCGCGGACAACGGCCTCACTGCCACCAAGGTGTTCGGGCAGCCGAACTTCACCACCATCACTACCGGCACCGGGATCGCAGCCATGAACGCGCCGCACCACATCTCGACCGATGCCGATGGCTTGGTGTATGTCGCCGATAGCGGCAACAACCGCGTGCTCATATTTCAGGACCCCGCGAACGTGCAGACGCAGTCGGCGGGCGCTGCCAGCAGCTTGCAACTTCCCATCAACGTGCCGCGCGGCATCTATGTCTCCCCCACCACGGGTGAAATCTGGGTGACCAGCGGCGCCACAGTGACCCGTTACCCGAAATACCAGACCCTCATCCTCAACCCGGCCGCGACCGGCCAGGTGGTGGATGCGGTGGGCACCGCGGGCCTCGCGACGCTCGCCGTCACGCAGGATCAATATGGCGACCTCTTCGTCGCGGATCAGTATAACCGCGTGGTCGCGTATTTCCAGGGACTCACATCCCTGAACGCCGCCAGCCTGATTACGGTGAACCCCACCATGGCGCCCGGCGTGATCGCGTCTCTATTCCCGCTTGCGTCCGCCAGCCAGTTCGGCACGAAGACGGAAGCGTGGGACGGGAAAACGTTCCCGCTGCCCACTATTCTCGGCGACGTCCAGGTGACGGTTAATGGTACGCCTGCACCGTTGTATTTCGTTTCTCCGGGACAGATCAATATTGTCTTCCCGCAAAACGCTCCCAGCAGCGGCACGGCGGAAGTGGAAGTGAATCAGGTGTCCACGGGCCAGATTCTGGGCGCGTTCCAGGTTCCGATGCAGTCGTACGCGCCGGGCATCTTCATCTGTCCCGCAACCACCGGCACTCCGCGCGCGGCTTGCGTGATCAATCAGGACAACACCGTGAACAGCGCCAGCAACCCCGCGCCGCGCGGAAGCGTCATCTCCATCTACGCGACAGGTCAGGGCGTGGTGCCGAACGCTCCGGCGGATGGCATGCCGGCGACAGGAGCAGTTTCGACGTCGAACACGCCTGTGGTTGTCGTCGGCCTGCCTGTAGACCAATACACGCCGCAGCCCGGCGAGCCGCTGGACAGCTGCCCGCATTTCATCTGCTACTCCGGACTGAACGGCTATCCCGGAATGTGGCAGGTGAACGTCGAGATACCAAAAGGCGTGCCGCCTTCGACGACTGCTCCGGTGATCCTCGATCTGATCTTGCAGGGCGTGCCGGCTTGGGCCGTCACCACATCGCCCTTCAAGGTGATCGTCTACGTGAGCCAGTAACGACCGGGCGTGTGCAAAAAACCGTTACCGCTCCCTTGCGAGGCTGTGAAAAAAAATCGAATTGCGTTTTCTCCGCATTCAAACGCACTCGCATCGCCGGCACCTATTACCGCTCCCTGACGGTCACGGCTCCGTATGCAGTTGATTCTGCTAACGGAGCCGCGACCGTGAGGAAGCGGTAAAAGGTGCGTCGAGAGGCGAATGGAGTGCGACGAGAACAACAGCCGGATTTTCACACGGGATTTGCGTTACTCGTACCTCAACGCTTCGACGGGGTCCAGGCGGGCGGCTTTATTCGCCGGCCAGATTCCGAAGAACAGGCCGACTCCGACACTCACCACGATTCCCGTCACCGCCGCCCACAGCGGCACGCTGGCGGGAATCGAGGTGAACACCAGCCGGCTTACCACCGAAATCAGCCAGCCGAAGATGATGCCCGCAATGCCTCCCAGGCCCGTGAGCGCGGCGGCTTCCAGCAGAAACTGAATCAGAATGTCCGTCCGCCGCGCTCCGATCGCTTTGCGGATTCCGATTTCGTGGGTGCGCTCGGTGACACTCACCAGCATGATGTTCATCACTCCGATGCCGCCCACCAGCAGGCCGATCGAACTCAGCACCGCCATCACCAGGAACGTCACCGACGTGATCTGGCGGAAATCGGCCACCATCTGCTCCGCTGTGGACAGCGCGAAATTATCGGGCTTGTTGTAGGGCACGCGCCGGTCGATTCGCAGCACCGTTCGCACTTCGTCGAGCGCTTCGGGAAGGCGGCCATCGGCGGCAGTCACCACGATGGCGTTCTCCCTCGCATTCGGATACATGCGCTGCAGCGTGAAATACGGCAGCAGCACGCGATTGTCCGTATCGCCGAAAAAGCTGGCGGCAGGGCGCAGCATAGTGCCGATCACCTGGTACTCGTGACCATCCACCTGAATGGTTTTCCCGATCGCGTCGACGTTGGCGAAAAGGCCTTTTTCGATATCGGCGCCCACCACCGCGACCGGCAGCCTGCGCTTATTTTCCTGATCCGTGAAGAAGCGGCCGTGATGCAGATCCACCTGGCCGCCGCGCGCATAGGCCTCCTCCACGCCCATGAGATTGACGCCAAACATATCGTTGCCGCGATAGTGAGCGTTGAAGTTGCCGTTGGGGAAAATCATGCTGGAGACATCCTCCACCGCTTTGCATCGGTCGCGGATGTCCGTAGCGTTCTTGTACGTGAGATCTTTGCGCGTGCGCTCTTCGGCCGTGAGATTCGAGGTGCGCGGACCGACGGGAAATTTGAAAACGATGATGGAATTCGGCCCAAAGCTGCGCAGCACGTTCGCCACCGAGGCATCGAAGCCCGTCAGAATTGCCGCGACCCCTATGATGGTGCCGGTGCCGATAATTACGCCAAGCACCGTGAGCAGCGCGCGAAGCTTGTGGCCGCGAATGGTCTGCATCGCCAGTGCGAGTCCGTTGATGAAGGCCAGTTTGGTCATCGCTATTTGTCCGCCCTCAACGCCTCAATGGGATCGAGTTTCGAAGCTTTCTGCGCGGGATAGATGCCAAAGAACAGTCCTACGGTCGCGGAGAGTCCCACGCCGATGACGACGCTGGTAACGGGCATCGCCATCGGAACACTGGTGGCGTTGCGAACGAGCACGGCGAGCGCCCACGCGGTGCACACGCCAATGAGTCCGCCGGACCCGGCAAGCACCGCGGATTCCACCAGGTACTGATTGAGAATGTCGCGGCGGCGCGCGCCCAGCGATTTGCGAATGCCGATTTCCCGCGTCCGCTCCGTGACCACCGCCAGCATGATGTTCATGATCACAATCCCGCCGACCACCATGAACACGGAGACGATACCGACAGCCATAGCCGCGATCGTGGACGTGAGCGATTCCCACGTGGAGACGAGCGTATCCGACGCGAAGAGGCTGAAATTGTCGTCCTGCTTCGGAGTCAGGTGGCGGTAAGAGCGAAGCAGCACGCGCGATTCGTCCTGCGCTTCAGCCAGATGCTGCTGATCGATGGCTTTGGCAAGCAGGCGTATGCCGTTGCGAGAGCCGTACGTTTTGAAGTAGCTCTCGATGGGAATCATCGCGAAGTTATCCTGCGAGTTGCCGAAGACGCTGCCGAGCGATTTCGCAACGCCCACCACCTGATATGGCCGGCCTTCAATGGAGACGGTTTTGCCGATGGGGTCTACGTCCGCGAAGAACTTGTTGCGCAGGTCGGCGCCGATGAAGGCGACGGTCGCGTGGCGCCGCACCTCTTCATAAGTGATGCCTCGACCGAGATCCACCTGAACGTTGTTGATTGCCGGAATGTTGTCCGTGACGCCCTGAATCTGTACGCTTTCCTGCGAGACGCCTTTATACCCCACCCGTGCGTTGCGCGAGGCCATCATGCCAAGCGCGGAGAGGAGGCGCGCGTGGTCGCGGATGAACTCGTACTCGTCGGGGCGGATCTGCGGATTGCGCTTATCCATCTCAAAGAACTTCTTCGGATCGAACTGGCCGAAGAAGGCCATACGCACAATGCGGAAGCCGTCAGACCCCATGCTGGAAACCTTGTCCGCGATATAGACGTTCATGCCGTGGATCAGGCTGGTCACAGCAATCAGCGTAGTGGTCGCGAGAATGATGCCAAGCAGAGTGAGGAAGGTGCGCAACTTGTTTTTGCGCAGGGAATCCACGGCGATCCGGGTGGCTTCCCAGAAGGAGGCGCTGAGGCGAAATTTACGCAAAGCGGCCATGAAACAAATGAAGACGCAAGCCGGTATTCGTTTGTTCCTAAGTATTTGTAACGTTAGCGCTCTGCGCGTTGGACCGCAACGTGCTAGCACCTAAGCCGGAGACGCATTTTTATGAAGATCATAGGTTTGATTGCGGGGGCGTCGCTGGCGCTGGCGGCGTGGGCGCAATACCCGCAGCAGCAGTATCCGCCACAACAACAATACCCGCCGCAACAGCAATACCCGCCGCAGCAGCAATACCCGCCGCAGCAGCAATATCCGCCGCAGCAGCAATATCCCGCGCAGCAGGGTTATCCGCAGCAATACCCGGCACAGACCGCGCCTCCGGGACCGCCGCAGGCTTATCCGGGACAGGGTCCGGTGATGGCGCCGGAGCAATTGGACCAGGTGGTGCAGCGCATCGCGCTCTACCCGGATCCGCTGCTGGCCCAAGTGTTGACGGCATCGACGTTCTACGACCAGATTCCCGATGCCGCGGCATGGGCGAACGAACACAATTACCTGCAAGGTCCCGCGCTGGCGCAGGCGATCGCCGCGGACCGCCTGCCGTTCGACCCCAGCGTGCTGGCCCTCGTTCCGTTCCCTAGCGTGTTGAGCATGATGGCGAGCGACCAGGCTTGGACCCAATCGCTAGGCAATGCGGTGCTGACCGAACGTCCCGCGGTGATGGATGCGGTGCAGCGCGAGCGCCAGGTGGCCATGAATTACGGATACCTGCAAAACAATCAGTATGACCGCGTGATCGCCGAGCCGGGCGCGATCCAGATTATGCCGGTGAGTGCGGGCTTGATTTACGTGCCGAGTTACGATCCCTACGTGGTGTTCCGGCGCCGCGCCCGCGGCTATGTTGGCGGCGTGATCCGGTTTGGGCCGGGAATCTCGATCGCGGCGGGGTTTGCTCCGTTCGGCTGGTCGTCGCCGGGATTGCGGTGGCGCGAGCACGCCATCGTGGTGGATGGCCGGCCGTGGGAGCGTAGTTGGACGAACCGGCGCGAGTACTCGCATCCTTACGTGCAGCGATGGTCGCGTCCGGACGGCGGCCGGGTAGAGCGGCACGAATATCGCGGACGCGACGATCGCGGACGCGGTCACGATCGCGATCACCGATAGACGTGACGCGCTCGCGCGGCCTCGTTACCTCCATATCTTTCGGACGACCGCGATTAAGATGGTTCCCGAGATGACGCAGACAGCTAAAAGTGCCAGCGCGTAACCTGTTCGGCCGTAGAGAAAGTTTCCTACAGTGAAGAGGGCGGACCAAATCAGGATGCAGCCCGCAAACCAGCCTAGCAGGGCTTGCGGGAAGTTGGTGGATTCGCGCTCTCTGGCGGCCTCAGCGGCCGTGATTCCGGCTTTGGCTTCGATGCGCTTCCAGCCGGGACCGAACGGCTGCACCTTGCGATAGAACTCGATGAGAGTGCTCTCATCCGTTTGTGGTCCGACGTACGCTGTGATGATCCAACAGACGGTGGTGATGGCGATTCCGATGATGAGTTCGCGCGCCGTGTTTGCTTGCAGTCCGGCGCGATGCAGGAAAACGAACGCGAGCGACACGATAAACGACGTCGCCATCGCGACGATCTCGCACCACGCCGTGATGCGCCACCAATACCAGCGCAGCAGGTAGAGCAGTCCGGTGCCCGCGCCGACTTGCAGCAGCAGGTTGAAGCTTTCCTGCGCGGTGGCGAGCGCGAACACCATCGCCGATGAACAGATAAAGAGAATCAACGTGCAAACGCGGCCGGCGGCCACGTAGTGCTTTTCGCTCTTGCCTTGATTCAGGAAGCGCTGGTAGAAATCGTGCACCAGGTACGACGCGCCCCAGTTCAGGTGCGTGAGAATTGTCGATGAATTCGCCGCGACGAGACCGCCGAGCATCAGCCCCATCCAGCCGACCGGCAGGAATTTCAGCATCGCGGGAAATGCGATGTCGTGTCCCAGAAGCGTGGGGTCGAGATTCGGAA
Source organism: Candidatus Limnocylindrales bacterium (assembly GCA_035606355.1). Classification (GTDB taxonomy): domain Bacteria; phylum Acidobacteriota; class Terriglobia; order Bryobacterales; family Bryobacteraceae; genus Sulfopaludibacter. Next base: position 141,824 of record DATNFO010000081.1, on the reverse strand, counting down.
AGGCGCGCTGAATATCGGCGAGCGTCGGATATACGATGAGGGATGCGAGGCCGGTGATAATCCACGGCCAGGGTCGCAGCACATAGTGCGCGACGTTGAAGAAGAGCGTGCCGCCCAGCGCGTCCTTCTCCGTTTTTGAGGCGAGCATGCGCTGCGCGATGTAACTGCCGCCGCCGGGTTCCGCGCCGGGATACCAGACCGCCCACCACTGCACTGCGATCGGCATGATAAAGACCGCGACCGCGAGATCCCAGTTATTGCGGAAGTCGGGGAGCATGCTGAGATAGTTGATGCCGCCATGGCTCTGCACCGCGGTCAGCTTGGCGACGAGTCCGCTCATGCCCCCCACTTGCGGGAGTTCCACGGCGAAATACGCCGCCGCGATCACTGCCGACATCTTGATGAAGAACTGAATCATGTCGATGACCAGGACGCCCCACAAGCCCGAGTGGGCGGCGAAGATCACGTTGAGCAGGCCGACGGCGAGCAAGGTTTGCCAGCGCTCAAACCCGAACAGGATCGCGGCGATCTTGCATGCCGCCAGATTGACCGTCGCCATGATGATGCAGTTGAAGAAGAAGCCGAGGTAGACCGCGCGGAAGCCCCGGACCGCTTTAGCGGCGGCGCCGGAGTAGCGGAGCTCGTAGAATTCCAGGTCGGTGAGCACGCCGGAGCGGCGCCAGAGGCGGGCGTAAAAGAAGACCGTGGAAACGCCCGTCAGCGTGAACGCCCACCATTGCCAGTTGCCGGACACACCTTGCGTGCGAACGATGTTGGCGACCAGGTTGGGAGTGTCGCTGGAGAAGGTGGTGGCCACCATAGAGAGTCCGGCGAGCCACCAGGGAACGGAGCGGCCGGAGGCAAAGAACTCCGCGGTGTTTTTGCCGGAGCGCTTTCCGAAGAACAGCGCCGGGATAAAACAGATGGCTACCGAGACCAGAGCCACAATCCAATCTAGGGTGTGCAGATGCATGGACACACTGAGTGTACAACCGTGCGGGCCGCGGGCGCGCTAGGCGCGCCTGGTACCGGCCGGGAGGCCGGCACCTACTCCGCTGGAGGGTTCGACGACCAGCGTTCGGAGGCCTGGAAGTGAGCGCCGGTTGCTGAGGATGACGGCAGAGCCTCCGAAACCCGCTCCGGTCAGGCGCGCTCCGTATGCTCCGGCGTCGAGCGCGGAGGCGACCAGGGCATCGAGCTTTGGTGTGCTCACTCGGAGACGAGTTCTGAGGCTATCGTGCGACTCAGTCATCAGGCGGCCGAACGCCACCGGATCGTCCGCGCGCAACGCATCCACGGCGGCTCGCACTCTTTGCGCTTCGGTGACGACATGGAGGAACGGATCGCGTTGATGTTCGGTCAGTGTCTCCGCATCTTCGACTTTGGCTTCCCGGTAGGACGTGAGATGCAGCGTCTTCAGCGCTTCGACTCCCGCGGCGCGGCGCGCGTTGTATTCGTCTCGCGCGGGTCCCGACTTTTCGGCCGCCTGCATGCTGTCCGCGATCAGAAACACCCAATCGCGCGGGATGGGAATCGGGGTGACGGACATCGGATTGAATTCGATGAGCGAGGCACAGCCCGCTCTTGATGCGAGGCAGGCGGCGTGGTCCATCCCTCCTCCACGCGTACCGACAAACTGTTCGCCGTCGGGGAGAACGTCCATGAGTTGCTCGAACGTGGCAGCGCGATTGTTCGCTCCGAGGATCGCGAGCGTCACCGCGATCAGCAGCGCCGAAGAAGAGGAGAGGCCGGCGGCAGGTGGAAGGTCGGACGTGATTTCGGCGTCGATGCCGTTGCAATCGGGCGCGAGTGTGTCGACGACCCGGGCAGCGGCGCGGATGTAATTCTCCCAATCGCCATCGGCCACGCGCTGCAGCTCGACGGACCAGTCGAACGCTCGACGGCCGAAGTTCGCGCTGCGGGCTTCGATGCGCCAATCAGCGCGCAGCCGGTATGTGACGGTGACGCCGAGTTGAATGGCGATGGGGAGGACGGGCAACCCGTGATAGTCGATGTGTTCGCCAATGAGATTGACGCGGCCGGGGCATCGGACGGCGCCGGTTGTCTGGGGCATTCGCGAACACGATAGCATGAGCAGGTATGAAGAAGCTTTTGCTGCTGATTGCCGTGTTTGGGTGTGTGGCCGCCGAGCTGCCGCATCCGGCGCTGCTGGTGCTGAACAAAGAGGGATCGTTGGCGATTGTCGATCCGGGGACGCGCAAGGTGGTGGGGCGCGTTCGAACGGGCGATTCGCCCCATGAAGTTGCGGCGAGCGAGGACGGGCGCTTCGCGTTCGTCAGCAATTACGGAGACGCGACGGCGCCCGGGAATTCAATTTCGATCATCGACCTGGTGCAGCAGCGCGAGGCGCAGCGCCTGGACCTGGGCGCGCTGCGGCGGCCGCACGGATTGTGGGTGGCGGGCGGGAAGCTCTACTTCACGTGCGAAGTAAATAAGGTGGTCGGGCGGTACGACCGGCCGGCCAACAAGATCGACTGGCTGATGGGCACGGGGCAGAATACGACCCACATGGTGATGGTGAAGAGCGACGAGAGCCAGATTTACACGGCCAACATCGGCTCGAACACGATCAGCATTCTTGACCGCGTGGGGCGGATCGACTGGAATCAGACGGTGGTGGAAGTCGGCAAGGGGCCGGAGGGGTTCGACATCACGCCGGACGGGAAGGAGTTGTGGGCCGCGGGGTCGCGGGATGGGAGTGTGACGATCATCGACTTGTTCACGAAATCGGTGAAGGCGACGATCCGCGTGCAGACGAAGCGCAGCAACCGGTTGAAGTTCACGCCGGACGGGCGGATGGTGCTCATCAGCGATCTGGGTGCGGGCGACCTGGTGGTGCTGGCTCGCGACACGCGGAAAGAGCTGAAGCGGCTGCCGCTCGGCCGCGAGCCGGCGGGGATTCTGGTGACGCCGGACGGCGAGCGTGCGTACGTCGCGGTGACGGGCGACGATAATGTGGCGATTGTGGATCTGAAGAGCCTCGAATTGACCGGCCGGTTGACGACAGGGACGGGTCCGGACGGGATGGCCTGGGTGAAGTAGCGGCGAAGTTCCCAGCGGCATCGCAAGTTAACCACAGAGGCACGGAGGAACACAAAGAGGGCACAGAGGGAACTTATTACTCGGGCAGACCTAAAAGGCCGCCCGCCTTCCCTTCCACCAGCCGTTTAAAACCAGGTAACCCTTCACTTGCGTCCAGTTGGTTTTGATCGTCGAGATGGCAAGCATCAGCAGGATGAGAAGGACTGCTGAGATTACCGTTTGCGTTACGGTCAAGTTGTTCTTGATGATGGTCAGGGTGCGGCCGTAGACCAGCTCGATGTGCACCCAATAAACGAGCAGGCTGGTGGTTCCGAACTGGCGCACCCAGCTCCAGCCTTCTCTTGCTCCGTAGCGCGTCCAGACGAAAGCCATCGCGAGCATCAGATACGTCACCCCCACCTTCGTGAGCACCTGCGCGGGGCTGTTCAGCCAAAATTCGCTCTTGGTGTAGATGCTGTAGGGGACACTCGCCATGTACTGACAGGCCAGGATAGTGGCGCCTCCCAGGATGGCCGCCCACTGCATCGCCCGCTCGATGCTCTCCTGCGGGATCACGCGAATCGCGCTACCGGCGCTCATGCCGAACGCCAGATACGCTCCCCACGGGAAGAAGCCGAAGGAACGATAGTCCGGGACGATGTAGTTGCGGATGATCCACGGCCATCCCTGGAGCGAAAGCTGCGTCACCAGCGGCGATGCGAGAGCGATTCCAATTCCCAGGATGGCGCAGAGGCGGACCCGCTCGACCGTGCGGAACAGGGCCATGACGCTGAGCAGCGCGATGGAAAAGCCCATGCAGTTGAGGATGTCCACGCGGAACAGATCGTGCCAATCGGCGGGTAAGCCGAAGATAAAAAGCTGGATCCGGAACGCGAACGCGAGATAGAACAGGTAACCGGCGCGATTGAAAGCGGTCCACAATCGCTGTTTCGGGGGCAGCCCTTTGCGTTCCGTGCTGTCCATCAGGAAGGCGAGGGTGACGCCGGTGAGGAAAAGGAAGATGGCGGGCGGCATTCCGCCGGCGAATTGCGAGAGCGTGTAAGCGCCGCCTGCGCGGAGCTCGGGCTTCAGGAACGAATCGAACGCGTGTCCCTGGAGCATAATGAGCGCGCCGAGGCCGCGGAACCAATCGAGATATTGCAGCCGGTAGGTGCTTGCGTGGGTCTTGGTCGCCAAATCTTGAGCCTTACTAAGTTGAACCCTTATTTCAGCGGATTCTCCCGGCGGGCGCTCTTCGGGGCGTCCAATTTCACTTCGTTCTCCGAGATATTGGACCGCTGCTTCATATTGCTGTAGGTGACCAGCTGATAATCCTCGCCGCCCGGGAAAAAGAGCCTCTGCTGAATGGCCAGGCCGGACGCCTGCGAGATCCACAAATCGATGCGCTGTACCTGATGCTTCACTTCTTCGAGCTTCGGGAGGAGCTCGATGCGATCGGTCTTTTCACCTTGGACGGTTTCCGGGCCGCCGTAGGTTACGGTGTATCCCTTCTGCAGGTCCGCCGAGGTGCTACCGAAGCCGAGAAGCAGGAACTGCTCCATGATCTGCTTGTTTTCCTTACCGAGCTGCACCGGCTGGATGGTGTTGGTTTTCGGATTGTAGATTTCGATATTGGTCTTATCCAGGACCACGCGCTTCTGCTCGGGCGGGGCGAAATCCAGGCGCATTTGCAGCTCATGCGGTTTGGCGCGGCGGACTACAATGGTCCCGGTCTCGGGCGGCTCATCCATCGGCAGGAGGTGGTGATGGGTGGTCCGCGTCATGTTCGCGGTGAAGCCTTTGAAGGTGGCGGCCGTTTTATCGATGCGCGCGAAAACCTGCTGCAACGGATCTTGGGGCGCGCAAAACGAGCTTGCGGCGAAGGCAACCGGCAGTATGATTCGCAAAAGTCGCATTGGATTCCTCAGAAGCGGATTGGCGCCCGCCGCGGACGATTAGGGCCTCGCAAACGCCATGTAGCCTTGCAGTTCGCCTTCCGAATTCAGAATGGGCTCAATCCGCGTAACGGTCAGGCGACCGGCGCCGGTGGTCTTCTGAATTTCGCGCGTGAGTTTTGCCACGCGCTGGTTTTCCGGCGTGTCTTCCAGGGTCTTCGGATCCACGAAGAACACGCTGGCGCCGCGATCGGAAGGCAGGGCGACGATGCTGGAGACGTGGGGGGTTCGGGGCTGGTCGCGAAACCAGTCGCGCGGCGTCAGGAAGATGAAGGCCAGAATGATGCCGACCATAACGTCGTATTGCCAGCTCGCGCGCGGGAAGTCCCACAGGATGAAGCGCTTCAACATCTATGGATATGGTAACAGGGAAGGCGCGCCTGGTGGCTGCGGGGAAGGCCGGAGTCTGGTTTACCAGCCTCGGGGGAAGACCAGCTTGAGGTGGTGGCTTTGGTCTGTGAGCTCGAAGCCGTTGAGATCCAGGAGGGAATCTTCGATGGTGTGAAGTTTGGGCGCCGGTTTCTCTTCTTTCGCCGGCGGGTCCATCATCGGCAGCGGCGAGACCGGCGCGTCCTGATTCGTGGAGGTGGTGGAAGGCAGCGGCGGAGCCAGAATCGCGCGATTTTGTTCGGCCGCCGGGGGCTGGATCACCGTCGCGGTCGGCAGGTCCAGGCGAAGCTCGACCATTTTGTTGGCGTGCGCGGGAAGCTCCATCGGAAGCCGGACATTGGCAAACCCGACAACTGGCCGATCATCGGGCTGAAGCGCTTTGACTTCGGTCTCGCCGGGCAGAAACCGGGCGGTCCGCCCCGAGGTGTTTTCGACGGAGTATCGAAATATCAATATGCCGCCGGGCTGGTAGCGGACGGATTCGAATTGCACGCGAACCGTATGTTCGTTCCAGGGCATAGGGCGCACCATTTCCCACACAACCAGCGCAGGAGGAGTGAGCACCACCGCATAACCCAGAGTTAAAGCGGCTCCGATTACCCAACTACGGACAGCCATCGCCTTATTCTAGCCCGGGCGGCCTAAAGGACTACAGCGGGATGGTATAAATTTGGTAAAACCGCCTCTCCGATAGCCACCAGCTCATTCTGGCGCGTTACGGCCTTTACAAATCGAGATGCCGGCTGAGAGCGGAACGGCGAGGCCGGGAAGTTGCGTCCGTTGCGAATTTGCGTGGCGGTGAGGTCATCCACAAAGACGCTGGTGAACCCGGGGAGCAGGTCGCCCATGGGGACGAGCGCATCGATGAGGCGCTCTTCGGCGGCGAGGGATTCGAGCTGCTGCAGAGTACGCGCCTGCGCGGCTTCGAATTCTCCGCTGGCGACGCGGCGTAGCTCCTTGAGATGGGCGCCACAGCCGAGTAACTGGCCGGCATCGTGCGCGATAGATCGCACGTATGTGCCTCCGGAACAATGCACGCGGATGCGAACCTCGCTGCCGTTGCGCTCCAGGACGGCCGCTTCGTAAACGTGCACCGGCACGGGCGCGAGTTCCACCGCGATGTTCTTGCGCGCCAGTTCATAGGCGCGTTTGCCGGCGACCTTCTTAGCCGAAACCGGCGGCGGCGTCTGTTTGAATTCGCCGCGAAACCGGTCGAGTGCGGCTTCGAGCGCGGCATCGGAAAACGACGGCTCGACGGGCTCGCTGGTAGGGTCGCCCGCCCGGTCGTAGGTGTTGGTGGAGAAACCGAAGCGCACCACGCCTTCGTAGATCTTGTCGCTGTGCGTGTAGAACTGCGCGAGACGCGTGGCGCGGCCCACAATGAGCGGGAGCACGCCGGTGGCGATGGGGTCTAGCGTGCCGAGATGACCGACCTTTTTGGTGTTGGCGATGCGGCGCATGCGGTTGACCACGTCGTGGCTGGTCCAGTCTTGCGGCTTATCGACTACGATGACTCCGTCCAATGAGGCTCCAAAATATTAGCGTTTGCGTGCGAGGCAGAGATACCCGAGGGTGAAGTTACGGTCGCGATCCAGGGGGTCCAGCAGCGGAAGAATCAGCGCCGGGGGAACCAAAAGCAGGGCGGCGGGCACGAACAACAGCCAGCGGGCGCCTCCTGTGAAGAATTGTAATCCGTTGAGCAGGCGCCGCGCGAGCAGGCGGAAATAGCCGCCGGCCGGGGTGATCCCGGCGGGCACGAATCCGGCCTTGGTCAGAAGGTGTTCCAGCCCGTGGCGTGTGTAGCGGAAGTAATCGTGAGGCGCCTGATGGACTTCCCACTCGTGCGGCGCGGCGATGAGAAGTGCGCCTCCCGGCTTGAGTGTGCGCGCGATTTCGGCGAGGGCGGCGGCGGGTTCGGCGAGATGCTCGATGGTGACGACGAGAAGGGCGGCGTCGAAGGAGGCTTCGCGGAAGGGGAGCGCGGCGAGATCGGCAAGGGCGTCGAGGCGGGCGTAGTTCCACGTGGGGTCGCCGACGCCCAAGTCAACACCGGTGTAGCGCTGGCGGTGAAACGCCCGGCGATACTGCCCTTCGCCTGCGCCGGCGTCGAGAACCCGGGCGCGAGGGGGCAGCGATTCTGCCAGGGCGTCCACCGCGTTTTGGATTTCCACTTCAAAGTGGAGAATGTGGCGGCGGAGCGGCTTGGGCAGAATGTAGGCCGCGCGCGTGTAGCTCATGGGCGCCGCGCCTCGATCATGATTGTCGATCCGGCCTGGAACGCGGCTTCCGCGGCAGCGAAGGGGAGCGACGCGACCACCAGTCCGAAATAGGTGAGATCTTTCGCGAGGCGGACGGCGGCGGATTCGGGGATGCCGCGAACGCGGCGCGCCATAGGGTCCATCGACGGCGCCAGGCTGCTCGCCAGGCCCGCGGGGTTGTCTCGCAGATTGAAAAATTTGCGGCGCACGATTTCGAAGCCGCAGGAGCGTATGAGCGCTTCCAGATCGGCGGCACGGAAGTTGAAAATGTGCCGGGGAATGTCGACTCCGTTCCAGCGGCGGCCGAGAAAACGGAATTGCCACGACGCCGCGTTGGGCACCTGCACGATGAGGCGTCCGTCCGGCTTGAGCAGGTCGCGCGCGATGGTGAGATAGGCGCGCGGGTCGTATAGGTGCTCGAGGACGTGGAACATGGAGAGCGCGGCTAGGGATTGCGGGGCGAACGGCGCGTTTTCGAGCAGCGCGGCGACGGCGGGCACTTGCTGGCGATGATAGGCGATGGACGCGGCCTCGCGGGAGATATCGAGCCCCACGACGCGAAAGCCGCGCTGTCGCATGATGCCGAGGAATAGTCCGCCTCCGCATCCGGCATCGAGAAGCGGTCCGCGTGCTGTGGTGGCGCGCAGGGCGGCTTCCACGAATGCGACATGGTCGCGCAGCACGAGGCGGCGGTAGGCTTCTTCGAGGCGGCCGGCCGTGGTTTCGCCGGGGTCGAACCAGTAGTTCGCGGGGTAGTAGCCGGGGAGTTCGGCGGGCGCGGGCGCCGGATGGAGACGCAGCAGCCCGCAGCCGTTGCATCGAACCACTGCGAAGGGCTTCTGAGTGGTGTGATAAAGCCGGTCGGAGCCCTCAAAAAGAGGAGTGAAAGCCGCCGAGTTGCAGATCAGACAGGCGCTCACGCGACCTCCCGGAGCGGCAGCCTGTGAGCGAGGATGAGGCGGCGCGTTTCAGCGGGCGAGAGCTTGCGCATCCGCGCGATGCCGCGGCGCTTGGCGAGAATGCGCGGGAGAAGCCGCAGCGCGCCGAGGTCGCCGAGAATCAGGCCGGCGGCGATGGCGAGTTTGCCGCGGATACCCGGGAAGGCCGCGGTATCGCCTGAGTTACGGCGGGCGAGCGCAACACCCGCGGCGAGGCGGACCGCGTAGTAAACGGGATTGAGCGCGAGAAGGCTCCACGGAAAGAGCTTGGCGGCGAGCAGCACGCGATTGCGTTCGATGAGCGCGAGCCGGCGCGCGGAGCCTTTGCCCATGGTGGCTCCGCGGTGGTGGCGCACGATCGCGTCCGGCGCATAGAGGCAGCGCCAGCCCGCGATGCGGGCGCGCAGGCCGAGCTCGGCATCATCGCCATACGCGAAAAAATCCTCGTCGAACCCGCCGATGGCATCGAGCATGGATTTGCGGTACATGGCGGCACAGCCGTCGGGCCAAAGCACCTCCTGGACGCTGTCGAACTGTCCGGCGTCCAGCGCGCCTGCGCCACGTCCGCGATTCTGGCCGTCGGGGAAGATGAGGTGGCCGGCTTTATCGATTCGGCGGGGGTCTTCGTAGACGAGAATTTTGCTGGCGGCCATCCCAACGTCGGGTCGCGAGGAGCAGGCGCGATGGAGAGCGCCGAGCCAGTGCGGGCTGGCTTCGGCGTCGTTGTTGAGGAGCGCGATGAAGTCGCCGTGAGCAGCGGCGATGCCCTGGTTGTTGGCGGCGCAGAAACCCCGGTTGGCTGAGTTGCGTATGACGCGGGCGCCCAGGCTGGCAGCGAGATCGGGAGAGCCGTCGGTGGAACCGTTATCGACCACAATTGTTTCGAATTCGACACCCTGCTGGTGCTGGAGCGAGCACAAGCAGGCCCGCAGCAGGTCGCGGCGATTCCAGTTCGCGATGACTACGGAGATCAACGCTTATGCTATCAGGATCACACGGTTCGGGGTATGTTTCGCACGCGCGCGCAGCAATTGTGTTGCCGTTCCCGCTAAAGCGATAGTACTATTGGTCTAGGGCCTCAGGAAAGCCCACACATGACCTCCGTAGGCGAGACGTTGCGGCGTGAGCGACTGCGCCAGAGCCTGGATCTGGATGCGGTCTCGCGCGAATTGAAGATCTCGTCGCGTATGCTCGAAGCCATCGAAGCGGAGAAGTTCGACAAACTGCCGGGCGGGGTATTCACGAGGAGTTTCGTGCGTCAATACGCGCGATTTTTGGCGCTGGACGAGGAAGAGTTGGCGGCGGAGTTGTCGCGCGCTTTAGGTCCGTCGCAAGATTTGCCGAAGTTCGCGGAGAACGCGAAAGCGGAGGCGCCCATCGCGGTGCCACGGGTTCAGGAGTGGGAAGCGGTGAGCGACCGGCGATTTTCGTGGTCGTCGCCACTGCCCGCGTTGGCGCTGGTCGTGGTCGTGATCATGGGGTGCTCGGGAGTGTACGCGTGGTGGCAGAAGACGCGGCATCCGGTGCTGGCGCAGAGCTCGCAAGAGACTGCGAAGGCTCCGGTGCAGCCACCGGTTGTGCCTCAGCCCGTTGCGCAACAGCCGGCGGCTGATCAGACGCCGCAGGCCACGCCGGTGCAGGCGGAGGCTCCGAAGGTGCAGCAGGCACCGCAACCGGCTCCCGTACAGACGCCGGCGGTTCAGCCAGCGGCTCCGCCTGCTGCTATTCCCGTGCCGTCTTCCGCGGCTCCGGCCGCTCAGGCTGCTTTGCCTTCGAATCCGAATGCCGCGGTGCGCGTTCAGGTCACGGCGGATGAGCCGGTCTGGTTGCTGGCGAAAACGGACGGGAAATATCTGTTCTCCGGCACGCTGGACGCGAATCAAACGAGGACTGTCGAGGCGAATGGCGCGGTCACGCTGCGGCTGGGCAATGCGGGCGGGGTCACGATTATGCTGAATGGGAAGCCGGTCGGCAGCGTTGGTCCAAAGGGGCAGGTGCGGACGGTGCAATTTACTCCGTCAGGCTTCCAGGTGGTTGCGGCTCCGAAGACCACGCCGATGAGTGACCCTTTGATCGATCATTAGCCTCGTCCGCGCTGCGCGCGGATTGGGGACCGGGCGGGAGCCCGGCGGATACTGTGCTACTGCTGAGGTTCGGTGGGCAGGCGGACGCCCGTAGGATTCAAGTTTTGCGCGGCTTCGGCGGCCTTCTGGCGGCGCAGCGCTCTCTGCCGTTTGCGCTCCAGATGTAACAACTCACGGCGGCGGCGCTGCTTCACTCTCTCATCCACCTTGCGCCAGAATTTGCGGAAGTAACTGATCGCCGATGCCAGCGCGAAGAAGATCACCACCCACATCATGACCAGGCCGGCCGTATGGAACTGCGGGTGCCGGGTGCTCATCAGCAGACAGGCGATCGCGGCCACCTGAGACGCCATTTTCGTTTTTCCGAGGTCGCTGGCCTTAATGGTGTAGCCTTCGGCGGCAGCGATGCTGCGCAGCCCGGACACCGCGAACTCGCGGCCCACTACGAGGACCGCCATCCAGCCGGGAAGCACGCGCACCTGCACGAGCGAAATGAGCGCGGCGGAGACGAGCAGTTTATCGGCGATGGGATCGAGCAGCGTGCCAATGGTCGTGACCTGGCGCCACCGGCGGGCAAGGTAGCCATCGAGGAGGTCCGTGGCGGCGGCGGAAAGGAAAATCGCGAGCGCCAGCCATTCATTGGTGATGCGGACCCCGCCCCACGAAAAACCAACATTCTCCAGGACCAGCGCCGCCACCAGAAGGGGCACGAAAAAGATCCGGAGAATCGTCAATGAATTCGGCAGGTTCATCAGCCTACCCCAACTATAATGCGTTGCGCCGCCCAGTGGCTAGAGCCTGAGTGGCTTGCCGCGCTTATACTGATATTTCTACCCATGCCTGTATCCCGCCGCGATTTTTTGGGCAGCCTGGCCTCAGCCAGCCTGGCCCTTCCCGCTTTGGCCGCGAAGAAGCCGGCTCCCGAGCGTCCGAACCTGGTGTTGCTGGTGGTGGACGACCTGCCGGCATGGATGGTCGGGTGCTACGGCAATCAGGAAGTGAAAACGCCGAATATCGATAAGCTTTCGACGACCGGCACCCGTTTCCAGAACCACTTCACAGCGGCCCCCGAGCCCTCGCTCGGCCGGGCGGTGATTCTCACGGGGCAGACTCCGCAAAATGCCGCGAATGCGGCAACGCTGGACAAGATTCTGGGCGGCGAGTATCAGTCGGAGGCAACTCCGGCGGGGAGTGCGTCCGAGGTGAGCGCGGCGGCGAACCAGTTCATCGATAAACAATCCGCGGGGAAGCCGTTTTTTTTGACCGCAACGTTCTCCGATGTGAAGCCTCCGTACAGCGGCGTTCCGGCGCAGTTTGAATCGATGTACACGGCCGCAACATTCGCCAATTACGATGCCGGTCCGGCATCCACTCATGCGGCGGCGGGCAAGGAACTCATGCGCGATGTGCACGGCAACCTCGCCAAGGCAGCGGCTGCGATCTCATTTGTGGACGAGCAGATCGGCGCCATCGTCGCCAAGCTCTATCAGAAGCAGTTCATCGATAACACGATCGTGCTGCTGACGGCGAGTTGCGGCTCGTCATACGGACGCCACGGACTGTGGGGCGCGGGCGACGCATCGGAACCGCCCAATGTGTTCGACGACGCGATTCAGGTTCCGGCGATCTGGAGCTGGGCGCATCGCTTTCCGCCGATGGGCGTGCAGGTGGAAATGGTGAGCACGTACGACCTGGCGCCCACGATCTGCGAATTGCTTTCGATTCCCGCGCCGTCCGGGTTGCCGGGCCGCAGTTACCTGGTGCTCGCCGAGGGCAAAAAGCCGCCGAAGAAGGAGCCGTGGCGCACCTCCGTCTGCGGGCATTTAGGGGATACCGACTACGGACGCGAAGAACACTATAAGGTGGTGTTGCGGAACGGCAAGGCGCCCAACGAGCTGTTCGACATTTCGCGGGATCCGCAGGAGAAGACGAACGAATACCAGAACGGGGAATACGCGGACGTCAGATCGCGGCTGGAGAATGAAATTGCGCGCTGGAAGAACCCCGGCGCGGCGGTGGACCAGACCAAATCGAAGAAAAGCAAACCAGCCCGGAAGCGTTAAAACTAACGGCAGGTGCGGCGCTCAGGCAGCCGCCGCAGGCCGGGCCGGTTCGCGCTACTTCTTGTAACCGTCGAGCGAGTGATTGTGCTCCGAGTAATACTTGCCGGCGTCGGTGAAATTCTTGATGATCTCTTCCTTGGAGCCCATCTTCCCGTGGCAGAAATTGCACTGCTTGCCTTCCTTCTTGGCATACTCCGGCTTGCCATAGCTGGCAGTGCTGACGATGAGGGTGAAGGCCATCAGAATGGCGGCGGGCAGAACTACCTTGAACATGCGCATTGTACTTCTCTCCTAAACTGCGCCCCTAAAAACTACTCAGGGGTCTTAAACTCTTCAAGTCCATTATAGCGGCATTGTGGGGGAATTCAACATTAATTTGCCGTAATTCGGGAAATTGGGGAATATGACGCAGCGGCTACAGTTCGGCAGGGCCATCGAGGCTGCGCCACAGGTACCAGCTTGCGACGCTGCAGTAGGGATGCCAGCGCTGCGCCATCGCCTCGATTTCAGCGGGTTTCGGGGGCTCCTCGAGACCGTAGGCTTTGCGGATGGCGTTGCGGATTCCGAGGTCGCCAAGCGGCATCACGTTGGGGCGCTGCAGGGCGAACATGAGGAACATCTGGACGGTCCAGACGCCGATGCCCTTGACCTGAGTGAGGCGCTCGATGATCTCAGCGTCGGGCAGACCGGGAAGGTGCTCGAAGACAACGGCGCCGTCACGAGTGTGACGCGCCAGGTCGCGGATGTAGGCGGTTTTCTGGGTAGAAAGGCCGAGCGTTCGCATGCGGGAGGGGCGCATTTTGAGAACCGACTCGGGGGTGAGAACGCCGCCGGCGGCTTTGAGCAGGCGGGCGAAAATCACGGAGGCTACGCGTCCGCTCAACTGCTGGTAGACGATCGAGCGCACCAGCGTTTCGAAACACGGGTCGCGAAATTGCATCCGGTAATCCCCGACGCGTTCAATAATGGCGGAAAGTACCGGATCTGACTTTTTCAGGTGTTGAATCGCCTTTTGCATGTTGAAACAATCCGCGGGTGGGCCGCGTCACCCTATTGTACCGGGATGAGAATACTGACACTTTCCGTATGCGCGGCCGCCGTGACGGGCGCTGCCGTTCTTCTTGCGCAAAACCAGCAACAGCAAAAACCCGTCGAAGATCTGCCCTCGATCAGCGTCAACGTGGATGTGGTGAACATCCTGGCGTCTGTGCGCGATAAAAAGGGTGCGCTGATTCCCAACCTGGAGAAGAAGGATTTCACTGTTCTTGAAGATGGTAAGCCTCAGGAAATCAAGTACTTCACGCGGGAAACCGACCTTCCGTTGACGATCGGGCTACTGGTGGACGTGAGCCGCAGCCAGGAGAACCTCATCGGTATCGAGCAGAACGCGGCGTCGCAATTCCTCAACCAGGTGCTCGGCAAAAAGGACGAGGCGTTTCTGATCAGCTTCGGCGAGGAATCCGAACTCCTGCAGGACTACACGAACTCGCCGCGGCTGCTGGAGCAGGGGCTGCGGCAGTTGCGGGTGAGCAGCGGGGTGGGCGGCATTGGACCGGGTCCGGTTCCGACGATCGGGCAACCGCGCGGCACGGTCCTCTACGACGCGGTGTATCTGGCGGCGACGGAGAAACTGCGGCCGGAGGTCGGGCGCAAGGTGATCGTGGTGATTACCGACGGCGTTGACGAGGGCAGCAAACTGACGCGCAAGCAGGCGATCGAAGGCGCGCAGAAGGCGGATGCGGTGGTCTACAGCATCGATTATTCGGATGCGCGGTTTTACGGTCCGTTCGGCGGCTTCGGGGGCGGCGGCGAATCCGCGCTGCACGACATGAGCGACGAGACCGGCGGTCATGTGTACAAAGTGGATCGGAAGCACACGCTGGATCAGATCTTTAAAGAGCTGCAGGAAGAAATGCGCAGCCAGTACGCGATCGGGTACACGCCGACCAACGACATGAAGGACGGCAGCTACCGCAAGATCGACATCAAGCTCGCAAACAAAGACTACAAGGCCCAAGCGCGCAAAGGATACTACGCCATCAAGCCGGAGAAGCAGTAAGGCAGACGCAGTTCGCCTAGACGCGCTACGCGCGCCTGCAACCGGTCGGGAGACCGGTCGCTACCAGACGTGACGCCTGGAATCCTTCCTGGCGTCCTGGATTTTCGCCGTTTCACGCTTAATCCGCGAGCAGTCCCGCTCCGCGCGATCCGACAGGAAGGATTCTTGTCGGCACGTGACGACAGGAATCTTTCCTGTTGCGGCGAACGGAGTTTGCCCAGGCGCGCTGCGCGCGCCTGCAACCGGTCTGGAGACCGGTCGCTACCTTGCTTTGAAGTAGGCGGCCAGCGCTTCTTTGAGCGGGGGCATAGGGGCAAGGCCGGCGCGCTCCATCTTCGCGTTGGAGAGTGCGGAGTACTTGGGCCGCCGCGCCGGGGTGCGGTATTCGCGCTCGCTCGTAGCCATCAGCTCCGGCTGAAGGCCGGCGGTTTCAAAGATCGCCTTGGCGAATTGGAACCACGAAATCGGCGCCCCTCCGCCTACATGGAACACTCCCGACTCCTTCCTCTCCACCAGATCGATGGTTCGGGACGCGAGTAGCGGCGCAAAAGTGGGCGATGCCACGTGATCTTCCACCACGCGGATGGGCTGCCTGGAGCCGGCGAGCCGCAGCATCAGCTCCACGAAGTTTCCGCGAGCCGTCCGCAGACCGCCGGGTCCGAACACTCCCGAGGTCCGCACCACCAGGGCGTTATCGAGATACGCCTGCGCATAAAGTTCGCCGGCGAGCTTCGACACGGCGTAGGCGCCCAGCGGATGCGTGGGATCGTCTTCGGCGTACGGATGCCGCGCGCGCCCATCGAACACATAATCGGTGGAGAAGTGGACAAGCCGTGCATCCACCTGGCGGCACGCCAGGGCCAGATTGCGCACAGCCAGCGCGTTCACGAGGAAGGCGGCCTGAGGTTCTTTTTCGGCGACATCCACCTGGTTGTACGCAGCCGAGTTGAAAACCACCTCGGCGTCGAACTGGGCCAGCGCGTTTTCCACCGCCGGCGCATCGGAAATATCCACCTGCGCGCGATCCCACGCTTTGACTTCGTAGCCGCGCACACGCAGGTCGTTCACCAGTTCGATGCCAAGCTGGCCTGCCGCACCAAAAACAACCGCTCTTCGAGCCATAGGAAAGAAACCACAGGATAGCGCATGGCATCGCCCGCGAACGATATGCAACAGTAGGGCATGCCCCAGCAGTGTTTCGGACTCGTCGGCGGTCTCGGCGTGGGCGCGGCGATTCATTACTATCGCGAGCTCGCCAGGGCGCACGACGAGCAAAAGATGCCGATGGAACTGGCGATGGTGCACGCCGATATGGCGCGTATGGTCCGCTGGGCGAGTGAAGGCGATGCCAAATCGATGGCCGCGTATCTGGCGGGCCTCATCGCGCGCTTGCAAGCGGCGGGCGCAACGTTCGCCGCCATCCCGGCGGTGACGCCTCACCTCTGCATCGGCGAACTGCTACCGGTTTCGCCGCTGCCGCTCGTGAACATGCTTGAGGTTGTGAACGACGCCGTGCGGACCAGTGGTTTCCGCCGCGTCGCTCTGTTCGGCACGCGCTTCACCGTGCAGAGCGCGATGTTTGGCGCTCTAACCCAAGTGGACGTGGTGTCCCCAAAACCGGAGGAAGTCGACACCATCCATGAGATCTATTACCGGCTGGCGTCTACGGGCGTCGGCGGACAGGCGGATCGCGACGCATTGGCGGCCATTGCAGAGACGCTCATACAGCGCGACGGCGTCGACGCAATTCTGCTGGCGGGCACGGATCTGGCGCTCATTTTCAACGAGACGAATACGCCCTTTCCGAACGTGGACTGCGCGCGCGTCCACCTCAATCGGATTTTGAGCTTAACGCTCCCGTAGCGCCTACTCCTCGTTTTCGATCAGCCACCCGATGCGCTCCTGCAGGCGCTCCCAGATGGGGCGGTGTTTCCACTCGTCGTAGGAGATCTGGCGGCTGGACGCCAGATCGTTCGCGAAATCCTGTTCCAGCCTCCCCGCCAGCGCGGGATTCGGCATCGCGAGATTCACTTCATCGTTCAGCGCGAAGGAGCGCGAATCGAAGTTCGTCGATCCGGCCACCGCCCATAGCCCGTCCACCACAGTGATCTTGGCGTGGATCATGGATGGTTGATATTCGTAAATGTGCGCGCCGGCTCTGAGCAGGTCGCCATAGAGCGCGCGGCTGGATCGTCGCGTCAGCAGGTGATCGGCCTTCTTCCCCGGCACCAGGATTCTGACGTTGACGCCGCGCCGCACCGCCTTCGCAAGCTCCTCTCGCAGCGTTTTATCCGGGAGGAAGTACGGATTGGTGATGTCGATGGTGCGTGTGGCCTTGGCGATCAGCGACTGAATCAGCACGCGCGCTTCCGAGGACCTCCCCGCCGTCGGCGAACTGGTCACGATCAGCGCCGTCGGGCCGCCCTGCGTGTCCAGCACTGGAAAGTACTTCGGCGCGATGAGCACTTCGCCGGAAGATTCCAGCCAGTTTTCGCTAAACGTGCCATCGAGGCCGGTGGCCGCGGCGCCTTCGACGCGCAGCACGGTATCGCGCCACTGCGGATCGTGCCCCACCTGCATGAGCCATTGATCGGCGAACCCTGCGCCGCCGATGAACGCTACCGTGCCGTCCACCACCGTCAGTTCGCGATGCGTGCGATTGTTGGCGCGCGGCCACGAATACCACCGGACCCGGTGATACCAGGCAACGCGGCCGCCGAAACTCCGCAGCGTCGCAAACCGGCTGTCGGGATAGGCGCTGCTGCCCACCGCATCGATGATCATGCGAACCTCGACGCCCGCACGCGCCCTTTCCTCCAGCGCGTTGAGAATCATGTCGCTGACGCGGCCCTTCTGGAAGATGTAGCACTCGATGTGCACAAAATGTTGCGCCGCATGGATGGCCGCCAGCTCGGCGGGGTAAAACTTGTCCCCGTTCGTCAGCACCTGAACGGAGTTCGTCCCCGCCGTCCAGCCACCGGTCGTGGCGGAAAGAATATCGATGAACTGTTTCGAGTCCAGCGGCTCGCTGCCCGGGTCGGGGATGTTGTAGCGCAGCGGCGGCTCGAACAGTGAGATCAGCACCAGGCCGGTTTGAAACGCCAGGGCGAGGGCCGCCACAATTGCCAGAAGCTTGTGCGATTTGGCGCGGCGGTGCAGTTCGTGGTGATGATCGCGGGGCCGGGAGGCCACCGAAGTCAGACGGTCGCGAACGGTGGACACGCTAGTCCCCGGTGCACGTCAGGTGCAAATTGCGACCAGCGCACATCCTGGAGCATCTAACCCGCAGACCCCGATGTACAGGTTCATACTGCCGCTGCTTGCGGCCCTCCTTTCCCCTTTCGCTGTATCCGCCGCGCCCGGCCTTTCGGTAGTCACCGTGAACATGGCCAAAGAAACCTCCACCAGCCGCGTCGTGGGGGAATGGGCGCGCTCGCCCCACATCCGCACAGCAGACATACTGCTCTTGCAAGAGGTGCAGGAGAACCCCGGAACGGAATGCGTCGCCACCGGGCTCGGCCGCGCCCTGGGGCTGCACGTGGCCTACATGCCGGAAGCTGCGGGAGTGAAGGATCGCGGTCTGGCGATTCTCTCGCGCTTTCCCTTGCGCGACGTACAATCCCAGCGGCTCAAGCGATTCGACCTCCGTTTTCACTCGCGCGACCGCTTCGCGCTTTCGGCCCTTGCCGATACTCCCTACGGACCGCTTCGGATAGAAGACGTTCACCTGGACACGCGTCTGAATGCCGCGGACCGTCTGGCGCAACTCGAACCGGCCACGCAACGCCCCGGCGCCTCCGAGAAGCGGATTGTGGCAGGCGACTTCAATTCGAACCCGTTCTACTGGATCGGCCACGTGCTGCCGCTACCCGCATGGCAATCGCAAGCCGTAGCGGTAGAGGCGTTCATGCGAGGGCGCGGGTTCCGGTCGGCGATTCCCGAATCGGCCACCACGTTCGACTACCTGGGCATGCATCTCGACTGGATCTGGATGGCGGGGCTGCGCTCCACGGCGTCCGAAGTAATTCCGCTCGATTTTTCAGATCATCATGCGGTCTGGGCCAGATTGGAAGGATTCCCGCCGGCACGTTAGTTAGGCCGGCTCGGTCAGGCGTACCTCTCGAAATTCTCCGACCACCTCCGCCAGACGTGCCAGCCCGTTCAACATCTGCTGCAATTCCACTCCGACGACGAAGCCATCCCCGGATTTGCGGCAGAAAACCGCCTCACCCAGCAACAAGCAGTCGGGAATATCGATCCTGATTGCCGCTCCCACCGCTACCGCGACCGGTAAGGCGAGTCCGACGCCGCGGCCGGAGGCATCCTTTACGACGCCGGTGCAACGGACTGCTGGAGTGCCGAGGATGGTTACCTGGACCGTCTGATCGGCGGCAAAACGAGGTTCGCGGCGCTGCTCCATGCATTACGCATCGGCAGCGGAAGGCGAAACCTTTAGGGATTTATTGCCAGTGGTGCGTAAAGACCAGGGCGATGAGCGCGAGGGCAAGCATGAAAATCAGCGCAGCCGCGATGCGTTTGCGCCGGGGTGTGACCCACTGCTGCCATCCGCCGCCCGGCTCCTGACCGAGGACGGAATGCATTAGCCGCCGCTGGGCATTCCAGGGCAGCTTGCGCATGGCGCGCGCGATTTCCTTGCGCCCGCGCCGGTCGGCAATCAGGATAGTGGCGGAATTGGGGCTGTTGGTGGTCTTCAGCAGCTTGGAGCGCAGCCTCGCCGGCACTTCATCCACGCTGCGAAAAACCATGTCCGATCCGCCGGAACAGATCAGGACCGTTGAGGTCTGAAACAGTCCGCTGGTTTCCGGATTGGGTTCGCCGCAATGCGGGCACCGGGCATCTTCTTCGCGGAACTTCTTGCGGCAGCGGCTACATTTCATCGGGCGGTCACCTGCGGGGCGCCCGTTTTCCCGGAATCCTGGCGGGGAGGCGCGTCCTCATTACCCACATTATCCAGCACGACCTGGATGAACCCCAAAGCGGCCTTCGACAGCGCTTTGTCCTTGCGATAAATCAGCCCTAGACGGCGCACCATCGGTTCGGGCGCCACAGGGATGGCTTTCAGTTTACCCGCTGCGACCTCCTCGCGGCAATTCGAAACAGCCACGAAACTCAGCCCCAGCCCGGCGATCACAAAGCGCTTCATCATCTCCGTGGAATCGAGCTCCATGGAGATGCGGATCTGGTCTTCCACCGGCTCCAGCCACTCGTTCAGGCGTGACCGCGTTTTGCCGGCTTTCGGCAGCAGCAGGTAGGAATCCAGCAGATCGCGCGGCTCTACGGATTGACGGCCGGCGAGTGCATGCCCCGACGGCACGATCACGCGGATTTCGTCGCGATAAATAGAGACCACTTGCAGGCGTTTTTCATCGACGGGAAGCTGCGTGAGGCCGAAATCCGCCGAGTTGTCCATGACCGCTTCCACCACGCGCGAAGCGTAGGAGCGATCCACCTGCAACTGCACGGCAGGAAACAACCCGCGATAGACCGAAAAAACCTTCGGCAGAATATAAATGCAAGTCGCTTCATTTGCCGCGATGACGAGTTCGCCGCGCGGGTTCGCTTCGAGCTCGGCGATCGCGTCCTGCGCGCGCCGGCGCGTATCCAGCATCTGCTCGGCGTAGCCCGCAAAAATGCGGCCGGCGGTGGTGAGGGAAATGCGGCTGCCGAAACGCTCAAACAGGTCGGCGCGCAATTCCTGTTCGAGCTGACGGACCTGGGCGCTAATCGCGGGCTGGGTGCGGTAGCAGGTTTGCGCAGCTTTGGAAAAGCTCTTCAGCCGAACGATTTCCAGGAACGTGTGAAGCTGATCGAAGTCCATAATGGCGCGGGGCGGACCAGCGCTCAACGCAGAAATGCTTTGCAAACCATTCTAACAGAACGTCATCTGCTTGCGGCGCCGCGCCCGCAACGCATATCATCGTTGCTGTGAAACTGCTCCTGGTGCTGGCGGCCGCCTGGGCGGCGTTCGCGCAAACCGGCGAGAACGTGCTCGTGGTAGTGAATTCGAACAGCGCGATCTCCCGGCAAGTGGGAGATTACTACCGCACGCGCCGCAGCATCCCGGTGGCAAACGTCTGCACCATCGCGACAACGAGCGACGAAGAAATCCAGTGGGGCGTATATGAACGCGAGGTGGAGACGCCGATCGCCGAGTGCTTGAAGAAAAAGCAGCTCGTCGAAAAGGTGCTGTACATCGTTACTACAATGGGCGTGCCGCTGAAAGTCGACGGACCCGGCGGCGGGCTCACGCGCGCGGCCGCGTCGCTCGATTCCGAGTTGACGCTGCTCTATTCCAAACTGAAGGGTCAGAAATTCGAGCGTCCCGGCGGAATCGCCAATCCGTTCTTCGGCAAACGCAACGCCGCGTTCCGGCATCCTCAGTTTCCGATCTACCTGGTGACGCGCCTGGCGGCATACGACTGGAACGATATCAAGGGGATGATCGACCGCAGCCTGCAGGCGCGGAATCGCGGCACGTTTGTGGTCGACCTGACGGACAACAACGATAAAGAGGGCAACAACTGGCTGCGCGACGCGGCCATCTTACTGCCGACGGACCGCACACTTTTCGACGACTCCACGCGCATCGTGACGGGCGTGAAGGATGTCATAGGATACGCGTCGTGGGGCTCGAACGATCCTCACCGCAAGGAGCGCTGGCTGCACTTGCAGTGGCTGCCGGGCGGCATCGCGACGGAATTCGTTTCGACGAACGCGCGAACGCTCAAGCGTCCGCCCGATTCCTGGACGTACACCGATTGGAACGACAGGCTGCACTGGTGGGGTGGGTCGCCGCAGGGACTCAGCGCGGATTTCATCCATGAGGGCGCGACGGGGGCGTCGGGGAATGCGTATGAGCCGTTCCTGGGTGGCTGCGCGCGGCCGGATTACGTTCTGCCCGCGTACTTTCAGGGTCGTAATCTGGCGGAGAGTTTTTATATGGGGCTGCCGTTGTTGAGCTGGCAGGGAGTGATTTTCGGCGACCCTTTGTGTGCGCTGAAGTAAGGGAGCGGCGGTCCCTCGCGGGCCGATTGCTGAAAAAATCGAGTTGCTTTTACGCCAACTTCCAAAGCACTCGCATCACCGGCACCCTTTTACCGCTCCCTTACGGTCACGGCTCCGTATGTACTTGATTCTGCTAACGGAGCCGCGACCGTCAGGGAGCGGTAAAAGGTGTATCGAAAGGCGAACGCGGTGCGACGAGCACAACCATCCTTTACCCGCGGCGCACGCGATCCTTCATCCGCATCCGGATGGCCTGGTGCATCCTCTCGGCTTTAGCCTTCTGTTCCGGCGTCAGGATCTGGTAGACCTTCGCCATCACCTCGCTGCGGGCAGCCAGCATCTGACCCCTTAATTGTCCCTGACTAGCCGAAAGCTGGTCGATTTGCTGCTGATTGTTGGCCTTCACCGCGGCGGCGAGCGCCTCGCGATTGCTCTTCAATTGTTGGCGAACCGCCACGGTCGATTGACGCGTCTGCTGGAAGATGGCCTTGGCCTGCTGCTTCTGCGCGTCCGTTAGATTCAGCCGCTGCATCATGCGCTTGCGCACGGCCGCGCGATGCTGCCGGACTACCGGTGCGGCGGGCGCCGCCGGTGTTGCGGGAGCCTGTGCCAGCGCCATTCCGGCGACCGCGGCCCCGATTGCGAATAACTGGAAAACGTTGCGTTTCATAGTGAGTTGTCCTCTCACCTTCAACTCTAAGAACACCATGTAAACGGAGTTTGTCGTGGTGGTAAATGAGTGTAAAAGCACTCGCGCCCACCCCGGCCCCCGGTGGTAATCTTTAGCCGTGCGGATTCTCTTGATCGATGACGACACCGAACTGTGCTCCCTCATGAGCGAGTTTCTGCGGCGCGAGGGCTTTGATGTGGAGTTTGAGAACGAAGGCCGCCGCGGCCTGGAACGCGCGCAGCAGCCCGGCGTCGATTTGATCGTGCTGGACGTCATGCTGCCGGGTCTGGACGGCTTCGAGATTCTGCGCCGGCTACGCGAGCACAGCAAAGTGCCGGTGATCATGCTGACCGCGCGCGGCGAAGATGTGGACCGCATCATAGGCCTCGAACTCGGCGCGGACGATTACTTGCCGAAGCCTTTCAACCCGCGCGAACTGGCCGCGCGTATCCGCGCCATTCTGCGACGCTACGAACCGCGTCCGGCGAGCGCGGGCGCGGCGTCGCATCGCCTGGAGGTCAACGGCATCGTGCTGGACCCGGGCACGCGCGAGGTCTTCGCCGGCGCCGAACCCGTCGAACTCACCACCTTCGAATTCGACATTCTGGAAATGCTGATGCGCAGCGCCGGCCGCGTGCTTTCCCGCGACGCGCTCATGGAAAACTTCTACAACCGCAAAGCCACGCCGTTCGATCGCTCCATCGACATGCATATCTCGCATTTGCGGAAGAAGCTGAATCGCGGTGAGTCGCTGATAAAAACCATTCGCGGCGTTGGCTATCAGTTCAGCAAGACGCCGGACGACGAGCGCGAAGAATGAGCTCCTTATTCGCCAAAATTCTGCTGTGGTTCTGGTGCACGCTGGCCATCACAGTGGTGGGCTCGGCGTTCATCTCTGCTCTGAGCGTGAACCGTAACGCGACATCCGAAGCGCCGGTCACGCGCCTGGTCACGTTTCAACTGGAGGAGGCGCGCGCCGCGTACGAAACCGGCGGACGCCCCGGCCTGCAGACGTTTCTGGAAACTCTCGAAAAGGTCTACGACGCCAAGGGCATCCTCACCGACGAAAACGGACGCGATCTGCTCAGCGGGAAAGACCGCTCCGACCTGATCCGGCGCGCACGCAACCGGCCGCTGCCATTCATCCGCGTCTCCAACGACCTGGTGGCGCGCCACGCCGAAGATGGCCGCTACTGGTACTTTTTCATCGTGCCGCGGCCCACGGTGTTTCCGTGGTTCCTCACGCCCGATCATCTATTCGTGCTCGGCGCTGCGACGCTGTTGTGCTATTGGCTGGCGCTGCATTTCACCAGCCCGCTGCGCGCTTTGCAAAAAGCCGTCGAGCGATTCGGACGCGGGGACTTGAGCGCGCGCGTCAACTCGAACCGCCGCGACGAACTCGGCGACCTGGCCCAGGCGTTCGACCGTATGGCCGCGCGCATCGAAACGCTGCTCGCCGCCGAGCGCCGGTTGCTGCTCGATATCTCGCACGAATTGCGGTCGCCGCTCGCCCGCTTGGGAGTCGCTGTGGAACTGGCGCGCTCGGGCGAAGGCCTCGACGCTAATCTGAACCGTATTCAAAAGGAGTCTGACCGGCTGAATGCGCTGGTGGGGCAGTTGCTGCAGGTGACGCGCGCGGAAGGCGACCCCTCCAGTCTCCGCCGCGACCCGATCCGGCTGGACGAGTTGATTGAACAGATCGCCGAAGACGCACAGATCGAAGCCGAGGCGCGCGGCTGCCGCGTTCAGTACGGAGAGCGCGAGCCCGTGACCGTTCAGGGCGATCCGGAACTGCTGCGCCGTGCCATCGAAAACGTGGTGCGCAACGCGATTCGCTATACACCGGCGGAGTCCAGTGTGGAGATCGCGCTGCGCCGCGAGGCACAGGAGGCGCGCATCTGCATCCGCGACCGCGGGCCGGGAGTTCCGGAGGATTCGCTGCCGCGGCTGTTCGACGCGTTTTATCGCGTGGAGAGCGCCCGCGACCGCGCCAGCGGAGGTATCGGGCTGGGTCTTTCGATTGCGCGCCGCGCCATCGAGTTGCACAAAGGCGCCATTCGTGCGCGGAATGCAAACCCTGGACTTGAGGTGGAGTTGCGCCTTCCCGCAGTGGTTCCCGCGCTCCAAACAGAACCACCCGCCTTTATGCCAACATAAGAGAATGTTTTTTAATTTGGGGAAACGGACGGCGTTCGCCGCGCGTCTGTTCCGCATGTCCAAATGGACCTCATTCGCCGCGTCCGCGGCCGCTTGTATTGCTGCATTTTGCGCCATTCCGGTTCAGGCCCAGGTAGTTCCGCAATTTGTGCCCAATCGCTACACGCTGATTCTTCAGGATCCACCGGTAGCCACGCGTTTCGCCACGCGCGATCAGCTCAAGAGCGTCGCGGCCGTCGCTTACCAGCGGCAGATTGAAGACAAGCAGGCCGCGCTCGTGCGCGAGCTGGAGAATCGCCAGATCACGGTTACGGGTTCTGTCTCCATGCTGTTGAATGCGGTGTTTGTGACCGCGCCGGCGAGCCGCGTTGCCGAGCTTGCCGCGCTGCCGGGAGTGGTGGATGTGAAGCCCGTGCGGCGGTACAAGATGGCGCTGAACCGCGCCGTGACCAACGTAAACGCGCCCGCTGCGTGGACTGCATTGGGCGGCCAGGGCAACGCCGGCGCCGGCATGAAAATCGGCATGATCGACACGGGCATCGACCAGACCCATCCTACTTTTCAGGATCCATCGCTGAAAATGCCCGCGGGGTTTCCCATCTGCACGACGGGCCACCCCGAGGATTGCGCTTACACGACGAATAAAGTGATCGTGGCGCGCAGCTACGTGCGGCAGCTTGCGCAATCGGCCGTGGTGGATTCGAAGAACCCGGCGGCGCAGTCGCAGCCGGACGATTATTCCCCGCGCGACCACGTCGGCCACGGCACCGCCACCGCTTCGTGCGCGGCCGGATTTTCGGCGACGGGCGCGGCGGCCAGCAGCACCGGCGGCAATGTCGCAATCTCCGGCGTCGCCCCGAAGGCCTACCTCGGCAATTACAAAGTGGAAGGCTCGCCCGCGATCAACGATTCCGGCACGCCCGACGACATTCTGATTCAAGCTGTAAATGATGCCGTGCAGGACGGCATGGACGTCATCAACTTCTCCATCTCGGGCCTGGCGCTCTCGAACGTTGCGAACGATCCGCTGGCGCAGGCTGTAGAAGCCGCGGCGCAGAAGGTGATTGTGGTGATCGCGGCCGGGAACAGCGGCGGCGACACGTATCCGATATATCCGTACTACGGCTCGATCGGTTCTCCGGGCACTGCGCCCTCGGCCATTACAGTCGGCGCGCTGGTGAATTCGCACGTCTTAAACCCCGCGCTGAGCGTGGCTGCGGCCGGCGCGCCGGCGAACCTCAAGAATCTCGCGATAGCGGTGGGCGATTCCACGCAGATCGAGCCGTGGAGCGGCGCCGTATTGCAGGGCGCGCAATCGGCTCCTGTTGTGGACGTCACGACCCTTGGCGATGACGGTCTGGCTTGTGGGACACTGCCGCAGGGCGCGCTTCTGAACAAATACGTGCTCATTAAGCGGGGTACCTGCAGCTTCGATACGAAGGCGATCAACGCGCAGACTGCGGGCGCAATCGGCGTAATTCTGTATATGGCCGATTCCACGACGCCGGTCGCTCCCGGCAATATCAGCAGTGACTTCATCGGGCCGGTAGTGATGCTTTCGAATGCCGACGGCACGAACCTGCAGAAGTACGTCGCCGCCAATCCGGGCGCGGTGGTCACCATCGACATGGCGGGCCAGGAGCAGGACATCACGGCATACAGCAACGACAACGGGATTGTTCCCGTGATTTCTGTGAATCAGCTCGCCAGCTATTCCTCGCTGGGACCGACGCCGGACGGGATGTTGAAGCCGGACCTGGTGACGATCGGCGGTGCCGACCCCGAATACCCCACTTCCAGCGGTCTCTACATGGCAACGCAGACATTGGACCCCACGCCGGACTTCAACGGGTCGACCATCTATAGCTCAACCGGCTACATGGCGGCGGACGGCACCAGCTTCGCGGCTCCGCTTACCGCGGGCGCGGCCGCGCTGATCAAGCAGGCACACCCGAGCTACACGGCGGCGCAGATCAAATCGCTGCTGGTGAACTCAACCGGCCAGGACGTGACTACTGACGATACCGGCGGATTCGCGACCGATCCGGAATCCATCGGCGCGGGCCGGCTGGATGTGGGTGCGGCATCGGCGGCCACCGTTACGGCAGTGCCCGCGACAGTTTCGTTCGGCTTGTTTGACGGCAGCACTTTGCCGTCGAAGACAATCACTCTGACCAATGCGGGTAAGAGCAGCGTGACATTGTCGGCGGCTGTGGCGGCATCGCCCGCCTCGACGGCGAGCGGCCCCACGGTTTCGCTTTCCTCGAACAGCATCACCCTGCCCGCGGGCGGTTCCGCTTCCCTGACAGTCAGCCTCACCGGAACTAAGCCGACCACCGACGGCGGCAAATTCTCCGGCATGATCAATTTGACCGGCAGCGGCGCGACGGTGCACATTCCCTACCTCTTCCTCGCCGGAAGCAAGGTGGTCTACAACGTCAACCCGATCTCCTCTTTCGCGGGCAACACTCCCGGACAGGACGGCGGACCGTTCATCATACAGGTCACCGACGCCAACGGAGTGCCGATCTCCGGAGCCCAGGTGAAGTTCACGGCGGCTACGCGCGGAGCGGTCACGCTGCAGAGCTACGGGTTCGGCGAACCGGCATGTGCGCCGGCCGCGTCCAGCACCACCGTTACCTGCCCAACCGACCAGTTCGGTTTCGCTTACGTCGAAGTGCAGATGGGGCAGCAAGTCGGCACGGACGTGACGGTCAACGGATCGGTGGTAGGCGCATCGAGTGCTCTTTCCTTCACGGCCGATGCGTTCACGTTCGATCCGACGGCGGTTCCCACCATTACGCAGTCCAGCGTGGTCAATGGCGCAACCTTCGACGCTTCGGCGATCACGCCGGGGTCATACATGACGATTACCGGAACCAATCTGCTGGACACCAACAACCTCAGCGGCTACTCGTTCTACAACAATCTAAATTACGATGTGGCCTCCACGCCGGCGCTCCCGATGGCGCTCGATTACACCAGCGTCAGCTTCGACGTGCCTTCGAAGAGCCTCAGCGTGCCGGGCTACGTTTCGTTCGTCAGCCCGACGCAGGTGAACGTCTTCGTGCCGTATGAGCTGAAGGACCAAACGTCCGCGCAGGTGAAGGTCACGACAGACGAGTTCACCTACGGCAACGTGGTAACGGTCCCGCTGACGAATTATGCTCCGGGCTTTTTCAGCTACTCGGCGAGCGGATTGCTCATCGCCGACGCGGTGAACACGGCCGTCGTCGGCCCCTCCAACCCGGCGGTTCGCGGTCAGCCCATCCAGCTCTATTGCAACGGGCTAGGGCCGGTGAACAACCAGCCGGCGAGCGGCCAGCCGGCTCCGGGCGACGCCGCACACCTCGCCACCACAACCACCACGCCGGTCGTGACCATCGGCGGGCAGCCGGCGACCGTGCAGTTCGCGGGACTCGCTCCCGGCTTCGTCGGACTCTATCAGGTGAATGTGACGGTGCCGGCCGGAATCAGCGCAGGCAACCAGCCGATCACGATTTCGATCGGCGGAGCCACGTCGCCGTCCACGGTCGGAGGCCAAACGGTCGTACTGCCGGTTAAGTAGGCGCGCTTCGCAAGCCCGGTATCGGCCTGGACGCCGGTATCTGCTAATTGGCGGTCGGGAATTCCACGCGATCGACAGCGATCACGGGCACAGGGAGCTTTTTCCGCTTGCCCAAATCGACCGTCAGCCCGGCCTGTTTTTCGAAGCTGGACTTGAAATTCGCCTGGAATTCGAGCTCATTGTTCAGGCGTTCGTTGGGGTCGTCGCTTGCGGGGTGTATCTGGAACGGGATCTTCACGTCAATGTCGAACAGTCCCTGCACTCCGGTAACATCGACGACAGGCTCGTTCTGCATGAATCCGGCCGCGATGTCGGCCATCGAAACCGAGCGGCCGGTGTATTCCCAAGCCGACTCCGGCCCGCTTAGCAGCAAAACCACGAAGACGCCGCAGCGGTACTCGTCGGGAGGCCTCCTGGTGGGATGCTGGACGCATTCGCCGGAGGCTGGCTTCAGCTTCAGCCCACCCTTGGCGACCTCGAGCGCGATGGCTGGAAGCTCGCGTGTCTCGCGATGCATGGAAAAGTGGAAACGGTCGGCGAGGAGCGATTGGAGCATCAGACGGAACTCGGCCGTGGAGGTCTCCGCCGGAAACTTCGCGTCGATGTTGAAGGCTATTTCCGGACCCTGAAACGGTTTTGGGATCCCTACGACCTGATTCGATTTCACGTCGTACGCATCGGTAATCAGCCTTTGTATACCGATGCGAGTCCATCGCCATTTCCCGTTAGAGGGACCGTGCGTACCCGGCACCCAATCGCCGGCGCCTCCGAGGATTCCGGTATGGTCCTGCTTGACAGAGACGACCTCGAAGCTGGGCCGTTCGGCTACGTCGCGCGTTTGGGCGTGAAGGATGCCGAGTGCGACAGATACGGCCATCCCCGTGAAAGCGCCAACGGTCACGCTAGCATTATAGTTGACGGGGACGCCGAGGCCACCTGTTACAATCAGGCTTTCATGGCGAACCCGAAATACGCGGTGACGGACAAGGTAATGCCCGCCGCCGAGCTGGTCGACACGCTGAGCGACGGCACCAAAGTATTCCGGCGCGCTCCCCGCATGCGCGCCTGCAGTCAAAAGGACGCAAAAGACAAGCTCTGCGCCGGCCACTTGAAGCGCTGGTACTTCTTCGGCGACGAAGTCAAGCAAAAGTACGGTGCGGACGCCGAAATTTACCGCTGCGAGCACTGCAAAACGCTGTACCTGCCGAATCCCGACGAGCAGCCGCGCACCGGCACGCTCGCCTATTAGGCTACCTAAACAGGTGGTGACGCGCCGCGCGGCATCGGCTATTCTCTCTAAGTTGCCTGCCGGGAAAATTCCTGTCGCTATTGTTGAGGATCAGCATCGCACCCGCGAAGGGCTGGAAATGTTGATCAACGCCACGGAGGAATTCGTGTGCGTGGGCGCGTGGGGATCAATGGAAGAAGCGCTCGGGGCGCAATGCCGGCCCGCGCCCGCCGTCGCGCTGCTGGATTTGGGGCTGCCCGGCATGTCGGGAATTGAGGGAATCCCCGCGCTCCGCAAGTACTACCCCGAAACTGCATTCGTCGTGCTGACCGTGTACGAGGAAAACGAGCGCGTCTTTGAAGCCCTCTGCGCCGGCGCGATAGGATATTTGCTGAAGAACACCCCGCCCTCCCGGCTGCTGGACGCTCTCCGTGAGGCTGTTGCGGGGGGCGCACCCATGTCCCCCGAGATCGCGCGCAAGGTGGTCGAGATTTTCCGCCGCTTCCGGCCGCCCGACAAGGCGCAGTATCAGCTCACCCCGCACGAGCTACGGCTGCTGAAGTTGCTGGTGGCGGGGCACAGCTACAAATCGGCCGCCGGGGAGCTCGGAGTCACCATCAATACGATCGCGTTCCACGTCCGAAGTATCTACGGCAAGCTGCAGGTACATTCAAAAAGCGAGGCAGTGGCGCGGGCGTTACGGGAAAAGCTGCTCGAATAGACCGCCGTCTTCCACGTTGTATTTTTCGACAAATAACCCTTTTAACGCCGCCCAAAATGCCGTACAATTCACCCATGAAGGAAATTTTAGGGTCTTTTTGTCTCTTTACTTTCCTGTTGGCCGGTGCCTCCGCCCAGCCGCAGTCCGCGCCCGTGAAGCGCGTGGCCCCCAAGGCAACTGCTGCGGTTTCCGGTAACGCTCTGTTTCGACAATATTGCGCCTCCTGCCACGGCACAGATGGAAAAGGCGCCGGACCCGCCGCGGCCTCCATGAAAACCCCGCCGGCCGACCTTACCAGGCTCTCCAGCAACAACAGCGGCAAATTCCCCGACGATCGCGTGCTGCGCATTCTAGACGGCGCCGAACCCGTCGCCGCGCACGGATCCCCCGATATGCCGGTTTGGGGCGCAGTCATCGGCAACATGAGCTCCAACCTGGCCATGAAGCAAACGCGCGTCCACAGCCTGCTCAACTACATCGAGGAGATGCAGGCGAAGTAGACGCTGCGCGTACTCACTGTCGCAATCTCCTGCAAAATCGGGTTGCGCAGTGTCGAGCATTCCTATATCTTGGAAATTCCGTTATGCCCACGAAAACCCCTATCACCGTTGCCCACGGCGACGGTATCGGCCCGGAGATCATGAACGCTACCCTCCAGATCCTGGACGCGGCCGGCGCGGCTCTCGAGATTGAGACCATTGAAATTGGAGAGAAGGTTTACCTGCGCGGCAATACCGCCGGCATCGACCCCTCCTCCTGGGAGAGCCTTCTCCGCACCAAAGTGTTTCTTAAGGCGCCGATCACCACCCCTCA
Source organism: Candidatus Limnocylindrales bacterium (assembly GCA_035606355.1). Lineage (GTDB taxonomy): Bacteria > Acidobacteriota > Terriglobia > Bryobacterales > Bryobacteraceae > Sulfopaludibacter. Next base: position 110,852 of record DATNFO010000081.1, on the reverse strand, counting down.
GGGCGGCGGATTCAAAAGCCTCAACGTGACCACGCGCAAGACGCTCGGGCAGTATGCCAACGTGCGCCCCTGCGTGTCCTATCACCCGTTCATCGATACGAAGCACCCCAACATGGACGTCGTGATTGTGCGTGAAAACGAAGAGGATCTCTACGCGGGCATCGAATACCAGCTCACTCCCGAAGTCACGTCCTGCATCAAGCTGATCTCGCGGCCCGGCAGCGAGAAAATTGTCCGCTACGCCTTTGAATACGCGCGGCTGCACAATCGCAAGAAGGTCACCTGCTTCATGAAAGACAACATCATGAAGATGACCGACGGGCTGTTCCACAAAATTTTCGACGAAATCGGCGCGCAGTACCCCGATATCGAAAAGGAAGCCTGGATCGTGGACATCGGCGCGGCCAAAATGGCCGACACGCCGGAAGCCTTCGACGTAATCGTAATGCCGAACCTCTACGGCGACATTCTTTCCGACGTGGCGGCGCAGATTGCCGGGTCCGTGGGTCTGGCCGGCTCGGCAAACATCGGCGAAAGCTGCGCGATGTTCGAAGCCATTCACGGCTCGGCGCCGCGCCGCGCGGGTCAGAACCTCGCCAACCCGTCTGGACTGCTCCTCGGCAGCGTGCTGATGCTGGTGCACATCAATCAGCCGGAAGCGGCCGAGCGCGTGCACAATGCGTGGCTGCGCACCATCGAAGACGGCGTGCACACCTACGATGTCTTCACTGAAGGCGTGAGCACGCAAAAGGTGGGCACCAAGGAATTCGCCTGCGCCGTGATTTCGCGCCTCGGCCAGAAACCGAATCGCCTGAAGCCGGTGACGTACGCGCATCGTCCGGACGGCTCCGGTCCGGCCGCCTATAACGCGAAGACCAGCGATACGAAGATGGAGCTCAAAGGCATCGACGTCTTCGTCTACTGGCCATCGCGCAATGCCAACGCTCTGGCGGAAGCCATGCAGAAGTTCGGAGCCGACGGCTTACAACTGCAGATGATCGATAACCGGGGCGTCAAAGTGTGGCCCGCCGGCCGCGCCGAGACCTTCTGCACGGACAGTTTCCGCTGCCGCTTCATTTCGGAAGCAACCGTGCCGATGACGAAGTGCGTCGAGTTGCAGAAGCGCATCGCGGACGCCGGTATCGAAATCGCAATGACTGAAAGTCTCCGGACGTTCGATGGAACCCCGGGATATACCCTCGCACAAGGACAATAAAACGTGGAACAAAACGAGCGGAATGTTAAACCGCTGGTAGCTGTCCTCATGGGCAGCAAGTCGGACTGGGCCGTAATGAGCCAGTGCGATGAGATGTTGACGAAGTTCGATGTGCCGCACGAATGCCGCGTGCTTTCGGCCCACCGCACTCCCGCGCAGACCGCGGAGTATGTGAGCGGAGCCGAAGCGCGCGGAGTGGAAGTGGTGATCGCGGCGGCGGGAGGAGCGGCCCATTTAGCAGGCGTCTGCGCGGCCCACACCATTCTTCCGGTTTTGGGAGTGCCCATGGAGAGCGCGTCTCTCAGGGGCCTGGATTCCCTTCTCTCGACCGCGCAAATGCCGGCGGGTATTCCAGTGGGCACGCTCGCGATTGGACCCGCCGGAGCGCGCAACGCGGCGCTGCTAGCGGTTGCAATCCTGGCCACCAGCCGCCCGGAAATGCGGCAAAAGCTCCATCGTTTCCGAGCCGGCCAAACGGCAAAAATTCTAGCCGAGACCTTGCCGTAACGCTCCGCCTTCTTATCGGCGTTCATCTGCGTCCGATAATGAATTTGCGCGATAATAAGATTTTCCAATCTGAAACCAACTCAAGGAGCATTTATGGCTGCAAAGCGTATCGGTATTCTCACGGGCGGCGGCGACGTTCCGGGCCTCAATTCCGTTATCAAAACGGTGGTCTACCGGGCCGATGAAATCGGCTGCGAGGTGATCGGAATCCGCCGCGGATGGGAAGGTCTCACGCACGTCAACCTGCAGGATCCGGCCAGCCGCAACCGCTACATCCTTCCGTTGAATCGCGAGAACACGCGCACCATTGACCGCACGGGCGGCACGTACCTGCATAGCTCGCGCACCAATCCGTCAAAGATGAAGAAGGTTCCGCCCGTTCTCGAAGGGCAGAACTTCGCCGCCAAAGAAAGCACGAAAAAGGGCGTCACCAGCACAGTTTTCGACGTCACCCCCGCGGTCCTCAAGAACATCGAGACGCTCGGGCTGGATTACCTCATCGCCATCGGCGGCGACGATACGCTCAGCTACGCGGCCGAGTTGGACCGCCAGGGCATGCGAGTGATCGCGGTGCCTAAGACGATGGACAACGACGTCCGCAACACCGAATATTGCATCGGTTTTTCGACCGCTATCACACGCGCCATGGATGCCATCGAGCGCCAGCGCACCACGGTCGGCTCCCACGAGCGCATCGGCCTGTTCCGCGTATTCGGCCGCGATGCCGGCTACACGGCGCTGTACACGGCGTACGTCACGAGCGTGCGCTGCTGCATTCCCGAATACAAGGTAAATCTGGAAAAGCTCATCGAACTGCTCGTCACCGACAAGCAGAACAACCCGAGCAACTACTCGCTGGCGATTCTCTCCGAAGGCGCCGAGTGGGAAGGCTACACCGTGAAGGAATACGGCGACCCCGACGCGTTCGGCCATCGCAAGAAGATGAGCGTCGCGGAGGACCTCAGCAACGAAATCAAGGCGCGCACCGGTGAAGAGACCATCGTCAGCGATCTCACGTACGATCTGCGCTCCGGCTCGGCGGATTTCGTCGATCGCATGATCGCCTCGACGTTCGCCGGCATGGCCCTCGACGCCATCGAAGCCGGCAAGCACGGGCTCATGACCGCGATCTCCAACGGCTGCTACGCCATGGTGGGGATTCCCGATCCGAAGCTCGGGCCGCGGCGCGTGGATGTCGGCGCGATGTACAACACGGAGCGGTATCGTCCGGTGTACGCCAACAAGCTCGGGCTGCCGATTTTCCTGACGAGAGCATAGTGGATTGGAAGCGGCTCTTCGGCAAATCGGATTCGCCGCGCGCGCAGCTCACCCCGGACCTGCGCGCGCGCATTCAACGGGAGTTCGACCGCTCCGCCGCCGATGAAGAGCACTTCCCTTCCACCATCGATCCGCGCATTTATCACGTCAAACTGATCCGCGAGCACCTGGGGCCGCTGGGCGGAAAACGGGTGCTCGATGCCGGCTGCGGCAAGGGCCGCTTCGCGCGTGTATTCCACGAGCACGAGCCCGCGGCCGAGCTCTGGGGCCTCGATATCTCCGAAGAAATGCTCCGCCACGTTCCCGAGGGAATCCACACGCGGCAAGGCTCGCTCACCGAACTGCCCTTCGAAGATGGATTCTTCGATGCCGCATACGCGACCGAATCGCTCGAGCACGCGGTGGAAGTCGACCGCGCCGTTGCAGAGCTCTGCCGCGTGGTGAAGCCCGGCGGCCGCATTGCCATCATCGATAAGAACGCCGAGCACTGGGGCAAGCTCGAAACGCCGGAGTGGGAGCAGTGGTTCACGCGCAAGCAACTCGAAGCCCTGCTCAAACGCGATTGCCGCAAAGTCTCCAGCCGCTTCATCTCCTATTGGGAAGACGTAGAGCCCGACGGCCTCTTCCTGGCGTGGCTGGCAGAAAGGTAGCGACCGGTCTCCAGACCGGTTGCAGGCCGCGCAGCGCGCCACGCCAGGAAGGATTCCCGGCGTCACGTCTGCTCCCCGCTACAATAGAAGTTTCCCTATGCCTTTTCATGAAGTGGTCGAAGCAGAAGGCCACCTGATCGACTCCCATATCATGGAGAACATTTTCGACAAGGTCGTGGAGTTCCACGGCCGCTTCGAAGTCGAAGAGTTCCGTATCGGCCGCACCAACAGTGAGCCGTCCCACCTGCGCCTCAAGGTGGAGACCGCCGAGGAGTCCACGCTCAAGCGCCTCCTCGAAGCGCTGCTCGAAATCGGCTGCGCGCCGGCCGACCCCGGGGAAGCCGTGCTGCGCGAAGTAGAGCGCGACCGTTGCGCCCCCGAAGATTTTTACTCCACCACCAACCACCACACCTTCGTCCGCATCGGCCAGGAGTGGGTGGAAGTGGAGAATCAGCGCATGGACGCGATGATTGTGGTGAAGCAGGGCCGCGCCTATTGCCGCCGTCTCCGCGACCTGCGCCAGTTCGACCAGATCGTCACCGGACTGCGCGGCATCCGCGTGGTGCCGGAGTCCAAAGAACGCGATCGCCTCGCGTTCGCCTTCATGGCGAACGGCATCTCCAGCGAGCGGCAAGTCGACACCGCCGTCCGCCAGACCGCGGCGCTGCTGCGCTCGGCGCGCGATCAGGGCCAGCGCGTAATCGTGGTTGCCGGACCCGTGGTGGTCCACACAGGCGGTGTCGCGGGACTCGCCACGCTCATCCGCAACGGCTGCGTGGATGCGCTACTTGCCGGCAATGCGCTCGGCGTTCACGACATCGAAGCCTCGCTCTTCGGCACCAGCCTCGGCGTACGCCTCAGCGATGGCCGCCAGGAAGAGCATGGGCATCGCAATCACATGCGCGCCATCAACGCGATCTATCACGCGGGGTCGGTGCGCAACGCCGTCCTCTCCGGCCGCCTGCAAAGCGGTGTGCTGTACGAGTGCGTGAAAGCGGAGAAGCCGTTCGTGCTCGCGGGCAGTTTGCGCGATGACGGCCCGCTGCCCGATACCATTACCGATATGAACGCCGCTCAGGACGCCTACGCCGCGGAACTGAAGGGCGCGGGGCTGGTGCTCTGCCTCGGCTCCATGCTGCACTCCATCGCCACCGGGAACATGCTGCCGAGTTGGGTCAAGATTGTGTGCGTGGATATCAATCCCGCTGTCGCCACCAAGGTCAGCGACCGCGGCACCGGACAGGCGGTCGGCGTGGTCGCCGATGTCGGCCTGTTTCTGGATCTTCTCTCGAAAGCTTTAGCATGAAACCTGCTTACACCGATGAACACGCCGAGTCTGGCGTGAACGCTCCGCTGCCGGAAATCGAAACCTGGCCGAACCAGTATGCGGATTATGAAATTGAGATCGCCATGCCCGAGTTCACCAGCGTCTGCCCGAAGACGGGACTCCCGGATTTCGGCAAGATCGTACTGCGCTACGTCCCGGACGAGCGATGCCTGGAGCTCAAGAGCTACAAAATGTACCTGCTGGCGTTTCGCGATCTCGGGATTTTTCAGGAGAACGTGGTCAACCGGGTGCTGAGGGATGTGGTGAAGGCCGCGAATCCGGTTACCGCCACAGTCATCGGCGACTTCACCGCGCGCGGCGGGTTGACGACGCTGGTCACCGCCAGTTGGATGCGGCCGCAGCGAGGCAAACGTGGAAAGCGCTGAGCTACTCGCGATCCTGAACGAGGTCCGCGACCGCGTGCGCGCGCGTAATCCGCAGACAGGCGTGGAACCCGGAATCGCTCTCGTCGACTTGATGCCGCTGGTGCACGCCCGCGATTCCGCGCTCGGCAAGGTCGCGGCGATCGGCACGGTGAATCCGCGCCAGGGCGGTCCGGTCAATTTCGTGGTGCAGACGTGGAAGAAGTTCGTGGCGCGTGTGTTGGACTGGCATGTGCGCGAACAGGTGGAGTTCAACCGCAAGGCGATCCAGTGCATCGACGCGGCCATCGAAGCGCTCAACGATTCCAATCGCGCCATCAAGGAACTCGCAGGCCGCATCGCCGACGAAGAGCAGATCGGAAACGAGCTCAAGGACATTCGCGACCACTGGGCCGCGTGGCGCGCCGATTGGGAGCGCAAGCTGGAACAGAACGAAGTGCAATTCCTGCGCAGCGTTGCCGATCTGCAAACCGCGTCGCAGTACCGCGCCACCCTGATGGAAGGGAACTTCCGCGAAATCGCGAGCGCGCAGCATCGGGACTTCACCGCCGCCCTGGAGCGAAATTCGCAGGACGTGCAGAAGCGTCTCTGGGCAGATCTGGAGAAGATTCGCCGGGAGTATGAGCGGCTTATTTTTGCGGAGCTCAAGACGATTCGCCAGCGCGCCCAGATTGCTCCCGCTCCCGCCGCCGCGCCGGAAGCCGGCGAGCCCATCGACTATCCGCAATTCCAGGAGAGGTTCCGCGGCCCGGAAGAGTACGTCAGACGAAACCAGCAATTCTACCTTCCGTATTTCGAAGGCAAGCAGAACGTTTTGGATATCGGCTGCGGACGCGGCGAGTTCCTGGAGATGATGCGTGATGCCGCCATTCCCGCGCGCGGCATCGACTTGGGCGACGAGGCTGTCGCGCTCTGCCGCCATAAGGGACTGGATGCCGCGAAGGCCGATTTATTCCCGTATCTGGAAGCGCTGCCGGAGGCGTCGCTCGACGGTATTTTCTGTTCGCAAGTGGTGGAACATATCGAGCCCGAACGTCTGCCGCAGATGATCAAGCTCGCGGCGAGCCGCCTGGCGCGCGATGGAGTAATTGCGATCGAGACGCCAAATCCGGAGTGCCTCGCCATCTTCGCGACGCATTTTTACCTGGACCCGACACACCACCGTCCGGTGCCGCATCCACTGCTGGCGTTCTATCTGGAAGAATTCGGTTTTGGAAGCATCGAGGTGCGCAAGCTGTCGCCAGCCATTGAATCGATGCGCTCGCTGGGGTCGATTCCCGAAGACTTTCGCGAGGCATTCTTCGGCTCGCTGGACTACGCGATTATCGCTAGACGATTGTAGCGGCCGGCCTCGGGAGAGGTGCAAACTTTTCTCTATAACGTAGGGCGGCTACCTCCCGGTTGCGTTGTGCCGGTTCCACGGGCCCGTTCTGTACGACGCTTTCACGCCGCCGTGGTTCCGCAGGACAGGGGAAAAGGCTAAAACCCTGCCACACCTACAAACCGGGAGGCTCCGCCGCCCTACCTCACTCAACTGCCATCCGCCGGCCTGACGGCCTTTCCCTCCGGCACGGCGATCAGCGGGTCACAACGGACAAAACACCCACTCTGGCAGTCTTCTCAACTGCAACGCCCGTGCCAATGTGAAGAGTTGCTACCATCGAACTGATGGCGGGTTCATTTACGCGCCGGGGCTTCCTGCTCATCGCGGGAGCCGCCGGAGCGCTTGCGCAACAGGCGGAAAGCAAGAAGGGACAGACCTTTCCCTCGGACTCCCACCGCTACCCCGACCCGCTCACCGAGTTCGATGTCTTTCGCCTGACGGACCCCGGATACGCGAGCACCCTGCCGGCCTGGTACAACCGGGCGGTTGCGAAGAACAATACATTTCTGATCTTCTGCTGCGACCGTACGGGCGCGCCGCAAGCCTTCCGGCTGGATTTCAAGACCGCGCAGACGCACCAGCTCACCGCGGCCGAAGAACTCGATGGCGAATCGCTGACGCTGACGCCGGACAACCGGGCGATCTGCTACTTCGCCGGACGCTCCTTGTATCACGGCAGTCTCGGCAGCCTTTCCGATCGCAAGCTCTACACCGTTCCCGAGGGTTGGGAGCGCTGCCCCGGGATGAGCGTGGGGCCGGACGGAACGCATGCCGTTTTCGGCGAAAAGAAAGGTGAAACGTCGCGGCTGCGGATGGTGTCTTTGATTCAAAGCGTGGCTCGCACCGTCGTGGAAGCGCCCTTCGTGCTCAGCCATCCGATCGCCAGACCCATGCGCGCGCAAATCCTCTACCGGCGCGGCGACGAATCGCTGTTCCTGGTAAATGCCGACGGCCAGCAGAATCGCCAGCTCAAACTGGCGCCTGGCACGGTCGCGACAGCCAACTGGTCGCCCGACGGGAAGACGGTCCTCTACCTCAGCTTTCCAGACGATCAGAAGCAACTGCACCAGATCCGCGAATGTACGCCGGGCAGCGGCACGGACAAAATGATTGCCAAGACCAGCCACTTCGCCAGCTTCGGCTGGAATCGCGACGCCAGCGTGTTCGTGGGAGCCAGCGCCAATGTGGGTTCGCCGACCGTGCTGCTCATGATCCGGCTCACGCGCCGCGAACTCACGCTTTGCGAACACAAGGCCAGCGATGCACGCGCGGTCGCACCGATCTTTCAGCCGGACAGCCAGCGCATCTTCTTTCAGAGCGACCGCGACGGGAAGTCGGCCATCTACGACATGCATGTCGATAAGCTGGTGGAAAAAACGGACGTCGAAGGCTAACCCATGTATCGCGCCATCTTACTTTTTTGCCTGGCAGCCGCGCCGCTGAGCGCACAAACCAACTTCACCGGCAAGTGGAGTTTCGATCCCGGCGCCAGCGACACGCAAGGTCTCAATACGCCGGCCGAGCCCGCGCTCACCATCACGCAGGATGGCACGGCCATCCACTGCAACCAGTACACGCTCAACCTGAATCGCACGGAAACGCGCTATGACGTCGCAGGCGAACATCGCAGCAGCATCGCCAAGTGGGAAGGCGCGGCGCTGCTGGTGAACACGATCGTGACCGGGACCGCCGACTACACACTGATGGATCGCTGGACGCTGTCGCGCGACGGCAGCACTCTGCGAATCGTGCGCCAGGTGGTGCGCTCGTCCGGAGAACGGGAAGGGACGCTGGTTTACCGCGCGGAAGGGTTCCATGAAGCAGCGCCGGCGCAACCGGCGCGACCGGCCCAATCGTCGCAATCGTCGCAATCAATGCCCCGGCGCCAGGCGATGACAACCGCGCCCGAGGCGTCCGAGCCGCGCCAGTACATCGTGCCGATGGGAACCCGCATTCCGCTCACGCTGCGGAATCCGGTGGATAGCAAGCACTCGCACGAAGGCGATCACGTTTATCTCGAAGTGGCATACCCGATCGCGCAGAACGGCCGCATCGTGATTCCGCGCGGGGCGTTCGTGAACGGAACCGTGACGGATGCCAAGGCCGCCGGAGCGCTGAAGGGCAAAGGCGAGCTCTACATTCGCTTCGATACCCTGATGCTGCCCAACGGTGTGACACGCGACTTCCGCGCGCGCGCCGCGACGGCCGATCAGGAAGGAAAAATCACGGGATCGCGCGACGGATCGCGCGATGTGCATGACGCCGCGACAGGCGGAGCCATCGGAGCAGCGGGCGGCGCAATCGGCGGCCGCGCGGCCGGCGCCACGGTGGCAGGCGCGGGCATCGGAGCAGCAGCCGGTGTCGCCGGCGGTCTGCTGCTGGCGCACGTGCACCATCGCGCCGATGCCACGCTGCCGAAAGGCACCACGGTCGAGATGATCCTTGACCGCGACCTGGTGTTCCAGGAAGGCGAGCTGGGCGCACGCTGATAGCGGCCGGCCTTTGACAACTGCCGGGGTACGTTACACAATGGGCGGATGACGCTGGGCCCCCGGTTTTTCCTTCTTTTGACCCTCTCCGCATCTCAGTCCCTCTTCGGAGCTACCGTTACCATCTACGGGGACTACAGCAGCAACGAGTGGTCATTTCGGACTTCACCCACGACAGGCGCAGCCGACATCGGACCGTTTCCGTTCGGGCTTCCCGGATGGAAACCGGTGACCGGCGATTGGACCGGTTCGGGACAGAGCGGCATCGGCGTGGTCGACCCGGCGACTGAAACGTGGGACCTGCGGAACACGGTTTCGGCGGGCGCACCCCAGATCGCGCCCTTCACCTTCGGCGTCCCGGGCTGGCTACCGGTCACGGGCGATTGGACCGGTTCCGGCGACACCGGCATCGGCGCCTTCGATTCCAGCACCGCAACCTGGTACCTGCGGGACACGGCCTCCCCGGGCACACCGGACATCGCGCCCTTCCCCTTCGGCGTCCCGGGCTGGATACCGGTCACCGGCGATTGGACAGGCTCCGGCGACACCGGGATCGGCGTCTTTGATTCCAGCACCGCGACGTGGTACCTGCGGGATAGCGCATCCCCGGGCGTAACCAACTTCGCGCCGTTCCAGTTCGGCGAGCCGGGCTGGCAGCCCATCACCGGCGATTGGACCGGCTCCGGCCACACCGGAATCGGCGTCTTCGACCCTACCACCGCGACCTGGTATCTGCGCGAGAGCCTTTCTCCCGGCGCCCCGGATTTCGTTTTTCAATTCGGTACGCCCGGCAGCGTGGCCGTCACCGGGTGGACCTCCACGGCGGCCGCGACGCCGGAGCCCGCGAGCTTCGCCCTTCTGCTGCTCGGTTTCGCCGCGCTGCTCCTGGTTAGTGAACCGGCCCGGAGGCGGGTCCTTACTTTGCGACGAACTTCGTCCAGCCCCTGGAATCCATGTCTTTCAGGATCGGCTGCCACCAGGCGTATTCGGGGTGCTTGCTCAGGTGCTCGCTAGCTTTGAAGTTCATTCCGCATGCGTGACCCAGGTCGGCCGAGAAGGAGAGCTTTTCCATACCCGCCGCGTCGGTAATTTTGTTCTGTACTGCGCCGACGGGAGCGAACGGCCCTACCCACCCCGGAGCGCCGCGCGGCGAAAGATCGATGTGGCCGCAGAGCGTTCGTTCGCTCGGTTCGGTCTTTCCGGAGAACGTATCGACGTGGTCGGCCAGGAATTTTTCGCCCGCGGCTACGTCGATCCTGCCCTTGTTCTGCTCCATCAGCGTAAGCCACCGCGCGTGCCGGGCGTTGGCGCTTAGCCCTTTGTTGTTCGGGTCGAACGATGTCTCGTCCTTGATCAACTCCGGATTCGCGGGGAAGTTCGAGCCCACGAAGAAGCCGTCTTTCGTGCGCAGCAGCGTCACGTGTTGCAACCCGAGTTCCAGGCTCGCAACCTCATTGTTCTTGCGGTCGGCAATCAGCCAGTTATTGGCATAGCCGCCGGTGTTCCCTTCCTTCATAATTCGCGCGTAATCGTCAATGGACGCCGAATACTGCATGGCCTTGCGGGCACGCACGAATTCCGGAATACCGTCCGGCGTGAAGCTGTTGAAGTCGCTGATGGTAGTCTCGGTGATCGCGATGCCGGCGGAGTTCACGCCGAAATCGTCGCCACTGTGGATGAGGCCGGGCGCGCCATCCATGATGAAGCGGTAGCCTTTCGCGGGAGCAATATCGAAGACGATGTTCCAGCGCTCGCCCGAAGAGTAGCTCGTCCAATTGTTGTGGGCGATCACCGGGCGACCGTCCTTTGTATAGCTGCCGGTGGCCACGAACGCGCTGCAACGTTCGGGCAGGCCCGCGTTGCTCGGCTTGCCTCCGTGCCGCTTGTCCCACCATTTGTCGTAATAGGGCTGCTCGAGCCAGGCGTTCAGGGACACGATGTCCCACAGATCGAGCTTCACTCCGCGCGCCTTGACTCCTTCGACAATGCCGAGCAGCTCATCGCGATATTCCTGCTCCACGTGCGGCCAGAAAACCTCCTCGGCCGTTTTGCGGAAGAAGTTCCAATCCTTCTTCTCTTCGTGGATCATCTCCGTGCTGAGCGCAGTGAAGTTGTCCTTGATCTCGTTCGCCAGCAGATATCCGTGCTGGAAGCCGATCTCGTTGGGCGTGCCCTGCAGATGCACTTGAATCCAACCGCCGCGCTCCTGTGCGCGCGACGCGTTTTTCAGTCGCGCATCGGTTTGCGGATCTTTGGAGATCAGCGTAACGGCCGCAACCAGCAGCAAAACAGCGGAAAACAGAGCAGTACGTCGCATTGCCGTTATTATAGTAGGGACCGCAGATGAACGGGACTACGCAGGGCAAGAAGCTGACCGCGCACGTCAAAGCCGCGGGTTGAGCGAGCAAGCTGAGTCCAAAGTTGTTGGACAAAGTTTTGGCCGCACTTCCGCGCTGGGCCGATGAGAACGTGCTGATCGGGTTTGACACCGCCGACGATGCCGGCGTGTACAAGCTGACGCCGGAGCTCGCCCTCGTGCAGACGATCGATTTCTTTACGCCGATTGTCGACGACCCTTACACGTTCGGCGCGATCGCGGCCGCCAATTCATTGAGCGATGTGTATGCCATGGGCGGCCGGCCCATCTCCGCGCTCTCCGTTCTGGCTTACCCCGCCAAGGGCGATCTCGACGACCTGCAGGAGATCCTGCGCGGCGGCGCGGAGAAGATGCACGAAGCATCGTGCTCGATACTCGGCGGCCACAGTGTGAACGACGATGAGGTGAAGTTCGGATACTCGGTGACCGGCACCGTCCATCCGGACCGCGTGAAAGCGAACGGCGGAGCGCGCGCCGGCGATGTGCTTGTGTTCACAAAGCGCATCGGAACGGGAGTGATCGGCACGGCGCTGAAGAGAGGCATCGCGCAGCAGAAGCACGTCGAATCCGCGACGGCGCAGATGATGACCCTCAACCGAACAGCTTGCGAAGCGATGCTTCATTACGACGCTCACGGCTGCACAGACGTCACCGGCTTCGGACTGCTGGGGCACGCACGGGAGATGGCGCTGGCGAGCGGCGTGACTCTCGAGATCGAAATCTCCGCGGTGCAATATCTCGATGGCGCGCTCGAGTACGCGAACGCCGGGGCGATTCCAGCAGGCCTCAAGAACAATCGCGAGTTCGTGGAATGCTCGGTGGAATCGAACGAGCCCGCGCCCGATCTGCTGTACGATCCGCAGACGTCCGGAGGGCTGCTGATTTCCCTCCCGGAGCGCGATGCCGCCGCGATGGAGCGCGAATTCCCCGCCGCCTGCCGCATCGGGCGCGTCACCGCGCGCGGCGAGAAGCCCATACGCCTTTTATGACCGGCAATCCGATCATCGTAGCTCTCGACGTGGAGACTGCCGACGAGGCTCGAACGCTCGCCAGGAAACTCTCCAGGCATGTGAACTTCTTCAAAGTGGGCATGGAGCTGTTCGCCGTCGCCGGTCCGGATTTCGTGCGCGAACTTGTTGGCCAGGGCAAGGATGTTTTTCTCGATCTGAAGTATTACGACATTCCCGAGACGGTGAAGCGAGCGACGGCGAAGGTGGCGCAGCTCGGCGTGAAGTTTCTGACTGTGCATGCCGTCTCGCAAACAGTTCGCGCGGCGGACGCGGGCGCGACTGGAACCGGGCTCACCATTCTGGCGGTCACCGTGCTGACCAGCATGGGCGCGGAGGATCTCGCCGAGCAGAACTGGAATCGCGACCCTGCGGCGCTCGTCGAACAGCGCACGCGTCTTGCGGTTGAGGCGGGCGCGGGCGGCATTGTGGCGTCGCCATTGGAAGCCGCGAATGTCCGGCGCATCGCCGGGCCGAAGGTGACCATCGTCACCCCCGGCGTGCGTTCCGCGGGGATTGATGCAGGCGACCAGAAGCGCGTCGCGACGCCCGCCGAAGCGATCCGCAACGGCGCCGATTACCTGGTGATCGGGCGGCAAATCACACGCGCCAAAGATCCGGCGGGCGAAGCGCAGCGGATCCTCTCGGAGCTGTCCTCACTCCCGCGGTAAGTACCTTCACCTTGGCCGCACGCGTGCACAAACCCACGCGTGCCCGCCGACGTATACATCGGAACTTCCGGCTGGCACTACAAGCACTGGAAAGGCCCGTTCTACCCGCCGAAACTGCCGGGCAAAAAGATGCTCGACTTCTATGCCGAGCGGTTCCGTACGGTGGAGATCAATAGCAGCTTTTACCGGCTGCCGCTGGAATCCGGGTTGGACAACTGGCGCCACTGCACACCGCCGGATTTTCACTTCGCGGTGAAGGGCAGCCGCTTTCTCACCCACATGAAGAAACTGAAGGACCCTGGTCCGGGCATCGAGAAGTTCTTCGAGCGCATTGACCGCCTGGAGACGAAACTCGGTCCGGTGATTTTCCAGTTGCCGCCGTGGTGGGAAGTCAATAGCGAGCGGCTGGAGGCATTTCTGGAGATGCTGCCGCCGGGAAATCGCTACGCGTTCGAACTCCGCAATGAGACGTGGCGCTCGACGGCAATTTACGAGATTCTGCGGCGGCACAACACGGCGTTCTGCATCTTCGAGATCGCGGGCACGTTTTCGGGACTTGCAGTAACCGCGGATTTCACGTACGTGCGGCTGCACGGACCCGGCGGCGCGTATCAGGGGAGCTATCCGGACGAGACACTGCAAATGTGGGCCGGCCGAATTCGCGATTGGAGCAAACAACTGAAGGCGGTCTACGTCTATTTCGATAACGATCAGGCTGCTTATGCCGTGGAAAATGCGCTTACTCTAAAACAGATGCTAGGTGTGTGATCTATGCCGCTCTCCGACGTCCGGCACGCGCTCCGCTTGTACCGAAGGTCGCCCGGCTTCACGCTGGTGGCGACGCTCACACTCGCGCTCGGCATCGGCGCGAATGTGGCGGTGTTCAGCATTGTCTACGCCACACTGCTGCAGCCGCCGCCGTACCGCGCGGTGAATGAGCTTGTGGAGATACTCGATCGCAGTACGCGAGAGAGCGGGCTTTCCAAACTCTTCGCGAGCTACGCCGATCTGCGCGCCTACCAGGAGCATTCGCGCACGATGACCGATGTCGCGGGAGTGACGTGGGCCATTCGGGCAGAGACTCTGACGGGGCGCGGACCGGCGCGCGGCGTGATGGCAGTCGCAGTCACGTCGTCGATCTTTCAGACGCTCGGAGTGAAGGCGGCGCTGGGCCGCACGTTCACGCCGGCTGATGAAACGCATGGCTGTTCGGTGGTGCTCAGCCACGGCTTCTGGTCAAGCGCGCTGCACCAGGACAGGTCGATCGTCGGCCGGACATTGGCCCTGGACCGGCGCGCGTGCACGGTGGTCGGGGTGATGCCCGCGGGTTTCGCGTTCTATCCGCCGGTCACCCAGCTTTGGACTCTGCTGACGCCGGACTTCCCGACGCCGCGCGAACAGATTCCGACGATCGCCATCGGCAGGCTGAAGCCCGGTGTGACGTTGGCGCAAGCGGAGCAGGATCTCACCGCGCTACATACAGCCGTTCACAGCAGTGATGGCAAAGAGCGGGGATTTGTACCGTCTGTGGATCCGCTACAGACGGCACTCACATGGCTCGCGGGGCGCAATTTGCGCACTACGCTGTGGGTGCTCTTCGCCGCGGTGGGGGTGGTGCTGCTGCTGGCCTGTTGGAACGTCGCCGGACTGCTGCTGGGTCGCGGACTGGCGCGGACGCGGGAACTCGCGGTGCGCGCGGCTCTCGGGGGCGAGCGCTCGCGGCTGGTTCGGCAACTGCTCACGGAGGCGCTCTTGCTTGCTGGTGCCGGAGGAGCGGCCGGAGTCGCGCTCGCGTTCGCGCTGGTGCGCTGGTTCCGCAGCGTGAATCCTGTGGAACTGCCGCCGGGCGCCGATGTGCACATCAATGTGCCGGTGCTGGCATTCGCCGCTTTCGCATCGCTGGCGGCTACGGTTGCGTTTGCCCTCATACCGGCGTGGAAGATGTCGCACGTGGATTTGAATGAGGCTCTGCAAACGGGCGGCCGCGGTATTGCGGGAAGGCCGTTCCGTTTCACGCGCGCGCTGGTGGCGGCGGAGGTCGCAGGCGCGGTGCTGTTGCTCGCGGGCGGCGGCCTGCTGATGGAATCTGTACTGCGCATGCGCAACGCGCCGCTGGGCTTCGAACCTGACGGCGTATTTCGCGCGCCGCTCACTCTAAACCCTCGCTACAACACGCAAGCGCGCGCCCGGTTTTATGAGCGGCTGCTGGAGCGCGTTTCGAGCGCGCCCGGAGTCACTCATGCGGCGATCGCATCGATGCTGCCGCCGGGTACCGGGGGCCAGTCGGCGATGCGCGTACAAGGCCGCCCTTTCGACGAAGATCGTGCCGCGCACGACGTGGCTGAACAATCCGTGACGCCGGGATATCTGGAGACACTACGCGTTCCGCTGCTCGCAGGGCGTGACTTCACGGCAGCCGATCGCGCGGATTCTCAACCTGTCGCGTTGATCAATCACGCGGTAGCGAGCAAATACTTTGGGAACGGGAACGCGCTCGGCGCGCAGATCCGGTTCAATGAGCGCGACCCGTGGATCACGGTGGTGGGGATCATCGGCACGGAAAAGCGCGTGACCGTTTACCGCGAGATGGATTGGGTGAGCGCACCGATGGTGTATCGTCCGATCGATCAGCAGCCCGCGGCTTCAGTGACGGTCGCCGTGCGCACAGCCGCGAATCTGGCGGTGGAAGATGCGATTCCCAAAGCCGTAGCAGGGCTCGACTCTGAAATTCCGCTCGGTCAGGTAGAGCCACTGCGCGCCGACCTGGACCGTTTCCTCGCCTATCCGCGATTCCGGGCCGCGCTCGCCGGAGGCTTCTCTTTATTCGCGCTGCTGCTAGCGGCGTTGGGACTGGAAGGTGTGCTCGCGCAGATGATGGCGCAGCGAAGGCAGGAGGTCGGAATTCGCATGGCGCTGGGGGCTACACCTGCGTCCATCGTGGGACTGGTGGCGCGCGATGGCGGAGTTCCGGTAGTGGCCGGGCTGGGGATAGGCTTTGCGGCGACGGCAGGC
Organism: Candidatus Limnocylindrales bacterium; assembly: GCA_035606355.1. Classification (GTDB taxonomy): domain Bacteria; phylum Acidobacteriota; class Terriglobia; order Bryobacterales; family Bryobacteraceae; genus Sulfopaludibacter. Next base: position 94,551 of record DATNFO010000081.1, on the reverse strand, counting down.
GCTGGTCCGGTTATTCGCAATCTGCTCTATGAGGCGAGCCCCTTGCAGCCCGCAGTGCTCGCGGGTGTCGCCGCTGCGCTGTTAGCGACGGCCGCGGTGGCCATCGCGATTCCGGCGCGGAGGGCATCGCGAACGGATCCGATGGAGGCTCTGCGCCAGTAGCCGGTTGCGAGCAGTCGCGCGGAGCGCGACTTGTACCGGCCGGGAGGCCGGTACTTACCTCAGCTTTAGAATGTAAGTAGATGCGACTCCCCGCGACGCTTCGCGCGCTGCAATATCGCAATTTCCAACTTTTTTTCGGCGGCCAACTCATCTCGCTCATAGGCACTTGGATGCAGACCGTAGCGCAGTCCTGGCTGGTCTATGACCGTACGAAGTCCTCGTTGCTGCTGGGCGGCATCGGCTTCGCCTCACAGATCCCGATCTTTCTGCTATCGCCGCTCGGAGGGATCGTGGCCGATCGCTACAGCCGCCGGCATGTGGTGATCGCGACGCAGGCATCGAGCATGATTCTCGCGTTCGCGCTGGCGATCCTGACGTTAACCGGCACGGTGCAGATCTGGCACATTTTCGTGCTCTCCGCGCTATTGGGCGCGGTGAACGCCTTCGATATTCCAGCGCGGCAAGCCTTCATCGTAGATATGGTCGGGCGCGCGGATTTGATGAACGCCATCGCACTGAACTCTTCGATGTTCAATGCATCGCGCGTCGTGGGTCCGGCGGTCGCGGGAATTCTGGTGGCCACGATCGGCGAAGGCTGGTGTTTTCTGGCGAACGGCCTGAGCTACATCGCGGTGATCGGCGGGTTGGCGGCGATGCGGGTGACGCGCCATGAATATCTGGATCAGCCCGGTTCGCCGATCGCTCATATAGTGGAAGGCTTCCGGTACGTGGTACAGAATATTCCGATTCATGCCTTGCTGATGCTGCTCGGAATCGTCAGCCTCACCGGAATGCCATACACGGTGCTGATGCCGATTTTCGCCGACCATATTCTGCACGGCGGCGCGGCGGCGCTCGGCTGGTTGATGGGCGCTACGGGCGTCGGTGCGCTGATCGGCGCTTTGCTGCTCGCCAGCCGCGAAGATCTGAAGGGGCTCGGCATGTGGGTCGCGGTTTCGGCAATCGGATTCGGCTGCACGCTTGTGGCGTTCGCCTTCTCGCGGATCTATTGGCTGTCAATCGCGATTCTGGTTCCGGTAGGTTTCACCATGATGATCGAGATGGGTTCCTCGAATACCTTGATCCAGAGCATGGTGCCGGACCGGCTGCGCGGACGCGTGATGAGCGTCTATTCGATGATGTTGATGGGGATGGGCCCGATCGGATCGCTGCTGGCAGGTTGGTCGGCGGACCGGCTCGGGGCGCCGGTGACGGTGGCGCTGGGCGGTGTGATTTGCGTGGCGGCAGCGCTCGTCTTCCGCGGTTTCCTGCCGAAGATTCGCGATCACGCGCGGCGCTTGATTCTAGAGCAGGCTCCGCCGACGCTTACTCAAACTTAAATTCGGTGCCTAGAAGATCCGCGATGCTGTAGGCCGGCTTGGCGACACCGCGCGCGGCGTGATGCGCCGTCCTCATGAAAACGTGATAGAGCTCGTGCGCCAGAACCCGTCCCAGCGCCCGTCCGAAGGCGCTTTCGCGCTCATCCGCACGGAGGCCGGTCAGTCCATCGGACAGGAATTCGCGAATGCCGTTGCAATCGACGTCGCTAAACGGCAAAATCGCTCCGTCGCTCACGTGAGTCCACCCGAGCGGGCCGGCAGTTCTGCCGTGCCCTGAGAAAGTATCGAGGTTGCACCGGCCCTTGAAGTGGACCACTGCCAATTCCGGCACGGGTTCCGTGCCATGCACGTCCGCCAGCGCGCGCCAGGAGAATTCGTAGCCGAGCGGGTACATGAGATTGGTCAACTCTTCCTGAAGTCCGTTTAATACGCCGGCTGGAGGAGCTTGTTCGAAATCGGTGTAGAGGACGACCGGCGACACCGGCCGCGGCTGCCCGGCGAACGCGGGCAAAACGGAAAGCAGCAACCAGAACTTCACGCTACACCTCGCGGGACCCGCTCTTCGGGAAGGCTGGCCGTTTCAGGACCAGGTCCGGCCGTTCGGCCACCATTTTGGACGCGAGGAAACAGGTGCAGCAAAGCGGCAGCGCGTCAGCTAGAGCTTCCGGAAGTTTATCAACCGGCACGCGGTCCCATTCCACGCAACTCTTATCGGCTAAAACCAGCGCGGGTTTGGCGACCTGCCACTCAATTTTGTGGAACTCCAGGTTGCAGGTGATGCACTTCTTTCCCTCGAACCACCGGCCGGCGATGATGCGCGCCAGCGACGCTTCGGGGTCGGCGGCGATTTCGGCGGTGCATTCCTGGCCGCACCCTGCGCGCTCCGGCCAGCGGCTGCAGGCGCCGAGTTCGAGATTGGGAGTTCCGAGGAGGCCAGTGCGGATCGTGGCCCCCCGCTGGAGTGTGACGGCGGCATGGGCCCGGGTTTCGGGGCAGGTTACCGCGCGGGGGCCGGCGTACTTCACATATAGACGGATCATCCGCAATCCGGCGGCTCCCAAAAGAACCGCCAGCAGGAGCAGGGCAATGGTATGAAGCGGCATAATCGCCTCCGAATTTCAGAAATAAGCACGCCATTGGCCAAACTGAAAAACGACGGAAATCGTTCAAATGCCGGAGGTCCTCCCCGGATATTGCGCCGCCCCTGCGCGAAAAGGCGCAACGCCACACCCATTTCCGCCCGTCTAAGTACCAGATGTCCAAGCGATTCCTGTGCGCTCTCTCGGTGACCGCGCTCCTGGCGACGGCGGCCGGCGACTACGACAATTTCAAGCGCAAGCTCGACCAGATTGAGGCCGACCAGTTGCGGCCGGGGTCCACGGTGGAGATGTCGGCGCGGGAAGTGAACGCCTACATCGCGCGCGAGGTCCCCGATGGCGTGAGGAATGCGCGGGTTGAAGTAACTGCGCCGGGCGTCGCGACCGGCACAGCCCTGGTGGATTTCGCAAAGGTGAGGCGGGCGCAAGGGCATCCGCCGGGATGGCTGATGTCGAAGTTCTTATCGGGCGAGCATCCGGTGAGCGTGACGGCGAAGATCCAGTCGGCAGGCGGGAGCGCGCGGGTGGACGTGCAGCGGGTGGAGATTTCGGGCGTGGAGATCGACGGCGGAACGCTGGATTTTCTCATTCAGAACTGCCTGCTTCCGCTGTATCCGGATGCCAAGGTGGGGCGGCCCTTCGAGCTTGGGCACCGGGTGGACCGACTGAACGTGGAACCCAAGGGCGTGGAGGTTCTGATCGGGCGGTAACTGCCTGAAGCCGTGCCCAATCAGAAGCTGATGGACTCGCCTCCGAAGAGGCGAAGGTCCAGAATGGACTCGCTGGCGCGCACGAAATCCACGGGGACCAGCCGGCCCTGGTAGAGTTTCGATACGCGCAGCTTTGGAAGTATTTGGACGGGCTCACGAACGCCGGATTTCGTGAGGGCGTTGCGCACAGTCATGCCGATTCCCATCGTCACGGGATTGCCGTTGACAGTGATGGAGATGACCGGATTGATGCCGGTGGATTTCGGCATGGTGACGCAAGTCGCGCCCTTGCCGCAGTCGGCGAGTTCCAGTTGGCCGTGGGTTGGCGCTCCTACCACGACCGCCGTGACGCCGTTGTCGTCAGCCTTGTACACGAGGCGGAAAAAGGCGGCTGAGGGCGGAAACTTCAGGTAGTCGTTGATGGGCTCCGCGGCAGGTTCAGGGGCTCCGCCGATGCGCCGTTCGACGCGCAGGGGCGTCATGGTATAGCCGCCGCCGGGCTTCTGGCGAACGGTGTAGTCGGTAGTTTCGATACCGCGGATGGATGCGGCGCGGATCTCCACATTGATGCTGTTGCCACTGCCGGAGATAGTTTGAGTATCGGCCGGCGTGGGACCGGTATCCATGATGGGCGCGACGACTTCGAGCGCGCTGCCGGGACCTAGATCCATGTAGCCCGCCTTGGGGTTACTGGCGTGGAGGAGACGGAAGGAGACGACGGGGTCCAGCGGGACGCGGTCAATAACGGCGGAGACGAGGTCGCGGGCTGCGCCGGGGACAATGCAGCCGCGGGATTCGGCCTCGCCGGCCCACGTAGCGAGCCACGCCGCGGGTTTTTCGCGGAGGGCAGACCGGGAGACGGTGAGCCGGACCTTGTTGCCCCGGCGGTCGAGAGCGATGGCATCGGCGGGAAGGGAGCATTTGGCCGGTCCGGCCTTCACGGGCGCGACGAACGTGCGCTTGGCCAGTTCCGGGTGAAGAACGCCGGGAGGGACGAGTAGGGGCCGCGTGCCTTCATTGGTCAGGCGGTAGGTCATCGGCGCGTGTGCGCAGCCTGCCAGCGTGGCGATGGTCAGGGCGAGGCTGACATGCAGTCTCTGCATGCTAGAAATTTAGCACACTTGAAGACGGTAACGGCCGGTCTCCTGACCGGCCTTAAGGCGAACTCGCCGCAATAGGAACGTGCCGGTCGCGCTCAGCGCGACTCGTACCGGCCGGGAGGCCGGTACGTACTTAATTTCCTGTCGGCGTGTTGTCTACGTGGTCGACGATGAGCATGTCGACGGGGACGGTTTGCTTGTCCAGTTGCAGGCCGAGCGATTGCCGGAGGGCGGCGAAGAGAGTCGGCGCGGTGACGGGATCCGCATCGGCTTCCGGCGGAGCGTCCACGCGGGCGCATTTGAAGCCGAAGTAATATTGCCCGGTGAGTCCTGTGCGGTCAAGCACAGGGGCGCGGAGTTGGTCTTCGAGAGTTTGGACGAGCTGTGCGATGGTGGTGCGGCGCGCGGTTATGGCGGTGATGCCTCTGCCTTCCATGGAGGCGATGATTTTGCCTTCAATGGCTTTGGACATTGCCTCTTTGCCTTTGGCGAACCACTCGGGCAGCGGGGCTGGAGGAGCATCGGGCGGGGTCGGTTGGATCTTGACGCCGCCTTTCGCGGGAGCGAGAGTGTAACCGGCAAGCTGGCGCGTTTCGCGATGAGCCTGGAATTTGAAGCGGGCGGCGAGGAGCGACTGAAACATGAGGCGGACCTGGTCATCGGTAGCGCCGGGAGTGGTTTCGGCATCGACGGCGAAGAAGTCATAGGGGACGTGCGCCATTCCGGTTTCCTGGAAGGCCTGGATGCGGTAGGCGTACATCACCATCGACATGATTGTGGCAGTCCACCGGATGCGGCCGCCGGACCGCTGCATGTCAAACTTCGAGGGATAGCCCGGGTAGGGTTTGACGGAGACGACGTCGAAGGACATCGGGGCGGGAGGCTGCTGCGCGAGGCCGATGGCGAGCGGGCCGGTGACGGCGGCGACGGCCAGTGCGGCGAGCGTGAGTTTCTTCAGCGGGTGCAGGCGGAGGACGCCGCGGGGAGTGAGGATGGCGGCAATGCGGCGACGCAGGTCCGAACCGCCGATGCCGCTGGCGAACGGGAGCGGGGCTTCGAGGCAGAAGCGGCAGACGTTGAGGATGGCTTGCGCGTAGGCATCGGGATCATTGCCGCGGGCGAGGACGTCTTCGTCGCAGGCTTGCTCGCGTTCGGCGATCATGCGCTTGCCGAGCCACCACACGAGGGGATGGAACCAGAAGACCGTTTCCACGAACATGTGGAGCGAAGCGGAGAGGTTATCGCCGTAGCGGGCGTGGCACAGCTCATGCGCGATGACCGCTTGCAACTGGCTGCGGGTCAGGCGGCGGAGGATGCCTTCGGGCAACAGCAGCACTGGGCGAAAGACTCCGAACACGCTGGGTTCGCGCACGGCGGGCGAGGACTTTGCGGGAATGGGGAGTGGGAGATCGAGGGGCGCCGCGTTTTGAACGGTTGCGCGAATTCGGAGCCAGCGGAGGTACCAGGAGAGGCCGATTGTAGCGAATCCGCATCCCCAGATGGCGAGGAGGAGATTGGGGATAGGGCTGGCGGACGTGCTGGCGAGCGGTGGCGGCGGCTGGAAGATGGTGAATGATTCGGCAGCCTGCTGCGTCGCTACGGTGAGGGTCGCCGGCGGCTTTTGGGGAGGTTGCGCGGGCGCGAATTGGCTGCCGAAGGCGATGAGCGCCGAGATCGGGATTAGAAACTTACACGAGGCGATCAGCCAGATGGTGTGGCGGATGCGTGCGCGATTGTTGCGGAGAGCGAGGGTCAGCAGCGCCGCGGCGGCGGCGAAGAGTGTCGATTGGACGAGGTGGATGGCAATGGGCCGCAAATAAGCTGGATTCATTTGCCCTTCTTTGCGCGTGCGCGGAGATCCTTTTCGGCTTCGCGGACGTCGTCGAGCGTGAGCGCTCCGGAATCGACGAGGTGAGCCATGATGGGGCGGCTTCGGCCTCCGAACAAGGCTAGAAGTTCGTCAACGAGGCGTCGCTGCGCGCCTTCGCGGGAGACAGCGGCTTCGAAGATGAACGCAGTGGCTATTTTCTTGACCCGGCGGACTGACTTTTTGATTTCCAGCCGGTAGACCATGGTTTGTACGGTGGTGTACGCGAGCTTTTTCTTTGCAGGGAGGGAGTCATGGATCTCGCGGATGGAACATGGTCCTTTGTTCCAGAGGATTTCCATGATTTGAATCTCCGGCTTGGTTAGCTTGGCGACCACTTATGTCATCGACTCTACTACGGTCGTGGTTAACTTGCAAGCGGTTTGGTAACGTTGCCAGCGAGTTGGGCCAGCGTGTTCAGGGTATTTACGATTCGGTCGGATTCTACGTTGACCAGGGCGTAGCGTTCGATTGCGGCGTCTCCGGAGGCGATGAGTTCGGTGTGGCCGCGGCGGAGGTCGGGGAGTTTCGAGGCGTCGGGAGAGCTTCCCCGGAGGGTGGATGCCATGGCTTCCAGCGTTTGCTCTACGTCTTGCGCGAACTTGCGGAAGGCTGGACGCGCGGGCGCCGGGCGGCTTCGTGCGATGCCCGATTCGAGCGACATCACAGCTCGCACGAAACGGTGCGAGTTCGCCAGCAGCGCGTCGATGGCGCGGAGGCGTTCGTCGGGCACGCCCGGTTCGCTGCGCAGTCTTCCGGCCGATGCTTCGGCGTTGGAACGCGCGAGCCGCGATTTTTGACGGGCTCGCTCCAACTCCGCGGTCACCGCGCCGCCGGCCTCGATGTATGTGCGGGCAATCGCGGCGAAATAGTCGCGGTAAGCATCGAACATCGCGGCTAAAGTATTGCCTGCAAGGCCGCGCTCCCAAGTCGGCCAGACCGCGTATCCGAGAAGCGCGATCGCTCCGCCGAGCAGCGTTCCGCGGGCGCGGGCCGCGATCACTTGCATCGGCGGCGCGCCGGTGAGAGCGAGCAGCAGCACGATCAGACCGCTGAGAGCAATGACGAACACTCCGTAGTTCGCCGGGCCGTACCAACGCAGCAGCAGCATGAGCGCGAAGATGAGCGCCACCTGCACACCCAGCGGAGGCGTCAGCAGGTGGAAGAGCACGGTCGCGCACGCGAGGCCGAGCAGCGTTCCGGCGATGCGCAGAATGCCGCGCGTGAATGTGGCGGTGAAGTCGGGACGCAGCACGATGACCGCGGTCATAGGAATCCAATACGACCGCAGCCAGCCCAGCCAGAACGCGGCGATTTCTCCGGCGACCGTGCAGGCCGTCAGCCGCAGCGCGTGCCGGAACGCCGCGGAGCTCAGCACCAGATTCGCCTGGATGGCCGCGCGCACACTCTCGGCGCGCAGCCGCCACGGCTGGGCGCGTTCGATGGCGGCGAACTCGCGGGCGCCGTGCGCGGTGGCATGGCCGGCCATATCGATGGTGGCGCGAAGCTGACCGGCGAGGGCGTCGAGCTCGGCTTGAGCATCGGGATCGGCAACTTTGGCGAACTGCGGCGGCGATGGAGTTGTGCCGCGCGCCAGGGAATCGAGATCGCGCGCGGTGGTGGCGAGTGCATCCGTGATGGCGGCAGCCTGATCTTCCGCGGCGAAATCGCGGGCGAGGCGGGCTCGCAACCGGCGCAGGGTTACGATGCTGAGGCGGATTCGCTCAGCTTGGCTGAACATCGCGAGGATGCGGTCGGCTTCCATTGAGGGGCTGCTACGCAAATCCGTGAGCGCGGTTTGCGCGGCGATGATTTCGGCCGTAGCGGGCGGTGCTTCCGAAGACAGCGGCGGCTCAGTGGCGGCGTGCGCTAGCGCCGCGTATAAGTGCGCGAGCGCGCGGCGCTCCGGAGCGTATGGATGGATGGGCCAGAGCGCCAGTGCGAGCAGCGCCTGAAGCAGGCCGCCGGCGAGGCCCAGCAAACCCGACTGCGCTGCCTGCGCGGGCGGCAGCGGATGCGCCGAGAACACCACCAAAGTGACGAGCGCGATGTTGCCGATGTCCGTCGCGGTCGTGCTCACCGCGACCATCATGCCCGAGAGGAAGGCGGCGAGCGCGGTGAGCAGGATCGTCAGAGGATAGCTGTGCCCGGTCGCGCAGCCGGCAAACAAAGCGAGCGCTCCGCAGACGCTGGAAGCCAGCATGCGGCGGGCGCGCGTGGCGTAGGGATCTACGCCGTCGGAGTAGGCGACGTTCAGCGCGCCGATGCAAGCGATCAGCCCACCGGCGGCCTGGCCGATCGCCACGCCCACAGCGAGTGGGATGAGGACGCCGCACGAATTGCGCAGCGCGATGGGCGGATGAATTTTCGAACGGTCGAAGCGGGTGAGCGCGCTCCAAAACCCGGAGGCCATGATTAGTGCGAGGCGTGCGCCACACGCTCCACGGCGGTCATCAGCCGGAGCGTGTTTTCGCCGTAGATTTTGCGGATCTCTTCGGCGGTGTAGCCCTCTTCGAGCAGCGCGCGCGTGAGATTCGGCCACTGATCGACGCTGCTCAGTCCTTCGGGCGCGCAATCGATGCCGTCGAAATCGCTGCCCAGGCCGACGGCATCGACGCCCGCAATGGCGACGACATGGTTGATGTGCTTCACGACGTCGGCGAGGGTTGCGCGGGGCTTGGGGGCGTTGCCGGAAGCGCGGTCCCAGGCTTCTTTCTGGGCGCGGGCGATGCCGTTGGGTTCGGCGGCGTACTTCTTGATGAGCTCTTCGCGCAGGGGCACGAGCTTGTCCTGAATGGCCTTCGCGGCGGCCGCGGCTTGCGGGTTGAGGAAGTCGCAGGAGAAGTTGATTTGAATGACTCCGCCTTTTTTCGCGAGCGCGACGATCATTTCGTCCGTCATGTTTCGCGGCGCCGGAGAGATCGCGCGGCAGGAGGAGTGCGACGCGAAAATGGGCGCGCGGCTCACTTCGAGCGCATCCCAGAATGTCTTGTCGGACACGTGCGAGATATCGACGATCATGCCGAGGCGGTTCATTTCGCGCACGACATCTTTGCCGAACGCGCTGAGTCCGTTGTTGGGCTTTTTCGCGTCGCCCGAAGAGTCCGCCCAGTGGTTGCTGTTCGAGTGCGTGAGCGTCATGTAGCGCACCCCGAGCGCATAGTAGTCGCGCAGCAGACGGAGGCTGTCTTCGATGGCGTGACCGCCTTCGATGCCCATCAGCGCGGCGATCTTATGTTGCTCGTGTGCGCGCCGGATATCGGCGGCGGTGGTGGCGAAGACGAAATCGTTCGGGTAGCGCTCGACGATGTCGTGGCGGACGGTGTCGATCATCTGGAGCGTGCGATTGGCCGCGTGGTTGCCTTCCACGTAGCTGGCCGCCACGTAAACGGCGAAGAACTGCGCACCCATGCCGCCCTTTTTCATGCGCGGGATATCGGTCATGTGATCGGTATTCGGCTTGCCGATGTCCATGCCGGCGACGGTGGCGCTGGTGACGTCATTGTGCGTATCGATGAGGATGGCGGAGTTGTGCACACGCATCACTTCGTCGGCAGTGACTGTGCGCTTTTGACGGCCGGGAGGTTGGGCGAAGGCGAGATAGGCAGACAGGAAAAACACGGGCAGGGCTCTCATTGCGAAGTGAGTATACCAGACCAGGTGAACGGACCCAGGGTGAGAACGGCGCAGGGCTTGGGGCCGCTGGGATCGCCGGAGTGAACGAAGACGACGCCCGGAACGCGCTCGCGGACGAGCGCCTCGAACGGGTATTCGAGGGTGAACTGGCGGATATCCACCCCGATGGTTTTGCAGCCGGAATGGACGGCATCGTCTACGGCGCGAAGGTAGAGGTCGCGGTTGTGGAACTGGTCCATGTCGGCGAAGTACTGGCGATTGCGCGGGGTGACGAAGACGTTGCTGGGGCCTCGCAGCGGGCGGGTCCAGTTTTGGAGAGCGGGCCGGCGTGCCGTGGTGAGAAGAAAGACGCACGCGATCAGCGCGACGATTTTCGGTCGCAGTAGCCCGGCAAGCGGCGCCGCGACCACGAACAAAGGGAGTTCCAGCCGTGCGAGGAACGGCTGCCAGCGGAGATAGAAGCAGAAGAGCAGGAAGGCTGCAACGAGGGCGGCGGCATAGAGCGCCCAGAAGCGGCGGCGGATGAAGCAGAGCGCGATCGCGAGCACCAGGAGATGCCAGCGATTGTTGGCGTTCGCCTCGTGGTTGGCATTGATGGGCGGTTGAAAGCGGGCATAGGGCCAGGTGGTGGCGGGATCGTCAGGGTCGAGGCCGAGCGCGGCGTGGAGGCGCAGGACGGTGTTGTAGACGGCGGTATTCCACGATTGGCGGCGATCGCCAAGTTGTTCGCTGGTGTTGCGCAGGAAGTTGGACACCGTGGACTTGAGGCCGGGATGATCGTTGCGCCAGCGATAAAAGCCGTCGCCCTGAGCGGAATCGAAGCCGAGTGGCGATCCGCTCAGCTTGATGTTGCGCCAGTATTGCGGACCGTTCAGCAGGAGCACTGCGGCAGCCGCGAGGATGGCGAAGCGTTTCCAATTCAGGCGGAAGAGGAGGAGCAGCGGCGGAATGAAGAGGTACGCAGTGCCTTTCGTGGCGAGCGCAAGCGCGAGAGAGAGCGCAGCGAACGGAATATCGCCGCGCAGACCGAAGTAGACCATCGCGACCAGCAGGAAGGCGAGCAGCGCATCGTTCTTGGCGCCGGAGGCTTGGAGGATAAAGTTCGGCAGCGTGGCGCAGAAGAGCGCCGCGACCGCTTGCGCGCGGCTGTTCAATCCCGCGGCGGAGGCGATGGCGGAGACGCCGAGAATGGAGCCGAGATACGCGGCGAAGGCGATGAGGTTGATGAAGCGATCGCCGCCGAAGAGCAGCCACTGATGCAGCATGACGTACTCGTCGAGCGGTTGCAGCATCACCTGGTTGAAGTACGGCGTGTGAAAGAAGGCGACGCTGCCGGATTGCGCCCAATACAGGACGCGAGGCAGGTGGTACGCCATGGCATCGGCGCTGTTGGGAGGGCTGAAGGCGGCGGCGAGGAAGACTGCGATGGCGATGGCAGCAATGGCCACTGCCACAGCGGCTTCGAATGGCTGCCACTTCGGAAGTCGCGGCGATTTCAGGTTGCGATATCGGTATGCGGCGAAGACGGCGACAGCGGTCCAGGCGAGAGCTACGGGAAGCGGCCGGAGCAGATGAAACGGACTGAGTGCTTCGGTGATCAGCAAAGTGGCCGTCAGCGACGCCACGGAAAATCGGAGAAGCAGGTCTCGCAAGCCCTCATTTTATAGGGGTTCGCAAGTGCGCTACACTGCGAGCTTACCCATGAAACAGTTCTTGCTTGCGCTCGCGGCCGTGATGCTGGCCGCGTGTGGAGGAACGAAATCCGAGGCGCCGAGCGGTCCGACGATGCAAGCCGATCTTGTGAACGGCGCGACCGTGACAGGCAAGGTCGCGTTCCAGGGGACAACGCCTAAGCCGGTAGTGCTGGATATGTCCGACAAGCCGGATTGCGTGAAGGCGAACGACGGCAAGCCGGTCTACTCGCAGGAAGTGGTGGTGAATCCGAACGGCACCTTGAAGAACGTGTTCGTGTGGGTGAAGGCGGGGCTGCCCAACGCGACGTGGAAGGCTCCGGCGACGCCGGTGGAGTTAGATCAGAAAGGCTGCATGTACGATCCGCACGTGCTCGGCGTGATGACGAATCAGCCGCTGGAGATCAGGAATAGCGACCCTACGAATCACAACATTCATGCCACGGGGGACAAGAATGGGGAGTTGAACGAGAGCCAGATGCCGGGCGAAGCGCCCATCGTCAAGACGTTTGCGAAGCCGGAACTGTTCGTTTCCATGAAGTGCAACGTGCATCCGTGGATGCGTAGCTACATCGGTGTGGTGGCGCACCCATTCTTCGCAGTGACGGGAGACGATGGAACGTTTACAATAAAGGGACTGCCCTCGGGTACATACACAATCGAAATTGTTCACGAGAAATACGGCAAACAAGAGCAACAAGTGACCGTGGGGGCGAAAGACAGCAAGACTGTCGATTTCTCCGTGAAGGGGTAGAGTGGGCGGGCGGCACTAGAGAGGCTGCCCGGTTTTGGATGCTTCTGTAGACTATGGCCAACGGCTGGGCGTCCCGCGCGGGCGCTCCACACATGCGCGATTATATTGAGCTCACCAAGCCGCGGATTACGTGGCTCATTCTGATGAGCACCGGTGTCGGGTATTTTTACGGACTTCCCGGTGCGCCTAACTGGATTCAATTCCTCAAACACATTCCATTGCTTTCGCTGCTGCACACGGTGCTCGGCACGGGTTTGATCGCCAGCGGAACGGCGGCACTCAACCAGTGGTATGAGCGCGAGGCGGACCGGCGGATGCGCCGCACGCAAATGCGGCCGCTGCCCGCGGGAAAGATGACGCCAGGGAGCGCACTCGCGTTCGGCGCCCTGCTCAGCGTGCTCGGATTTCTGGAACTGTGGCTCGGCGTGAACCTGCTGGCCGGATTGGTGGGCGCGTTCACGCTCGCAAGCTACTTGTTTCTGTATACGCCGATGAAGCAGCGCACGTGGTGGTCCACCACGGTCGGCGCGATCCCGGGCGCGATGCCGCCGGTGATCGGATATGCGGCTGCGGCGGGCACGCTCACGCGCGAATCGTGGGTGCTGTTCGCAATTCTATTTCTGTGGCAGTTTCCGCACTTTTATTCGATCGCCTGGATGTACCGGGAAGACTATGCACGAGCCGGCATACAGATGCTCCCGGTTGTGGAACCGGATTGCCGGTCCACCGCGCGGCAGATCGTGCTTTACGGAATCGCATTGATTCCGGTGAGCCTTGTGCCGGGAATGCTCGGCATGACAGGGCGCATTTATCTGGTGGGCGCGCTGCTGCTCGGGCTGTGGTTCCTGTATTCCGGCGTGCGGGTTGCGGTGGAGCGCAGCATGCTCCGCGCCCGCGGAGTGCTGATCGCTTCGGTGCTGTACCTGCCGCTCATCTACGGACTGATGCTGCTGGACAGGCCGGGTCTGTGATTGAAGTCGACCGCCTGACGCACCGCTACGGGGATCGCGTCGCGCTCGCGAACGTTAGTTTCAACGTCAAAAAAGGCGAGATTTTTGGGCTGCTGGGACCGAACGGCGGCGGAAAATCCACGCTATTCCGCATTCTTTCCACGATGATGGCGCCGACGGAGGGTCGCGCCTCGCTCGCCGGCTACGACGTGGTGAAGAACGCGGCAGCGGTGCGGCGCCATGTTGGCGTGGTGTTCCAAACGCAAAGCCTGGATAAAGCGCTCACGGTGGAAGAAAATCTGCGCGCGCAAGGGCATCTGCACGGGCTGAGCGGCGCCACGCTGCGTGAGCGCATGGCGTATGCGATGAGCAAGCTGGGGCTCGAGGATCGCAAGAAGGATCTGGTGGAGACGCTTTCGGGCGGTCTGCGGAGGCGTGTGGAGATCGCCAAGGCGCTGCTGCACCGTCCGCAGATTCTGCTGATGGACGAGGCGTCGACGGGGCTCGATCCGGCGGCGCGGCGCGAAGTCTCGCGGCATGTGGAGATGCTGCGGCAGCACGAAGGCGTTACGATTTTATTGACGACGCACATTCTGGAAGAGGCGGATCGCTGCGACCGGCTGATTCTGCTGCATCAGGGAAAGATGGTGGTGGAGGGCAGTCCCGCGGAGCTGAGGGCGCGCATCGGCGGCGATGTGGTGGTGCTGGATACGGCCGACGCGGATGCGCTCGCGGCGGGGATCCGGCAGCGCTTCGGAGTTCCGGCTACTGCTCGCGATGCGCAGGTACGCGTGGAGATCGAGAACGGGCACCGGTTTATCGCGGAGGTAGTGGAGGCGTTCCCGGGGGCGATCGATTCGGTGGGTTTGCATAAGCCGAGTTTGGAAGATGTCTTTATTCATGAGACGGGGGCGGCGATTGTTTAGGCCTTCGCAATGCCGGCCTCGCTTGGCGCGGCATCACGTGGAGTGCGCATGAGCAGGTTTTTTCTTCCGGCGGCGACACTGTGGCAGCGGGAACTGGTCCGGTTCTGGCGGCAGAAGAGCCGTGTGCTTGGCGTTGTGGCATCGCCGATCATCTTCTGGCTCTTAATGGGCTACGGCTCGAACGATCTGGCTCGCTACTACTCCGGCGCCCTTGTGCTTACCGTGATGTTCTCGGCGATCTTCTCTACGATTACGATCATTGAAGACCGGCGCGAGGGCTTTCTGCTTTCCATGATGGTGTCGCCGGCTCCGCGCACGAGCCTGGTGCTCGGGAAAATTCTCGGGTCGGCGACGCTGGCGTGGATACAGGGAATGATCGTGCTGGCATTCGCTCCCCTGGCGGGCGTGAGCATCGGCGCGATGGAACTACTGCCGATTGCCGGGGCTATTTTCCTGATCTCGTTTACTCTGACGGGTCTCGGCTTCGTCATTGCGTGGAAGATGAATTCCACCGCCGGTTTCCATGGCATCATGAACTTGTTGCTGCTGCCGATGTGGCTCGTATCTGGCAGTCTGTTCCCGATGGCGACCGCGCACGGCTGGGTGCGCGCGCTGATGTGGATCAATCCGCTGACCTACTCCATCGCATTGTTGAATCACGTGCTCGGGCTGCCGAATGCGGCGCCTGGCGCGACTGAGAGCCTTGCCGTAACGCTCGCGTTCGGCTTGGCGCTGCTGCTGTTGAGCGGCATGTTCGCGGCCCAAAAAACCACTCGCAGTGCGGCATGAAACAGCTTGTAGTGGCGGTGTTCGCAGGGCTGCTGGCAGCCTGCATGCAACCCGCGCATCTGGACGACATGGGACCCGCGCCCGCGTTTCGGTTGACCGATCAGGGCGGGCACCCATTTGAC
Organism: Candidatus Limnocylindrales bacterium; assembly: GCA_035606355.1. Taxonomy (GTDB): domain Bacteria; phylum Acidobacteriota; class Terriglobia; order Bryobacterales; family Bryobacteraceae; genus Sulfopaludibacter. The sequence continues at coordinate 79,407 of DATNFO010000081.1, read as the reverse complement.
AGCCACGCGCTCGCGGGCCACATCTGGGTGGCGGATTTCGTATACACCACATGCCCCGGGCCGTGTCCGATGATGAGTTCCCAAATGCACCGTCTGCAGGATGCGACCGCCGCCGAAGAACTGACCGACGTGCGATTCGTGAGCTTCACGGTGGACCCGGCACACGATACTCCGCCCGTGCTCGCCGCCTATTCCAAGCACTTCAAAGCCGACCCCGCGCGCTGGACCTTTCTCACCGGGCCGCAGCCGGAAATGAATGCAGTCGGCATGGGCTTTAAGCTGAACCCGATCGATGGGTCGCTGGACCACAGCACGCGTTTCGCGCTGGTGGACCGGCGGGGGCGAATACGCGGCTTCTATCTCACGTCGGAAGACGGGTTCATGGGCCGGCTCCTTCACAACATCAGGCAGCTCGAACGCGAAAAATGATACACGCTCTCCCGACCGTCAACGCGATACTCAATGCCACCGCCGCGATACTCCTGTTGTGGGGCTATAGGCTAATCCGGCGCAAACGGATCGAGACGCATCGCAAAGTGATGCTGTCGGCGTTCGGTGTATCCTGCGCGTTTCTGGTGTGCTATTTGATTTACCACGCGCAGGTAGGCAGCGTGCACTTCGCCAGGACGGGCGCGATCCGCACGGTGTACCTGACCATCCTCGCGACGCACACGGTTCTGGCGGCAGCCGTTCCCTTCCTCGCGGTGATCACGCTACGGCGCGGGCTGGCCAGGCGATACGACAAGCACCGCCGCATCGCACGCTGGACGTTTCCGATCTGGCTATACGTGAGCGTGACGGGTGTGGTGGTCTACCTGATGCTCTATCACCTATGAGTTGAGCGCGAGGATTAAAAACGCGATCAGCGCCAGCAGCGGCAGGATGGTCCAACCGATGGCGGACCACGCTTTGGGGTGCCGCATATTGATGGTGTAACCGATTCCCATCGTCTTCGGCACGAAGAGCGCGTTCGGGTCGGTCGCGCCTGAGCCGGGTTCAGCCTGGGAGGCGAACCAGATGACCGCGACCGCTGTGATCGGCGCTGCCACCACGGCTACGAGGGCCATAGGGAAGTGCACCACGGGCGAGATCGCGATTGCCGCGAAGGTCAGACCCATCAGGAATTCGGCGGCGAGAATGCACTTCAAGGTTGCAACTTCTTTTGTGCCCCGGTACATCGCGACGCCGAGGGCGACGAGCCAAATGCAAAGCGCTTCGCCAAATACTGGCAGCGCGAACACGTGCATTGGCGACTTGGTGGTCCATGCGTTCGGCTGTCCGTGGATGCCCCAATGCGTGGGCAGGTTGGCAGGAATGTCGGCCCACCGCATCGCCAGGTAAGCGGTGGCGAGCAGGGGAAGAATTAGCGGCACGGCCGAAAGTTTGAACCACTTCGGCAGTTCGCGGGATGCGCTCACGATTGCGATTCTACCTCCGGAACGCAGCACGCGCGAGCGAGCGGAAGAAGCGCCCGCCGAGCACGCCGATGGCGAGCAGAGTTCCGAAGAGAATCACGGCGTCAACGGACGCGCGTCCCTGCCGCTCCCAATAGACGTCCTGCAGGTTGAGCCAGAGCGCGAACTCGTCCAGCGTGAGCGCCGCGCCGGCGCCGTAGAGGAATGCCATCGCGCGTCCCGGCCATCGGCTCTTGGCGCGAACGTCGGTGCCGATCTGCAATAACCACCCGTAACCGACGATGAGCAGCAGCAAGATGCCCCAGACCAGATGGTGGATGTGGCGGCCGCCGACCTCCAGATTGTGAAAAGGTCCGCGGCCGGCGCGGATGGCATGCGTGAGGATGCGAACCACGGTGAAGGTGAGATAGAACGCGATCGCGGCCACAAGTTGACGCTCCCGATGAACCTTGGCGAAGTGAGTACGGTACAGAGTGGCGATGCGCGTTCCGCTGCCTCGTGCCCCCAGTGCGAGCACGGCGACGACGAGAGCCAGCACCACAGCCACCCCCAGCGCGATACGGGCTGGATGCAGGAAGAGAAGGGTGCGCACGCTTTCAGCATACGAAATCCCAGGAAATTCTCTGCACTCTTTGGCGGCGCGCTGCGTCATGAGGTCAGAAGATGAGGAATTGGCTACCGGTATTGCTCGCCTGTGCCGCACTCCACGCGGCGACTGTCCGCGGGAACGTGGTTGAGCACCAGACCGGGAAACCTCTTTCGCGCGTGACGATCCGGCTGCAGCCACTGCCCGGCTTTCCCGTGAAGGCCGTTACCGCGAAGACGAACACGTTTGGCGTTTTTGAGATTGCAGATGTGCCGGCGGGCGCGTATCTGCTGACGGCGTCGCGCGCCAACTTCGTCACGGTGCAGTATGGGCAGAAGCAGTGGCAATCGGCGGGCGAGCCCTTGCTGCTGGCCGACGGTTCCGGCACGTTTCTCGACATCCGCATGCCGCACTTCGCCGCTATCAGCGGGAGAGTGGTGGATGAGAACGAAGTGGGAGTGCCGCATCAGAAAGTGCTCGCGTACCGCAATACGCGTCCGGTGGAGCTGGCTGCGCAGGGTCAGGCCGACGAACGCGGCGACTTCCGGATTTTCGGGCTGAAGCCGGGTCAGTATCTGATTCGCACGGCTCCGCTGCAGAACGCGGAGGTCAGTTATGTGCCGACGTTCGCGAAGGACGCGGATCGCGCGGAGAACGGTCGCGTGGTGGAGGTCAATTATGACCAGGACGCGACGGGGATCGAGATCAAGCCGGCACAGGGCAAGCTGATTCCGATTCACGGCACGCTGAGTGTCAGCCTTCCCAAAGCTGTCAACTTGACCTTCGCGACAGATATGGGGCGCGAGACCGTGCAAACGGCAGGGCCGTTCAGCTTCAGTCCCGTTCCACCGGGGACATACGAGTTGTATTCGGAAGGCCCCGGCGATAACTCGTTCCGATGCGTGGTGCTCGGCGGTTGGCAGGACGTCGCCGTGCGCGAGGAACACGATCTCAATGCGGACGCGGTCTGCACTTCATATGTGACGGTTGGAATCAGCGGCGTCAACGGCCAGCGTGTGGACCGTTCGCAGTTCACCGTGCTGGCGCGGAGGATAGACCTCGCCGGACCTGGTCCGATTCAGCAACTGGCGATCGACGGCAGCCGCGCCGCGCTCGTTCCAGGCAAGTGGGAACTGCAACTCAAGACACCTCCGAATTACTACGTCGCCGGGTTCTCCGGGCCGGGGATGGGCCTGCAGCGCAAGCACGCTGACGGGTGGAATGCGGTGACGATCACGCGCTCCGGGTATGTGAGTTTCACCGTTGGCAACAGCCCTGGGGGCATTCACGGGGCCGTGACCGGCACGTCGCACGAGCCGGTGGGAGGCGCTCCGGTGTACCTGGAGATCGTCGACCGCGCGAGCAATACGCGCATCGGCGAGTTGCGCATGGTGTTGACGGATACTCGCGGGCAGTACAAATTTCAGGGACTTGCGCCGGGGGATTACAACATTCTCGCGACGTTCGAATATCAATCGCCCGATTTCGAGACGATGTCAATGGCGCGACCGCAGAGCGTTTACGTGAGGGAGGCGAGTGACGCGCAAGTGGACCTCGACCTCTTTGTGCTGCGATGAAGGCCGGCCTGCTGGCGCTTGCCGCCGCGTGTTGCGCGCATGCCGCAGTGTTGAAAGGCATGGTGGTGGAGTCGCAAACCGGCCACGCTTTGGCGCGTGCGCTGATCGTGGTCCGACCCGTCGCAGGCAGCCGCGGCGGCACGCAGTCCACACGCACCAACTCGCTCGGCGAATTCGCGTTCAAATCGATTGTGGCGGGCAGCTACACCGTGCTGGCATCGAAGATCGGGTTCGCCCCGGTGGAATACGGGCAGCGGAAATACAAAGCGCCGGGTGTGCCGGTCAGCATCGAAGAAGGCAGCGAGCGCGAACTGCGGATCGTGCTGCCGCGGCTCGGCGCGATCACCGGGCGGGTCGCCGATGAGAACGATGTCGGGCTGGCCGAACACGTCGTTTACGCATATCGCGCGACGCATCCGCCGCGGTTGGTCGGGCACGCGGAGACCGATGATCGCGGCATGTTTCGGATTGCGGAGCTCGAACCGGGCGCCTACCTGGTGCGCACCGGGCCGAAGCAGTACGACGATGGCGCGTACCTGCCTACGTTCTATCGCGATGTGCTGGCCGCGGATTCGGCGCGTCCGATTGAGGTGGGCATCGATCGCGACGCCGGTGACATCGTGATTCGGCCAATGCCCGGCGGACTGCTCACACTCGCCGGTCGCGTGGACTATCCCGCGGTGGTGACGCTGTCGTCGGACATGGGCGCGCAGTCGATGATCACCGGGCCGGACGACGTCTTCCACTTCGAGCATCTTGCGCCCGGGAAGTATCACGTGATGGCCGAAACGAGCGACAAGTGGGTAGCGTTCCAGGAGATCGATCTGATGCGCGATCGCGGCGATCTGCGCCTTCGGTGCTCGCCGATGCCGCTGGTCGCGTTTCACTTCGAGGGCGCGGCCGATGGGGTGCAGGTGATCGCGCGGCGGGTGGAGCTATGGGGCGAAGCAAAGCCGGAGTTTCTTACGCTGAAGGACAATGGGACGCGGATGATGCCGGGGCAGTGGGAGTTTTCACTGGCGCCGAATTCAAGCTGGTATGTGGCGAAAGTGGAGGCTCCGGTCGCGATTGTGCCGCCGGGGGCGGACGTGAAGTTTGTGCTTTCAACAAATCCGGCGTCTATTCACGGCACTGTGTCGGGGGCTTCGGCGGGGGCTCCCGTGCTGCTGGAGCATGATGGCGAGATCCGCACCACGCGCGCGGATTTGAATGGCGCCTATCAGTTTGTTGGGCTGGGTCCGGGAGTGTACCGGTTGCTGGCGAGCTTCGATATTGACGATCCGCGGGCGTCGAACGGGGCGGTCGCGATCGACGTGGCGGAGGGCGCGGCGGTCTCGCGGGATTTGAGTTTGAAGTGAGGCGTTCGGCAGCTGTACCCTTCGATCTTGCGACCGGGCGGGAGCCCCGTCGTTACAGTGTCCTTAAGTGGAAGCCTCCGTCTACGTTGATGACTTGGCCGGCGGAGTAGTCCAGCAGACCATCGGCGATGGCTCGAACGGCTTTGGCGATATCTTCGCCTTCTCCCATGCGGCGCTGGGGCAGCAGGCCTCCCACAATTTTTTCTTCGTAGATCTTTTCCACCTTGGCGATCATGTCCGTGCGGATCACGCCGGGGCGCACTTCGAAGACTCCGATGCCCGACGCTGCCATGCGCGCTGCGAATACGGCGGCGGACATGCTCAGCCCTGCCTTCGAAATACAGTATTCGGCGCGATTGACGCTCGCGGTGTAAGCGGAAATCGAGGTCACGAAAACGATGCGGCCGCGGGCATGGGGCTCCATCCAGCGCGCGGCTTCCTGCGTGAGGAAGTGCGGCCCCTTCAGATTGGTGTTGATGAGCTCGTCGAAGCTTTCCGGGGTTGCGTCAAGAACGTCGCGGCGCTCGCGCGGCGCCATGCCTGCGTTATTCACGAGCAGATCGAGCGTTTCGAAGCGCTCGCGGGCGAAACGCAGCAGCGCGGCGCGATCCTCGGCGCTCCCCACATCGCACGGAAAAATCTCACAGCCGGTTTCGGCGCGGAGCTGCTCGGCCGCATCGGCGCGCGCACGGTACGTGCCGATGACGCGGTGAGTCTTCGCTAACTCAGTAGCGATGGCGCGGCCGATACCGCGGCTCGCGCCGGTCACAATCGCAGTTGGTTGAGCCAACCTATATAGTAACGGGGTTGTCCAGAATGAAAGTGAGCAGCGTCTCCGAAGGGATCTTCACCTTCTCACCTTTGGTGACGGCTTCCGCTCCCGCGCCTGCCGCTCCGCCGGCGCCAGCGCCGACTGCCGCCCCCTTGCCGCCACCGGCGATGCCGCCGATCACGGCGCCGAGAATCGCGCCGCCCGCGGCCATGGTCGCGGTCTTCTTGCCGCGCGAGTCGCTCTCTCTGGAAATGTTCTGCGTTTTGATATCGACCGTCCGGCCGTTGACGCGCACGCTCCAGAGTTGCAGGGTGAGCACTGTCTTGCCGGTCACGCGGCCGGACTGCTCATCGTTGATGAGCTTCACAGTCGCATCAGCCCCTCGCGGAATTACGGTCTGGCCATTCACCACCACAGGCTGATCGAAGCTGGCGCGATAGGTCTGGCCGACGCCGGCCGCGCTGGAATCCACGGCTTCGATCATGCGCACCACCATATTGGTTCCGGCAGGAATCTCGATCGGCTCCTGCGCATTGACGGTGGCCGCCGTGGACGCGGCGCTCGCGCCGGAATCGCCCGGCCGCATGATGGGCGCGGGGGTTCCCGAAGCGCTATCGCTGCGGCGCAAAACGGGCGGATAATCGTCGGCCGGCGGAGGGGGAGGAGGCGTCGGCGCACTGTCGCTGCGACGAAGCGTCGGCCGTCCATCGTCATCGGGATACCCGGCCGAGGGAGCGCGGCGCATCACAGGACGGTTGGACGAATCCGAGTAGCCCTGATCTCCGCCTGCGAACTCGATTCGGGCTATATCGGAGACGTTCAGCGTCTCGACGGAATCGCCGATCTGGACCTTTACTTCACGCGGGCTTCCGCCCAGGTACGTACCATTTATTACACGGCCACTCTTCAGCCGGATGATGTCCGCGTATGCGGCAGTAGACGTAATGAGAGCGAGGGCAATACAAACGTGGGACAGGCGCATGAGTTCCACCTTTCGACCTAATTGTACGACGCGGGATGTAGGCGAAAAAGTTTCGTCAATGCGCAAGTCTTAACTTTGCTTAGCGTTCGGAAGCAGGTTGGCGGCGATCTGTTTGCCCTTTTCCAGCGCTTCCTCATAGATGCCGCGGCGCTCTTCACGGGTGTAGCCCATGTCCGACTCGTGCAACTTTTCAAGCGCTTTGCCGACCAGCACGGTTCCGGCGTAGGCGATGGCGCCCTTGGGAATCAGTCCTCCGCCCAGCGGGATTTTGCCGGCGAGTTCGCGGGCGATGGCGCGCCAGCCGAACGCGCTCGCGCCAATGGAGAGCACTTCCGCCTTCTGCGCCGAAAAGCCGGCTTCTTTCCCGCAAATAGCGGCGATCTGGAACGCCATGCGGAGTTGGTTCGCCGTGAGGAAGGCCGTATCGGACGCCCATTCGCCGAGCGCCCAGGGCAGTTCCATGAGGTTCGGAATCACATCCGGCAGCGCCGTGGCGATGGCGAAGATGGCGTTCTCGCGCGCCACGCTTTGAATGATGCGGTCCACCACCGGTTTGCGAAAGGCCGGAAAATGGCGCGCCAGCGCGAGATGGATATCGTCATTGCCATCGAGAATCTGGTCGATGGTGGCTGCGGGATCGCTACGGTAATACGTGTACGTGCCCTTTTGCGAAGGAATGCCCTGCTCATAGAGGACAAGATCCACGTCGCCGGGCGCGGCGGGATCGCCGGCGCGGTGGATCATTTCCAGGGCGCGCGCGCGGTCGCTGGAACTCGCATGGTGAGGAGCCAGGAAGTCCTCCATTTCCAGGTAGCCGCCGCCTCCCACGGAGACGAGTCCGAAATGCACCGGGCGGTTGGCCCGGTTGGTCACCTCTTGCGCATTGAGGAGAGAGAAAGCGGCGCGGGCCTGCTTGAAAGCCTTCAGCATATGCGTCCCTATTTTAGCTCCGGGGTAAACGGCGCATTGACGCGGCTTGTGCCGGCAGACACGAACGCGGGGCGTTCGGCGGCACGCAGACGGAACATGGTTCGCAATTGCGTGCGCCAATCGGCGGCGACTCCCACCCGCTCGACTTCAATTTCCGGGGAGAAGTAGTCCAGCAGCGTTTCCGTGGCGGGATGGAATTCGAGGGCCGGGCCGACCAGCAGCAACTTCGGCGCTTCCGTGCGGAGTTGCACGCCGGGGAAATATCCGGCGGACGTGAATTCGCCCCGGTCGAGGTGCCATTTCACCCGAATCCAGTAATCCAGAGCCTGCATGGGAAGGTGTACGTCCTGAGATGCCTTCAGCTCGATGACGGCGAGGCGGCCGGTGCGGTCCACCGCGAGGAGGTCCATGATGCCGCGATCGCCGCCGGCGAATGCCGGGACTTGCCCGTAAATCGGAGTCTCTTGTAAAGACGCGTCGATGGTGACGATGTGGGCGCGCGCCTGCGATTCGAGCCAGGCCTCCGGATATTGGCGATACAGCGAGTTAGCGGAATCGGAGAGCGGATTGCGGGCGCGGTCGAGCTCTTCGACGAGTCGCTGGATTTCGCTGAGCCGGTAATCACGCGCGATCTCTTTCTGGCCCATGCCGAAATAGAAAACGCCGTCGCGAAGCTCGCCGAATTCGATGCCGCGGACGCGCAGGGATGTGCTGCCATCGTGGCGGTAAACGCGTTCGACTCCGGGGAGTTCGAGAATGTCGCGCCAGCGGCCCGCATCGTCCGCGGCGGAGCGGCGGCAGGGCTCGAGGCGCGTATCGAGATTGCCGTGATCGCGCGCATCGATGCGCACGATCTCGTCATGCTCATCGTAAGTGAAAAGCTCAAAACGCGCGGCAGAGGGATTGAGGCACAGCAGGCGCAGCGACGGCGCGGATTCGCTGCGCTGCGGAACGTAGATCGCGAGTCCCTCAACGGTGACGCGGCGCTCGCGGGCTCGCAGGTAAGAGAGCCAGATGAGCGCGAACGTGACGACGGCGGCTGCATCGCCTTCGACGGGGCAGGCGATAGCGGCCCATGCGTGCTGACCGTGCTTCAGAAAGGCGCGCGGGAATGAGGGCGAGAGGCTATGTTCCAGGTCGGGCTCGGCGCTGAGTTCGGCCAGTGTCCACTCCGGAAATTGCCGGCGAAGAAAGATGCGGAAGCGCTCGCGGAAGACAAGGCGTCCGCTGCGGCGGCCCATTTCCGCTCCGGCGCGGCGGGAAAGATCGAGCAGGAACACCTGCCCTTCGCGTCCGCCGAAGCGCTGGATGGCAAGCTCCAGGCGCGCTGCGCTGTCTTGCCGAACGTCCATCACGCGGCGCGTCAGATTGCGCGTGCGATCCCAAGCCTGAAGCGTCAGGCGATCGGCGCGCAGCGAGAGCTCGTAATTCTCACTGGTGAGCGCGAGCAGTTCTTCGCCGGGTTCGAGCAGTGCGGGTTGGCGTGCGCTTTGGAGGAAAGCCTCGATGGCATCACGCGCGGCTTCGGCGCTTCGGCCGGAGGCCCGGGGTCGGGCGGGCATGAAGGCTGAGTATAACGTAGTAACGGCCGGCACTTACCGGCCGAACTCTGCCCCGCCCTTTTCTTTGCCGACTGCGATGGCGATTATGGCGAACATCATCACTACCGCGGCAGTGCCGGCCATCGCTACGGCGTAGCTGGTGCGATTTGCGAAGAGAGCCTGCACGTAGCCTATCGCGCTGGCAAGCAGCACTCCCACCTGGTAGCCGAACCCGGGAAGAAAGCCGCGAACGGAATCGGGAGAGAGCTCGGCGAGGTGAGCGGGAATCACTCCCCACGCTCCCTGCACCATGAACTGAAGCAGAAACGCGCCAATGCCGAGCAGCGCTACGCTCGGCGCGAATGCCCAGAGCGGGATGACCGCGATTCCGACGAGCAGTGCGATGGTCATGGTTTTGCGGCGGCCGATGCGATCGGAAACGCCGCCGAAGAATACGCCGCCCAGAATTGCCCCGATCATCGAGATGCCGGTCATGACGGCGCGCCGCTCCGCGGTGAAACCCCATTGCCGTTCCAGCAATGTCGGGTACATATCCTGCGTGCCGTGAGAGACCAGGTTCATGCCCATCATGAGGAACGCCATATAAAGGAAAAGCTTCCAATGCGAGAGCAGCGTGCGCCCGAGCTCGCCCCAGCCGAGGCGCTTCCCGCGCTCCCACACTTCGCTCTCTTTGACGCGCATGCGGACGAACAGCGCCAACAGCGCGGGAAGGCCTCCCAGGAAGAACAGCGGACGCCAACCCACACGCGGAAATACAAAGAAGTAGCAGATGGCCGCCAGCAGATACCCGGTCGCGTAGCCTTCCTGCAGGAAGCCGGACATCAGCCCGCGGGATTTTGGCGGCGCTTTCTCCATCGCCAGCGACGCTCCCACGCCCCACTCGCCGCCCATGCCGATTCCGAACAACGCGCGCAGCAGGAAAAACGTGGTGTAGGAAGGCGCGAGACCGGAGAGCACTTCCACGATGGAGTAAAAGACCAGGTCGATCATCAGCGGCAGGCGGCGGCCATAACGATCCGCGATGAGGCCGAACAGAAACGCTCCGAGCGGCCGCATCGCCAGCGTCACCGTAATGGTGAGGGCAATCTGCGCATCGGTCTTGTGAAACTCGCGGCCGATCGCGGTGAGACAGAAGATGACCAGGAAAAAATCAAATGCATCCAGCGTCCAGCCGAGATATCCCGCAAGCAGCGCGGAACGGTGGTCGCCCGATCCGGTCTTTGAAACGCTCACTTCACGCCCCAGTGCAGGCCGATGCCGCCCAAAATATAGCTGCGCGCATCCACTTGGCGATAACCGGTGTCGCGCAGCAGGCGCGTGAACTGGTCAATGGAGACGAAGCTGCGCAGCGAATCCGGAATGTAAGTGTAGATGCGCGGGCGGCGATGCAGGACGAAGCCCCAGAATGTGCCCTGCGCGTAGAGATAGCCGAGGTAGAGCGCACGCATGACTGCGTTTCGCGGCAGGAAAAAATCCAGGCTGACGAGAACGCCGCTGGGCTTCGTCACACGCTCAATCTCCGCCACGGCACGGGCGAGGTGCGGAAAATTTCGCAAACCGTAGCCGATGAAAACGCAATCGAAGGCGGCGTCGGCGAAGGGCAGCGAGCCGGCATCGGCGCAGACGCCGTCGCTCAGGCCGTGGTCGTGCGCGAGGTGAAGCATGCGCTCGGTGATATCGGCTGGCACGGTGCGGGCTTGTGGGCGAATGCGCTTCACAAGCAGCGAGAAATCTCCCGTGCCGCACGCAAGATCCAGCACTACGGGACGCTCTGGCAGGCGGGCGCGCTCTACGCCGAGCCGCTTCCAGCGCTTGTCCATGCCGTAAGAAAACGCGCGAGTGATGAAGTCATAGCGGGGCGCCACGGTGTGAAACATGGCGCGCATCAGTTTGGAGTTTTGTTGTTCGACAGGGATGGGCACGGCGCCTATTTCTTGGTGTAGGTCTTTTCGAATTTATTGCGGCTGTTGTAAACGGTAAAATCGCCATTCTGCTTCGCGGTGACGCGGATCCACTGACCCTGGCACTCGATATCCAAATTGGCGATGAATGTATCGGGCGAGTTGTGTTCCTTGTCCGTGCCGACAGCGTAATGCAACTGCCACAAATCGGACAAGCCGCGAGTGTCGCGGATGGTCTGCCACACCTCAGGGTCGCCGCCTTTCTTCGCGCCATTATTCATCAGAGCGACACGCGGTTCGATGCCGCGAACGAACGGCAGCGAGTTGGAAGGATTGGTGCCGTGGTGCGAAACCAGGAACAGGTCAACCGTGCCGATCTTGTTGTTGGGGCAGACCAGATCGTATTCGCGATCTTTGGTGAGGTCGCCCATATCGATCATCTTGAACTGTCCGAAGGTAATGAGTAAGCCCACGGACTGGCCGTTTTCGTTGGTGTCGGCTTCTGGCCGTGGGAAGTTGGCGCAAGCGGGATTCGGTTGTCCGGCGCCGGGCAGCGGTGAATCGATGACTTTGCCGGCGGCGGAGAGCACCTTTACGTCCAACCCTTTAATGGGAATGGTGTCGCCGGGTTTGACCACAATGTGATGGCCTTTGTCGCGGAAGGCTTTGTACTCGTTGAAGCGAATCTGAGCAGCTTTATCGGTCTCAGTCTGGTCGCCGTGGTCCACGAAATTCAAGATCGGCATACGGCGGTAAAGCTGCTGGACTCCGCCTACGTGGTCTTCGTGAAAATGCGTGATCACCAGGTAATCGATCTTTTTCACGCCGGCCAGTTTCGCTGCGGCCGCGATGCGGTTCGCGTCGCGATTGTTGTGCCCGGGCCAGCCCGTATCGACCAGCATCGATTGGCCGGCGGGGGTCACGAACAGGGTCGCCTGACCGCCCTCTACGTCTATGGAAAAGATCTGCAGATCCTTAGCCGCGTGCAGCGCGGCCGCCGAGACGAGGAGCAGCACACCGCTGAGTAGCGCCTTCATGGCGAAATGGTATCATGGCCGGGCGTCAGCGTATTCTGCGGAACAGATTCGCGTTTAGCGTCGTATTTCAGATTAGATGCCTTTTTGCAGCCAATGCGGGAATCAGGTCTCGCCGGCGGATACGTTCTGCGGACGATGCGGCAACCGGCAGCCGATCGCCGCAGCCGTACCGCCGGTGTCCACCGACCCGCTGGCGGCGCTCAACCCGCGTACGGCGTCCATTCTTTGCTATGTGCCCGCACTCGGCTGGATCGCCGCCATTATCGTGCTGGCATCGCAAAAGTTCAGGCGCGACAAGACGGTCCGGTTCCACGCGTTCCAGGGACTCTACTTGTTCGTCGCGTGGCTGATGGCGGACTGGGTACTGCGGCCGATGTTCCTGGACTGGGGCTCTTCGCTGCACCTTCACACAATCGTGAAGGCGATTCTGTTAGCGATGAGTGTTTTTATGATGGTGAAAGCGGCTCAGGACGAGAGCTATTCTCTGCCCTTGTTTGGTGAACTGGCGGAACGGTCTATTTCCGAAAATTGAGCGGGCGCCCTACCCCTGTGCAGCCGTCTTAGCAAGCGGGTGGCGCTCTTCGAGATGCTGCGCGATGCGCGTCCGCAGAGCCGAACGCGCCGCTGACGATTGCTCGACCAGCGGCAGCATATCCTGAACGGCATCGCGGTCATGGCGCAGACCCGCCATTTCAAAATTGTTCTCCAAGCGGAAATGCTCGCGGGTGGCTACGGTGTAGTCGGCCCACAGCACCGCGCACTCGGCGCAGTCCTCAAAATAGCGTTGTGCTTCCAATTCGACTTCCAGCCTAACAGGCGGCGGGCGGAAAGCACATCTACGCTGATGAGGGTCGCACAGACCTTTCTTGGGGCGCTGGCGGCACAAGTGGGGGGATTTCAGGCATCGCGAGAAGCAATTCGTCGCATAACGCCCAGATCGGTCTGGCCGCCCGTGAAGCAGGTCACAACCAGGGAGGAACCGCGACGAAGCATACATTGCTCGCGATTGTGCGCTCACCGCATACTTCGCAGGAGGAGGAAGCAGTGCATAAATTGAGAGTTCATTGGATCGTGTTAGCCTTCGCGGCCACAGCGTTGACTGCGATGGCTCAAAACAACCCGTTGATTACGCTGAATGAGCATGGTCAGGGGACGCTCCTTTTTCCCGGGGGCGGCAGCCCGATCACTACAACGGGCGTTCTGATAGCTGACCCCGGTCCCGGAGGACTGCCATCGGCGTTGACCTATAACCTGCTGGGGCCGCCGGGCCTGGTAGCCGGCGATCTTCTGATTTTCGAATCGCTCGGCGTCAGCGCCGTGCTTTCGGATATCGTTCGCTTCAACCCGGCGGGGACCGCTCCCGGGTACCCGGCGAGCGCAGTGTTCTACTCGGACATCAACGACGGCGCCGATGCGATCGCCGATACGGGGTTTCCAACGGCACTCTACGCGAATACGTCGACCATGCTGGAGGTCGGCCCCGAAGGAGCGAATGGAGTACTGTATACGCCCACAGCCGGACAGCCGGGGTTCGTCTCGGGCTTCAGCGTAAGTTACAACGTCATCAGCGACGATACGCCGGAACCGGCGTCGATCGGCTTGGTCGGCTTGGCAGTGGCAGGGCTGGTGGAAGCATACCGGCGGCGCCGGCAATAGGATTCTGACGACCGCGAGAGCCGGATTGAATCTGATGACTTCCACATTTGGCGTGGAGGACTGAAGAACGGTCCGGCTTTTCAGTGTTGGGACCGCTTCAGTAACTGCCCGCTGCCTGCCCGCTGCATGCCTTCTGCGGTTCCGGTTTCTTCGCACGGTCGAAGATCAGGTCGGCTGCGGTATATTCTCGCCAACTCGCCGCTCGCTTTAACTCAGCAACACAATTTTCCTGGTAGCGGTGGAACGTTACCTTAGGACACCACCCCCGTGCAAGAGGTGCAAGCCGATGAAGTTTGGTGCTTCGTCGGAAAGAAAGAAGCGCATAAAGACAGCGCCGCTACAGCCCGCCCAGGGTGATAGTGGGGAAAAGAAGGACGTTTACTGGGACCCAGACACCAAACGTATTTGCACGTCACACATTGAACGCCAGAACCGATCGTTGCGCCAGTGGTTGCAAGCGGCTCATCCGCCTGACGTATGCGTTCAGCAAGAAGTGGGAAAACCTCCGCGCGGCGCTCGCGCTGCACTTTACGTAGTACAACTTCTGCCGCGTGCATCGCAGCCTTAAAGCTACGCCTGCTATGGCGGCGGGGATTACTGCCTGTCCATTAACACTGGGCGATCTTTTATCGTCCCTTTTAACGTTCGCCATCTTCGCCATCAAAAAAAATCCGGCGTATCTCCCGCCAGCCGACACCGATTGCGAAAACCATCGTGAGTAGGCCAATCAGCATCGTAGACTCCGCAGATAGCATGTCATTGCCGGAGGCTTAGTCAGCAGGAATATCACGAAAACAAAAAAGCCGCTAACGATAAACGCAGCGGCAACAGCGCCCCTACCGAACTGCTCGATCGAGGGCCACGAGCCATGTCGCCACCTCCGGGCGAACGAGCACATCAGTACGGAAACAAAAACGATAAGGCCGATATAGCGGGCGTCTGCGGCATGAAGGATGCCGCGTCCGATAACGTCTAGTTGGTCTACGATGGGCTGCGAGGCATCTGCGACAAGCAGATTGAGGAGCGGCGGCAGGGGCTACTCCTCTGCCTGATCACCAATATGCGAAATAGCCGAATCGGCAATGGCCCCAAGGGCCGCTCCAACGATGGCTCCGACCGGACCACCAACCATCAGGCCTACCGTTCCGGCGCCAGCAGCTATAGCCATACCCCGACTAACCACGGGAGTATCGACCTTAACCACAGTTCTACGGGCACGCTCTTTACCTGCCTGTCGTTCTGTAGATCTGCGCTCCGCGCGGGTCATTGGCTTCTCCACCCCTTTGGACGCCACGCTCAGCATATCGGTTCAGTATTAATCATTTGACGAGAGATGTTCTATACTATGGCCCCTTGACCAAAACTGTCAATAACCGCGTTTGCTGGTATATGCGGTACTGCAAGTACCAATCCGCATGACTTCCGGTGAATCGCAGTGCAATCCATACGCCGAAGTCCTTTACTTACGGAAACCGAGCCACCTGAGCCGCCCAAGACTTTAGCCACTAAAGGACGACCCACCATGCCTGCATATTTGATCCCCCGACCGTCCCCCCTCGCCCTTGGTAGTGGTGGAATGTTGACCGAGGACCACTACCTCGCCCTTCTCGTGTTATATTTATTCATAGCAACGAATAAATACGCATGAAGCACCGGATCGGCATCGTCGGACATAGCGGCTATAGCGGGCAGGAGCTCGTAACGATTACCTCCCGCCACCCCCGCCTTTCCCCCGTTCTCCTCGACCATCGCGACGCAGCCGAGAGGCCGCCGATCCGCGGCGCGACCGCTCCGGAACGCCTTCCCGCTACACCCGAAGTGGTTGTCGGCGCTGGGCTTACAGCCGTCTTCCTGGCCACTCCTCCCGAAGTCTCCCTGGAACTCGCTCCCGGACTTCTGAACGCCGGGCTCCGCATCGTCGATCTCAGCGGCGCTTTCCGCCTTCGCACTCCGGAGAATTACTCGGCCTGGTACGGGGCTGCCCATACACAGCCGGAGCTGCTCGCCGAGGCTGTTTACGGGCTTCCCGAATTCTGCCGCGACCGCATTCGCTCCGCGCGGTTGCTGTCCAACCCCGGCTGCTATCCGACCGCCGCCAATCTGGCCATCCGTCCGCTGATCGAAGCCGCCGCTGTCGACCGGTCCGCCGGCATCGTGTGCGACGCCAAGAGCGGGGTCAGCGGCGCCGGCCGCAAGGCGAGCCTGACGAACAGTTTCTGCGAAGTCACGGAGAACTTCACGGCATATTCCGTGCTCAAACACCGGCACGTGCCCGAGGTGCTTCAGGTGTCGGGGCTGGAGGAGCGGGAATTCAGTTTTACGGCGCAGCTTCTGCCGCTGCATCGCGGAATTCTGGAGACCATCTACTTCCGCGCGGCGGGTGTTTCGAGCGTCGAAGACCTGCTCGCCATCTACGAAAAACGCTACGCCGGCGAGCCCTTCGTGCGCCTCTACAACCCGGGCCGCATGCCCGACCTTCACGGCGTGGCGCACACCAATTTCTGCGATATCGGGGTGGCGTTCGACGCCCACACCAACCGCGCCGTCGTGGTCAGCGCCATCGATAACCTGGGCAAGGGCGCGGCCGGTCAGGCCGTACAAAACCTGAACCTGATGCTCGGCTTTGCCGAAACCGAGGGGCTGCTGTGAAGATCCTGGTCAAACTCGGAGGCACGCTTCTGGATCAGCCCGCATCCCGCGACGCACTGGCAGCTCAGATTGCGGCAGCGCGATTGCAGTCCCAAATTGTTGTGGTGCACGGCGGCGGGAAGCAGATGACGCGGTACCTGGCCGAACGCGGCATAGAAAGCCGCTTCGTCAACGGGTTGCGCGTTACTACGCCGGAAACGGTGGACGCGGTGCTGAAGGTCTTCGCCGGGAGTGTGAACCATGAACTGGTCGCTAGCCTGAACCGGGCGGGCGCGGCAGCGGTTGGAATCTCGGGAATCGACGCCTTCCTGGCGGAAGCGGAGCCTCTCGATCCCGCACTGGGTGCGGTAGGCCGGGTGGTCAGGAGCAATCCCGCGCTGCTGCATTTGCTGGCGGCGAACTCGTACGTTCCTGTGGTGGCGTGCGTGGCGGGTGATCGTCAGGGGCAGGTCTACAACGTGAATGCCGACCAGATGGCGGTGGCTTGCGCATCTGCCTTCGGCGCGGATCAACTCATTTTCCTCACGGACGTCGAGGGCGTTCTGGATGGCGCGCGCAGGGTGCGCAACGTGCTGACGGCGGCGGACAGCCGCGGCCTGATCGCAACCGGCGTCGCGACGGGCGGCATGCAGGCCAAGTTGAACGCCGCAGTGGACGCCCTGGAACACGGTGTCGGCCAAGTGCGGATCGCGCCGGGCGCGGCTCCGGATGTTCTCAGCCGGCTGCTCGCGGGCGAAGGAATCGGCACCCGTATGGTTCTGCAGGAGGTGCACGCATGATCAGCGGTCTGTTTGCCGACGCTTTCGTTGAAACGAAGAACAGCGGGCAGCCGCTGCTGGTGCGGAAGGCGCTCATGGCGGATATTCCGCTCATTCTGAACCTCATCAACGATTACGCGGCCCGTGGCATCATGCTCCCGCGGACGGAGTTTGAGCTATCCGAAGCGATTCGCGACTTCATTGTGGTGAAGAACGGTGAGGAACTGCTGGGCTGCGGCGCGCTGCATTTCTACAGTCCGACGCTGGCCGAGATACGGTCGCTGGCGGTCCATGAGAGCGCGAAGACGAAAGGCGTGGGCCGCATTCTGGTGGAGTCGCTGGTTCAGGAGGCGGAGGCGTATCGGCTCGACGCCGTGTTCGCATTCACGTATGTTGTGGAATTTTTTAACAAGGTGGGCTTCCACGTGGTGGAGCGCGGCGCACTGCCGCTGAAGGCGTGGAAGGACTGCCTGCGCTGTCCCAAGTTCCAGGCGTGCGACGAAATCGCGGTGATGCGCATTCTGCGTCCGGAGCACTGGGCGGAGTCGCAGCCGGACAACTGGGGCCAGCCCGCGGGATTCGGCGACGACCAGTTGATTCAAATTCCAACGCCACGTCAGTAAAGCCCGCCGCGAGTGCCGGAAATACCCCCAAAGTAGGGAACCTCAACACTCCCCACAAAAGACCCGGAATTTAGAAGGTCTCAAAATGGGCCCAAGCTGTAGAATTGGTTTTTAAGGACAAAGAAGCCTTAAATTCGAACTTCGCTTAGGGGCACATATGAAAGCACAGACCGTTGACGTCAAAGAATCCACCGGCAGAGTTCTCTGTTGCACGGTGTTCCGCCCGGGCGGCAAAAAGCTGCTGGCCAAAGGCCACGTAATCAGCGAAGAAGATGTTCGCGTTCTCGAGTCCGAAGGCATGGAGAGTATTTGGGTCACGGAACTGGAGGATGGCGAAGTCGGCGAGGACGACGCGGTCTGCCAGGTAGCCAGTGAAATGGGCTGCGGCAGCTTCGAAATCCGGCTCGCCGCGGGTGGGCGCGCCAACCTGCTGGCCACCGAAAACTGCTGTCTGCTGGTTGACGACGAACTGCTCCGCGCCATCAACAGCACTGCGACCGTAGTGATCGCCACCGCGCCGAATTTCTCGCATGCCGTGGCCGGGCAGCGCATCGCCACCGTGAAGAGCGCGCCGTTTGCAGTGGCGAAGGAACAACTCGAAGCGATCACCACAATTTTGAAAGAGCGAGGTCCGATCCTGCAGGCGCGCCCCGTCCGCGCGCCCAGCGTCGGGGTGCTTTATACGGACCCGATCAGCGGCGAACGCGCGCGCCAGCTTTTTGAGAACATCATGCGCCAGCGGCTGGAACGCTTCGGCGTCAACGCCAACTTCGTTCTGGCGTGCACGGAAGACGAAAACTCCGTGGCGCGATGCCTCCAACACCTGCTGCGCAGCAAACCTAGCGTGATTATGGTGGCGTCCACGACGGCTCCGGCGGGTCCGGAAGATGTCATCGGACAGGCGCTGCTGAAAGTCGGCGGCTCTATCGAGCGATTCCTGGCGCCCGTTGAGCCGGGCAACCTGCTGTTGCTCGCGTATAAGGATGAAGTGCCGATCATTTCCGCGCCGGGTTGCTTCCGTTCCGCGAAACCGAACGTGGTCGACCTGGTGTTGCCGCCGCTGCTGGCGCGTTACCGGGTCACCGGCTGGGAAATCGCCTGCCTCGGGCACGGCGGCTTGCTCGCCTGACCAAGCTCCTCCACACCCCTGAGCAGAGCAAGCTCCGATCCTCTGATCAGGTGTCTCCTCACTGGGCGCCTTCCTTTGTGTCGGCGCCCGGCTTTTTTGACCCCTACCTCTACTTCTTGACGCCTGATTGTTTCGCTATGATCTGGTCTTTGATCTTTTGATACGTGGCGTTCGGGATGATCTTTTTTTGCACCAGCTCATTCTTGGCGCGGTACGGCCGGTTTTGCACGATCTTGGCGGCATAGGCGTCGCCGATTCCCGGAAGTTGCTTCAGGTCGGCTTCGCTTGCGGTGTTGATGTCGAGCAGCGCGGTCTTGGTCTGCGATGCGGCGGCGGGAGCTTTCGAGGGCGCCTTCTTCGCCGCTTGCGGCGCGGCCGCCATCAACAGGCTCAGACAAAGACTCAGAAATACATACTTAAGCAGCTTCATAGAACGATTCTACGCTTCCCACTCAATGCCGCGAGCCCGCAATTCCGAAGCGATCTGTTCGGCTGAGTGAAACTGTACGGCGTCGATTCCGATCGCGCGGGCGCCTTCGACGTAAGCCGCGATATCGTCCGTATAAAAGCACTCTTCGGGACGGCAACCCGCCCGCCGCACCGCCTCGTGGAAGATTGCAGGCGCGGGCTTCATGGCTTTCACTTCGTAGGAGAGCACCAGTTCGTGGAAGTGCCGGAGCAGCGGGAGATACGCGCGGCGCAGCATCTCGAAGTGGATGGCGTTGGTGTTGGAAAGTAGCACCAGGCGGTAACGGGCGGCGAGACCTTCGAGCATCCGCTCGGGAATGAGCGGGTCTGTGAAGATGCAACTCCAGATGTCGCAGAAGCTCTCGTAACCGATGTCGAGATCGAGCACGCGCGAAAACTGTTGCACGAAATCGCGCGGCTCCACGAGTCCGGTTTCGAAGCGCTCCACCAGTCCCGTGGGGGCGAGGCGCTTGGGGATTTCAGCGGCGGGATAGGGACAATGGACCTGTAGACGGTCGTATCCCCGGCGAAAATCGAAATGCACCAGCACTTTGCCGAGGTCGAAGATGATGGCCCGGTAGGTCAAGCGAGCGATTAGTAGCCGCGCAGTCGTTTGCCGGCCGCCGGCGCGGAACGCAGTTGAAACCAGGCGCCGGGCAGGGCGATGAGCGCCGCAATCATGAGGTAAACGGCAGTCGTGAAGGCGCCCGGGTGGAAGTGGTAGCCGCTAAAGATAAAACCTTTCAGCATGAGGACTGCGACCAGAAGCGCCCACAGGAAAAACAGCAACCGCAGCCTGCCCGCAATTGCCAGCAGCACGGATAGAAGTCCGATCAACGATCCGAAGAATACTACGTAAGCGAGCGTGGAACCGGCCCACGGGAGCATTCCGAGATGCAGCGTCCCGGGACCGTAGGCGAGCGCCAAACCAGAAACCGCCAACAGAAAAAGGGCCAACAGCCCGTGGAATAAGTAGCTGAAAAAGCGCATGAGTGCCTTCACCGCCTCCACCCGCGAACCTCCTGAAAAATCGAGAATGGCTATTCTAACAGCTAACACCCTGTGGGAGTGGATACCGTAAAACCGCCAGTCGGCGGAGGGGGATTGACCGCTTTACTTTCAACCCGTTACAATCGCTTGTAGGGGAATTGTACTTTTACGGTCATGAATAGGGACGATCTGCACACCCGTCACAGGGAGATTCTGCACTCCATCGTTCGCGCGTACATTGAAAACGGCGAGCCGGTCGGCTCCCGGAATCTCTCGAAGCGCCGTCATCACTCTCTCAGTCCGGCTTCTATCCGCAATGTAATGGCGGATTTAGCGGACGAGGGGTATCTCGCGCAGCCGCACACCTCGGCGGGACGCGTTCCCACGCAGAAGGCCTTCCGCAGTTACGTGCGGTCATTGACGGCGACCCGAATCGCTGCCGCCGAATCCGATAAGCTTCGCGCGGAATTCTCCGCGCTGCACACCATCGGCGAGCGCATGGAACGCTCCAGCTACGTTTTGATGGACCTGACGCGGAACGTCGGGATAGCCGCGGCGATTCCCGCGCTCAGCCAGGAACTCGAACAGATTGAACTGCTTCCGCTCGCGGACCGGCGGATCCTGATGGTGCTGGTGACGCGCGATCAGACAGTCCGGAACCGCGTGGTGGCGATGGATCGAGAATGTTCGGCGGACGAATTGGCTTCGATTCGCAATTACGTCAACCGTAACTTCGCCGGTTGGAAACTGGGCGACGTGCGCCGCGAATTGCTGCGCCGGATGCTGGAAGAGAGCGCGCTTTACGATCAGGTGTTGTTGAATTTGCAGCGCTTGCTGCGGCAGGGCTTGCTGGACGTGGATACCTCGCCCGAGATCCACATGGAAGGCATGTCGAACCTGCTGGGTCTGGACCTCAATCTCACGCGCGAGAAACTGCGCGAACTGCTGCGCGCGCTGGAAGAAAAGCAGCGGCTGATCGAGTTGTTGGATCGCTTCCTGGAGCAGCCTCCCGGCGCATTGCACGTTCAGGTGGGGCTCGAAGAAGCGCATCCGGCGCTGCGCGGCCTGGCGCTGATCGGCATGAACGTGACGATGGGCAACGGACTGCCTGCTAAAGTAGCGGTGCTGGGCCCGATGCGCATGCAGTACGAACGCGTCATGGGCGTGGTGCTGCAAACCAGCCGTGCCCTGGAAAGCGCACAATTCTAGATTTAAACAGGTTGGTAGAATAAGAGCAGTGGACACCCAGAACCCCCAAAGCAACGTGTCAGACGTGTCGCCCGACGCGGCCAACGGGTCCGCGGATTCGTCCGCGCAGATTGCGGCGCTGACTGAGGAGCGCGATCGCCTGCAGAAGGAAAAAGCGGAAATGCAGGAGCGCCTGCTCTACGCGCGGGCCGAATTCGACAACGCGCGGCGGCGGGCGGAGCGCGAGCGCTCCGATTACCTGCAATACGCCTCCATGGAGGCGGTGCGCGAACTCCTGCCGGTGCTGGACGATTTCGAGCGCGCCTTGAAGGTGGAAACGGCGGACGCGAATTACGCGAAAGGCGTCGAGCTGATCTACAACCGCCTGGCCGAATCGCTGCGAAAGATGGGGCTGGAGCCGATCGCCACCGAAGGCAAGACCTTCGACCCGAATATCCATCAGGCGATCGAGCGCGTGCACACCGATGAAGCTGAGGACCAGGCAATTCTCGGCGAGTTCCAGCGGGGATATAATTTCAAGGGGAAACTTCTCCGGCCCGCCATGGTGCGGGTCGCAGTGAAGCCGTAACAAACAGTGAATCCAGTGGCAAAACGCGATTACTACGAAGTGCTAGGTGTCGGTAAGCAGGCCGGCGACCAGGAAATCAAGTCGGCTTACCGAAAGCTCGCACTGCAGCATCATCCGGACCGCAATCCGGATGACCCGAACGCGGAAGATAAGTTCAAGGAAGCATCGGAAGCGTACAGCGTGCTTTGCGATGCGCAGAAGCGCGCGGCCTATGACCGCTATGGGCATGCCGGATTGCAGGGTAGCGGCGGCTTCGATCCGAATCAGTTCACCGACTTCAGCGATATCTTCGACATGTTCGGCTTCGGCGACCTGTTCGGCGGCGGTGGACGCGGCCGCGGGCGCAATCGCGCCGAGCGCGGCGAAGACGTCCGGTACGACCTGGAGATCAGCTTCGAAGAGGCCATTTTCGGCGTGAATACCGAGATCCAGATTCCGCGCATGGAGGCCTGCGACCGCTGCAAGGGCAGCGGGTCCGAACCGGGGTCGGGACCGACTTCGTGCCCGACTTGCCACGGCCGCGGCGAAGTTCTGTATCAGCAGAGTTTCCTTTCGATCCGGCGCACGTGCTCGACTTGCAACGGGATGGGGCAGATCATCCGCAACCCGTGCCACGATTGCCGGGGACACGGATACAGGCAGGTGCAGAAGAAGCTGAAGGTCAACATTCCGGCGGGTGTCGATGATGGTACGCGACTGCGGCTTTCTCAGGAAGGTCAGCCCGGCCGCAACGGCGGACCTTCGGGGGACCTGTACGTGATGCTGAAGGTCAAAGAGCATCCCTTCTTCGAGCGCGAAGGCACGAATCTGCACTGCACCATTCCAGTGAACATCGCGCAAGCGGCGCTGGGTGACGAACTGGACGTGCCCACGCTGGAGCAGCCGCAGAAGCTCAAAATCCCGGAAGGAACGCAAAACGGAGCCCAATTCCGCTTGCGCAACAAGGGAGTGCCGAGCCTGAACGGCGGAGGTCGCGGCGATCTGTTCGTACACATCGACGTGAAGATGCCGTCGAAGCTGACGCGAGAGCAGCGGAAACTGCTGGAGCAACTAAGAGAGTCGCTGCCCGTGGATAATGCGCCTTCCGAAAAAGGGCTGTTCGAAAAAGTCAAAGACTATTTCATGTAGGTAGAGGCAAGACGCTCACCGCAGAGACGCAGAGGACGCTGAGAAAACGCAGAGAAATACGCGCTTCACCACAGAGACACAGAGATTTCACAGAGAACACAGAGAACGCAAAATGTTCTTTGCAGTTGTTTTCTCTGTGCCCTCTCTGTGTCTCTGTGGTGAACTTGCAAAACCGCTACCTACGCAAGATTCCCTTCAGCCCACGCCAGCATTTCCCTCTGTTTCTCTGCTTGTCCCATTTTGACTTCGAGGTTGACGTAGCGCACGTTGCGTTGCGCTGCTCTCCTTGAGAGGGATCCGTCGTCCGGCGCTCTTACGTGGGCTTGCAGCACAACGTTGTACGGTGAGCTCGCGAGCACTTGGAAGTCGGCTGGGTCGGTGCAGAGGAAGAACGCGTGCGGGTCTTCCGGCTTGTTGATTGCGACCTGATCGCTGATCGGCGCTTCGCGGAGCACCGAATATTCCGAGTCATTGTTGTGCAGCGCCAGGAGCAATTCGCGATTCGAGGGGAGAATCGCATTCAGCACTTTCTCGCGCTCGCGGCCGATCTCTTCCATGGCAGCTTTTATTTGCCCGGACGTCATCGCCGGATTTTGCCGGCTGAGATTCGCTTCCGCACCGGCATCCGAATAAATGCGATTCGGGTCCACCTTGCCGCCTTCGACGGGCACTTCGCGCGTTTGATTCTCCACCAGGTACGCGATGCCGCGGTGCGACTCCATCCACGCGGTTAGCACCTCGCGCGCCGTATGTTCGTCGCCGTGGATCAGCAGATAGTGGCGGAACTTGGTGTGCTTCGGCTTTTTGCTGCGCACAATCTGGAATTTCGAGCCGAGAAACGGCATCTCCTTGGCGTGATACCAGGGCATGAGATGCCAGAAATCGCCGAACAGCCCGCCGATGGATGCGAACGCCAGAAACTCGCGGCGGGAAACCTCGTGCCGTTGCTCCACTACAGTTCTTCCTCCAATTGCTTTTTGTGCTTCGGCTTTCTGCGCGCGCTCTTCGGCTCAATCGTCTGTGCGGGCGGCACACGTCCCACGCGTTCGCGGGCAATCGCCTTCACTTCTTTTGTGGCGTCAAACGTTCTCTTCTTGCGGGCCAAGCATCCTCCGCACGGCCGCGGCCAGCATTTCCGGGCTGAACGGCTTGTGCAGAAACTCCACGCGTCCCGGAGCGATGGCGGCCAGCGCGCTCATATCCACAGGATACCCGCTTGCCGTGAGAACGCGTAATGTGCCGCTGGCGCGCAGCATGCGCTCGGCGAGTTCATTCATGGGAACGCCGGTCATTGTCGCATCGAGAACGACAACGGAATAAGTTCCGGGGGCAGCTTCGAAATCTTCCCAGGCTTTCTCCGTGGTTCCAGCGGTGGCGACGTCGTAACCCCTGCGCGCCAGATACACGCTCATCATCTTGAGCAGACTGGGTTCGTCATCCACGATGAGAACTTTCCCGGAATCACTCATACCAACCGCGTTGTGCTTACATAACTATAACTCGACTGAAAGGGAACCACCGCTCGCGGCATTCCCGGAATGGAGAACTTACAATGCGCTTCTTTCCTACTCTTCTTTGCGCGGCCGTTGCTTGCGCCGCGGATCTGCCGGTGACTCAGGTGACGTTGTACAAGCACGGGATCGGCTTCTTCGAGCGCGCAGGTTCCCTGGCGGCCGGCGAATCCGCGCGGCTGGATTTCACCGAGAAAGAGATGAACGACGTGTTGAAGTCGCTCACGCTGACCGAGCGCGGCGGCGGTAAAATCTCCGGACTGCGTTACGATTCCATGGATCCGTTGTCGCACGCCCTTGCTTCCTTTCCCTTTAAGATCGGCGACTCCCGTCCGCTGGCGAGCATGTTGGACACGCTGAAGGGTGCGCGCATCGAGATGCAGGTCGGGACGGAGCGCGTCAGCGGCCTGGTGGTCGGCAGCCGCACGGTTCCGGCGACCGCGAATCAGCCCGAGCGCGAGCAGGTGACGCTGCTGCTGGATTCGGGCGACATCCGCATCATCGACCTCAGCGCGGCCAGCAGCATTCGGTTCAGCGATGCGCAATTGCAGGCGCAATTTCGCGAGTATCTGTCGCTGGTTGCGGGCGCGCGATCGAAGGATAAACGGAGCGTGTACATTGATTCGACGGACGCCAAACAGCGGGAAATCGTTGCGACATACACGATTCCGGCTGCGGTTTGGAAATCCAGTTACCGGCTGATCATGAATGCATCGGGGCAGCCGACGCTGGAAGGCTGGGCGATTGTCGATAACACTACGGATGACGACTGGCGGAATGTGCGGCTGTCGCTGGTCTCGGGGCGGCCGATTTCATTCATCAGCCAGTTGTACGAACCCAAATATGTGGAGCGTCCGGAAGCAGACCTGGCCGACGACCTTGCGGCTGCTCCCGTAATTCACGCCGGAGCGTACAAAAAGGAGGCTGCGCCGCCGCCCCCTGCTCCGGCCGCGGCGCCGCGCCTGTTCGGCAAACTCGAGAGCGGCGCCAATATGACAGTGAATGCCGAAGCTGCGAGCGTGAACGCATCCATGAGCTCGATCGGCAGAACGGCCGACGCGAATGAACTTGGCGAGTTGTTCGAATATCGCATCGCTCAGCCGGTCACAATCCGCAAGAACGAATCCGCGATGTTGCCGTTCCTGCAGCAGTCGATTCAATCGCGCAAACTGCTGATCTGGAGCGACCACGGGTCCGAGCATCCCACGAATGCCGCAGAGCTCACGAACTCGACCGGCAAGACCTTGGACGGCGGCCCAATTACCGTTTACGATTCCGGCGCGTACGCGGGCGAGGCTCTCATGGAAACCGTGAAGTCCGGCGACAAGCGCCTGATCAGCTACGCGGTGGACCTGGGCACGCGCGTCACGTCCGCATTTGACCGGAAGAACGCGATCGTCCGCGAAATTCACGCAATCCGAGGTATGTTGATCACCAAATTAGCTGCTGAGGAGACTTGTACCTATACCGCTTACAACGTGGATCAAAAGCCAAAGACACTAATCATTGAGCACGAGATTCGAGCCGACTACAGCCTGCTCAACCAGAAGCCTGCCGAAAAGACCGCAAAGGCGTACCGATTTGAAATTCAGCTCAAGCCCGGCGCGACACAGGAGTTCCCCGTGGCCGAGGAACGCGTGTTCAACGAGACGGTGCTACTCACCAACATGACTCCGGACGTTCTGCTCGCCTACATTCAGAATCGCAGCCTCAGCGATGCAGGGCGCCGCGAATTGCAGCGCATCTCCGCGCAAAAGACGCAGATCGCCGACACCGCGCGCGAGCTCGCCGACGCGCAGACGCAAAGCAACAACCTCATGAGCGACGAATCGCGGCTGCGCATGAACATCACCAACCTCAATGCCGTGAGCGGCCAGCAGCAGCAGGTGCAGAATTATGCGCACCAGTTGGAGTTGATCGAACAGCAGCTCGCCACTCTGCGCGACCGGCAAGCCGAATTGCAGAAGAAGCAGTCGGCGCTGCAGGGCGAGCTGAATCGCATGATCGAAGCGCTGTCGTTCTAGTTTACAATCACAGGTTTGAAGCTAGCGTTCATCGGTTACGGCAATGTGGGCCGCTCGCTTACCGACCTCCTGCGGCGGAAAGCGCAGGACTATCCGTTCACGATAACCGGCATTCACACGCTGCGCCACGGGACCGCGGTCGATCCTGCCGGCTTGCCTACCGAACCCGTGTTCGGTCCGCGCGCGGAGAGCATCGAAGCGTTTCTCGATGCTGCAAGGGCCGATATCGCGGTGGAGCTCACGACGTTGAACCCCACCGATGGCGAGCCCGCCATCAGTCACATCCGGGCGGCGTTCGCGCGCGGCATGCATGTGGTCACGGCGAACAAGGGTCCGATCGCCCATGCCTTCGTCGAACTGCGTGACGAGGCGGCGCGCTGCGGGGTCGGCTTCCGTTTTGAATCCGCCGTTATGGATGGGGCGCCGGTCTTCAATCTCTGGGACAACGCCCTGCCGGGAATGCAAGTGCTCGGCTTCACCGGCGTGCTGAACTCCACCACGAAAGTCATCATTGAGGTGATGGAGACCGGCGGGAGCTTCGATTTCGGCGTAGCGACCGCGCGCTCCATGGGCATTACGGAGGGCGACGGTGCGTACGATGTGGAGGGCTGGGACGCGGCGGCGAAGACGGCGGCGCTCGCCAATGTGCTGATGGACGCGCGCACAACCCCGCAGCAAGTGGCCACACGCGGAATCGCGCGGCTCACTCCGGAAAAACTGCAGGAGATCAACCGGCAGGGGAAGACCGTTCGATTGATCAGTCGCGGACGGCGCACGCCCTCGGGGATCACGCTGCGCGTCCGCGCCGAGGTGGTTCCAAAGGCCGACATATTCGCCACGGTGCCCGGCACGTCCAATCTGATTCTGTTCCATACGGACCTGATGGGCACGTTCGGGACGATCTCGATCGAGCCCGGAGTCGCACAGACGGCGTACGGCGTATTCAGCGATCTGGTGAACGTCGCCTTCAAGTAGGCGCCCGCCGCCTGGCCTGGCCGCCTGGCCGGCCTCCTGGCCTATAGGCGCGCTCCGCGCACCTGGTACCGGTCGGGAGACCGGCACCTACCGCACGTCATAAAGGACGTAGCGGTCGTTCCTGTATACGTAGCCGTAGGGGAGTTTGGGACGGTTGCGCAGCACCACGTAATCGACGCCGAGACTCCCGGGATCTATTGGCTGGGTAGTGATGAGATCCCACCGGCGTCCCCACTCCCTGGCGAAATCGGGGAAGTAATTCACCTGGCCTCCGCTTTTCCAATCGACGAAGAGTGCCCGCTCGGCTTCCGCCCGGAAGATCCCGGGGCTGACATCGTGACCCGCATCCGGAAAGAGGAAAATGGCGTCGCGAGTGGTATGCGTGCGCGCCCAATCCACCAGCCCTTCCACCTGCGGCGTGCGCAGATGCGGATAATTCACGACTCCGCCGAGCAGCGGAATGGCGACGAAAGCTGCGAGGCCGATTGCCGGATGGTAGCGCGCGGCGGCGATCCCCACGAGCACAAGGAGCACCAGCACAGCAACGTGCCGGGCATCGAAATCCGGAAATGGAATGGCGTAGGCGACGCCGAACCAGACGGCAGCTTCCGGCAACTCCCGGCGAATCGCCGCGCGCACCCCGGCGGCGGCGCCCAGGAACTGAACCATCAACGTACCAAACAGCAGCAGACGCATCGGCTGCACTTGAGGCATCAACACCCAGTGCATTCGGTCCAGCAGCAGCCACGACGCCGCCATGCTGAGCACCCCGAGCAGCGGCAATCCCACAGCAAAAACGCGCAAAGCACCGGGCATCTCACGGCGCAGGCGAGCGTAAGCGGTCACCACTATCGCGAACAGAATAATGTGCCGGAACACCACCGCCGCGGGCCACAGGGAGATCCAGTTGTAGGCTGCCCGCATTTGCTGCAACCGCTCCTGCCAATCCGGAATGCGGCCGAAGAATGGCGGCGACGCCTGCCCGTGCGCCGCGAACAGGAGTATCAGGATGGCTGCGCCGATGGGCCACAGCGCTGTCGCTTTTTTTCGGAACAAAGCCAATGCGGCGAACAGGAAACAGAACGCCGCAGCGCTCGGCGGATGATAGAGAAATGCCGCCGCGCCGGCAGCGGCTGCTCCCAGCCATCGCTCGCGCGCGGCGAGCCCGATGCCGCAGATCACCAGCGGAATCGCGAACGCGCGCGGTGTCGGCTCGTACTCAAAGGTCAACACTTGCGGACCCGCAACCATCGCGCCCAGCGCGCAGACGGTAACGATCAGCCAAGGCCGCCGCGACCCGAGCGCCAGCGCCATCAGGTACAGTCCCCAAATGCCGAGCGCCCGCGTGACCACCTGCTGGACGGCCAGGACGGCTTCGAAACTCAGCCGCGTGGCGGCCCGCATTGCCCGCGTAACCTCGTCATACAGCGTGAAAGCCACGTGCGGTTCAGCGACAAGGGGATCGTCGCGGAGCGCCCCGGGGTCCGACTGATGGACCAGGATCGCGGCATAGATTTGGGAGTCCTGTTGCAGCCACGTGTGACCGGGAAACCAGAGAAACGTCACCATCGCGAGTGCGAGTGAGATCGCGGCGACGGTGTACCGGTTCATTTCGCCGGCGTCTTATCGAGCTGCTGTTTGGTCCACACGCGATTGGGGTCGAGCTGCAGGGATTGCTCGAAGGCGCGGCGCGCTTCGCCATCCTTATTCTGCTTGCGCAGGCTGAGTCCGAGCCAGAGATAGGCCTCGGCGTTTTTCGGATCAAGTTCAATGGCCTTGCGGAAATCGGCGATGGCGAGATCGTAGCCGCCTCCGAACGCCTTCGGCAGATAGTAGTTGCCGACGCCACGCGCCTCGTAGGCCTTCGACGATTTCGGGTCCTTCTGAATCGCCTTTTCGATGGCGTCCTGCGCGCGTTTGGCGTACCCCATCCCGGTGAGCACGTTGGCCGGAACCACCTGCCCGCACAGGGTTCCCAACACCACGTAAGAGCGCGAATCCGGCTTGAGCGAGACGGCACGCTCGGCCGCCTTGACTCCGCGTTCGGCGACTTCTTCGGCTTGCTTCTTATCCTTCACTTCGAGAGCAACCTCGGCAAGATAGCTGGAGGCCACCGCCATGCGATACTGCGCGTCGGCATCGTTGGGCGCTTTCGCCGCCGCATCCGCCGCCTCATTGACCAGTTTCTGCAAGGCTGCGCGGTCCTGCTGATCGCGAGCCATTTCGAGCGGCGACTGCGCCGCCATGGCCGCCCCCGCCGCTACGAATGCCAATAACGTTTTCGTCATCATCCTCGTCAAAGCTCCGCTACACCGCGCTGCACCAGCAGAAACCAGAGTGCCGCGACGATCAACAGCAATCCGTTTACCGCCAGCACAATCGGTGCTGTGAAGATTGGGACGAGCCATCCACTCAATAAGTTTCCCATTGGCATGCCGCCGCGGAAAGCGAAATTGTACACGCTCATCACGCGGCCGCGCATCTCATTGGCGACGATCAACTGCACGAGCGAGTTGATACTCGCGAAAACAGCCATCATGGAGGCGCCGGTGATAAACAGCATCACGAAGCTGATGGGCAGTTTCGTGGAGAGGGAAAACCCGGAGATGCCCGCGCCCAGACAGATCATCATGGTGAGCGCCACGCGGCCTTTGTTGCGGAAATTGCCCATCCACGCAACCCCGAGTGAGCCAACGATGGAGCCAAGGCCCAGCATGGTGAGGAACATAGCGTAAGTTTCCGCATCGCGATGGAAGATGTCTTTGGCGAACACCGGGAAGAAGGTGCGCATCGGCACGCTGAGGAACGTCATGCAGAACGCCAGGAGAATCAGCATCTCCATAGATGGCTGACGCCGGATGAAGCGGAAGCCTTCCTTCATTGCGTGGATGACGCTTTCCCCGGTTTTCAGCGGCAGGAAGCGTGTCTTGATAATACTCAGCGCGATTACCGGCGCCAGAAACGAAATTGCGTTCAGGCCGAAACACCATTTTTCGCCGAAGTTGTGGAGGGCGATACCGCCGAGCGCCGGGCCTATCATCACCGCCACGTTGAATTGAATGGAATTCAGCGCGATGGCGTTCGGCATGTCGTCTTTGCTGACGAGGGTCGGGATGAGCGCCTGATAAGCGGGTCCGCCGAATGCCTGGGCGAAGCCGGAGACGAAGGATAGCGTCAGGATTTCCCAGACGTGCACGATATCAAACGCGACCAGCGCCGTCAGCGCAGCCGCGCTCGCCATCTGCAGATACTGGGACCCGAGCAGCAGTTTGCGGCGCTCGATGCGGTCCGCAAAAACGCCGCCTACCAGGGAGAAGAGGAAGATCGGCAACCCGCCGAGAACCTGGTCCGCCGCGAGCAGCCGCGCCGAATGCGTGAGCCGGTAAATCAGCCAGCCCTGCGCAACAATCTGCATCCACGTGCCGATGCTGGAGGTGCACGCACCGATCCACATGAGGCGGAAGTCGCGATATTGAAACGCTTTGAAAACCCGTTGGATCACTGGCGAATTGGCGCTAGCAGCAGTTGAACTAGCGATTGTACCAGTTCCAACCGCGTTACAACGCTAAAGCTGCTCCGAGCATTACCACGGAAGCCGTGGGGATCAGCAGCAGGGCTTTCTTGAGACGTCTGGGATCGTTGCCGGCAATGCCGCCAATGATCGGCGAACTCACCGCCAGGCCGAACCACCCGGCCGTTACTGCGATGCCGATGGCGGTAGCAGCGGTCGCGCCCGTAAAGCTCGCGCCAACTACGCCGAGAGTGGTCGGGAAGACCGGCGCCATCGCAAGTCCCCCCAGGAATACCATGGCTTGCGCCATCGCCGGGCTCGACGCGCGCAGCATCAGGAAACTGGTGATCGCCATGAGCGCGGCGGCGCCGGCCAGCACGGTTTTCGCGTCCACGTGCGCGAGAATTTGCGCGGCTGCGATTCGGCCGATCAGCAGACCGAGGGCGAAGCCGAGCGAGAGAATCGTGAGCGCTTTGCCCTCCGGCACGCCCTGCGCGACCAGGTGCCGTACGAGCCAGTTCCATACGCCAACCTCGCACGCCACGTAGAGGAAAAGCAGCAGGCAGAGTAACAGCAGGCGGCCATTCGCCAGGAGGTCGCCCACAGCGGAAAATTGGAAGCTCACCTGACCGCTGGCCGGTTTGAAGGGCGCCACGACGCTCGCGACCAAACCTAGAATCGCCATCACGGCGGCGAAAAGAGTCAGGCTGCGAGGGTTCTTCTGAAACAGCTTTGCACTTACCAGCGGTGTCACCAGACCGCCGAGTCCGAAGAAGAGGTTCAGCCAGTTGCTGACCACCGCCGGATTCCGCGGATCGATGTCCGCATTCAGGCTGTTGGCCGCAGTCACGACTACACCGCCGCCGATTCCCAATAGGAACATCGCGCCCGTGACGGCGGAAGCTCCGCCTGCGCTCCGCAGCAGCAGCAGCGCCAGCGCGACCAGGCCGAGCCCGACCAGCATGCCGACTTTTTTGCCTTCGATGTCCATCAGAGGACCAACGCAGAACGACCCCACCATCAGGCCGATCGCCTGAAACAACGCGATACTGCCGTTTTGTTTGGGAGTGAGGGAGAACTTCTGCGAGATATCCGGCAGGATGGTGCCCAGCATCGCCGCGATCATTCCATAGACGAAGATCGCCAGAATTGCCGAGGTGATGAGCATTTGCCTTAGATACTATCACTCTGCAAAGTTTGTCGGCCGCAGCTTCGCGCCGCCCGGCAGGAAGGATTCCCACCGGCTCGTCGAGACCCTAGCGCTCCCTGATCGCGGCCGGGGTTCCGTTCACGAATTCGCCGCTTTCCGACAGCGCACCTTCCGCGGGGAACTGAATCACGAAGCGCGTCCCCTGACCCGGAGTGCTCTGCACATCGATGGCGCCGCGATGCGCTTTCACGATCCATGCCACAAAACTCAGACCGAGTCCGAGACCCTGTTCCGGCGCAGGCGCACTGCCCGATCCAGGCACTCGATAGAAGCGGTCGAAAATGTGCGGCAGGTACTCGTTCGCGATTCCGCGCCCGGTATCCTCGACAGTGAGTTCGACGAATTCCCGCTCCGGCCGGACGGACACGCGCACGCGGCCGCCCTCCGGCGTGAACTTGATGGCGTTCGACAACAGATTCGTCAGCAGCCGGTCGATCTGCACGCGATCGCCGCGGACGAAGCAATCTTCCACTGCTTCGCTGTTGAGATGCACACCCGCCGCTTCGGCGGGTATCTGAAACTGCTCCACCTGTTCCCGCACCACTTCGCTCAGATCGAGACGCGATTGTTGCAGCACGACTTGTCCACTCTCCGCCTGCGACAGCAGGAGCAGCGCGCGCACAATCTGCGATAGCCGGTCGATATCCTGCAGCGCGTTGAACATGGCCTCGCGATACTGCTCGGTTGTCTTGGCGGTGAAGAGGGCCACTTCGAGTTGTCCGCGGATCGCCGTGATGGGTGTGCGGAGTTCATGCGAGACATCCGTGGAGAACTGCCTCATCTGCTGAAACGATGCCTCTAGTCTCTCGATCATTCGATTGAAGGTGAGGATGAGGTAATCCAGTTCGTCGTCCGCCTGCCGCGCGGGAATGCGCAAGCTCAGGTTTGACCCCGAAATGCGCTGCGCCGCGTGCGCCACCTCCTTCACCGGTGTCAGCACACGGCCGGCCATGATCCACCCGAGAATGGAGCCCAAAATGAGACCGCTCGGAATGACGCCGATGAAAACGGCGCGCGTGTACTGGCTCAGGATGTGCAGGTCTTCCGATTGCGGCCTGCCGATCGCGACAAAGAACGGCTCTCCATGTCCTGCAGGCGATGCGAACGGAAATGTCACCGCGCTGCGGATGACGAACGGCGCGCCGCTGGAGTCTCTGCGAACGGTCCAGGTAGGCGTACTCGGGGTGTTCGGTTTGAAATCCTCTTCGGCTTTGCGCACGCGCGCCTGTATGTATGGTGTCTTATCGATTCCGATGTCTTCGTATTCGGTGGAGACCTGCCGTTCCTTGGTTTCGCCGTCCAGCAGCACCTTGCCGTACTGGTCGGTGATGAGAAAAACCTTCTTCAAATCGCGAACTTCCGTGGTCTCGTCGGGATCGTCCTCGGCGTAATACCAGGACGCATACCAGCCCATCTCGGGGCTGTGAAAAAAGCGGAGGAAGCCGCCCTTGATTGCCGCCCATTCTTCGTTCAGGTCGTCGCGCTCCTGCGATTCCAGCGTAGTCTTCAGATAAGCGCGGAAACCGGTGGCGATTCCCACCAGGAGCAGCGCGAAGAAAACGGCGTACCCGGCCGTGAGGCGGAAGCGCAGCCCGCGGGTGATTCGCCGGATGTCGCGCTTGCCCCACTTGCCCAAACGCATGTTATACCTGCCGCTCAGGGATCTGTTCGACGGGACGCTCCGCGGGACGGTCCGGCGCTTCGATCATATAACCGATGCCGCGCACCGTCTGAATCAGCTTCTGTTGAAACCGGTCATCGATCTTGCTGCGCAAGTGGCGAATATAGACGTCGACGATGTTCGTCAGCCCGTCGTAATCCATATCCCACACATGCTCCACAATCATCGTGCGGCTCAGCGGACGGCCGCGATTGCGCATCATGTATTCGAGGATGCCGAACTCCTTCGGCGCAAGGTCAATGGCTTCCGACCCGCGTGTGACTTTGCGGCGGATGGTGTCCAGCGCGAGATCGGCAACCTGCAACTTCTCCGGCGCCGGCTGGCCGCGCCGCAGCAGGGCACGAACGCGCGCCAAAAGTTCGACGAAAGCGAAGGGCTTCACCAGATAATCGTCGGCGCCCTGTTCCAGACCTTTCACCCGATCATCGAGGCCGCCGCGGGCGCTGAGTATCAGCACCGGCGGACCGGCTTTCCGATTGCGAATCTTCTCCAGAACCTGCAGTCCGTCCATGTCCGGCAGCATGAGGTCCAGAATCACCAGGTCATAATCGGCCGCGTGGATGTGCTCGAGAGCCGCTGCCCCATCGAGCGCCGCATCGACGGCGTAGCCCGCGCCCTGCAAGCCGCGGCACAAAAAGTCGGCGATGCGTTTTTCGTCCTCGACGACCAGTATTCTCATGTACCTTCAGATTACCTTATGGTTTTCCGTTGAAGTGCAGCGTAATCCGGTTTTCCTTGTCGCCGTACTCGAGCTGCAAATCCTTCAATTTCTGCTTTTCCATGGCGAAGTAGAGCAGGCCGGTTACGGGTTGATCGGTCTTGGCAGTCGCGGCGAACTCTTTGGCGCCGAGCGCCTTTTCGAGAGGCGTTTCCTTCCCGCCGCCTTCCTTCACCGTCGCCTTATTGACGTCCATCGAACCGCCGCCGCCGCCGATGCCGATGCCCTCTTCCGGGTAGTAGCCGCCGGGATAGCCGAGCGGCATCGGAACGTCTTTGTAGTCGGGGTCGGACTGAGCGCTGGCCTTGCCCTTGGTAACCACGATCGCGCTGGTGCCGGCAATCTGGCTGGGAGCCATCGGGCGGCTGGTCTCGTTGTCTCTACTGCTGCGCAGCAGAAAATCGTCGCGGCTCATCGTCACCGTCTTGCCGTATTTCGGCTGCACCTTCACTTCGGCGACGAAGTAGTGGCCGCCCAAGTCGTCGCCCACCATGCTCTTAATGTCGTCCTTATCGGTGTGCATGGTGACGGTGAGGATGACATCGTTGTTCTCCCCACTTTCTGTTGCGGTGGTTTTCTTCGTTGAAGCGGAAAGCGCCAGAAGCGGCACAACCAGCAGCGCGCACGCGCGAAGGGACATCCCGAACACCTCTTTCTTGATTATATGATCCGGTAGATAACCGGCTGTTGTTCCTGTCGCACTCCGTTCGCCTTCCGATGCACCTTTTACCGCTCCCTGACGGTCGCGGCTCCGTTAGCAGAATCAAGTACATACGGAGCCGTGACCGTTAGGGAGCGGTAAAAGGTGCCGGCGATTTGAGTGCGTTTTGAAGTCGGCGTAAAAGCAACTCGATTTTTTCACAGACTCGTAAGGGAGCGGTAAAAGGTGCCGGGGATACGGAAGCAATTCGAGTTTTTCACAGACCCTCACGGTCGCGGCTCCGAAGTGCGACGAGAAAACAGCAGACGCCTCCCCTCGATACGTGAGATTTCCGGCCCATTCCCGCCACTGCTACAATGAGTCTTTCACCCCATCTTCAGGAGCAAATCCCCATGGAAGAAAAAGAGCGCTCGCGCGCCCTGGACCTCGCTTTAGGCCAGATTGAGAAGCAGTTCGGCAAGGGTTCCATCCTTCGCCTCGGGTCCAAGGACGCCATCGTACCCGTATCCGTAATCTCCACCGGTTCCATTTCGCTGGACGGCGCTCTGGGCGTGGGCGGCCTCCCCCGCGGCCGTGTGATCGAAATCTTCGGACCGGAATCTTCGGGCAAAACCACCATCGCGCTTCAGGTCATTGCCGAAGCCCAGAGGCGCGGCGGAATCGCGGCCTTCATTGACGTGGAACACGCACTTGACCCGGCGTATGCCCGCAAGCTCGGCGTGGACATCGATAACCTGCTGGTCTCGCAGCCCGATTATGGCGAACAGGCGCTGGAGATCACAGGTCACCTGGTGGCATCGGGACAGATCGATGTGCTGGTGGTCGATTCCGTAGCGGCACTCGTGCCGAAAGCGGAACTCGATGGCGAAATGGGCGATAGCCACATGGGTCTGCAGGCGCGGCTGATGTCGCAGGCGCTGCGCAAACTCACCGGCACCGTGAGCAAGTCGCGCACCTGCCTGATCTTCATCAACCAGATTCGCGAAAAGATCGGCGTGATGTTCGGCAATCCGGAAACCACCACCGGTGGCCGCGCGCTGAAATTCTACGCGTCGGTCCGGCTGGACATTCGCCGCATCGCCGCCATCAAGGATGGCGAAAGCGTAGTCGGCAACCGCACGAAGATCAAAGTGGTGAAGAACAAAGTGGCCTCGCCGTTCCGCGAAGCCGAGTTCGACATCATCTATGGCGAGGGCGTTTCCAAGGAAGGCGACCTGCTGGACCTCGGAGTGGCGCATAACATTATTGAAAAGAGCGGCTCCTGGTTCAGCTATAAGGGCGAGCGCATCGGCCAGGGCCGCGAAAACGCGCGCCAGTTCCTCAAGGACAATCAGGACATTCGCTCCACCATCGATACGGAACTGCGCAAGGCTTTGGGGCTGATCGCGCCGGAGCCCGCGGCGGCAGCGGCCGAAGCACCGGCCTCCTCTGCCCCTCCGCGGCCCGCATCGGCACGGCGCTAAACACGACGCATGAGCGAAGAGTACCGGCGGCGCGTCATCCGGCAAAAAGTAGCCGGA
Source organism: Candidatus Limnocylindrales bacterium (assembly GCA_035606355.1). GTDB lineage: Bacteria > Acidobacteriota > Terriglobia > Bryobacterales > Bryobacteraceae > Sulfopaludibacter. The sequence continues at coordinate 42,298 of DATNFO010000081.1, read as the reverse complement.
TTTGAAACCCCGCTCCGGCAGCGCATCGCCGGTGCTCTCTCAACAGGCTTCCCTCAACTCGATGAAGCGCTCGGCGCCGGTTTTCCGCGCGGCAAAATCATAGAGCTGTTCGGCGCGTCTTCCAGCGGAAAAACTACACTCGCCTTACAGATTGCCGCCGAATTACAACAGCGTGGCCACACCGTCGCGTGGATTGACTCCGAACATGCCTTCGACCCCGCGTACGCGGCGGAGCTCGGGATATCCCTCGAACAACTGCCCCTGGCGCGACCCGATTCCGCCGAACAAGCCACCGGCATCGCTCGCGAACTTGCGCTCTCTGGCGCCGTGGATTTGGTGGTCATCGATTCCGCCGCGGCGCTGGTGCCGCAGATGGAACTCGACACCGGACTCGGCGAAAGCGGACCGGGGTTGCAGGCTCGCGTGCTCGGCACCGAACTGCGGAAGCTCGCGGCGGCGGCTGAAAAATCCGGAGCTGTCGTACTCTTCCTCAACCAACTTCGGTCGCGTGGCGACGAAAGCGACAGCACCGCCGGCGGACCTTCGCTCAAGCTCTACGCGGCCATTCGCATTGCGCTCGAAGCCGCGCCAAACGGGCGTCAAACCGCATTTCGCATTCTGAAAAGCAAGCTCGCGCAACCGTTTGTAAAAGGTGTGCTGCGCCGCGCCGCCTCGGTAGGCTTCCTGAAAACCCCGTAAAATGGCCCTTAGAAGCTATGCCATGCAAAAAAACATCGAAAAATCGGCCTTTTTTGCAGTATTTCTCTTTACATCAACATGCCCTTCCCTTATGATTGAATCGTTCGCAAGCTAGCGCCCGCGTGCTTGCAAATCTGTTCGATGGTTTGACGGGAGAATCACACAAAAGGAGAGATATGGCGAATCAAAGAATGACCCAGACGCAACTGGTGAGATCGCTGGCCGAAAGCTGCGAAGTCAACAACAAGGCAGCCCGCGGCTTCCTGGATTGCCTTTCCAGCATGGCGATTGCCGAAGTGAAGAAGAACGGCGTGTTCGTGCTGCCCGGCATCGGCCGCCTCGTGCGCGTGGACCGCAAGGCTCGCACCGGACGCAACCCCGCGACGGGCGAGACCATCAAGATCCCGGCCAAGAAGGTCGTGAAGTTCCGCGTCGCCAAGGCTGCCAAAGACGCGATCGTTCCCCCGAAGAAGAAGTAGTTTTCTTCAGCCTCCGAAAATCGAAACCCCGCGCCCTTTCGGGACCGCGGGGTTTTTTGTTGCCTGAAATTGTTGAAGCCGATGAACCCTGCCCAACCTGCGGGCGGTTTCGCAAAGCCAGCTACTTCTTCGCTTCGACCTTATCTTCGTTTCGCGCTACTTCCGGCTTGTCTTCATCGCCCTTCAAAGCCGTCTTGAAGTTGCGTATGCCTTCACCCAGGCCCTTCCCCAGATCTCCAACTTTTTTGCCGCCGAACAGTAGAACCGCTACAGCCGCAACCACACAGATCTCGGGAAAGCCAAGGCCAGCGAAGCCGGCAAGTTGAATGCCAGTGGGTTCCATTTGGCCTCCTATACACGCCATTGTACCCGATTTACAGGCCGCTCTACCGGAACCAGTTGCGCATGATCATCACTTCGCGCCGCATCTGTATCGAGTACGGAGCCAGTAGAACAGTTACCGCAAACCACGTTGTGGCAAGCGAAAGCAGCACTTGCGTGGTGCGGTTCTTGCCGAAAATCAGGCGGCAGAGAATGGCGCCCAGGAACGGAATGAGAGCCGTCGCCACTTGAGCGTGTGGGCTCAGTCCATCGATAATGCTCCCGGGGCCCATTAGCCGCTAGTGTCGGGCGGCGGGGGCGCAGGGTCAAGATATCGTCGGTTAGCGCTGCGAGTCATCCATGTAGGTGTAGTGATATCCCCCCGGCGCGCCATGCGGGATAATAGCGCAAAGGCCTCATGGATTTCGCTGAGCAGGTTAAGACTTCGGTCAATATTGTCGACATAGTAGGCGAGACTGTTCGCTTGCGCCGCAGCGGGATCAATCGCTACACCGGCCTTTGTCCTTTCCACAGCGAAAAGAATCCTTCCTTTACCGTCCATGCCGTACTACAGATCTACAAATGCTTCTCCTGCGGCGCGGGTGGCGACGTTTTCAAATTCATAATGGAAAGCCAGGGTCTCAGCTTCTATGAAACCCTGAAGTACCTGGCCGAGCGCAACGGCATTCCGATGCCCAAGCGCTCGCAGTACGCCGATGACGATTCCCGCCAGCGCGGCGTGCTGCTGCAACTTCATGAGATCGCGCAGGAAGCGTTCCGCGCCAATCTGGGCAGCCCGGCCGGCGAAAGCGCACGCGCGTATCTGGCGCGGCGCGGCGTCGCGCCGGAAACCATCGAGCACTTCGGCCTTGGCTACTCCGACCGCGGCGGCCGTTCGCTGCTCCGCATCTTCGAACAGCGCAACTTCACGGCGGACCAGATCGTGCTTGCCGGACTCGCCAGCCGGCGGCAGGACGGGTCGCTGTACGACCAGTTCCGCAACCGGCTGATGTTCCCGATCCACAACGAGCGCGGGCAAGTGATCGCTTTCGGCGGGCGCGCGCTCACGCCGGAAGATGTGCCCAAGTATCTGAACTCGGCGGAAACTCCGCTCTACAAGAAAACCAACGTCCTGTACAACCTGCATCGCGCCAAGGAGAGAGTCCGCAAAGACGATCGCGTGATTCTGGTGGAAGGCTACATGGATGCCATCGGCGTGACGGCGGCCGGGTTCCACGGCGTGGTGGCGAGCTGCGGCACGGCTCTCACGGCGCAGCATGTGAAGGCGCTGAAGAACCACTCGCGCAACATCGTCATGAACTTCGACCCCGATGCTCCGGGCGCCAACGCCGCGGCCCGAAGCGTGAACATGCTGCTCGAAGAGAGCATGCATGTCCGCATCATGGAGCTGGATGGCGGCCTCGACCCCGACGAGTACTGCAAGGAGCGCGGCGCCGAAGCCTACGGTCAGCGGCTGACTACGGCCAAGGGTTATTTCTACTGGCTGGCGGACCGCGCCAGAACGAAGTATGATGTTCACACTAGTGAAGGGGTTGTAGCTGTGCTGAACTCTCTGTTGCCATCGGTCCAGCGGATTGCCGATCCTCTGGAGCGCGCCGCCATTGCCGGCGATCTTGCCGAGTACGTGCATGCGCCTCGTGGAATGGTGCTGGACAATTTCCGCAAGAGCGCTGCCACCCGCGAGGAACGGACAATCGAGCGGCCGAAAATCGCGCTCCGGCCCGATGAGCGCATGATTCTGAACGCCGTATTCTGCGACCCTGAGATCGGCCCCGAGATTGTGGACGAGCTCAAAACGATCGACGCCATCGGCCGCTTCCCTTCGCGAAAAATTTTTCAAACCATGTTTGTGCTGCAGGAAAGCAGCGGGCGTGTCCGCTTTGACGAAGTAAATGCGCGATTAGAAGAGGCGGACCAGAACCTTTTGGCCGAAGCTGTCTTGAGAGAAGAAATGCAAAGCTCGCGGGATGAAGTGCTGGCGGCGATCGCCAGCATGCGGCGATCGCAAAACGACGAGCGGAAGAAGGAACTGAAGTCGCGCATCAAGGAATCCGAGCGCGCGGGCGACTGGCAGGAGGCGGTGCGGCTCGCCGGAGAGCTACAGGAATTCGAGCGGCAATCGCGAGGCGCAAAATGACATTACGCGGTCCATTTGTCGTCGCGCCGTGTTGTACAATTACAGGGATTATTTTCACCGGGAGTTAACGGGGCTTCGGTGGCGCTAAACGAAAAATACGAGGGGCTTGAGCGGCTCGTCCAGCTGGGCAAGGAAAAAGGCTACGTGCTGTACGACGAGGTCAGCGAACTTGTGCCCGCCGATATCACCGCGGGCAACGAGCTCGACGAAGTGCTCGCCGGCCTGGACGGCGCGGGCATTGAGATCCTTGAAGACGCCAAGGACTTCGAAAAGAAACTCGAAGAATCCGAAGAGGTCATTGACCTGGATATTCCCGCCACGCTTACCGGCGAGAAGGTCAACGATCCGGTTCGCATGTACCTCCGCGAAATGGGCACCGTCCCGCTGCTCACGCGCGAAGGCGAGGTGGAGATCGCTCGCCGCATCGAGCGTGGCCAGAACACCGTGCTCAAATCCCTTTCCCGCGCGCCCATGGTGATTCAGGAAATTCTCGCCATGGCGGCGGAGATGGAGAGCGGCGTGCTTTCGGCTCGCGACACGCTGCAGATTGCCGATCCGATTCTCACCGACGAGCTGGTGGATGAAAAGCGGCTGGAGTTCGTCGCCTTTTGCGAAGAGCTCGCGCGGCAGTATAAGAAGATTCTGCAGTGCCGCCAGAAGCTGCTGGCCATTCCCCGCAACATGAAGCCGAAGCAGTACAGGCGCCAATTGTGGGAGCTCGGCCGTCTGGTGATCCGCACGTCGCGCCACATCCGCACAATGCGTTTCCAATCGCCGGTGATCCGCCACCTCATCGACCGTCTGCGCAGCGCGGTGGACGAGCTGAAGCCCATCGAGAATAACATCGCGCGCGTGCAGAAGAAGATCGAGACATGGTCCGGCGCGCGCAGCGAAGCAATTCGCGATCTGCGCAAGGAGCAGCGCAGTTTCGGACAGCGGCTGCTGCAGGCCGAAGAGGAATTCGGAGCCTCCGCGGCGGAGCTCAAGCGCACTCTGGAGATCATCACCCGCGCGCATATTGAAGCGGAAGCGGCCAAGAAAGAGCTGATCGAAGCCAACCTGCGCCTGGTGGTCAGCATCGCCAAACGCTACACCAATCGCGGGCTGCAGTTCCTGGACCTCATACAGGAAGGCAACATCGGCCTGATGAAGGCCGTGGACAAATTCGAATACCGCCGCGGCTACAAGTTCTCGACGTATGCCACCTGGTGGGTGCGGCAGGCGATCACGCGCGCCATTGCCGACCAGGCTCGCACCATCCGCATCCCGGTGCACATGATCGAGACCATCAACAAGCTGATCCGCACGTCGCGGCAGATGGTGCAGGAACTCGGGCGCGAACCTACCAACGAGGAACTCGCCAAGCGGCTGCAGCTTCCGGTCTCGAAAGTTCGCAAAGTGCTGCGCGTCGCGCAGGAACCGATCTCGCTGGAAACGCCGATCGGCGAGGAAGAAGAGTCGCACCTCGGCGACTTCATCGTCGATCAGAACGGCATCTCGCCCTCTGACGCGGTGATCAATCTGAATCTGCGCGAGCAGACAGCACAGGTGCTCAAGACGCTCACCCCGCGGGAAGAGAAGATCATCAAGATGCGCTTCGGATTGGAAGACGGGAGCGAGCACACGCTCGAAGAAGTCGGACAGAACTTCGCGGTCACGCGAGAACGCATCCGGCAGATCGAAGCAAAGGCGCTCCGAAAGTTAAGGCATCCCAGCCGGAGCCATCGTCTCAGAGCCTTCCTGGAAAACGGCACGAGAGGGATGTAAGTACGTACCTGTCTCCTGACCGGTACGAGGCGAGCAGCGCTCGCCTGAAAACAGGAAGACCGGGAGAGCACGCGTAGCGTGCCGCTCCCGGTCGTTTTTATTGTCCGGTAAATCCTTTTACAGCTCTTACCAGCGAGGCTCGCGCCGGCCACCGCCGCCGCCACCACCGCCCGGACGGCGTCCACCACCGCCGCCACCGGGACGTCCGCCGCCGCCGCCGCCGAAGCCGCCACGTCCGCCACCGCCGCCGCCGAAACCGCCGCGATCCGGCTTGGGACGCGCTTCATTGACATTCAGCGCACGACCATCGAGCGTGTACCCGTTCAACGCCTGAATGGCTTGATCCGCTTCGTTTTCGTTCTCCATCTCCACGAACGCGAAACCGCGCGAACGGCCCGTTTCCCGGTCCGTCATGATGCGCGCGCTGTTCACCGCGCCGTATCTCTCAAACAAGCTGCGTACAGACTCTTCGGATGCGTTGAAATCCAAATTGCCTACGAAAATGTTCTTCACTTACCAAACCTCCAAACTATTTGAAAGCGGGCTCATCGGGAAGGAGACTCAAGCGGGGCGACGCTGCCGTCGCTTTAGATGCACTCATTCGGACTCGCGGAAGCTATCAAACGCGATTCGACTATAACATGGCTACGCCTTCGGGGAAACAGGAAATTTCTGTTACGCGGTGACGGAATACACCGAAAAAAAAGGCCGGCTCCCGCGTAGGAGCCGGCCAGTGATGGTACGGTAAAAACCCGATCAGAAGTAAAACTTCACGCCAAATTGCAGATAGCGCGAAGAGCCCTGCTGGTAGAGGTTCCCGAAGCTGGTGCTGTAAGCATTGCGCAACTGATAGTTCTTGTAGCCGCTCAGAGTCGTGATGTCGTACGAATTCGCGCTCGTGCCGTAGAAGTTCGCCGGCAGCGGCACGCGATAGAAGTTCGCCGGCAGCGCGCCCGCCGCATCTTTCTGCGCGTTCACCATGGCGACGATATTGTTATAGACGGCCGCGCCCGCGGTGGTCGATTGCAGCGGTTGGCCATTGGCTGTCGCCCAGGAGTTGTACGCCGCCGTTGTGAGCGTCGCGGTGCTCGGGGCGCCCATGAAATCGCTGCCGCCGCCTGCGTTCGGGATGAAGGCGAACACCGGGTGATTCAGGATGTTAAGTGCATCCACGCGGAACTGAAGCTGCTTCCGTCCGCGCTCTCCCAGCCGGAAGCTCTTCTGAATGGATACATCCAGGAACTGCTGCCACGGTCCGCGGAGGCCATCCACGGCGCGCGGCGCGTTGCCGAGAATGCCCAGCGCCGGACGCATGAACGCCGACGGATTGGCATACGGCTGGCAACCCGTGCCGGTCGGGCAGTTCGGATCGTATAGCGGGTTCTTCACCGGAACACCCGTCAGCATGTCCGGACGAATGGTGTGAGTGGTGTCGCCCAACTGGTTCGTATCCGACAAATAATCGGTGAACGGCGTACCGGAATTGATCCGCACCAGCCCGGTGAGCGTCCATCCGCCCGCGGCATAGTCCAGCGGCTTCCACATGTTGCGGCCGAACTGGCGGCCGCGGCCGAACGGCAGATCGTAGATGGCAGTGCCGTGAATCACGTGCTTCTGGTCGTATAAAGAAACCGCGCGGTCGCCCTGGCGCGTGCCGCCGAAAGCAACCTGGCCGCCTACCTGACCCGTCGACAGGATGCCCTTATCGACGCCCGCGCTCGAAGCCGTATCGATGCTCTTTGCCAGTGTGTAGTTGGCGTAGAACGTCAAGCCGCGGCCGGTGCGATGCACCACGTTCACGTACCCCGCGTGGCGAATGCTGTTAGCCGAAGAATCGTAGAGCAGATTTAACGTCGAGAAGCCCAGGTACGGACTTCCCAGCGTGCCGTTCTGCACGGTCAGCCCCTTGCCGGTGATCAGGTTCGTGCGGCCCAGCGGATCGGTGATTGTGCCCGTCGAGCTTACGTTCTGGCCGATTTGAGCGCTGAGGAGGTCGGAATCCTTCGGATTGATGTTCTCCGCCGGCATGAACAGGTGAATGCCCATGCTGCCGGTGTATGCGAGTTCCACCAGAGTGTTCTTGTTCGCCTGCCAGCTCGAGGTGAAATTCCAGTTGTTCACGTATGGCGTGTGATAGTTGTTGGACACCGCATAGCCGCCGAGCGTCTGCTGGTAATACAAGGAGTCGAGGTAATCCAAACCGCTGGCCGGCGGCCCGTTCGGTCCGTACACCTGCGTGCGGATCGAAGTGGGAGTCAGCACCGGCGGGTTCTCCCCGAGGCGCATCACGTAGGTGGGGTTCGCTGTCTGCGACCCGACCGTTGCCGTCGGATACACGGTCGCCGTATACGTCGCTCCGAAGTCCGGATTCGGAAGTTGCGTGATTCCGGTGATGGGCGCGTGCGACATTCCCCAGCCGCCGCGGAATACGATGTGGCGCGACTGCAACCGCGCCGGGCTCCACGCGAAACCGAAGCGCGGCTCGAAATCGGTCCACTGCGGAGGAGTGAGATAGCGCGAGTTGCCGCCGAGGCCGGCGAAGGCGAACGGCACAACGTTCACGGAATTGATCGTCTCGCCGTCCTGCAGCGCGAGCGGCGTCGCGAGCGGATAATTCTTCGCCAGATCCGGACGGAATACGCCCTGATCGTTATATTTCTCCGTGCGCGGCAACTGAATCACGTAGCGGAGGCCGAGATTCAACGTCAGGTTCGGCTTCACGTGCCAGTCATTCTGAATAAAGCCCGCGCCATTGTTCCAGCGATAGTAATACGGGACTTCCATGTTGCGCAGCGTCACAGCCGGGCTGCCACCATTGTTCGGAACGCCCAGCAGGAAACTCGCGAAGGAGCCGCCGCCGGTGCCCGAAGATCCGCCGTTGGAGTTCGACGGAAACGCGTTGAACGCGTACACGCCGCCGATTGCGCCATACAGCGGAATTACGTTCTGCAGCGCGTGATTGACGTCCACGCCGAATTTTAAGCTCATCGGTCCCATCGTTTTGTAAACGATGTCCGTAAGGGCATACCGCTCTTCGCGCGTTTCGGCCTGCGTGGAACCCGCGCCGCCGAAGCCGGTCGCCGTGCTGCTGCCGTTACCGTAGCTCTTGCTCGGCACCAGGTTCTGGAAGGTCGGCAAACCGCCGGCCGTAATGCTCGGCAGACCGAAGGTGGCGTTCAGGTTCTCGCCGTTCTGCGGATCCCATTGCGGCGCCGTTGTGGCGCTGAAACGGCCGCGTGTGTAGTTCAAGCGGATATCGTTGAACAGCGTGGGGCTGAATGTGTGCGTATCGGCGATCATCGCCTGCTTGCCCCAGCTATAATTCGCGCCGTAGTTCGTCGGGCTCACCGGAGTGCCCTGCAGCTTCACCACGGGAGTGACTGTAAAGCGGCCATACATGCGATTTTTGTCGCTGATGGTGTGGTCCACACGGAACGTGTAGCGCTTCTCGTCCTGCTGCAGAATACGCGGCGCGTAAAGGTTGGAGATGTTTCCATTGCTGTCGAGGAAATACTGACCAGCCGGAGCCATGTACTGTTGCGCTTTCAGGGCCGCGCTGTCGAGATACTGCTGCGGGATCTTGTTCCCCGGGAACGGCGAATACGAAGGCTGGCAATTGGTCGTGATGGTGGTGGTGCAAAGGGTGATCTGCTGGAACTGGTTGCCTACCAGGTTGAATTGCTGATAAATGGCGCTATCGCTGAGCTGCGCCACGGCCGTCGGCGCGACGGAGGCGAATTGCTGCACTACGCTGGTGGGCAGCCATCCGCTATTCGTCAACACTACGTTGCTGAAATCGCCTTTCCACATATCGGCCGTCGGCATCAGCGCGTATTGATCCAGGTGGTCGCGCCGGTACCAGGGCTCGACGGCGGCGAACCAGAAGGTCTTGTTGCGCCCGTTGTAAACCTTCGGAATGTAAACCGGACCGCCGCCCGACAGCGAGAACTGGTTGTACTTCAGGGTGGGCGCCGACCGGTTGGTGGTGGCCTGTGTCCACGGGGCCGCCGCGAAATCGGGATTGCGGTTGTACCATAGCGCCGTTCCATGCAGCTCATTGGTGCCGCTCTTCGTCGTGATGCTGATGATGCCGCCGCCGGTAGTGCCATACTCCGCCGAGAAGGCCGAGCTCTGCACCGTGAACTCCTGGACCGTTTCCGGCGTGAAGCTCACGATCGAGCGTCCCAGCCCGACACCCGTGTTGTTGGTGCCGTCCGCCATGATCGTGTTGCTGAGCGGCCGGCCTCCGCCGATGGTGAGATTGCAACCCGGGCACGCCGTGCCGCTGCCGGTCATGGTGGGGTTTTCACTGCCCGCGTCGCCCGATACGTTCGGTAGCGTCATCGCGAGATCCAGAACGCTCCGATTCACCAGCGGCACATCCTGAATCTGCCGCTCCGTGATGGTGTTGCTGGCCACGCCGCTCTCCGTGTTGACCAGCACGGCTTCGGCTTCCACGGTGATCTTCGTATCCACGCTCCCGGCTTCCAAACGCATATTGACGGTGGCGCTGGACGCGGTGTCCACCTTCACTTCCGGCACGACCGATTTTTTGAAGCCCTGAGCTTCGAATTCCAGTTTGTAGGTAACCGGCTCCAGATCGATTACCGAGTAGGTTCCGTTGTCCGCCGTCTTCACCGTGCGAACTTCGTTGGTGCCCAAATTCGTGACCTTCACCGAGACGCCCGGTATCACAGCGTCGGAGGGGTCGCTAACCGTACCCGTTATGCTTCCGCGGTTCGTCTGTGCGAATAGAGCGCTGGCGCACAACAAGACCGTCGCGACAAGGCGATTCTTCATATCCAACCTCTTGACAAAAGTAAAACCCTGAACTTATCACACAGTATCTGCCCTCCGAAGCCCTCGCGGTAGCGGAATCGGGAGAGCGCGCCGGCGTTTTGAATATCAAAACACCGGATGCCGCGATCTGAATATCGGTATCCCTCGAAAAATGAACGAATTGCGGGCGGCATGCGGTTTGTTGGAAACCATCCATATAGAGGTTTCTGGCGAGCCGGAGGCGTTTTGATAACTGAAACGAATCCGCAGCCGGGTGTCATGCGTCAAATACTATACAATGGCTTTCCGCAAGACCCTCTGCCTGCCTCTGGCGGCATTTGTTCTTTCCCTGCCCGCATTTGCCGAGTCCCCGAAGGGCGTCGACAACTTTCACCAGATCAACGAGCATCTCTACCGCGGCGCTCAGCCGACCGCGGACGGCTTCCGCGCCCTGGCGCAGCTCGGCGTCAAAACCGTGCTGGACCTGCGCGAGAGTGGAAACCGGTCCGTGGAGGAAAAGAAAGTGGTGGAGGCGGCCGGGATGCGATACATCAGCATGCCATTCGCCGGTTTTTCGGCGCCGTCCCCTGCGCAGATCGCCAAGGTTCTTGCGATCTTCAACGACGATTCCGCCGGGCCCGTATTTGTCCACTGCCGCCGTGGCGCGGATCGTACAGGCACGGTTGTGGCCTGCTACCGCATCTCCCACGATCATTGGACTAACGCTCGCGCGCTCGCCGAAGCCAAAGCCGATCGGATGAGTTGGACCGAGTTCGCCATGCACGGTTTCGTGCAGCACTATCAGGCGCCGCAGTTGCCGGTCGCGGCCACGAATTGATCCCCACGCGCCGGGCGTACTCGGCGCCTACCCGAATGGCCAGACTCGCTCCACCGTCGCGCTCAGAATCCACCGCAGATCCTCGGCATTGAGAAACTTCATCTCGTCCCGCACCGACGTCAGCGCTTTGTCATAAGTGGACCACTTCTCTATAATTGGCCAGTCCGTCCCCCACATCAGCCGACGCGGGCCGAAAGCGTCGTAGAGGCGCTTCACATACGCCTGGGCATCGCGCCACGGATACTGCTGACGCGAAATGGACCACGTATGCGAAATCTTGACGAACACATTCGGATACCGCTGCAGCGCGATTAGTTTTTCGAGTTGCGCCGGCTGATCGATGGGGCAATCGGCCATGTGATCGATCACCACGGTCAGTTCCGGCGTTCGTTCCAGCAATGCACCCACTTCGGGCATTCGCGTCACCGGAGCGAGTACGGTCATCGGCGCCTTCAGTTCGAAGCATCGCTTCCACAACGGCGGCATCAGCGGCCCGCGAAGCCAGTCGCCCGACTCATTCGCCGCCGGACTCAGCCGCACTCCCCGAAACCCCTGCTCCGTTAACTCGCTCAGTTTGTCCGGCGCTGCCGCGTCCAGCGGATCCACGCGGCAGACGCCCTGAAACGTTCCCGGATAGCGCTTCAGCACGCTCGCCAGGTACCGGTTGTCGAACTTGTAGTGGATCACCTGTATGATCACCGTGCGGCTGACGCCGTTGGCTTTCATCAATTGCAGCAGCGTTTCCGGCGCGGCGTCGCGCTCGGGTACTTTGGCGCCTTCCGCGAACGGAAACTGCGCGTCGTGCTTCCACACGTGCACGTGCGGATCGATAATCCGGTAATCGCTCATAAGCGGAACGGCGGCGGCGGCCAACAGTTCCCGCCGCGAAATGTCACGCATAAATCGGTTCCAGCTTGTTCACCACATACGCGCCGCAGCGCTCATAACTGGCCCGCGGACCCTGCCGCGCGATATCGAGATCCACCACCAGCCACCCGCGATACGCAACCCGCTTGAGCGCGCGGTGACAAGCGGGAAAATCGACCTCTCCGTCTCCGAGGTCGAAGATCTGTTCGCGTTCGAAACGGTCCGGCTCGCCGCTCTTCGGCCGCCGCGCGTCCTTGTAATCGGCCAGCATCAAGCGGCTCGCATACTTGACCAGCGTGCCCGCGGCGTCGCAGCCTGCCAGGTGCAAGTGCGCCGTATCGGGCGAAAAGCGAAACAGTTTCGGATCCGTCAGCGCCATGCAGCGATCGATCTCCGCGGCCGTTTGCACCATCTGCCCCATGTGGTTGTGCAGCCCGGCCTCGAAGCCCATATCGCGTGCCGCCACGCCGATCGCGTTAAAGCCCTCGCACATAGTTTCGAACGCGCCGGCCGCCGCGTCATTCGTCCGATTCGGCGAAAACACCACCAGGCGCGTGGCGCCGAAGCCCTTCAGAAATGTCATCGCGGTACGCGCGCTTGCGAGCAATTCCGGCCGCCGAGCGGCATCGTGCGACGGACCGTTGAAGGAGATGGTTATGATTTCGCAGCCGCGGCGAGCCGCCTCATCGCGCATGCGCTCTGCCGTGATGTCGTATGTTTTGAGAATTTGAGGAAACTGCGTCAGCCGGATGCCGATGAAGCCGGTGTCGCGCATCACGTCCAGAATGTCCGTGAACGGAACACGCGGAAAGTAGTTCCACAAATTGGAGCCAAGGCCCCACTTCACATTCCGGTTCGCGGGAAGCCGGGCGGCAGCGCGCGCCAAAGCTGCGCCAAGCACCGTCAGCGCGCCTCTTCTGCTGATGCTCGTACGCACTCGACCTAACACCCTCCGCGCCGCCACACCTCAGCGTTAATCCCGGTTTTCTCTGCGCCCTCTCTGCGGCCTCTGTGTCTCAGTGGTAAATCTGCAATGCCGCAAACCCACGCCACCGTCACGCCAGGCTACGCGACCGCCAGTGCTCCGTTCAGTCGCTTGAGTGCCTCGTCGATTTCGGCCGTGCTCTTGTATCCGATCGTCACGGCATCCACTTTCGCCGTGTTGAAGGCGAAGCGCAGCGCGGCGTCGCGGTCATCCGGATTGGTGAAGCGCCCCTCGCCCACAAGCTTCATGCTGATTACGCCGGACCCCTGCGCATGCACTTCCTGCGTATGCTGCACCACCTCCGGCACGTTGCCGCCGGCGCTGGAGCCGGGCGCCGGACCATCCATAATCGTGCCTTTGTGATTCATGCGGATCATGGAAACATCCAGCCACTTCTTGCCCGGGAACTCGCGCAAAGCCGGCAGCCCGTGAACGCTGGCGCCATGCGACAGAATCATCTTTTTTTGCTTGGCCTCGCTGAACCCGTCGCGATGCTTCTCCATGTCCGTGAACCACGTGGGACTGGTCACACAGTGCAGCAGCAGAATATCCAGGTATTCGGTGTTCAACTGCTTGCGGTACTGATCCACCTTAGCCAGCGGATCGTCATTGCGGCGCACCGTGCATTTCATCATCAGCTGATAGCTATCGCGCGGAATGCCCTTCAGCGCGATAGACAACATTTCCGGCATCCCCGGATAGCTTTCGGCGGTTTCGAAAAAGCGGATTCCGTGATCGTACGCGTAGCGCACCTGTCGCGTGAACTCATCCTGCCCGAGTTCGCGCTGCACCCGGCCGGAGTACGTCCCCGTGCCGAAAGCCAGCCGCGTCACTTTGACTCCGGAGTTGCCGAGCGGCACCCAGTCTGTGGCGAGGCGTTTGGCGGCGGGAGCCGCATGAGAGGATCGCCCGCCGCCTAATAATGCCGCGGCCGCGGTGGACTTCAGGAAGTTCCGTCTGGAGTGGGCCATTGATTTACCCCCCACGGTCAAAATACCATGACCCCATGCGCACTGTCTGCCTCCTCTGCCTCGCCGTTGCTGTCCACGCCGCTTCGTTGTCCGATACGCTCCGCGAGCACATTGCCGGCTTTTCCGGGACCGTCAGTCTCTACGCCAAAAACCTGGATACCGGCAAAGCGATCGGCATTCGCGAAACGGAGCCCGTGCGCACCGCCAGCACCATCAAGCTGCCGATCATGACTGCCGTTTTCGACGCCGTGTCGCGCGGCGAAGCCAAGTGGACGGATATGCTCACCGTCACAGCCGCCGAGAAGGTGGCGGGCACAGGCATCATCGCCAGCGAGCTTTCTGACGGCGTGCAACTCCCGTTGCGCGACGTCCTGAACCTGATGATCGTGCTCAGCGACAACACGGCCACCAATATGATCCTTCAGCGCATTCCGGCCGAAGAGGTCAATCGCTACCTGGACAAGCTCGGACTCGCTACCACGCGTTCCATGCGCAAGATTATGGGAAGCGAGGGCCACCCGGCCGACCTGGGCTACTCCACGGCGGGCAAGCTTCCCGAAAACCGCAAGTACGGCCTCGGCATGTCCACTCCGCGCGACATGGTCACCATTCTCGAGAAGCTGGCGCGCGGCGAAATCGTGAGTCCCGCGGCGAGCGAGGACATGATCGCGATCCTCAAACGCACACAGGACAGCACGGGCATTCCGCGGCACCTGGGCGGAGTGCCGGTCGCGCACAAGATCGGCTCGCTCGAAGCGCTGCGCAGCGACGTCGGCATCGTTTACTCGAAAAACGGGCGCATCGCCATGGCGATCACTGTGGATGGCATGCCGAAGGCCGACTGGAGTCCCGACAATCCGGGATCGCTGCTGATCGCCGATCTCGCGAAGATCCTCGTGGACGGACTCGGCAGCGCGAACAAATAGCAGCGCTACCATGAACTCATGCGACCTCTTCTGGTAGCGGCGTTCTTCGCCGCCGCCATCATCGCCGAAACGCCCGCCGAACGCGCCGCCAAGTGGAAGCCGGTCGACATGCCCTTCCACTCGCAAGGCCTTTCGCCCAAGGAAGTGCAGGCGGTCGACCGTCTTGTCGAAGCGTGCCGCCTGCTCAACGATGTCTACTGGCGACAGAGCGACCTTCAGGGCCTCGAGTTGCTGAAGACGACGCGCGACCCAATCGTCCGCCGCCTGCTCATGATCATGGGCAGCCGCTGGGACCTGCTGGACGAGAACCGCCCGTTCGTGGGCAGTGAGCCCATGCCGCCCGGGCACGAACTCTATCCCCGCAACTTGACCCGCGCGCAAATCGAGCAGTATGTGCAGCAGCATCCGGCGGAAAAGGCCGCGATTTACGACCCTTTTACCGTCGTACGCCGGCAAAACGGGAAGCTCACCACCACGCCCTATCACGAGGAGTACAAGCAGTTTCTGGAACCTATGGCGAAGGCCCTCCGCGACGCCGCCGCTCTCACGCCGGACCCGCTCTTCGCAAATTTCCTGCGGCTCCGCGCGGATGCTCTTGTCTCCGACAGCTACTACAAATCCGACATCGCCTGGCTCGACGAAAAAGATCCCAAGATCGACGTGATCTTCGCGCCCTACGAAACCTATCTCGACGATCTGCTGGGCGTCAAAACGTCCTACGGCGCCAGCATCCTCATCCGCAATGAAGAGGAAAGCCGCAAGCTTGCCGTGTATCAGAAGTACGTGCCGGATATTCAGGACGCCTTGCCGATCGATGCCGCCGACCGGCCCAGCAAGCGCGGCCACCTCACCCCGATGGAAGTGATGGACGCACCCTATCGCGCGGGCGACCTGCGTTTCGGCTACCAGGCCGTCGCCGACAATCTTCCCAACGATGCGCGCATCCACCAGGAGAAAGGCACCAAAAAAATCTTCTTCAAGAACTTTATGGATGCCCGCGTGAACTACGTCATCCTGCCGATCGCCCAAAAGCTGATGACGCCCGCGCAAGCCTCCAAGGCGAGCGCGGACGGTTACCTCGCGAGCACCCTGATGCACGAGATCTCCCACGAGCTCGGGCCCGACTTCGCGCACGTGAATGGAAAGCAGGTCGATATCCGCGAGGCCATCGGGCCGGCGTACTCCGGTCTGGAAGAAGCCAAGGCCGATGTCACCGGAATGTTCGGACTCAAGTGGCTCGTCGACCACAACGCGATGCCCAAGGATCGCCTGGAAGAATATTACGCCTCGTACGTAGCGGGAATTTTTCGGACGCTGCGCTTCGGCACCGGTGAAGCGCACGGCCGCGCCGAGATGATGGAGTTCAACTATCTCGTCGAATCGAAGGCGCTCAACTTTACGAGCGGCCGCTACGTCATCGATTACGGCCGAATGCCGGCGACGTTGGCGCAACTCGCCAAGACGTTGCTGACGTTCGAAGCAAGAGGCGATCGGGCGGGAGTGGAGGCGTGGCTGGCGAAGTACGACCGCATGCCCGCGGAATTGACGGCAGCCCTGAAAAGCACCTCGGCCATCCCGGTCGATATTGAGCCGGTCTTCTCCTTCAAGGACGAAGTAAAGTAACGGCCGGCGCCGCGCCGGTCGCAAAACAGATTACCGCACCACCTCGACGCCATCGAACCCTTCCTCCATGGTCGGCGGCACCAGCCGCTCGGCCATCGCCAGCATCGCCTCGTCCGGCACCACACGCGACCGCAACGCATTCCGCTCGCGGCAAACGGCCAGCGGCACATCGAAGAACACGGCATCCACCCGGCACCCGTAGCTGCGACCGATCCCTATGTAGGGCCGCCGTTCCTCGGGCCGGAGGTTCGTGGCGTCGATGTACGTCACCGGCCTGCCGAGCGCCAGCCGCTGCCGCAATAAATAGCGCAACGCCTGGAAAACGCGGTCGTGGATCGTCTGAATGGTTGCGTCATCGGCCAGCAACAGGCGGATGGAATCCGACGAGAGTCCTACGGCCCCCAATCGCTCCAAAAACGTGGATTTTCCCGACCCGGGCAGCCCAACGAGCACAACAATCCGCATAAGTCCAATATTCCCACGCTTGTAGCTGGACAACAGGGTTACAATGAAAACGTCGCAGCGTCGCCGCCGTTATGGACCTCCTGGCCCGAGTGTCGTTTTGTGTAGCGTTGAGTTCGGCGCTTGCTCCGGCCACCGTAGTCGATGGCGCACCTCTAGACGTCACCCCGGCCATCCGCCAGTATCTGGACCATTCCAAGTTCTCCTGGAGTTGCGAACGCTCCGACCATTTCCAGTTCTGCTTTGAAGGCAAGTCCCTCGCCGCCAATTCCATCCGCGACCTCAAGATCATCGCCGAAGATAACCGGGCCGCCGTGCTCGAACTCATCGGCGCGCCGAAGTACGATCCGCTCATCTACGCATTTTTCGTCAACTCGCGCTCGCAGATGAAAAAGCTGATCGGCGCGAAGGTGGACGGCCGCGCACGGCCCAGCCAGCACGCCACGTTCTACGTCATCAACGGACCGCGCACCCTGGCTCACGAAATCACGCACGAAATCGTCTCCAATCTCTGGGGCAACGCCGAACCGTGGATAGAAGAAGGCTTCGCCGTGTACGCCACCGAATCGCCCATTCTCGACGACGATTGCCGCGCCTTTCTGCGCGCTCGCCGTATGCTCCCGCTCGAGCAGATCGTCAACTCAAAGTGGGAATCGTCCATGTACTCGCCCGACATCACCTACACCGAGCTCGGCGGCTTCGTGAAATATTTGGAGCGGACCTACGGCATCGGGCGCATCGCGCAGGTTTGGCAGCAAGGCAGTCAGGGCATCCCGGAAGTCTACGGTAAGCCGCTCGCCACGCTCGAGCAGGAATGGCTCGCCGCGCTGGCCAAGCCGCCCGCCACGCCCGATTGCACCATTTCGACAGGAGCTCTGCAACCGTGCCCCGCAATTGGGACGAGCACTATCTCAACCCCGCCGATCTTGATTTCACGCCCGGACCGCTCCTTGGACAAGTAGTCGAAACCGTCGCACCCGGCCGCGCCCTCGACCTTGCCTGCGGCCACGGACGCAACTCCCTCTACCTCGCCTCGCTGGGCTGGCAAGTCACTGCCGTTGACCGCTCCGAGCCTGCCATTCGGATTTTGCGCGACCGCGCCGCCGGCCTGTCCATCGATGCGCGCGTCGCCGATCTCGAGCGCGGCGAGTTCACCATCGAACCCGAGGCCTACGACCTCATCGTCGACTTCTTCTACCTCCAGCGCGACCTTTTTCCCGCGATCCGCGCCGGCGTGCGCGTCGGCGGCATCTTCGCCGGTGCGATCCACCTGTATGAGGAAGGGCGCCACCGCTGCTTCTCCGTAGCAAGCGGCGAGCTCCGCAAGCTGTTCGAAGATTGGAAGATCCTGTACTACTCCGAAGCGCTCGAACCGGGACGCACACGGCGCTCCGCCCGCCTGCTGGCGCGCCGCGCCTAGAACATGCTCTTGAAGGCCGCGCGGCCGAGCACGAACACCGCCCACGGCAGCACGACGCTGAACAGCGCACCGCCGAAGGAAAGCCGCCGCTTGCCCGCTGCCGCGCGCAGCCCCGTCGCGATCAGCAGAATCGACCAGATTGCGAACACGTCGATCGCGCCCGCCAGCGAATACAGAAACTTTGACGAGTGTTCCGGGTCCATAAACGCGCCCACGTTGAACATCGTCGGGTTCTGCAAATCGAAATCGGCGGGATTCTTCAGGAACATGACGATGATTGCCAGCACCGCCGCAATCACGGATGCCATTGC
This sequence comes from Candidatus Limnocylindrales bacterium, assembly GCA_035606355.1. Classification (GTDB taxonomy): domain Bacteria; phylum Acidobacteriota; class Terriglobia; order Bryobacterales; family Bryobacteraceae; genus Sulfopaludibacter. The sequence continues at coordinate 23,692 of DATNFO010000081.1, read as the reverse complement.
CGCATAGCACATCACCGCGAACACCTGTTTAAATCTCACGGGAGCGCTCATGATTCCGGCGACAATCGCCATCAGCACACCCGCGCAGATCAGGAAAATCAGCGGAGTGCCGACGATCGCACCGACATAGCCGAAGACCGGAGCGAGCTTCGTCTGCGTCTGGATCGCCTGCTCCCGCACCGCGGGATCCATTTGCTGGCCGCGCGAGCTGGTTTCGATCTGCTGCCGCATGAATCGTTCCCATCCCACGTGCTGCGAAAACAGGCCGATATAGATGCAGTTCACCACCATAATCAGCAGCAGCGGCACAAGCCACGTAGGCCTCTGCGCCACGTCTTCAAACGTCTTCCCAGGTTCGAAGATCACGCCCGCAAGGCGGGAAATCTCACTCATCTTCTGCGGCTCCGGGGAAAGAGCCGTCGTATCTTCGGGGGTCATGCGTGCGATTGTACTCTACTGCGGGAACAAATTGACGTGGCGGCTCGTATCGAATCAATATGCGCGCGAAGCTTGTAGTCCCGGCCGTTGCTGCCGCCTGCCTTTTGATGCCCGCCTGCATCATTGATGATTTCGGCGCGGGCATGCGCTACAGCCAGGACTTCCACTACTCCTACCCCCTCAACGCCAACGGACGTGTAACGGTCGAAACGTTCAACGGGTCCGTCGAAGTCACCGGGTGGGACCAGAACACCATCGATATCAGCGGCACCAAGTATGGTCCTACGCAGCAGGCGGCCGATGATTTGCGCGTCAACATCGATCACTCGCCGGATCGCGCCGAGATCCGCGTCCCGCGGCCCAGCGACCGCCGCAACAATCAGGGCGCAAAGCTCGTGATCAAGATTCCGCGCGCCGCCGTTCTCGATCGCATCACAACCAGTAACGCCAGTGTACGCACCACCGATGGCGCCGGTCCGGTTCGTATTCGCAGCTCCAATGGCTCCATTCGCGTGGACCATTTGCGCGGCAGTCTGGACGCGCAGACTTCGAATTCCGCCGTAGAGGCGACCGGAATCGAGGGCGACGTCCATGTCCACACCTCGAACGGACACGTCATCGCGAAGGATTTCGATGGCTCGTTCGACGCCGTGACGTCGAACAGTTCCGTCACCGCCAGCGTCGCGGACCCCACCGGAGCGGTGCGCGTCGAAACCAGCAACGGTTCGGTGGACCTCACACTACCCGCGCACTACCGGGCCGACGCGCGGGTGAACACCAGCAACAGCAGCATCACCGTGCGCATGCCCGCTGCCAACGGCGCACACCTGGTGGCGCGAACCTCGAATTCCTCGATTACCACGGATTTCGACATGACCAATGAATCCGGAGAGATCACGAAACGCCACGTGGACGCTCAAATCGGCCCGGGAGGCCCGCTTCTGGACCTCGGCACATCCAACGGCTCGATTCGGGTAGTGAAACACTAAAACGGAAGGGCAGGCCTGCGGGCCTATTTCGGATTGGCGTCGCCGCTCTTCCTGATGCTCTCGGCGATCTCCGCTGCCCGCGCGCGTGCCGTGTGCATGTAGTTCTCGTTATCGACGATGCGGTCCAGCATGGGCAGAAACTGCTGCGGAGCCACGATGCGGCCACGATCCATCGCGCCTTCGAGCAGGAGCAGCGCTTTCACGACGCCCAGATGATCGTATTTCGCGGCGCGCTCCACATCGATGCGGTGTTCGGCCGATTCGGCCATTTTCTCGAACCAATCCTGCAGCGCCTGCGCGTTCAGATCCGTGGAGTAGTTGTACTTAACCTCGGTCTTCTTGTCGCCCTCTTCCATGCGGAAGGTCTTGGTTCCCATGAACGCTACTTTCACCGGCGCTTCCAGAGGATGCTGAAACCGGTCGAGCTTCTCGGCGAGCCCGAACACTTCCTCGGTATCGGCCGCGGGCAGCTTAAATTTTACCGGCAGCTCATCGTCCACCGCCTCGCGATACTCCACCGCTCCGGCCCTGGTGACCGTCACCTGTAGATACGCCGGCGTGCTGCCCGGAAACTCCCGCGAGTAAAACAGCTTGTCATTATCGCCGGCGAACAGACTCCCCGCCAGCAGGAAAAGCGCCAGCCACTTCATGGCTACATCAGCCTCCGGCTTGTGGATTCGTGAGTTGCGTGGCAGATAGCGACTGCGAGTGCATCGCAAGCGTCTTCGGAGTCCACCCGGTCGGTGAGATGCAACAGCGAATGCACCATCGTCTGCACCTGTTGCTTTTCCGCGCGCCCATACCCCACCACGCTCATTTTGATTTCGAGCGGCGAATATTCAGCCAGGTGAACTCCTGCCTCCGCCACGGAAAGCAGCGCTACTCCCCGCACATGCGCGAGCTTCAACGCCGACTTCACATTCACGGAAAAGAAAACTTCTTCCACCGCCGCCGATTCCGGCGCATGCTGGCGGATCAATTCGCGCAACCCGCCGGCAATCACCAGCAGCCGCTGCTCAAACGGGCACTTCGGACTGGTGCGAATCACGCCGGCGGCCAGCATCCGATGCTCGCTGCCGTCGCTCTCGATGATCCCGAAACCCGTCCGCTCAGAGCCGCAGTCGATGCCCAGCACGCGCACGTTACCCTTCGAGTGCCTCCAACTCCTTCTCATCGATATCGAAGTTGGAATAGACGCTTTGCACGTCGTCGTGCTCTTCCAGCGCGTCATTGAGGCGAATCATGGCGTTGGCATTCTTGCCTTCCAGCCGCACCAGATTCTTGGGAACCATGGCGATTGCCGCTTCCACGGTCGGAATGTTGCTGGATTCCAGCGCCTTCAACACCGCATCGTGCGCCTCGGGCGCGGAGAGCACTTCCCACTGGTCGCCGTCGTCGCGCAGGTCATCGGCGCCGGCGTCCAGAACGATGCCCATGAGCCCATCTTCAGTGGCTTTGTCGCGTTCGATGAAAATCTGGCTCTTGCGCTCGAACATCCACGCGACGCTGCCCTGCTCGCCCATGTTCCCGCCGTTCTTCGAGAACACGTGGCGAATGTCGCTCACCGTGCGATTGCGATTGTCCGTAGCCACATTGACCAGCACGGCCGCGCCGCCCGGACCGTAGCCTTCGAACATCACTTCATCGATCTGGCCGCCTTCCAATTCGCCGGTGCCGCGCATGACCGCTTTTTTGATGTTGTCGGCCGGCATACTCACCGCTTTCGCAGCCAAAATGGCCGTGCGAAGCCGGGGGTTCGCGTCCGGATCGCCGCCGTTGCGGGCTGCGATCGTAATTTCCTTGATGATGCGCGTGAACGTCTTGCCGCGCTTGGCGTCCAAAGCCGCCTTCTTGTGCTTAATGGTGGCCCACTTGGAATGGCCTGACATGTGAAAACCTCTCGAAGGTAGGCCCGGCCTGGCAGGACCGGGGAAAGCTATGTTGTTATAAATGCAACCTATTGAGGATACCATATCGCAGCAATTGTGAACGTTGAGGTCGCTGCGTAACCTGTAATTCCTAACCCGCGTCTGAACCGCAAGGCCAAAACCATGAAGCTCCTTGTCGCTGCTCTTCTTACGGCCGGCGCTGTGCTCGCCCAAACTGCCGGGGTCAAGCCGAAAGGCTTCGAACTCGCCGATGTCCACCCCAGCCGGCCGGGCGCCACCGAATCCGACGGCGGCTTCATGCCCGGCGGCCGCCTGGAGTTGCGCGGTTCCACTCTGCTCAACCTCATCACGTTTGCGTACGACGTTGAGGACGGCAGCGTCCTCGGAGGCCCTCCGTGGCTGAACTCCAACCGCTACGACATCATCGCGAAGGCACCTAACGCAACGGATTTTGAAGGCCTTCGCTCCATGTTGCAGGCCCTGCTCGCCGACCGCTTCAAACTCGTGCTTCGCCAGGAAAAGCGCGATCTGCCGGTCTACATTCTCACCGTCGCGAAAAAGCCGCCTAAACTGCAAGCCGCCGCCGACCCGAGCGCGCCGCCCCGCACGGCACGCGCCGATGGCGATCCGGCCGTGAATCAGCACGTCAAATGCACCTCTTTCACCATGCAAAGGCTGGCGGAATACCTGGCTGAAGGCGCGCGCAACTACGTCAACCATCCCGTTATCGATGAAACGGGACTCACCGGCGCCTATGATTTTCAGCTCGATTGGATGGGGATCAACGTTTACCGGCAGGCCAAAGCCAATCCCGATGGGCCGCGCGCTGTGAGTGCCTTCGATGCCGTCGATAAGCTCGGGCTGCACCTCGAAGAGGGCAAGCGCCCGCTGCCGGTCATCGTCGTCGAAAGTGCGAGTGCCACCCCGACGCCAAACGCCGAAGGCGTCGTCAGCAAGCTGCCGGCGTTTCCTACTGAATTCGAAGTGTCTGAAGTTCGTCCCGCCAAGCCATTTACGCCTCCCGGACGCGGCGGGTCTCCCGGCGTTCTTGGCGCAATCGGCGCCGTGAGCATTCAAAACGGACGCGTCGAAATCCTGAGCGCCACGCTGAAGGGTTTGGTGAGCATTGCGTTTGCCGTGGAAGACCGGAACCTCTTCGGCGGACCCGCGTGGGCAGACAAAGACCGCTTCGATGTCATCGCCAAAACTGCGCCCGGCGTGCCGTGGGATTCCATTCAAAAGATGTTGCAGGCGGTGCTCCTTCAGGAATTTAAGCTGAAGATCCATACCGAGGATCGCGACCTGCCCGTTTCCGTCCTCAAAGCAGGGAAGAAACCGTTGCTCCAGCCGTCCGGCGGCTCGGCCCGCTCGGACTGCAAGATCGAAAATACGGATCGCCGCTACTTCGTCTGCCAGAACACCACGATGGCCCAGTTCGCCGAACGGCTGCCCCCGGTTTCAGCCGCTTATGTGCACGCTCCGATCCTGGACCTCACCGGCTTGAAAGGCGCCTACGATTTTAAAGTCTTCTGGACGCCTAAGAACTTCCTGCAGCGCGCCGCGCCAAGAACGGGTGAAGCCGTTTCCGATGCGTCATCGCCGGTCGAAGAATTCACACTAGCCGAAGCGCTCGATAAACAACTCGGCCTGAAGCTCGAAGAAGAGAAGCACCCGATCGCCGTAACAGTCATCGACACCGCGGTGAAAGTTCAGTAGGTAGCGGCCAATCCCGCATAACCGTGGCACAGTAAGAAAAGTGGACTTCGAAACGGTAGCCGGAAATCTGCGCGAAAGCTTCCGGGTGATCGCCGCCAGCCGCACGAACGGCGAGAATCGCGAACTGCGCGGTGTCAGCATTGCCGCCGCCGGGGTCACCTTCCAGATGTTCAATGCCGCTTTTCTTTCGGGCCGTGTGGACTCGGAGGCGGAACTGGCGCAGCGCATCCTGCTGCCCGCCACGCATTTCAACACGCGCGGTTTCGAATGGGCGTATTGGGTCTGTGAAGATTTTATGGATCCAAGACTCCGCCGCCGTTCGCGCCGCATCTTCGAACGCTCCGGCCTCCGCCACTCTGTCGACCTCCCCGGAATGATCGCCGGCCGCATCGCCGGGCCGGTCCGCCGCCTGCCGCCGATGGAGGTCCGCCGCGTCGGCGACGCCTCTACGCGCGATGCGTTCTGCGCCATCGGAAGCGTCTGTTTTCACGTACCGCTCTCCTGGTTCCACGAGGTCTTCGACAACAATTCTGTCTGGCAGAACTTCCGGGCATATGTTGGTTACGCGGACGGCGAGCCGGTTTCCACCACCGCGATCATTTACGGAGCGGAGGCGATCGGCGTCTACAATGTCGCGACCCTGCCGGGCCGCCAGCGATGCGGGTACGGCGAAACCGTGATGCGATACGCGCTCGCCGACGCTCAGCGCCAGTTCGGAGGAGAAGGCGCGATCCTCCAATCCACCCCCGCGGGAATGCACCTCTACGAGCGCATGGGCTTCAAAACCGTAACGCGAGTCGCCGTCTATTCGAGCTAGTCTCCAGACGCGTGGCGACAGGAATCTTTCCTGTCGCGGCGAGCGGAGTTCGCCCGGCCGCGCTCCGCGCGGCTGGTACCGGCCGGGAGGCCGGTACCTACCGCAGTTTCACCGCCGACGTGATCCCCATGCTTACGAGATCCTCTTTATTCCCGCTGGTCGTTATCGATCCCGTACTCGCCGGATGCGCGGATACGCTCGCCGACGCTCAGCGCCAGTTCGGAGGAGAAGGCGCAATCCTCCAATCTATTCGAGCTAGTAGCGACCTCCAGACCGGTTGCAGGCGCGCGGAGCGCGCCCGGCCGCGCTCTGCGCGGCTGGTACCGGTCGGGAGACCGGTACCTACCGCAGTTTCCCAGCCGCGATCAGTTTGTCCAGCGCTGCGATATCCCGGTAAAAGGGCCGATCCGTCTCAATCGGCGGCGACACTCGCTGAATCTCCGCCCGCATCCTCTCCAGCGCCGGACTCGTCTTCAGCGGCGCCAGCAAATCAACCGCCCGCGACGCCGCCAGCGCTTCGATCGCCAGCACCTTGCGCGTGTTCGCCACAATCCGCTGCAACTTCACCGCCGACGTCATCCCCATGCTCACGAAATCCTCTTTGTTCCCGCTGGTCGTTATCGACCCCGTGCTCGCCGGATGCGCGAGCACGCGATTCTCGGCGACCAGACTCGCCGCGGTCACCTGCACCATCATCAGTCCGGATTCGAGACCCGCATGTCCCGCCAGGAACGGCGGCAGTTCTTCATTCAGCGCCGGATTCACCAGCCGGTCGATGCGCCGCTCGCTGATGCCTGCCAGGGCCGAGAGCGCAATCGCCAGGAAGTCGAGTTGGAACGCCAGCGACTCTCCATGAAAATTGCCACCGGAACGAATCTCGTTATCGAACACCAGCGGATTGTCCGTGGCGGAATTCAGCTCGATGGCGAAAACGCGTTCCGCCTCGGCAAGCGCATCGCGCACCGGACCGTGCACCTGCGGAACGCACCGTAGCGAATATGCATCCTGCACGCGCCGGCAGCCGATGTGAGACTGCCGAATCTCGCTGCCCTCCAGCAGCGCCTCAATCCGGCGGGCGGATTCAATCTGCCCGGGATGCGGGCGCGCGGCGTGAATGCGTGCATCGTACGCGCGCGGAGTGCCGCGGAGAGCGTCCAGCGTGAGCGCGCTCAGCACGTCGGCGGTATCGGCGAGCGTACGCGCCGCCTCCACTTCCAGGCACCCGATCGCCAGCATCGCCTGCGTGCCGTTGATCAGGCTGATGCCTTCCTTGGGATGCAAGTCGATCGGTTCCACACCGGCCCGCCGCAGCGCTTCCACTCCGGGCAGAACTTCCCCGCCGAACTCCGCCTCTCCTTCGCCGATCAGCACCAGCGCAATGTGCGCGAGAGGCGCGAGATCGCCGCTCGCCCCGACGCTTCCCTGAGACGGCACAACGGGCGTCACTCCGCGATTCAGCAGGTCACAGAGACGCGTCGCCACCAGGGGGCGAATCCCGGAGAACCCGAGCGCCAGCACGTTGGCGCGAATCAACATCATTGCGCGGACCACTTCCCGGGATAGCGGCTCGCCCACGCCGGCACAGTGCGACCGGATCACATTCCGCTGCAACTGGTCGAGATCTTCCCGCGGAATGCGCACGTCAGCCAGCAGCCCGACCCCGGTGTTCACCGCGTAAATCGGATCTTCACCCGCAGCCAGTGCGTCAATCAGCGCGCGCGACCGGTTCATCGCATCAACGGCCGCCGGCGCGAGGGAAACAGGCTCGCCGCCGCGCGCCGCCGCAACCGTAGCCGCCACAGAGAGGCTATGTCCGTCAAGTTGCATGAGCCCCCCCAATTTTACCGCCTCAAGTACGCTATCTTGAGAGGAAATGTCATTTCGCTTGGCCGTAACGGCTGCGGTGTTGGTGTCTTTGGGGATCGCCGCGGACAAGCCTCTCACTGAGGATCAGCGCCGTCTGAACGTCGAGTCATTCGAGCACGTGTGGACCACCGTGCGCGACCGTCATTGGGACCCCAAGACCAACGGGGTCGACTGGCAGGCCGTCCATGACGAGCTTCGCCCTAAGCTCGAAAAAGCCAAAACCATGGACGAAGCGCGGGCGGTGATGAGCGACATGCTCTCCCGCCTGCATGAAACGCACTTCGCGATTGAACCCGCGGATTTGTATGACGATCTGGGGTCGGACGATGCCGAACCCGGCAAGGAAAAGCCGTCGCGCGAAGGGAACCCTGGAATTACGCTCCGCGTGATTGACGGCCGCGCCCTGGTGACCGAAGTGGATGCCGATTCGCCGGCCGCTCGCGCCGGCGTGAAGCCGGGCTGGGAGATCGTGAAAGCCGACGGCAAGCCGGTCGCTCCGCGGCTGAAAAAAATTCAGGCCAAATTTGCAACTTCCACGCTGCTGGACATTCTCTCGGAGCGCTCCGTGGCTTCGCTGCTCACCGGACCGAGCGGATCCGGCGTCAAGATCACGTTCACCAACGGCGACAACAAGCCGGTCGACCTGACTCTGGACCGCGTCAAACCACGCGGGGTCACGGCCATATTCGGCAATCTGCCTCCGATGAACTTCTGGGTTGAGTCGAAGAAGGTGCGGCCGGATATCGGGATGGTCAGATTTAACATCTTTTTCCAGCCCGATCAGCTCATCAAATCCGTACAGGACATGGTGGGGGCTTGCCGCGATTGCACGGGAATGATCATCGATCTTCGGGGAAACCCGGGCGGCATCGGGGCTCTTGCCATGGGGTTGGCGGGTTGGTTCACCGAAAAAGGCGGCCAGCAGCTCGGCACAATGATCACACGCGAGAGCAAGCTGAATTTTGTGATTTTCCCGCGGCCTAAGCCCTTCCGCGGCCCCGTGGCGGTGCTGGTGGATGGATGCTCGGGCTCCACCAGCGAGATTTTCGCGGGAGGCATGAAGGACATTGGGCGTGCGCGTATCTTCGGCACGCGGACGGCAGGCGCGGCGCTACCCAGCGTCTTCGAGCGGCTGCCCAACGGCGATGGTTTCCAGTACGCCATCGCGAACTATATTTCGTCCGGCGGGAAACAATTGGAAGGCTCGGGTGTAATACCAGACGAGCAAGTGAAGCTTACGCGGCAGGCGCTTCTTGCCGGGCACGACCCGGTGTTGGAAGCGGCGGTCGCATGGATTGAACCACAAAAGAAGTAAGTAAGTCAGAAGGGAATCGAATGAAACGCAATTCTACATTACTCATGATGGGTCTCGCGTTGCTGGTTGCCGCGCCTGCCTCGCGGCTCCTCGCGGCCGATGAGTTACCCAAGGGCGACGCTATTGTCGATAAGTACGTCGAAGTTACCGGCGGCAAGGCCGCTTACGACAAGATCCACACCATGGTGACCACGGGCACGATGACGTTCGCGGCCATGGGCCTGAAGGCGAACGTCACGACGTATCACGCGGAGCCGAACAAGACCTACACGGAAATTGAGATTCCCGGCATCGGCAAGATGCAGGATGGCAATGATGGAAAGGTAGCGTGGTCGCTTTCGGCGATGCAGGGTCCGCACGTCAAAGACGGCGACGAGAAGGACCAGGCGATGCGCGAAGCCGATTTCAATGGCGACGTCAACTGGCGGAAAAACTATAAGGAAGCCAGGACCGAAGGCAAGGAAGACGTCGACGGCAAGGAATGCTACAAGGTGGTGATGACGCCGAACACGGGCAAGCCGTCGACCCGCTACTACGATACGAAGACCAACCTGCTGGTGAAAGTGGCGATGACGGCCAAGACGCCGATGGGCGAGATCGCGGTGGAATCCATGATCGACGACTACCGCAAAGAAGGCGACATCCTGATGCCGCACAAAACCACCCTGAAGCAGGGAGGCCAGCAGTTCACAGTCTCGATCGACACCGTCAAGCTAAACGCCGAAATCCCGGCAGGTAAGTTCGATCCGCCCGAGGAGATTCAGGCTGTACTGAAGAAGTAAGTGGCAGTGTCTCTTTACCACAGAGACACAGAGTTTATACCCAGAGGACACAGAGAACGCAAAACGTCGTTTAGCAGTGGTTTTCTCTGTGCCCTCTCTGCGTCCTCTGTGTCGCTGTGGTTAAATGCGCTGCCCCTGCCCTTTAATGCCGCTTCTGCCTTGCAGCCGTCAACTCTTCGATATTGACTAACTCAGTAGGATAATCGCCCGTATAGCACGCATAACAATAGTCGTGCTTCTCCTCATCCCCGACTGCCTTCCTGAGCGACGAGAGCGACAGATACCCCAGGCTATCCGCCTCTACAAACCGGCGGATCTCTTCCGTCGTGTGATTGCATGCGATGAGTTCGCCCTTCGTGGGTGTATCCACTCCGTAAAAACACGGCGACACGGTAGGCGGGCACGAAATCCGCAAATGCACTTCCCTCGCTCCGGCCTGCCGCACCATCCTTACGATTTTGCGACTGGTAGTTCCCCGCACGATGGAATCGTCCACCAGCACCACACGCTTGCCTTGCAGATGATGCCGCACGGGATTGAGCTTGAGCTTGACACCGAAATCGCGGATGGCCTGGCTCGGCTCGATGAACGTGCGGCCCACATAGTGATTGCGAATCAGCGCCTGCCTGTAGGGAAGCCCGGATTCGGCGGCGTAGCCCGTCGCCGCGGCTACTCCCGAGTCGGGCACCGGCACCACCAGATCGGCATCCGCCGGGCACTCGCGCGCAAGCAAACGCCCCAGATTCTCCCGCGATTCCACCACCGCCCGCCCGAACACGATCGAATCCGGCCGCGAAAAGTAGACGTGCTCGAAGACGCACTGCGCGCGGTTCTGCTCGGGCGCCCACCGCTCCCGGGTCATACCCTCGGGCCCGACGATCACCATTTCGCCGGGATCCACATCGTGCAGATACACCGCGCCGATCAGGTCGAAGGCGCAGGTCTCCGACGCGAACACGTAGCACTTGCCGCCGCCTGAAATCTCCATCTCGCCGACGGCCAGAGGCCGGAACCCGTGCGGATCGCGCGCCACGATGATGCGGTCCTGAGCGAGAAACACCAGGGAGAACGCGCCCTCAAGCTGTAGCAGCGCATCGCGCAATGCCCCTGCGAGCGTACGTTCCGACGAGTGCGCCACCAGGTGCAGAATCACTTCCGTGTCGCTGGACGCCTGGAAAATAGCGCCGCGACGCTCGAGTTGCTTGCGTAGCTCCGCCGAATTCGTAATATTCCCGTTGTGCGCCACCGCCACCTTGCCCTTGTTGCACGATACCGAGAACGGCTGCGCATTCAGCAGCACCGTATCGCCGGCAGTGGAGTACCGGGTGTGGCCGATCGCGAGGTCGCCTGGCAGCGTGGCAAGCACCGGCTTGGTGAAGATGTCCGCCACATGGCCCATCGACTTATGAATGAAGATCTCGCGACCGTCCGTGGTGCAGATGCCGGCACTTTCCTGTCCGCGATGCTGAAGCGAGTAGAGGCCCAGATATGCGAGCTTCGACGCCTCGGGATGGCCGTAAATGGCCACCACGCCGCACTCCTCTCTGAATTTGTCAAACATGGGTAACCTCTGTGGAAAGTTGCTGTTCGAGGGAGTTGTCGAAGATTTTCTTAAGAGCGGCGATATCCCACGCGCCGAGCGTGTTCGAGCGCTGGCGGATTTCAATCCCCTTCTCTATTGTGATGCCAATTACAGGCGCGGGGATTCCGTGCCGCGCCGCGATTTCGTCCACGCGCTTCGGATTCTGTGTAGAAAGAAGCACTCGCGAAGGGCCTTCGTGGAAGCACAGAATCTCCGGCCGCAAATCGCTATCCAGGTCAACCTGCGCGCCGATTCCCGCCTGCCCGAACGAGCATTCCGCGAGCGTCACGGCCAGCCCGCCATCGCTCAAATCGTGAGCCGATTCGGCCAGCCCTTCGGCAATAATCTCGCGGATCGCCGCCTGCAGCCGCTTCTCGTGCTCCATGTCCAGTTCCGGCGGCAGTCCCCAGAGCGAGTGCGCGATCTCCTTGGCGAATTGCGTGCACCCGAACCGGCCCTCGCCGCAATTGCCGATTCCGCCGAGCAGCACCACGCTGCGGCCGGCATTCTTGAACGGCATGGTGACCGGCGCCTCAGTCTTCATCAACCCGACGATGCCAAGCACCGGAGTGGGATAAATTCCTTCCCCGAGCGTCTCGTTATAGAGGCTGACGTTGCCGCCCGTAATCGGCGTATTGAAGAACGTGCATGCTTCGGAGATGCCTTCGATCGCTTCCACCAGTTGCGCCATGATCTCGGGCCGCTCCGGATTTCCGAAGTTGAGACAGTTCGTGGCGGCGACCGGCTGCGCGCCTACCACCGAAAGGTTGCGGCAGCACTCGGCCACCGCGAGCTTCGCGCCGTCGCGCGGCGAGAGATAGCAGTAACGGCCATTTCCATCGAGAGCCATCGCGACGCTGCTGCCGGTTTCCTTGATGCGCAGAATGGCGGCATCGGCGCGCTCCGGACCCGCGAGCGTATTGGTGCGGACCTGATAATCGTACTGCTCCCAGATCCACCGCTTCGAGCAAATGTCGGGCGCGGCCAAAAGTTTCGGAAGCGCGTCCTGCACACTGATTTGGGGGAATTGCGGCGCTGCGTGGACTTCAGGCGGCGAGGTATGCGGCCGGTCATACAGCGGCGCCTCGTCGGCCAGTTCGCGATTCGGAATCTCGGCCACAATTTTCCCGTGTTGCCGTACGCGCAGCTTGCCGTCATTGGTGACGATGCCAATTTCTACGGCTTCCAGTCCCCACTTGCGGAACACCCGGAAAACTTCTTCTTCCCTGCCCTTATCCGCAACCAGCAGCATGCGCTCCTGGCTTTCGCTGAGCATGATCTCGTACGGGGTCATGCCCGTTTCCCGCTGCGGCACGCGGTCCAATTCGATCTCTATGCCGACTTCGCCGCGGCTGCCCATCTCGCACGTCGAGCACGTGAGCCCGGCAGCCCCCATATCCTGTATGCCCACGATCGCGCCGGTCTTCATCGCTTCGATGCAGGCTTCCAGCAGGAGTTTCTCCATGAACGGATCGCCCACCTGCACATTGGGGCGCTTCTGCTTGGATTCCTCGGTGAATTCGGCGCTGGCCATGGATGCGCCGTGAATGCCGTCGCGGCCGGTCCGCGCCCCCACATAGATGACAGGGTTGCCGACGCCCGCCGCCTTCGCGTAAAACACATCTTCCTTCTTACAGATGCCGAGCGCGAAAACATTCACCAGCGGGTTGCCGTCGTAGCAGGGTTCGAATATCGTTTCTCCGCCCACCGTGGGCACGCCAAAGCAGTTGCCGTAATGCGCAATGCCGCTCACCACTCCGCTCACGATGCGCCGGTTGCGCGCGCCGTTCTCGCGCGAATCCAGCCGCCCGAAGCGCAGCGAATCGAGCACCGCGATGGGTCTCGCGCCCATCGTAAAAATGTCGCGCAGAATGCCGCCGACGCCCGTAGCGGCGCCCTGAAACGGTTCGATAAAGCTGGGGTGGTTGTGCGATTCGATCTTGAATGCGATCACATACCCGCCGCCGATATCGATGATGCCCGCATTCTCTCCCGGCCCTTGCACCACAAGCTTGCCGCGCGTCGGCAGTTTCTTCAAATGAAGCCGCGAGCTTTTGTACGAGCAGTGCTCGCTCCACATCACGCTGAAGATGCCGAGCTCTGTGTAGCTCGGCTCGCGGCCGAGAATATCCACGATCTTCTGGTACTCGCCGGGCGTGAGCTGGTGCTGCTCGATGACTTCCGGCGTGATCGCGGCCGTGCTCATCGGGTCACCGCCGCCGCGGCCTGTAGCATCGATTGGAAGACACCCAGCCCCTCGGCGGAGCCCATCAGCGGGTCACTGGCGCGTTCCGGGTGCGGCATCAGTCCGAGCACGTTGCGCTCGCGATTGAGAACGCCGGCGATGTCGCGCAGTGAGCCGTTCGGGTTATCGACGTAGCGGAACGCCACGCGATCTTCCCGTTCCAGTTCGTCCAGCGTCCGCTCGTCGGCGACGTAGCAGCCTTCGCCGTGCGCAATGGGCACGTGCAGCACTTGTCCCCTTTGCAGCGCGCCGGTGAACGGCGAGTTCGTGGTCTCTACGCGCAGCCCGATCTCGCGGCAAACGAATTTCAAATTGCCGTTGCGGACCAGCGCGCCCGGAAGCAGCCCCGATTCCACCAGAATCTGGAAGCCGTTGCAGATGCCGAGCACCAGTCCGCCGTCCGCGGCAAAGCGCTTCACCGCCTGCATCACCGGAGAGAACTTCGCGATTGCGCCGCAGCGCAGGTAATCGCCGTAGGAAAACCCTCCGGGAAGAATCACTGCATCGAGATTGCCAAGCGAAGGCGAGTCATGCCACACGAACTCCGCCTGCTGCCCGAGGTTGCTGGTCACGGCATAAAATGCATCGTGATCGCAGTTGCTGCCGGGAAAAACGATGACGCCAAATTTCATGTTGTGAGTGGGGGAAACACCTCTATTTTACCGCGAAATCGGGATGTAAGTACCCCGCGAGAAAGCGATAAATCTCCTGCCGGCTCTCCTTCGCCGCTTTCGTATCCAAACGATTGAAATAATGGCCGCCGGGCGCGTTCTGGTACACCTTGTACTCGAACTTCTTGCCCTCGGCCTTAAATGCTTGAATCAGGTGCTCCACTTCCAGGTAGTTCACGTCTTCGTCGTTGGTGGTGGTGTGGATCAGCAGCGGCGTTTGCAACTCTTTGGCGTGATTCACCGGCGAACGGCGGCGATACTCTTCGATATCCTCGCGAACCGTCCGACCAATGTGGTACGGCGCGGAATACAGCGCCGCATATCCCGGAGGCTCGTAACCCATGCGTGCGACCAGATCGCTGGCCGGCACTCCGGCGTACGCGACGGCATACATCTGCGGGTGCGCGAAGATGTTCATCAGAGTGATCAGCCCGCCGTGGCTCCAGCCGATGATGCCGACGCGTTTGGGATCCAGGAAGCTGTACGTATCGAGCATGAATTGCGCGCTGTTGAACACATCGTCCACTTCGCGCCCGCCGTAATCGATCTGTTCGTAAAAGCCGCGGCCGTAGCCCGTGCTGCCGCGATAATCGGCGGCAATGATGCTGTATCCCTGATCCAGCAGTTCGCGGAACACGTGCGCGTCGTCGGTATGCTCGCTCGCGTGCACCCCCTGGTGGCAAAAGACGATCAGCGGTTGCTTCCTGGACCGGTCCACCTTTTTCGGGATAAACGTGTACGCCCAGATGATCAACGGGTTCGTCGCGCCGGGCGCGCGCGGATTGGCGATATGCGCCGGGGGCAGGCTCGTGAAGCGCACCTTGTCGACTTCGGCGATGTCGCCGAGCAGCGTGTGCCACATGAGGTCGTCGACCGCCTTCAGCACTTCATCGGAGTTGTTGGCCTGCGCTGCCGCCTGCGCTTGCGCCGCCTGTTGGGGAGCCGCGGCGGGCGGTTGCGCGGCCGGCGGCTGTTGCGCGAAAAGAGGGGCGGAGCAGAAGAAGAGAACGAGTGCTCGCATACGTCGGAATCTTATCACCTACCGGTTTTCCGCGTCGCGCGTACGTTATAACTGAGGACTCATGCGAATACTTTGGTTGGCCATTCTCGGGACAGCGGTGCTTTCGGCGGCGGATCTGCCGCGGCGGGGAATGATCGGGCTGATTGTGGCGCCGCAGGATGGCAATGGCGTCGTCGTGAGCGGTCTGGTGGAAGGCGGAGCCGGCGCCGCAGCCGGGTTCCAAAAAGGCGACGTGATCGTCTCTATCGACGGAGCGCCGGTAACGGAGGCCGCAGCATTCACCCGCGCCGTATCGCGCCACTTCGGCGGCGAGAGCGTGCAGGTCACAGTAAAGCGCGGACCCTCCGAACTGATGCTGATGCCCACCTTAAAGCCGCGGCCTCTCGAAACGAGTCCGTACGCCGAGGTCATGTACGAAACTCTGGATGTGCGTGGGGCACGCCGCCGCGCGATCGTGACCCGTCCGCGTAAAGAAGGCCGCCTTCCGGCGATGATCCTGATGCAGGGTTTGGGCTGCTACTCCATCGACAATCTCAATCGTACGGACGCCGGTTATGGGCGGCTGATCGGAGAATTCGAACAGCGCGGTTTCGTCACGATGCGCGTCGAGAAAACGGGCGAGGGAGACAGCGAAGGCATCGATTGCAGCGATTTGCGTGCGACTCCGGACGTGGAAGCGGCCGGCTATCTCGCCGCCATCAAGGCGCTCAAGCAATACCCATATGTGGACCCATCGAAAATCTACGTCTTCGCCCACAGCATGGGGCCGCTGGTTGGCTCGACGATTCTCGGACAGGAACCCGTTGCGGGCTTCATCGCCGTCGAGACCGTCGGCACTACGTGGTTTGAATACGACCTCGAACGCCTTCGCGTGCAAGCCGACCTGACCGGAAAAACGCCGGCCGAGGTCGACGAAGAACTGCGCCAGTGGAGCGTCTGCAGTTTCCGCTTCTACATCGAAAAAGCCGCCCCCGCTGCGCTTTCCGGAATTTCGGGCTGCGAAGCGCTCACTTCGCCCTTCGGAGGGGCTGCTTATACATATCTACAATCAATCGCGGATATCAACCTGGGCAAAAATTGGGCGAAAGCAGATCTCCCGGTGCTGGTGGTCTACGGCACAGCTTCGCCGGTAACTACTTCACATCAAAACAAATACCTCGCCGAGACGATCAATCGGATGCATCCCGGCCGCGCCACCTACGCCGAGGTTCCAGGCATGGGACACGATCTAGACATGTATAAGTCGCAGAAAGACTACCAGGAAAACAGCCGAAACGGAAATCATCCGTTCAACACAGGGTTGTTTGACGTGATTTTTCCCTGGATTGCGGCGCATTCGTAGTTAGGAATCGAGATACCAGGGGACATTGAGCACGGAAATCCGGCGGTCGCCTTTTACCAGCAGCAAGGCGGTCAGCAGTTCACCGCGCTGGTTGTGCAGCAAACGGTGATACCAGTGGCGCTCGATCATGTTCGGTATGAGCACGATGACTTGCCGCTCGGGATTTTCTTTTTCGGTGCGCAGCACGAAGTCGACGATGGGCGTGATGACGAAGCGGTACGGAGATTTCAGGACCACGAGTTTGGGTTCAGCGACTCCGGCTCCTCGTGCCGGCGAGGCGACCATCTTTTGCCAATCCGGCGCGACTTGCGGCGTATCGCCCTCTTCGTTTGTGACGTGGACGGCGACAACGTCGCGGGATATGGAAAGCGCATAGCGTAGGGCTTTCGCAGTGATGCGATTCCAACCGTAAATGGGCAGAACGACAAGCGGCGCGGAAAGACCCGCGGTCGAAATCGGATCGCCGGACGCGATCTCGCGCTCGATGCATTCGTAATGGGTGTGCACGGATCGCATGACTGCCACCAGTCCGGGAATCAGAATCAAGGTGACCCAGGCGCCTTCGGTGAATTTCGCAAGGATGATGACGACGACGGTCGCAGCGGTGACCGCCGCGCCGGTGGCGTTGACCAGCATACTGTTGCGCGCGTGACGTCCGCCTTCGCGCTTCCAGTGCGCGACCATCCCGGCCTGGGAAAACGTGAACGCGAGAAACGCGCCGATCGCGAACAGCGGAATGAGGCGGTCCGTGATACCGCCGAAGATGATCAACAGCAGAGTCGAAAGCAAAGCGAGCACCACGATGCCGTGCGTGTAGACCAGGCGCCGTCCGCGATTTGCAAATGCGCGCGGCAGATAGCCTTCCCACGCGATGGCGCGGCAGAGGCGCGGAAAGCCTGAGAACGCGGTGTTCGCCTGCAGAATCAGAACGAGCACGACGGAGGCTATGCAAACGCGATAAAGCCAGCCGCGGCCCATCACAGCGCCGAAGATCTGGGAAAGCACGCTTTGGTAATGGCTAGACCCGGGAACTGTCGCGCCGATTCCGTATGCACGGCACAGGACGGCGATTCCAAGAAGCATCACAATGAGCAGCGCGATGATGGTCACGAGCGTCGTCTGCGCCGTGCGCGCGCGCGGTTCGCGAAAAGCCATGGCGCCGTTGCTGACCGCCTCAACACCGGTCATTGCGGTACAACCGCTCGAAAATGCCTTCAACAGCACCCACAGGCCGGCGGCTTCAGCGGGCGCGTGCAAGTGCGGAGGAGCAACCACTGGCGCCACCGATCCGCTGAGTACTTTGAAAACTCCCACGGCGAGGGCCACCAGCATGCACACGATGAACGCGTACGTGGGCAGGAGGAATACGGCGCCGGTGTCGCGCACGCCGCGCAGGTTGACGATGGTCATGAAGACCAGTGCCAACAGGCAGAGCACAAGTGTCAGCGGCTGCCAGGATGGCACGGCGGAAACGAGCGCTCCGACTCCGGCCGATATGCCGACGGCGACGGTCAACACGTAGTCGATCATCAACGCCGCGCCCGCCACCAGGCCGGTGAACTCGCCCAGGTTTTGACTGGCTACCGTATAGGAGCCGCCGCCATTGGGGTAAGCCGGAATCGTCTGCAGATAGGAAAAGCAAACGATGGCGAGCAGAAGAATAATGGCGATGGTGATCGGGACCAGGTAAGCCAGCCCCACGGCGCCCAGCGGGATCAGGATCGTGAGAGCCGCTTCCGGACCGTAAGCAGCCGAGCCTAAAGCATCCAATCCGAAGATTGGTATGCCGGAAAGGGGTCCGATTTTCTGCTCGTCATCTTCTCCGGAAGCGAGCGGCTTACCAAAAAGAAAGTCACCCAGCGGCACGTACGCAGCTCCCCGTCTTCATATAACGTGGAGCGCATGCAGATGGCGCGCCAATGTGTGTTGGCTTAGGACGCCGTTGAATTAGCCGCTGTAAGTTGAGAGTTGGATGTGTTCCAAATACCGGCGATGCTCTGCCCGGAGCCGAGGAAAAGGGCGGCGGAGGCCAATGCCACAAAGGCCATCAGGAGGGTGTATTCAATCAGATCCTGACCCTGATCCTCAAAAAGGACATTCTTCAACATCTGTGTCACGTCTACTACCTCGACCCCGACATTACGCCCGCATCGGCTCTTTGAACAGTTGCCGATGGTTAAGGTATTCACAAAATTAACCTAAGTTATGAGAACTAACACTAACGGTCGACGGTTGACGTTAACTTGACGGACCAGCGACCGTCGCCCTGCGGTTTCGCCGGCAAGCGGATCTCGGCTCCATTGACGTCCTGCGTGACTTTGAGCGGCTCAGAACTTCCTAACAGGGTTGCGCCTGAAATCGGAGTAGAGATCGCGAGCTTGAGTGCACCTTCAGAGGGCCAGTTTGCAAAAATCGCGAAAACGTTGGCGCTCTTGGCGGTGAAATGGATAGCGCCGTCCGCGAATTTGCTGTACGCGCGTGCTCCGTAAATGGCTTCTCCGTTCGTTTGCAGCCACGTCCCCACCTTCATCAGAATTTGCTGCTGCGCCTCCGGGATGGCGCCATCGGCCATGGGCGAGACGTTCAGGAAGAACACTCCTCCCTTGCTGGCGGTATCCACCAGTTTCGCAATGATGCTCGCGGGAGACACCAGGTGCAGGTCTTCGACGTAGCCCCAACTGTTGCTGCCGATGGGATCGTCCACCATCCACTGTCCCGGGCGAATCGCCGCCGGGGATCGCGTGCCCACCTTTTCGAAATCGAGGATGGAGCCGATGAGGTGGCGATCGTCGTTCCCCGGCGCCATTGCGACGTACTTGGTGGCGAGCGAGACCTCGCGATTCCATTGGCGCGCGCGGTTGTAATAGTAAGCGGCGATGAAGAGTTTCAGCGGATCGAGGAGCCGCAAGTTCGCTCCGTTGTCCCACCAGAGCAGGTCGGGCTGGTACTTATCGATGAGTTCCAGATTGCGGTTCACCCAATCGGTGAGGAATCGGGTCATAGCGGCGTCGCTGCGGTCCGCGACATTGTAAAAAGCCGCCCAGGCGGGATCGTAGAGATCGGCATGCGCGGCCTTCAGGCGGTCGCGAAGATCGGCGGGCGGATTGACGAAGGTGAAGTTCTCGACTCCGTGGTTCGCGATTCCGAACTTGAGCCCTTGCCGATGGACAGCCGCCGATAGTTCGCCGATGAGGTCGCGGTGTGGCCCCATCTTCACCGAATTGAACGGTGTGACATCGCTGTTCCACTCGGCAAAATTGTCGTGGTGCTCGCCCATGCCGATGACGATGCGCGCTCCCGCATTCTTGAAGAGAGCGGCCCACGCGGCGGCATCGAACTTTGCGGCCGTGAATTTCGGAATGAAGTCCTTGTAGCCGAACTGCTCAGGCGGACCGAAGTGCGCGGTGTGCCATTGCGCCTCGGCGCCGTACATGTGCTTCTCATACCATTCGTTGTGGTGAGCGGGGACGGCGAAAATACCCCAGTGGATGAAGATGCCGAAGCCGGCGCCGTCAAACCAGGAGGGCGGACGGTAGTTCTTTTCGATGGACTCCCAGGTGGGCTGAAACGGTCCGGGCGGCAGGCGTTTGTCAACCGCTTTGCCGGCCGCGGCGACGATTGCGGGAGTGGCGGGCGGACCCATGACTCCGTAATCGTACGGTCCGGTGTTGACCACGCCCATGCGGTCCGGGCGCGGGAGCTCCTGCGCAACGGCAACGGAAATAGCCAGCAGCAGCGCGGCACGGCGGAGCGTCATGCCACCAGTTTAAAGCCGCCTACACCATAGCCGCTTGCAAGGACCGGAAGTAAACAACCGTCTCGCGCAGGCCGTCCTCGAGTGAGACCTTCGGCTCCCATCCCAGAATGGTGCGGGCCTTGGTGATATCGGGGCGACGCTGCTTGGGGTCATCCTCGGGCAGCGGCTTGGAAACGATCGGCGAGTTCGTCCCTGTCATGGCGCGTATGTGCTCGGCGAATTGTCGAATTGTCATTTCGCGCGGGTTGCCGAGGTTCACGGGGAAGCGCTCGCCGGACAGCATGAGGCGATAGAGGCCATCGACAAGATCGGTGACGTAACAGAAGCTGCGGGTCTGCGTGCCGTCCCCGAACACGGTCATGGGAAGCCCGCGCAGCGCCTGATCGAGGAATGCCGGCACCACGCGGCCATCGTCGAGTTTCATGCGCGGTCCGTACGTATTGAAGATGCGCGCGATGTTGGTGCGAAGGCCGTGCTTGCGATGGTACGCCATGGTGAGCGCTTCGGCGAATCGCTTGCTTTCGTCGTAGCAGGAGCGCGGTCCGACGGGGTTCACGTTGCCCCAATACGTTTCGACCTGCGGGTGGACGAGCGGATCGCCGTAACACTCGCTGGTGGAAGTGACCATGTAGCGCGCGCCGTTTTCGAGCGCGAGCTGCAGGCAGTTGCGGCTGCCAATGGAGCCGACGTCGAGGGTTTCGATGGGATGGTCGAGATAGTCTTTGGGGCTGGCGGGCGAGGCCATGTTGACCACAGCATCAACCGGACCTTCGATCCGAAAGGGTTGCGTGATGTCGCACTCGCGAAATTCGAATGCCGGATTCTCCGCGAGGTGGGCGATGTTCCGCGGCGACCCTGTGATGAAATTATCCAGCGCTATGACCGTGTGGCCCTCGGCCAACAGCCGGTCGCACATGTGCGAGCCGACGAACCCGGCGGCGCCGGTCACGACGATATGCAAATTCCCTCCCAACCCGCTTTATCTTAGCGCGTGCATGCGCGGCGTCACGTGGGCGCCACAGCGATTTGCGCTACAGTCAAACTGTATCTATGACCGATGTAACGTGGGGCCAGCGCGCGCTCATTCTCGTACTCATGCTCACGTCCCTTGGGCTGTTTTGGATGCGTCTTCGCGGTGTGCTGCGGGCGATCCGCGCTTCGAAACCTACCGCCGATTTCGAAGTGGCGCCAGTGGGGCGGCGAGTGCGGCAGTTCCTGTGGGAAGTGGCGCTTCAGGGGAAAGTGATTCGCGAGCGTCCGCTACCGGGCCTGGCCCATGCATTTGTCTTCTGGGGATTTTGCGCGTTCGCGCTGATCACGATGAATCACTTCGCCGCGGGCTTCGGCGTGGCGTTTCTCTCGCCTGCTTCGGGCTTCGGGCGGCTGTATTTCGGCTTCGTGGCTGTATGGGCGATCTTGGTGATCGTCGGCATCGTTGGACTTTTCGTGCGGCGTTTCCTGGTGAGGCCGCGGTGGCTGGGAGCGGTATCGCCGGAATCGGGCGTGATCGCGTTCCTGATTTTCGCGCTGATGGTGACGTATCTCGGAATGCTGTGGTACGGCGAAGGCTCCACCGGCGGAAAGGTGAACTGGTGGTTGCACACCATCGCGATACTTGCGTTCCTGCCGCTGATTCCGCATACCAAGCATCTCCATCTGGCGCTGAGCCCGGTGACAGTGTTTCTGCGGCGCGCGGGCTTCAGCCGGATTCCGCCGCTGGAAGGCGACGAGGATTTCGGGCTCGACACCGGCAAGGACGTCACGCGCATCGATGCGCTGCAGGCTTTTTCCTGCGTGGAGTGCGGACGCTGCACGGAACACTGCCCGGCGAACAACACGGGCAAAATTCTCAATCCGAAGACGATCATTCTAGGTCTGCGCGGGTATCTGAATCAGGAGGGTCCGGGCAACGAAGCGCCGCTGGTGGGGACGCACATCTCCGAGGAGGCGGTGTTTCAGTGCACGTCGTGCGGCGGCTGTGAATATCAGTGCCCCGTCGGGATTCAGCATCTGCCGATCATCATCGGGCTGCGGCGCGGCCTGGTGAATACGGGCAAGTGGGAGAACGAATATGGCGGCAAACTGTTCCTGAACCTGGAGCGCAACGGCAACTCGCTCGGGTTCCCCGCGGCGGAGCGGCAGAAGTTCATCGAGAAGGCGGAACTGCCGATCTACGACGGAACACAGGAGTATTGTTTCTGGCTCGGCTGCATGGGCGCATACGATCCGCAGGGCCGCGAGATCGTGCAGAGCATGGCGCGCGTGCTGCGCCATGCGGGCGTGACCTTCGGCGTGTTGAAGAAGGAGCGGTGCACGGGCGATCCGGCGCGGCGTTTGGGCAACGATCTGGCGGTGAGCCAGGTGGCGGAACAGAACATCGAAACGCTGCGCGCGGCGAAGGTCGGCAAGATGGTGTCGATCTGCCCCCATTGCGTGCGGACAATCGGCACGGACTGGCGCGAGTTCGGCGGCACGTTTGAGATTGAGCATCACAGCGAAGTGCTGGCACGGCTGCAGGACAAACTGCCGCGCGGCGAATCGCGGGAGAAGGTGGTGTTTCACGACCCGTGCTACCTGGGACGATATCGCGACGTTTACGAGCAACCGCGGCAGGTGGCCGCGCTCGGCGGCGGCGAGGTGGTGGATCCCGAGCGCGCGAGAGAGCGGAGTTTCTGTTGCGGCGCGGGTGGCGGCCAGATGTTCCTGGGCGAGGAGAAAGGCAAACGCGTGAACGTGGAGCGGGTGGAGCAGTTGCTCGCAACGGGCGCGCAGACGATCGGGACGGCGTGCCCGTTTTGCCAGACGATGTTCCGGGACGCGTTGGGCGCGGTGAAGCCGGCGGAGATGCCGAAGTTGCTGGATATCGTGCAGATTGTGGCGGCGGGGCTACCGCCGGAGAATCCTGCACCGAAAGCGTGACAACGGGCGGCGAGATGCTATAATCGGGGCTTGCGGGGCGGAGTACGGCACCGCATCTGCCGGGAAGTCCTGTCTCAGGGGCGCGTAGCTCAATTGGCAGAGCAACTGACTCTTAATCAGTAGGTTGTAGGTTCGATTCCCACCGCGCTCACCACTGAAATCAAAGGAGTTGCGAGAGCGCTCCTTCCTCCGAAACCGGCCTTTGTCAGCAGAGCGGTCGAGATTTTGAAGCGGCAAAAGCTCGATTTGCGAGCTTTGCCAGCAGAATGCCCGCAAGCCCAGGATCATCATCGACTTGCGGCGCGGTCACTTTCGAAAATCTCTTTGTGAGTCGGGTGGCTTG
>DATNFO010000080.1:0-97930 GCA_035606355.1 Candidatus Limnocylindrales bacterium | reverse complement strand
AACTGCGAATTCTCGGTTACACCGTCAATATCAAACCCGCTACGGACGCAGCACTCCCATTGTGACTTTCAACGGAGCGGTAAAAGGTGCCGGGGATTCGAGTGCGGTTTAAACGCGGCATAAAGCAATTCGGTATTTTTTCACAACCCAGTTAGGAGCGGTTTTGGTCCCGGGGATAGCATCAAGCAGTCTCACGGGCGTATGCTCCTACCGGCGCTTTCATTACCGATTCGTGTAGCGGCGGCTTCAGCCACCGATCCAGGGTGGCTGCCAGCTGGGCGACGCGGAACGGTTTCGCCAGGTAATCGTCCATGCCGGACTCGCGGCAGCGTTCGACATCTCCCTCGACGACATTGGCTGTCATCGCGACTATCGGAATCCGCTTCGCATTGGGCGTGCTGCGTTCACGCTCCCGGATGAGTGCCGCCGCCTGATAGCCGTCCATTCCGGGCATCTGGCAATCCATCAGCACAAGCTGGAAGCGGCTCCGCTCCAAGCTCTCCAGCACGGCATCGCCGCTGGACACGACCTCGGCGCTGAAACCCATTCCGGTTACGGCGCGCAGCACGACGAGCTGATTTACCGGGTTGTCGTCGGCGATCAGAATGCGTTCGCGGCGCTTCGGTGGGAGCGGTTCCGCCTTCTGTGCCGACAACACTGGCACCGCGCGGACCGGCAGCAACAGCCAGAACGTCGAGCCTTTCCCCACTCGGCTATCGACCCCGATCGTACCGCCCATCAAACTGGCGAGCCGCCTGGCGATGGCCAGCCCGAGGCCCATCCCTCCATATCTCCGCCGGTCCGACGATTCGCCTTGCGTGAAGGCGGCGAACAGCCTGTCCATCACGGCGGGCTCGATACCGATGCCAGAGTCGCGCACGCGAAACACTAACGCCGTCCCCGCGTCCGGACTTTCGGCCGGGCACACTTCCAGGCTGACCTTTCCGGCCGGTGTAAACTTCAAGGCGTTTGAAAGCAGATTGGAAAGCACCTGCCGCAGCCTCAGGGCGTCGCCTTCAATGGCGGCCGGAACGCCGGGTGCGACGCTGGTGAAGAACTCCAGCCCTTTGGCTTTGGCGCGCTCCGCATAACAGCGCTCCAGTTCGTCAAGCACCTCGTGAAGAGCGAAAGGCGCGCATTCCAGAGTGAGGCCGCCGCGTTCGATTCGGGAGAAATCCAGGACGTCATTCAGGATGCCGGTCAAGGCGTCGGAGCTGCCGAGAATCGTTTGGACAAGCTCGTGCTGCTCCGCGCTCAAGCCGCTGCGTTCCAGCAGTTCAGCCGTGGCGAGGATGCCATTGAGCGGCGTACGGATCTCATGGCTAACCTTGGCCAGGAATTCCGTTTTCGCCCGATTCGCGGCTTCCGCGGATTGGCAGGAGCGGCGCATACAACACAGGCGGCGCGTCATGGCGAGGAACGCGATGCTGACGGTCGCGATAGCCGCCGCCGCCAGCACACCTATGTTTCCGCGGGCGTTGAATCCGGCAACGACCGCGCCACCCAGCAAGGCACACCCGATGCACCGAAGCACCGCCGCGCCACGTTGTTCGGAAAACAAATTTTGGCTCCCGCTTACATGTATCGGCGGAAACTCGCCAAACTTTAGCTCTTGCGGCGAAAATATGGGTTCCGCCGCCATGCGACGTCTGCGAACCCTGCGCGTTCATGAAGAATCCATCGTTCCTCCAAGCGGTCAGGCCGCGGCGCAGTTGTTGCCACGGCCGTCCCGCCGAGGGCAATTACCGAACGCGTTTCCGACGGATCAACCCTGCCGCGCAGAGCACACCGCCCATCAGGATGAACGTGGAGGGTTCCGGAGCGAAAGGCTGGTTGTAATTGAAGCCCGACGCCGATTGCACTGTGAAGCCGTTCCCCGGGGTGCCCGAGGCGTCGGGAGAAAGAATGAAACCGGGACCGCCCCAGGTGATGGTGTGCTGGAACGCCGCATCCGTTGTATCGACGTTGAGGTCATTGCCCCAGGCGCGCTCTGAGGCCGAGGCATCGGCGAAGAAGCCGATATCGAAAGGCACGCCGAAGGTGAATGGGATGGTGAAGAAGATGTCTTCGCTCACGGTCATCGAATCGTTGGCGCCTACACCGAAACCGACGGCCTGGGAGGTCCAGGACGAGAGGATGTTGCCGTTGTGAGTCTGATTGTGGCTATCGAAGTAAGGAGTGCCGTCCAAAATGACGCCGTCTTTGTAGGCGGCAATGAACATCTGGGCCTCGCCATTAGGACCGGAGACGGACAATGTGCCATCCACATGGATCGGAATTACCCAAAGTCCGGGACCGCCCGCCTGGTTGCACGGGCCGCTCGTCTGCGTGCAGAGCGTCAGGGTATCGTTCCAACCGGCATTGGCGACCGCGCCGGGGAACTGCACCTGGTCCGGCGCATTGTTGTGCGCATCGAGTTTGATGACGCCTTGACCGGCGAGTGCGCCGGCATTGTTGCTGTAGTTCAGGCCGAACTGCGTTCCCGACGCAGCCGCGGAGATCCAGCCCGTGAGACCGCCGCTGGTGGTTGTGAAGTTATTGCAAATGGCTCCGTTAGCCGATTGGCCGTTGTTGAAGGACACGCCTGGGAACGGCGCTCCACTGAACGCCTGATTGCCGGCGCAAGCGGCGGCGAAGGATTGTCCGGGGTCTGTGGTGGCGGCGCCCAACAGGGCGGCCGATGCGGAGGGTGCAAGCACACCGCCAGCGATAGCGGCGAAAGCCAAAATAAATTTCATTCGTTTCTCCGAGTCGCGCGGGCGCTTTTTGAGTGGCTATGGCCCGCTTGAGTTCTCACTCATACTACGGAGAACGGTGAAGTTCCGCCCCACATGTTCAGGTGGGAATGTAGCGAGCGCGGTACTGGAACCGCGCCGGCGTGGGGACTGTCCGAGTCATTGCATAAACGTCGCCGCCCACGAAGATATGCGACGCTGTCAGCGAGTGTCCGAACGGAGCAAAGACGAACGCGATGAGTTGCTCCGCTTCGCGCAGTCCCGAACCCTGCGATAATCAGCAACGAGGATTTCATGCGGCTTCGCGATATTTCTGTGGCCATCGCAGCTGCCATGCTATTGGGCGAAATTGCGGCCGGTCAATCGCCGCAACAACATGCACCGGCCTTCGAGGTCGCCTCGGTCAAGCCCTCATCTCCGCGTGCGGCGGGCGTTCGTATGCGGCGCAATCCAGGGCTGGTGGACTACAGCAATGTAACGTTGGCTGAGATTATCGCAGACGCCTATAATCTCGACTGGCAACTGGTTTCTGGGCCATCGTGACTCATGACGCGATACGATATCGTCGCCAGGGTTCCCAGGGATGCACCTGCAAGTCAAGTCCCAGCGATGCTCCAGGCGCTGTTGTCGGAGCGGTTCAAACTGAAGGTGCACCGCGAAACGAAGGCGACCGAAGTATACGATTTGGCAGTCGGCAAGGGCGGCCCGAAACTCGCCCGGGCGGAGGACACAACGGCGGCAGATCCCAATGAACGTCCGCTGGTCCTTACTTATGGTAAGACTGGCAGCTCCGCTTCCCAACCCGTCGAAGGCTTTCACCTTGCCGAAATCCTACACTCCCCGATGTTCGGGTTCAACGCTGTAGGAGTGACCATGGCCAAGTTCTCCGATTTATTAAAAAGCTATGTTCACTTGCCTGTTGTGGACCGCACGAGGCTTCAGGGGCGATACAACTTCAGGTTCCAGTGGGACGACGGACCCGAAGGTAGGATGGCTCCCGACTATCTTCCTCCATCGCTGTTCACTGCCGTCGAGCGCCTGGGACTCAAACTCGAGCGTCGCAGACTGCCGGTCGATCAACTGGTGGTCGACCACATAGAGAAGAGTCCAGTCGCGAACTGATTCAGGCGATTAAAGCGTCATCAATCTCTGGGAGTCGCGTTTGCCCCAAACAGGGAACCGGCAAGCAGCCACTTAACACGGCCCGGCACGCCTTTATGCGCAAACGCCCGAGCCAACCGAGTGTTGCCGACGCCGCTTGGTCACCACGTTGCCAATCCACGCGGCGCCGCCGCACTATTGCGGGATCGCTCCCAATGCCATCGTCCTCGCCCCGAGTTCGCCACAGAATGGCACCCAGGCGGTTCCGGCGAGCGCGATCACCGCTCCGATCGCGATCCGTTCGCCGCTATCATCCTGCCAAACGCCGTCAATTCTCTCCCAGTGCTGCGTGTCGTTACACCCTTGCACAACGACACGCATCTCATATGTGCTTGCAGCCATGATCAGGGCTTCCGCCCGGCTGCCGTTCTCGAATTGAACTTGCATCCACATTGTTCTTACCCCATTGCCATTTAACTGCCGGCGCCGGCCAGTCCACCAGATGCCAATGGTTATGAACCAAAGGTCCTTTGTTTCTTTGCGCACGAAGAAAAGGCGCCTTTGAGACATACGCAATCCGTGCTTCCGCGCCCTCCGTCGAAACATCGCAAACGAAATCGCGCATTCCGAGTGCCAGGCGTGCGAATATTCCGCCATTTGCCACGGCCGGGTGCCCGAAACAGCCTGAGGCAATTCACTCGAAGTTGCGGCAGAACAGTGACGCTAGAACGTAATGCCGACCATGAACTCGGCCTGGTTCTGTTTGCTCGCCAGCAACTGGGAGTTCTGGGCGTTTACGAAGTTATACTGTGGGTCCGTCCAGTGTGTAAACCTGAATTCCGGAATAATGTGGATGACAAAGTGGACGTCAATGCCGGCGCCCATCACGATGCCGTTCACGGTCTTGCGTACCGGGGCCACCCCGTTGGCAGCATTACTGACGCCCGTCAGAGTGTCCCATGCTACGCCGCCATCGATGAAGGGGTGCACGGTCTTGGTCGGGAAGCGGTACTTGAGCAGCAGTGGAAATTCCCAATTGCCATTGCTTCCGGTCTCCGTAACGGTGCTGGTTCCCGAACCACCCGCGTCCACCGGTCGACCCAAGGTAAGGATGTTCTGGAAGCTGAAGTGGCGGTAAATAGCGTCACCTTCGATTCCCAAACCTAGCGGCAGGCGTAACTCAGCAGTAACTCCAATCAGATACCGATTGGTGGTGGCGCTTGTGGTCCCATTGACGGTACTCAGGAAATCAGTGAGCGGCATCCCGACCTTTACTCCCGCGCTAAACGGCTGGCAGAACGCGACGGTGGCCGCGAAAAAGAATGGAAGGAATTGGCGCATACACATCCTGCCCGTAGTGTAACGGAACTGCGGCTCCGGCGCGCTATGTAAACGATGCTTACCGCAGATCAGGGTGTCGAGAAGGAAGTTTGCGCGCCCGATCGACTCCCAGTTTGTTTCCGAATCCCCTCGCCTTGCAACAGCACCAGCGCCGGGTCCACCTTGGCCGGGCGTGTATACGGAGTCGATTGGGCGTGCTCAGGCAGTTCCATCCGTCTGCCAACTCGGTTATCGGCAGAGCCATCCCGTTCTCGACGGTGACGATATAGCCGTTTAGGTGGTAAAGGTAGGGAACGTGCGACGCTCGTTCATAACGATACGGCACGGCTTGGGGCGGTGCGGCTATTCAGAGAAGCGCTCAGCGTTCCTTTGAAGCAGCCAGGCGGGAGTTCGGGATGATCGATGTGGATCGTGATCATGTCCACACCAAGCGTCGCATCCGGCCGGCCGGTAACGATATCACCGGGACAGTCCGCTAGTGCTTCAGAATGGGATGCCGCGTGTGTCCGCCGCCGGACGGTGTATCCGGTTGGAACACCACCAGGAACCCATCGTCATATCCGCCTGCGAAGCCGCTCTGCAGCGCATTGCCGACCACCGGGAGGCCCGTTCCGGCCCAACCCGCGACATAGAACCGGCCGTCCACGCCTACCGCGATCGCACTGCCCTGATAAATGCTCGCGCCGCCGAGGTACGTGGAGTATTGCAGCGCCGTCGGACCGGGCGTGCCGCGCTTGATCTTACTGACAAAGATCTCTATGCCATTCAACCAGCCGCGTTGGTAAGCATCCACCGACACCGGAAAATCGGGCGAGAGCGTGTAGCCGGTGACGTAGAGCGACCCGCTTGCATCCGCGGCAACGTCATAGGCGACCTCGCCATCGCTACCGCCGAGATATGTGGAGTACACCAGGAACTGAGACGCTAACGGACTCAATACCGCGACGATGGCATCGCCGGCGCCCGCATAAGTAGCCTGCGCGGCGTCACCGGTGACCGGATAATCGCTGGAAAGTGTGTACCCGGTGAGCAGGATGTTATTGGAAGCATCGAGTTTGAAGCCGCGCATCTCCTCGGTCGCCGAACCGCCGAAGTAAGTGCAGTAAACCAGGGAAGCGACGCCGGACTTGGTCATGTCCATGACGCCGACGATCATATCTTCGGGTCCGTTCAAGTGGTCCTGATAGGAGAAGCCGGCCAGCGGGAAATCCGGCGAAACGGTGTTCGCGCCGAAATACACCAGGCCGTTGCTGCCGACCGCGATGCCGCCCCCAAAATCGTCGCCCTGGCCGCCCAGAAAGCTGGAGTACAGCAGGTCTGAGCTGTTGACATCGATCTTCACGAGGAAGATATCCTGCGGTCCGAAAATGACACCCGCGTAGGCCGACTCGGTCACCGGAAAATCGCTGGCTTTCGTGGTGCCGGTGACGTAGATGCGGCCGGCGGGATCGACGTCGATGGCAGTTCCCGCGGTGTCGCCTTGCGTTCCGCCGAGGAAGGTGGAGTAGTAAAGCGAATCGGTGGGCGAATCGGCGTTGGGATCGATAACGGTGACGAAGGCGTACACCGAGGTTGCCGCGCCGCTCGATTGCACGGATGCGCCCGCCAGCGGGAAGTTCGTCGAAGTAGTCGTGCCCGTGATGTAGGCCCGCCCGGCGTTATCGATTTGCATGGCCGTAGCGAGATCCAGATTGCTTCCGCCGAAGTAAGTCAGGTAAACCAGGTCATAGCCGGGCTTGGTAGTGTCGAGCACGATGAGAAAGCTGTTCACGATGCCGACCAGGTTGTTCGCAAACGCGTTGCCGGCGGGTTGCAGATCGCTGGTGGCAGTGGTGCCGATGAGATAGAGCAGGCCGTTAGAGGTGAGCCGCACCGCGTTCACCTGGTCGCTCTGGCCGCCGCCGATGTAGCTGGAATAGACGATGGTCGGGTCAATGACCAGCTCGCGGCGACGGTCGTAGCCATCCACCTTCACGCCGACGGTGTTGGCGCTCAGCAGCACAAAGCGGCCGTGAACCTCGCGGTGAGCACCGGCGGAATCGCGCTGATAGATGGCCGGCAGTTTCTGCTGCATCCGTCCGGCATCCGTATCGAATTCGACTTCACCGCTGCTGTTCACGGCGAGATTGCGCGCGCCATCGAAGCGCATGCGAATGGCGGCGGGATCGGCGCCGGGCTGAATGACAAAATCATATTCCAGGCGATTGCCGTCGCCGTAATAGACTACATCGATGCCGGGGTATACGCCGCGATAGCGGACGCGAGTGTAGTTGGTGATTCCGGTGTGCCAGTCCGCGCGGCTGCCGATGAAATAATCCGTGCGGGCGGAAAGCGGGCCGGCAGGCTCGATGGCCGCGGCGGCTGCGTTTTCGAGGCGAACGTCCACGCGGTGAGAACCGGCGGCGAGCGTGGCGCCGGCGTCCGTCAGATACACACGATAATCGCCTGCGCGCGCCAGAAAGCGCACATCGCTCGGGAATTGTCCCTGGTTGGCTTCAAAGTGGAGGGGCAATTGAGCAAGCGCCTGCCGGCCGCGCTGCAAAGCTGCGTCCGGCGCCGCGGCGAATGCCGAGGCTGCGCAGACAAAGAACACAAACCGCGAAGAAAACTGCATAGTTATGAATCTTCTATTAGAACATGCGTCAGCGAAGCCTTGAAATGGGCCGCGGCGGCACACCTGTGAACGGAAACCGCGTCGAAACCCGCCAAAATCCAGCACTTGGCGGCATTGTTGCACGCCGCCTGCCACGGCGCGGCAGCCTATTTCGCAACTTGCGCAGTGCGAGTTGCGTGCAACTGCGACACGGTCTCTTTGGCTTTTTCGAGCAGCAGTCCATGCTCCGCGCCGGCGCCCACGAAACGCATGCCGCGTTCCGCCCAGAACTTGCTCATCGCCACGCTGCGGGTCTGTATGCCGGGCACGACACCGTGCTGGTTGCACTTTTCGACGAGGCGCTCGACGGTGGAGACCAACAGGGGGTGATCGAACTCGCCGGGAACGCCGAGCGCGATCGAGAGATCGGCCGGTCCCACCATGACGATATCGAGGCCTTTCACGCTGAGCAACTCATCGGCTCGCTCCATGGCGAGTTTGGTTTCGAACTGGCAGACCGCGAGCGTGTTGCGGTTCTGGTGCTCGATGATTTCCGGGAAGCTGCGGCCTTCGTAATCGACCATGGTCACGTTGACGCCATAGCCGCGCTTGCCGACGGGCGGAAAGCGCATCCAGGAGATCGCTTCTTCCAGAATCCGGGGATCTTCGACGCGCGGCAGAATGATGCCTTGCGCGCCGGAATCGAGGAGGCGGGCGATGAGGGAATACAAGATTTCGCCGACGCGCACGATGGGGGTAATGCCCGCTCCGTTCGCGGCCGCGATCATGTCCTGCACGGTTTCCAGGTCAAAGGAGCCGTGCTCCATATCGATGAAGACGTAGTCGAAACCGGCGGCCGCGAAGGCACGGGGAATTTCCGCCGACCGGTAGCATTGCAGCCCGCTTCCGAAAACAGTTTCTCCGCGGGACAATTTTTCCCGCGTCTTGTTGACGCGCATGAGGGTCTCCTTGGTGGTAAAGAAATATGCTAGCGTACTGCACGCGGTAGCGCGACCGCGTCGCCACAGCCGCGCTCCGCGCGGCCCGACAGGAAGGATTCCTGTCGGCACGTTCAGGCGGCGGCTATTTTGCCGTTGGACTATCGGTCTCGGCGGCTTTGCGGATCGCCGGAGCCAGATCTTTCCACGGCGCGGGCGCAACGTGCATCATGAAGTACGTCTCGGGCGTCAGCTTCTCTCTTTCGACCGCGGCGAGCACTTCGGAGACGGTCTGCGGACTGAAAAACGTTCCGTCTCGATCGCGCTGGAACGCATCGCTTCCGTAGAGCAGACGATGCCCGGGAAAGTAGACCATCATCTGACGCTCGGAGGTCTCGCCGCGGAGTGGGTAAATGTCGAGGCGATTGGTGCCATCTCCGATACTGACGGGACCGGCGACCCAATTCACCTGCCCCGCGCCGAGCACTCGCGTCACGATCACACGATTGACGTCGAGAGCGTAGATGGGAATGTGCCGCCGGGCGTACTCAGGTAAGCCGGCAACGTGCGGCCATGCGTCGGATGTGGTGATGACGGCTTTGATCGCGGCGCCGGGCCAGCGGCGTTGCGCCTCCTCGATCGCCAGCGCCGAGTAGCCGGGCGAGATCGGCGCGTCGAGAACGACTACTCCATCGGACTGCTTGACGAGCGTCACCATCCAGGAGCCGGGGAGTAAAACGATGTCCGGCGCAATCTCCTGCCCCGGCTGCGGATGAGGAGCGGGGGCCTTGAGCCGGGATTCGAACTGCGACTTCAATTCCGGCGTCACGGACCAATCGGTGCTGTCGGCCGGGTTCACCTTCAAGTCGTCGATGAGGAATTTGTGCGCCGGCAAGCCGTTCCACTCCATGTCCCACTGCAGCGGGTAACGGACACCGCTTTTTGAGAGCCACCAGAAGCTCCAGTATGTGCGCAGCGTGCCGCCGCCGAGATACGCGAAGTAATCGGCGCGTGCGGCGGCGCCGCTGGTTTCGACGGCCGTGGGCAGCAGCGTATCGGCGTTCAGAAAAACGCGGACGGGCGACCCGGACCAGGTAAAGTCGAGCACATGGTGCGGGACGTTCTGCAGCACTTCGTCGCGGGCTAGCCGGATGTCGGGCGCATTGAGCGCGGTGAGCAGGATTCGCTCGGGACCGAGTGCGAGCGCTTCGAGAGCCTGATCGCGCTGGCTGGCGGAGCCGGCGACCTTGCGGCCCTCGGATTCGGCCGCCGCTACACCGTCGCTCACCAGGAACGTGGAAACGCTTTCGGGCTGCGTGGCGATGTGCGACGTGATACTGCGGCGGAAACGGCTGTGTGCCACATCGTGAAGTTCGTCGATCTTCTGAAACTCGGCGATGTACGGACCTTCGGGCCGCTCGGACTGCTCCAACAGGTTGCGATACCCGGTGGCCTGGAAGCGTACGCGTTCGATGGCCCGTATGCGGTCCGCGCCGCCCTGCGCTTCGAGCGCCCGCTTGATGAGGTCCCGCGCAAGTTCGGGCGCGGCAGCGAGAAGGGAGACTGCCGCCGCGGCAAGAAAAGCGAATTTACACATGCGGGCTTAGACGGCGAAGTCCGCTTTCGGTATCGTGGGCCCAGTCCGCGATATGCTGGAGCGGGATATGAAAACGCTGGCATTGTTGGTGCTCGCCGGGACGGCGGCCGTCGCTCAGACTTCCGGATATGCAGGGTCGGCGGCTTGCCGGACCTGTCACCCGCAACTGTATGCGCGCTGGAGCAAGACGCGGATGGCGAATGTAGTCCGCGACCCGAGGACGCATCCCGACGCCATCATTCCGGATTTATCGAAGCCCAATCCGCTGGTGAAGTTTACGGTGGCGGACATCGCGTTCGTGTACGGGAGCAAGTGGAAGCAGCGCTATATCACGAAGCGCGGTGACGATTACTATGCGCTGGATGCGCAGTGGGACGTCACGCATGCGATGTGGCGGCCCTACAAAGCGGCGCCGGGCACGGATTGGTGGACTGCCGTGTATCCGAACGACAATGCGCAGCGGCCCACGGGCCCTTTGTGCGACGGGTGCCACTCGGTGAATTACAACATTCAGACAAAGACGGTGACGGAGTGGAACGTCGGGTGCGAGAAGTGCCACGGTCCGGGCGCGGCGCACGCCGCAAAGCCTTCGCGGGCGAACATCGTGAATCCGGCGCGGCTGAATTATGTGGCCGCCGCGGACGTTTGCATTCAGTGCCACTCGCAGGGTCAGCCGCTGAAGAATCCGCAGGCGGGACGGTATTACGATTGGCCGGTGGGCTTTGTGGTTGGAGAGCATCTGCAGGATTATTGGAAGCTGGAAGATCACAAATTAGGCGAGCAGAGCTTTACGCATTTTGCGGACGGCACGGCGCACAAGAATCGGATGCAGGGCAATGATTTTGTGACGAGCCAGATGTACACGCATGGCATTAGCTGCTATAGCTGCCACGATGTGCACGGCACGGAAAACGACGCGGACCTGATCAAGCCGGCGAGCGTCATGTGCCTGGAGTGCCACGGACCGACATCGCCCAACGGTCCACGCGGCTCGACGGTGGAGGCGCACACGCATCATCAGGCAGGGAGCGCGGGCAATGACTGCATCTCCTGCCACATGCCGAAAATCGAGCAGACCATCGCGGATGTGAACGTCAGAGCTCACACGTTCAAATTCATCTGGCCTTCGGAGACGGAGAAGTTGAAAATCCCGAACGCTTGCACGGTGTGTCATACAAAGGAATCGGCGGCCTGGGCATCGGAAAAGTTGAAGGAGTGGGGGAACATTTCACCTTGGCGGGGTGAATGAGGGCGATCGGCTGGGATGGCGGTTCAAGATGAAGACTTCGCTAGGCCTCTTCGTTTCCGCCATTAGTCTTCTTGCCCAAGGAGCGGAGGTGCGCCTGCCCGACGAGTCCACCGGAATCGACGGGATCGCCCGGACCCTGGTTTCCGCGTTCGATCAAGTCGACATTGTCGCGTTAGGCGAGACTCACCAGTGGAGACTGGACACCGATCTGCGAATCGCCGTGGTCCGTCATCCCGACTTCGCGAAAAAGGCACGCTTCATCGTAGTGGAGTTCGGCTGCACCACGGAGCAGCCGACCCTTGACCGCTATATTCGAGGCGAGAACGTATCCAGGACCGAGTTGGAGCAGGTCTGGAAGACCACAACCCAGGCCGCCGGCGGACTCTGGGACAAACCCGTGTACGCGGAATTCCTCGCCGCCGTCCGCGACGTGAATTCGAGACTGCCTGCCGATGGGCGCATTCGTGTCCTGGGCGGTGATCCCGGCCCCGGAGACAATCGAAGCCGTGAGACCGCCGCCGTCTCCGTTCTGAAGGAACAGGTGCTTCAGAAGCATGGCAAGGCCCTGGTGATTTATGGCGCCGGGCACTTCTATCGGACGGTGCCGGCGGATTACCTTTCCAGCATGGGCCAAGACATCGGAATCGTAAGAATGCTGGAAATCGATAACCCCGGTCGAACTCTAGCAGTGATTCCACTTGGCGGCCATGTACAAATTCCGCCAGGAGCCGCCGCGGGCCCCGATGCCGACTATCGAAAGTTCGATCGCGCTTTGAAGACGCAGGTCCGCCCGGTGCTGGTGCCGCTCCAGCGTGCGCCATTTCGAGACTTCAGGGCCGAGGAGTTCATGGGCAGGACAATCTTTAACTGCCGCGGCTCCGGCGGATGCCGAAGCATATTTCAGGGAAGTCCGCTCACGCTCGGCCAGATCGCCGATGCGTGTATCTATGTTGGCGCGGATGCCAGCATTCCCACGAACGCCCGCTGACAGGCGGGCAGCCGGCAGCCGACAATCGATGACTTCATGAGCGTTCCGCGCTCGCTCCGAGGGTGACGAGAAGCTGGTCCAGTTGCTTGAACTGTTCGCCCGCCCCACTTGTACTCCCAGAGGCGATTGCATCGTCGAGAGCTTTTTTTGAGGGATAGAGGTCGTGTACGATGACGAGCGTCTCGCCGCCTCTTTCTTCGAACGTCACCGTGGTGATGGCCCCGGCTTCGTCACCTTCGTCATTCGTCCAGACGAGACGCGAGTGCGGAATCACCTCGCGGTACTTACCAAAGAATGACATAGGCTGCTCCGAGGAAGGGTGACTGAACACGAAACGGTACGTGCCTCCCGGACGAACATCGGCCTCGCAGGAAAGGAAGGACATTCCAAACGACTTCGGAGCCCAC
Source organism: Candidatus Limnocylindrales bacterium (assembly GCA_035606355.1). GTDB lineage: Bacteria > Acidobacteriota > Terriglobia > Bryobacterales > Bryobacteraceae > Sulfopaludibacter. The sequence continues at coordinate 84,981 of DATNFO010000080.1, read as the reverse complement.
CACCGCTTGAGCAGTTCGGGTTTGGTCCACGCATCGTAGATGATATGCGCCGGACCGTTGAACATGCGAGTCACCACGAGCTCACGGTCCGACTTCCGTTCCACTGTCGTGCCGTACTTTTCACCGTCTTTTCTTTCGTCCATCGGCTTTCTCCTTTTGTTTTAATTCCTCGACAAGCTTGTCCAACTCGTCGAAGCGCGCGGCCCAGCGCCGGCGGTAGCTCTCGATCCATGCCGCCTCTTCCTCCATGCCGCGCAGGCCGAGCTTGCAGGTCCGCACACGCCCGATCTTCTCCGTGGTAACGAGCCCCGCCTGCTCCAGAATGCCGACGTGCTTCTTCATGCCCGTCAGGGTCATGTGAAACTTCTCAGCAAGGTCTGTGATCGAAGCGTCCGCGCGTCCGAGTTGTTCCAGAACGCCGCGCCGGGTGGCATCCGAGAGCGCGGCAAAGGAAGCATCGAGCACGGCTCCCGAATACTGAACCATGTGGTTCAGTATATAACGCGAATGGGCGGCATGCAAGAGGATTGCATGTCGCCTTTCCTTCCCAATCTGGCTGTTAAGCGGCCCTCGACCGGCGAATCCCTTCGTTACGCTCGCCCGGCCTCAGCAGTCCCGCCCGTATGGCGACCTGCTCGTTCCAACTCTGCCGCCACACTCGTCCCAGGTAGAAAAGCGCACAGGCTCCGCCGAGGACACATCCGCTGAAGAGCGTAAATCCCGCCGCGAAGGTCCCCGTTCGATCTTTGATCGTGCCCAGCAGCGACGGGAGCAGGAAGCCGCCGACACCGCCCGCCGCGCCTATGATCCCTGTCATGATCCCTACGCGTCCGGCGAAACGCTGCGGCACCAGTTGAAATACAGAACCGTTCCCCATGCCGAGCATCGCCATGGCAAGCACCAGCATCACAACCGCCAATGGAAGCACCGGCAGCGCGGCAACTGCGGCGAGGCAAAGCGAGACTCCGATGAGCAGGAAGAGCAACATGCGGTAGCCGCCCCAGCGATCGGCGAGCAGTCCGCCTACCGGCCGCAGAAAACTGCCGAAGAGCACAACGACGGTCGTGAGGTCACCCGCCGCCACCTTGCTGACGTTGTACTGGTCGTGGAAGAAAATCGACAAATAAGTGGCCAGGCCGGCGAAGCCGCCGAACGTCAGGCTGTAGAGGAAACAAAACCACCCGGTGTCCTTTTCGCGCAGGATCGCCGAATAGTCTGTCCACCGCTTGACCGTACGCTCGCCTGGCGCCTCTTTCGCCATGAGGAAGAAGAGCGCCCAAACGATGACGACGGGAATGATTGCGATGCCGAAAACGCTGCGCCAGCCGAGAGCCTGAGCCAACCGCGGAGCGAATAGTGTGGCGAGGAGCGTGCCCGAATTGCCTGCGCCGGCTATCCCCATGACGATTCCCTGATACTCGGGCGGGTACCAACCGCCGGCGAGGGGCAGCGCCGCCGCGAAGCTGGCGCCGGCGACACCCAGTAGAACGCCCAGCGCCAGAAAGTGCGCAAACGAGGTCGCAAACTGCCAGGCGATCGCGAGCGGAACAATGCTGGCCGCCAAGCCGATCAGGCCGGTGCGGCGCCCTCCGATCCGCTCCGTCATCCAGCCGAGGATCGGCCGGAAGAACGAGCCGCCAAGCAACGGGACCGCCGTCAGAAAGCCCTTCTGCGTCCCCGAGAGCTTCAACGATTCGCCGATGAACGGGCCGAGCGGACCGAGAATCACCCAAACCATAAAGCTGACGTCGAAGTAAAGAAAAGCCGCCGCGAGCGTCGGCGTATGCCCGGCCTTTCGGAAATCGTGCAAGGACACTGGTTGCCTCCTTCCCCGCCGCGTGCGGATTATGCGGCCTTCTCGCCTGCGGCATCCACCATCACCGAGACGATGCCGTCTTCCACACGAACCGGATACGTATTCACCCGCATGGCGACATCGGGCCGGAGAATGGTTCCGGTATCGAGACAGACCTGATAGCCGTGCAGTGGGCATGTCACGGAAGCGCCGGAAACAATGCCGTCGCACAACGGGCCGCCTCGATGCGGGCAGGCATTATCGACCGCGACGAACCGGTCGCCCAGGTTAAAGATCGCGATCTCCCCGTCGCCGAGCGCGACGGCGCGCCCTTCGCGCAGCGGAATATTTTCGGCCTGCGTCATGCGAATCCACTTCATTGAATCACCGCCTCCAAGGCTTGAATCTGCACGAACTGAGTGGGATGGACCGGCGCTTCCCGTTCGGTCCAGACGTCGCGCGAGAGCGCTTTCGACTTCCGCAGCCGCGCGAGCAGCGCTTTTTTCTGCGCGGCGGGTGCGTATACCGTTTCTTTGCGCGCCTTTTCGATGCCGACGCGCTCGATGAAGTCGTACACGCGTTCGAGATAGTTGGCGTTCTCGCGATAATACTGGAAGAACAACATGGCGCCTTCGAGCGCCTCTTCGGTGGTCTGCACCGTAATCAGCAAGTCCGCCTTGCGCACGTGTTTTCCGGCCGCGCCGCCGACGACGATCTGCCAACTGCCTTCCTGACCGACCAGCCCTATATCTTTTACCGTCACCTCGGCGCAATTGCGAGGGCACCCCGTAACGCCGAGCTTGGTCTTATGCGGCGTATATAGATTCTCGAGACGGCGCTCCAACTCGACCCCGGCACTGATGGCGTCCTGAACGCCAAAGCGGCAGAACTCCGTGCCGACGCAAGTTTTCACCATGCGCACGCCCTTGGTGTACGCCTGGCCGGAGGGCATGCCCAGGTCCGCCCATACCTTCGGCAGATCGCTCTTGCGCACGCCGAGCAAATCGATGCGCTGGCTGCCGGTGATTTTGACCATACGGACGTTGTACTTCTCGGCTACGTCCGCGATGCGCCGCAGCTCCGCGGGAGACGTAACTCCGCCGCGCATGCGAGGCACCACCGAAAAAGTGCCGTCGTTCTGGATGTTGGCGTGAACGCGATCATTGATGAACCGCGCCGAGCGATCCTCGTCGTGCCCGCCGCACCACACCACGTCCACAAGGTAACTAAGAGCGGGTTTGCAAACCGCGCAACCGGCGCCGTTGCCATAAACATCCAGAACCTGCTGCACGGATTTCAGTTGCTGCGACCGGATGATCTCGCGGAGATTCTCCTGCGTGAAAGGAACGCACTTGCACAGCAGCTTCCGGCTCTCCTCTTCGTAATCCGGCGCCACTGCTTTGAGCAGTCGGTCGCATGTTGCGGCGCAGCTTCCGCAGCCGGTAGACGCCTTGGTGCACTCCTTGAGCTGCGCCATCGTATTGACGCCCTTTTCGTGAATAGCCGCGATAATCTGCGCTTTGGAAACGCCCATACACCCGCAGACGGTTTCGCCATCGGGCATCTCGGCCACGGTTTCTCCTTTGTCGGCGACCGGGTCGGGAAACAAGAGGTTGCGGCGGCGGACCAGAAGGTCGGCATTGGTGCGCAGCCATTCCATATACCGGCCGCTATCGGCCGAATCGCCGACCAGCACCACGCCGGTGAGCCGGTTGTCGCGAATGATGAGCTTTTTGTAGATGCCGAGCGAGGGATCTTCGTAGCGCACGGCGTGGCTGTCTTCCTGTTCCTGCACGTCGCCGGCTGAGAACACCTCCACGCCCATGACTTTGAGCTTGGCGGCGGGCGTCCAGCCTTCGAATACCGGGCCCTTGTTGCCCGTGATGGTCGCCGCCAACACCTTGCCTTGTTCCAGCAGCGGAGCCACGAGCCCGTAGATCTGCCCGCGATGCTCGACGCATTCGCCCACTGCGAAGACGCGCGGGTCGGATGTCTCCATGTAATCGTTCACGATGATGCCGCGGTTGACGGCTACGCCTGCCTTGCGGCCCAGGTCGGCATTCGGGCGGATGCCGGCGGCGATCACCACGAGATCGGCTTCCAACTTATCCCCGCTCACAAACTCCAACCCCTCGACGCGGGCGTCCCCGAGCAGGCGAGTGGTCACGCGGCTCGTCAGGACGCGTATGCCCATCTGCTCCATTTTTTCGCGGAGGTATGCGCCGCCCGTCAAATCGAGCTGATTGTTCATCAAGGTGTCGATTACGTGCACCACCGTCACCTTGCAGCCCTGCACCTGTAAGCCGCGCGCCGCCTCCAGCCCCAGCAGTCCGCCCCCGATCACGACGGCTTGCATTCCCGCAACGGCCGCGCCGAGAATTGCCTTGGTATCGTCGAGGCTGCGAAACGTGAAGACATTTTCCTTGTCGAGTTCGCTGATCGGCGGCAGGAACGCACGGCTGCCGGTCGCGAGCAGCAGCCTGTCATATCGCTCGACAGAGCCGTCATCGCCCTTGACCAGTTGCTTCTCCGGGTCGACATCCACCACTCGCACTCCCAGGCGCAGACTGATGTCATTCGACTGGTACCACTCGAGCGGGTTCAAAATAATTTCGTCAGTAGACCGCTCGCCCGCGAGCACACTGGAGAGCAGGATGCGATTGTAATTGACATGGGTCTCGTCGCCAAACACGGTCACGTTGAATTTCCGGCCGTGTTTGAGAATCTGTTCCAGGCAGGCTATGCCGGCCATGCCGTTTCCGACGACTACAAGATCTTCCATCGTGATGCTCCAGAGGACTCGGTTTTTGTGACTTTCACCGCGCACTGCTTGAAGTTCGGTTCGCGCGAGATCGGGTCATAGGCGCTTTGCGTGACGATATTCGAATTCGTCTCCGCGAAATGAAAGGGCATGAAGACCTGGCCGGGGGCGACGATCTCGGTCACCCGGAGCTCGATATTTTCCACGCGGCTGCGCGCGGATTCGAGCGATACGCGATCGTGCGCCTTCAATTTCAGGCGGCGGGCATCCCGCGGATTCATCTCCAGCCAGGCTCGCGGAGACATTCCTTGCAGAATCGGAACCTGGCCCGTCTTCGTCCGCGTATGCCAATGTTCCACCGTGCGGCCGGTGTTCAGCACGAACGGATATTCCCGATTCGGCTGCTCCGGGAAGGGCTGCCATTCGATGGCGTGGAACCGCGCGCGGCCATCCTCGGTGGGGAAGCGGCCGTCTTCATACAGTCGCGGGCCGCCCCACTGAATTCCGCCTGCCGCTTCAATCGATTCATAACTCATCGCGCTGTAGTCGCACATCCGCCCCTCGGAGACGCGCTTCCACTCCTCGAACGCATCGCGCGGGCCGCTCCAGCCGCGGAACAACTCGTCGCGAACTCCAAGCTGCGCGGCAAGAGCCAGAAAAATGTCGAAGTCCGGCTTGGCCTCGCCCGGCGGTTGCACAGCGGCGTTGACCTTGCTGACACGCCGCTCGGAGTTCGTGTAGGTGCCCTCCTTCTCGCCCCAAATCGCCGCCGGGAGCACCAGATGGGCCAGTTCAGACGTCGGCGTGGGATGAAATCCATCCTGAACCACCAGGAATTCGAGTGTCTGCAGCGCCTGAATGAGAACGTCGCGATTCGGAAAGGAGACTACCGGATTGGTGGCGATGATCCACAGTCCGCGAACGCGTTTGGAAAGTGCCGCCTCGATGATGTCGGGATAGGCTAAGCCTCGTTTGGATGGAATCCGCGAGGCATCGATGTTCCACAGAGCCGCAAGCTCCGCCCGATCGGAAGCGCTCTCGAATTTTCGATAGCCGGGGAGCCCGGACGTGAACCCCGCCTCGCGCGTGCCCATCGCGTTGCACTGTCCGGTGATCGAAAACGGCGACGCGCCGGCCCGGCCGATCTGCCCGGTCAGCAATGCGAGATTGTTGATCGCGTTGACGGTTTCGGCGCCCTGCGTCGAGTGATTGACGCCCATTGTCCAGCCGATGAACGCGGCCTTCGCACGGCCGTACAGCATCGCAAGACGCTCGATCAGCTCCGCATCGACTCCCGCAATCCGCGCCGCATATTCCGGCGTGAATTTTGCGACGTGCTCTTTCAATTCATCGAAGCCGCTGGTATGCGCCGCAATGTACTCGCGGTGGATCATGCCGTCGCGGATCAGCACGTGCGCCATCGCGTTCAACAGTGCGATATCGGAGCGCGGTTTGAGGGGCACGTAGATGTCGGCGAGCATCGCGGTCTTGGTCCTGCGCGGGTCCGCAACCACCAGCGTGGTGCGCGGATTGTCCAGCAGGCGCTGGCACAGAATCGGATGGTTCTCGGCGATGTTGGCGCCGATCAGCAGAATGAAATCGGCAATGGCGAGGTCGTCATAACATCCGGGAGGTCCGTCGCTGCCGAACGTGCGCTTGTAACCCGACACGGCGCTGGCCATGCACAACGTGGTGTTGCCGTCGAAGTTCGTGGTGCCGAGCCCGAGTTGCACAAGCTTTCCCAGCGCGTAGAACTCTTCGGTAACAAGCTGTCCGGTACCGATGACCGCGACCGAATTGGCGCCGTGCCGCTGCTGAATGGATCGAAAACGGGCGGCCATTTCCTCCAGCGCCCGATCCCACGAGATCCGGCGGCCTTCGAGCATCGGATAGAGAGCGCGCCCGGGAGCGGAGAGAGTGTGGTGTTCCGATAATCCTTTTGGACAGAGCTTCCCGCGATTCACCGGATGACCGGCATCTCCGCGAACCGCTACCGCGCGACCATCTCGCGTGCCCAGCAGCATGCCGCAACCAACAGAGCAGTAACCGCACGTGGTGCGCGTCCAACGGTCCGCGACGCGGGACGCCGCGGTATGTCCAAACATCGGGTCGTCCGCGTAAGCGTACTGCGCGGAGAGAGTGTCCAGTCCGATCAGACGGCTCAGGTTCACGCAGCCTCCCGGCGGAAGAAGGACGCGGCCATATTTCGCGGCACTACCGAGACGAAGAAGAGATATCGGGACAGCAGTTCGCCCGCGAGCGCCGCGCCGAAACCGATGGCGGCGTGCCCGGCCAGCGGCAGGACAATGCCTCCCGCAATCAACAGCGCGATCCGCGCCAACAGGACAGCGCGAAGATCCTGAGCGAGCAGCCGCGAGCTGGCGCGCAATTCGAATTCGTCGGAGGCGGCCATCACGATCAGCTTCAGAACGCAGTTGAGCAGTTGCAGCGACGATGCCGCCGCGAGGGGGAACACGGGAACCGCAACCCCGAGAGTCGCGAGGAACAGCGGACCAAGCATCAGAGCCGTCAGGTAAAAATCGGCCAGCGTGCTCTTGCTGTTCCACGCGGGGCGGGCGGGCACCAGATAGATGAAGGCGCTCGCCGTAACTCCGGCGAATCCGAGTGCCGCCGCAATAGACGTTATGGGCCGGGCGACGACGGACGCCGCCGCTGCTGCTGCGAACAGCGAGAACGCCAGCACCTCGCGGCTGAGCCAGGACCGTCTCCACATACGCACCGCGCGAAACGCAAAGACGGGACGTCCCAAGTGGAGCGTCGAGGCGCCCAGCGAAAGGAACGCCACCAGGAGCGCCGCCGCGGCCGCGACGGGACCTTGCGGTTTCAAAATCGCGAGGCCGAGAAACGCGCCGGCGGAAAGCTGTGTCAGCACGAGCATCCCCACGAGCGGCAGGTGCGGATCTTCCGGCCGGACGCGGTCGAAATCCGCCCGCCGCAGGTCGGAGGAGATGTTCGCGGGAAGGGTGATGCGCGTGGTCGAAAGCGTCTGCTCCGCGGAAGGAAGTCCAGGAGCATTGGCCGCTTGATGGTCGGCGCGCCATTCGGAAATATTGACCAGCTCGATTTCGATGGCGGTTTCGGGGCAGGCGGCGGCGCATGCTGGAGTGCGCTCCTGCTGCAGCCGGCCGAAGCACATGTCGCACTTGCCGACTACACCGCGGTCGGGGTTATACTGCGGCACGCCGTATGGGCAGTTCCACGTGCAGTAGCCACAGCCTATGCATGTGCTGGCGCTGTGCAGCACCAGACCGGTGACGGCGTCTTTGTTATATGCGTTGACGGGACAGCCCTTCAGACACGAAGGTTCCAGACAGTGGTTGCAACCCATGGAAAGGTAGAACCGCTGTGTGAACGGGTACGCTCCGCCCTCGATCTCGCCCACGCGCCGCCAATTCACGTCGAGCGAGTTGCCGTTTTGCTCGGCGCAGGCCACTTCGCAGCAACGGCATCCAATGCACTTCGACATATCGAAGTGGAACCGGTACTGCTCCCCCGGGCGCGGCCGGATTACAGTTTCGCCCTGCTCTGCTCGATCGAGCAGCAGTAAAGACACTCCGTTAGCCTCCGGTGTTCAAAGTGAACTGCTAAACATCGGACGGCCTGGGTCCGGGGTGTCAGACGGTGAGCGCTAAGCGCAGCTTCAGCACTGCCTGCTCACAGAATAGGCTCCGCCGGGGGCGAAGTCCAATTCAAAAGTTGGATGGAGCCAGCAAGCGATTTCTATGTTACGGCTTCGGTGGCAACAGGAATCCTTCCTGTTGCGGCGAGCGTCCGCTCGCCCAGTCGCGCATCGCGCGACCCGACAGGCAGGATTCCTGTCGGCACGTGTTGAACGCCGCGGCGTGCGGCGATCTAGCGTTGTTCGGCGGTGGTGGCCGATGCGGGCGTCGCGTTCTTCACGTACTTATCGAACCACTGGAACTTCTCCCAGAGCACATCTTCGACGGTTTCCTTGGCGCGATACCCGTGTGCTTCGTATGGCAGGAAGACCAGACGGACGGTTCCTCCATTTCCGCGGACCGCTTCGTACATGCGCTCCGATTGAATGGGGAACGTTCCATCGTTATCGTCCATTTCTCCGTGGATCAACAGCAGCGGCGTCTTGATTTTGTCGGCGTACATGAACGGCGACATTTTCAGGTATGTCTCCTGCGCCTGCCAGATGGTTCGACGCTCGTTCTGGAAGCCGAACGGGGTCAGCGTGCGATTGGGCGCTCCGCTTTCCGCGATGCCGGCCTTGAAGAAGTTGCAGTGTGCCAGCAGGTTGTCCGTCATGAACGCGCCGTAGCTGTGGCCGCCGACGCCGACGCGCGCCGGGTCCGTGACTCCCATCTCCACGGCTTTATCGATGGCCGCCTTCGCGTCCATCACCACCTGCTCGACGAAGTGATCGTTGACCGTGCGCCGGTCGCCGACGATCGGCATCGACGCGTTGTCCAGAACAGCATACCCTTCGAGCGCAAAGAAGATCTCCGAGTAACCACCGACAGTGGTGAACATCTTCGTGGACCCACTCACTTCCCCCGCCGAACTCGCGTCTTCGAATTCCCGCGGATAGGCCCAGACCACGGTGGGCAGGCGCGTGCCTGGCTTGTAATCCGGCGGCAGGTAGAGCACGAAGCTCATGTCCACGCCGTCCTCGCGCTTGTATGTGACCAGTTGCTTGGAGACTTTGCGCATGAGCGGCTGCGGATCGGCAAAGTGCGTGATGGCCTTGAGCGAGGCGCCGCCGGCCCGCACGTAGTAATTCGGCGGCTCAGTGGGGCTCTCGCGCCGCGTCAGCAGGCGGTCGCCGTGCGCATCGAGGAGCGCATCCACCACTTCGTAATGGTCGTCATCGCACTTGAAGAGCGGCTTGGTTTCGCCGGTCGCCAGATTGTAGCGATTGAGGAACGGATGGTCGCCCGCCGCCGACGCTCCCATGCCGCTCAGGAAAACGGCATCTCCATCCAGCCTCACGACGCGCTCGCCGTCGGGCGTGGTCTCTTCGAGCGGCCGGCCCGGATCGGTATAGCGGCTATTGGGCGTGCGCGTCCAGAGCTTCTTCGGCTCGGCTTTGGGATGATCGAAATCGATCAGCAGGGCCGCTTGCGGAGTGCGTCCGTTCGCGCCGGGCGCGCCGCCGCCGGCGCCACCGCGACCGCCGCCGGCATCGATGATGGCAAGGTTAGCCTTCTGCGTGAACAGCAGCCCGGGCAGGCGCTTACCGATCTCAAAGATGACGCTCGCGGCGCTGTTGAAGGGCGCTTTCTGCGCGAACACCTTGTCGTGGGCTGGAGTCGCAGGAGCGGCATTCGCCGCGCCGTTGCGTCCGCCGCGCGCAGGGCCGCCCGTGCCTTCGATCCAGAGCAAGGTGCTGGGCTCGAGCGGACGCCACTGCAAGTTGCGGGGACCGTTGGCGGGCTGGCTCTCCTCATCGTCGGTGAGCGCGCCGGCTCCGGCTCCGCGGCCACCGCCGCCGAGCGGCAGGCTCTGCACCTTTTTCAAGACTGCGCCCGTGCGGTCCCAGACTTCGATTTCCTTGGGAAACTGCCGGGCCGGATAGGAATACGAGAACGGCCGGTGGATGGTGGTAACGATGAAGTATTTGCCGTCGGGAGAAACGCGCGCCGATTCGACAATCGCCGGCTTGCCGATGCGGGAAAGCTCACCGGTGGTCATATCCGCGATCGCCAGTTGCGCGGTGCCGTAATACTCGAACAGATCTTCATCGTGCGGGTTCTGCAGCATGTCTTCGAAGGTGCGAGCGCCGCGCCCGACGCCGAGGCTTTCCTGCACATGCGGACCGAGCGGCACTTTCGGCTCGGGAGGCTCAACGCCGCGATTGGCTCGCACCGCGTGCACCAGCAGGCTTTTGCCATCGGGCATCCACTGCAGCGCGCCACCCGCGGCAGCGCCGCCGCGTCCGCCGGCAGCCGCCCCCAGCACTTCATTCAGCTTCAGGCCGGGAACCTTATGAACGCGCCCAGTGGCCGTTTCGCCGACCCACACCTCAATTGCGTTCGCGGTGGTGTTGGTGAAAGCGAAGTGGCTGCCATCGGGACTCCAGCGCGCAGTGCTCACGCGCGCCCCCGCCGGAACGGCGAGCGGCACCTCAATGCCCTCCGGAATCTTCACCAGCTTGAGGCCGGTGTTGAAGGTAACGTTGTGCAACCCGTTGGTAGCCGGGTTAATGCGAATGCCCGCCAGCCTGTACATGGGCGCAGACAGCTCCGAAATCGGCGGGTAGCGCACGGGACTGCCCTGAATCGCATAGGCGTGATTCGGGCTGACGTTCAGGGTCGGGGTCGGGGGTGCGTTCAGCAGATCCAGCACCACTTTGGACGGTTTCTGGTAGGAATCCGCGGACCAAAGAAGGCATGCGCAAGCCAGCAAGCCGGCGAATCGGGTAAGGGCTTTCATAAGCGTTAGGGATGATGCTATCAGAACTCGGACGGCGGCGGGAAAACAGGCCGCGGGGGCGTGCGCAGCAGTTCCGCTCAATGGTATTCTCAGTTCAGCCTATGACTGTCCGCTAAGCCAATCCGGCCTGTGGTCCACGCCCTGAGGCGTGGTGTCTCCCACCCTCTCACCAATTAAGGACAGTCTGAAATGAACCTGCAAGCCCTGGGTGCGGATTCGCGCGTCCACCATGCATTCCAGCACCTTCCCGCGCTGCGCGGCGCCCTCATTCTGGGACGTGTTGCGCAAGCTCATCGAGATCAATATCGTCTGTTCACCGACGCCGGAGACGTGGCGGCCGAGCCTTCGGGCGCACTGTGGCACCGCTCCGCCTGCCCCGCCGAGATGCCCGTGACCGGCGACTGGGTTGCAGCGCGCCTGGTTGGCACAGACCAGGCCATTGTGGAGGCCGTGCTGCCGCGCTCCACCTGCTTTGCGCGGCGCGCCGCCGGACGCAGGGAACAGCAGCAGCCCATCGCTGCAAACATCGAAGTGGTATTTCTGGTGACCGGACTCGATTCCGATTTCAACCCGCGGCGCATGGAGCGCTACTTGACCCTATCCGCGGAAAGCGGTGCGCGCCCGGTGATCGTGCTCAACAAAGCCGATGTCTGCGAGGACGTGCCGCTGCGCGTGCGCGAGACCGAAGCGGTGGCGGGCGGCGCGGCCATCGTGGTCACATCCGCGACGCAGGCGGGCGGCATCGAAGCGCTCCGCGAGTTTCTGGCGTTTGGAAGAACGGTGGCGCTGCTTGGATCGTCAGGCGCGGGAAAATCGAGCATCGCGAACGCGCTGCTGGGACGCGAGCATCTGCGGACCGGAGCGACGCGCGATTCGGGAACCGGGCGGCACACCACCACGCATCGCGAACTGGCGCCGCTGCCTGGCGGAGGAGCGATCGTCGATACTCCCGGAATGCGCGAGCTACAGTTATGGGCGGGCGCCGGGAGTGTCGACGAGACATTCGCGGAAATCAGGAGCGCCGCGGAGGGCTGCCGGTACGGCGATTGCTCGCATGCCGGCGAGCCGGGATGCGCCGTGCGGATCGCGTTGGAAGACGGGTCCATCACGCGCGAGCGGTGGGAGAGCTATCGGAAACTGGCGGCCGAAGCGCGGCATCATGAGCGCATGACGGATGTGGCGGCGGCGCAGACCTATAAGCGATGGGTGAAGCAGATTCACAAAGCCGCGCGCAAGGGCAAACCGGGAAGAGTCTAGCGCACTTTGACCCTCAGGCGCCCTGGCGAAAACTCTTCGCCAGTTGAACTGCCGAGCGGATATCGAGTTCCGAGTACGAGCGGTGGAGCAGCTTCGCGACGGCGGTCAACAGGTCGGCCGCCGTAAACGGTTTCATGAGGAATTCGACCCTGCCCGGCAGCAGGGCTTCGATGTTCGAGAGGTCGGATTCCGACCAACCTTCCAGCGGCGTGCCCGAAACAAACAGCACGGGGATTTGCTCGCATTCGCGGCGGACCGTCAGCGCCACGTCCGTACCTGAAAAAGGCGAATGAAGCAGAAGGTCCGCGATGATGACGTCGATTTTGAACTCGCGGCAGAGGCGGGTGGCTTCTTTCGGGTCCACCGTGCTGAGAGTCGTGTAGCTTTTGCGTTCGAGGACGTGAGCGACGACGCTGGCGCTGATGGAATCATCCTCTATAACGAGAGCGAATGGCATTCGGCAGGCCGATTGTAGCAACAATTGAACCGAGCCGATGGCGTTGCCGCTCACGTTGAGAGGCGTTGAGCGGCAGCACCGGAGTGTTCCCGATGTAAATTCCGATTCGCCGGGCGAAGTTAGGTGCTGGCCATCACACCCCGCCGGTCCAACTCTGACTGTGAATTACGATGCCTGGCGGCGCTCTTTTTGGCATTTCGGTTGCAATTTATAGGGCATGGCCGAGAAGCGCTCACTTCCACAACCGGCAGAGGAACTCAAGGACATTGGAGAGATCCTGAACTGCGCAAAGACCGACACGAATCATCTGCACGATGAAATTGAATCGATGCTGGATGAGCTGCGGTCCATCACGGGAGGTAGGCCGAATTCGTCCAAGGCGGCGTGAGGGTTCGCACATGAAGAACCCCCACCACCTCCTGCCGGACCGGCCGGATCAGCCGGTAATTTTGATCGTGGATGACGACGTCCTGATCCTGAACATCGCCCGCGTCACCATGGAGCGCGACGGTTATTTTGCGCTTACTGCTGAAAATGGCGATGATGCGCTGCATCTCTCGCGCGATTATCCCGGTGAAATCCATTTGCTTTTGACCGACGTCCGAATGCCCAGAATGAGCGGCATTCAGTTGGGCAAGCGGATGCAGAAAGAGCGCCCGGAAACGCGCGTTCTGCTGATGTCCGGAGCGTTTGACGAGAATAATCCGGGATTCACACTGCTGCACAAGCCGTTCGGCATCACAAAATTGAGCGAGACCGTGAAAGGGCTTCTGCCGCCCATTCAAAAGCGCGAACAAGGAGCGTGAGCAGACACTGAGCGCGGGCCGGCCAGGGAATGTACACTCTCGTTTACACCAATGTACATTCTGATCTAAAATGAATCGATGAAGGTGACGATCACGGAATTCCGCCAGAATCTTTTCAAGCTCGTGGAACGGGTCATCGCTGGAGAAACGGTCGAATTTGTGCATCAGGGCACGACGGTTCGTCTCGTCATACCCGGGGGCAGTGCGCCGTCCAAGCTTGACCGCCTTACACCCCGGCAGACTGCTAACCCCAAAATGACCGAGAAGCGGCAGAAAGCAGCCGGAAAGAAACTCCAGGCCGAGATGTGGACTGAGATCGAAAAAGATTGGGCGCAAATATGAGAGAGGCGATTCGGGATTGATTTGCTACATCGATACTCAAGTGGCCATCTGGCTGAACGAGGCGAATTTGGCGAAGTTCTCCAAAAAGGCGCTTTCGTTAATCCAGGCGGCGGATGTCCGGATTTCGCCGATGGCGCTTGTGGAACTTGAATACTTGTACGAGATCGGGCGAATCATCGTTAAGCCGCAGGAGATTCTGGTAAAGCTCGGGGCTGAAATCGGCCTGACCGTCTGCGATCATCCCTTCCCCGCCATTGCGGATATGGCGCTTAGTGAGACCTGGACAAGGGACCCATTTGACCGGATCATCGTGGCCCACGCCAAGTCCAACGGCGCTGCGCCTTTGCTAACCAAAGATGAACACATTCGGGCGAACTATCCGAACGCGAGATGGTGACATTTATCTTTTAATTTGAGGAGCATATCTTCATGGAAATCACCTGGTTGGGCCACGGCACGTTCCAATTCCGCTTACCTTCGGGCCAGACGATCCTGATGGACCCCTGGACAGATGGCAATCCGAAATATCCGGCCGCGCACAAAATCGACCGGGTGGACACGATTTGCATTTCCCACGGCCATTTCGATCACATCCACGATGTACTTCCGCTCGCCCGGAGGTTCAAGCCGGAGATCGCCGCGATCTTCGAAACGGCCACCTGGCTGGAATCGAAGGGCGCGCAGAATACCAAGGCCATGAATAAGGGCGGGTCGCAAAAACTGGGCGACCTCACCGTGACGATGGTGCACGCGGTGCACAGTTGCGGGATTCTCGACGAGGGCAAGATCGTGTACGGCGGCGAGGCCGCCGGGTATGTGCTTCACCTGCCCGATGGCCGGACCGCATATTTCGCCGGCGACACCAACGTGTTCATGGACATGCAACTTATCCAGCGAATCTATAAGCCGCAACTGGCATTTTTGCCGATTGGCGACCTGTTCACCATGAGCCCGCGCGAAGCGGCAGTGGCATGCGAGTTATTGAACGCCCCCAAAGTGATTCCGATGCACTTCGGCACCTTCCCGCCACTTACCGGCACGCCGGAACAACTGCGGAAGCTGACCGATAAGCACGTCTGGGAACTCGAGCCGGGCAAGACGGTCGAGTGGTAACGGAGCTTCGCGGCTACGGCAGCCGGCCGCGGCCTTACTGCTTCACAAACTTGGTGAGCAGATCGATCACCTCGACGGCCACGTGGCCGGGTTTGCGATACTCCGCTTCGGTGCTCTCGCCCTCACCAGCAATGAACAGGTGATTCAGCGTGGGGAAGCTCTGCGCGGTCACATTCTTGCTCCCGGCGAGGCCTTGCTTCCAGGCGTTGAAATCCTTCATCTGAATCTGGAAATCGCGCTCCCCTTGAATCACCAACGCCGGAATGCCGATCTTTTTGAGCGTTGCCATCGGGTCATACCCTTTCAGATCCACCCAATACGCAACCGGCAACCCGAGCACGGTGGGACCATCCTCATCCGACGCCTCGAGTTTCTTCACCTTTTCGGCTGCGGCCTTCACCGCCGCCTTCTGCTGCGGGCTGAGGTTCTTGGCCGCGTCCGCCTGCTCCACCAGCAGATCCTCAATCGAAACCGCGTTGGCCCCCATGATGATCACACCGGCCACCTTGCCATCTTCGAACGCGATCCGCGGCGCGAAATACCCACCCAAATCGTGACCGGCGACAAACACCTTGCCCTTATCCACTTCCGGTTGCGAGCGCAGGACCGCGAGCGCGCTTACGGCATCTTCCACCACTTCGTCATCGGCGGTATACGAAGTGCCGCCCATTTTCGCGCTATAGACGCGAGTCCGCTTCTCATAGCGCAGCACGGCGATGCCGCGCGACGCGAGGCCGCCGGCGATATCGCGGAAAATCTTGGTGGCGCCGACGGTTTCATCGCGATCGTTCGGACCGGCTCCATGAACCAGCAGCACGGCGGGGAACGGACCGGTTCCGTTCGGAAGAGAGAGCGTGCCCGGCAGCTTCCATTCGTCGCCGATGGTTACCTGCTTCTCATGGAAAGAATCGGCTTTCACGTAGGAAGGAGGCTGCCACGGCGTCTGTCCGGGCGTCAGCAGCGGCACGCCGATCTGGCCGTTGGCGTTGACGCTGATGCGCACGTCAATATTGCGCGTGGCGAACTCCACGGGGAACGTCACCACGTTCACCGGACCCATGGCTTGCACGGCGGGCTGGCCCACACTTTTGACTTCGCCCCAAGACTGAATCTGCGTGCCTAACTTGGTCAGGCCTTCGTGCATCTGAGGGGTTTTATAAGCGGGCGTGAACATCTGCTCCAGGTCCGCGAATTTTTGGCCCAGCAGCAAATCGAGCGCTTTGCGCGCGACGGCCGTGGGGTTGCCGGCCTGCTGCGCCAATAGCGCGCCGCACGCGAGTACATAGCAAATACGGGAAAGCTTCACTCTTTTATGGTACAGCGTGCGCTATGGCACGCTCCAGTCAACCACAATTACGGTGCAGCGGCGCGCATCGCTGCGCAGCGCGAGGCGGCGAAAATCGTTCGAGGCATTCGGCGCTTCCAGCACCACCAGTTCACTGGCGCGCTGGGGGTTCCATTCGAATTGCGCGGCATTCCAGCCGTTCCGGTCGCTGGCCTGCTCCACGTGGCCGTTCGCTCCCGCATCGCCGGTATACACCATCAATCCGCCCGTCCCGAACTCGGCGGGTTGCACGCGCACCTTCACCGGCACGCCGGGTAATGAGCCCGCCAGTTCGCCGACACTCGCGTGGCCCCCTTCGATCTCCACTACGCCGCGGCGGCCGAGCGACCCCGTCCAGATCAGGCGGCCCGCGCGCGGACCCGCGTAGAGCTGCGGCTTCGTCGGCGCGATGGGCAGCAACTGCGTCGAGGGAAGATGCGGCATGGAGGCATCCACCGGCGGTGCGCCGAGCATCGCAATCTGCGCCGGGGCTTGTTGCGGCGCCGGCACTTCACGCATCACGAACGGGTGCACAGCCGGCGCGGCATCCTGCGGCGGCTGCTGTTGTCGTACAGGCGGCGCCTCGACTCGATCCGATGCTCCCGCCCGTGGCGCCGGAACAGGCGGCGGCTCCATGGGCCGCTGCACCAGCTTCGCGACCGGTGGTGCGGTGCTCGCCACCTCGAGATAGCGGGTGGGTTCCGCGGAAGGCGTCCCGGCGAACTGCACGGCCTGTTCCACCACCGCGCCATCGGCTTCGCGGACACGCAGCCGGATCCGTACTGCGCCGGTGCGTTGCGCGTAGGTGAAACTGCTGCGGCGGAAGATGTCGCTGGTGAGTGCCCGCCGGTACGTCGCCGAACCGTCCTCGATCTCAAGTACGGCGCCCGACGCACGGCGCGCGGGAGAGCTGTCGCCGTCCCATTCGATTCGCACTTGACCGGGGGCTGCGGCGCTCGCGCGAAGTTGTAGCGCGCGACCCGGAGCCTGCACGATAATCCACCCGATCACCGCTCCGAATACCGCCGCCGTGCACCACCGCAATCGGGTTCGCATACGTCAGTTACCAGACTCCACCGGCGGGCGCATGGATTTCAACGCTCGCGCGGCGCGTTAGGGTCGGTTTCGCACAGCGCCGCGCCCAAGCGTGCGGTATACACAGACAATGAGCCGCCACGCGCTGCGGTTTTGGGTCTTATTCTTCACACCTGCACTCGCTCTCACCCAAACCCCAATCACAATTCGCGTTCTGCAAGGGGACGCGGCGATCAATAGCATTCGCCTGCATCGCGGGCATGACCCGGTAGTGCAGGTTGTGGATCGGACGGGCGCTCCGGTTTCAGGCGCGGCCGTAACCTTTCTGCTGCCCGCGACGGGACCGAGTGCGATGTTTCAGGATAACGGCCTGAGTTTCACGGTTCCCACGGGCGAGGATGGCAAGGCAGCGGCGCATGGCTTGCGACCCAATCGACTGGAAGGCCAGTTCCGGATTCGCGTGACTGCCTCGTACCGCGGAGAAGACGCGGCGGCGATTATTCAGCAGACCAACGCCGAGCCCGCGGGCAAATCTCACACCTCCACCATCGCGATCATCGCCGTGATTGCCGGAGGCGCCATCGCGGGCGGCGTGGCGGCAGCATCGCACGGCGGGAGTTCCGGCAGCAGCGCGTCGCAGCCGCCCGCATCCACCGCGGGATCGCCGTCTACGGGCGCAACGATTACGCCAGGCTCACCGGTCTTCGGTCCGCCTCACTAGAGATCCCCGGAGCCCGACATGACGTTCGCCACACAACTGAAATTCGCGGCAGCCGCGCTCCTCGCCGGCGCCGCTTTCGCCCAGACCGCTCCGAACGCGACCACGAAAAGTCTGCCGCAGGGCACGGTGGGAAACCCGTACACGGCCACCCTTGCGGCGAGCGGCGGGCGCGCTCCGCTCACATGGTCGGCAAGCGGCACACTGCCTCCCGGCCTGTCGCTCTCCAGCAGCGGCTCGATTAGCGGGAGTCCGACGCAGGCCGGTTCGTTCGACGCCACATTCAAAGTGACGGACAGCCGCGGACAATCCGATCCGACTCCGCCTACCATCACCATGACGGTAATTGCGCCGCTGAATATCACCACGAAGCAGTTGGCGAGCGGATCGGTCGGCGCCGCGTACTCGGACTCGCTCTCCGCCACCGGAGGCACCGGCGGATACACGTGGACGGTCTCGGGCGGGGCGCTACCAGCGGGATTGCATCTCAGTACAGGCGGCGCGATCACGGGAACCCCGACAACAGCGGGGCCGAGCGGCTTCACGGCGCAAGTGAAGGACTCGTCCAACAACACCGATACACAGAACCTTTCCATCACAATAGTTGCGCCGCTCACGGTAAATACATCGTCCCTGGCCGCGGGCACGGCCGGGTCGCCGTACTCAGCGACGCTGGCAGCGAGCGGCGGTACGGCGCCCTACACCTGGACCGTCACGGCGCTCCCGGCCGGACTATCACTCAGCGGCAATACGATCTCAGGAACCCCGACCTCACCGGGCACAACCAACTTCACCGCGCAGGTGACCGACTCGGCGAACGCCACGGCGTCGAAGCCTCTCAGCATCACGGTTAACGCGGCGCCGCTGCAGGTGACCACCGCATCGCTGCCGGATGGCACCGTCGGCAAACCCTATTCGGCAACGCTCTCGGCGAGCGGCGGAGTGGCTCCCTACACGTGGAGCGCAACCACCTTGCCTGCCGGACTTAGTCTGAGCGGCAACACGATTTCCGGAACGCCGACGACACCCGGACCTGCCGCTATCGGAGTCACAGTCACGGATAGCGTGCAAAGCAGGGCGTCGCGGGCGCTCAGCATTACCATTAACGCGCCGCCTCTGGTGATCAATACGGGGTCGCTGCCAAGCGCAACGGTGGGCGTGCCTTACTCGCAGACGCTGAGCGCGAGCGGCGGAACTCCGCCATACTCATGGTTTATCCGAACCGGGGCTCTCCCGCCCGGGCTCAATTTGAGCGGCAATACAATCTCCGGGACGCCAATTTCCACCGGAACCGCCGCCGGAACTTCGAACTTCACGGTCGAAGCGGTAGACAGCGCCGCTGTTACGGCGACGAAGGCACTCTCGATCACCGTGAATCCTCCGCAGCTACAAGTGACGACGGCGTCGCTGGCCGCCGGCACAGTGGGAACGCCATATTCAGCCACCTTATCCGCGAGCGGGGGCACCGGTGGTTACTCATGGTCAGTAAGTACCGGCACGCTTCCCGCAGGATTAAGTCTCAGTGGGAATACGATCTCCGGGACTCCTACGACGGCGGGGCCTAGCAACTTCACGGTCCAGGTCAGCGATAGCTCCGGAACCACGGCGACGAAGCCGCTTTCCATTACGGTGAATCCTTCGCAGTTACAGGTGACGACGACGTCGCTGACCACGGGGACGGTAGGCTCGCCATACTCAGCTACCTTATCGGCGAGCGGCGGCACCGGTGGTTACTCCTGGTCGGTAAGCAGCGGCACGCTTCCGGCTGGATTGACTATCAGCGGGAGTACGATCACCGGAACTCCTACGACGGCGGGAGCTAGCAACTTCACGGTCCAAGTGACCGATAGCTTCGGAACCACAGCGACGAAGCCGCTTTCCATTACGGTCAATCCCTCGCAGTTACAGGTGACGACCACTTCGCTGGCCGCGGGGACGGTAGGCTCGCCATACTCGGCCACGTTATCCGCGAGCGGCGGCACTGGTGGTTACTCCTGGTCTGTAAGTAGCGGAACGCTTCCCGCCGGACTGAGTATCAGCGGGAGTACGATCTCCGGGACTCCTACGACAGCGGGAGGCAGTAACTTCACGGTCCAAGTCAGCGATAGCTCCGGAGCCACAGCGACGAAGCCGCTTTCCATTACAGTCAATCCCTCGCAGTTACAGGTGACGACCTCTTCGCTGGCCGCGGCCACGGTGGGATCACCGTATTCAGCCACCTTATCGGCGAGCGGCGGCACTGGTGGTTACTCCTGGTCGGTAAGCAGCGGCACGCTTCCCGCCGGATTGAGTATCAGCGGGAGTACGATCTCCGGAACTCCTACGACAGCGGGAGGCAGTAACTTCACGGTCCAGGTCAGCGATAGCTCCGGAGCCACGGCGACGAAGCCGCTTTCCATTACCGTCAACCCCTCGCAGTTACAGGTGACGACGACTTCTTTGGCCGCTGCGACGGTGGGATCGCCCTACTCAGCCACCTTATCGGCGAGCGGCGGCACTGGTGGTTACTCCTGGTCTGTAAGCAGCGGAACGCTTCCGGCTGGACTTAGCATCAGCGGAAGTACGATCTCCGGGACTCCTACGACGGCGGGATCCAGCAATTTCACGGTCCAGGTCAGTGATAGCTCCGGAGCCACGGCGACGAAGCCGCTTTCCATTACGGTCAATGCCTCGCAGTTACAGGTGACGACGACTTCGCTGGCCTCTGCGACGGTCGGATCACCATACTCAGCCACCTTATCGGCGAGCGGCGGCACCGGTGGTTACTCCTGGTCGGTAAGCAGCGGAACGCTTCCAGCCGGATTGAGTATCAGCGGGAGTACGATCTCCGGCACTCCTACGACTGCGGGAAGCAGCACTTTTACCGTGCAGGTCAGCGATAGCTCGGGCGCGACCGCCACAAAACAGCTCTCGATCACCGCTAATCCTCCGCAAGTGCAAGTCACTACTTCGTCACTCGCCGGTGGAACTACCGCTTTGCCTTACTCAGCTACGCTCTCCGCGACTGGCGGCACGGGCACTTACTCCTGGTCCATCAGCAGCGGAACGCTTCCCGCCGGACTTAGTCTCAGTGGAAACACGATCTCCGGCACTCCAACCGAAGCAGGCACAAGCACGTTTACCGTGAGAGCCGCGGATTCCACTGGCTCTTCGGGATCGAAGCAACTCAGCATTACCGTCAGCGCCGCTCAAATTCAGATCACCACGGCATCGCTGCCCGGTGGATCGGTCGGCGCTGCGTACGCTCAGACGTTTTCGGCAAGCGGCGGCACGGGCGCCTATTCGTGGTCGGTCAGCAGCGGCACGCTTCCGCCGGGAGTTGCACTTTCCGGCAACACGCTCTCGGGAACGCCGACCACGGCAGGTAACTTCGGCTTCACAATTCTGGTCACCGATACCGCCGGCGCTACCGCCAGCAAGCAATTTACCGTGACCGTCAACGCCGCGCAAATCCAGATTACGGCCGGCGACCTGCCACAGGCGCGCACCGCGGAAACTTACTCCGCGACACTCTCGGCGACCGGCGGCGTCCAACCGTACACGTGGACAATCGCATCCGGCGAACTGCCGTCGGGACTCTCGCTGTCAACGTCGGGCAACGTCTCAGGTACGCCAACCACCACCGGCAGCTTCACCTTCACCGCGCAGGTTTCCGATGCCGCGGGCGCCCACGCGCAAGGTCCGTTCACGATTTCGGTGGGCTCCGCGCTACGCCTGGATACGGCGCCTTCCCTGCCCTCCGGATCGGCAGGAAGTCCGTACACCGCGACCATCCTCGCCGCGGGCGCAGTGGCTCCCTTGCAGTACGCCGTCACCACCGGTACACTCCCGACAGGGCTCAGCCTTACGGCTACGAGTGGAGTTATTTCCGGCACTCCCACGCAGGTTGGGTCATTCAGTTTCGCTGTCCAGGTGAAGGATTCGTCGGGCGCTGCCGTTTCGGGCACTTACAATGTCTCGATCGCCAGCGGCGTCACCATCGCGACCCCGCCGGTTCTACCTACGGCCACGGTAGGCGTTCCTTACTCGGTGACGATTGAACCAGCCGGCGGCACCAATCCCTACGTTTGGGCCGTGACGGCCGGCGCGCTCCCGGCTGGGCTCACATTTTCGGCGGGTAAGATCTCCGGAACACCGACCGCGTCCGGCGACTTTACCTTTACGGTTCAGGTGACCGACGGCAACACAAACCGCGCCACCAAGGATTTTACTTTGACCGTTGCCGGGCCAATGTCCATCACGACGGCCCCGATCCTTACGCCGGGGACAACCGGTTCGCCATATCGGCAAACCATCGCGGCCACCGGCGGCGTGCCCCCGTACACGTGGAGCGTCGCCAATGGCTCGCTGCCGCCCGGCCTGACGCTCGATGCCGCACTCGGCACTGTCACAGGTACGCCCACCGCGGCGGGAGCTTATGGCTTCACCCTTATGGTTGCGGATTCGGCGGCGGCATCGGTGCAGAAGCAGTTCACCATCGTGGTGTCGCAAGGCGTTACCATCTCGACCGCCGCGGCGCTACCCGGCGCCACGGCCGGCGCGACGTACACGCTGACGCTCGCCGCGAGCGGCGGCACGGCGCCTTACACATGGTCCGTAGCGTCAGGGTCGCTGCCGGCGGGTATTGTGTTGAACGCCACGACCGGAACGCTTTCCGGAACGCCTGGCGTTGCCGGCACTTACAACTTCACCATTCAGGTTACCGACGCAGCCAAGCTTGCCGCGACGAAAGTATTGACTCTCATCGTGGCTCTGCCGTCCGCGCCCTCGCTGACAATTAGCGGACTCCCGGCAAGCCTCGGGGCATTGCAGCAGCCGGCGATCGACGTGTCCATGTCGGCGCCTTACCCCGTAACGATTACCGGAACCCTGACGCTGACGTTCAACCCCGCCGGACCGAATCCCGCCGATGATCCTTCCGTGCAATTCTCTACCGGAGGACGCAGCGTGGCATTCACGATTCCCGCGAACTCAACACATGCCGTGTTTGCATCGCCGCTCGCGCTGCAATCGGGCAGCGTCACCGGGACTATTAGTCTCTCGGTGGCGTCGTGGCAGGCCGGCGCGTCGCCATTCCCTAAGTCCGATGCAACCGCGCAATCGCAGGTGCTGCCGGCCGTGCCCACCGTAGCATCCGTGAGCATGGTGGATACCAACGGCGGATTCCAGGTTCAGATCGCAGGCATCAGCACGACACGGGAACTTACTCAGGCGACCATTAGTTTCAAGCCCGCCGCCGGTAGCAACTTAGTAACTACCCAGTTAGTGGTGCCGCTCGGGCCAGGGTCGCAGGCCTGGTTCCAAAGTGCCGCCGCGGCCGCCTATGGAGGGCAGTTCTCGCTCACATTGCCATTCACAGTCAGCGGCGGAACGAATGTAGTCGGGTCGGTAAGCGTAATCCTGAGTAACAGCGTAGGCGACTCGCCGGCCGGATCGTCTTAGTGGCGCCGGCTCGACGTGCGCGGAGCGCGGCTTCCAGCCGTTCTAGTCGCAGTCAGTTCTCTTTCGATGCGAGTCTGTGAAAAATTCGAATTGTTTTCTGTATCCCCGGCACCTTTTACCGCTCCCTCACGGTCACGGCTCCGTGTGTAGTTGATGCCGCTAACGGAGCCGTGACCGTAAGGGAGCGGTAAAAGGTGCATCGAAAGGCGAATGGATCGCGACGAGAACAGCAGCCGGATTTCTTTACGAACCCGTCAGGTAGCGGTAAAAGGTGCATCGAAAGGCGAATGGATCGCGACGAGAACAGCAGCCGCATTCTTCCAATCCCCGTGCCCCGAACCCACCCTCAGACACCCTCCGCCGCGGCGCAAATCAACTCCCACGCCCGCCGAACGGTAGCGTCCGTAGTGGCGCGATTGCCGATTGCCAGGCGCAAGCTAAACTGTCCCTTCAGCACGGTGCCGGAAATGAAGATTTCGCCACTCGCGTTGACGCGCTCCTGTACTGCTTTGTTCTGCTCCTCCGTGCCCTTGAAACGGAAACACACCACCGAAAACGGCGAAGGCGCGGTACGTTCGAAACGCGCATCGGCATCCACCCATTTCGCGAATTCCTGTGCGAGGCGCACATGCTCCCGGATCACCGCGGCGAGCCCCTGTCGCCCGTAACTGCGCATCACGAACCAGAGCTTCAACGCGCGAAAACGGCGCCCCAGCGGCACTCCGTAATCCATGAGATTGAGAGCGCGAGGGTCGCCGGCGGTCTGCAGGTATTCGGGAACCAGTGAGAAAGCCCTCTTCAAAACGTCCGGATGCCTGGTATAGAAAACGCTGCAATCCACGGGCGTGAGAAGCCACTTATGCGGATTCGTAGTCATGGAATCGGCGTGTTCGCATCCCGCCATGGTCCACCGGAACTCATCCGCAACGGCGGCCGACCCGGCGTAGGCGGCGTCGACATGCAGCCAGATGTTGTGCCTCCGGCAAATCGCGGCGATCTCCGGCACCGGGTCGACACTGGTGGTCGAAGTTGTGCCGACCGTTGCGGTGACACAGCACGGCCGCAGTCCAGCGGCGAGATCCGCTTCAATCGCGCGTTCCAACGCATCCGCGCGCATGCGGAACTCATCATCCACCCCAATCTTGCGCACGTTGTCCTGACCGATCCCAAGCGCCATCGCGCCCTTTTCGACGCTCGAATGCGCCTGCTCGCTGGTGTAGACGATCAGGCCGGGTGCTGCGCCTTTGGTGCGGCACGTCGGGTCCGCGGCCTCCCGCGCGGCGGCCAGAGCGTGCATCGTGCTGACGCTCGCCGTATCGTAAATGCAGCCGAACCAGTCTTCTGGCAGACCGGTCCACGCGCGCAGCCACTTCAGAACCACCTGCTCCAGTTCCACCACCGAGGGCGAGCTCTTCCAGAGCATTCCGTTCACGTTGAGCGTCGCCGCCAGAAGGTCGCCAATAACGCCTTCCGGCGACGCTGAAATGGCGAAGTACGCCATGAAACCGGGATGGTTCCAGTGCGTCGTGGCAGGCACCACGAGACTTTCGAAATCCGCGAGAATGGCCTCCATCGATTCGCCGTGCTCCGGCCCCTTCGCGGGCAGCGCGTCCGTCAATTCTCCCGGTTTCACGCGCGGCAGCACCGGATACTGCGCAGGGTTTTCGAAATAAGAAGCGGCCCAATCGACGGCTTGGTTCGCGTACTTGCGGAACTCTTCAGGTGTCATCGTGGAGACTCGCGGAACGTTACCGTCCCCGAAGCGCTCATTTTAGCAATCGCCGCTGCGGGAACTCGCCAGGAAGCGTCGAAGCGGCCCTCCGCGACCACCTGCCGCAGGCTCCCGCGAAACAACAGGTAATCGCCGAACGTGCTCGCCACGCGCAGCGGCAGCGGCTCGAAACGGTCGCCTCCCCGCCCTGCGTCTTCCGCTCCTGTCCACCATGGCAAACCCGAATTGACCACCACGTACCGGTCGCCGGCGGCCGCGATAAACACCAGCCCGTAATCCGCCGCACCCGGATTCAGCGACATCGGCAATTGAGCGGCAAGCCGCGCGATCGCGAGGTTGGTTTCGCTCGTGCCGAAGAGAATCAGGTTTGCGCTCGCGGCATCTTGCGGGTTCAGCTCCGAATCCATCCGGACCTCTTGCGCCGGCAGAAATCGCGCGTGTTCGGCGAGCTTTCGCCGGTCCGCCAACTCGCCGGGAGTGCGCGTCCCCGCACTGCCGTAGACGAAGATCGTGCGTCCGGCGAACGCCGCCGCAATCGGACCTTCCCTGTGCGGCCGGCCCGCTGTAGCCGGAATGCTGCGCCACTTGCCGGCGATGCGCTCGAACGAAAGTGTCGCAGCCGGCTTGCTCCGCAGAGGCGCTCCATCGATCGTCACCATCGCCACCGGCCTCTCCAGCGTCAGGGTGAACGCATCTAAGTTGCGCGTCGCGATGTTGGTGCGCCGCGCATCCAGAGTCGCCGGTGTGCCAGGCGTGAGGCCGTCGATACGCACCCAGTACGCCGACCCGTAGCGGTAGCTGGAGGTCGTCAGGCGCACGCGCTCGGGATTCCTCTTTCTGCGATATTGCGCGAACCAGTCGAAGACCGCTCCGTTGCGATAGGCGAAATCCCAGACGTTGTGCCGCACTCCCGGATATTCGATGTACTCCGCGGGAACCCCCGCATCCACGAGTTTTCGCTGTAGCGCGCGCGAGGATGCGGCGGGCACAATCGGGTCCTGCTCGCCGTGATAGATGCGCACGGGCAGATTGAGCGCGTTCCCGATGGCCTCCTCCGTACCCGGCTCCTCCACCGGACACAGCGGCGCGACGGCGGCCCATACGTCCGGCCGCGTGAGAGCAAGCCGCAGCGCGCCGCCGCCGCCCATCGAAATGCCGGTCAGGTAGACGCGATCCTCGTCGATGGGGTAGTGGCGTTCTACGTCCGCGATGGCATCGTACACATCGCGTTCGGCGATGCCCTCGTAACCGATGGTGCCGCGCGCCAGCGGGCTGACGATAAAGTACGGAGTTTCGTGCGCGGGACCGTAGCGCATATCGGCGGGAGCCATCTCGCCGGTGCGGCTGGGCGCGCCGAGAATCTGCCGCAAGTTGATGCGGTGGTCCGTTTCTTCGGCGTGCAGGCTCACCACCAGCGGCCAGCGGCGGGCTGCATCGAACGCGGGCGGAACGTATAAGGCGTACGGCTGTTCGGTGCCATCGGCCGAGCTGCGAAAAGTCGCCAGGCGCGGACCCGCGGTTTGTGCCGCGGCGGCGGTAATTGCCAGCAATCCCGCCACGAGTGTGCCAGTCATGCCCGCGCCGAAAGCCCCTTGACGGAGGGCAGCCAGCCATGGAACCACGCCGCGAATTCGCTTACACTTCGCAGGCGCTCGGCCGATAGTGCCGCGCCTTCGGGTCCCGTTTTGAGTCCGCGCCCGCGCACCGCCGCCTTCAGCATCACGGGCCAGGGCGCCCGCTTCATCCAATCGAGAAATTCGCGCAGCAGCTCATCCACGGCCGCGCCGCCGGCGAGCGCCAGCACGAGTTCGGGAATCGCACATGCGGCAGCGGAAACAGCTCCGGAAGCGCCGCCGTCCAGACCCTGGCGCAGTCCCCCGTCCTCACCAGCCAGTACCTCGTGACCCTTCGCCCAGCCGAAGCTGCCGCCTGCCTCTTCCACAACGCCCGCGAACCGCCCGGTGGCAAGCAGCGCGGCCGCCGTATCGGCGCACAATGCCGCCGTCCTCACCAGATACACGGGCACGCCTTCCACCTGCATTGCAAATTGGACGCAGAACTCCCGCAAATCGTCCTGCTCGTAGTGGAAAAAATACGGAGGAGGCAGCAGCAGCCCGGCGGCGCCGGTATCGCGCGCCTCGCGGCCCAGTTTAACGGAATCGTCCAGCGTGGCGGAACCCACCCCCGCCAGCAGTGGCACGCGACTGCGCTTCACCGCAAGATAGACAAGCCGCGACCGGTCTTCGCTGCGCAGCGCGCCATACTCGCCCGCCGTCGTAAAGAGCGCGATTCCGTGCACGCCCGCCCTGCATAGAAAATCGATGAGCTCAAAGGCCGCGCCGTAATCGATCTCGAACTGCTTCCCGCGCGGCGTAATGGCGGCGGCGTAGATTCGCGGCGGTAGCATGGCTGGCCTCGCACCCACTTTAATATAGAACCGGCCTGAACCCGGTAGGAATTCCGGTACTCCCGTGGTACGCCCGGCACTCGCGGGCCGGCAAAATCTGCCGTTTAATGGTCTTCGGAACAGCCTCTATGGAAACCAACACCGAAACGGTCTCGACAAATCCTCATCCGCTTTCGCTCCTGTCCCGGCGCCGCCAACAGGTAGAGCGCAGAGTCAATCGCGGACTGGCCATCTACATGGGCACGCAGCAGACACGGACGCTCGCAGTGCAGCGCCTGCGCCCTTTTCTGGGGAACCTGGGAGCGGCCCGCGAGTCGGAAAGTTAAGAACCAAATCGATCATAACCAAAGTTAACAATGGGTTAGTACCCTTAGGGTACAGGTAGCACTAGGCCGCTGGCGTTTTTCGGCGTTCAATAAAGTTGAGAGGCAGACATGACTGCTCTAGACCACACACTATATACAGTGACTTTCTTCCTGGCACTCGAATCGCTGATGATGTGGTCGCGCCGGAGGCATCGGGCGGCTTACCGGTTGCGACGCGCTGTTGCGACGCTGTGCACCGAGACGCGTCTATGATCCACCAAAACGGAATCGCCATCGCCGATGGCGCCGTAGCTTTGCCCGTTGACGGTTAGCGCCCCACCGCGAATCTGCACATCCGCGTCCTTACAAGGCATATAACGCCAGGACGGTTTGCCGTTTTCATCGGCCAGCCGCTCGGGCGGCGGAACGCTGGTCCGGTAACAATCCGTCACGCGGACGGTGTGGCTGCCCACCTGGCTTTC
The DNA here is from genome assembly GCA_035606355.1 of Candidatus Limnocylindrales bacterium. Lineage (GTDB taxonomy): Bacteria > Acidobacteriota > Terriglobia > Bryobacterales > Bryobacteraceae > Sulfopaludibacter. The sequence goes on along the minus strand of DATNFO010000080.1, from coordinate 56,582 downwards.
CACTTCGCCCAGCAACAGGTTATTCTCACGGCTGCACGAACAGAAGATGCTCGCGGCGGCAATCGGCAGCAGCCATCGCATGGTCATTAAGCAATTTTAAATTACTTTGCAGACTAAAGTCAAGGGCGCCGGCGCGCTTCGCTGTAACGCGGCGTCAGGCGGGAACGTTCGCTGTTGACGGTAGCGCGCCAGAGCTCGCGCTCGGCACGCAGCCAGTGTTCCAGGGCATTACCGTGTAGGCGGCCGCCGGCTTCCCAGAAGGAATATGCCAGCACCGCAATTTCGGCGTGCGTGGGAACAGCTCGCGCCTGTATGCTCCTGCACGTGTAACTCATAAAGGTACAGTTTCGCACAAAAGAAGCGCGTCGTTTATTCCTGCGTTGGAATTTACCACCCCACTACAATAAGGGCGTATGAAAGCAATCGCAATCTTCGCTATCCCCCTCCTGCTCGCCGCTACCGCGCTCTCCGCCCAGGACCGCCGGGGAGGCGAGCAGCGGGGGCACGATCAGCCCCACTACACGCCCAGCAAGCCGCCGGCGCGCGGACCGGAGCCCGCACACAATGCGCCCGCTCCAGCCGCACGCCAGGAAGAACACGGCGCACGGCCAGAGGAGCACGGCGGGGCTCCGGCGACGCACTTCTCCGACCGCCCCGGGCATCCCGAGGCCCCTCACGTCGATGGAAATCGCTGGGTTGGCCACGATATGGGTCGCGCCGACGTCCGCTTTCATTTGGACCGGCCGTGGGAACATGGCCACTTCGCGGGCGGTCTCGGACGGTCGCACGTATGGAGGCTGGCTGGCGGCGGGCCGAGCCGGTTCTGGTTTAACGGCTTCTATTTTTCGATCGCCGACCCGGACATCGCCTATGTGAATGACTGGCTTTGGAGCTCCGACCCGATCGTGCTCTACGACGATCCCGATCACCCGGGCTACTATCTCGCTTACAACGAGCGCACCGGAACTTACGCCCACGTCCTCTATCTCGGGCAGTAGTGGTTACAGGAACTACCGCCGCCAAGGCGTCAGGATCGTGTAGACCGGCACTGACGTCGGCTTCGGCTTGCGGCGGCGGACCAGGCGTCGCGCTACCAGGTGGCTCAGCGCATCCTGCACCGAGCGCTTCGAAAGTCCGATGAGTTCCGCCAGCACTGCGTAGCTCATCGCCACCGATTCGCGCCCTGCCCCGTGCGTCTGCCGGTAAAGCTGAAGATAGACGAGAAACGCCGCGCTGGAGCGGCTGTGGGCCACCAGGTCGCGCATGAGAGTATCCAGAATGTAGGGATCGATTTTCATTGCTATAGCAGCAATCACTATAGCAGCGGCTGCACGTAAACGGATCGCCCGGTATTGATTTTGGCCGGTTCTGCTGCGATTGTGGCTCTATGATCAAGCGCATCAAGTTCATCGGTATTCCCGTTCGCGACCAGAATCGCGCGCTCGCCTTCTACACAGAGAAGCTCGACTTCCGCATCCTTACCGATCAGGAAATGGGGCCGGGCCAGCGATGGATCGAACTAAAGGTTCCCGGCGCGGAGACCGGCGTAGTGCTGTTCACGCCGCCCGGGCAGGAAGACCGCATCGGCTCATTTCTAAACTCCTCCTGGGAGGTCGGCGACGTACAGAAGGCGTATGACGAGCTGACGGCCCGCGGCGTCGAATTCATGGGTCCGCCGCAAACTCAGCCGTGGGGCGTCTTCGCCATGATGAAGGATTCCGAAGGCAACCAGATCGTGCTGAGCGGAAAATAGCGCTCTGCCCTGTGGTCTCATAAGGGGATGCGGCGACTCTTGCTCTGCCTCTTTCCCCTGCTTGCGCTGGGGGCCGATTACGACCTGCTGATTCGCAACGGCCGGGTGATCGACGGCAGCGGCAATCCCGCGTTCCGCGCGGACGTCGGCATCAAAAACGGCCGGATCGCCTGGGTTGGCGACCTCAGCGCGGCGACGGCGGCGCAGACCATCGACGCTCGCAATCGCGTCGTAACTCCGGGCTTCATCGACGTGCATGTCCACGTGGAGGGCAACATCGAGCGGAGTCCGCGCGCGGAAAACTTCGTGCGCGACGGCGTGACCACGGTCATCACGGGCAACTGCGGCTCCAGTGAGTTAAACCTTGCCGCATGGTTCGACAAGCTGTCCAAGCTGGGGCTCGGCATCAACGTGGCGTCGCTGGTGGGTCACAACAGCGTGCGCCGCGAGGTGATGGGCACGGCAAACCGGCAGGCCGGCGCGGAAGAGATCCGGCGAATGCAGTCGTTGGTGGATCGGGCAATGCGCGATGGAGCCGTCGGCTTTTCGACCGGACTCGAATATGTGCCTGGGACGTACGCGGACACGGCGGAGATTGTAGCGCTCGCTAAATCCGCGGCAGCGCACGGCGGCGTTTATACAAGCCACATGCGCAATGAAGGCATCGCGGAACTGGACGCCATCACCGAGGCCGTAAACGTCGGCAAGGCCGCGGGGATGCCCGTCGAGATCTCGCACCTCAAGATCGACCGCCCCAGTGTATGGGGAGCAAGCGACCAATCGTTGGGGCTCATCGAGAAGTTTCGCCGCGAGGGCGTAGAAGTTACGGCGGACCAATATCCCTACGATCGCGCCGCCACCAATCTCGGCATACGGCTACCCGCGTGGGCCCTGGCTGATGGCAAGGTGAAAGAGCGGCTGGCCGACCCGGCGACGCGCCGGAAGATCGCCGCCGCGATGAAAGAGGATCTGGCGAAAATGGGCGCGCCGGATTACGCGTTCGCAACGGTAGCCCGCTTCCCATCTACCCCCGCGTACGAAGGGAAGACCATTCCGGAGATCGCCGCAATGAAAGGCCGGCCCGCGGGAGTGGACGGGCAGATCGAAACTATCTTCGACATGATGAACGCCGGCGGTGCTTCCATGACTTACCAACTGATGAGCGAGGCGGATATCGAGCGCATCATGCGATATCCGAATACGGCGGTAGCGAGCGACGGCAGCGTGATCGAGATGGGCAGCGGAAGTCCGCATCCGCGGAGTTACGGCACCAATGCGCGCGTGCTGGCGGAGTATGTGCGCGTGCGGGGCGTGCTGAGCCTGCCGGATGCCATCCGCCGAATGACGTCGCTGCCCGCGCAGACATTCCGCATGCGAGATCGCGGACTGCTGCGCGAAGGCATGGCGGCGGACGTGGTGGTGTTCGATCCGGAGCGCGTGGAAGACCGCGCCACCTACGCGAAGCCGCATCAGTACTCGGCGGGTTTCGATTGGGTGATTGTGAACGGGCGAGTGGAGATCGCGGACGGGAAGTTGACAGAAGCGCGAGGAGGCGAGGTACTGCGAGGCGGACATCAGTAGCGACCGGTCTCCAGACCGGTTGCAGGCGAGCGGCGCTCGCCCGGTCGCGCGCCGCGCGACCCGACAGGAAGGATTCCTGTCGGCACGTGGCAACAGGAATCTTTCCTGTTGCAGGCGAGCGGAGCGCGCCCGGCTACTCCACCCACTTCGCTACGAACAGACCCTTTCGCTGCAAGTAAGCGAAAGCCGCCTTCTGGCGATGGCGGCGTTCTGCTGGATGAAGGTAGCTTCGGTCAGTATGTCCGCTTCACCCACCGGCGCAATGAGAGTCGATCCGCCTTGCACCGGAACCAGGCACAGCGCTTCGCGTTGAGCTCCGGGCATCGAAAGCAGGTACACCTCGTAATCTCGCTGCCGGACGGCGTCGAGCGATAACACCAAATGCATCGCATTCAAGAGAATCCTCGCATCGTCTCCCTGAACGATGCTCCGCAACTCGTCCCCGTTCATTTCGCACGATGCGACGCTGCCATTAGGCCAGGAGGCGACGAAACGGGCGCCGGCGGGAATGGCGTCGGAAAGCGGGGCTGCCATCGCCAGCTCTTCGAGGCAGAGCGAGCGCACCGGCAGGAAGAACGTCGCATCCTGCGGCGGCTCCGGCAGTCCGAAGTCCTGAAGCGCGATCGCGTACGCACTGAAGGTCCCGGCAGGGGCGCCGGCAAGAATGAGCGCCATTATTGAGCCCCCGTAGCACGGCCCGTAAGGTACGTGAAGGACCAAACACCGCGTCCGTCCCGGTAGCCGCCCTTCGGATCGGCAAACTGACCATATTCGAGGCTCGAGGAACCGTAGAGCGGATCCCCAATCGAGACGAACTGCTTTTGCGCGGGCGTCACCGTATAGCCTTGAATGACGATAAAGTGGCCGCGCGTGCCCGGCTTGCCGTCGCTCTCCAACCATTTAATCAGCACGCAAACGGGGCGTCCGCCGTCGATCTCTTTCTGGATGTCGGCGAATGGCAGAGGCTTGTCTCCGGGGTCGCCCTCCAGGAGATGCAGCTTGCCGAAGACGCTCCCCAGGAAGCCGGGTACATTGCATGCGTCAGTTTGAACATTCAATTGCCCGGGACAGCAAATTTTCTTCAACACCAGGCCGGCGATTTCACATTGCGTGTGGGTGGAGTCGGGGCGGAAGAACCGGTCGACGGACACCGACACCGCCGCCCAACACCATTCCGACATCATCTGGCGTTCCACACGAAGAGTGAGGTTGGCCATGGCGAATTACTTTTTCTTCTTCGTCCCGGGTTTGTTTTTGGTAGCGGCATTTTTCGACCCGCCGCCGCGCTTTATGCCGATGCCGCTGCCGCCCTTTTTGCCGGTGCCGCCTCCGCCCTGTTGCTCGGAGCCGCTCGCGATATCGCCGCCGCCGCCCGCGCCGCCTCGCGTGTTTTTAGCGCTGTTCTTGGACGCTGCTTTCTTTGTCGCCATAGATTCTCCTGTGGTGCGAATTTGAACTTCACGCTATCCAACCATGGACCGCCGCTGAAGTCAAGAACTTTGTCCGGAGTATTGCCGAACCATCGCGGGCTATTTCGCCAGGAGTTGCCGGAAGCCATCGCTGGCGGCGAGTTGCTTCGCTTCGGGCCACCGGTTGAGATCTTCGAGCAGCGATCGCGGACCGGTTTTGAGGACATTGAGGGCGCTCTCGCGATCGCCGAGACGCTCGTATGTCAGCGCGGCGTAATACAGCGTATCGCTGTGTTTCGGGCTCAACTGCACGGCTTGCGCGACCTCCACCGCGGCGCGCCCGTTTGCCGCGGTCTGCGCGCAAAGGTACGCCAGAACGGCGTGATAGTATCCCGAGTGCGGAAATTGAATCACGGTATGTTCCGCCGCGGAAACTCCGCGCGTGAACGCCTGGCGCGCTTTTGAGGCTTGCCCGTCGGACTGTAGCGCAAGCCCCAGATAGATCCACGCGAACGGAGTGCCCGGGTCCAGCGCCGCCCCCTTTTCGAGGAACGGAAGAGCATCGCGATTCCGCTCGCGATACAGCAGAACGTGGCCGAGTTGAATGTACAGCGGCGCCGACTGCGAATGCGCGAGCGCGATATTCAATTGCGCCTCGGCATCCGCAAACCGGCCGAGATCCTGATACCGCGCCGCCAGTACGCGGCGCAGATTGGCACGATCGGGCGCCAGTTTCACCGCGATTTCCAGGTTGCGTGCGGCTTCCAGCAGGTCGCCCCGGCCGGCGTAATAATTGGCGAGGTCCTGATAAACGCGAATGTCGGCCGGCGCGTAACGCCTGGCTTCGGTGTACGCCTGCAGCGCTTGCGGCAGCTTGCCGATCTGAAAATACGTATTCCCCAGACGCCGCCAGGCGGTGCCGTTGGGCGGCGAAAACTCCGTCGCGCGAATCAGACGGTCGACCGATTCCTGCGGGTCCGCCTGATCGTATTCCAGGAGTCCCGCGATGCGGTGCACTTCGAGGACATCGGAATTCCGCAGCTCGGACTGCTCGAGCGAAGCCTTCGCCTGTTGCTTCCATATATCCTGGCTGGTCAGAAAAAACTGACGCACCTGAACCTCGGCCATTCCCGCGTATGGCAGCGCGGAATCGGCATCCTGCGCAGCCGCGGCCTGAAAATCGGCCAAGGCCTCGCCGAGCTTGCTATCGTCCTGGAGCAGCGCCGCTCCCGCTTGATACGCAGCCGGCGCGGACGTGTATGCCGCAAGGGGCTGCAGATGAAGCGCGCGCGTGGCGATGGCCGCGATAGCGACCGGCGCGAACTTGAGCTGCCACGGTTCATAAGAGGCGGTCCATTCCAGCAGCGCGGCGCCGGAGTGCTGCAAGTCACGCACGGTCGCGTGGAGCGAAACTTTGCCCGCCGTATGCGGCTGCAGCGTCACGACGAGGCGGTGTGTAGGCCGGCTCGCCGAAACCGTAAACGCCACCTTCGGTGTTCCCTTCACCAGCTTGAGGACTTCTTCGGTTTTCGCGGTGAGTTGCGGCTGGCCATCGATCGGCATCAGGGCGAGGCGTGCGCTTTGCGCGGGCACCGTGGCCTGACGGTAAGTGGCGAAAGCGGCGGCGGCGGCGAGCGCGATGGATGCTGCCGCGATCAGCGCCCGGCGGCGAAGCGCGGAAGGTCCGAGTGCTTTGAGCACCGCATTCGCGCTTTGCGGACGGCGCGCAGGCTCGTCGGCCAGGCAGGCTCGAACTACTTTGTCCCAGCGGTTGCGCAACCGCGGCGCAGCCGAAAGCTCCATCGCGTCCGCCCCGGTTGCGCTCAGGCTCACCGTACTGGCCTGCATGGCGGCATTCTGGTCGGGGCGATAGCCGGTTGCGAGCTCGTATAAAACCACGCCCAGCGCGTAGATGTCCGAAGCCACCGTGTTCGGCAATCCGGCGCGTAGTTCGGGCGCCATGTACCCCGCGGTTCCGCCCGTTTTGCTGACGGCGCGCGCCTGGCGGGCGAGTCCGAAATCGGTGATGACGGCGCGCGGGGCTCCGTCGGTGAGGCGAGTGAGAATTATGTTCGCGGGCTTGAGGTCGCCATGTATGATGCCGTGAAGGTGGGCTTCGGCAAGGCCGGCGGTAATCTGCCGCGCGATGGTTTCTGCTTCCGCCCGCGGCAAACGCGCTTGCCGAAGCTGCTGCGCGAGCGTCGGCCCTTCCAGATACTCCATCGTGAAGAAGTCGATGGGTCCATCGGGCGTTTCCGCTGTGTGGATCTCGTGAATCTTGCAGATGTTCGGATGATTTACTTCCGTGGCCAGCCGGACCTCGGGCGTGAGATGGTCGGCATGCGCGGCGCGGGCGCACTTGAGAGCGATGCGGCGGCCGAGTTTTTCGTCATAGGCCTCATAAACTACGCCCATGCCGCCCTGCGCGATGCGACGTACGATGCGGAAACGCGAAACGAGCGTCTGGCCCGGTGCGAGCGGATTGTCGCTGGGCGTGGGGCCCGCCATAGTGGTTCATATTGTACTCGGCATTTTGGCGCGGCGGTATACTGGCGGCGGGACGGAATGCGAGCGGCAGCGTTGATCATCGCGATGGCGGCTATGGTGCGCGCTCAGGGCGTGGCGCCGCTATACGAGAGCGACGAATGGTTCGCGTTGCGCGATGCAGTGACCCGCGACACGCGAGCGCCCGCGTTTTATCGCGGCATGGTTGAGGCCGCGTTCCACAATTGGCCGCGCGCGGAAAGGGACTTGAACAGCGTACTGCGCGCCGGAGGGGATCCGATGCAGGCCCTCGAAGCGGGCCTCGCACTCGAGCGCATGTATATGATGAGCGGCCGTCTGCGGGAGGCGCGTCAGTTCATGACACGGCTGGACGCGGCTCTGCGCAAATGGCCCGGCTCCTCCACCGCCCGCCTGCGGGTCGCGGAGGCTCGCCGCCTGCTGGACGTGGTGAACGGGCTTCCCGATCAGCTCGTCGTCGTTCGCGGACTCTCGCGCGTGAGGTTCACGGCGAGGGACGGCGGCATGTATCTTCCCGTGACGGTGAATGGCATCGAGGCGAGTTACCTGGTCGACACCGGTTCGGAAATCTCCACGGTCAATCAGTCGGAGGCGCGGCGCCTGGGACTGCGCGTCCGGCCGGCTTCGATTCCGCTCTCCACATTTGAGGGCCGCGAAGAGGCGACCGGGATGGCACTGATTGACGACCTGATCGTCGGCAATTATCTACGCAACGTGCAGGTTGCGATTACGACGGACGGCGGCGGTCCGGCGAGCGGCATTCTCGGCATGCCAGTGCTGCTGGCGCTGGAGACGCTGCGGTGGAATTCGGACGGCACGTTGGAGATCGGGTTCCCGGGAGAGCCGCTGGATCTCGCACGCGCGAATGTGTGCTTCGCGCGGCTGCGATTTCCCGTGGCCGCGGCATCCATCGCCGGCCGCCGTGTGACGCTCGGGTTGGACACGGGCTCTCCCGATTCCGAGTTCTTTCCGCGATTCGTGCGCGAGTTTGCAGCCGTCCCTCCGGACGAAGTGACTGTTGGCATCGGCGGCGCGGTAACAATCCTGCGCGACGCCGAAGTGTCTTCGCAAGCCCCGATCGAAGACAGCGAGTTTGTGCATGGCTGGCTGGGCATGGATCTGCTCTCGCAAGGCCGCTCCACGACCCTGGATTTTCGCGCGATGCAGGTGAGGATCGAGGGGACTGCGGGCACGATTGCACCCATACCGGCCTCATCCGCCGCTTCCGGGACGCCTGCCGCGGGGGACGCGGATGCGGCGGAGATCGTCCGGCGCAGCTTGCAATACGAGTCGCTCGATATGGCGCCCGCGCGAGATTACGTTTACCTCGAAACGAAAGAGCAGCAGAAGCTGGACATACATGGCCAGCCGACGGATTCAAGCAGTGAAACCCGCGAAGTGCTGAATCTCTACGACCAGCAGTACGCTCGCCTGGTGAAGAAAGACGGCAAGCCGCTGACCGGCGCCAAAGCCCGCGCCGAGCAGGCGCGCTTCGATAAAGCCGTGGAGAAGCGAAGCCGCGAAACGCCCCTGGACCGCGCGAAACGCGAGGACGCACGCCGAAAGAGCGACGCTGAGACGCTCGCCTGTCAGAACGAAATGACGCAGGTTTTCACGTTCCGCATGGCCGGTGAGACGGCGGTGAATGGGCGGCCGGCCTGGATGATCGACGCGCAACCTAAGCCGGATGCGGCGCCTCGCTGCGGGATGCTGAAGGTGCTTACGCGTTTTCACTTTCGACTTTGGGTGGACCGGCAGGATTCGCGCTGGGCACGGTGGGAGGGTGACAACATTGCGCCCGTGACCGTGGCGAAGTTCCTGCTGCGGGTGCCCACCGGCACCATGCATTGGACGTTCGAACAATCGCGCCACGAAGATGGAACATGGCTGGATTCCCGCGATGAGGTGACATTGAGCGCAAAGCTACTGATGCTGGCGACCGTGCGGCTGCACGTGGTTTATACTTACTCCGACTATCGGAAATTCCATACCGATTCGCGGATGGTTCCGATCGGAGACCAATGAGACTCTTAGGGAAATTCAATTTGATTCTGGGACTGGTGTTCGGGGCAGGGCTCGCGATCACCGCGGCAGTATCGCATCACTTTTTGCAGGACTCGGCTCGGGAAGACGTAGTGCGTCAGGCGCGCCTGATGATGGAGGCCATGCGCAGCGCTCGCGACTATACGACGAAACAGATCAAACCTCTGCTGGTGAACCAGCAGGAGCACCAGCGGAGCTTTTTGCCGCAAACGGTGCCCGCCTTCGCGGCGACAGAGGATTTCAACTATCTGCGGGCGAACTATCCGGACTACGCATACAAAGAGGCTGCGCTGAACCCCACCAATCTGCGGGATCGCGCCGTGGATTGGGAAGCGGATGTCATCAACACGTTCCGCAATCGCAGCGGGCTCAAAGAAATTGTGAATGAGCGCGACACGCCGATGGGCCGCAGCCTTTACCTGGCGCGGCCGATCGCGGCGGACCCGCCGTGCATGGAATGCCACAGCACGCCGCGAGAAGCGCCGGTCGCCATGATCCGCCGCTACGGTTCCAACAACGGCTTCGGCTGGCAGCCGCACGAAATCATTGGCGCGCAAATCGTGAGTGTGCCCATGGCGGTGCCGGTCAAGATGGCGGACGCGGCATTCCGCACGCTCATGGTGGAACTCGCGGCAGTGTTTCTGGCCAGCTTGGTCGTGCTGGATTTAGCGCTGCTGTTCGCCGTGGTGCGGCCCTTGCGAAGGCTCTCGGCAATGGCGGACCAGATCAGCGTCGGCAAGATGGACATCCCGGAACTGCCGGCCACCGGAAAAGACGAAATCGCCGTCCTCGCCGGAAGCTTCAATCGCATGCGAAGAAGCCTGGAACGAGCAATGAAAATGTTGGAGAACTGAAAGCACCGGCCGTTCGCAGGCGCTCGAAACGCCGCACGTTAGTGCGCTATCCGTCTCCGGAAGGCCTCCCGATCTTTCGGGTTCTCGATCTCCTCCGCCAGCGCCCGATGCAGTTCTTCCACCGTGTGCGCCTTTTTCGCCGCTCTCGCCACCACTACTTTCGCAATCGGCCCGATGAACGGCGCGACTGCTTCGGTCAGTCGATCCAGGGCAGCGGTTTCGAATTTCTGCGCTGAGGTGGATGTGCCCTGCAGAAACTCGGCGCGCGCTTTCGGATCTTGAATTTCGGTTGACAGCGCCTCTTGAATCTCCGCCAGCGTGGTGTGACGGCGCGAGGCATCAGCCACCAGCCGCCGTGCGATCGGCCCTATGGATCTGGCGAGCCTCGCTTCCAGGTCGGCGAGCTCGGCGGCGCCTGGCTGGCTCGCCGATGCGAGCACGGTTTTCGTGGGAACGAAATCCACGGGCAGATGGCCGCGCAGCGCTCCCTGAAACTCGGCCGCGCTCTGAAAACGATTTGCGGGATCCTTCGCGATGGCGCGCATCACAGCGGCGGACACCGTCCCGGGCACATTCGCATTGACCACCGCGGCGTCCGTGGGCATCTCGTTGAGCTGCGCATCCATGATCGCGTGCTCGGTAGGGCCTTGCATCGCACGCCGGCCGGTCAGCGCTTCGTAGACAGTGAGCCCTAGCGAGTAGATGTCCGACCGTTCGTCGGCATGGCCGCTGCGGATCTGCTCGGGCGACATGAAGGCGAGTGTGCCGACGGCGAGACCGGTGCCTGTGATGCGGGCAGCGCCGGTCGCGCGGGCGATTCCGAAATCCGTCAGCTTGGCGACTCCACCCCGCGCGATCAGGATATTGGCGGGCTTGATGTCGCGATGAATCACGCCGCGTTCATGCGCGAAACCGAGTGCCGAGAGCACCTGGAACGTGTAATGGACCGTGTCGTCGATCGGCAGCGCGGACGCGCGGATGAGGTCTTCCAAACTGGCGCCTTCGATGAGTTCCAGAATCATCGCGATGCGTCCCTCCACGCGCAGCGCGGTATGCAGAGTCGCAATGTTCGGGTGCTGCAGGCTGGCGTGAACGCGAATTTCGCGCAGGAAACGGTCGGCCGCGGCGGGGTCGTCATCCCGGTCGGGAAGCACGATCTTCATTGCCTCATCGCGGTCCGTGAGCAGGCTGCGTACGCGGTAAACCTTGCCCATTCCCCCTCGGCCGAGCACTCCGATGATCCGGTAATCGCCGACAGTGTCTCCGATTTCGAGGGCCATGTTTTGACTGTAACGCGGACGCCGGGAAACTTTTCTCTTGACGGGCTGTGTACTGCGCATCATAATACACCTGAGATGCCGTTCCAAGCGCAGGTCTGGCAGATGTTTCGCAAGGATTGCCGCCGCTTCTGGTGGGCGATCCTGCGGCTGCCGGATTATCACATGGGCCGCCACGGAGCGGTTCTATGATTCCGTTCCGCGTCACCTTCCAACCCGGCGCATCGCTCTATGAGCAGGTGGTGTATGCGGCAAAGAAGGCGCTCGTCTCCGGACAATTGCGGCGCGGCGACCCCTTCCCTTCCGTACGCGCGCTCAGCACGGAGTTGAAGATCAATCCGAATACCGCGCACAAAGTGGTGACGCAGTTATTGAACGAGGGGCTGCTTGAGGTTCACGCGGGAATGGGCACCGTTGTGGCTGCCCCGCCGGATGCATCGCCGGCCGCGCGGGCGCGGCTGCTGGATAGCGAAGTGGAGCAGTTGGTCGTGGAAGCGAAGAAGCTCGGAATGCCGCTGGAGGACGTGATGGCGGCCTTGGAAACGCATTGGGAGCGGCTGGACGCACCACAGAACGGGAACGGGAAAGGAGCTCGGAGAAAGCGATGAACGGCGCGATTTGCACATGGGATTTGACCAAGCGATTCCGGCGGTCGGACGCTGTGGACGGGCTCACGATGGAGGTTCCCGAGGGCAGCATCTTCGCGCTCGTAGGGCCCAACGGCGCGGGCAAAACCACCACCATCAAAATGCTGATGAATATAGTGCGGCCGAGCGCCGGACGCAGCGAGGTAATCGGCGTCGATTCGCGGCGGCTCGGTCCCGCGGAGTTCGCGAAGATCGGGTATGTATCGGAGAACCAGGAGATGCCGGACTGGATGACCGTCGGCTACTTCCTGAATTTCCTGCGGCCCTATTACCCCACGTGGGACGATGCGCTCGCAGCAGAGCTGCTGCGCCAATTCGATCTGCCTGTGGATCGCAAGCTGAAGCATCTCTCGCGAGGCATGCGCATGAAAGCGGCGCTCGCTTCGTCGCTGGCGTACCGGCCCGGACTCATTGTGCTCGACGAGCCCTTCACGGGACTCGACCCTCTCGTGCGCGATGAATTCATCGAAGGCTTGCTGGCGCGCGCCGAAGGCACAACCATCCTGATCTCGTCGCACGACCTGGCGGAGATCGAAAGTTTCGCGAGTCACATCGGGTATCTGGAAGCGGGCCGTTTGCGGTTCAGCGAGGAACTGGAGTCGCTGACGGCGCGCTTTCGCGAAGTGACTCTGACATTCGATGGCGAAGCCGCCCGGCCGCGCATCCTGCCGGAGCGGTGGGTGCGCGCCGAAGCAACCGGCAGTGTTCTGCGCGTGGTGGACTCGGCCTTCACGGGCGGGGCTGAGTATCGCGAAGTTTTCGGCGCATACCGGGAGATCGGCGTTGAGGCGATGCCCTTGCGCGCGATCTTCGTGGCCCTGGCGCGCGCCGGTCGCGGAGTGGAAAGCCGCTCGGAGAAGGTGGCCGTATGAGGCTGGTGTGGCCGATTCTGCGCAAAGATCTGCGCCATTTGTGGATGTATCTCGTGGTGCTTTGGGCCCTGTTGTTCGCGGCCGTGTGGGGGAAAGGGGAAGCCGGATTCGACACGCAATCCATCGCGCTGCAAATGCTTCCCGTCGCGGCGACGTTCGCCTGCTGGGTCTTCCTTACGGCGTTGATCCATGACGAGCGCCTGGTGGGAGATCGTCAATACTGGCTCACCCGGCCGCTCGGCTGGCGGCGAATCCTGGCGGCTAAAGTTCTCGCGGCCCTGGCGCTGGTCTGCGTTCCCGTGTTCGTGTTTCAAGCCATAGTGTTTGCGGCTCACGGCCTTTCCCCTATGCGATTCTTCGGCGACCTCCTCTCGAAGACGGTCTTGTTCACGGCCTATTTCGTCGTTCCCGGAATGGCCCTGGCTTGTATCACGCGAAAGCTGGCGCACGCCATGCTGGTTCTCTTCGTCCTGGCGGGAGCGGCCGCCATCTTCAATGACATGTTCTGGTACTGGATTCCGGTATGGGTTGCTGCCGCGGTTTTGCTTTTGGGGTCGGCCGTCGTGGTGCGGTTCCAATACCGGCAGCGGCAGGTTGCGGCGGCTTCGGTTCTGTTCGCGGCCGTCGTCGCTCTCGCGCTGCTTGGTACGAGCTACTTTCCCGGCGAAGCCCAGGCCGCAATCCAAAACGCGGCGTCGCCGCGGCGGTTGCCGGAGAACCAACTCGCAATCACCTTCGACCCCGGCCGGAAGTGTCCTTTAATGTTTCGGCGGAGCATTCCCAATCACGCCTCACTGGAGATTCCCGTGATCGTGAGCGGCCTGCCGAACGGTTCGAACGTGCTGGCGATGGGCAAACTGCGCACGCTGCCGCACGGTCCCGCGGCGATTGTCGTGGCTCTTCACGACGTGATCGACGAGCGCGGCTGGCTGCGCGTCGCCCTTCCCCTGAACACTCTTCCCGCGCTGGCAAACCGGCCGTTAGAGTTCACGGGAAATCTGGAACTGGAATGGTTCGAGCGCGCCGCCACTGTTTCGCCGGACGACATGGCGGACTTGAGCGCCGCGCTTCCGGGCGCGTGCACGACTCAGGGCGAGGGTTCCATCTCCTGTGTCACGCCGCAGGCCCGCGCTTCCCTTCTGCTGCTGCGACGCTGCCAATGGATCGCCCGCAGCACCGATACGCAGGAAATGTTGGTTCCGTTCAACACTGCTCCCCTGCCGTATTCACCGTGGCCGGTGGCGCTTCAATACTATGAACGAACCCCGGCGGGGCCTTCCATCAGCAATGTGGGCATTGTAATTTACAAGCCTGCCGCGTTCATTGAGCGGCACGTCGATCTCAAGGATGTCCGCCTGACGGACGTTATGGAATGACACCTATGAGGCGGACCTGGCCGATCTTGCGCAAAGACCTGCGGCGCCTTTGGCTTTACGGCGTGCTGATTTGGCCGTTGATGTACATAGCGGTCCTAAGTCCGCAAGAGCGCGGAATTTTTGGAGCCTTATCGCTGGCGCAGTTATCGCCGCTTCTTGCGACGCTGGCGTGCTGGAACCTGGTGATTGCGCTTATGCAGCAGGAATCTCTGGTAGGCGAAACCGCATACTGGCTCACGCGACCCTTCAAGCGCCGCGAAATCGCCGCCGCCAAAGCGCTCGCGATTTTGCTGCTCATCAATGTGCCTCTGCTGATCTGTGAGTTGCTGGTCTTTGCGGACAACGGAATCGAACCTGGCCGGTTTCTTTCCGCGCTGCTCTGGAAGCAGGTTCTGTTCACTGTGTTATTCGTGCTACCCGCCGTGGCAATCGCCTGTGTCACGCGGAATCTCTCGCATGCGGCACTGTCGATGCTGATGCTTTTGCTCGCCGCCGGGCTTCTGTTGTTGCTTTACGCGGACCGCCACAGCGTGCCGGTATTCAACGGACTCTCCTGGGTGGCCGAATGCTTCACGTGTGCCGTCATACTGATCGGCGTGGCCGCCGTTGTGTACTGGCAATACACGACGCGGCACACCGTCGCCGCCCGCCTGCTGATCGGCATTGCGGCTTTCACGGCGTTGACCGGCGCGCGGTTCCTGCCGGAACGTGCCGCATTTGCGGTACAGCGCCTGTTCTCGCCGCGGCATCTGATGCGGTCGCAACTCTCGATTCAGTTCGCCCCTGGCCCCAAGTGTCCCGAGTACATGACACGCCGCTCTTCCGGCTTTGTGACCGTGGAAATTCCGATCCGCGTGAGCGATTTGCCCGACGATTCGGTTCTCTTGACGAGTTCCTTGCGCTTGCGCATGCCCGGCGGTGACTTTGCCTTAAACCGGGCGCACGACATCTTCGGCGGACACGGATGGCTGCGAGTATATGTGCCGGCCGGCGAGTTCGCGGCTCACTCGGATGCCGCGGCCGATCTCGCGGGAAGCATCGATATGGGTTGGTTTGTCCGCTCCGCCACTGTGAGAGCGCAGGACGTGGACAGTGTGTGGCCAGGCTCCTGCACGCTGGTCAATACCGAATTCGAGCATTCGATCCGATGTGCGGCGCCTCAGGTCCGGCAGTGCATGGATGTTCTGACGTCACTCGGGAACTTCTATCCGCTGGTTCCTTGCGAAGCTGCCATGCCGCCTTTCGCCGTTTCTCCGGACCTGCACGCACTGGATCGCTTTGAGTTGCTGGGGACGCCGGTTTCCGTGGTGGTGCATTCTCCGGCTGCTTTTGTAACGCGCGAGTTCGTGTTCCGCCGAATCAGGCTTGCCGATTTTGCAATGCTCTGATTTCGATTTTTCCATTCGCAACGCGAGCATCGAACCGCGGCTGCGGATGCGTCGCCGGACCATCGATCACGGACCCGTCTTTGATGCAGAACCGCGAGGCATGCCACGGACATTCGATGCTGTCGCCGTCAAGCTTTCCTTCCGATAGGGGACCGCCCAAATGGGAACACGTTTCGCTGATTGCGTAGACCGTGCCACCGCGCCGTACCAGCAGGATGTTGAGACCATTCACCTGTACACGCTGCGGCAGATCCTCGGGCAGCGCGGCTTCGTCGAGCACCGCCGTCCAATCCTGCGGAGCGCCTTCCGCCGTGGTGTGGTTGACACCGATTTTCTTGGCGTAAACAAGATTGCCGCCCAGCCACGCCGAAGCCGCTCCAATCGCGTAGCCGATGCACGCCAGCGTCCGCCCGGTTTGCCGGTTGCGTCCGTTGCGCGCGATCAGCGACGCTGTATAACACGCCGCCGCCGTGACGTTGAGGATTCCGTGGACAGCTCCGACGCGGCGCGCTCCGCCATCCGTAGCTTGCCAATCCGTCAAGCCCGCGAGTGCGGCGCCCACGGCGCCGGCCAGACCGACCTTCAGCGTCAAGTCCGCGGCGGGGGCGTACCGCTTATCGCCGGCCGCCTCGCAAATATCGAGAACCAGCGTGGCTGTCCAGGCGCCCAGAGGAATGTCGGTGAGCACCGGGTGCAGCGGATGGCCGAGCCAGGTGCCGTGCAGGAAGTTCTTAACCTTCTGCCCTGCGGGTCCGGCTGCCACGTAAGTCTTCGTGACCGCGTCGTGGAGACCGGTCTCCACCGGCTCCAACCAGTTCTGTTGTTCGATTGCGTCCGCAATAAGTTCTTCGGCCATACCGTTATGATGCCCGTTTCAGCCCGGAATTGCGGTGAAGCAGCGCACGCACGTTACACGTCCTTCCGTGGCAACAGGAATCTTTCCTGTTGCGGCGAGCGAAGCTCGCCTGCACTCCCGGACCCTAACGTCACTTACGCTTTCGCCGCTTGGAACCAGGCCAGCGGGGCTCGTGCCGCAGCTTTGCCGGCGGTTGCGGACCGGCGTAGACAATCCGTTCCGCCGCTCCTGCGGCCAGACATGCGCGGACAATCGCAATCGGGACGATCGCGGCCTCTTCGATCGAGTCGCCAAATTCTTTCTGGACGCGCTTCAGAGAGCCGACGATGTCGGTTTCAGCATCGAGAGGGAGAGCCGCTCCCGTGCCCATCCAATACTCCCCCAGCGGCAGGGTCCTGGTAGCGAGAACTACCCGCTCGCGCGGCATTGACTCGCTAAAAGCAACGTCCATCAGGAACAGCTCTTCTTTCGTGAAGCCATCGCGGCAGTAAAGCCCCGCGCCCGGCACTACCGACTCCGTCCAGAGCACCCGATACTGCGCGCGCAGGCATGCGTTGAACAGATAGCTCTCGTCCGTTCCCGGCGCCGCCGGATGCGTTTCCACATATCGCCGGACCTGATTCTTGCCGTCTCTATACCAATCGTAAAGACAGCAGTCCGACAGCACGGCGACCATGTCCTCGGTATCGAATACCAGTACGCCATTGCGCCGGATGCCGAGGGCCTCGCCGATCTCGGCGTACGCCTGCTTTGGAATGGTTCGGACGATTGTCTCATTCAGTTTACGGCTGAGCGCCCGGAACGTACGGTATCGATCGACGTCTTCGCTGGTCGGGGAGAATGAAATCGCCATGAACTTACATTGTGACGGCAGCAGGGCGGCGATTCAAGCGCTCTACCCCTTAATAACGCCCATGGGACGCAGACGCGCCACTTTGGCCGCGAGTCCGGCCCTATGAACCACCTCAATTACCTCGTCGACGTCCTTGTACGCTTCCGGCAGTTCTTCCAGGATTCCGTCTTTCGATTCCGATCGTACGAGAATGCCCTGTTCTTCGAGTTTGCGCTGCTCGGCGCGCGCGTCCTTGCCTTTGCGGACCGCCGTGCGGCTCAGCAGCCGCCCCGCTCCGTGGCAAACGCTGCCGAACGTTTCGTCCATGGCGCCCTGCCGCCCGGCCAAAACCCAGGACGCAGTTCCCATGCTGCCGGGAATGAACACGGGCTGCCCGATCGCGCGATACTCCGGCGGAATCTCGCGGTGGTTCGGCGGAAACGCGCGCGTGGCGCCCTTGCGATGCACCAGCACTTCGCGCTTTCGCCCCTCCACGTGATACGTCTCGCGCTTGGCGATATTGTGGCAGACATCGTAGATCAGATCGAGTCGCGCATCCCCGCCGAAAACGCGCTGGAACGCGCCGCGCA
This sequence comes from Candidatus Limnocylindrales bacterium, assembly GCA_035606355.1. Classification (GTDB taxonomy): domain Bacteria; phylum Acidobacteriota; class Terriglobia; order Bryobacterales; family Bryobacteraceae; genus Sulfopaludibacter. Next base: position 38,581 of record DATNFO010000080.1, on the reverse strand, counting down.
GGAAATGTAGGATGCCTTGCCGGTTCGCCCACGCGAAATTGGCGGCGGCAGCCATCGCTCCCAGGTAGCTCTTCCCTTCCTCGCTGGCCGCCGGCGCGCAGGCGAGCTGCCGGTCCGGAAGCGTGATCTTGTACTTCGCCATCACCCGGTTCATCAACGCGACGTAGTCCGTGCACACCTGATGCCCCAGCCCGCGCGAGCCGGAGTGAATCAGCACCACTACCTGGCCCCGACGGATGTTCATCGCGGCCGCTGCCTCGGCGTCATGCACTTCCTCGACCAACTGCACTTCCAGAAAATGATTTCCGCTGCCGAGCGTCGCCAGTTGCGGCATCCCGCGCTCTTTGGCGCGATCGGAAACTTTATTCGGCAGCGCCCCTTCAAGCGCGCCGCCCGCTTCGGCGAGTTCGGCGTCGCGCGAATTGCCATTGCCGTTCTCCACCATCCATCGCGCGCCGCCACGCAACACCTCGTCAACCTGCGAGCGCTTCAAGGGAACGCGCCCCGCCGTGCCCGCGCCGCAGGGAACGTCGCGAAACACCTGGTCTATCAGCGCCTTCATTCGCGGGCGTACGTCGGACTGCGTGAGATTCGTGCGCACCAGGCGCACCCCGCAGTTGATGTCGAACCCGACGCCGCCGGGCGAAACCACGCCATCTTCCGCATCGATCGCCGCCACTCCGCCGATCGGAAAACCGTAGCCCTGATGAATGTCCGGCATCGCCAGGCTCGGGCCGACGATGCCGGGAAGCGTCGCCACATTCATGGCCTGTACCAGCGACTGATCTTTGCGGATCTGCTCGATCAGTCGCCGGTTAGCGTATACCACTACATCCGTGCGCATGCCCGCGGCCTCGTCCCGGTCTATGCGATAGCGGTAGTCGTCGATTTGGTGCAGCTCAACGGTGGCCATGCCCTTTCAACATACACTTCGGCGAGAATTGTGTGATGGCCGGGAACCACACAACTGTGCCCATTGATCTGTTCGAAGCAATGGGAGGTGCGGCGAAATGCTTTGAGCTCGCCGCCGCGTTCTATGGCCGTGTGGATGACGACCCCGTGCTGCGTCCGTTGTTTCCCGGCAAGACTCATCGATGCGCCATTGAGGCGTTTGCGGCGTTCCTGGTGCAGTTCCTCGGGGGTCCGGCCGCCGAAACGCAGCACCGTTTCTGGCTGAGTCTCCGCGAATCTCATCACCGCTTTCAGATCGGCCCGAAGGAGCGCGACGCGTGGATGAAACAGATGACCATCGCGCTCCAAAGTGTTGAGTTGAACGAAACCATGCGAGCCGCCTTGAAGGAGCTCTTTGAGGAAGCATCCGCGTACCTTGTGAATGCGGGTTCGGCAAGGCCTGACCCTGCCGGCATGCACGGGCGGTTGCAGCGCCGGTGGGAGGAGCAGCGTGCGTTGGATGAGCTCGTCGCCACGGTTCGGGCAGGTGATTTGCCCAGCATGATTCAAATGGTCGAGGGCCCGCTTCTCCGCTCGCTTTTTGCAAACAGTCGTGTGGTGTTCGCGCATTTCGCCGGAGTCCTGATCGGAAGCGGCCACGCGGCGATGGCTGAATACGCTCAAACGCTCCTGCTCGCGAACCCCGATCTGGCGCATGAACGCTACAGCGGCCGCACTCTGCTGCATGCGGCAGCCGCTGCGGGGAATCTGCCGGTCGTCACCGCGCTCCTCAACAGCGGCGTCGATCCCAACATCCACGACGATGGCGGCCATACTCCTCTGTACTCTGCCGCGAACGAGTGCGCGGGCGGCGGCGATGTTGTACGCGCGCTGATAGACGCTGGCGCGCAAGTCGACGCCGGCGGCGGAGTGAAGCATTGCACGCCGCTGCACATGGCCGCGCGGCGCGGGAATCTCGAAATCGCGGCGATTCTGCTGGCGTGCGGCGCGAACCTGGAAGCGCGCGACAATGCTGGCGAAACACCGCTGCGGCGTGCCGTCAATTGCGGGCAAACCGGCATCGCCGCGCTGCTGCTGGCGAAGGGCGCCGACCCGCATTCCGTGGGAAGCAAGGGGCTGACGCCGCGAACGGCGGCGCGGTCGCTCACGATGCGTGACCTCTTCCGCACCGCGCAGACGCCGCCCGGCTGAAGACCCAACATGAACGGGATTGTATAATTCCAGCAAGGACGGCACTCATGCAGAGGGATTCCATTTCGCGGCGCAAATTCGGCCGCCGCGCTGCGTTCGCCGGTTTGGCGACTGCCCTGAGTCCATCGGCGATCGTCGCTCAGGGGCGCGGAGGCAACCAGGCTCCGCTTCCGCCGCAGGACCAGTCCGAGGTGGATGCCAAGTTCACCGATATGGTTCGCAAATACGGCGACCGCCTGACCGAAGATCAAAAAACGCGGGCGCGCGGCGTGCTGGTGCGGCACCAGCGCATGTTGATGCGCATGCGCGAGTTCCCCCTCGAAAACGGCGATGCGCCGGCAACCCAGCTCCGCCTGGATCCCAAAGGGGCCAGGGAATAAGCGTGCTCAGCGAAGATATTCTCTACCTCCCTGTTCGCGAACTCGGGCTCCGCATGCGCCGCCGCACGTTATCGCCCGTTGCCCTCGCCGAAAGCTATCTCGAGCGCAGCCGAAACCTGGGTCCCCGATTCAATGCGTGGGCGAATCTTACTCCCGACCTTGCTCTGCAGCAGGCGCACGCGGCGGAAAAGGAGATCGCCGCCGGACATTATCGCGGACCGCTGCACGGAATTCCGTACGCTCTGAAGGATCTGGTTGCGGTAAAAGGTTACCCCACCACCTGGGGCGCGCCTCCCTTCAAAGACCGGCAATTCGATTACAACGCAGCCATCGTGGATAAGCTGAACGCCGCCGGCGCGGTGCTCATCGGCAAAGCGGCCATGATCGAACTCGCCGGAGGCCTGGGCTACAGCAACGGCAGCGCCTCCCTCACCGGACCTGCGCGAAACCCCTGGAATCCGGAATGCTGGACGTGCGGTTCTTCGAGCGGCTCGGGCGCGGTAGTCTCGGCCGGAATGGTTCCCTGGGCCATCGGCAGCGATACGCGCGGCTCCATCATCTGCCCCACCACGTGGTGTGGCATCTCGGGAATGCGGCCCACGTTGGGACGCGTCAGTACGCAAGGCGCGATGGCGATCGCATGGTCCATGGATAAACTTGGGCCCATGGCGCGATCGGCGGATTGCTGCGGGCTTGTGCTATCCGTCATCGGCAACGATTTCCATTACACGCCTTCGCCCTCGCCGAAGCCCCTGCGCATCGGCAAGCTGACGAATGCGTGGACGCGCATGGCGCCCGGGTTGGAATCGGCCATCGACGCGGCCCTGCTCGCGATGGAAAAGGGCGGCGCGAAAATCGGCGACGCCTCGTTTCCCGACGGGCCATTTGAGGATGCGGCCGAGTTGACCATCCTCATCGAAGCGGCCTCCGCCTTTGAAACCATGGTGCACACGGGCACATGCGCGCAGCTCGTCGATCCTCTGGGCCAGATCAACGGCTACATCAGCGAAGAGCTGAGCGCGAGCGATTACCTGCGCGTGCAGCGCGTGCGAGCCATTTTGCAGAAACGCGTCGATGACCTCTTCAGCCGGTTCGATGTTCTGGCGGCGGCGGGCAGCGACACCGCGGCTCAGCCGCTGGTCCGGGGTCCACGCCCCGCTCAGCCGCGGCCTGCGACACCGCGGCCGCCCGAACCCGCGCCCGCCGACAACAGCCAGCGTGCGCCGGATGGCGTCTCGAGCCTCTGCGGACTTCCGGCGCTCAGCGTACCCTGCGGCTTCAGTCCGGAGAACCTGCCTTACGGAATTCAGTTCATCGGTCGGGCAGGAAACGACCATGTGGTCATCGACGCAGCGCACCGCTTCCAAAGATTAACGGACTGGCACAAAAGAAGACCGCCAATCGTGAAGTAGCGACCGGTCTCCAGACCGGTTGCAGGCGCGCAGAGCGCGCCCGAGGCGAGCGAAGCTCGCCTAGCGACCGGGCCGGAGCCCGGTCGTTACACCGTCACTACCCACTTGCCGTCCAACCTGCTCACCGCAATCGTGAAGGCCGGACAGTAACGACCGGTCTCCAGACCGGTCGCAAACCTGAAAAGGCGAGCCTGCGAGCCGAGCCGCAATCTTTAATGCGAAGCCGCTTCCAACGCCCGCGCCCGCCGTTCCTGACCTGCCTGCCAGTGCAGATCGCGGACCGCCAGATACCCGAGCCGCGCTGCGTCCGCCGAGCGGTAGATCAGGTTGTCGCGAATCACGTGATTCCGCGCGGTGAGTAGAATCCGGCGGATTACGCGCACCGCCTTACCGGGCTGCACCATCGGCACGACGCTTTCAAAGTCGTTCCGCGGCTGCGTGCACGCATTGAGTGCGACCACGGCAACGCGCGCATCGGTCGAGATTCCCTTGCGATAATCGCGGCCGTTTTCGCGTAGCTGCTCGGGACGCTGGACGTAGTCGACGGAATCCGCGCAGCCGGTGAAGTACAGATCGCGGACCACCTTGTCGCGCTCGAGATCCACGTCGTCTTCGATTCTGTGGGTGACGCCGAGCGGGTGCAGGCCGAACGTGGTGGAAAGATCGCGCGTGGCAGCGAGGGCCCAAACCGGCCGGCCCTCCAGTTCGTCATCGCGGCGCCAGATGCGCAGGTGGTCGCGCTTTTCAAAGGTGTCGAGGCTCTTCTGCATGCGGAAATCGGCATCCCGGCCGTCCAGCAGCAGCGTACGCATGGGCGCATCGGAGTAACTCCGCTCTTCGGCGATGGCGCGAATGGCGGCCACCCCGGCGCGCATCGAATTCTCCCGCGAGCCGATCCATCCGGCCGCTTGAAACACTCGCTCGAGCGCATCCCGGCTGCCCACGATGAGGAGGTTCACCAGGTCCATCGGCTGCGGCTGGCGCTTGGAAACGCTCCAGTAAGGGAGCGCGTCCACCATCGATTGCATGCCGGCGGCATCTTCGGGAGAAGATTGCACCGGCATGGGGCAGGGTTGCGCGCCGGGAGCCACGGTCGGAACCTCCACCGACATTTGCATCACAGTGCCGCGCTTGAACTCGATCTCGGGATCGGGAAAATGGAGCAGGCCCGTCTCTGCGGCGAACAACGGCAACAGGAACACGGGATGACCCATCGCCGCGAAGGCGAGGCGCTCCCCGACGCGGTTGGAAATCGTGGCCGTAGCGCGAATACCGTGGATGCGACCGCGCGCGTCCACGCGCTCGCGAGCATTGTCAATGCCAGTGATGCGCGAAGCGACCGCGTACAGGCGGCCATCCAGATAATCGAGCTCGTTGAAAGCAAGTTGCAGGCCGGCGGTCTCGTGGATGAGACCGATCCCCACTCTGTGCACGCGCTTAACGACGCCGTGGAGTTCGGCGCCCGCGGGAATCACCACGTCGCGGCCGTCACAGATGGAGGTCGCGACCACGGCCGTAACCGCATTATTCCGTCGCGCCGTATAGCTGGATATGGGAGTGAGAAGGCGCGCTTCGAGAGCGATGCCGTTCGGCGGTTCCGCGGCGGAGGCGGTGTGCGGGAAGATGCAGGCGAAAACGATTGCGGCGGCTACACGACAGCGTGTGAGCCGGCCGCTCAGGGTCCGGTGATTCGAGCTCATGATACGGAGCGGATCAGTTTTTAGATTTTTTGCGAAAGAACTTTTTCTGAATGTCGGGCCAGAATTCGGACATCAGATTCCCGAGAACGTCGCTTGTGAGGCAGGTGGTGATTCGGCTGGCCATAACGCTCCCAGTCCGGCTGGCAGAAGGGTAGTATACATTAGAGAGCCCGATTCCGGCGGCCATTCCCAGGAAATTCGCGGCATTCACCGTCTGCGCGCCGGAATCCGTACGCGCCACGACAATTTGCTCCAGCGATTTCGCGGTCCGTTTGAAAATTCCCGAAGGCGGCCCCTCGCGGAAGTAGCGCGGATCCTGATGCAGAAGGGTGGCGAAGACTCCGGTCGCCAGAAAACTCTGGCTGCTGAAATCGGCGAGCGATGCCCCGAACCGTTTGGCGAGTGCGCGGCCGCCTTCGCCGTATTTCGGAGTCTCATTCCCCGCCTGAGACATGGCGGCTCCGACCGCCGCGTTCAGCACGTTGAAAGGGTCGACAACCTCGCGGAACGCAAGATGCCATTTTTCGCGAGCGCTCATCGGAGCGATCTCCTGGTGCGAGTTCTCGACAGTCTGATAGTCGGGAATCACTTTCAGGATTCGTTCTTCATTGAGAGGCACGGTGACGGGCGCAGGCGCGGGAAGGATGGGAGCGGGCGCTTCGGGCGATGGCGTGGGTATATACGAAGGTGTGTCCGTTTGCGCAACCGCGGCCGTACACACGAAGAGTCCGTAAATGCAAATGTATGGCGCCCGCATTCTTACTTACTTGGCGAAGCAATCGAATGACCAGTTACTTTTGAGGCGTAGCTCATTAGAGCTATCAACACGGCGACGGCCTGAGAGTTTCCCGGCCAGTGAGCCTGTGATATCGTCAGGATCGTGACCGTCTCCAGGCGAAGTATTCTGACCGCAATTTCAGCCGCGGCCGCGGCTCAGGCGCAGCGAAACCGGCCTCCCAACTGGAAGCCGAGGCTCGGCGTGTTGATGTGGTACTCGGATTCCAACCTCGACTTTATTCAGAAAGAAGGCTTTACAAGCTGCCAGTTGCGGCTGGATCCGGACCAGTTGAACGATGCCGAAATTGGCCGCATCAGGAATAGGATCGCGGCGGCGGGAATCGTCGTTTCCTCGCTCGCCGTAGACGGTAATCACGTCGATCCCGATCCCGCCAAGCGGCAGAAGCAAAACGAGTACACGCTCAAGTGCATCGAGCTTTGCGGCAAGATGGGGATTCCGGCCATCGGCGGCCAAAGCGGCACTCTGCCGGGCCGGCCCTTGAAGGATCAGGTAACGGAGATCGTCAAGGTATACAGCGGAACTTATTTCCCTGCCCTGGAAAAAAATAAAGTCAAAATTCTCTGGGAGCCGTATGCCGGAGGACCGAACATCGCGACCGGTCCCGTCGGCTGGGAGGCTCTGTTCGCGGCGTTTCAGGGGAGCACGAATGTCGGATTGCAGTTCGACCCCTCGCATCTGGTGTGGCAGATGATGGATCCGGTGGCGGCCGCGCGCGAGTTCGGCGACAAGATTTACGACGTGCATCTGAAGGATACGGAGATTCTGTGGCACCTGGTCAAGCGCGGCGGAATCCAGCCGGTGAACGGCCAGCGATGGTGGCGCTTCCGCGTGGCGGGCTACGGCAGCGTGGATTGGAAGGGCTTCTTCTCGGTTCTGGCGGAGATCGGATACGCCGGAGCGATGAATATCGAGAACGAGGACGCGTTCTACTATCCGCAGTATCAAAGCGGCGGACACGATTTCACCGAGCAATACAAGCGCGGCTTCAAGGTAGCCCACGAGTTCCTGCGAACCCTGGTCCCACCCCTGAACGGGTAACGACCGGTCTCCAGACCGGTCGAAGGCGAGCGAAGCTCGCCCGCCTTACCTCGGAAACAAAATCGACAGCTGGCGAACGCGATTCCCTGCTCTGGGACCGCGCAGTACCGACCGGTCTCCAGACCGGTCGAAGGCGAGCTCCGCTCGCCCGCAACAGGAAAGATTCCTGTTGCCACGTGCCGACAGGAATCCTTCCTGTCGGGTCGCGCGGAGCGCGACTGTGCCTCACCTACCTCGGAAACAAAATCGGCAGCGACTTCTCGTCCGTGAACATGCACCGGGCATTGTGACCGCACTCGGGGACGATAGTGGCTTCCACCCTACCTCCCAGCTTCGAACTCACAAACTTGGCGAACGCGATTCCACGGGCGAGCCGGGTCGGACCCTGCGCCATCGCGGCACACGACGAATCAAAGCCCCCGAGCGGCAGAATGTCGATCTCGCCCACCAGGTAAGTAGTTGGCCGCGATGCGAGTTGCTTCTTGAGCTGATCGTCGCTCAGGCGCGCGGTGTACCCGCTACGGTGTTCGAAGCCGTAGGGCCACTGGTCGTACGTCGTGCAGTTGCGCCCGTCGCCGAACGGCCGGAAGACGGGACCCGGCGTCGCGGCCGCGCGAGCGTTTTCGGCGGTTGGGAAATAGCCCGGCGCTCCGGCGCTCACAGGCCAGTCGGCTGCCGTGGGCCGCGTGTTATCGGGATAGGCGTAGCTGGAAGGATTCGCCACCACGTAAGTGACCGGCACGCCGAGCGTTTCGTGGATCTGGTTCGCCATCTCATAACGATTGACGAACTGGCCTCCGGCGGAGTGGCCCGCCACCACAATGTGCTTGAGATTCGGGAACGCCTTCCTCGCCGCAAGCTTGCGCAGCACTTCGTCGATGAAATCGAAGCTCGTGATCTTGTCGTTGCTCGCCGACGTGCCGCCCGATCGCCAGCTATCGCCGCCGCAACTGTAGCTGACCTCGTTCGGTGCGAGCGTGTCATTGCAGCCCCGGTCGTGCGATGCGATGCGCGGCGCGATCACCACCGTGTCTTCCAGCGCTCCGGCGAGGAAAGCCGAAGCGAGCGCGTTGCGGTAGTAATTATCGGCATCGCGATTCGTGCCGTGGATCATGATCAGCGCGCGAGTAATCTGCGGATTCGCGGTATCCAGCGAATACGTGCGGTAGATCATCGAGCGCGCAGGCCCGCCGGCGATGGCCACCCATTCGGTGCACGCGCTGGTGGCTTGCAGACAAGGGGTCGCGGCGAACGACGGCGCCGCGGCGATCAGCAACAGAAGAAGTCGGGACATTGGTGATAACGATACAACGCCTGTGGGGAGGCGCGCAATGGAGTTAAGATGCGGCCATGCGCAGGCTGGTGTGGACCGCATCCGATGCGGTATGGGTGGAAGAGCTCGATGACGAGCACAAGGAAATTTTCGCTGCCGTCGCGCGGCTGACTCAAGCAGGCGAGGCGGAAGCGCCCCAAGCGATGGAGCAACTCGCCGCGAGCATGGCCGCCCACTTCGCGCATGAAGAGCGCCTCATGCGCGCCGCTCGCTACGCGGGGCTGGCGTGGCACAAACAGCAGCACGATTCCGCACGGCGGCGGGTCCGGCAGTTTGCGCCGGCAGTAGGCCTGGGCCAGGCGAGCGCCGCGGCCGGGTTGACGCACTATCTCACGGACTGGCTGCAGCGGCATACGCGCGTAGCGGATCGCATGCTCGGGGCGTTTCTGCGAAACCAGCGGCGGTGCGCGAAGCTCACGATTCGAATCGGGACGAAGCCTGCCGGCGCGTGCGAGTGGGTGGATTCGCGCGGGGAACCGTTCGATCCCCGCCGGTGAATCATTTTTTCAGGTCGCGCAATAGTTCTTCGATATCCCCAACCTTATCGCCCACCTGATTCAGGCGCCGCGCAAGACCCTGTATTTCCGCGGCGGCGCGCCGATTCACGTCGTAATCCAGTTCGCCGCGAAGCCGGTCCTTGGTGTCCTGCCGGTTCTGGCTCATCATGATCACCGGCGCTTGAATGGCGGCGAGCATCGAGAGGAACAGGTTCAGCAGGATGAACGGGTACGGGTCCCAGCTTTTCTTCCCGAGAAGCGCACTGAGAGTTGTGTAAAACGCCAGGCCGGCGAGGAAGGTGAGGATGAACGTCCATGAGCCGCCGAAGCCCGCCACCGCGTCCGCGATTCTCTCCCCGAACGTGGATTCCTCTTCGATAATTTCGTTGGGGTTGCGGCTGGCGCGCAGCCGCACAAGCTGCTGCGCCGCGTGGAACTGGCGCCCGAGCACCGCGAGCATATCCATTCCGGCGAGCGGCTTGCGCTCCAGCAGCACCGAAATATCGTGGCGGTCCACTTCGATGCAGACGCTCGAATCGAGCGCGGTGGCGCTGGTCTGGTGCGGCGTGCCGTCCAGCATGGATGCGAAACCGAAGAACTCGCCGGGCGCGGGCTCGTCCACCCTGACTTCCTGCTGGTCTTCATCCACGGTCGTGACGCTGATGCTGCCGGAGACCAGGACATAGGCGCGGCCGCCCTCATCGCCGATCTTGTAAATGCGCTGGCGCGGAGCGAAGGTCCGCATTTCCACCTGTCCGGCAAGAACGGCGGACTCTTCATCGTCGAGCAGCGCGAAGAGAGGGACCTGTTTGAGCACTTCGGGATTGCATGCCATCGCCGTGATTTTAGCGCGAGCGCGCACGCAACAGCCGTCCCCAGACCGGTTCCAGGCGCCAAACAGCTCGCCCTTCCCCGGCCTGTAGACCGCCGCCATACCGGCTGTCACCGGTGCTTGATGAACGTGCCGTCTTCGAGCTCACTCATCGCCTGGCGAAGCTGGTCCTGCGTGTTCATCACGATCGGACCGTACCACGCCACCGGCTCTTCCAGCGGCTTGCCGGACACCAGAAGAAAGCGGATGCCTTCCGGCCCCGCCTGCACCACAATCTCATCGCCGCGATCGAAGAGCACCAGCGAGTGATTGGCGGCATCGTACTTGGGCGCGGCATTCGGATCCACCGCCGATTCCGTGAGCACCGCCTGCGGATCGGACGAATCGCGGAACGTGCCGCTGCCCGCGAAAACGTAAGCGAATGCGGTGCGGGTGGTCTCCACCTTCAGCCGCTTTTTGCGATTGGGCGCCACCGAAATGTCCAGATAGCTCGGGTCCGCCGCTACGCCTTCCACCGGACCGCGCTTGCCCCAGAACTCGCCTGAGATCACGCGCACGCGCGTCGCGTCGTCATCGGTGATTTCGGGAATCGCGCTCGCGGGAATGTCCTGATAGCGCGGATCCGTCATCTTCAAGGATGCCGGCAGATTAGCCCACAATTGGAACCCGTGCATGCGGCCCTCGGGGTCGCCCTTGGGCATTTCCTGATGCAGAATGCCGCTGCCCGCGGTCATCCACTGCACGTCGCCCGCCGTCATTTTGCCTTTGTTCCCGAGGCTATCGCCGTGCTCCACCGATCCGGCGAGCACGTACGTGATCGTCTCTATGCCGCGGTGCGGGTGCCACGGAAACCCGGCGAGATAATCGTGCGGATTGTCGTTGCGGAAATCGTCCAGCAGCAGAAATGGATCGAAGTCCTTGGTTTTGCCGAAACCGAACGCACGCTGCAGTTTCACGCCTGCGCCTTCCAGCGTGGGCTTGGTTTGAATTACTTGTCTTACGGGACGAAGAGACATTGCGTCTACCTCCTTCAGGCCTTCACGAATTGCAGGTCGAGCGAGATGGTGACATCTTCGCCGACGAGGATACCACCCGTCTCGAGAGCGGCATTCCAGGTGAGGCCGAAATCTTTGCGATTGATTTTCGTTACAGCGGAGAGCCCGATTCGCGTGTTGCCCCACGGGTCTTTGCCCTCCGGCGTGGGCCCTTCCACTTTGAAAGTGGCTGGGCGCGTGACGCCGTGAATGGAAAGCTCCCCGGTCATCTCCAGCTCATCGTCGCCAGTCCGCTTGATGCTGCTCGAACGGAACGTCAGAGTGGGAAACTGTTCCACATCGAAGAAGTCCGCGCTCTTGAGGTGCGTGTCGCGCTGCGGTTCGCGAGTATTGACGGTGGTCGCGTCGATGGAAGCTTCCACGCGCGAGTTCTCGATGTGGGACGGGTCCAGAGTCAGTACGCCGGAGAGTCCGGTAAAGTATCCCTTCACGTGGGAAATCATCATGTGTTTCACCTTGAACTCGGCGGTGGAGTGGACCGGATCGAGGTTCCAGGTTGTGGCGGTTGAGAGCGTGTCGGCTGTGGTGCTCATCGGGTTTTTTCCTTTCACTTGGGTTAGATGCGTAAAGACGAATTTCGTTGCAACAAATATTTGATATCGAGATATTAACCGCTTACCTGCTTGCGGCATGCTTCCAGGAGACTGCTCAGCTCCCGCAGGCGCTCCGGACCGAGATGGCCGAGAAGGCGGCGATGCGTATCGCGGACCGGCAAATCCAGCCGTGAAAGCAGATCCAGACCCTCCGGCGTGATGCGGGTTAGGACGACGCGCCGATCCCTATCGTCCCGGGCGCGGGAGATGAGTTTGCGCTTTTCCATACGGTCCAGCAGGCGCGTAATATCAGGGTCCCGCGAAACCATGCGGGCCGCGATCTCGCCGCATGTCAAACCGTCCGGGCACCCTCGCAGGATTCGTAGGACATTATACTGAGCCGTCGACAGATCCTCCGATTTGAGCAACTGGTCGAGAGGACGCGACAGCAAGCCCGTGGTGCGCAGCAGATCAAGGTAGGCGAGTTCTTCCGGCAGTTGCGGGCGCTTCATCTGTATACAGTTTACTCGTTGCAACGACTATTGTCAAGAGTAGCGACCGGTCTCCAGACCGGTCGCAGGCAAGCGAAGCGAGCCCGCTAACTATTAACGAATTAATTTTTCTGTTGACATCGGAACGCTTCGGCTTTACGCTCGATCCGTGGCTCGCAAGCGTTCCGTGCATCTTACCGATGCTGAACTGCGTCTGATGCAGATCCTCTGGGAGAAGGGCCGCGCGACGGTTACCGAAGTCGTCGAGGCTCTGCCGAAGCCTCCGGCGGTCGCGTACTCTACCGTTCTCACCACCCTTCGGATTCTGGAAACGAAGGGCTATCTCAAGCACACCAAAGAAGGGCGGGCATTCATTTACCGCCCGGCCGTCGCCCGCGATGACGAACGGCAGAAGGCGGTCGGCCATTTGCTGCGCCGCTTTTTTGACGGCTCCGCGGAAGCGCTCATGCTGAACCTGATCGAGCGCGAAAAGGTCTCCACCGCGGAGATCCAGCGATTGCGGCGGCGGATCGCCAAGGAGGACTCATGAACGCGGTTCTTTCCGCACTGGTGAATGGCGCGATTGCCGGCGCCGTACTGGCGGTGGTTCTTTGGCTCGGCATGCGCCTGGCGCCGAGGCGGGCGTTGAACGCGGCAACACGCTATGTGATCTGGTGGATCGCTTTGGCGGCCACCGTCGCGCTACCGCTCTTGTACCTGCCGCATCGCGCTGCTCCGGTTCCGCGCAGCGCGCCTGCCGCGCTGCCCGTTGCGCCCGTCCATTTCGGACTGCCCTTGAGCGCTGTGCCGGTGAGTGCGCCTGTTCCGGTGGAGATCGCGCGCCCGGCGGAGGTCCACATTCATTCCGGCTCGTGGACCGTGTACGTTTTCGCTGTCTGGGCGATTGTGTCGTCGTTGCTGCTTCTGCGGCTGCTCATCGGCGCCGTGACCTTAGCGCGGCGATCCGGGCGCGCCATTGAGGTGGACTGGCCGATTCAGTCGCGGCGGCGCATACGGGTGCGGGTTTCGCGAGACATTCCGTCACCGATGGCCACCGGGCCCTGGCGCCCTTCGATCCTGATTCCGGAAACGATCCTGCAGTGCCTGGATGAGCGCGAGCTGCGGCGCGTGATTCTGCATGAGGCGGCGCACCTCGCCCGCTGGGACGACGTCGCGCTGCTGGCGCAGAGGTGCATTGAGGCGTTGTTCGCGCTGCATCCGGTGGCGCGGTGGATCGGGCGGCGCATCGATTTCGAGCGAGAGATCGCTTGCGATGACGTGGTGCTTGCGGCGACGGGCGCGGCTCGCGAGTATGCCGGCAGCCTCGTTCGTATGGCGGAGCTCTGCGGGAGTGTGCCGCTGTCGCTGGCGGGAGCGGCCGCGGTCGGCAAGCGGTCGCATCTGAGCCGCCGGGTGGAGCTTCTGCTGGAGCGGCGCCGGCACACCGGCACCCGCCTGTTGCAAAGCCGTCTGGTGTGGACGGCGGCGGCGCTCGGCGGTGTGGCGTTTGCGGCTTCGCGATTGCCTGCTCCGATCGTGCTGGCGGAGACGGTGCGCGCCATCACGCGTCCTTTCGTTCGTCCGGTTGCAGCGCCGGTGGTTGCGTTAGCCCAGGTCGCAGCTTTGGCGGCGGGGTTCGAGGCTCGTGTGCTCGACGACGCTTCGGGCAATCCTCTGCCTTCCGCCGAACTGCGATTTCACAAGCCGGGGCAGATCGAACTGGCGGCGGATATGGATACCGACGGGCACGGGCGCGTAGAAGCTCCGTTGCCTTCGGGCGAGTATCTCATGGACGTTGTGAAGCCGAACTTCGTCACCACCACGATGAAGGTGCAGGCTCCCGCGACTGGCGTTACGGTCCGGCTGGTGCGGTATGGCGTGATCGCGGGGCAGGTGACGGATCAACAGGGCCGTCCGGAGCCGGGTGTCATTCGCGCGCCCACGGGTCGCACGCTCGGCGGGACGCGGATCGCGATTCTCACGCGGAATGAGCACGGGGAGTTCGCGAAATACCGCGAAGCTCCGCTGGAGGATGATGGCCGGTATCGCGTTTACGATCTTCGCCCCGGGCAATATGCGGTCGCGCTGGCTTATGACGGCCTGAAGGATGGCTCGGGCTTTCAGATGTTTCCCGATTCAGCGCATCCGCGGATCTTCACTGTGACGGGCGGCGAGGAGTACGGAGATATCAACTTCGTGGTTACGCCGGCGGCGGTGTTCGACGTCAGCGGGCGAGTAAAGTATCCGGGCAACCATAAGCAGTACGCCCTTTCGCTGGCTTTGCCGGATCAGCCGCTGTTTCCGGTGTCGCAGGTGTGGACCGATCAGACGGGCAGCGGCGACTTCCATTTCACCAAGGTGCCGGCGGGCACTTACGATCTCTTCGTCGCAGGACCCACGGGAGGCTACGGCGCGCGCGACGCCGTCGTCAGCGACCCCGAGGCGCAGTATGCGCGCATGAAGGTGAATATCGGTCAGAACGTGGAAGGTCTGGAGGTCGCCGTATCGCCGGGGCGGACGCTCAAAGTCACGATGCGTTCGAGCGAGGGCGAAAAGTTGCCCGAAGGCTGCCCGCCGGGCAGCCCTTTGCTTCTCGACTTGATGGAGCCTTGGGGGCTGATGTTGCCGGTTCGCGACAATGCCGTTTTCGGAAAGGATCTGTCGATTCCCGGTTTGCCCCCGGCGCGCTACCGTGTGCGGGCGGCGCTCGGACCGAACTGCTATCAGGCGAAGGACGTGATCGCCGATCTCAGCGGCGACGCCGCGGGAACCGCCGCGATTGAGGTCAGTTCCGCCGGGTCTGTGCAGGGAACAGTCAACGCGCCGAACGTTGCCGTGGTGTTGCTGCCCGAAGAAGGCGGCGACGCCCGTGTTGTGTTTCCTCGCGACGGGGGCCGGTTCGCGTTCGATTCGCTGGCGCCGGGTCGATACCGGATTGCAGCGCGTTCGGTCGCGGACGCGAAGGCGCGCTGGGTAGGCGACGTAGAGAAGATGCAGGTCATCGAGGTCACGGGCGGCAAGCCGGCGCATGTGGATCTGGAGGTGAAGAAATGATCGCGCGCGCTACGGGGCTGCTGTTTTTTGCGGTGGCGGCGTTCGCGCAATCGCCTGTTCCGGCGGCGAACGCGGCCGTCACCGGCGTGGTGCGGGATTCAGTAACCGGAGAGCCTCTGGCCAACTACAACGTGTCGACCGATATTGGCGTCACGTGGGTGGGCAACGTGGTGTTTCAGACCAGGGACATGCGTGAAATCAAGAGCGTGACCGATGAGAGCGGCCGCTATCAGCTCGCCGGGTTGCCTCCGGGCACCTATCGCATCATCGCGAGCAACGCCGAAAGTCCCGGACTGAGCCGGCTGGAGCGGCGGATCACGGTGGCCGGGCGCGATATCGATCATGTCGATTTTCGCGTCCTGGTGTCCGGCTCGATCAGCGGCCGGGTGGTGGACGAAAACAAAGAGCCGGTTCCCAACATCGATGTGGCGCTGGTGGTACGCGAATATTTTCACGGCGTTCTCGGGTACTTTATTAAGCAGCGCGCTCGCACTGACGATCATGGGCAGTACAAGATTCGCCGCGTGGAGGCACGAAAGCCGTATTACGTCATGGCCGAGCGGCGCGAGATCCGGCTGCCCGCCCGTTCGGAAGTGCCTCTCGATCCGCGGCTACGGCGGCGCGCGATCATGCCGACGTTCTATCCGAGTTCGCCCGATAAGGAGGGCGCGGCCCCCATTGTCATCCGGCCGCGCGAGAACCGCGAGGGCGTCGATATCGAATTGAAGAAGTCGCCTTCGTATTGCGTGGAGGGGACTGCGTCGGGACCGAACGGCCCGGGGCGGATGATGGTTCAACTCAGTCCCGTTCAGCCTTCAACGGGCCAGTCCAACGGTGGCGGGGTGTTTGGGCCGATACCGACGGTGCAGACCGGCCCGGACGGCAAGTTCCGCATCTGCGACTTATACAAAGGAGAGTTCCGTCTCGCCATTGATCCGCAGGATTCGCGGGCCGGCGGACCTCGCGCGCTGGAAACGATCGCAATTTCGGACCATGACTTGAAGAACGTCGAAGTGATGTCCCGGCCATTGGCCATCGAGGGAGAGGTGGCGTTCGATGGCCCGGCGCCGGAAGGGGGCACTCCACCGCATGCCAACATTAGTCTCGACCCTCTGCTTCGGCAGGCGAACGGTCCGGGTAAGCGGGCGGAGGTACCCTCGACGTTCACGTTTGAGGATCTGGTCCCGGCGGACTACGGCTTTCGTATCTTCCCTTTCACAGGGAAGGGACTGTACGTCAAGGAGGCTACTTTCGGCGGTCGCGATGTTTTGTACGGGCCGCTCAATCCAGGGATGGCGGCGCCGGGAAGCGGCTTACGGATCGTCATCGGGCAGGACGGGGCGACGTTTACGGCAAGTGTCAGCGATAAAGATGGGAACCCGCTCGCTCAGGCCAAGGTGATCGTGATGCCGGCGAATGTGCCTTCCGATGCGATGCTCCAGGCGGCCATATCGGAAGGCGAGACAGATCAACAGGGGCAGTTTATCAGCAGCACGCTTGCGCCGGGGAAGTATTTAATCGGAGCTACTTTTGATGAGGTGGACCCTTCTCCGGAATCGATCGCGCGGCTTTGGCGGGCTCGCGATCGGTTCACGGAAATCGACTTAGCGCCTAAAGCGGCGGCGACCGTTAGCTTACGGCCGGTGTCGCTGGAGTAAGTTAGTGGCCGGTGTTGAGAAGGCGTAAGTAACTGATTCCTGATTGCGGTGGGTACGCCAAAAACGACGGGCCGTATCTTCTCGAAGCGAATCGCCGTTATCGGAAATTTTCCATGAGCATCAGATTCACACCGAAACTGAGGCTTTGACTGAACAAGATGGTCTGGCGATCGGGCGAGACATCGAGACCAAGGAACGGAGTGCCTTCGATCCTGGTCAGTAGCCGGCTGGTATTGTTCGAGAACTCGAAAAACTGAAGCGGCCACTTGCGGTCGTCACCCTGGCCGCCGATATAGTAGATGCCATCTTTGACCGGGACGAACGCTCTGTCCACGACGCTGTCCAGCAACTTCCGCTCCGCGCCGCCGGACGACGGCTGGGCAAAAAGACCCGGCTCATTGGGTTTGACGTAGAACAGGGTCTTTCCGTCGGCAGATTCGAAGGCCGCGTCCCCGCCGTGGGTCGTGACCTGTACCGGGGTCCCGCCGGCGAATGGCGTTCGCCAAATTTCCCGGCGACCGCCGTGGTTGGAGCGAAAGTAGATCCATTTGCCGTCTCGCGACCAACTCCCGATGGCCTCGTTCGACGGCCAGGAAGTAATCCGCCGCGGCCTGCCACCGGAAGCGTCAATCACGTAGATGTCGAGGTTGCCATCTTGCGCGGCCGAGTCAAACACGATCCAGCGGCCATCGGGCGACCAGCGCGGAGTTCCCTGGTGCCGTCCGAGCCGGCTGGTCAACTGCACAATGTGAGAGCCATCGGCCTGTGCGATCCATATCTCGGAAGCATCTCCGGTTCGGTCAGATTCAAACGCTATCTTGCTGCCGTCGGGCGAGAACTGCGCGTTGTATTCCGTCAGAGACGAAACGATAAATGGTTCGGCGGCGGCGCCCAGCCGGTAGCGCCAGATGTCATAGTCCGCGCGAAAAGTCTGAAAGGCCATACGGTTGCCCGTGGCCGCGATCGAGGGTTCAGCGGCCCGCGGGCCGGCCAACTCAATCCGTTGCGGGGAAGCCTGGCCACGCGCCGCGAAGCGCCACAGATAGCTCAGATTGTTGGACCCCAGGGTGCCATCCGCGATCAGCGATTCCCCATCGAGTGTCCAGGCAAGGCCGCCAACCAGGGCGATTGGTTGGCCAGTAATCCGGCGGGGGCTACCCTTCGGCGCGTACGCTGAGTCCAGGTCCTGAACGAAGAGATCGCAAGGAAGGCCGCTACAGGAGGCATATGCCAGATGATGACCATCGCGCGACATCGCCGGCGCAAAATCGGTGACTGGTGGCTTGGCCGTGGAGATCCGCCGCGGCTCTCCGCCAGCCGCGTCGGCTGGGATCAGAAACATTCCGCGCGAGGCGCGATCGGCGGAGCCAACCGCCAACCACTTTCCGTCTGGCGTCCACGCGATGGGGCCGAGCGTTGCGAAATCCGTCAACTTTTGTTCCGCTCCGCCCAAGGGAGAAGTTGTATAGATGCCGGCGTGCGCGCCGAGACGCCTGAAGGCAATCACCCTGCCGTCCGGAGACCAAGCCGGATTCTCGTCGCCATCCGGGTTGGTAGTGAGCCGCAATGCGTTCGTCTCGCGCAACATTTTGACGTAGATATTGCCGTTCCCGCCCGTCCCACCATCCCAGCAAAATGCGACTTGCGCGGCATCGGGAGAGAACGACGGCGAGGTTTGAGAGCCGGCGTAGGTGGTGACCGGCATGATCCTCGGAAGTGGAGCCGGCACTGTCAACCGCCTGACCAGCCACAAGCCGAGAGATGCTGTCACCACCAGCGCTACCGCTGCGGCGAACCGGGTTGTCCGCTGCCGTGGATTTTTCAAAGCCGGCGCGCCCACGAGGCGACCGGAGTCCGATTCCTCTTTCAACTCTGCGAGCGCCACGTGCAGATCCGCCATGTGCTGGAAACGGCGCGCCGGGTCCTTGCGGAGGCACCGTGCGACAATGCGATCCAGTTCCGCCGGCAATCCTTTCGCAAGTTGCTGAACGGGCAACGGCTCCTGACTGACGATTGCCGACAGCGTGGAAAGCCTGGTCTCGCCCGCAAACGGCTGCTTGCCGGTCAGCATTTCATAAAGGAGAGTCCCGAACGCAAAGATGTCCGAGCGGGCATCGATGGGGAGCCCCTGGGCCTGCTCTGGTGACATGTAGGCCGTGGTGCCGACGATTACTCCGGGGTCGGATTGCATGGTTACGGTTGCGGAGGATTCCTGCGGAGAAGCATGAGCCGAGGCGGCGAGTTTGGCCAGGCCGAAATCCAATACTTTCACGAGGCCCGTGCCGGTAATCATAACGTTGGCCGGTTTGATGTCGCGGTGCACGATTCCGATTCCATGCGCCGCGGCTAAAGCATCCGCGATCTGAAGCGAAAACTTCAGGGCCTCGGTAAGCGGCAAGCCTTTTCGTGCAATGGCGCTGCCGAGCGTCTTGCCGTCGATAAATTCCATGACGATAAAAGTCACGTCGTCGGCTTGATCGACTTCGTAAACCGTAACGATGTTCGGATGGTTGAGGGCGGAAGCAGCCTTTGCCTCACGCTCAAAGCGCGCTTGGCGGTCGGTGCTGCCGGCGGCTTATTCCGGAAGGACTTTGATGGCAACAGGACGATTGAGGCGCAGGTCCCTGGCTTTGTACACGACGCCCATGCCGCCCTCGCCCAGCTTTTCGAGGATCTCAAAGTGGGAGAGACGGCTGCCTGGTAGAAGGCGGGGCATTCTCATGAAATTATAACGGAGGGTTCCGTGACCACTACCACGGCCTCCGGTGGAACCGCCCGAGGCACACCGCCAAGCGAAGAGCACAGGACTGTCTGCAGACGGTTCTCCGGTTGGCGGTGAACGCGATCAGCGGCAGCCCTACTCCTTCTTCAAAAGGCCGTTCTGCGTCGTGTGGCTGTTGGCGTCCGTCAGGTTTGCCAGATTGCCGTTCGCATCGTCGCTATACGACGTCGTCTTCCTGCGGATTCGGGCTCGCCGTCTGGACCACGCTACGCAGTTGGCTCGACAAGCATACGTGTACTCCGAGTTATTCAACCGCCGAAGTTCTGGATCGATAAACGCATTTCGATTGCCGCCGCGATTGTAATAGTCGACGACACCCTCCAGTGTGGCGATGCTGCCGTCGTGCATATACGGCGCGGTGCGCGAAACGTTGTGGAGTGTGGGCGTTTTGAATTTGTCGTCAATTGCCGTAGGATTCGGAATTCCGCCGCAACTCATGACGCACTTCGCGCTCGATGCGCGGCCGCGGCGCCGTCCCGGGATATTTGCGATCCGGAGTCCCGACCTGAAGCCGCGGTGAAGAGCATCGAAGGGTCGACCACGTCGTGAACGAGATACAGGTGCTTCCGCCTTCGCCCGCTGACGACCGCATTCGCATCGCCCCTTACCGCGCCGTCTATAGCCAGCCCGGCCTGGACCGTTACGCGATGGAAGCCGTGCCGCCGATCCACATCATCGTCAACAACGGACGCGTGACTTTGGATGGTGCCGTGGGCAGCCGGGTCGACAAACAGTTGGCGTACACGCAGGCGATGTCGGTCCCCGGAGTTTTCTCCGCCACTAATAACCTGCCGTTCTGGATCGACCGCCCATCTGTTTGCCTGCCGCGCCGGCCGCTCCCAATCGGGCAGATCCTGCGCTTCGATCGCTTCACCGGGCGATTGCCGGCTGTACCGCTATCACCCGCCGGCGCGAACGTGATCGGGGCACGAAGTAACCCTAGGCCTTTCTGCACCGGCGTCGTGCCAAGGCTCTTAACGCGGCGAGACCCGTGACAACGGCGGCAATCGACGACGGTTCGGGAACGGTGGGAGCGGAAGAATAATTCAGACCGCTGGCCGTAGTGAAGCCCGCGCCGTTAGTCACGGGAGTCAGAGTGAAGTAGGCTGTGTTACCGGCGTCGAACTCGGTCTGGAGGTCGTTCGCCGGACCGAGGATATTGTAAGATCCCGTCCGGGCGAACAGGTACAGCCCGAGCTGAATCTTCTGCCCCGCTGAAAACGTCAGAGTGCCCGAAAGCGTTGCGTCTAACGGCCCGGAGTGCGTGGTGATGCACGTCCCGCTGGCGCACAGGCTTGTCTGCTTGAACGCAATCGTCCCGCAGTCGTTGCCTCCCCCGAAGTTGCTCGAAGTGCAACCGACGTTTAAGTTGCTGAATGTGCCCCAAGTCGTATATTGCTGATTGGCGATAAGAAAAACGCCTGAGCTCACCCCCGAATTGTCATCGAACGAAGGCGCTCCCGTGAGGGATTCTGTCCCCTCAAGAACGACGGAGTAGTTGAATGTCTCCGTTCCGGTCCCCGTTATTGTGAACGTATCGAAGGCGTAAAGATCGAAGTTTGCAAGCGACCGTCCACCGACCGTTAGTGCGGTGTCGGCGGTACCGTGCAATCCGAGGTTGCCACCTGACGCAGCAACACTGACGGTTGTCGATGCCGAACAACATAGCGGTGTACTGGCGTCTTGGGACCCAGTGTAGCTTAGTCCCGCGCCGTCGAGAACTTCCACCGTCCCTGGAATGTTCCCATTCGCATTCACCTGATATTGGACAGAGTACCCGCTGGTCGGTAGTATCGTCCCGGCCGCCGAGATGCCGGCCAGCGCCCCCAACCCGAGCGCAAATCTCGTCAAGAATCTGCTGCGCACTCTCATCTCCTCGCTGACTTCCACTTCACATAGCGGGGAAACATCGAAAAAGGCGCACACTTTCTTCGAATTTCCGTGCGCCTTTTTTGAACGACCGACGCTGATGCAGATGAGACCGGAAAAATTCCGATAAAATTCACCTTGCCTATAAGCTTGCAAAGGGCCGTTCTAAAGTGACAGCCGAACAGTGGGCGAAAGTTCAGTCGGTGTTTGAATCCGCGCTTGACCTCGATCCGGAGCAGCGTATCGCGTTCGTGCGCGCCACCGAACCAGACCCCAACATCCGCGCGGAGGTGGAAAGTCTCCTTTCCAATTCGGCCGATGACGAGTTCTTACGCGCTCCGGCTCTTGCCGACGCCAGTGCGGCGCTCGTCAACCCGGATGCGTTGGACGTCGACGCAAACATCCATTCGGCAGCGGCGCTGATCGGAACTATTGCAGGTGACCGGTACCGGCTGGATCGGGTGCTGGCGCGCGGCGCTCATGGCCTTGTGTTTTTGGCGTCGGACCTGCGGCTCGCGGGGCGCAACGTAGTGGTGAAGGTTCTCGACGAAGCCGCCGAGCACCAGGACTGGCTACAGCGGCGATTCAGGCAGGAAATCGCAATTCTAGGGCGAATCTCGCACGCGGGCGTGGCGGGGATTCGCGATTGCGGCGAGATCGGCGACCAACCCTTCCTGGTCATGGATTTCGTGGATGGAGTGACGCTCCGCGAGTTCATGAAGTCCGGATCGCTGCCAATTGGAACCGTAGCCGAAATCGTGGCTCAGATCGGCTCGGCGCTGCACGCGGCGCACATGCAAGGGATCGTCCACCGGGACCTGAAGCCGGAAAACATGATGGTGCAACCGGGAAGCGCTGATGGGGAGCACGCGGTCGCAGTCACGCTGATCGATTTCGGCATCGCGCAGGCGGTACGGACGGAGAGCGGACGAACTACAACGGTGATCATGGTCGCCGGAACCGCTCCTTATATGGCGCCGGAACAGTTCCTCGGAATGGCGCAAATCGCGAGCGACATTTATGCCTTGGCGGTTGTTTGTTTCGAGATGCTGGCCGGTACGACCCCTTACACCGGAAAAGACCCATTGCAACTTGCGACGGCACAGCGCGCCAAGCCTCCCAAGGAAATCCTGCGGCGAAGCAGCAGCATACCGAAGGCGGTCAAACCGCTGCTCGAATCCGCGCTGGCCGTGGACCCGGAGCAGCGGCCCGGCGACGCACAAAACTTCGGGACGGCGCTGCGCGGGGCTTTATTGCAACCCGCGTCCGGTTGGATCTCGCGGCGGCGCGTTGTGGCAGGCGCATTCGCCCTCGTGCTGATCGGGGCGATCTTGTCAATGCGCTTTGTTTGGAACCGCGGCTCGAGCGACGTCCAGACGTCGATAACGATGAGCGGTCTTAACGATCCACTCGAGCAGGGCTTTGTTGTTCACGAAGATGTCAAAAGCGCCGTCGAACTCACGCCTGACGGAACCGGCATTCAGGCATGGGAGGTTCGAACGCATTCTCAAGGATTCTATGGCCATCGATTAAACCGCAGCCAGATTAGTCTTGCGATGACTCGCGGATGGAAGTTGACAGGTTCGGCAAAGCTCCTGGAGGGGGCCTTGTACATGGGCCCGGATTTCTATGGCGGCGGCCCTCGTTTTGCCACCGGCGCCACGCTGGACGGAGACGCTCTAAACGCCCGTGCCTGGACGGACCAGGCGTCCGGCGAGTGGCAAAGCCTGACTGCGAGGATTCCCGGCGATCCGCGCGGGTATCATGATTACCAACTCGTTTACGATGCGAAACGGCGGACGCTCAGCATAGCCGTCGACGGTATTGTATTGATCCGTGGCTATTCCGGATTGACGCAGTTTCAAGGGTATTTCGGCGTGGCGTTTGGGGTGCATCGTTGGAAGAGCACCGGCGCGCAAGCACGATTCCGGTACGTACGCTTCGAAATCCAACGCTAACCGTCTCTGGTTGCGTCCTTCAGCCTTCGTCGAAGCCACGCGCGCGCCAATGCCCAGTCTTTGTCCGCAAGTCGCGCGGAAATGCCAAGCACGCCGGCGGATTCCTCCAACGTCAGGCCTCCGAAGAAGCGCAGCTCCACCAATTGTGCCTGTCGCGGCGCGATTCGGCCAAACTCTTCCAGAGCGGTATGGACGTCGATCACGTCGGGGCTGAGTCCGTCCACAGTGGCGTCGGCGGCATCGAGGTGGGCGGCAATTCCGCCCCGCTTACCGGCGGCGCGTTGACGGGCATAATCCACCAGAATGCGTCGCATGGCTTGGGAGGCAGCACTGAGGAAATGCTGGCGTCCCGCCCACTGAATCGCCTGCTGAGCGTCCGACCCAAAAAGCCGCAGGAAGACCTCGTTGACGAGGGCCGTGGCTTGCAAAGTGTGGCCAGGGCGTTCGCGGCGCATATGAACGGCGGCGAGGCGGCGCAGTTCGCGTTCGAGCGATTCCATGAGCGCGCTCCTCGCCTCACCATCACCAAGCGCCGCCCGCTGCAAAAGCGCTGGAATCTCGTCGGAATCCTGAGTGCCCGACATTCAGCGAATCAGTCTATTTCATCGACGCACGATCCGCAACAAATCGCGAATACATATCGGTTCCCACGTAAGTGTTACGTAAGATGAACCGTTGAAACTGTCGATTTTGGCTGTAACTGCTGAAATCTGAAATCAGTAACTGACGTGCTTTGATCAACGCAACCGGCGTACCGCCACGATCGACATCTCACCGGCGACCCCGCTCGTCGTACGGGTGCGGATGAGCGCTTCAAAATGCGGGAATTCGGCGCCGAAGCCGTCGGCCTGCAGACGGTGAGTGAGCTCCCGGAACAGGGCCGCGTTGCCGGTGATCTCGAGACAGGCCTCCGTGGCAGCCATGGAGGTGCCTTCCAGGATGAGGACATTGGTTTCGCCGTTGAGATTGGGCAGGAATGCGAGGACCCCGTAGATGTCGCGCGTGGTGGCATCGAGTGGGCTGGGCCGATACTCAGGCTGTTCCCCAGGTTGCGGCGCAACATTGCGGATGTTGATGTTGTGATCGGCGTTCTGGTACTCGAAGCGGAAGTTGAGTTTGCTGTCGAAGAGTTGAACCCAGGGGTTCGACTGCTTGCTGCCGAGCAGGATGGCGTTGCTGGAAGCGAGATCGCGCATGCTGAGGTCGCGCGCAAAGCGGATTCGGGTTTGGGTACCTTGCGCCAGCTTCAAGCGGACGATGCTGCCGACGCTGGTGACGTTTTCGAAGCCGGTGTAGTGACGGAGCGCAATGTCCGGGAAAAGTCGTTCCAGACCCGAAGCGGCATTGAGTTGTGCGACCCGGTTGAAGTAGTCGGCGCCCAGATATTCATCCAGGGTCAGGGGGCGGCCGGCTGCCTCCTGGATCATGGAGAAAATATAGTCGGCGGCGACGATCGTGGTGGCGCGGTGGGGGTCGAAAAGGCGGGCCCAGAGGCGGTCGCCAGGCGTGGGAGCAGACGCCGTTGTCGTCGCCCGCTGGGAGAAGACCCACACGGCCAAGAGTAGGGCGAGCGACGTCAGACCGATCCAGGGCCAGGGTGAGCGTCGCCCCGCGGTTGCGCCCGCGCTCCCGGCTTCAGGTTCAGTTTTTCGCCCCGGCTGAGCCGAAACGGACGAAGCGTCGTCGTTCACCGTGGCGTCCGCCGCGACCGGTTCCGTGGGACGCGGCAGGAACTGTGGAAGATAGGTTCCTTTGGGTATGGTGAGGACGAGGAGTTCCCCGCGTCCGGCGGGGCTGTCGAAGTACTCGCCCAGCTTGGCGCGGAGGAAGCGCGCCTGCGAACGGACGATGTTGTCTTCGCCGGCGCTGTAGTCCGCTGGCCGGCCGAAAACATGCATGCCGACCTGCTGCTCCGTCACCTGTTCGGAGCGATGGAGCAGGGCGCATTGGGCGACGTACTGAAGGAAGCTTTTGAGACGCGTGGCCCTGGCGAACTGCGGGCTCGCGACGATCCGCTGGACGAGCTGCCATTCGGCTCGATCTTCAAGCTCCTGAGGTACTTCGGCCAGATCCCATTGCTTCTGCAAGGAAGCCTCTTTCACTACTTTTCACCGTGTAACGACACGGTGAAACACTGCACAGACCGCAGTTTCATCGCTACTCTACCACAGTGAACGCCGGCAAATGCTGCGCCCCCCGGTGGAGACGACGCCTCGACCGCCGGAACGGCCCCACCCGAGAGACGGCATGACGCGCCGAACATTCCTGACTGTGAGCGGGACGGCAATGGTAGTGGCGGCCGAAAACAGCGGCCGGGTGCGCGACCTGCCTTTCCGCCAGGTGCACCTGGACTTCCATACCGGCCAGTGGATACCGGATGTCGGCCGGGACTTCGACGCCAGTGAGTTCCTCGGCGTTTTGCAAAAAGCCCGGGTGAACTCAATCAATGTCTTCGCCAAATGCCAGCACGGATACGCCTATTACGATACGGCGATCGCGGCAAAGCATCCCTCACTGAAGATCGATCTGCTGGGCCGCATGATCGGGGCGCTGCGACCGGCGGGAATTGCCGTCAACTATTACTACTGCCTGACGTGGGATGCACTGGCGGCCTCGCGTCACCCGGAGTGGCGGATTTTGGATCGCGACGGCAAGCCGGTAATCTTTGGCGGTCACAATAACGGTGTCGAGTGGCAGCAGGTCTGCCTGAACTCTCCCTACCTGGACCAGGTCGAGCGGGAAAACGAGGAGATTCTGACCCGGTACCGTGCCGATGGCGCATGGTTCGATATCGCGTGGACGCCGCCGGCGGGTTGCTTCTGCCGGTGGTGCCGCGAGGAGCGGGCGCAACTCGGCCTCGCCGATTCGCCCGCGGACATCAAACGGCACAACAAGCGGGTGGCGAAAAAGGCGGAGGCGCGGCTGACCGCCCTTGTGCATCGTCATTGGCCTGAAGCATTGGTCTTTTATAATAGCCGCACGGTATTGGGTATCCGGGACGAGTTGGAGAACTACAGCCACATCGAAATCGAGTCTTTACCCACCGGCGGGTGGGGGTATACGCATTTGCAGCAGCGGACGCGGCACATGCGAACATTGGGCAAGCAGTTGGTCGGGATGAACGGGCGCTTTCACAAGTCGTGGGGCGATTTCGGAGGCTTGAAAAATCAGGCGGCGCTTGACTTCGAAGTATTGAGCTTCCTGGCCAACGGGACGCGGTGTTGCGTCGGAGATCAACTCCATCCGCGCGGAAAGCTGGACCACGCCACGTACGATCGCGTCGGCCGGATCTACGAGAAGGTCGCCGCGCTCGAAGAGTATGCGCGCGGGACACGGGCAGTCACGGATATCGGGGTGATCTCGACGGCGGTGGCGATGCCCGAAACCACATCGGGCCTGACCACCCCGGACATCGGATTCACGAACATGCTGGTCGAGTTGCACCAGCAGTTCGACATTCTGGACCTCGAGTCGCGGCTCGAGGATTACCGCCTCATCATTCTGCCGGATGAAATTCCCCCATCGCCGGGATTGGTCGAGAAATTGCGGCGCTACATGGCAGCCGGTGGAGCGCTGCTCGCGACCCACCGGAGCCTGCTGGACGCCGGGCGCGGCGACTTCGCAATTTCGGAGTTTGGCGTCAAGTACCTGGGCCAATCCAAGTACCGGGACGAGTTTTTCTTCGCGAAAACGGACTGCTTCCCAGGTCTGCCGGAGTATCCATATTTCCTGTACCAGCGCGGGGTCAGCATCGCGGCGGCACGGGATGCGGAGGTGCTGGCGACATACGGGCACCCGTACTTCGACCGCTCGCCGGAGCATTACAGCTCGCATGTCCAGACCCCGTGCGACCGGCGCACGGCGGAGCCGTTCGTGGTGCTCCGCGGACGGACCGCGTACGTGGCGAATCCAATCTTCACTTCGTATGCGGCGGACGGCTACGGCGTGTACAAGCAGGTGATCGCGGAGTTGATCCGCCGTCTGATGCCGGAACCGGTGTTGCGCGCGCAGAACCTCCCTTCCACCGCGCAGGTGACGTTAGGCGAGCAAAGGGACGAGCGCCGGCTCGTGCTGCACCTGCTACATTATCCGTGCACGCGCCGCGCGCCGAACCTGGACATTATCGAAGAGGCGGGGTTGCTGAAGAATGTGCGTTTGGAAGTGAGGACGCCGGCGCCCAAGCGCGTTCGGCTTGTACCGGCAGGCGCCGAACTGCCCGTTCGGCACGAGAGCGGATATAGCGTGTTTACGGTCCCTCAGGTGGAAGGACATCAAGCGATCGTGATTGAGGTTTGAGATGAGATTATTGGCCAAAACATTCAACGTTTGCGCGGTCCTGGCGCTGATGGCGCTGTCTGCGGTCCCCGCGGCAGCACAGATCAATTCCGGAGTGATCACAGGCATCGTCACGGATCCGCAGAAAGCGGCGGTGCCGAATGCCAAAGTCGAAGTCGTGGAAAACGAGACCCACTTTTCGTATTCGGCGACCACCAACGAGAGCGGCGAGTTCACGGTGCCGTATTTGAAGGCCGGCACGTACACGGTGAGCGTTACAGCCGCGGGTTTTCCGGTCTATAAAGTTACCGGCGTCACGGTGGTTGCGGGGAACACGGTCCGCGCGGATGTCCCGCTGCAGCTATCGAAGGTCTCGTCGCAGATCGAGGTGATGGCGACGGCGGAACAGTTGCAGGCCGACACGACGACTGTCGAAAACGCAGTCAGCGAAAAGGTGATTGACTCGGTAGCGAACATCAATCAGAACCCGCTCTATTATGCGTCGCTGCTGGACGGCGTGGTGGGCCGGAGCGAAATGAGCGATTCGACTTCGCCGCAGTCTTTTGGAATCGGCTACGACGGCCGGCGCTGGCTTTCGGCGCTGAACGTAGATGGTGCGGCGGCGTTTTCCTCGTCCATTCAGTTGGATGGGTTGAGCGTGACGAGCGGCGCCTGGAACGAGGCGGCGGTGCTGCCGAACACGGACAGTTTGCAGGAAGTTCGCGTGGTGAACAGCAATTTCACCGCGGAGTTCGGGCGCGGCATGGGCGCCATCAAAATGGCGACCAAGAGCGGCACGAACCAGTTTCACGGCAGTGTTTACGACCGGCAGCGGAACGAGGCTTTCAATGCAAACACGTTCAGCAACAATGCCAACAACATTGCCCGGGCACGATTTCGCGTGAACGACATCGGCGGCACCGTCGGCGGGCGCGTGATCAAAGATAAGCTCTTCTTCTTCACGAGTTACGAACTGATGCGCCACAAAGACACGCCGCAGTGGCTGTGGACGGTTCCAACGGCTGCCGAACGCGCGGGCGATTTCAGCCAGACGATGGTTTCGGGAACGGGCGGGACTCCGACCCCGGCGACAATCTACGACCCCAACGACGCCACACAGACGGGCGCCACGGTGTGGACGCGCGTGCCGTATCCCAATGCCATCATCCCGAATCCGAGTCCGCAGGCTCTGAAGCTGATGAGCATCTGGCCATTGCCGAACCGTTCCGCGATTGACGCCTTTGAGACGCAGAACTTCCTGACTCAGGGAATACGCTCGTTTTCGCGCAGCAGCAACAATAGCCGAATGGATTATCACACCGGGAGGCACTCGGTGTACGCGAGCGGCGGCGTTTCCATAGGCACCATCAACACGCCGAGCCCGTTTGGCGCCAATAGCCAGTGGTTCGGTCCGGCGACGGCGCTCAGCGGATTCAGCGGCGGTGGAGCGGCGGGTCCGCGGCAGGTATCCGACGACAACCCGTATATGCAGCTTGGGGACACCGTGATTCTGAGTCCCACGCTGGTGCTCGACGTGCGCGGCGGCATCAATCGGATTCACAGCAACTATTTGTCGTATCCGCCGCAGCCATTTACGGCCACCGATTATAGTGCGCTGGGAATTCCGTCTTCGGTGCAAACGGCTATGCCGGATTTCGGCGCGGCTCCGGATATCCAATCGCCTGGGCGGTATACGAGCGCGGCGTTCACGCAGTACAACAGTAAGCACGAACGCCAGACCAATACGACGCTGAACGGCACAGTTACTAAGATCTCCGGTAAGTGGAGTTTGAAGGCGGGCGCGGAATTTCGCGCCTACCAGGGAAACTATACGGACTACCAGTTTGCAGCGGCCGAGTACACCGGCACCAGCCCCGGAAGCTTTACGGTGCAGAACGTGACCGCGAGCGGCGGCAGCACGAACAACAATGCGATTTCGCAGCAAGGCTTCTCCGGCGCGACGATCCTGACGGGTGCGGGCGGCTGGCTGATTCCGCCGAGTCCTTCCGTCCGGCCGGCACTGACGAGCAAATACCTGGGACTCTTCACGCAAAACGATTGGCGCGCCACCTCGCGGCTGACGGTGAATCTGGGGCTGCGCTGGGAACTGCAGCCAGCCTCGACCGACCGTTACAACCGTTCGAGCGTGGTGAATCTCGGGGCGCCGAGTCCGTTCACGGAGACGGGTAGCCCGATCGGGCAGTATACGGGCGAAGTGGTATTTCCCGGGTCGAACGGGCTCGACCGCAACATCTGGCGAACCACGTGGAACGACTTTGGCCCGCGCCTGGGCGCGGCATACCGGCTCGGAAACGATACAGTAATTCGCGGCGGTTACGGCATCGCGTTCGGACCCAATAATACCGGATGGTTCGACGGGCCGTACGTTTATAACATGGGCGCGTTTACGCCGGGAACTCAGGTGCTACCCTACGGGACTAACCCGAACGGGGTCATCGTGGGTCACTTCTCCGATCCGGTCTCAAGCCCGCTGATCCCCGTTTCGGGCGCCAACTCCGCCTCCGCGACGCAATACGGAACCAGCGCGGTGTTTTTCGATTACAACAACGAGCATCCGGCGCGCGTGCATATGTGGAACATCTTCGTGGAGCGGCAGATCGGACGCACGTGGTTCATATCGGCCGGTTATACCGGAAATTACGGCACTCATCTGATCCAGGCCAGGGTGCCCGTGCAGAACAATCAGCTTGTGCCGGCGAGCGTGCTGGCAAATTGCCGGGCCACTTATATCGCCAGCAACGCGAGCAATAACCCGTGCACGGCGAACGTGCCGAATCCTCTGCAACCGAAAACGGGCGGCCTGCTGCCGTTTGTGGGCACGCTGGCGCAGGCCAACATCCCGATGATCGACACTTACTATCCGTACCTGCCGCTGCTTGGCGATAGCGTGGAACGGGACCAGGGCATAAGCGATTTCAACGCACTGAAGGTGAGGTTCCGGCACACATTCGCGCACGGCACTCTGATCGACGCCAATTACACGTGGTCCAAATCGACCGACACAGGTTACACGGCGCTGCAGGACACCCAGGGCTTTTCCGACAACGTGGGCAGCGGCGGGGGCGGATTTAACGGCGTCCTGGATCTGTTGAACTGGAACAACAACAAGCGGTTGTCTTATTCCGACGTACCGCACCGTGTGGTGGTGACCGCAATTTACGAACTGCCGTTCGGCCAGGGACACAAAATCGCGTCGCAGAATGCCGTGGCGCGCATGATCGCGGGCGGATGGCGTCTCGCTCCCGTGTACACCTGGCAGAAGGGCTTCCCGCTTTCGCCGACGGGCGCCAACGGCAACTCGCTGGATGGCCGCCCCAACCGCAATCCGGGCGAACCGCTGGTACTGCCCTCCTCGTATCAGAAGTGGTACAACGGAAAAACCAGCGTGACTTTGCCCGACGGCCGGACCTACACGCCATGCGCGAACTGCTATCTCATGTACAATCCCGATGCCTTCATAGGGCAGACTCTGACGACCGCCAACGGGACGCCTCAGTCGGATTTGTACTGGACGGGCAACGCCGCCATCGATTACACCGGCCTGCGCGGTCCCGGACGGAACAACCTGGACCTGACGTTGTCGCGCGATTTCCGGTTGAAGGAGAGGTACGTCTTCAGCTTCATGGCGAACGTCACCAATGCGCTCAACCACACCCAGTTCCGGACGGGCTCCTATAACATGGGCCTGGGCGGCATCCAGGTATCGAATGTGCCGGCGCAGGGCTTGCTGGCGGGCGAAGGACAGTCCGCCGCCACCTACGGCAGCCATAACATGAACACATTCGATCCGCGGCAGATGGTCCTCGAACTCAGGGTACATTTCTGAACCTGATTCGCCCCAAAGCGGCGCGGGCACTGCTGTTCGGCGGGGCGGCGGTGCTCGCCATCTGGGCTCAGCAGCGATGGTCGGGTCCGGGACCCCTGGGCGGCGGTTATCTGCTGCCGAACGGGTGGCGACTCACTCCGGCGGGTCGTCAGGTTGCCCTCGGCGGATTTCCGCTGCGTTTGACCGCGGTACCGGGCGGACCTTATTTGATCGCCACCAGCAACGGCTACGGCGAGCATTTTCTAGCTGTCATCGACGCCCGAAAAGAGCAGGTAGTCGAGCGCGTCCCCATCAAGGAAGGCTGGATGGGGATCGCGGTGGATTCGTCGGGCCAGACGGTATACGCGTCCGGCGGAAGCGAAGATCGCGTGCTGGTGTTCCGATTCGCGAGCGGTCACCTGGAGCGCCAGGATGACATCGTACTGGAGAGCGGCACCTTTCCTGCCGGGCTCGCTCTGGATTCTTCCGGCAAGCGGCTCTTCGTTACAGCCAACGGAGCGAATGCGCTGAAAATCGTGGATATCGCCCAGCATAAAGTGACGGCGACCATCCCGGTTGGACCCAAGCCCTATACTTGCGCGGTCAGCAAGGACGGGCGGCACGCCTGGGTCAGCAATTGGGGCGAGAGTTCGGTGGCGGCGATCGACCTGGGCGAACGCGTTGTTTACCGCACCATCCCGGTGCGCGAGAAGCCGAACGACCTTGTGCTGGACTCCACCGGCGAGCGCCTGTTCGTGGCGAACGGCAATCGCAACATGGTATCGGTGATCGATACGGCCAAGGGCGAGGCGGTCGAGGAGATCGACGTCGGATTGCTGCCGGGCGCCCCTCCGGGAAGCACGCCGAACGCGCTGGCCCTGGATCCGGACGGCAAGACCCTCTATGTGGCGAACGCGGACAACAACGCGCTCGCCGTAATCGACATCGGTAAGCCGGGGCGAAGCGTCTCGAAGGGATTCATTCCCACCGGGTGGTATCCCACCGCGCTGGCCTTTGCGGCCGGCAAACTGGTGGTGGCAAACGGCAAAGGGGTGGAGTCCGGCGCGAACGCGCAGTTGTGGAAGGGAAATAAGCCATTCCGCGACAATCCGGGATATGTGGCCAATATGCTGCCGGGGAGTCTGTCCTTCATCGACGTGCCGAAAGAGGACGAGGATTTGGCGAAATGGAGCGAGCAGGTCTATCGGAACTCACCGGTGCGCACTCCGCACCACTCCGCGTCGGCTCCGTTCCCGCTGGGCAAGGCGTGCCCGATTCGCTACGTCGTGTACATCATCAAGGAGAACCGGACATACGATTCGCTCCTGGGCGACATGAAAGAAGGTAATGGCGACGAGCACTATTGCCTGTTCCCGGAGCGCATCACGCCCAACCATCACGCTCTGGCGCGCGAGTTCGTGCTGTTCGACAACCTCTACCATGACGCGGAAGTAAGCGCGGACGGTCATCACTGGGTGACCGCGGCCTACGCGACGGATTACGTCGAGAAGTTCTGGCCCGCGATGTATGGCGGCAAGGGCGCGCGGGCGCGGCTCGATTTGCACGACGATCCGATCGCGTATTCGGCATCGGGGTATCTGTGGGATTTGTGTGCGCGCGCCGGTATCACTTACCGGTCCTATGGCGAAGGAGCGCGCATCCGGTTTGCGCCGGCGGGCCAGGTGCGGCCGGTCATGCCGGCGCTGGCGGGACACATTCATCCGTCCTACTACGGCGCGGATGGCATCGCGCAGATGGGCGATCGCAAGCGCTTCGAACTGTGGAACGCGGAGTTCGGCGAGTTCGAACGAAATGGAAATCTGCCGCGGTTCATGATGATGTCGCTGCCCGGAGATCATCTGCTGGGCACGCGTGCGGGCGCGCAGACGCCGAATGCGATGATGGCGGAGAACGATTGGGTGGTGGGGCGCATCGTCGACCGTTTGAGCCATAGCCGGTACTGGAAGCAGATGGCGGTATTCGTGGTCGAAGACGATACGCAAGACGGCCCGGACCATGTGGATGTGCACCGCGCGCCCGTGCTGGTTGCCAGCCCCTACGCGCGGCGAGGCATGGTGGACAGCACCATGTACTCGTCCAGCAGCGTGCTGAGGACGATGGAATTGATCCTGGGTTTCCCGCCAATGACGCAGTTTGACGGTTCGGCGACACCGATGTGGGCGGCCTTTCAGTCGCGGCCGGACACCCGCCCATATGAAGTGCGTCCACCGGGTGTGGACATCGACGAAAAGAATGCAAAGACGGCGTATGGCGCGGCACGGTCGGCGGAGATGCCCCTCGATGTTGCGGACCAGGTGGATGAGCGCGAGTACAACGAGATCCTGTGGAAGGCACTGCGGGGCGCAAAGGCGCCGGCGCCGGCGCGCAAGGTGGCGGCTTTCGTAGCCGCCGACGGTGACGACCGGTAGGCATTAACGATGACGCGGAGACATCTTCTGAAACTTGCCGGAGCGGCTGGCGCCCTCCGGCCCGCAACTGCCATTCTCGAAGCGGCCCCGAACGCCGCCGCATGGCCACACAGCGTCGCGGCGTCCGTCGGGAATGCGCGCGTTCACACCGACGGCGATCAGCTGGTCGTCACCACCGGCCGGATCACTCGTTCCTGGATTTGGACCGGTCACGGTTTGGCCACCATTGGACTGCGGAACGAGGAAACCGGGACCGGCTTTTCGCTCAAAAAGAACTTTGCCGCCGATTGGTCACTTCCAGGCGCGCTCGACGATGCCGCCATAGGCGCCTTAGTGGATATCGAGGCACACGAGAGTGATGACGACGGTTTCTCAAGCAGGCATCTCGAGATCGTCACTACGATCGCCTACGAAGCCGCGAAACTGCATTTGCAGCACGTCGTCTGGGCATATCCCGACGCTCCGGGACTGCGCACCCAACTGCGCGTGAAGGCGCTCCCCGGCTTCGATAGCAAGGCGAAAGCATTGCAGGCCGGCGACCGCAGCTACAAATCTTACGGCGGTTCCTTGATTTCGCCGGGCGCGCGCGCCGATCACCTGCCGCTCGACCTTGCTCTGCCCAATCGCCGACGTTACTGGGGATACTATAACGATCCCGGGAATCGCTTGCCGGCATGGACACCGATGCTCGAGGAAAAAGTGATCACCGGGTTTCCCGTTTTTCAGAGCGAAGTCATCACCTGGGCGTCGGGCGAAGCTGTGGAGTTTGATGCGAACGGTGTGGCCACCGTCAAAGAATCGCCGAAGGGAGTCAATCAGCCTGCTCATCTCACCGGCGCGTTCTTCAGCGGTCCGGCCGGTGTATCGAGCACGGGTTGGGGACTGTCACCCGAAGAATTCCTGCAGGACCGATTCCGGGAATGTTGGGCAACGTGGACTGTCGTGTATTCCGGCGCGAACGACGGTCTGCAATTCGCCCTGAAGCAATTCGACGCCGCGCGATATCCGGTGTTTCCACAGCGCGACATGTTCATTCTGTCCAATACGTGGGGCCCGGCGAACCCCGGCGGCGCACAGTTCACGAGAGAAGATTTTCTTCTCACGGAAATCGCCTCGGCTGGAAAGCTCGGTATCGATGTGGTGCAGATCGATGACGGCTGGCAGCAGACAGCCGGCGGTCCGGCCGCGAGCAATTTCCTTCCCAAGTACACGGACGGCTGGGACCACATTCGCGCCGCGGCGGAGACGGCCAAGGTCCGGATGGGACTTTGGGTCGCCATTCGGAACGCGAAGGTCGCCGACTTGAAGAAGGATATCGATGAACTGGGAGTAGCTACCTGGAAAGTCGACTATGACCACTTAGCGGACCGCGGCGACTACGAGGATCGCATTGCGAAGTATCGGGCGTTGATGAAATACGCGCCGATGAGGACCCAGTTCGCGCTCTGTCCGGAATACGACGACCCGCGCTACGGCTGGTATTTCGCGCGCGAATATGGCAGCATCTATTTCCAAAACATTCAGGAGGGTAAACCGGACCATTTGACGTTCGTTCCGTTCCAGGTTTTACGCCAGCACTGGTTGATGGCGAAGTATTTCCCTGCCAATAAGCTTCAGGTAATGCTTCAGAACCCCAAGCGCACACGTAAGGACCTGTCCGATGCGTTCGAACACAGCCATGCCTACTGCTTCGCCATGGGGCTGCCGTTCGTTCCCGTGTTTTTTCAGTCGTCCCAATTCCTCGACGACGAGGGCAAAGCCGAACTCGGGTTCCTATTCGCTCAATTCAAGAAAATCCAGGAAGATATCTTTACCAGCCTGACTTTTCCGATTGGCGACGAACCTTCCAACGCGTCATGGTCTGGGTTCCAGATGGTATCCACGAAGCGCCGCGGCGGCTATCTTCTTCTGTTCCGGGAGTTGCACAACCGGGAACCGCAGCGCAAGGTCAGTCTCAAGTTTCTGGCCGGGAAGACGATCCGGCTGACCCATGTTCCGCTGAAACGCACGTCGACGAAGGAGTCTCCGCGTACGATCAGGGTCGGACAGGACCGCAGCGTTGAATGTGCGATACTCTCGCCGGCCGACTTCCGGCTGTACCGTTATGACCTCGCGGAACCGAGATCGATCGCGGGGGAATGAAGGCCTGCTGAAGACTTATTTTGGTGGAGGCGGGGGGAGTTGAACAAATACCCGCTATGTCGAATGAGTAACTTACTGATTCCACGTTTCCACCTATTCCACTTTTGCAACTAATTCCAGGTACATTGGCACGATTTGGCACGGTGGCTACTCCCTTTCCAGCCGATCAATGTTGGGCTCCAGCGTGTAATCTCCAGTGTCTTTGTCTACCCAGACGCGCACTGCGTAGAGCACCCCTCCCTCGCCTTGAAACCATAGTGTCGTCGCGTTGTTATGGGCTTCTGGCCCTACACCGACAAACTTCCAAGACGCCGGTATCTTTGGGTGCGGCGTGTCTTTTGCATACTTCGCAGTTTCATCGAAGGTCATGCTGTGAATAGTGAACCCTTGGGGCGCTTTCCCCTGCCCTCGCAACGCCAGCGTCGCAACAGACCCAGCAGCAACGGCAACGAACGCGAAAATGAGCTTTGTCGATTTGATCTGCATAGCTGCTAAGGGTATCACGCGTCCGCGGCAACGACTATGTTCTTGACCGTCTGTGCACGCCACACCCCGCCGTGTTTCGTGGCCGTCTCTGAGGCATTCAATGTGTCGGCAATCCGGTGATAGCTCACCCCTTCCGCCCGCAAAGTAGCCATTCTCGCGATTACGGCTTGCTCTGTTGCGTCGGAAACGAGTTTGCCATCTTTCGCCACGTAGCCGTAGGGAACGTGGTTGTAGACCTCCCCATGCGCCCGTTTGTGTCGCAATGCAGCGGTCGTTCGTTCGGCAATCATGTTACGCTCGAATTCAGCAAAGCCAGCCAGCATTGTCAGCATCATTTTGCCCATGCTGCTGCCGGTGTTTACGGACTGCCCACCCAGGTCAACCAAGTGTAGGCTGATACCGGCGTGTTCCCATTCCTCTACATGCGTAAGTGCAT
Source organism: Candidatus Limnocylindrales bacterium (assembly GCA_035606355.1). Lineage (GTDB taxonomy): Bacteria > Acidobacteriota > Terriglobia > Bryobacterales > Bryobacteraceae > Sulfopaludibacter. The sequence goes on along the minus strand of DATNFO010000080.1, from coordinate 1,493 downwards.
CAACGGCACTCCGAAAAAGGCGGTCCAACTTGTTAGAAACTATGTGACAGACGCCGTTTGCAGTCAGCTTCGCGATACGGGAACCTTCAGGCCGCTTGTTCAGCTTGATTTTGGCAGTGATGCCACGTTCTCGAATCACCTCTACCAACTCCAGCCCATTCAGTTCGCAGTACAGGCGAATGCGTTCCTCTTGCGCGTCCATAGATAGATCCTGCTTACCAGTAGACACGCGTACGTAGGCCACGGCCTTTATGCAGCGAAGCTTTTTTCCCATGTGGAGAGTATGCGCCTATCCTTCCAACTTGTCAACGCTCGTTCGTGCGTAGACAAGAAAAGTGTAGCCCAAGTGTGGCACGCGAATTGCTCTGCGCCAACGAGCGCGGTACAGCAGCTCGGTTCTAACATACCCGACCAACCCCGTCTATTGCACACCGTGTGTGTGTATTACTCGTTGAAAATGTGCGTTGCTATCGCACGGAAAGCATGTTGTAATCGCCCCATGAAACAACCACATGTTCCTGTTCATACACTCAAGCTGAATCAGTTGGAGGAGGACATTCACCTCCGTTGTGGCTCTTGTGGGCAGCTCGTACCATTAGCCGACCTTACAGTGAGCGTTACCGGGGGCGGTAAAGACCTCTGCGACACTTGCATTAGGAAGTAGGCAGTAACAGCGTGCGTCCTGCACGCTGCGCCAAAGTTCTTGACACATGGAATATGTGTGGCACTGACGAAGTTACAACCGCGTGGGGCAGAACGTGGTCACTAGCTCGTGACGTTGCCAGGGGGCAAGTCATGGTAGGCCGCTTTGTTGATGCGGCACGCGGCGCAGGGTGCAAAAACAAAATTTCGACCCAAAAACCACGCTGGGAACAGGGGAAGCTTCCGTCCTTTGGGTTAATGCAATTTAATGAAATTTAGTTGTCCGGTTTTATGGGTAGTAACTTCTTTCGTTTCAACAAGCCTAACTTGACAAGCATGGGACAATGGTAATAGGTAGGTAAATACCAAACGCCTACGGTTGGATGTGGGCAACCTGAAGCCGCTACGCCTTCACTGGCAAGCGGCTTTTTTCTTTTCTGCATCCACTCAACCACAAACAGCAATGTGCGCGCCGCAACTCCGGCGCAACACGAAAGAGAGTGCTTCTATGCAAGTACACAGTAATCAGCTTCTAACGGCAGAACAGATCGAAAGAGACGCGCAGAATCGCGCGCGCTACGCGAGCGTACGCCCGGTGGATGTGTTTGGCAAGAATGCGAGCAGCCTTTTACAGGCACAGCTCTACCGCGATTGCGCGTGTCTTTATCGGGAACTTCGCGACCAATTCTTAATTGAGAGCGGCCTCAAAAAACTTCGGGGGACACGCAAAAGCGGCCAATGAGGGACAGCTGAAAACCGGCCAATAGAAATCGGCAAGACATTGAGAACGACGGAGGGATTACCCTCCATCGACGTGAGCAATGTCTTGAGCGAAGAGAAGCGACAACAAG
>DATNFO010000079.1:0-23465 GCA_035606355.1 Candidatus Limnocylindrales bacterium | reverse complement strand
CTGGCGCGCGAGCCGCTCCCAATCGTTCGTCTCCATGCGCAAAGGCGGTTCCGCGGCGGGAGCGTCCATGGTTACGCCCAGGCTCCTGAGGAAGTCTTGATCGTTTCGTTGCTCGATAAGGTCCTTCATTGCTGTCTGTCCAATCCGAAGACGCCTTCCGGCTCTTCTGTAACGGTGCCGTTCACTTTGAGTTCATCGACTGCCCGACCGCACTGCCAGCGCTCCAGGCCGGTCCGCTCCATCAACTCGCGCAGAGTGGCGCTGCCAGATAGAAGCGCTGCTCTCACGGCCTCTCGCGCTTCGTTGCGTGCCTGCCGTTCGCACCGCTTGAGAATTGCGAACCGCACGCGCGGATCAGTGATTGTCGCGGGCATAAACCTGTCCGGCGGTCGAAGCCGGACTGTTTAGTGGCGGCTCAGAGGACGTGAACCGCTACTGAACAGCGCGGGCGGAAGCACCCGAAGCCTTCGCCCGCCCAAGCCCTACCGAATCCGAGCCACTGCGCCAACCTCCTGTTGTGGGGAAAGGGGGTATGAGTCCACCCGTGAGCATAGGTGCCACGTAACGATGCAGAAAATCAAAAGGATCAAAGCAGCGGCGCCGCGAGCTTTAGCCAGGATGGCCTTTTGCTCCGCGGTCATCTCCGGCGCGGGTTGGCGCAGTTGACTGCCAAGCGCCAAGATCGCCGATTCGGGATAGATACGGGCTTCGTCCGTTTCGAGGTTGAGCTGCCACCCGAAATCGACAGCGAGCGCACCATCCGGGATCTCGCCGTGCCGCTCGATGTATTGTTCATCGACCTCCACGCTCACGTAGCTCGTGTAGAGCGCGGGAAGCCAGGTGTCGGGGTTGCCGTACTCCGGCAGTAACCGGACCCAATAGAAGCCTTCTTCGCGCGCTGGAGGGTTGAGAAGCAGCGTGTCGCTCATGCGGTTGTCTCCTCTGTGGCTTCGGGCATTCCGGGCTTGCGCGGCCGTTCCGCCCGCTGGCGGATCAGCAGTTCGACGAAGGCCGCGCGCCAGAGAAGCGTGTCGAAACGCGAGGCCCCCACGCGCTTGACTTCGCCACTGGTGCACACGAACGTCAGGGCATACCAGAGGCCGCTTTCGTTCTGGGGCGCGGGCCGCACTTCGAGGTTGAGAATCGGCGCGGTGGTGGTCTTCCCGGAGCGTGCCAGGTCTTCGCAGAATCGGCTGAAGGAGAGGCTTGCCCATGGCACAGCTTTGCGCAGGGCGTTGACCTGCTGGTCGAACTCGGTCCGAGGCCCGCGTGCGGGCGCTTGCGCCGGTGTGGAGCTCATGCCACCGCCGCCTTGGCCGTGAGTTGCAGGGTCGGACTGCCCTGCGGCTGCTTGCGCCGCGTATCGGCCAGGACGATCGCCAGCACATCAGCGCGCTGAACACCCACCACTCCGCAGCGCTCGGCGGCATAGTCTGCATCCCCGTTCGTTTGGTCAAAGAGGAAGATGATGCGCCGCTTCTGCTCCGCTGTAAAGGAGCCCGTACGCTTGCGTGTGGGCTTGCGGCGTACACAAATGAGCGATTGCGAATCAGGCATTTAGCGATTTCTCCCATAGCGCCGTTAGAGTTCGCGCCGGTATCGTGCTGCTAAAGGAAACGTGCGATGATTCACCCGAGGAGAACCCTACATGTCCCCGCTCCACTTCTTGCCGTTGACCGACCACCGAACCAGAAAGCGCAAGTGGGTAAACCTTGCGTCCGTTCAATCGATCCAGCGCGGCGAACTTTCGCCGCAACACGGCAACCGCCCGATTGCGGTCCTCGTGTTCACCAACGACGCGCTCGATTTGGCGGTGTCCGACCCGAACGACATTGCCGCCTTGGCGAGAGCGCTCGGCAGGTCCGTGGACGAACTGATGAAAGAACAGTAGCCGCATGCTCAGCCTATAGCCCCCTCTTCGCCGTCGATGTTCCCAATGCGAAGACGCAGCCCGGAGATTCCCCTCACGCGAGCGCTCTGGTACGGATGACGCATTGGCGTAGTTGTGAACCCCAGCCGCTCCAACTCTTTAAACAGCCGCCGCGAATCGCTCAGCTTTTCTCCACTCCACTCGCGCCAGGCGTGGAGCAGATCCGAGAGCGGCACCACCTCGCCGGCTGCCTTCACGCACCTGTCGGTCAAAAACGCCAGAACCTGAGCGTCAGGCGGCGAAAAGCTAGTCCGGTTCGCCGCAACAACGGCGAGAATCAAATCCTGTTCGGCCGCCGTGAACGGGGCGAGCACATCGAGAATCGACTGCACGGCGCTGGTATTTGGCAGGATCATTTTCCGTCCTCCAGCGTGCACACGCGTGCACAAGAATTGGGGGTGGATTCACAAGTCGTGAAATCCTGCGAAACCGTACAGAAAGAAGGACCGACGATAAGGGTGCGTTGTGGCATAGGGGTAAGTGTCGTTAGGCGACGCTTGTCTTGGGTTCGTCGCTTACCGGAAATCCAAGTTCCTTCTTGACTAAGCGCGTAAGCATAGCTTGTACCGAAGTTCGCCGCTTAGCCGCTGCGATCACGGCGGCTTCCCAGACTTCGCCGTCCAGCCGAAGTGAGATGCGTTTGACTTCGGTCTTGAGTGGCGTCATGCTGTCATTTTGCTGCTGCACGTTGTAAGTATGATGATTTGCTGTCAAATTGTCAAGATGAATTTTTGTATTGCTGTCAATTGGTGCTAAGTGACTGACGAGCCGACTACTTCTGAACCTACAATCCGCACCACTGTTCGCATGCCGCAATCGCTTCACGAGCGCCTGACTCAGGAAGTTCAGCGTCGCCGGTACACTCCGGGTCGGACCACTATAGACAAAGCTATTCAGCAAGCAACCGAGGCTTGGCTGGAGGCCGCTTCACATCGGCAGTCCGGTTTGATACAATCCGTGCCCGCTGACCTAGGGCCGGAACAACAACAACTCATGACTCAATTTCTCGACATGCTGCGGAGTCCCGAATCACCCATGAGAACCGTCACGCTCACGGCCCTGGAGCGGTGGAAGAAAGCGCAAAACGAGACCACATCGAACAGGACACAGGCGGGCCATGTCGAACCGGAAGGGACCGAAGCGAGTAAAGAGCATAGACGGAAAAGAGTTCGTTGACGATGTTGTTGATGATTCCGATTACGAGGAAGCAGTCAAAGTGCAAGACATGGAACTACTTGCTGCTGGCGAGTCGCGGAAAGTGCTAGGCCGCATCCGGCTCCGGCTGGAGCGCGGCGCGCGCGACGGCGGACGGCGGTATTACTTCGATCCGATTCGAGGAATCGTTCGCAGACGGCAAAGCGCGAAAGAGGCATAGGGCGTGGCGTGGCGTTGCATGATGGCGATGGCGGTAATTCGTTGGTCACTCGTTCTAATCGCAGCTACCGGCACGCTCCCCGGTCTACAAGAGCCGACTGCCGCCGTTTCCAAATCCTTCGACGAAACCATTGAAGTTCCCGAGGGCACGATTCGGTTTATCGGCACAGCTTGCCGGGCCGGAGTGATGCCGGAAATAAACGGAACTGCCATTGCCAAGGGCAACGAATGGAATGACGCCAAAGTAAGAATCACCTTCCACAAGGGCGATGCCACGGTCCCAGCGATCATCTCGCTCGCGCGAATCTATGACGATCCGGGCGTTCGATTATATTCCTTGCCGGGATCGGAATTACTCAACACTGACATGCGGGGCTGTCAATTCGACCGCGTTACCTTCGCCCTGATTTCCGGCGAGTCACGGAACGAACTTCAACGGCTGGCAGAAGCCCGCGAAGCAGCCGAGGCAGCCGAAGCAGAACAACGCAAGCGACAACAAGCAGCAGCGGCAAAACGCGCAATGGAACGTAATCGGATCATGGAACAAAAAGCTGCCGAGGAGCACGCGCTGATACGCAAGGCATGCAGTGAAGTCTACGCGGCTACCGCCAACAAGAAAGTCGCAGACCTAACCGTTATTGAAGAGCAGCGCGTACGCGCCTGCCAAGCGCTGAATCTTTATAGGCCCGCATCACGGTAATTGTTCACCTTCCGGCTTTCCTGATGGCCGCGGATTGCTTATCGATGGCCTGCGTAATCCTGTCGATATCCGCAGTCCCGAGGCTCTTCGCGCGCGCCTGAAGTGGCCGGTGCCATCACACGTGCTTTCGATTGCTTTAGGGAACGAGCGCGACGTATACCTTGGATGCGGTAGGGGACCCGCCGTATTGCACTTGATAGCGGAGCAACCGTCCCGGGATGGCTGGGATCGTAATGATGCAGCCGTTGTCGCAAGGCGCCGGCGCGAGTGACTCGTAAGCGTAAGAGAACGGCGTCGTGGTGTTGATCGTGGCCGCCGTCACGTAACACGACTCCTGCCGTGCCGTGCAGTAGAAGCTGCTCGGCGAACCATACTCGTCGTAGCCAAACTTCACGATGGCGGTCCGGCCGGCGCCACCTGGAAGCGACACCTTGAACGGAATGTAATGCGTTCGATCAATCCCATCCGGCACCGGAAGCGACGGGACTTTGATCAGCTTGACGGACTTGTCCATCGAGAGGTCCGTGAAGAACCAAGACCCGTTAGGTGTGGTGCGGCTGTTCCAGAATCCCCTAGTCGTCAAATAAGCGTCTAAGCTATTGGTCAAGATGCGCGTTGTCACGCCAGCCGGGTCGCTGATGGCCTGCTGTAGCGTGCTGCCTTGCACCCATGCGCTCAGCGGGAATACACAGAGATCGTTTGTGAGCGTCGTAAAGTTGACCACGGCGCTCCATTGACTGCTGCACGAGAGAGCGGTTACGCCCGGGGCGTTCGCGTATACATCTCCGGCGAGGGAACCAGAGAAGCATTCGCCGTTCACCAGTGCAATGCAGAAACGGTATTGGGTGGAGGAATCGGTCGTCATCGCAGCGGATGGTCCGGACATTTCCGTGAATACCCTGGAACCGGAAACGGCGACGAACGGAATCCGCTTATAGGCCTGCGTGATCGGCACAGTTACCTCCGATCCAACAGGGAAGCCGCGGAGCCGATACAACTGTCCACTGACCAAGGTTGTACTGGTGGCGTGATACGAAGTCCCGGTGTACGGATGCCCGTCGGCAGTCTGCGCCCAGTATGTCCTATTGATTGGAGCCATGACCGGCAACGCAGGGTGCGATTCTACCGAGTTCACCGCATCACTGCTGGATGGGGTTATGAGTCCGTTGAATGAAGGCCGCCCCTGAGTCAGTACGGTGTTCGCCGACAAGCGCGCCGGCACGTTTCCGACCTGGGTAAGGAACGCCTGCGTGGTCAGATACCCGAAGGTTGGGTTGCTCAACCACGACGTGTGGACCTGATCCAGATTTTCCCGGTATGCATTCGTGCCATGCGGACCGGCACGCCAATCCCAATATATCGAGTTGCCGTCCATTGGCGGTGCCATCTGAATGGTGCCGTTGGGAGCAACCGCCGTATAGACATTGGGGCCAGTATGCCCCGACCATCCGACGCCGTGATATTGCCGCTGGATGTACCAGGTTTTACCGTCCGCCCCCTTATAGAGGAGCCTAGGCATCTCAACCGAAAGACTCCCGCCATTGGTCGTAAGCAAATCGCCCGGTGCCGCCGTTACCGTCGCTGGCCACGTATACAGATAGTCGCCTACTTGCACGTAAGCAGGCTCACCCGTGACGATCATCGTGCTGCAGCCAGGTCCCCACGTCAAATCCGGCCAATCCGTGATGTTGGATGTACCTGCCGGTTGCAGCATCGTGCACGGCGTTCCGGACGCTGCCAATCCAGAGCTTGTCGTCACAGCATAATACGACTCGGAGGCTTTCTCTTCTGCCATGCTGTGCAGCGACACCACTGCGATGTTGTCATCGAGCCCTATGGATGGCGAATAGGAGTGGATGCCGCCAAACCTGAATGGAGAGCCCTGAATTGAATGCAGGGTATCCATGGCGGCCTCGATGCAGCCTAAGTATCCGGCGTACGTGCTACCCGTGTTCATGCCGGTTGCCGGGTGCTGATTATCGATGCAACCGTCCGTGTTACCGAACTTCGCGAGGTGCGTCGCCGGACTCATCAGCATATCGAACACGCCGGCCTGCGCCCAAACGTTCTGGTTGGCTGTGGCGTACCAGTAGAACTTTTGATACAGAAAATCCCCGTGGATCGTTGCTACGGGGGTGCCCCCGCCGCCCAGGATGGAGCCGAGTTCCGTGATGGTCGGGTCAAACTCCTTGATCAACGTCTCCAGCGTGCGCCCGAACGGAATAACATAGGGCGTGTTGATGATGCTGTGTGGCGTGCCGGACGTCGTAATTGTCTGGCCAGTTAAATCCACATCCTGCCCGAGAGTCTGGTGGCCGGTGTACGTCACCTTGACGACGATGGTGCCGCTACCATCGGTTGCGGACAATTGGCAGTAGAATGAACTCCCGTTCAGGTTATCCAACAGCGTCAACAGGCCCGATGAGTTATTACACCCCGAGCCTGCCGCCCATCCCGGGGTGTTGCCGTTGAATCCAGCACTCATCGGCCCGAGGAATCTTACCTCCCCGGTTGTGGAGCTGATCCAGTACATTCCTGGTGTGAAGCCGCCCGATGATACTGATGGCTTCAGTCCCAGTTCGCAGTGGTGTCCGGTATCTCCGTTGCTGGCGGTGACCGTCGCCGGCGAGCACATCTGTCCCATGCCACTAAACGTCAGCATGACCGAAATAGGATCCCCGCTCATATCGTTGGACGTCGCGAAATTCTTTACATAGGCTCCGGTGTGCGGTTCTGCAATGTAATCGTTGCGGTGCGCCGCCGAACTGATGTCCACGTGGGGGTAGGTGTAAGCACCCCCGGCTGATGGGATCGGATCTCCGGCACCAAGCCCCTGCTGGATCGTGAGCGTCTTGAACGTTCCGCTCGTCGTCACAGATCCGCCCGGTCCGCACGCCAGCACATACGAGTACGTGGTATCAGCGACGTACGACCGGCTGTGGTAGTTGCCATCCACCCCCATGAATGTCCCACGCTGGCCGAGTACCAGAATACGGGTGTTACCCAACGTGTAAGAGCCAGACCGGGAATCGACGTTTGAACCGGTAAAGTATGCCGGGTTAACGTCGGGCATCAAATTGCCGCTGGGATCTGTCACGGATATAGAGCACACATTGCTGTCGGGCGCTCCGTACGTGATGATCGCCTGCTGTGTCGAGGTGGACACTCGCACGTTGATTATGCCGGCAGCCAGGGCGATGAGGTGAATGATGCCGACAAGTGTTATGAGTCGTTTGAGCATTTTGCGCTTACCCTTTCTGCTGTTACCGAGTCAGCCCGGCTCCCTTGAAGCTAAAGAAGTCGATATCCAGGTTCTTAGCCGCTGTAGTGCGGGTTACGACGGTGAACTCTGGACGTACAACCGTGGCTGGAATGGTGCCAGTGACGGTTCCGCTTGGCCCTATCGATGCGGTATTGGCCAAGCTTGCGCCAGCCACACCGAGTGCAAAATTGATTGTGCCGAGAGTCGAGCTCCACATTTCGATGTGGTACCAGGCGGCAACTGACGGTGCGATGCCGGTGTCCACGCAATAAGTCGCTGCGGTAGTCGAGTTTCTTACGACATACACGAAATTCCCAACAGTCGGCGCCGCACCGGTGCAGACGCCGCTGCCGATCGCGGCGCATACGGTACAGCTCGTGCCCGCAGTGTCAGCCTCGATCCACGCCCCGTTCGTTGGAGTCCCACCGCCAATGGTGCCATTGTGAAAACCGACGCGGTACAGACTCGACGCGACGCTGCCGCTACCTTGCGCTTCCGGAGAAAAGATGAAGTGCGAATCCCATCCGCGAGTGAACGGGGATGTGCTGTCGAGATTCAGGAGCGCATTTGATACCTGCCCGTTATTGTTGTCCCAGTTGAGCCGCGCGCCCTCACCCGAGGTCGCCGCGGAGGTGATACGCCACACGCACGGGTGGTTCGCTGGCGATGTGATCGTCGCATTGTCGGTTGGCGTTGAAGTGTTGTACTTGATCAACCACCAGCCAAGATCCCCATTGGGGATGGAGCCACAGAAGTCATCCTTCAGGTTAAGTGCCTTCACCTCATTCGGGGTCCAATCCACGGTGTATGTGTGTGAGCCGGGATTGGCGCCTCTGGTCAATTTGTCGCTGTGATTGTCCCCGGGATTGAGGGCCTGATAATTAGTTGGCGCATTGGTCGAGTCTACGGTGAGGATGCTTCCCGAGACGGCGGCTGCAACGGCTGTATTTACGGCGTGGGCGCTTGGGATTTGAGAATCCGTGCTACTGCCATTCACCGTCGTGGTTCTGCTGTAGCGATCATCGGCGTTCTGACCGGTGTTATCCGAAAATGCCACGAAATCCCCGGCTGTGCTGCTGTTTGGACCGTTGAAGTTACCCGCGCCGGGGTCGCCCTTGACGGCCATGCGCGCCCAGAACGCCGTATCCGCAGTTGGCAAAGGGGTGTTGCCTATGTTACCTGCCTGGAGTGAGAAGTACGAACTGCCATTCAGGAAGACCCAATCTCCCTGAGCGTACGTCGTGCCGGAAGCCCATGTGCCCTGAAAATTGGCAAACTTGGTGGGAACGCCGGCCGGATCTTCACCGACCGAGTAGGTTGACCCTGCGACCGTTACGATCAATCCACCGCCCGGTGTGGCGTTGATAACCGTTTGGGCAAACGGCACCCACTGGACGCCATTACACCATGCGTAGAGTTGAGTGCTACCGCCACCGGTCTGGGTATCGGTGATGCTTTGGCCATCCGTGATGCGAGCAACGCAGCCGGCGCAACTAGCCGCTGCGGGCAGAGTAGCGACCGTATAGGTTGGCAACACGGGTTGCCACGCGCAACTATTCGTACCCGTTGCCTTCAACACATACCCATCAGTCTGCGTCCCGCTCAACTTACACATCGGCCCGTACTGCATCCCAGAGATGGGCGGAAGCGGAATCACCGGCGATGTCTGAGCCAACGACCCCGCCGCGGCGAGCAATGCGATCGTGATTAGCTTTTGCATGTTAGTAGCTCCCCGCATTCGAGCAAGCCAGCTTGTAGCCTTGGCTCAGCGATGAACCGAACCCGGCCGCGATTCCTCCGGCCCAATACGTCGTGACGAGTTGGCCACTGCCGTTGTACACCAGCTCGCGAATAGCCCACACCGCTGAGCCCAAGAGCGGATTCGTGGTAGTGATCGTCAATGCCGCCGCGTTGTAAGTTCCGTTGGCTGCCGTCGTTGCGAACGTTGCCGTCGCGCCAGAGACGCCTGTCACTGGGTACGACCCGTTGAGGGCCGTCACTCCGCTGACCGTGAGCAGCGCGCCTAAGTACAGCCCCGGCGCGGTCGCAAACGTTGCAGTTGCGGTGCCGGAACTGACTACCACGTTACTTAACGTCGCCCCGGATACGCTCCAGGTGCTCGTGCCCGCCGCGGACAATTGCTGCGCCTGACAGACGTACTTCAGGTTGCCGTTCCCGTCGTAGCCCAAAACGCTCACGATCGCGTTCACGGGTGCTCCGTCCATGAGCGCCGTCACTTGCTGCGCTTGCGCGGCCGAAGCAGCCAACAGCAGCAGCAGTGCGGCCCTTTCCATCCATCGGTTCGTCATCTCGTCTCTTCCTCTCGTTTCTGTGCACACGCGTGCACGGTTTTAGGTTGTAGTTGCGGTCACGGCCCGTGCCGCCTGAGACCAAATGACCGTCAGGTCGTGGTCTCCGCTCTGCCAGAATGCCCATCGCAGCCAATGCGCACTGACGATGCAGCCTTCGCTCGACTCACCCGGATGGGCAGGGTTTTCGCCATGCCAGAAGAACGCGCCTCGCCCGTGCGTGTCAGTGCCGGACTTCGGCGCGAGTGCGATGCTATCGACTCCCAGCTTCGGGGAATTCTCAATCGACGCACCTGTGTACTCGCCGCGTGGAATCGGTCCCACATTCGCCACTCGCTCAAGCACGGGGTTGTTTTTCCCAACGCCGTGACCTGCGTAGCCGTAGCCTCGGACGCAACCGTTTTGCGCGATCGCGCCCGTCCCTGAATCGAAGGTCCACATAGTGAGTTACTTGTTCGCGGATGCCTTATCGAAGTTCGCCAGTAAGTAGTGGGCAAACCTGTAGGCCCACAGGTAGAAACGCGAGCCCGCCGGCGTGGGCTCCGGAAGTGCACGGGCGGCAGCGGAAGTGACTAGGGCCGCGCCGCCGTACATAGCCCAGTTCAGAAGTTGCTGCTTCACGAGGCTACTTCCCTCCCACAACAACGACAACCGGAGCCGTGCCGCCCTTGGGGACACGCGAGGCAAAGCGATGGTCGGTGAAGCAATCCCCCGGCTGCCCCGAGGGTTGCAGAATGAGCGGATACTGTTTCACTGCCAGCAGCGTTTGCGCCGAAGGAGCCGCCTGGTTCGCGACGGATTGCAGCAGGGGTAGCCCCTCGCTCGCCCCGATCGTGATCATCGCGCCCGTCGATCCACTGATCGTTTTCGCGTGTGTCAGCACCAAGGCCGCTATGGAGGCCGCGACCGGCCCCCACTGTTTGATGCGACCCCACGGTGTTTTCGATGCCTGCGAGTTCAGAGTCATAGCCGCATCGTCGGTATCGATGAAGCTGATCGCAGGCGCCGCAATCGAGATTCTCTCGGGCGTTAACGTGTACGGCGTGGCGCCGACATTGCACCCCTCCACCTCGACTCGCAGCAGGTTCCGCGCGGTCGCGATTTGGCTCATCGGTACGGCCATGGACTCGTAAGTGAGTTTCAGCGATACCTGAGCGCGCATGTTCGGCACGGCAAAGAGGAAGCACAGCAGGAACGCAGCGAACTTGAAATACCAGTTCACGTTCGGCATCATGCTTCCCACCTTGCTGTATTTCCCTGCCGGAACGCCCGGAAACTCGCCGTCCGTGACTTCCGCGTTGAACCCTACGGGCATCGTGTCGTCCGAGTTGCAAAGGTAGAACGCGCCTCCGCGATTAGGGCCGACGCTCAAATGGTTCGGGATGACCTGGGGCAGCGGCGGGAGATCGGGGCACGGAGGGCCAACGGGATCTCCATCCGTGTACCACACATATTTCGTTCCGGCATCATCGCTGGCGCTAACGTTCAGCACTTTCGCGAGAGACGGTACGGGCTTTGCGGGAAGCGCGGTGCCGAGCTCGCGGCAGTGCGTCGCGTTCTCCGTCCAAATCTGCACCTGCCCCTGGTAGCCGATGGCAGACTTAGTGTTGTTCAAGTTGGCCATCCGGTCGAGAGCATCGATCCAATTCTGTTGATAGTCCGGGACGATGCCACCATTCGGGACGGCGATGGCGTTCGTTGGAATGGAGTAGATAGAAACGTCTGTAACCATTTGAGTTGTCCTTTCTCTTCTCACCGGCGCACGAGTAATTACAAGCGCCCGGCACTTACTTCGCTAATGGGTTTTGAGGCTGGGAGTCCTTTTACTTGGAGTTCGGCGAATTCATTACTGGCGGCTTCGCCTCTGCCTGCCGCACGATGCGTTTCTCCGGATCGATCACGCACCGCTGCACGTCGTCAATGCCCGCATCGTGGCAAACCGTTGTGATTACACTGTTCTCTTGAGCCTGGAGCGGCGCAAGAACCAAGTCCGCCACCTTGCGGACCGCTTCCTGGGCGGACTTGATTCGCATCTCCAGATTTTCCAATTCGAGCGCCGCCTCTTTAGGCAGCGCCTTTGTGACGGCCGCTTCTTTCGGCGGCGCAACCAGGCTCTGCGGCTGCGCCATCGCCGCGACCGCCAGTGCCGCTAACAACAGAATTCGTTTCATCGTTTTCAACCTTTCGAGGCTACCGACTTCTCCGCCGGCTCGGTAGCCACACCGGAGGAATCGCGCCAGCGGACGCTGCTCAAGGCGAGGCTGGCGCTCATTGGAGCTTGGTTACTCCGCCGGATTCACGTTCGACGGATCGTAGAAGCACGCCGGCTGCTCGCCGCGCGGCGCTCCCGAGTGCAGCACGTCCACATACACGTAGCAGGGCGCACCGCCCTTGACCATCTCCGTATAAGTGGCCGGCTGAAAAAGCCACATCAGATACAGTAATACGTTCACAAACCACATGACCTCAACTCCTCTGCTAATTGACTCGCTCCGCATACGCGGTGAATGAGTAGCTGCTCGCGCCAGGCGCCGGGTAATCGATCGTCACAGATCCCCCATTGCTCGCAATGAGAGCGCAACCCGAAACCAGTTGGTTTACTGCCGTGGCCACGGGCGCGATTCCATACGTGAAAAACGCGCTGCTATACGAAGGGAACGCAAGCGTATCCACGTAGAACAGAGGCGCAACCGTGCTCACGCCGCTCAGGCTATCGGTGTATCGCACGGCAATCACCGTCGATATATTGCCCGACGACGGCCGAAACGAAGCGCACACGCGATGCGTGCCGGCCGGCACGCCAGTCGAGAGCGGCGTGCCCGTGCCGCTGAAGACAAACGTCTCCGGATAGTAATACTCCACGATCGGAACGCCCGCCAGGCCGGCCGTCGTCACCCCGGCGAGCTTCGTAAAGACTCCACTGCCGTTGATGACCGTCGCGCCAACAGATCCGTTCCAGCCGAAATCCACGCCGTGCACGTTATCGAAAGTCACGAGCTGATTGAAGTTCGTTCCCCCGTTGAAGACCGCCGAGCCGTTGAATGTCTGAGTCGCCCCGTACGTCTTGGCCGCAAACCCGCCCAATGTCTGCGCCGTGTCCGTCGTCATCATGTCACTCGGCGCGCACCCCGAACACGCGTTGATGTTCAGCGTGTCGATATAAGCGCTCTGCCAGTGATGCGAGAAATCCCCCAGCGAATACGTGCTCGTCGTAGCAGGCGAGATGCTCTGCGCCGTCGTATTGCCGTGGATCGTCACCAGGCCGCTCGTCACATCAAACGTGTCCGTCGCCGATACATAGAAGTGGTGCTCCGTCGAATTACCTTGCAGCCCGTATGTGCTCTGGCCGCCCCCCGCCGAAAGATCGATGTCGCCGCTGCTACTCGCGCTCACCATCCCGGTCCGAGTCCCCGAATGCTGAAAGATCACCGTGGATGCAGCCGAGAGCCCAGCCGTCGTGTTGTTGATCGTGAAGCCGCCGCCCGTCGAGCTGGCGACATCCAACTGAAGAGTGGCACCCGTCGCCGCAATATCGGCGGTAAACGTCTTGACCCCCGTAACAGTCTGCGCCGTATCAGTAGTCATCATGTCGGGAGCCGCCCCGCACCCGATACACGAGCCCGTAATCGTGAGGTTGCCTCCCACTTTCATGTCGCCGCCGGCGACTTCCAGACGGTATCCCGGAGAGGCCGTCCCGATCCCGACGTTGCCACCAGAGGTGATGCGCATTCTTTCGCTCAGACCAGTAGTGCCCGTTTGGAAGGTTAGATCGGTCGGGACACTTCCGGGGGCAACTGTCCCGTTAACAATGGCCACCATGCCCGCGGTTCCACCGGTCCCGACGAAACCTGATCCGTCATATGGAAAGGCCAAGATCTTGCCGATCTCGTCGCCGTTTTGGATTGCTGACGGGGAAGCAGGCGTTCCGCGCGCCTTCCTAAAAGCGAAACCAGCGCCGTTTGTATTATCTGCATATCGGTCTGCCCAATTGAAGGTGTTCCCGCTCACGTGCAGCGTCCCGACCGGAGTCGCCGTGCCGATCCCGACGCTGCCGCCCGTGTAATAGATGGTCGTACCGCTCACGGTCCATGGGTTCGTTCCACCGCCGCCGCCACTGCCGCATGTCACCCAGCCGAGCGTCGTCGCCGAGATCCAACCCCAGCACTGGCCCGCCGATCCGTCCGTCGCCGGCAGCGCCCAGACGATATTGCCGCTGACTGTTGACGGCGCCTTGAACCCGATGTAATGGGTCGCGGTCGCCGCCTCTAAATCACGAAACCGCAGCTCGCCCGACGCAGTCAGATCGGTGCTCGGAATAATCGTCACCGTGTTGGTGTCCTGCGCACACACGTGCACAGCTGCCGCCAAAATCAAAAGAAACGTTCTCATGTAATTGCTCTCCCTGTCGTAAATGAATCAAGAACCCAGTAGTCACCGTGATAGGTGAGGATGAAGCCACTGCGTGTACTCGGTGTCCCGTCGAACTGTTGCGCGCCCACGTCCGAAGCGTAGCCGCCCAATGAGCCCGTAAACGTGGGTGGCACTCGATCCCCGGTGGCATCCTGGTCGAAGTAGAGCGCGACCCAGTCGCCCGGCTGCAACGCGCGCCCCGTGAACGTAGGAGCCAGGATCGTGAACGCCGTTCCATCGAGCACTAAGCGCTGATTCAGGCCGTTGGCCAGATCAACCGTCACATGCCCCGAACCATCCGCGACCAGATCGTAGTAACCATCTTGCTGTGTGAAGTTGCGCCCTGGTACCCAGAACAGCCGCGTCGGGTTCAGCGCGCCTTGGCTTGCTTTCGCTCCGGCGGCATCCTGCACGATCACTTCGCACCGCAAGACCGCGGCACGGTAGTTATCGACAGGCACGCTGAGCGCGAGCGGCGCGGCCGGATCGTCATTGCGGCCGGAGCCTTGCGCTTCGTCCGGCAGCCAGCCCGCATCTTCAATGACGAATCGGCTGGTCGCGTCCGGCGTGACGATCCACGGCCCCTGCACTGTGGTCGCAACATCCGTGTTGCTCACGATCGGATAGCAGTAACCGCGGCCCGCGCCCGCGATGAACCGCACCACCCTGCCCACTTCGGCATTAACCGCGAGTCCGGCGCCGGCATTCGATAGTGTATTGCGCCAGTTGTTATCGGTGAGAGTCAGTCCTGCCACCGTCGGCTTCGGCAACATGCCGAGCAGATCCCCGGCCGCCACTCCTAGCGCCGCCGGGTCCGGTGTGACGGTGAGGGTGTCCGGTGTGTTGCTCGCTATGTGGAAGTCGAGTACTTCGAGCGCCGTTCCATCGGCCTTCCACAGAATTTGGCAGTCATATCCTGCCCATTGATTTACCGGCCATCCGGCACCCGTGATTTCGAGCGTTCCTGTTCCGACATTGCTCAATTGCGCAGCAAATGGCCCGCAGTGGTACACACGCTTGATCCGGGCTCTCACCGTAGCTGCAACCGTATCCGGCGCTCCCTCGGTCGCTTCGTTGAGCGTCGCGAGCGTGACGGACGAAGGCGTGCCCACGCCGTGAAGCGTGTCATCCTGCCTGCTCAAGCGATTCGGATTACGCCCGGCATACACGGCATACCCGCTACCACTGGTGTCGAGGAAGTCCACGCGCGCCGTGAGGGTGTTTGTGTTCCCGACTTGAGCGACCGGAATTTGCGCCGGATTGGACAGCGGCCCGGGCTTTCCGTTCGCATCGAGAGAAGCAACCGCGATGAAATACATAGGCGCTACACCTCCCACCGGCGTTCCTGGGACCGTACCGCCTGCGTTGCTGGTGTAACCCTGCGAGCCAAGCACTGGAGCCCGCAGCGCCGTGTTCGGCGCATTCACCGGCCGCGCGCCGGTGATGAGGGCGACAGGCTGCCAGCCGTCCGCCAGCTCGACGAATTGCAGGGCGAGCCCGAAGGTTTTCTCAGTGACGCCGAAGAGAGCGTCATTCGCTGGCGGCGCCACCTCATTGGGCAACCAGGCGAACGGCGGCCGGTCCAAGCTGGCCGTCGAAGGAGAGGTCGAGCGCGAGGAAGGCGAATCGGCGAAGTCGTCGGCGTACCAGGCGTCATCATGAATCGTGACGGTGAGCGTGCAGCGCGCCCAGTTGGGCGTAGGGGCGATCTGCTGCACGCGCATGAGCTGTTTGTTGAATCCGTACTTCGCAACCGTGACCGCGATAATGTGACCCACGATCAGCTTCACGGCTTTGGCTGTGGTTTGGAATTCGTAGGTATCCCCGTCGATTTGCTCAGCGAGATAAATGGAGCCGACGCGGTTGGCCCGGTCGAGAGAGTTGCAGCCGTCTACGGGAAGGTTGCCTTCGATGCTCTGCCCCATGAGCTCGATATCGTCGGTATCCGCTACGCTCGCGAAGTCCCCCGAATAATCGTTGTCTTCATTGCTGAACGGAATCTTCACTGAGTTCGGCACAGCGGAACCAGCGCGGTCCACCCGGTGGAAGGTCGATTTGCCGTTCTGGTCGCGGACGATGCTCGATTCGTCAAAGTGATAAGCGGGGTAGCCGCCCGCAGTCAGCACGTTGTAATTGGAGCCGTCTACGGGCGCGGGCTGCTGATCGGCGACCGAGCCGCGATGAAACAGCCCGACGCGACCGGTCACAGGATCTCTCACCAGATGGCTGTTACAGCCGCGCAAGAGGCCCGTCAGGACGTCGGAGGCCGAGCGCCGCTGCCGGATCACCGCCGAGCAGGTAAACATCTCGTGCTGGCTTGTAACGCCCGTAGGTTGGACCGCTGGAGCCGCGTCGGTAACCGCCCACCAATCGAGACTCGTGCTGGGGCGGCCTCCCGTACCGTCGAAGTCCGGTTCATTTCCCGCGTTGTCGTCTTGTAAGCTGACGTAGTTTTTGCCCGCCCATGTAACTACCTCTCCCGCGGCGTATGTCACTCCCGAGGCCCAGGTCTGCGCGAACTCGACGGTGTAATTGACCATCCGCGCGAATCTCTCGCTCGCGGCGTTGAAGAGCTCCAGCCACCCGTCATCGAGATTCAGACCGCACCGGCGCAGCACATAGAGAATCGCCCAGGCGTAGTCTTCGCTCGGAGCCAAGTACTCAACGAAGCCCCCATTGCCCGATGCGGCCGTGCCGGAAAGCGTGACGGTGCCGGGAGGTCCGTAGGTCCAAAAACTGAGATTGAACGTGCCGTTCAGCGCCGGATTGGAGTTCCCGAAAATGCGCACCGAAAACGGAGGGTTGCCCGCGCACTTGCGGTTGGGCCGGTTGCCTGCGAACGTCACGACGCCGCCGACTATACTGTCGATCTGTGCATACGCGTGCACATCCGGACCGGTGATGAGAGCCCGCAACCGCGGCACTCCCGTGGTCACCGAATGGTAAACCACCCATTCGATGGCGCAGAGCGAGCCGTACGGATCGCCGGTGTTGCTCCACGGCACATCTCCATTCGTCCGTCCGTCTCTGCCGCCCTGGTTGATGACGTTGTAGCGGAAGAGTGGGTCACTGACGTGGAGTTGCGTCGCTCCGCTCAGGTCGGTAGCGGCGGGCAAGAGTTCATCGTTGGCTGTGACCTTAAGAATGGCCTTGACCAAACCTTCGCAAACGACCGCCTCGCCGCGCGTCGAGTTCGCATCGGGGAAGGCTCCCATCGCGGCGAGGTCTACCCACACAGTGCCGAACACGATGGCCGCATAGTCGCCGTACTTCGCTAAGTTCTGGTCGCTGACTAAGTCGAGCCAATTGCCGGTGACGTATTCGCGCGAATGCGAGCCAGGGGGGATGACGTAGGTCAGTCCGCCGAAGCGCGGAGAGTTCGCATTCGCCGCGCAACCGACCTTCGTCAGGTCGCAACTGACCTTCGTCGGATCGGTGACGCCGCACGGATAGTACAGCGAGCCCGGATCGTCGGCAACGGCTTTCTGCGCGGCCGTCGAAGGGAACAGTTTCGGACAGCGCTGCTGAAACGGAAACTGCGGAAGATTGACTACGGCCGGGTCGAGCAGAAAACGCGCGGTAACCGTGAGTTGTTCGTCGTCCACGGACGGCCGGTCGCACTTCCCGAGAAACGGCACAATCGCGTCCGTCGAAAACTGTCCGGAGTCCACGTCGTAGTAGACGAACGTGACTACTACCACCGCTCCGCGGAACTTCCGCGCCTGCTCGATCGCCCACATTTCCTTGTCGGCGTCGGCAAGGCCGATCTTGGCCGTGGGCGGGACGTCGATGCCGGTGGGACCGATCGCCTGCGTCATGTCGATTTGGCCCTGCACCACGCGCGGCTGATAGACGTTTCCGCCGTAGGTCACTGCATGAGTCGCGACGTAGAGTGTCGAGCCGTCCGGCCAGCCGAAGGCGAACAGAAAGAGCGGCTGAAAGCCTTGCCCCAGTTCCTTCGCCTGGTTAATCGCGAGTGTGTTCAGTGCGCCCATAAAAAGATTATTGACAAGCGACGCTTGTCAATTTACAATGGTCTTGTGATCGCGAGTTTCCAGAGCAAAGCGCTTGAGCACCTCTACAACGGAAAGCCGAAGCTGATCGAGGCATCGCTGCGCCGCCGGACCGCATTCGTTCTTTTGGCTCTTTCGGCTGCTACTCGCGCGGAAGACATGAACCTGCCGGGCTTCGGTCTTCATCCCCTGAAGGGCGAGCGGGCCGGAACTTGGGCCGTTTCGATCAACAAGAACTGGCGCATCACATTCCGGTTCGAAAACGGAAACGTTCATGATGTCGATTTCGAGGATTACCATTAGGAGTAAGTTATGAGCAAAACCCCCGCAGCAATGAAGAACCCGCCGCATCCGGGAGGAATCGTCCGGGAAATTTGCCTGGAACCACTTGGCCTTTCCGTTACGGAAGCCGCCCGGGCACTCGGCGTGACGCGGCAAGCCCTGAACAACATCGTCAACGAGAAAGCCGGAATCTCGCCAGAAATGGCGGTTCGTCTCGCCAAGGCGTTTGGCAGCAGCGCCGATACATGGCTGCGCATGCAGGTTTTGTACGACTTGGCCCATGTCGATGAAACCGCCATCCACGTCAAAACTCTGCGCAAAGCTTCGTAGCATCTCAGCTAGCCTTTAAACTCCGCAATCTGCATCGTGACCGCGCACTGACCCGCACCCAGGTACTTTGCGGCGAATCCGTCCATATCGTGCCGGCAGTGAGCATGCACGCTGTTGTCGTTGGGGTCGGTGAAGCTGAACTGCTTGTATCTGCCGCCCATCGCCAAGAAAAAATTCAGATACGTCCCGAGCTCCGCTGGCGTGATCACCGAGTACTCACAGGTCCAGCTCATCAGCGCCGCTGCACGTTCCGCCCAGGAATATCGCGCGCCGGTCGGCATATCGTTGCGCGTCGTGAGAAACTTCGACCGCGATGTAAACGGCCGCTGTGTCACCACCCCGGTAGAGAGGGCCGGATACACAGCCACAATTCCGCCGGGTATGGCGATGCTCTTCGCCGTCTGGCGAAACCGCATGCTCACTGTCCACAGTTGCGCCTGATTCTCAACAGCTTCGAACGCGTCTAACTCAAACGCCATGCCGGTGTAGTTCGTCCCGACGAACGGGAACGTCCATGGCGTCTGGTAGGCGCCCTTCACGGTCGAAAAGAAATTCAGCAGTAATTGTGTGTCCGCCCAGGTGATACCAGTGAACGTCAGATCCCACGCGGCAAGCGGATCGCCCGATCGCCAGCGCTGCTCCGAGTCGTCGAGAAATGTCACCACTTCCGTCTGCATCGTGACGGTCTGGGTTGCTGGCGCCAGCCACGCATCGCCCGAAGAGATCGTCGGGAAAACCGGATCAGGCATGGCCGCACTCCGCAATCCGGATAACGCCGGGAACCTTTCCGCCAATTGAAAGACCTTGCGCTTTCATGGCGTGCACGATGGGCTCCCATTCGAAGCTGATTTCGGCAAGCGCGCGGAGTCTGCGCTCCCTGCGAGACATCGCTGCGATCTCGGGACGCCGAGGAGATTGACGGCTGGGCCCGGCGACGCCCGAGCGTCGCGCGATCGCGAGGCGGCGACCCCTGCAGGCGCGGTCGCCAGTTCTCCCGCCGGGCGCCGGCGCACTCAGCCGGTCCATCTCGCCGAAGATCGCCTGTAGCTCGACCGTGCTGACCCAGGCTCCGGCTCGCGGGTTGCGGCGCAACTCAGCGTACATACGGCGCACACCGGCAACGTGCAGCGCCGTTTGTTCGGCGCTCATCTCCGGCCAGGCGCGCGCCTGGTTGCAGGCGTGGAATTCTTCAGGCGTCATTTGGGTGGCAGCACAGCGGATTTGAGATTCGTAGCCAGTCTTGCACTCATTGCGCCTTCGAGGACCGTGCTCATGGCGTCCGCGAAATCCATCTTTCGGTCCATGAAGTTTTGCATGTCGAAGGCGCTGAACTGAATCGCTCCCGGAGCGATTTGCACGATCGGCCGCGCACCGCCCGCGAGATCGGAATCGTAACTGTGGCCGTATCTGTCCACGCTGTAGGTCGTGGATGTCGGCTCGGTGTAATGGGCCGCCAGCAAGGTATCGGATTCTTGTTTCTGGCGTACTTGCTTGGGGTCGGAAAAGAACATGGGCAGCAGACTGAGTCCGATACCGACGATGTCGCCGATGGGTCCGGCCAGCTTCGAGATTTTCGCGAGCGTGGCAATCGTGCCGGCCAGCGCAGCCGCGCCTCCGGCCGCCGAGAGTGCTCCCCGCGCACCGCCGCGGCTGATCCCGGAGTAGATGCCGTACCCCGAGCCCGCAATGGCAGCGCCGTAACCGGCGGCTTTCGTCCACGCGGGCGTGCTCGTTCCGGTGTTATAAGCAGAGTCCGGAACGTCGTAGCCCTCATCACCATAAGCATCGACGCCGCCCGCATCACCCCCGCCGCCGTCCATGCCGGGAACTGATACATTGCCGTCCGGCTTCGTGTAGATGCCGAACCCTTTACTTGCAGCGCTCGACCAGGACGCCGGAGAAAAACCACCACCGCCGCCCGAGGGCGAGACAGCGAGCATGCGTGCGGCTTCCATCAAGGCTGCCGCGGAGGCGTCCAAATGCGTGCCAGCGGCGTTCAGCGAGAGCGCCGATTCCTTCGCCGGGTCCGGACCAAAGAAAGTTCCGGCGAATAACTTGCCGAGCGTACTCCCTTGTTTCGCGTGCGCTCCTTGGAATGCATGCTCCACGGTGGGCCACGCCATTCCAGCAGCGTTACCTACAAGCGTGTCGGCAACCTTCATGGCCTGATTGCGTAGTAGGTTTTCGATTCCCTTCGGCCCTTGCAAAAGCGAATTGAACGCCTCGACGGTAAGCGATTTGAAGTCTTCGAGACGTTGCCTCTGTAGGTCGGCGAGCTTCAATTCACGCTCCAGATCGGCATCTCCCATCTCCTTGCGAATGTCGGCTTCCGCGTGCGCCTTGTCGATGCGGGCTTGCTGTAACTGCTCTACCGTGCGCGCGTTCTTTTCATCGTTTTTCGCGCGTTCCATGTCGAAGTCGTACAACTGCTGAGCGAGCCCGAGGCGGATCAGGTATGCGCTCTGAATGGCTTCGCCCTCATGCCCCGGGCCTAAGGTCGCATCCATCAAGCCCTGAGTGCGGCTGGCGCGGCGCTGTATATTGCCGCGTTCGGCACCGAGAGTGATGCTGTCGATTTCGCGGTTCGCCCGGTCGTAAGCATTCACTTGGTCTGTGATTTGCTTGAGAATTCCCTTATTGAAACGGTCGAGGCCCTTATACTCTTCTTCCCACGGTTGTGCCGCCAGTTTAGCCGCGCTGAGGTTCATCTCCAGCATGCGGTGGTTGTCTTCTTCGGCCTCCTTGTGCAGCGCCGCCGCCGCGCCCTGGAGCGCTGCGTTAGTAGTGCGGCCCTTCGGCGCACCGGCCTTCACGAGTTCGTCTTGACGGAGGAAGATTCCAGCAACGGGGCCGAGATCCTTTGTCGCCATCTCGCGCTCAAAAGCTTCGAGTTGCTTCTCGGCCTCCCGCGCCGCTTTCATCTGTTCATTCAGACGGGCGACGTGGTTCTTAACCGCGTAGTCTTGCTCTTCGTCCGCTTTGCGTTTGTCGTCCGCCGCTTTCTTCTGCGCCGCAATACCCGCGTTCTGTATATCTTCGATTTGCTTCTCTAGATCAGCAGCTTGACGGAGCGCGGCCTGAACCTGTCCGTTCCCCGAAGATCCCAGCGCATCCAGTGGCTTAAGGTTCTCCAAAACCTTCATCCGCTGCTCGAATAAGCCCTGCAAGCCACTCTGCGGATTTGATCCCCAGCGCCCGCGGCCCTGGTTTGCGGCTTCTATGTCGGCAAAGAGTCTAAGTTGAGCATCAAATGAAGCGTCGGGCGTCCTAGCGCCCCCCATCCTGAGGCCTGTCTCACCAAGCCTGTCCTTGACCCATTTTGCTGCGTCGCCGATAAACTGAACACTAATCAGGACGCCTTCTTTGGCAGATACCTTGAACTCTTCCCATTTCTGCTGAATCAGCGCGACGTACCCTTGGGCCTCCGAAAAACGCTGAATGTCGCCATTACTGAACCCCAGATCATGGCCCTCAGCGACGCTAAGGTTTTGCCGTAGCTCCACAAAGAACGGAAGAAGGTCGATACCCGCCTTCTTGAAGATGTCGATGGCCGCCTTGTTGCGCTCCCATTGAGTGGGAAGGCGCTCCAGACCTTCGCTGATTTTCATCAGCACTTCCGCCGTTGGCGCGGTGCCATCGCGAACTTCCGCAAGGTCTATGCCGAAGCGCCGCAACCAATCTCGCCCCGCCGCGCCCTTCTCGCCCTGATCCTCAATGGCGGCAGTAAGGCCCCGCATTGCGCGCTCAACTGCGGATACGTCCGTGCCCGCCGCTTTCGCCGCATAACTGAACTCGCCAACTTGCTTCGCGCTTAAACCCGTGCGCAATTGAACATCGCGCACGCGGATTCCAAATTCACCAACCCCTTTGGCGGCCTCCAGTGCCGCGGCTCCAGCGGCGAGAAAAATCCCGCCAGTCACCGCCGTTTCCTTCCCGAGTGGCCCAAGAGAATTCAGAACGTCTTCAGCTGCGGATTTAACTGCCTGTAGCGGATTTTCAAGCCCGGTTTTGATTCTCTCTCCGAGTTCGGCAAACCCACTAGCGTGCTGCTTTAGTTCATCGGCCTTTTTGCCCAGGTTGTCGATCGCTGCGGATTGCTTATCGATGGCCTGCGTAATCTTGTCGATATCCGCAGTCCCGAGGCTCTTCGCCTCCACGACGCTCGTGAAATTGGTAATCGCCGAACCCATACGCTTACGCCGCCCTCCGCAAGAAACTTGTGCCCCGCTTGAGCTGCGCGGTCGCAAATGCAAGCGCGCTCGCGCCGATCAGCCCCGCCTCGAACAACCGTTCGGCCATGCCCGTTCCAAACAGTTCCGCGCTCTTCTGTCTCATGCGGTTGATGCTCACTGGATTCCATCCCCACCATGGGCTCCGGCGCTCATTAGCGCGTGCCTTGATGCGGCTGGCTTCGCTCGAAATCGTGATCGTGCCCTTGCGATCATCGACATAGTTCACACGCACGTCATCGAGCATGTGACCGCGCCCTTGCATGTGGTTCGCCGATCGCAGCCGCTTACGCTGCCCGTTCTTTCGCGTCACGACGGGCCGGCCACCGACGCCTCGCAGATCGCGCTTCGGCGGAAGCCCTACGCTTTGCTTCCAGCGCGCGTACCCGGCAGCCAGCGGCTTCATGGTCTGTCCATTACTGCCCTGCCCGGCATCCACCTGCCCGAGCTGCTCCATCAGCCCAAACTGCGTCAATTCCTGCACCTGCTCCGCGCGCGTCCAGTTATAGAGCCCGCGCTCGCTGGTGCGCACCTTCCCTTGGGTGTCGCGAAACCACGGCACTTCGCGGCCATCTTTGTACTTGGTGACTTTGAAATCGGGGAGAGGCATAGGGAGCAACAACAAA
>DATNFO010000078.1:0-4855 GCA_035606355.1 Candidatus Limnocylindrales bacterium | reverse complement strand
GAGCAGCACTTTCAGGTGCTGCGATACCGCTGGCCGCGTGACCGCCAGCCCCTTGGCCAGCTTTCCAACCGGCATCGGCTTTTTGGCGAGCCGCTCGAAGACGAGCCGCCGAGTGGGGTCGCCCAGAGCGTTGAAGGCTTTCGCATGGTTAGTCATGACTAACGGTTAGTATAGACTAACCATTACGACCTGTCAAGTGGGATCCTGGATGTACTACTCAGCGCGACGACTGAATCTGCAACCCACGAGTGTGAATGGATCCAACGGGCCTCGTCACGCGCTGGTCTGCGCGACTCCGTCCCGGATCGCCGCTTCGAGCACCGCGAGGTCGATGTTGCGAAGTGCGCTGAACTTGATGCAGTACCCCGTTACGCTCGCCGTGCCGATGTCACCGCCGTAGGTTCTGGCCAGATACGTCTTGTCATCGAGGCCCATGATGTAGACGGAGATTCCGCTCGTATTGGCGCTCAGGCCAATCTGATAGAACTCCCGGGTTCGGCCATCGGCGTAGGCTATGGTCCGGAGCCCGTACCCGATGTTCGGGTTGGAAACCGTTTTGCCGCTCTCGTCCTTACCGTCGAGAAACCACAACCTGCAGTCGGGCATCAGTTTCAGTATCATGCCGTGCAGCGTCTGCATGTCACCGCGCTTCGGCTCCGGCTGAGCGGCAAGGTAGTCGCTGATCTGCGTCTTTACGTTCATGTCTCGCTCCCCTTCTGGGTGCTCTCGGTTTGATACTCATTCGTGCAGCGGACGATAGAATTGCAGGCTGTTGCGACTCGGATCACGAATATGAAACTCCCTCGTGCCCCATGCCGTATCAGCAGGTACGGCCCATGGGCTCCCGTCGCTGGTATCCGGACGGACCGCTCCGCTCTCACGAAATTCGTCAAAGATCGCGTCGACATCGCTGACCTTGAAGCGGATTGCAGGGCGATCGATCGGATACGCCCATTGCTCTGCATCAGCTCACTGAATACGCAACTGTACTTCATCTCGCTTTATGCCAACGTATTTCGGATTCTTCAGGTCGTCTTGAAAGACAACCACGAACCCGAGAGTCTCGTAAAACCGCACTACTTCACTTACATTGCGCGCACCAAGAACAGGATGCACACCTCGAAGAGAAGCACTCACTATACGTCTCCGGAAGATGTCGTCCGTTTATGCGTTCTGATGCAGATACGTTCGTCGAAGGCGCACGCTTGAATGAATTGTCAGGCGGCAAACGAGCGCCTAAAGGACGAATGGAACCAAGCGTTTCGCGTGACGCATGTACTCCAGGTATTCGGGATACGCGGTGACGAGGAACTGCTCCTCGAGCACCATGCGGCCCACCAGCCCAACAGTTACTGCGACTGCCAGCGAAACAGAAACCATGGTTGGGATCTCCACCTGGCCAGCCCACACGAAATAGATGATGGAGGCATAAATGGGATGCCGCCAATAGCGGTACGGCCCGGTTGTAACAAGGCCGCCGCCGGTTGTGTTAGCCGTTGCGTGAAAGCTGCGAAGACCAAACGTCGCGCGCGCCCAAAGCATGAGAAGAACGGCACATGCTTGAACTACTAACAGCACGTGGTTGGTCGCAAACAGATGATGAATGGCAAACAGCCACAACGTGCCCGCAGCTGCCATCAGGAATCCGCAAAGCGAAAGCGCTTTTCTCAGCACACGGGATCCCCGGTTAAAATGCCTTGCAGCGTAACGCTGGAGTTAAGCGGCGGCGTACGTCTCCGCTCGTCACACCTATCTTGTGAATGAGGTCGCGCCGCGACGCGATTTCAGGATGGTCAGACTTGCTTCGCCTTGCTTCACAGGACGTACACAATGCCGCTCGACAGCTCATTCTCAGAGACGTGATCGAAGAGAGGAGCGGCGGCCGGCCTGGTCACCCGCCGGCCCACGTCATCGGGGCCTCGGTTCCGTGTTGAACCAGATACCGTTGGGAGCATCGGTACGTGCTGCCACAATATCCGGCCAGCCGTCTCCATCGAAGTCGGCGAAGGCCAAACCGTACACTGTGCCCTTGCCGTCATTCCAGCGGACCTCGTTGAATGTGCGGCCGTCTCCGGTATTGAAGAATACCGATCCGGGCTCCTCAACGTAGCCCACGATGATTTCCGGCCGCCGGTCGCGATTCAGATCCGCGATCGCCACACAGAATGGCTTCCGTGGCGGACCGGGAAGCTTGAACGGTTCGCCGAAGCGGCGTCCGCCGTGATTGTGGATGATGTACGTTGCCTTGAGGCGTTCATCAATGATTGCCAGATCCGGTCGACCATCGCCGTCGAGATCACCGGCGGCGCCCATCCGAATCCAGACGTGAGCTGGCCCGACCTTGGTAGAGGTTGGGAAGTGACCCGTGCCATCATTCCAGAGCACGAAGCTCTGGCCGCCGTCGCGATGAGGCACGAACAGATCGACTGCACCATCGCCATCGAAATCCGCTGCTACGATCGAAGTGGCCGATTCGGTGTGGGGGAGCGCCTGGCAATTTGTGAAATGTCCTTTGCCATCGTTGAAGCAGACGTAACTCGGTGTGGGGACTTCCGGACCTTGCCCAGGTTTTCCGTCCACCAGGTCTGGATAGTCGCCGCGGTTCGCGGCCACAATATCGGGATAGCCATCATTGTTGAGGTCGGCGAGCGTTACGTACCGTGTATCCCACTTGGGATCACCGAACGTGCCGAACTCACTGAAGTGGCCCCTTCCATCATTCAGGTAGACAAACTTGTGATCGGGCGAGTCATTGCTGACCACGATGTCCAGGTAACCGTCGCCGTTGACATCCGCCAGCGCCGCCGAATAGGTGCGGTCGGGTGTCGTTCCCAGGTTACTGGCGGTGAAGCCGCCATGTCCATCGTTCAGCAGCACGCGATTGAACAGAGGCCAATGCCGCCCTTTACCAAGAACAATGTCCGGTAGACCGTCTCCGTCAAGGTCGCCCACGCTCACGCCGGCGGATGTTTGACCTTTCGGCTCAAGCATCAGAACGCGATCGAAAGAACGCAGGACCGGTGTCGACGTTGTTTGTGCCTCGGCTCCTATCCCGATAGGCGCTACGTTCATGTTGTTGGTGGGCGGCACACTTCCCCTGCCACGGAGATGACGCGGCAAGATCCCGAATACCATTCCCGCCATCACGATGTCACCAACGAAATTACGGCGTGAGATGCTGGAGTCGGAATTTGATGGCATAAGAGGCAATCGCGTTTGAGATCGATCAGCAAACAACCGGGGCCAGAGAGTGCGCTCTTCGTGCTAAACGCGTTGGCCTCCAGAAAAACTTACTTTGACCCCAAATTCTCCGCCATTTCTCGGCAGCGCCAGAGTTCGACGAACGTCACTCCGCCCGCATGCTTGTCAGGGTTCCGAGGGGGACGGACTCCGAAGTCGGAGGCTCCGGCAGCTGTAGCGATCCAAAGCGCCCGGCGGCGAGTCGTTCGACGTGGATCGAGCTTTTTCGCGCGGTTAGTGCCGTAAGGATGATGACGGAGTCCGTCCCCACTCCGTCCCCGCTTTACTACTCCGATCCCGGCGCGCCAGTCACGCTTGAGCGCAGCTCGGCTTCGCCCTCGAATGCCGGCCAGTAGACGCTGTGAAGTACCATGGCTCGTTCAGCCGAAACGATACGTGACAATTCGGGATCAGGTGTTGCGCCGTGCGCGCACGGCGCAACACCTGCCCCCAACTCCTCTACGCGCTGGTCTGCGCAATCCCGTCCCGGATCGCCGCTTCGAGCACGGCCAGGTCGATGTTGCGAAGTGCGCTGAACTTGATGCAGTACCCCGTCACACTCGCCTTGCCGATGTCACCGCCGTAGGTCCTGGCCAGATGCGTCTTGTCATCGAGGCCCATGATGTAGACGGAGATTCCGCTCGTATTGGCGCTCAGGCCAATCTGATAGAACTCCCGGGTTCGGCCATCGGCGTCGGTGATGGTCCGGAGCCCATACCCGATGTTCGGGTTGGAAACCGTTTTGCCGCTCTCGTCCTTGCCATCCAGAAACCACAACCTGCAGTCGGGCATCAGTTTCAGTATCATGCCGTGCAGCGTCTGCATGTCCGCTCGCTTCGGCTCCGGCTGAGCGGCGAGGTATTCGCTGATCTGCGTCTTTACGTTCATGTCTCGCTCCCGTTCTGGGTGCTCTCGGCTTGATACGCACGCCCGAGTGCGTGCGCGCCACCGCGCCTCCATCGAGTCCGCCGTTCACATCGTAGAAACGCGCGCTACGAGATCCGCTGATTGAATCACCGGTGACATCATCGGTTCACGGCATTGACCCGCAAGTAGAGCGTCGCCCGTGCGTAGTCGATGACCGCCTCCGTCGGCCGGAGTACGTCGCCGCCAAGCGCGCCGTCGACGGGGCTCGCGCCGCGCGCCTCGAGCGCCCGATTCACATGAGCGAGGTCGAACGTCCGCGCCGCAACATCGCGGAGCAGCGCTGCCCCGAGCCGTAGCTCCGCCACCGTCGTCGTCGCCGCAGCGTAGTCTGACACCTCGACACCGCGCGCCCGTTCAACCGACGGCGTCGTCCGAAGCCCGAACCGCTCGGCACTCGGAGTTGCGAATACCGTGTGCGACGCGCCGGTGTCGAGCACCAGCCGCGCAGCGTGCCCGTTCACCTCGGCCGCGAGCTCGAAATGCCCGACAGCGTTGACGTGGAGCGGGATGGCGACGAACCCACGGCCGAGGAGGAAGCTCGCGAGTTCGTCAGGTGGTGTGTCCTGAACTGTCATTCCATCGCGGGTGGTTGGTGAGCGCGCTGTTATCTTTATCCGGGTGCATCCAGGCTGCCTGCGGTTGGCAACGCTGCTCCAGGCGACAGTATTGCCAACGCACTCACCATTGC
>DATNFO010000077.1:0-42008 GCA_035606355.1 Candidatus Limnocylindrales bacterium | reverse complement strand
CGGCCTCAACATCTCCAGAGCGGAATACCGACCTCAAACGCGCCGCTACCGATACCAGGATGCACTACGCCGACTTTCATTTCTATCGGCGGCCCACAGGGCCATGGTTACTCCCTCTTCCTCCGCGCGTTCCACGGCTTCGGCATAGGTGGCGCCGCGCCCGACAACTCGGGATTCATCCCCAGATAATGCAATCCAACTATTGGGCTCGGCCTCGCGGAGCATCTTGACTCTTTCCTGCGTTGACATACCTCCCCCTTTATTTTTTATTGCTGGCCATGTGGAAAGCCGACGCAGTCTCTAGATCCAGCAATATCAGTATACAAAATTCCGTATTTGTCAACAGTTGAGGTGGTACTACGCTAGCAGATCGGTCAGGCGCCGAACTCGGGTTGCAATCCCCGCAGCGATCGCGGGCGTAGCCTTCAGGCTGCGATGCACCCGACAGAAGCTGTAGCACGCGAAGCGTGAGTGAGTGCAGGCCTGGACATGCGCGCTCCCCGCCGCTTTGGGGGAAACTTTGGGGAGTAGAAATCAAAAACAAGGGTAAATACGGGTATTTTAGAGTACCTGGAAATTGCGATAAGCCCTTTCGCGCCAAATAGATAGGCCGCATTTTCAACGACTTCGGAAAGCGCGGTTTTGTGCCTCTTAATCAGTAGGTTGTAGGTTCGATTCCTACCGCGCTCACCACTCAAAACAAAGCATTGCCCCGATCACTGAATAGTGTGGACTCGGCGGTTCTGCTTCGCCGGTCAGTTTCCGGTAACGCCACTCTTCAGCCACAACCCCACTTCACCACTGCTTATGGAAATCCTGGACTGGAGAATCAGGATAGTCGCACTCAGGAAAGTCGAGCCTCCTTATCGTGTTTCCGTTCTGCAATGAGACTACGTCGCCCGCTGACGTGACTACAACACCTTCGGCAAAACAGCAGCAATCAGGATACGCGTTCAGATGACAAACCTCAGTGGAAGTGCCGGTCGTTTCTGACAGCCGAATCAGAATGTTTGGTCCTCCCGTTTCATAACTCCACCGTGTCCCATAGAAACAGTGGTCAGTAGAGTTGTATGAAAGAAAGATTAGATGTTGACCGCTGGGAGGCACATATTGCCAACGCTCCATTCCGAGGTCGAGGTCAACGCAGCGCACGATGCCAGCTGCTTCGGTTAAGCACAGCGCGCTAGGGCTAAACGCCGCATCGAGCAGTGCAAATGACAATCTCGGCACCACGATCTTGCTCATGCCTGCGATCAAGATCTGCTGGCGGCAGATTTCCAAACGGTGATCGGAATACGGACTATCCAGGACCTCTTCGACCGCCCTCATCACTGCTACCGTTTTACCTGTCTGGGCATCCAACTGTTGTAATGAGCGGCCAGCAATTCCGCACCAGATCGAGGCTCCGTCGGATGCGAAGCGCATACGTCCGATCCTGCGAAGGTCTGTGCGGTGCCAGACCTTCTCCCCCGTCTTCGTTCCGTAACAGGCCACTCCACCCTGCTTGCCCTTTCTCCAATTTGCCGCGATCACATAGTCGCCGAAAGGACTGACCAACAGATGGGGGTGGCCATCCGTGACGGTATCGAATTCGCGTGTGCGTTCGCCAGTATCCCAGTTCCAGATTTGGACAGTTCGCTTAAAGAACGCTGCCGAGATGATCGGCGCATGCGTTGCCGCTTTCAGCGTACGGATTGCAGATCTGCGCAATGTTGCCTCCACGGGAGCCTCGCTCGTTGCAGGCGCGAAACCATCCTGAGCGACTTCGACCGATGATTCTAACAGGCGCTTGTCTGCGTCCGGCTAAGCGCGCAGATCAATGCTCGGTTCACACCCGGCCACCCGCCCAATCATTTGCCTGAGATGCATTCCGGTTCATAGACGGGGTTACCGGAAAGTACTGTCTAACCGTTTTACGCAGGCCCTCAATGGACTTGCGAAGAGACGATTTGCTCAAGGCTTAGTTCTCCTAGTGCCTCCTGAATCTCTTGAGGATGCGCTACCCGATCCAGAGTCAGGGCATCCGGCGCAGCGCGCTTCGCCGCCATTCCAACATGCGAATAGCGCTCCAGTATCGCCCTACTCATGTGGCCCATGAGCGCGAGCATCGTCGATTCAGGAACGCCCGCCTCCGCCATTTTCGTCGCCGCCGTGTGCCTCAGATCGTGCAAGCGGCAATTCCACCCGTGCCGCCTTCCGCAACGCATTCCACGCGCCCGCTTGGTGCGTTCAGGCGCCGAGCGCGGGAAATACACCTTGCTGGAGCTTCCCGGCGCCTTTCGATACTCTGATTTGGCCCCACCTGGAAACGAGAAACCATGCATGTTGTTTCGGGCGCGAACGCCCGGAAGGAGACGTGGTTTTGGAGGACAGGAGAGTCAAAGTGGGACAATAGGCGCAGATCCGGCGAGAGTACGAGCACCGGGCCGGTCGCTGCGGCCGGGTCGTCCAATACACGGGAGAGTAGGCATCTCGCAAAACCGTCGGTATTATATGGATATCGAAGACAACGAACCGAAATCAGGTGACATGGTCGTTCTGGAAGGGCTTCCGCCCGGCTTCCTCGACGATCTGCCCTTAGAAGAGCAGGTCGCCATCAGGGCTGTGATAGGGAAACCGATTCAGTTTATCGAGATCACTAGTTTCACCTGTCGTGGGGAACGGGTTGAACGCGTTGAACTTCAATTCTTCGACTACGAACGTGGGATGGGCCACAGCTTATATGTCGATCCGAGTTTCATTCGGATATTGAAATAGGACTCGTCAGCCACGTTCGGTGAGAAGCCGCCTACGGAGGAGGCGTCCTGGAAGCCGGCGAAATCGAAGGGAAGGCATACGGAAGAGTACCTGCCGCGGCCACGCGAAACGAACCATCGGCGAGGAACTCCGCGACTTCGCGCTTTTACGCCGAGATCACGCCCGGTAGGCTGGGCGCCATTTTCGATAGCAATTCGATTAGTCGCCCAAAATCAACGTTCCTCGCCCTGGCCTGCTCCTGGATGATGGACAGGAAAATGTCGGGCGCAAGATTGTACTGCTGAATGAGGAAAGTGTCCGCGTTCTGCGCTTCGATTCCGAATGGAGCTAGCGACGTTTCGGGGAAATCCTTCAGATTCTGTGTGACGATCACATTAGCCTGGGCGCGAACGGCCGCCGCCAATACGTGACGGTCTTTCGGAGCATTGCTCATGCTCGTTTATCAACGGATCATATCCCGTCACCGCTGCATCCTCGAATGCTTTTGTCATTTCACGAATTCGGTGCTCTACTTGCTCGTGCGTCCGCCCAAACTTTTCAAGGACACCCCTCACCTCACGAAGAATATCGTGCGACCACTTTGGTATAAAAAACCCTGCATCGGCCAGGCGAAGCAGGGTGTCGCAAACAGGCATCGGAGCCAGTACGCAGGCATCCAGCAGCCCTACGTACTCATTGACGAGTGTCAGCATCAACCATGCTCATGTCGTCATACTTCCCGTCGGCTACTTCAGTGGCGCCTAAATCCTCGATCGCTTTCCGGCGAACGCCATCGCGTTCGGCTTTGTAGCGAAAGAGGTCTTTCGCATACACGCGGCGATGGGTGCCGACCTTATGAGATGGCATCTTACCGGTCTCCAACAAATTAACGAAAAACTGACGTGAGACACCGAGGAGCTTGGCACCTTGGACAGTCGACAAGTTCGACTTGTTCGGTATGATCAGAAGCGAATCATTGGTTGAAATTGCATTCAGGATGTCGACGAGAAACGCATGTACCGAATTTGGTAAGTGTCGTGTTTCTCCATCAGGCCCGACCAGTTGAGCGGAGCGGTCCTTTAGCTTCTCGTAAATTGCCTGGATCGCCCGGCGATCGTCTTCGCGGATCGCCAAATCGGCCACGGAATTCTCATTTTGTTCGGGCATCGTGCATTCCTCCCTACCATATAGACGCTACAAACGCTATAAACGCTACATTAATCCATTGAACAACTCGGCCGCAACGGGATCCCGGTGGCATTTATCACCATCAGTCGGGTCGCGCGCGCCTGCGACACCTGGAGACCGGTCGCTACTGGCACCTGGCTGTGGCCGTTTTGGTTGGATCGCTTTCGGATTGCGCTTTGAGCGTCGCGGTACGCCCCGCCGCCGGGTATACCGTGACGGTTTGCGATGCTCCCGACGGCACTGCCGCCAGGGCGTTGACGATCTGGCCTCCTGTTGCGGTCAGGCGGTAAATATCCCAGCTTTCCGCGGCGCCGGAATTGATCAGCACGAAATTGCAGCCGCGCGCGGCCGTCAGTTTCACTCCCCGGGTTTGCGGACCCGCTCCATCGAGCGAGCGCACCCCGACCGTGTAGGAGAGCACGCCCTGCGCATTCTTGTGCAAATCGACGATGTAGAAGTGCAGGCGATTGGGCGCGTCTTCCCACTCGAACTGGCTGCCCGAATTGAGCCCCGCGTGGAACAACGCGTCGTTCAACTGGCGATAATCCGCAACGGTTCGCATGACGGGCTCGCCGGCCGGCCTCTTGAAATCCACCATGTGGATGTCCTCGGGGTGCGCGTCGATGACGTACGTGAACGGATGGAATCCGCCGCGGCCGCCGCCCCTGATCTCGTTATCCAGATTCTTCGCGATCAACACGCCGTTGTCCGGCGTGAAGGAATCGTAGCCGATGCGCTGCACCACCTCAACGGTATAGAAATCGTACTTCGTATCGCCGGAGGAGACCGGGTTTTTGGCGTAGTCTTCGGCGGGCGTCTGGTCGCCGTGATCGAGCCGGACAGTGATGCCGGCATACTGGCCGGGCGCTGGATCGACAGCGCGCGCCGCAACCGCTCCTACCGCGAGCCCAGACTTCGCCAGGCCCGAGGCAGTGAGCGCCAGCACTGTGCCTTCGCGCAGGAAGTTGAAACGGAGCTTGCTGCGCAGCATCAGTCCCGCGGGCATGGAGGCGCCTTCGGCCGCGGGCACTACCCAGCGGCGATGCGGTCCCCCCGGGCCATTGAAAGAGCCCCGGTCCATAATGTCCCACGGTCCCGACCCGGCGCGCGGATACGGCGGCTCATAAGGATTGTTGTTGTTATCGCCGACGCGAAACGCGAAGTGCACGATCTCATGGGTCAGCGTGCCGGAACTTTCGCCCTGCCGCACCGAGGAGAGGCCCCACAGTTGCGCCCCGGCTTTCCAACTGGTCCAAGGCTCGTAACGCGTCACCACCCAGCGCGGCTTGGTGGTATCGGGATTACCCCATTCCGCGGGAATATCCTCTTTGGTCTGAAACTTCATCTCGCCGAATTCCTGCCACACGCTGGTCTCGTCATAGCCGGCGTAGATGCGCAGGACGATGTCATACTTCGATTTAATATCGGCTCCCTTGTCGGCGGCCCAGGCAGCATCGGCGTCCGGCTCCAGACGGCCGTTAGCGGTGAAGCCGGAGGGCACGGCGTTGGGGTTGTTCTGTCCCCATTCGTTGAGGCCGTACTGGAAGAGGTTCTTGGGCATCCGGTAGGGCCCGAAGACGTCGAGTTTGGCGATGCCGATCTGGCCGCGCGATTGTTCCATCCAATAACCGTTGATGGTGTGGCCGTGGTTCAGCGGTCCGGGCGTGTTATAAAAGTCGGCGTAAAACTGCGGCACCTTCTCACGAGGCACGGGATCGATCTGCGGATTGCCGAAGAGATCGGAATGCCGGGGCAGCGTGATGACGAACGGCTGGTCGGGGAAGTCCACGGCCACTAGGGCTACCTTGAACTGCTTTTTCGTGGGAACGCGAGTGACATCCGCCCAATCCACGCCGGGAATCGGGTGATAGTCGGCCCATTTCATGGCGTCCTGATCTTGAACTTTCTGGGGATCGATGGGCGGCGGCGCCGTCCTTTGTGCCAGCAAAACGCCCGTGAGGATGCTGCAAAGCAGGAATCTGCGCATGGCAATCGGGGTATTCAACTGCAATCATACCCGATTGTCCCGTTCCCAAGGATTTCGGGGATCTTTCCCGTTGCTCACGCAAGATCGATCATCTGGTAGAGCATCCAGCCGGTGCTGACCAGTAATAACAGGGCGAGCAGCGCCAGCAGGACGTTGTAAACCGCAGCCGACACGTTGATGCCTTCCTGGGGCACCTTGCAATTGGGGCAGATGTGTATGTGCTTCGGGACTGCCACAAAGCACCTCGGGCAGACCCGGGGGACGGGTGTAAATGTTGCCGGGAGCGTCATGCTGTTTCGGTTACCTTGCACGTTTGAGCGCTTTGAGAGCAGCGGTACGCCGCGGCAGTTGCGGCACGGTCCGCCGGCCAGTAAGATCTTGGTATTCCGTTAGCGGAGGTTAGAAATGATCCGAAAAGCCGTGCTTTGCGCCGCCGTGCTAATTTTGCCGGCGGTTCTTCCGGGGCAGGTAAAATTGCTCCGTCACCCCACGTATTCCAAAGGGAGGGTCGCGTTCAGCTATCTGGGCGATATCTGGATCTCCAACGAGAGCGGCGCGGACGCGCAGCGGCTCACGGACAACAAGGCGCGCGACCAGTTTCCGCGCTTCTCGCCCGACGGCCAATCGATCGCATTTTCCTCGAACCGCGACGGCAATTACGACGTCTATGTGGTGCCCGCGGCGGGAGGCAAACCTCGCCAGCTTACGTTTCATACGGCTGACGATAACGTGGTGGGCTGGACGCCCGACGGCAGAAAGATCATCTTCACTTCCACCCGCGGCAACGGTGTGTTCCCCAGCGTCGCCACGCTTTGGGAGATCCCGGCCGATGGCGGCGTGGAAGCGCCGGTAAAGACCGATTGGGGCGCTTCGGCAAGTTATTCGCCCGACGGGAAGAAGTTGGCGTTTACGCGGCATCCGGCGACCTGGTCGCGGAAGCACTATCGCGGCAGCTACGCGGCGGACCTGTGGGTGGAGGACTTGGCGACGCAGAAGTTCACCAGGCTCGGCGACGAAGACTACAAGGGCAATATGCTGTGGCCGATGTACGCGGCCAACGGGGAGATTTTCTTCGTCTCCAACGAGCTGCCGAATGAGAAGAGCGTCAAGCCGGGGTCGCCCGAAGTGATGAAGAGCCTCAACAACATCTGGAAGATTTCGGACAAGGGCGGCAAGCCCGTGCAGGTGACGCATCACGGCGACGGCAACCTCTTTTTCCCGAGCATCTCGGCCGACGGGAAGACGATTGTTTACGAAGACAACTTCGGCGTGTGGAAGCTCGATACGGCTACCGGCAAGGACACCGAGATTCGCGTGGACGTGAAGAGCGACGCGAAGGAGAACGACACGGAGCTGATCACGCTAACGAGCGCGGAGGCGTTCCACCTTTCCCCTTCGAACAAGCGCGCGGCGATTGCGGCGCACGGTGAAATCTTCACGGTGGCGACGGATCGCGGCGAACCGCAACGGGTGACCGAATCGGCGTGGCGCGAGCAGGACCCGCGCTGGAGTCCGAACGGAAAATGGATCGCGTTCGTTTCCGACCGCACCGGCCGGCAGGAGGTCTACATTTCCGATGAGCTCGGCAAGAACGCAAAGAAGCTGAGCGATTCGGATTGCGACAAAAGCGCCATCACGTGGGCGCCGGACTCGGCAACGCTCGTGTGGAGCGGCTCCGACCACAAGCTGAGGCGTGTGGACGTAGCGAGCGGCAAGGAAGACGTTCTGGTGACGAACGAAGCGGGTCCGGTGCAGAACCCGCAATTTTCGCCGGATGGCAAATGGCTCGCCTACAGCAAAGCGGACAAGCTTCTGCGCCAGCACGTCTGGGTGCGCGAGCTCGCCAGCGGCCAGGAGCACATGATCGGCGGCGACGATTTTCTGCTGTCGAACGGCGCGAAGTGGAGCCCCGACGGGCGCAAACTTCTGTTCCTCGGCGGCGTGGGCGCGCCTTCCATGGCGGCCTTGAATCGCACCGCGTACCAGCTTTATAGCGTGGCGCTGACTCCGCTGGACAAGAATCCGAACGATCGCGATATCGACACCGAGGCACAGGCCGAAGCGGCGGCGCAGGATGCCACGGCGGCGCGCGGCGGACGCGGCGGCGCGCCGGCGAATGTGCAAGTGAAGATCGTGTGGGACGGGCTGGACCGGCGCATTACGCAACTCACGCGGATGCCGGGGTCGGTGACCTATGTTGTGCCTGCGCCGGATAGCCGCACGTACCTGTTCGGCGCGGCGGGCGGCGCGGCTGAAGAAGGGGCGGGTCCGGGCGCGGGCGGCGGTCCGGGAATGTACACGATCAACGAAGACGGCACGGGCTTGAACCGCCTGAACACGACGTCGACCGAGGCTGCGGCAGCGGGTCGTGGAAGGGGCGGGCGCGGCGGTGGCGGCGGTGGCGCGGAGCCGCAGTGGGCTCGCGACGGCCGCAGCATTTATTACCTGCAGGGCGGCAGCATCTACACGCTGGCGGTGAACGCGGGCGGCAGCGCGGCAGCGGCGCCGGCGGCGGATGCGGCGGCAGCGGGCAGGGGAGGCCGCGGCGGCCGCGGTGGCGCGGGCGCGGCAGCCGCTCCCACCACGACGGCTGGGGCGGGCGCGGCTCCGCGGAGGATTCCGTTCACGGTCCGCATGGAGATCGACATCCCGGCCGAGCGGAAGGAGGTTTTCGAAGAGGCGTGGCGCGTGATGAGGAATCGGTTCTACGATCCGAAGATGCACGGCGCGAACTGGGATGCGGCGAAAGACAAGTATGAGTCGCTGCTCGGGTACGTGGCCGATAGCGAGGAGTTGCACAACGTGATCATGGAAATGATCGGCGACATCAATGCCTCGCATACGGGCATTTCGGGCGGAACGCGCGTGCCGGGCGAAACGCCGGAAGAGCGCGTGCAGACGCGGTATCCCGGCTTCGATCTGGAGCCCGACGCATCGGGGTATTACAAGGTCAGCTACATTTACCGCAAGGGCCCCGCGGATCACGATTACCTGAAGCTGAGCACCGGCGATTACATTCTGGCGGTGAACGACAAGGATTTGAAGGGCGCCGGAAATTATTGGAAGCTGTTCAACATTCTGCCGGGCCGCAAATTCGAATTCCTGGTGAACTCGAAGCCGAGCGTGGACGGCGCGTGGACGGTCTCGCTGGAGCCGCTCACTGCGCAGGCGTTCAGCAATCTGCAATACGAACGCTGGGTGGTGGACCGCAAGCGAATGGTCGCCAAGCTGAGCAACGGCGAAATCGGTTACCTGCACATCAAGGCGATGGATGCGCCGTCGCTGGCGAAATTCCAGGTGGACCTGTTGGAGAACCAGGACAAGAAGGCGCTGATCATCGACGAGCGGTTCAACGGCGGCGGCGGAATCGATCAGGAACTGCTGGAAATTTTGAATCAGCGGAAGCCCTATCAATCGACGCGCGGCCGCGATTCGCTGGATGTGAAGCGGCCGGGTCAGGCATTCTTCGGTCCGATGGTGGTGCTGCAGAACGAACGCAGCGCCAGCGATGCCGAGATGTTCCCCGACGGTTTCCGGCGGCTTGGGCTCGGCAAGATTGTCGGCGTGCCCACGTCGGCGCAGGTGATCGGCACGGGGTCGTTTACGCTGCTGGATGGATCGGCGCTGCGCACTCCGGGCGCCGGCGTGTACACCGAAGACGGCACAAACATGGAGAACTATGGCGTGCCGCCGGACGTTTATGTGGACAACGCGCCGAGCGACTTTCTGACCGGCCATGACCGGCAGATTGAGAAAGCGATCGAGGTGCTCAGGGCCGGAATGAAGTAGGCGCGCGGCATTACCGGCAATCGTTAGCGGATATCCGGTTTGAGTTGCGATCGACGCCCGGTGCGCTCACCACGCACCGGGCGTTCATTTTGTAGCCGGTGATTTCGTTGCCGCGGATGACGTTGCCGTGTGCGGGCTCGAGCCACAGGAAACCTTTTCCGAGATAGATTCCCGCATCCAGCCCTTCCACTTCGGAGTGCGTGTAGTTCACGTTCAGCAGCCGGTTGTTGGCGATGATGTGGCCCGTTCCGAACGTGTAAATCCCCGTCAGCCCCACGCCATCGAGCACGTTGCCCGTCATGCGAATATTCTTCGACCGTGTGTTGGGGTTGCTGTCGTTGAACAGAATGCCGATGCTGGCGATAGCGGTGCAGCGATTGGCGGTAACATCGCCGTCGTGAAAGCCGTCGAGGTCGATGCATTTGCCGGCGACGTCGCGGAAGGTGTTGCGAGCATAGGAGGAGCGGTCGACGTCGCCCGCGGTGTCTATGCCGACGGGGGTTGCCTGGCTTTCGATATCGATTTCTTCCGCCGGGTACCCGATGTGGACTCCGAAATTATCTTCAATGCGGAATTCGGTGGCGTGGCCCGCTTGAATTGCGTCGCGGGCCAGCGCATCGAAGCGGTTGAGCGCGACGAGGCCGCGCGAGTTGCGAGACGACGTGAAAAGCGAATGCGTCCAGATTCCGTTGCCTCGAATGTGGGTGAGCTCGCAGCGCGTCACTTGAAAGTCAGCAGTACCTTCTTCCAGTAGAATTCCACCGGTCGTATTGTTGCGGCCTGCTTCGTTGCGAGATCCGCTATTGGTCACGCGCACGCGATCGATGAGCACCCTCCGCGACTTCGACACGAGCACCGCGAAGCCGGCGATGTTCCGGAAGGCGATGCGCTCGATGCGGAGATCCGTCGCGCCTTGCGCGAGAATTCCGCTGCCGGTCGTAAATTCGGCGAACGGCAGGTTCGACGGCGGAAGGCCGGTGCGACGCTCCAGAGCATCGCGGTTGCCGTCGATGGTGAAATCGTGCAGCAGCACGCCGGAACCGGCAACGACGAAAGCGGCGCGGCCTTTGAAGTCGGCGGCGAAGCGGATGACGGTGCCGGTAGCAGCGCCGCGCACTTCCGTCCCCGGCGCGATCAGGACTTCGGAGTGCACCTCAACAACACCCGGCGCGAGTTGCAGAACGTGAGTGGCAGGCTGTTGCGCGGCGGCGAGCGCGATGGCGAGCGGCAGCCAGCGCAATCAGGCGACCTCAATACCGATTGGCGCGAACGTCCGGCGGCCCATCGTCAGCCACACGTTGTGCGCGCCGGGAGAGATGGTCTGCGGAATGTGGAAATTGAATTCGTAGCGCATGATGCCGGGGTCCGCACAAAACCACTCGACATCGCAGGCCGGCGCATCGTCTACCTTCGCGGCGAGCTGTTCCGGATGCTCCACGTTCACCATGGTCACCTTCACGGAGCCGGTGACAATCTTCGTTCCCGAGAGCAGATTGACTCCGTCGCTGACGGCGGTAATCCGCGGCACGTTGGGCGGAGCGGGAATCACGCGAACCCAGCCGTCTTCCGCCAGCGCCGCGCCGGCCCAGGCGATGGAGACGGGCACAAGACAAGTGCGGACGCCCTGTGGCAGTTCCACGTTGACTTGCGTGACGCTGTCCGCCTCCGGCTCGCCGATGTAGGCAACCCGGCAGAGCGCGCCTTCCGCACGGACTTCGAGTCCGTTGATATCCGCTTCGCGCGGGAGATTCTCCACCCAGAGGGAAATGGCAGACATGACACCGCGATCCGGCACCGCGGCCTCTCCGGTGAGCGCGTTGCCGATACTCCGTATGCTTGCGTTGGCAGGGCGCAGCGCCGCACGCCAGCCGGCGGGACGTTTGCGGCACGTGATCCACATGTACTGCGTGAGCGGCTGCTCCAACGCGAGGAGTTGAAAATCGTGGTCGAGGGCAAACGCGGAGATCTCCGCGGCCGTGATGCGGACGCCGCTCCAGGTATCGTACTGGCGCGCGGTGGCCGGCAGACCATTGATCTGGCACCGCAGGATGCCGCCGGTCTTCAGCACGCGGCGGCCCTCGCGGAGATAGTTGAAGACCACCTCGCGGCTGGGGATGTGTTGAAAGACGGCGTAGGAATAAACGAAGTCGAAGGTCTCGTCCGCGAATGCTTTCAGGTCGCTGCCGGAAGCGTGCAGCGGGTGGGCATTCGGCGTTCCGGCGAGCCGCCGGCGCGCGAGCTTGATCATTTCGTCGGAGACGTCGACGCCGTAGATCTCGCGGAAATGCCGGCTCATGGGGCGCATCAGGCGTCCGGGTCCGCAGCCGATTTCGAGGGCGGCATCGCGGCCGGGGAAGCGCTTCAGCTCCCGGGAGAGCGCGTGCGCCATATCGGCGCCGGTCGCGAAGAACTCTTCTTCGTCCTGATCCCGGCGGCCGAAGGCAACGTAGTAATTGGCATCTTCGCCTGCGCGGCTGTTCCAATCGTCGCGCATGCGTTCCAGCACTTTGGCATCTTCCATGGGTGCATTGCTATTCTAACTGCTTATGGCAATAGTGTTCCGCCGCGTGACGAGTGCGCCGTTGCAGGAGTTCGATGCCACGGCCCCATCCGGCGCGGTGATCGGAATTCTCGGGGGGAACGGAAGCGGCAAGGGCCGCTTGCTGCGGTTGGCGGCGGGGCTTGAGAAGCCCGCGTCAGGGGAGGTGGAGCGCCCGGGCGACGCACGATTGCTCGGGCCAATGGATCCGCTGGACGTGCCCGCGAGCGGCGATGCCTTGCTGATCGAGCACACGTTCGCGCGGCAGGATGCGGCAACCCGCGAACGCGCGGCCATTGCGCTGGACCGGTTCCGGCGCGCGGGCGCCACCGTTCTGGTGGTTTCGCACGAGGAAGAGCTGCTTCGCCGGTTGTGCGATGAAATCTGGTGGCTGCGCGACGGAAAACTCGCGGGACGCGGCGATCCGGAAGAGATGCTCGCGGCCTATCGCAAGTTCACCGCGGAGAAGATTCGCGCGTGGGGAGAGGGCGGCACTTCGCCCCTTTCGGCACGCGTGCGGCGCGGCGACGGACGCGCGGAAGTGCTGCGCGTAGAAACCATCGGCGAAAACGGGCATCCGACGATGGTGTGGCGCAGCGGCGAGCTGGCGCAGGTGCGCGTGACCGTTCGCTTTCGCGATGCGGTTGCCGACCCGGTGATCGGGATGATGATTCGCACGCGCATAGGGCTCAACGTGTACGGCACGAATACGGAGCTGGAGCGGCTGAAGCTCGGGCCGCGGGCGGCGGGGGACACACTAACGATCAGCTTCGCGTTTCGCTGCGAGCTTTGCCCGGAAGAGTATACGCTCACCGTGGCGTCACACGATCCCGATGGCGTGTGGCACGACTGGCTGGAAGACGCGGTTTCGTTCGCCGTGAGCGATTCGCGCTACACCGCGGGGGTGGCAAATCTGCGGGCTACCGTGACGATCGACCCGGCTCCAGTCGTTACTTAACTTCCAAGATGTAGGTGGGGACTATGCCGGCGGCCGTCGAGAAGCCGCTCTTGCCGCTCGAAACCCAGCTGGAGCAGCCTTGCACTTTTCCGAGATACGCGTGCGGGTGAACATCCACCTGCATTTCACGGAACTCGAGCTGCCCGAACTGCGCCATGGGGAAGACGCAGCGTACCGGCTCAACACGTTCCTGAACGACATACGGCGCGCGCATGGCCTGCTTGAGGGCGCGATCCCAACCGGCGGCATCCATCTCCCATCCGAGATAGGTGTGCTGATCGCTGTAGTCGTCATTCGGCTTCAGGGCGAGGCGCTCGCGATTTTCGACGATGAACTCGGGAAGATCGATGGTGCGGTCCTGGTATGTGGTTTTGCTCGCTGCCACAAGACGCGTCCACGGCACGTGCTCGCGAATGGCTTTACGCTCGACGGCCGGAAATTTCGCGGTGAGCGACTCATCGGTGAGCAGGCCGAACATCGCCTTCTTGTGCGCCAGCTCCGAACGGAAGCTGTTCACCACGCAGACGGCGCGGTCGCGATATGCCTGTACCAGCGGATGCGCGAGGTCAAACCGCAGCAGGAATTCCTGAACCCCCAGGCGGCGGTAAACGATATCGATTTCGAAGTTGCCCTTGCGCAGCGCCCGATTGCGGTATTCAAGCTGTTCCGGCGAAACGATCTCGACGGCGTAGCCTTCTTCGCGGAAAAATTCGCGGAACAGTTCGTACTCGCTCTGCCCGGAGTGGTACGCCGGCCGGAATTCGACGATCGCGATGTTCGGCTTTTTTGTGCCACCGAATTGCTTGTACGATTTCAGCAGGGCGTTGAGCAAATGCTTACGGCTGCCGATCTTCGCCAGCGAATACTTCTTACGAAATTCCTTCATGGGCGGAATATCGTAAAACATGTCGCTGAGCGCATCCGCATACCCGGCGCCGGTGGGTGAATCGGCGTTGTATTGAACGAAGTGCAGATGACCGTTGGCAAGATGCGAATCCAGCCGGGCGGCCACTTCCAGAGCCTGATATCCGGGATCGATCCCCGCAAGCATCTTTTCCGCGGGCAGCAGTTCCAGACGATTCAGAAGCTGCGGACTCGAAAGAACCATCTGCTCCATGCGATCGATAGCGCAGATCAGCGATTCGCCGGTCTTCACCAAAGAGTCGTATTGCCGGCGCGAAATGAAGTTGGGGCGCAGGAACGGACAGATGAGGCGGCCGCCGGACGCGAGTTTTCCCGCCTCCATGCGTTCATGCAGGGCCTCCGCCCATGCGAGGTCGCGGTACGGTCCGGTTTCCAGTGACTTGTTGTATCGGGCTACTGCGTCGTCCAGATGGGACATTCTTGCGCTTGTAAACCTGTTCTATAATCAAGTATCCCACAGAAGTGCGCAAAACGATAGGAGTCAGCCGTTTTGCGGACAAATAACTCACTTTAAATCAGCCACTTAGGATTATTCGTAACGTTATTGGCGAGAGCCGGCGGAAATGACCGTTTTGAACGTTTCGACTAGTCCGCGCGTTTTTTCCCGATTTCAACGTGACCTTCGGAACAGTCGCCGTATGTGGTACGGCAACTGCAACTGGAACGGAGAGGAATCAACGATGTACTTGAACTCGAGCATGAGACGGACCTTAACAATCGCAGGCGTGGGCGTGCTCGCCGTTGCCGGCATCGTCGGCTGGACTCGTGACCGCACGCCGAAGGCGGCGCCTCTGTACGATGCTTCGCAGCCTGTGGCGAATGAATATGGCGAGTACCCTGCTACGGCGTCGCAGCCTCAACAGCAGCCCTATGATCAGGGCGCGCCCGCTGCATCGC
The DNA here is from genome assembly GCA_035606355.1 of Candidatus Limnocylindrales bacterium. Classification (GTDB taxonomy): domain Bacteria; phylum Acidobacteriota; class Terriglobia; order Bryobacterales; family Bryobacteraceae; genus Sulfopaludibacter. Next base: position 26,990 of record DATNFO010000077.1, on the reverse strand, counting down.
AGCCGTATTATTCGAATGCCGGGGCACCTGTGGTCTATGCCAGCTCACCTTTCGGCGATGGGCCGATGGTCGCGCAGCCTGCTCCGATGGCTGCTCCCGCGGTGGCGGCAGTGGCGCCTCCTCCCACCACGATCGTTCGGGAAGAACGGCCGCGCGTAGTCTATTACTATGACCGGCATCATCACCGGCATCACCGGCTGGTGAAATACATGGCTGGCGGAGCCATCGGCGGAGCGGTAATCGGCGGTCTCGCGGGCGGCGGCAAGGGCGCGGGGATCGGCGCGCTGGCTGGGGCTGCCGGAGGGTACGTTTTCGATAAAGCGAGCCACCGGTAAATCTCTTCGAGTGCGCCTGTGACTGGCGTCACCGGGTCGGAGCCTGCCGGACGTTACCATGCGGATGAGGTAACACGGTATGGCTCGCCCGAAGCTGGTTCGGCGCGTGGAAAAAGATCGCTCTCAGGCTCTGCGGCATGCGTTTCAGGCTGCCTTCCTGCTGCTGAACATCTGGATCGGGATTCAGTTCTGGATGTTCGTGCGGTATTACGAGAGCGGCGGACGAACCACGTTTGCAGAGCGTCCGGCGGGCGTTGAGGGGTGGCTGCCCATTGCCTCCCTTATGAATTTGCGGGTGTGGGCGTCCAGCGGGCGCATTCCTTCCCTTCATCCCGCAGGCATGTTTCTGCTGATCGCATTCGTCGCGATGAGCTGGACCTTCCGAAAGAGCTTCTGTAGCTGGCTGTGCCCCGTCGGCGCGGTGAGCGAATACCTCTGGCGGCTCGGGCGTGGAACGTTCCGGCGCAACTGGCGCCTTCCGCGCGCCCTGGACATCGCGCTTCGCGGCTTGAAGTACCTTCTGATGGGGTTGTTCCTCTATGCGGTGGCAAGCATGAGCGTCGCGGGAATCGTGGCATTTCTCGGGTCGCCATACGGCATCGTCGACGACATCAAAATGCTGAATTTCTTCCGTTACCTTGGGCTCGCGGGCGGAATTGTGATCGCGATCTTCGTGATCGGCAGCGTGTTTGTGCAAAACCTATGGTGCCGGTACCTGTGCCCTTATGGCGCGCTGATGGGCCTGATTTCGATGGCGAGTCCCGTGCGCATCCGGCGGTCGCCGGTGAGTTGCATCGATTGTGGAAAGTGCGCGACGGCGTGCCCGTCTTCGTTACCCGTCGACAAGCTGATTACGATCGCGAGCGCGGAGTGTACGGCGTGTCTGAGTTGCGTGGCGGTGTGCCCGGCCGCGGGCGCGCTGGAGCTGAGCGGTCCGGCGCGGCGTCGAATTCCGAGTTGGGCAGTGGCTGCGGGAATCGCTGCGATCTTCCTCGGTGTGACAGGGTGGGCACAGTGGCACGGATACTGGCGGACCGACCTGCCGAGCGCCGTGTATCAGGAACTCGTGCCACACGCGAGCGACTTCGAGCATCCGCGATGAGCGCGGCTTCGCAAGCTACGGCTTTGCCGTGGCGGGCGCGTCGAGGATCTCGCGGACTTTGCGGGCCAGGTCGTCGGGCATGAAGGGCTTTTGCAGGAACGATGCTCCCGTGCTTTCGACTCCGTGGTGCACAATCGCTTCTTCGGTATAACCGGAGATGAAGAGCACGCGCTTGGCCTTCAGACGGGACTCGATCTTTTGAACCAGATCGGGGCCGCTCATTTCGGGCATGACGACATCGACCACAGCGAGGTCGATCTGGCCCTGGTATTCCCGGCAGACGCGAAGCGCTTCTTCGCCGCGAGTGGCTTCCAGCACTTTGTAACCACGCCCGGTGAGGACGCCGACCATCAGCTTCCGGACGCGGGCTTCGTCTTCCACCAGGAGCACGGTTTCGGCTCCTGAGAGCCTCTCGGAGGACTGCTGTGACGCGGCGGCAACGGGCGCTACTTTGCCGCTCAGCGGCAGGTAGATGCGCGCGGTGGTCCCTTTGCCGAGCTCGCTCATGATCTTGATTGCGCCACCGCTCTGCACGACGATGCCGTACGCTGTCGCGAGTCCGAGCCCCGTGCCCCGCGTAGCGCCCTTGGTGGTAAAGAACGGCTCGAAGATGTGGCTGAGCGTTTCTTCGCTCATTCCGGTGCCGGTGTCGACCACCGAGATGGTGATGTAACGGCCCGGCGGAACACCAAGCTGCTTGGCTGAGAAGCTGGCGTCCAGCGTGACTGCCACAGTTTCGATGGTCAGCTTGCCACCGCTCGGCATAGCATCGCGGGCATTGACCACCAGGTTCATGATGACCTGTTCGAGGCGGCCGGGGTCCGCTTCCACGGCGTCTTCGGCCGACGCGGGAATGGTGACCAGCTCGATATCTTCGCCGATGAGGCGGCGGAGCATTTTCTCGGTTTGCAGGATGAGCGCGTTGATGCTGACGGTCTTCGACTGCATGGGCTGGCGGCGGCTAAACGCCAGCAGTTGGCCGGTGAGTTGCCCGCCGCGTTCGGCGGAGCGCCGAACTTCTTCGAGCGCGGTGCGCTGATTGTCTTTCAGGTCGCGGCCGGCAAGCAGGAGGTCGCTATAGCCGGTGATGACCGTAAGTAGATTGTTGAAGTCGTGAGCGACGCCGCCGGCCAACCGGCCGACCGCTTCCATTTTCTGCGCCTGCCGGAACTGTTCTTCCAGGAGAACTCGTTCGCGGCGCGCCTTCACGGCGCGGATCTCGCGTTCCACGGCTGCGTTGAGGCGCATGAGGTTGCGGCGGCTGAGATGATCGGCAGCCCCGGCCTTTAGAGCTTCCAGCACTTCCTGGCCGCCCGAGCGGGAGGAGACGACGATGAGTGGAAGATCCAGACCCATCTCCTGAATGATGCGCAGGGCTTCGAGAGCTCCGAAATCTCCCACCACGAAGTCGCTGATGGCGATATCCCATGGCTCGGCCAGCACGACGTTCAGGTGTACGGGCGAGAGGACGCGCTCAAATGTGGGCTGCCAGCCGCCGCGGCGCAACTCCGCGGCAATCGCTTCGATACCGGTTTCTCCGATGAACAAGATCCTGACGGGATGAGGCATGGCCGTTACTGAAGTACTAAAGATAGGGTAACGAATCGCACAGCGACCGGCTCAGAAATTTCCGATCCGCTAGTTCTAATAGTTACAAATAACGCAATTGTAATGAAATGCACAAATGCCGGCAGACGACTGTCACCGCGGGAACTGGTGAACGATAGACGGAAAAACGGTTTTGATAAAGCCCACCCCCACGTCCGTGGCGTGATCGACGGCTTCTCCCGCCACGGGAACTACAACTCGCACCAGGGCGGTGTCGCTGCGATGGTAGCGAATCGCGTCGGCAACCAGCCACCACTTCGCGGAGAATTCGCTGGCTATCACGCGATTGTGACTGTGGTACCAGTACAGGGTCACGCTCTTCTCGCTGCCGCGTTCAACGACGAACCGGTTGATGTTGATGGGCTCGGGCCAATCGGGCACTGCGATGGTTTGCCGATCATCGGTGACTTTGTCCCAACCGGCGCCCGGCAGGCAGTTCTTGGGGGAGTGGGGCGATTGGCCATTCCGCTGGGTCCGGAAGAACGCCATAAACAGGCTCACTTCCTGGCCGCTGCCTGAATCCTTGTAAACGCGGTTCATGGTGTCGTCGGCTTTGAGCACGTCCTCGACTTCCTTCTCCATAGGGTATTCCCGATACGTATACCAGGGGCCGATCGTGGTTGGAAATGCAGCCAGCGGGCTCACCACGGGTATGTGTTCGCTGCGCCGGGCGACGGCGTAATAGCACACGCCCTGAAGCAGCAGAATGAAAGTCAGAATGCGAGCATACTTGTTTTGGAGAAAGCTCATGCGGCGGTCCTGCGATTGCGGAAATTAACGGTGCGGACGACTGCCTGATGGAACAGGATCAGAATGGCGAGCGCGATCATGAAGATCACCCATCCCGTAGATTCGTGGAAGAAGCCCTCGGCGAGTTCCGGCTTGACTTGGGTGAGGATTCCGGTAATGGTCACGCGGCTGCCGTTGGCGATAATCGCGATGGGAATGGTGGCCAGAAATAACACGACGCGAATCCAGCGCTTCCTTTCGAAGAAATAGCCGTAAACGAGCGACAGGAAGGTGAGAGAGAGCAGGGAGCGAATGCCGCTGCAAGCCTCCACTACGGAGAGGGTTTGGTTCGGTAAGGTCAGAATGTTTCCGTCGCGGAGCACTGGAACACCCAGCAGGTCCAACGCGTTGTCCGCAAGTTTGGTGGCGAGAATCTGGAGAGGGAAGGTGATCGAGTTGTAGATGACGGACGGGATAGGAACCATGAAGAGCAGCAGGAAAATCGGAAACGCCACTTTCCGGAACATATGAGAGCCGCCCAGGAGGAGTACCGTGCCCGCGAGAGTCACGATCAATGCAATGCGGGTGGTAAAGAGTTCGACGCCCAGTGTCCCCAAAAACAGTTGCACTGCGCCCCAGATCACAACGGGAAGTCCCCACATATTCGGCCGCGGCTTAATAGCCGCTAATTCCGCGCGCCGCTGCCACACGATGAAGCCGGAGATGATCGGGACAAAGAATCCGTGCCCCATATCGTCGTCGGTACTCCACTGGCGCGCCAAATTGAAGATAATAGGCGCATAACAGGCGACAACGAGGGCACCGAACCAAGCTACCTGAGTCCATGGCAACTGGGGCTTCCGAGGGGCTTCCACTACGGGGGTCATAAAAAAAGCTACTGGATATCATAGCAAGGTCTTGGGGTTAGCCGTCGGGCTGATACGCGCTAACGCGGGGCGATAGACTGGACATTAGTGGAAGAAGAAGTACTAGGAAAAGCATACGATTCGCGGCTGATGCGGCGACTGCTGGGATACATGCGGCCGTACCGCGCCCTGGTGGGGCTTTCGCTGGTTTTTTTGCTGGTGCAGAGCGTGCTGCAAACGATGGGTCCGCTGCTGACCAAGATCGCCATCGATAAGTACATACGTCCGAATGGAGCGGCTACGTTTCTGGATGCTTGGCTTCCGGCGGACGCGTGGGCGGGCCTCTCGCGGATCGGCCTACTGTATCTCGGCGTACTGGCGGGCACGTTTGTCACGGAGTTCGCGCAAACCTACCTGATGCAATATACCGGGCAGCTTGCGATGTTCGATTTACGAAAGCAGTTGATGTCTCATTTGCAGGATCTTGACCTGGCGTTTTACGACCGCAACCCCGTCGGCCGGCTGGTTACACGCGTCACCACAGACGTGGATGTACTGAATGACTTGTTCGCGTCCGGACTGGTGACCATACTCGGCGACGTACTGGTGCTCGGCTTCATTGTCGCGATTATGTCGCGCCTCAGCCTGCTATTGACGGGCATCATGATGGCCGCGATGCCATTCGTCATTTTGACGACGGTGATTTTTCGGCGGAGTGTAACAGAGAGCTACCGGCGAATTCGCGTTGCCATCGCGAAGATCAACTCTTACCTGCAGGAGCACATCACCGGAATTGTCGTGCTGCAACTCTTCAATCGCGAGGCGCGGAGTGCGGTGGAATTCGAAGGCGTCAATCGCGAGCACATGGAGGCATACAAAGACGCCATCACGGCGTATGGCTGGTTCTATCCGGTGGTGGAGTTCATCAGCATGCTGGCGCTCGCCGGAATTCTGACATACGGCGGCTTTCGGGTGCAAAGCGGGGCCCTGACGCTCGGCGTGGTAGCCGCGTTCCTGCAGTACGGCTTGCGGTTTTTCCGCCCGATTCAGGACCTCAGCGAGAAGTACAACATTCTGCAGGGAGCTATGGCGTCCAGCGAGCGCATTTTCAAACTGCTGGACGAGCGCCCGCGCCTGGTAGCCCCCGTGTCGCCGCGCGCCGCCGGAACGGCGATTCAAGCGATCGAGTTCGATCGCGTCTGGTTTGCATACAAGGACGAAGATTGGGTGCTCCGCGACGTGAGCTTCCGCATAGAGCCCGGCGAGACCATCGCGGTGGTGGGGCACACGGGCGCGGGGAAGACGACGCTGATCAGCCTTCTGCTGCGCTTCTACGATGTGCAGCGCGGGGCCATTCGCGTGGGCGGAGTGGACGTGCGGGAACTGGATCCGCTCGAGTTGCGGCGGCAGTTCGGCGTGGTCTTGCAGGACCCGTACCTGTTCACGGGAACGGTGGAAGAGAACATACGGCTGGGCACTGAAGGAATTGCGCAGCAGGAAGTAGAAGCCGCGGCCGAACAGGTGAATCTGCTGGATTTCGTGCGCGCGCTACCCCAAGGCTTCGCGCACCCCATTCGCGAACGCGGCGGCGGGTTGAGCACGGGGCAGAAACAATTGATCAGCTTTGCGCGAGCGCTGGCGCATAATCCGCGATACCTGATTTTGGACGAAGCCACTTCGAGCGTCGATACCGACACCGAAATGCGCGTGCGCGAGGCGCTCGGGAGAATGGTCACCGGACGCACAAGCATTGTGATCGCGCACCGGCTGAGCACGATTCAGCGGGCGGATCGCATTCTGGCGATGCACAAAGGCCAGTTGCGGGAGAGCGGAACGCATCAGGAATTGCTGGCGGAGCGCGGCATTTATTGGAAGCTCTACCAGTTGCAGTACAAGGATCAGGAGCGGGCTGCCTAATAGCGCGTAACAATCGCTCAGTGCTGCCCCGTCTTGTGCGAATCCTCGCGCTATCCGCGAGGGCATCCATGTTACGTATGGGGCATGAGGGTCGCGGTGCTTGGGGTGGCTTGCGTTCTGGCGGCGTGGGGGCAGGCGGACATTCTCACGTGGCACAACGATAACGCGCGGACCGGCGCCAACCTGAACGAACGGATCCTGAATCCGGGAAATGTGAAGGAGACACGCTTCGGTTTAGTAGCGGTGCTGGCGGTCGATGGGAAGGTGGATGCTCAGCCGCTTTACGTCTCCGCGGTAAACATTCCGGGCGACGGCATTCACAATATCCTGTATGTCGCCACGGAGCACGGCAGTTTGTACGCCTTCGACGCGGATACTTTTGCGAAGCTGCGACAGGTGTCGCTGCTGCCGCCGGGTGAAGTTCCGAGCGACGATCACGGATGCGAGCAGGTGACCCCGGAGATCGGGATCACAGCCACTCCCGCGATCGACCGCTCCGTGGGCCCCGCAGGCACTATCTATGCGATCGCGCAGTCCAGGGACGGATCGCGGAAGTATCATCATCGCCTTCATGCGCTGGATCTGGCGACGCTCTCCGAGCAGTTCGGCGGCCCGGTGGAGATCGCAGCGGCGTATCCGGGTAAGGGCGCGGAGAACACGTTCGATTCCTCCGTGCATACCGCACGGCCCGGTCTGCTGATCGCGAACGGAGTAGTGTACACGACGTGGGGATCGCACTGCGATGGCGGCGCGTACGCAGGCTGGGTGTTGAGCTACGACGAGAAAACACTGGCGCAGCGCGGCGTCCTGAACCTGGCGCCGAACGGCAACGATGGCGGCATTTGGGCGTCGGGTGCGGGTCCGGCGGCTGATGCCAACGGCAACGTGTATCTCCTGACGGGGAATGGCACGTTCGACGTGGCTCTTACGGCGTCCGGCTTTCCTTCGAAAGGCGACTTCGGCAATGCGTTTGTGAAAGTGTCTACGGCGGACTCGGGCTCGCTTGCCGTAGCGGATTACTTCACCATGGTGAATACAGTTTCCGAATCGAATGGCGATGTCGATCTTGGATCGGGAGGATTGATGCTGACTCCTCCGCTGGACAACGGCAGCGGGCAGATGGTCTCGCTGACCATAGGCGCCGGAAAAGATCGGAACATCTACGTTCTGGATCAGGCGAACATGGGCAAGTTCAATCCGGGCATGGATGCCATCTATCAGTTGTTGCCGAATGCGCTTCCCTCCGGCGCATGGTCGAGCCCGGCATGGTTCAACGGGCAGATGTATTACGGCGGCGTGGGCGATTCACTGCGGGCGTTCGCGTTTCGCGGCGGAGCCTTTTCGGCGGCGGCAAGATCGGCAACAACGTTTCCCTACCCGGGCGCGACTCCGGCGATTTCGGCGAACGGCGCCAAGGACGGCATCGTTTGGGCCGTGGAGAACTCAGGCACGGCGGTGCTGCATGCATACCTGGCATCGAACGTGGCGACGGAGTTGTACAACAGCGATCAGGCGCCGGGCGGCCGCGACCATTTCGGCGTTGGCAACAAGTTCATTGTGCCTGCGATTGCCAACGGCAAGGTATTTGTAGGCACGACAAACTCGGTTGGCGTGTTCGGACTACTCGGGCCGTTTCACCGCGTTCCCGTGCGGAAATAGGCGCTTACGGATTGCATGTCCAGGCGGGCGCAGGCGCAGGCTTGGGATCGCGCGACAGCATCAGCACCTGTCCGTCCGGCGCATTGACGAGCACGTGCGTGGAAGCGGGCGCGGCATCGTGCGGAAGCAGGAAGTCGCTGTCCGGGTGAGCAGCCACGAGGCTGGCGATCTGCGCCGGATCGGAATAGTAGATGACAGTGCCGATCGGGTCCGCGTCGACTCCCCACTCGCGCAATTTGCGGCGGAATGCCGGCCGCAGTTTGGGAAGGTCGTCGAACTGCGCGACGCTCAGAGTGATGCCCATATCCGCGAAATCGAGTGCGTAGCGGCCGGGTTGCGGCGGTTCGCCTCGCCAAACGTAGCGGATGCGCGGCAGTGGCAGATCCGCGGCAAACAGCTCGTCGTCGGGATCGACGATGAGAAGGCCGTTGCCGCGATGCAGTTCACAGTAGGCGGTGAGAGAGGGCGCCGCGGGCACGTGTGAGGGTGCGGTCGGAATCCCCCACGGGCTCAGCGGCGCGATGAACTTGAGCCCAATGGCGGCGGCGGTAAGCGGGAACATCCACCACGCGGGCGTCATCTTCGCGAACGGGCCATAAGCCATGGCGACGATCGCGAGCGCAGGAAATAGAGGCAGCAAATACGTGAGGTTGCGATAGGACCAGCCGAAGACGGAAGCGAGCACCACGATGATCCAACAGGCGAGCAGCGATGCCTCCGGAGTGCGCTTGCGAAGCGCGGCGAAGAATGCCGGGACGCCGGCGAGCGCGAGCGCGACGAGCACCGGATCTGTGAGCGGCAGCCGCAACAGGTAGAACGCGAAGCGGTTTTCATTTGAGGTCTGCGGCGGAGCGCCGGTTCCATATCCGAAGATTTCGACCAGAAAGTGGTCGGTCCAAAACCAGCGAGGGTGCGTCGCGAACTGCCAGGCGTACCACGGCGCTACCAGAGCCGCGGCGGCGAGGGCGACAAGCGCGACGCGCGAGAGCGCGGGCTTGTACTTCGACGGAGCTGTCACAGAATAGAGGACGAGCACGATCAACGGCAAAATCCCGGCGATGCTCTTGGTGAGCACGGATGCGGCAACTGCGCCGGCGAACGTCCAGAAGGCGGCGCGCGATTCAAGCCAGGGGTCGGAGAATAACGCGTACATCGCGGCAATGAAAAAAGCGACGAGAAGCCCATCGGTGAGGCACGCGGCTCCGGCGATGGTGAAGAGTCGGCTGGCCGCCAGAAGGGCAACTCCGCACAGGGCGCATTGCCACGAAGCAAGTTCAGCGATCCAGAGGAAGATGAGCCCCGCGGCAAGTCCGCAAAGGATCGCGGCGGGCAGGCGTAGCGGCGTGCGCGAAATGCCGAACAGTTTTACGGAAGCGGCGGCGAGCCAGGGAAGCAGCGGCGGCTTATATAGCGCCGGCCGGTTCAGGAACATCGGCGTGAGCCAGTCGCCCGATTGCGCCATATGGATCGACGTGGATGCGTACAACGCTTCGTCCTGCGCGATGATTCGTCCGACCGGATCGAGGTAGGCAGAGGCGAGTCCGGCAGGGAGGGATCGAAAGATCAGAAAGGAGGCAACGACGAGCGCGATGAGGAGGAACGGCCGGCGCATTGTGCGGAAGAATGACGATACCACGATGGGCGGAGCGGCCGGTCTCCGGACTACTCCGGCTTACACGGCGATAGCTGGATCGCGAACCGCGCTATGACGCCTCCCTGGCGCTCCACCACGAACGATTTCGTTGCGGGTTCGACTCTTACTTTTAGTGACGGAGGCGGCGCCGGCGACAGCGTCCGGGGGAGTTGGATCGCCTTACTGCTTTCCTGTTTGATTTGCCAGGTGGCGCCTGCGTCATCCGACAGAAAAAGCACATAGCGCGTGTCGCTACCCTGCCCTCGATCAACGATAGCGGCGAGGTTGGTCTTGCCGTCGGATGCGACTTGCAGGACCGAGCCGAACCGGTTATCGGATTCCTCGGCGAAGAGCGGGCGCTGGCGCCAGGTTTTGCCTCCATCTCCTGTAATGAGGAAGAACGGATTCTGCGGAAGAGGGGAGAGCTCTTCGCCGCTGATCCAGCCGTCTTGCGCGTTCAGAAACTGAATGCGATCCAGCCCGGCCGCGGGGATGCGGGCATACGCTTCGCTCCAGGTCTTTCCGTCGTCCGCGCTGGCGAGCAGGACGGAGTACAGCGTTACAGCCTCCGTATGGATGTTTCCCAGAACGAAGATCTGTCCGGCATGCTCCGTGGCCGCGGTCACTTCCAGAAAAATGGCGCAGGGCTGGTCTTCCGAGCAACTCAAGCCGGCGGAACGGATGTCTTCGGCGGTACACGCGTACGGGACGGAAATCGGCTTGCCTTCGTTTTGGAGAACCGCGGGCGCAGGCGGCGCCGCCGGCTGTTGGGGAGGCGGGTCCTGCGCGGCCAGGATACCCACGAAGAGTAGCCCTAAAGAGCTAACTGAAATTATCGGCCGCGGCTGTAACATCGGCAGTTCTTTTCTTCGTCCTCTAATTAAATCCCCGTTACGACAGCGGGCGCACTCACCCCTATCACCCAAATGCGCCCGCTACTTACCTCTCATCAAACAACCCTTCGAACAAAACTGTGCTGAGATAGCGCTCGGCGGCATCGGGCAGGACTGTGACGATGGTCTTTCCCGCGAATTCCGGAAGTTTGGCCAGACGCACCGCTCCAGCGACCGCTGCGCCGGAGGAGATACCAGCCAGGATACCTTCTTCGCGGGCCAGCCGGCGCGCCATTTCCAGCGATTCCTCATTGCTGATGAGTTCGACGCGGTCCACCATCGAGAGGTCCAGCGTGTCTGGAATGAAGCCGGCGCCGACGCCTTGTATCTTGTGCGGACCCGGGCGCATGGGCTGCCCTGCCAAATGCTGGGAAATGACGGGGCTGCCGGTGGGCTCCAGACCCACCGAGACAATCTTCTTTTTCTTTTCCTTTTTGATATAACGCGACACCCCGGTGATGGTTCCGCCTGTGCCGATTCCGGAGACGAAGACATCGATTGCGCCATCCGTATCTTCCCAAACCTCCGGGCCGGTAGTTCGGAAATGAATCTCCGGATTGGCCGGATTCTTAAACTGCTGAAGCAGGACGAATCGGTTGGGGTCACTCGCCACGATCTCTTCGGCTTTGGAAATAGCGCCGTCCATGCCCTCCGAGCCCTCGGTGAGGATCAGGTTGGCGCCGAGCGCCTTGAGCACTTTCCGTCGCTCAGTGGACATGGTCTCCGGCATGGTGAGCGTGATCGGGTAGCCGCGCGCGGCGGCGACGAATGCCAGCGCGATGCCGGTGTTGCCGCTGGTCGGCTCGATGAGCGCTTTGCCGGGCTTGAGAATTCCGCGCTTTTCGGCGTCCCACACCATGGCCGCGCCGATGCGGCACTTCACGGAATACGCGGGGTTGCGGCCTTCGACCTTGACGAGGACGTTAGCTTTGGCCCCGTCGGTGACGCGGTTGAGACGCACAAGCGGAGTGCGCCCAATGCTCAGGGAATTGTCGTCGTAGACTCTCAATCAGATCTCCCAGTTCAGGACGAATTTGTTCTGCTTGTCGCTCCACGCGCGCAGAAGGTCGGCGAACGTTGTGCGGTCAATGATATGGCCGATGGCGGAATCCACCTGGTTCCACATGTCGGTGAACGGAGTGTCGGCTTTGCGGCGCGGCCGGGATTTGTTGGACTGCGGGCCTTCGACGAATCGCAGAACTTCGCCGACAGTGAGAGTATCGGGCTCGCGCGCGAGCAGGTAGCCGCCTTCGGCGCCGCGGCGCGATTCCACGAAGCCTGCCTGTTTGAGTCCGGCGAGAATCAGCTCGAGAAATTTCTGCGGAATCTTCTGGCGCCGCGCAATATCGGCAATTTTGACGGGTTCGCCGGGAGGTTGGGTAGCGAGATCGAAGATGGCCTGGAGGGCATACTCGCCTTTCACAGAGATGTTCATGGGATTGAGCGGGGAATCACCTTGATCCTACTAGAGATTGTAGGGCGCGCGAGGCGCGGGGGTCAATGCTCGCGTTAGTTGCCGGTGGGCAGCTTCGCGGCGCGATCGACTACGAGGAATTCGACGGGCGCTTTGCCGGGGACGAGTTTTAGGTTGAGCTGCTCCTGAATGGCCGTCGGAAGGTCCGGCTCGGTGTTGTCGCTGGCACCGCCGAACGCGAAGCGAAGGATGAAATCGTAGTTGCCGTTTAATCCGGTATCGTCAACTGCCGGCTGAGACTGCAGATTGGCGATGTTCAGAGCCAGTCTCGCCATATCGACGCGCACGAATTTCAACTGCATTCCGTTGGCGTCCTGCTTCGGGAGCAGGTTAGAGAGGCCGGGCGGCACGGTCGGGAAGCCGTCGGGCCCGGGCGGCCCGAGTTTGATGGGCGTCCCTTCGGGGGCGGGCGGGTCCGTGTTGGCGTGCAGTTTGGGCGCGTCTTTTCCGAGTTTCAGGTGGAGGACGGTGCTTTCGCGCCGCTCGCGGTGTGTTTGAAGCGCAAATCGTTCGGCGAGAAAGCGCTGCAGCATGAGTCCGAATTCAGCGCGCGTCGCTTCCAGCGGAACGTTGGCGTCGAAATCGAACCGGGGCGTCCCCGGAGTTTGCGTGGCGAGCCATTCGGGCCCGGCGACGAGATAGCCAGGGACGCCATAGGCTTGGCAAATCAGATTGAAGAGGGTTTGACGCCGTCCGGTAACACGGGTGGGAGTTTCGGTTTCCGGACCGCCGCTGAAGCGAATGGGACCCGGTCCGCTGGACATTTTAATGGAAGCCACTTCGAATTGAGGCTGCGCGACGGAGAGCAGAGGGAAGACAAGGAGGGAGATCAGCCGCAGGCTCAACGGTAGGACAGACGCTGCCGCCTGCCCTACCGTTGATGCCAATGTTAGAACGAGAAGCGAATGTAGGTTTCGATGCGGCGATTGTTCGCCGTACCGCCGCCGAATCCGCCGCCTCCGGCGCGACCGCCACCGAAACCGGTGTTGACGCTCGTCGGCTGGCCCAGGAACGGGCTGGTCATGACACCGACCACTCCGCCGGGATTGAAGTGATTAAGCACGTTATTGATGCTGGCGCCGATGTTGATGTTGTAGCGATGATCTGTGCTTTCGCCGCCGCCACCACCGCCACGGCCGCCACCGCCGCCCATGCGCATGCCGCCGCCGCCGCGCGGTCCACCGCCGCCGCCGGGTCCGCCACCGCCGGGTCCACCGAATCCACCGCCGCCCATGCCGCGACCGCCGCCCATGTCACCAGGATTTCCGCTGCGCGAAGGACCGAATCCGAAGACACGGTAAATGCGAGCGTTGACCGAGACGAGGCCGGGCTGGGTGAGCAGGTTGCGCGCGATCATGTTATTAATCGCGTTGGGATTCTGATAAAGATTCAAGGTCGAGAACTTGCCGAATTGAGTGCAGACGACATCGCCGCCGCAGGCTGCTCCCGAAGGTGCGGCGCCGGCGCGCGCGCTGCCGTTGTCGCCGAAGAGATCGTACCCGAGGGTTACGTCGTAGGGCGAACCGGAGCGCATCGTCACGAACGGAGCGATGCGAATGTTTTTCGGGCCGATAATCGAGCCCGTCAACTGGAAGTTGTTGTGCTGATCCAAACTGCTGCGGCCGTAATCCAGCGCGAAGTTGTACGGATCCGTCGGGCTGCCCGGAATGTCTTTGGCATTGGTATACGAGTAGTTTCCAAACAGCGACACGCGCCGGCTGAAACGCGTATTGAAATTGAACATCAGGATATTCTGGTGCAGGTAGCCGCCGGTCTCGTAATCGTAAATGCGGCCGGCGCTGTAGCCGTACGGGAAGACGCCGTTGGTCGGGCTCAGCGGGAGCAGCGGGTTGAAAGTGCCCGGCAGCGGAGTGTTGATGGGAACTTCCTGAGACAGGTGCTGGGATTGATTCCGGGTATACGTGAACGCCACCGTGGTGTTGTAGGGCAACTGGCGCTCCACGCCGATCGCGCTTTGAATGCTGCGCGTGGCGCGCAGGTGTGGATCGACAACGTTGATAGTATTGAGCGCCTGGGGCAGCGTGCTGACCGGCGGAATGTTGTTCAGGTAGAACGTCGGATTGTAGACCGTGTAACTCACCTGGTTTACGCCGTTGTTGAGGATGGCGCTTTCGAACGGACCCATACCGATGCGGTCATAAAACAGGCCGACGCCACCGCGGATGACTGTCTTCTGGCGGCCCGTCTTGGCGTTGCCGGGCGCCCATGCGATACCAATGCGGGGAGCTATATCGCGGTGATCGTCGACGAGCGTCTGCCACTCGTAGCGCAGGCCGAGGCTGAGGGTGAAGTTCGGCTTCACGCGCCAATCGTCCTGAATGAAGGGCCCGATATCCCAACGCGAAAGACTGATATATGGCTGGCCGGCCGTGATGGAGAACCGCGACGGTCCGCCGCCGAGCGCCTGGACCTGGGTCATGGAAAGTCCGGCGTTCTGCAGCGTCAGAAACCGCTGATACTGCTGAATGCTGGTGAGCGAAGTGGTCACGGGGTTGCCGTTGGCGTCGGTGACGATCTGGTTCCCATTGAGAACCGGCTCGAGACCGCCGAGGAAACTGAAACTGCCGCCGTAGCCGCCCTGGCTGAAGCTCTGGTCGCTTTCACGCCGTGACCGGATGCCCGTGTGAATGGCGTGCGTGCCGTGCTGAATCACGCCGAGGTTGGTCATCTCATAGTGCTGGCTTTTGCTGAAACCCGTACCGCGTCCGTTGCCGCCCGTTGTGAACGCTCCGGCAACACCAACCGAGGGAATCAGGTTCCCGAAGGTGTTGCTGTCGCTGCGAGTGTACTGGAAGCGCGTTTCGTAAACGATCTTAGGGTTCACAATGGCGGTTTCCGTCACCATGATGTTCTGGTTATTGCCGTTGCTGTTGAAGGGAATCTGCGAAAACGGCGGAGGCAGAGCAGTGCCGCCGAGCCCCTGGTTATCACGGGAATTCCAGCGCTCTTCGAAGCGCGCGGTGAGCGTGTTATTGGTGCTGAGCTGGTAATCGATGCGCGGGGAAATGGTGTTATTCAGGCTCGGTGTAACCAGGGACGTGTTGATCGGGGTGGTCGCGAGCGTGGTGGGGTCGACAAACAGCGCGTGAGTAATGGCATTGTCTTCGACATCCCGCCGCTCAAAGCTGAGGAAGTAAGAAGAGCGATGATTGATGGGACCACCGAGGTTGGCGTTGATGTTGCGATTGTAGAAATCCGGCTTGTTGGACGCCAGCGGGTTGCGCGAATCGAGAGCGGCATCGGTGTCGTTGAAGCCGACCTGGCCACGCATCTTATCGGTGCCCGGCTTGGTGAGAATCTCGATACGGCCGAAGCCAAGGCGATCGAATTCCGCCGAAAACGGATTCTGGTTCACGCGAATCTCGCGGATCGATTCCTTCGGAGGAAGTTGGCCGCCGGTGAAGCCATCGATATAAATCTGGCCGCCGTTGGGGCCGGCGCCGGGACCGGCGAGAGCCTGCAGAGCGTCGGAGAGATCGTCGGGATCGTCGGGCAGCGCGGCAAGGTCTTCACCGCGGATGACGAGAGCGGTAGCGTTGTTGTCCGCTTCCACGCTGACGCTGGGCCCCGCTTCCGCGGCTACGGTCACTTCCTGTTTCTCAACGGTGACTGCGAGTTGCAGGGGAACCTGAGTCGCAGCGCCGCTGGCCACCGTCACCGGTTTCGCCACCGGGGCGAATCCCGGGAATGTTACATTCACCGTGTACTGGCCGGGAGTGACGCCGCTGAAGGTATACGAGCCGTCAGCCTGTGTCTGGGCGGTTTTGGTAGCGCCGCCGCCCGTCAGGGTGACTGTGGCGGCCGGAATGACCGCACCCGAGTCATCCGTAAGGACACCCTTCACCGTACCGGTATTACTCTGGGCCAGCGCGCTGCCGACGAGCAGGGCGGCCGCGAAGAGCAGAAAAAAAATCCTTCGCAAGTTAGGCATGCTTCCTCTGTTATTCGTTTGCACTAAGAGCCTTTCACCAATGGAATCCGCTGGTACTGCGAACGGATTAATTTCCTTCCCCGCCTCCACCACCGCCCAGATTCCAGCCGCTCATGATGTCACGTGCGGCATTGGGCGAAGTGAGAAGCGGTTCAACACCGGCCAGAAGCCGGATTGCGGTCACTTTTGAGGGATCGGTACCCTCGGTAGTCAACACCATGATCGCGTCACCTTTCTTGAGTTCGGTGACGGGCATAGGGGGAAGATGATCGAGAACCTGGGCCATATCGCCGCGGCCCCCGCGGCCCCGGCCGCCGAAGCCACGTCCGGCGCCCTCGGCCGGAGGTCCACCGGCTCCGGGTGCGCCGCCCTGTCCATCGCCGCCGCGTCCGCGGCCGCCTTGCATCACTCGGGCAAGCATCGCAGCCTGTTCGGGCGGCAGCTTGTTTAACTGCGAATCGCTATCGACTTTGATGGAGAGGGGCTTCTTGGTCGAGAGATCTTTGACCTTGAGCTCATGCGTCTGCGGATCGTAGGAATCCACGGTGGCGGCGATCTGGCGGAACGTGCCGGCCAGGATCTGCTCTGCGGTCACCTTATCGCCTTCGCGATTGCCCAGCACGCGGAGCTGATCTCCGGCTTTGATTTCAGCGAAGGTGCTCGGCTTGGCATCGGAGGCCTTGAAGGAATCGGGCGAATAGCGCCGAACGGTGGTCTTGTCCGACGCGAGGACGGTGACTTCGCGCTGGCCCACTTTAATGGTTACCGTCTTGGCGGCGGGATCGACAGCGGATACAACGCCGCTGGTGCCCCGCTTCTGCCAGTCCTCATCCTCTTTCTTGTGAATGGCGGCAATGTCCGCGGAGGTGAGCACGAGTATGGTGCCGGCATCCATCGTTTTGTGGTCGGCGGACTCGACTCCGCTGGCGACGAGTTTGTCGTCAACAACTACGTCGGTCAGTTTGATATCGGTGGCTTTGGTTTCACCCGGCGCTTGATGACGGAGAAAGGTGTGGTCGCCGACCGTCAGGGTCATGGCGTCGCCCTTTTCGGTCTTGATGGTGATGTGATGCGCCTGCGGATCGACGGCAGTTACAGTGCCCGAAGCGCGTGTTTTGGCGGGGGTCTGAGCCCAGCCCGCCAACGCCACTGCTACGGTTAAAATAATGACTTTGAAGGACTTCATGGGATTAAGACGAGGCTGCTATTGATCTCATTGTCAAGGGGCGTTGTGGGACGCGAGAAGGTTACATTCAGACTGCGGAAGCGTCGCCGGGAATTCCCGGATCGGCTAGGAATCGGAAGGAGTTAAGGCTCGGAGGGAAGGGAAAGGGCTGAGGGGGGAATGGACACCTTTGGGCGCCGCGCAGACAGGCGCACGCTGCGCGGGGCCGGCAAAGGGGAAACGGGCTAGTTCGATCCGCTCTTCTTGGTCGTATCCGAGCTCTTCTTGCTCTTCTTCGTCTTCTTGGTTTTTTTCTTGGTGGTCGCGCTGGTGTCCTGAGCCGAAACGATCGTGACACTGCCGAGTGCCAGCGAGAGACCAAGCATGAGGGTTGTCAGTTTCTTCATTTGCCAGATCCTTTCCGATTACCGGGTTGATACAAAAAAGCTGGAACGCCGCGCAGTAGTCGTACTACGCGGCCCCAGCAGCTGGGAACAGCAGACTAGAGGGAGCCGCCCTTTTTCTCGGTGGTCTCTTCCTTCTTGCTCTTCTTGCTTTTCTTGGTTTTCTTGGTGGTGGTATCGGTGTCCTTCTTCATCGTGTCCTGGGCCAGAGCCACGGTTCCGAGAGCGAGGGACATGCCGAGCATCAGCGTCGTTAGTTTCTTCATTGCGGTTTCTCCTTGAATGCGACGAAGTCATCGTCTGCAGCACAATGATATCCAACGGCACATGAAACGTCCCTTAAACGCCAATTAAAATCGTTTCATGTAGCATTTGGCGCGAACGCCGGCGCAAGCGGCAAACGGCTCAGCATTTGTTTTCAGTTGGTTGAGCGGACACTTTGGATCCCGGATTTACGGAGTTTCAGGGCCGGATTGCTAGCGTGAAAGCGGAATGAAGAAGCCGGATATCGTAAAACGATTGGCCCGCCGTTCGGGAGTAACCGCTGGAGAGGCCGCGGACCGCCTGGATCGTGCGGTGCATCAGATTTTGTCGAACGCGCGCAAAAACAAACAAACGGAACTGCCGGGTCTGGGAACATTTCGGACCGGCGCAGGTGGCGGACTGGAATTCGAGGAGGAGGCCGGACGCAGCGATGATTAGCAGCGCGGAAGTGGCCGAGTTGGCGCAGGCGGTGGCGCGCGATCTGGCAAATGGTCGCGCGGTGGAGATCGAAGGCTTGGGTGTGTTCTACCGCGACCGGGTGCACGGCGTGCGGTTTGAGGCGGCCGCCGGTCCACGAGTGTTCATTGCGTATGTGAAGGAGGACAGCGTAGCGGCGGAGCGGCTGTTTGACGATCTGGCGGCTGCGGGGTTCCGCCCGTGGATGGACACCCGTAAGCTGCTGCCGGGGCAGAACTGGCCGAGAGCGATCGAGCGCGCCATCGAGAGCTCGGATTTTTTCGTGGCGTGTTTCTCTGAAAACTCGGCGGGCAAGCGCGGCGGCTTTCAGGCGGAGATCCGGTACGCGCTGGACTGCGCACGGCGCGTGCCGCTGGAGGACATCTTCATTGTCCCGGTGCGGCTGACGGAGTGCCGGGTACCGCGCCGCATTCAGGGAGAATATCAGTGGGTGGATTTGTTCGGGGACCGCAGGGCGGGGGTTGCGGAGCTGGTGCGGGCATTGCGGGCGGAAATGATTCGCAGGGGCTAGAGCAGAAGTTCGGGAAGTGGTCTAAAATCGAGGAATGTCGGGGCGTAGCGCAGCCTGGTAGCGCACCTGCCTTGGGCGCAGGGGGTCGGGCGTTCAAATCGCCCCGCCCCGACCATTAGAATCAGGGCTTTCCGTAGAATTGAAAGACGGCGAACTGAAAACGTACACGCGGATGTACGCGCTGCGGCTCATTGCACTCTCTCCACAGTTGGGACAGGCCTTTCCTCCGGGACATAGGATCGGATCGATTCAACAGCTTTGCGCTTCGCCGCGGCTCGAATGTGGCTGTAATGCTCAAGCATGGACCTGTCAAGATGGCCGGCAATCGCCATGATCGTTTGGTCTGACGCTTCCGACTCCGCCAACTTCGTGATCGCCAAACAGCGAAGATCATGGAAGCGATGACCGGCGAAGGGCGACGCTGCGCGCTTCCATGCAACGATAGCGTTGCGGAGCCCGGCGCCGGCGTCCAGTGCAGCGCGCGCCGCTTCCCTTCCCGCCCGGCGGCCGGATTCTTTCACGAGCGCGCGCCACGCAGAGCGCCATGTTTTTTGGTGCTGTGTCGGATCGTATCCAGCCGCAGGGCGACCGTCAGCTTTCGTTTTCCGGTATAGGAACTGCGGAAAAAGGAAATGATCGGGCGCGAAGGAGCCGAGGGCGGCCGCGCGCTCCAACAGCCGAGCGAAGGCCCATAGGGCGCCATCGTTCAGGGGTATCCGTCGGCATCCGGTGTCCGTCTTCGATTTGCGAACCGATACCTCTCTCTCCATCAGGTTGACGTCCGCAAGGCGCAGCCCTTTGATTTCGCAACCACGCATTGTGGTGTTCGCCGCGACCAGCGCGGCATAGAAGGCGGCATCCCATCCCGGCCGTGACCGCGCGGTGTCGAACAGGATCCGCTCTTGGGCTTCATCGATCGCGCGCCCGGGCCCGCGGCGGTCTTCCTTTAGCGCCTTGAAGTCATCAGAGATAGTGCCCCATGTCTTTGCAGCTTTCAGCACGAAGCGGAGCACCTTGGTTTCGAGGTTCACAGTTCGCGAACCCACCTGCTTCAGTCTCGCCACCTGAAAGGCGCGGATCGCGTCTGCGTCGATCTCAGACACTCGCCGGCCGGAGAAATGCTTTAGCAGTGGCCCGGAGCGCTCGCGCTCCAAGCGAATGGTGTTTTCCGACAGGTGCGGCTTTCGATCTTCGAGTACGCGCGCAAGCAGCGTTTCAAAACGCCACTTCGAAGAGTCCGAAGGCAACCGGTTTTCCAGTTGGGCCTTTACCGCGTTCGCGCGGACAGTGCGCGCTTCATTCCACTTCCGGGTCTTCGTGGAGAAAAAGCGGCGCTCGCCGTCGATGGTGAGGCAGAAATACCAGATGCCGCGGCGCCGGTGTAGTCCGTCGTTGTCGCGGGTCCCTGGCTGTTCGTTGTTTTTTGCTGGCATTGGTTTCTCCTTTTTACGATGGCTCTTGTTAGGTCTAATCTCGGCTGAGATTAATCGTCAGTGTGGGCTTAGCGCCCCTGGATTGGTCGCGGGAAAAGCACGCCCTAACGACCATCTGGTGCGGCAGGTTTTCCCCAAGGCGGTCCGAGACTGACGTCCCGCCGTTCATCTTTATGATCTTCAGGAATTCGTCGGTGTTTACCGTGCCCAAAACCTGGCTGTCGATACCGTAGGTTCGATCTTGATCAGAATCATTTTCGTTTTGCATTGTTCGTCCTCTTTTCCGCTTTGGCTTTCCTCTCCGCTTCGTGCTTCTTGTCTATGCGCCACTTTCGCATGTAGTCGGCGCGGTCCTTCCTATAGGCCTCTGGCTCGTCTTCTCGATGTTTGGCCAGGCGGCATCGATCGCTGCACACGGCCTTCTTATTCGTCCTCGCAAAAAACCATTTGCCGCACCGGCACTCGCGGATGCGGTCCAGGGACCGGGCCATCTGCATCTCCAACACCTGCATAACAGCCGCACTCGGGGAACTTACGCGAAGTCGCGCAGTGTTGAGCGGTTCGGGGGCGGTGCTGTGCTGCACGTATGGCGCCGGTCGCCAGTTGAGCTCGTATTCACCTCGAAAGCTCAAACTAACTGTGAATGAAAACTCTTCGAGGTGAGCGTTTATTGGTCGCAATATGGACGGATTTTGACGAACAGATTCTTCTCGCATTTCGCGGCACATACGGAAGATTTGTAGAACCCTGAACCTCAGTTCGCTGCCGTCGTCGGGTTCGTTCAGAAACCCTACAAGAATTTCCGCGCGAGCTGCGTCGAAATCCGTGTTTCGTAAGAAACGATTTGTCGGTTTACTTCGTTTCATAAAAATAGTCACGCTAAGGGTAGCGTAAAAACGTTTGACTGTCAAGTATCGTGTGTTACGGTGTGTGCATGAGCACGATTGCAGTATCTGTTCCACATCGCCTCCAATACCCGATTGAAGAAGCTGCGGTGTTACTGGGCGTAAGCAAGCACACGCTGATCCGCGATATCAGGTTGGACCGCATTAAAACCAATCGATATGGCAAACCGCGACTAATCCCGAGAGATGAGATTTTACGACTCGCCGGAGGACAGGGAAACTGAACCCTCGGGCACAATCAACCGCACGAGGCGGTAACCCTCGCCCACTTGATACAGGAAAACTGCGTCGATCGGACGTGCGAACGCCGGACGGTTCGCTGATTTGTACGATCGATGCGACGCAGGCGGCCGAACTCTTGCGGCGCCACTTGATCGTGCCGCACGGCACCACGCGGCACTTTAGCGCCCTTGATGCCGATGGCGTGCGCCTGTGGCTTCGGACCCGTGCCGGCGGGAGCAGCACCACCGTCGGACCGCAGGAGCGGACCTGGCACCGTGCTTTACGGGGGATGGTCAGGTGACAGCGCTACCCTCCTGTCCCGATATCGAGCGATTCGTGCTCGGGCACATTATCCTTGATGGCAACGTGCCGGACGGGTTGAGCGAGGGTGAATTCTCCACGGAGCGCGACCGGCGTATCTTCCGCCGGATTTGCGCCATGAAGGCGCGCGGCGAAGCTGTAGACGCAGTAACGGTCGCAGAAGAGTTGAAGCGTTGCGGCGAGTCAGAAGTATGCGACGGCCTCAGCTATTTGATCAGTTTGGATGAAGGGCTCCCGCGTCTCCCGAATATTGACTCTTACGTCCAGATCCTTCGAAAGAACTCTCAGCGGCGACGGATAATCTTCGGCGCCGAAAACCTGAAGCTCCGCGCGGCGGATGGCAGCGACAACCTTGACGAGATCATCACGGCCGGCGCGGAGTTATTCGGCTCCATCGCTCCATCGCTCCAGCCATACCGCTCGATAGACGATTTGCCGGTACTGGCAGAGTGCGGGGCAACGGACATCGAGTACATTCGGCCTGAACTTCCCCGCGGCGCCGTGGTCGCGCTCACCGGGGACGCGGGCAGCGGGAAGAGCACGCTCGCGACTGCATGGGCCCGCGACGCATGGCGCACGAAGGGAGTACCGAGCCTTTTTCTCGACCGGGAGAATCCCGCCAGCGTGATAGCCGATCGCTTGGCGCGCCTTGGGACGGAAGACGGACCGGGACTGCGTTTCTGGGGAGGTTGGCTCCCGGAGGAAGCACCACAGCCGGACGCCGCGATTGTCAGGCAGTGGGCCGCGGAACACCGCGGGATAGCCGTCGTGGATTCGTTCAGCGCGTTCCTGGCCGGCGACCAGAACGACGCGACGGTGTGCCGCGCGTTCATGCACCGCCTGCGGCGCATCGCGGATACGGGCTCGACCGTCGTTGTGCTGCACCACAGCGGCAAGGGTGAGAGTTCGGCAGATTATCGCGGCAGCAGTGATTTCAAGGCGGCCATTGACGTCGGGTACCACGTCTCGAACTTCGGGAGCGGACGGCTTGAACGGATGCTCCTACGGCCTTTCAAGGCGCGCATGGGCGCGGATGGCGAGATCTCCTACGAGTACGCGGATGGGCAATTCATCTGTGGCGCGGGGAACGGTGCGCGCGAGACGGTCTCGGAGCAATTGACCGCGATTCTACGGCAGAACCCGGGCATAACCGGGCGGCAGTTCGAAGATTTTGTGGCAGCCGCCGGACTCGGTCGAAATCGCGGACGGGCGTGGCTCTCCGATGGCGTTCTGTCTGGTGCCATCGTGCGCAAGTCCGGGAAAACAAAAAATGCAGTCCATTACCAACTCGCGGGGCTTTCAAATGATTAGTGCGCCGGGCAGTGCGCCAGTGCACACCCTTATAGGGTGTGCACTGGCGAACTCATGCCAGTGTGCCAGTGCGCCGGAAGCAGGTGGCGAACTGGCGAACTGCTTAGAATCAGCAGCTTACAGGCAGGTAACGGAAGCCAGTGCGCCACCCATTTCCAGTGCGCCGTTGAGTGCGCCACTACGTTTGTCGTCGGCGCACAGAAAAGCGCGCGTTGCTGAGCGGTATGCGGTCGGTAATCGGGAAGCCGCACAGATCATCATTTCCGACCCGAGGTACACGGGAATTATGCGCGAGTGGGCAGGACGAATCTTAGGAGCTGAGATATGAACAAGAGTGAATCACCGCGGCGCACAGTGAAGCAAGGCACCGCACGCGAGGATGAATTCCTCGCCGCTCTCCTCGCCGGCAAAGGATTTGGCGAAGCGTGCAAAGTGGCCGGCATCGGCCGCAGTACCGGAATTCGGATTAGGCAGAAGGAAGCTTTTCAGCAGCGATTCCGCGACGCCCGCAGTGAACTCCTGGAGCGCACGATTTCAGGACTGCACACCGCGGCCGGCGATTGCGTCCAGACGTTGCACACGATCGCAAAGGACAGCGCCGCAAAGGGCTCCGACCGAGTACTCGCCGCGCGCCACGCGATAGACCTCCTGCTCCGCGGTGTTGAGCAACTGGACTTCACGGAGCGAATCGCGCAACTCGAAAAAGTATTGAGCTCGACGGCGGAGCGGAGATGAGAACGCATTCGGACGTAGCAGGGGGCCGAATAAGTAGACGCCGAATGGCATCAATGACTTACAGAACAGACGCGGGAAGCGTACACGCTTTCGGACCCTCGAAAGCGAATTCAATGTCGAAGGGAAGGAAATAACAAACACGATGACTCAACCTCAGGCACTACCATTTTTCGGCCGGGCGTGGCAGGTTTCCGTAGATACGTCTGACGGCACATTCGCAGTCAGCAGCGCCGATGATGCCGACCCGTTACGCGTTTGTTTCACGGTTGAGAAATACATGCTGCTCGCTTACTGGAAAGCCGATATCAGCATCTACAACATGAACCAATCCACGGCGCAAACGGTAGGCGCAAGTGCCCCAACGTTCGCGGATTTTTTGGCTTGCGAATAAACCGCTGAAACTCGGATGCCCGATTACAATAAGCGCCGGATACCAGAACGGTACGAGTGGTCAACCATTCGCGCCGACCGCCAACGTGCTGCACCGCGCAAACCTCCTTCAATCCGTGTGGACTCGCGAAAACGTCACGGATTACCGCCTGATTCTGCGAACGGTTACAGGACTTCTCGAAGATGCTCTGAACACGGTGAATTTCACCTGGAGCGGGAACCACTCGGATTACGATGCCATCGTGCAGATCTGCCGGCAGGCCAAGCGCCCCTTGGTTTTCCAGGATTTGAATATCGACGCCGCAGCAACCCAAAAACTTTCGGAGTCGAAGCATCCATCGCGGACATTCAGCGGCAAGCCGTACACGCTCATAAACGACATCATCACCCAAAACAAGTTGTTTGCCTGGTACGACCCGTCCGGCGGTCTCAATATCCGCGGCTCCAATCCTTTTGAGCGTTCAGCCAATGGTGGGATTCCGGATCACTCATACGCGCCCATTGGAGACCCCTCCGCAGGTAGCGCCACGGTCGATGTGCGGATCCCCATTAAGCAGACGCTTATCGACGTTCCACAGTTGACGCAGGATGGAGTTTTATTCAAGGTGCTTCTCGACTCCGACGTAAAGATCGGAGACCTGGTGCAACTGAGCGGGACCGTCCTGCCAACCTTCCAGCTTCAATTCATTCGCGAAAGGCCTCCAATAACGGCTGAGAATGGAACGTACTGCGTCGTTGGTATCCGGCACGTTGGCGACAGCCGCGGACGCGGGGGTGACTGGCACACCGAGATACAGGGTGTGGCGCGTGGATTCTTCGCGAGCACGCTGCTGGCAAAGACCCCGCTCTAAAGCGCGCCAGCGATAAAGCGAATCCTGCGGACCGTACGTGACTCGTGGATCTTCTGGCTCGCGGTATCGCGACTTCCAAGGGTGCCGCAACGAGAGGCGGTGGGAGCATGAAATTCCAATTGCACCCAAGCTCTATGTAGCAGCTTGCGACACCTGGAGCGGGAACCACTCGGATTACGATGCCATCGAGAAGTCCTGTAACCGTTCGCAGAATCCAATTTTGGGGACGAGACAGTTGCCGCCCCTCGGCCAAGATGACCAAAAGTATAACCGCCATGCGAACAAAAAATGATTTCATGTCGCGACTCGCGACGATGGAGAGCAACCTTAGAGCGGCCGGCGGAGATCGCTTGCTGGGGCTCGTCAGTGCCGGCCTTGCGTACGTCCCACAGGCGCAGGAAGTCCTACGCCGCATGTGCGAGAGGGACGCCAAAATCGATCGCGCCGTCAAATCGTACTTTCGCGACCTTGCCACACTTCGCCGCGAAGGTTATGAGGGCGTCGAGCTCGATCTGGACATGATCAAACGGCGGAGTACCAAGCGAGCCCTAAAACACCGCGATCCAGAAGGCGGAATTCAATGAAGAGCATACGAGCGAGGTTGGAAGCGCTGGAAGGACAGTTACTCCAGGGAGACGACGCGAAGTTACTCGATATGATCACTGCCGCGACCGCTAACCCAGACGATCCGACCGCACGCGCAACACTGGCGCGCGCTGTTGTAACGAACTTCGGTTGCGAGGGGTTGCGTAATCTCGCGGAGGTATTTCTTGACGGTCCCGTGGCCGCACATTCCAGTGCGGCAGGGGGTCTGGATGAGGATGTCTAAGCGTTTGAATAACATACGGAAAAGAATCGCGGCGTGCACACAAAAACGTACACGCCGCGCGTAAATCGAAAGGAGAAAACATGCAGGACAGAGGAATAGACGATCAATTGAGACAAATGCAGGACGCTTCGGCAATACCGGGAGCCGGGCAGCCCGCTCCGATTCCTTCAATGGAACCGTTGGACGCGCCGATCACGTTGGCGAGCGCGGTTGATGTGCCGGAGGTCCCGAGGGACCGCGATCCGGTGAGCGGATTCATGCTCAGAAAGGCGGACCAGTGAGCACGATCACGCGGGAAACAGACTTGCAAGCGGCGCAAGCGCAGCTCGACGTTGAAGCGGCGCTACTCCAGTTAAAACAGAAGGAAATCGCAACGGAGCGATTTAACAGACTGGAGGCCGAGCACCAAGCGGCCGTGAGCGAGTGCAGGGCAGCAAAAGAGAATCTGCAGCGGGCGCGCGAAGAGGCCAATCGGTACGGCGATCCCTCCGGCTTGTACCTCAAGGCCATGAATCGCATGAAGGCCATTCAGACCGACTACTCGAATCACATGATGAACTATCCGGCCCCGTTTACGTACCCGACGGCCGAAGAGTTAGACGCATGGCAACGGCTGAAGGATGACCTTGCGGCACGTCTGGAAGCGGCCGAGGCCGCTTATCGGCAGACCGCTGCAGAATACGAAGCTGCGAAAGCCGCTCGTAACAGTGCGCGCGAAGAGTTCGAGCGCCTTGTTTCAAAGGAAGCAGAATTGCGCGGCCGGCTGTATCCAAACAAGAAAAGCGGCATCACCATCGAGGTAATCGACGGGGCTGCGCCAGGTGCAACGTACCGCAAGTCCGACTTGATCGGAAATGCATAGAGGAGAAGACGAGAAAATGACAAAGCTATTAGGCGGCCCAATGTTTTGCGCGATCCTGGAAGGCGAAGGGCCTAAAATATTCACCATTCCAACTGGAGATGGATCACAGACAACGCTTCGACTTGAGGGGGATTACGACCAG
>DATNFO010000076.1:0-8457 GCA_035606355.1 Candidatus Limnocylindrales bacterium | reverse complement strand
ATCTCCAGAGCGGAATACCGACCTCAAACGCGCCGCTACCGATACCAGGATGCACTACGCCGACTTTCATTTCTATCGGCGGCCCACAGGGCCATGGTTACTCCCTTACGGTCACGGCTCCGTATGTAGTTGATTCTGCTAGCGGAGCCGCGACCGTCAGAAGCGGTAAAAGGTATATCGAAAGGCGAATGGAGCGCGACGAGAACGACAAACGGACTCTTTCCACAAGCCCGTCAAAGGCGAGTGGAGTGCGAAACCAGCCACAGCCTCAACCGTCTATAATCTTTGTTAGAAGTTGGCGATGCTGGAAAATGAAAGTCCCGTTCCTCAGCCTGAAGAAGAGCCGAGGAGGAGCCTCTGGAGTGCCCTGTCCTGGGTGCGCGACCTGGCATTTTCGGTACTGATCGCAGTCGTTCTGATCGTCTTCATTTACCAGCCGGTGAAAGTGGAAGGCACCAGCATGAAGCCGACTCTCCTGGACGACGAGCGGATCTTCATCAACAAATTCAGCCTGAAATTCGGCCTCGGCAGCATCGAGCGCGGCGACACCGTTGTTTTCTGGTTCCCCGAGGACCGCACCAAGAGCTACATCAAGCGGGTGATCGGCCTGCCCGGAGACAAGGTCCGCATCGAATCCGGACAGGTCTACGTCAACGACAAGCCGCTCGATTTCGTGCCGCAGGACTGCAACTGCAAAGACAACGTCTCATGGCCGCATGTTCCGGTCGATCAGGTGGTACCGCCCGACAGCTATTTCGTGCTGGGCGACAATCGCGGTTCATCGAGCGATAGCCGTTCCTGGGGTTATGTGCCGCGCGACTGCATTTACGGCAAAGCCGTCTTCGCATACTGGCCCATCGATCACCTGGGCCGCTTGCGCTGAACCTTCCGCGTCATCTCAATCCGCAATTTCCACGCCGCCTGGAGCGCGCCCGCGAGCATATCCTCATCCACCTCGCTGAGCCGCACGTGAGTTGCGCCGTTGCGTCCCCAGCCGCCTTTGACGGGCAGAAACACCTCAGGCGCTTCAGCCACGAAATCCGCTTGCAGTTCCGGTGAGAGCATGAGAGTGCCGTAACCCTGCTCGATCGCGGCAAGGGTCGCGAAAATGCGGCCGCCGACGCGGAAATCGGCAGCGCCCATGTGGGAACTCTCTTCCGCGCCTTCCAGGCTGAGGGCGAGGCGGCGAAAATCGGCGGCAGTCATTGGCTCATCTCCGGAACAGCCACAGTACCAGAGAAAACAGCACGCTGAGCAGGATGCAGGTCGTGAGCGGGAAGTAGAAGCTGGAATTCCTGCCGCGATAATAAAAATCGCCGGGCAGCCGGCCCAGTTTGAGGGGCAGCCGTCCGGCGAAGGTGAAGAGCAGGCCCGCGGCGACAAGCACCAGCCCGAGAACGATCAGCATGCGCCCCAGGGGCATCATGCTTTCATTATCTCTACTGGTGTTTCTGAACTTCCATGGTGTAATCGGTGGGCGGCTGGAACAGAGACGGATTGGGCGGCCCCGGCACGATGTTCGTGAGCTCATATGTGGTCACACCGAAACGGGGATCGGAGTTGGAGCTCTTGACGAGCAGCTTCAGATCGTCGGAGACCCATCGCTCGTTGACTATTTTGAGGTCGTGATCGTTGCCCTGCGCGCCGACAGGAATGGTCATGGTGATCCGCGAGCCGTGAGCCTGGAAGCCGTTGACGTTCTGAGTACCGAGATCCTCTTCCGTAACTCCCTTGCCGGCGTCCGATCCGGTGACCTTGTGCCAGCCTGAAGTATTGATGGTGGTGTTGCCGGTCACCGACGCCGAGTCGACGGAGGAATAATGCGCCGCCGCGGCGATCGTGACGGTCGCTCCGGCGGTGATGGATCTCTTCGCATACGTCTTGTTGCGGTTGGTGACATCGTACGAGACCCCGGCGACGGGATCGAAGATCACCGCGCCAGTCTCCGTCTCGGTTCGCATGCGGCCTTGCGCGTCCCGGAAGAAATGATCGGTTTCCGACTTGTTGATGTGCGATCCGTCGGAGAGCGTTTGCACGGTGGTGCGAACCTCATCGGCAGAGAGCGGTCTGGAGAGTACGGGACCGGTCTGGCCATCGATCTTTCCGGCCCCGACCGTGATGACGCCGGTGCCCGGAATACGGATCCAGCCATTCTGCTGGTTATCGGCGATTTGGTATTGAGCGAATGCAGAGGCCGCGAAGGCTGCTGCGAAAGCGAGTGCGAGTGGTCTGTTCATGGAACGATGCTCCTTTCGTTTTGGGAAACCAGGCGGATGGCGCGAGCGCGGCCATCCTGTCCTAACAACACGTCGGCTTGCACGGCGGCTCCATAATCCTGCGCGTGCACGTCGAAGCCGGCCGCGGCGAGTGCGGCCACGGGAATCGCCATCCGCTGCACCTGCGCGATCTCATAGGGCGCCAGCGGGACAGTATAGGGAATCGCAAGAAACGGTTTTTCGGCGGCAGAAGCGCGCGGCGGCGGCTGGTGCGGCAACAGCAGCACAGCGCAGGCGATGGACGCTGCGACGGCGAGCGGCACGCGGAAAGCGATTCGCGGGCGACGGACCATATCGAACTCCGCCAGCAGCACCGCTTCGAGCCGCGGCGGCGCAGGAAGCTCGACGGGCGGCAGCGCGGCCATCGCCCGGGTGAGTGCGAGTTGACCGGCATAGTATTCCTCGCAACTCCTGCACTCTTTCACATGCGGCCGGGGCGCTTCTCCGCGGCGCGCGGCCTCGATTAGTTCGCGGCGAATCGATTTGCAGTTCATGGTCGAATTCCATTTCCCGGTTGAAACTTGCGGATCAGCAATTCCCGGCCGCGATGCAGGCGCGAACGGAGCGTCCCGATCGCGCAGCCGAGCAGGCGGGCGGCCTCTTCATAACTTCGGCCTTCGAGATCGCATAAAACGATCACCTCCCGATACCGCACCGGCAGCGACGCAATGGCTTTGCGCAAGCCGGCGGACTCCAGTTCGCGGTCGACGGCGGCGGACATTTCGACGCGCGGCGGCGCGAAGTCGCTGAACGGAAGCCATCGCCGTAGTGTCCGTTCGCGGCGCTGAATGACTTTGCGGGCCACACCGGTCAGAAAGGCGGCGAGTTCGCCGCGCGCCGGGTCGAAGGCGGAGCGGTGATGGATCAGCCAGACGAACACGTCCTGAGTGACCTCCGCTGCGGCATCGCGATCACCGGTCATGTGCAGGGCAAAGCGGAGGAGCGCGGGATGGTGAGCGCGGTAGAGAGCGGTGAAGGTGTCGCGCTCATCCTGCTCAAACGCGCTTTGGGGCATGGCAGCCGCGGCTTCGAGAGCTTCCGGGATGTTTACGGCCCGCGCCATTGCTGTACGACGATATTGCCACCAGAACGGCGCGCGGTTCCCGAAATTTGAGCGAATTTAATGGGGGATGAGCCGGCGCTTCGCCTCGCTCCAGCGCCAGCGCGCTTCGGAACCTTCGAGGTGCACACCGCCGAGCCAGCGATTGATGCCGTTGAGGCGGATGTGGTCGGCGCGCCCGGACTGCACTTCGCGCCCCGTCTGCGTCACGCGGTACTTGCCGCCGATTTCTTCCACCAAAGGGTGGGGACATGTGGTGATTCCCGTCAGGTAGTAACGGTAGGACGTGTCCCCCATAAAAATCCAGGGCTCCCTTTGCTGATCCGCGCGGAACAACGCGTGGAACGTCCGATGGCCGACATCGATCAGGGACAGGATCTGGCGCTCGGTGCGGTTGAGGCCATTGTCCGTCCACGGAAACTGCTGCAGATACCGCTCGAGGGCGGCAGCAAGGAACGGCAACGCGCTGCAATCGCTTCGCAGAAGACCTTCGATCGCGGCAGGGTCGGGCGAGCGGAACGCTGCCCAGGCGGCAGACGCGAGTTGCAGGGCAGCCACGCTCACCGGCCGGCGCGCAGGCCAGAGCGCGGCGAGTTCTTCGCCCGTGAGCCGACCGAGGTAGTCTTGGATCGCGATGAGGCTCACGCCCGAAGGTCCGCGCGCCGCGAGCCGGTCGAGAATCTGGATGAGCTGAAGCTGATCGTAGAGGTCGTGCTCAAACCAGAGCGCGATTTCGTCGCTCGACAGGCTGGCTGCGATGGCGGCATCGCGCTGCGCCAGCAGGTGCCCCGAGAAATACGTGTCGCGCAGCCGCGTCAATTCACCGTGAGTGAGGCCCGCGGGAACGGGGCCTTCGTAAAGCGTGTCCACCCAAAACACGATGTCGCCGCCGAGTCCGGAATCGGCGAGCGAAACGGACGAGCCGTTGGTGATGTGCAGCATCGAAATTACAGCGCCGCAATCGCCCGATACGCCGGCTGTAGCGCCGGATAGAGCGACTGATACAGGCGGTGACCCCTCTTGTAGAATGCCGCATCGGAGGGGACAGGCGCTACCGTGGCCGTTTCGCGGATCGCCGCCCGGCAGACTTCCGGTACGCTGGCGTACTCACCCGTGCCGGCGAGCGCCAGCAGCGCCGCTCCGTACGCCGAGCCTTCCTGGCTTTCCAGTGTGACCACGGGTTTATCGAAGATAGAGGCGAGCATTTGCCGCCAGAACGGACTTTGCGCGCCGCCGCCCGACGCCCGGACGCTTCGCACCGCAACTCCGAGGCTCTCGATGATCTCCAGGCAATCCTGCTGGCTGTAGGAGACGCCCTCGAGGACGGAGCGGATGAGGTCGGCGCGCCGGTGACTGGCGGTGAGCCCGATCCAGCCGCCGCGAGCGTACGCATCGAGATGCGGAGTGCGTTCCCCCATCAGGTAGGGCAGCCAGAAGAGGCCGTGCGCCCCGGCGGGCGATTGTGCAGCTTCGGCAGTGAGCGCATCGTAATTCGCGCCGGGCGCCAACTGGTTGCGGAACCATTGAAAGCTGAGGCCGGCGCCCTGCGTAACGCCCATGACGTGCCACTTGTCGCGAACAGCGTGGCAGAAGGTGTGGACGCGGCCGGCGGGGTCGTAAGCCACCTGCTCCATGTGCGCGAAAACAACGCCGGAGGTGCCGAGCGTGCACGAGACGATTCCAGGCTCGACGATGCCGTTCCCGACGGCGCTGGCAGCCTGATCGCCGCCCCCGCCCACTACCGGCGTCCCGGCAGCGAGTCCGGTAAGCGCCGCCGCTTCGGCGCTGATGACGCCAGTGACTTCCACGGATTCGTAGCAGCGCGGGAGAAAGGAGCGATCGAGACCAAGCGCGTCCATCATCTCGAAGGACCAGCGGCGGTTCACCACATCAAAGACCGCGGTGCCCGAAGCGTCCGAAACTTCGGTGGCGAACTCACCGGTGAGCCGGAAGCGCACGTAATCTTTCGGCAGCAGCATTTTGCGGACGCGCTCGTAATTCTTGGGCTCGTTGTCGCGGACCCACAGCAGTTTGGGCAGCGTGAAGCCGGTGAGCACCGGGTTGGCGATGCAGCGTAGCACGCCCTCACGGCCGACCTTCTGGTTTACGGCATCGACTTGCGCTTGCGAACGCTGGTCGCACCAGATCAGGGAGGGGCGGATGACCTGGTTGGCCGCATCCAGCAGCACGAGCCCGTGCATCTGGCCGGAGAGTCCGACCGCCTTCACCTCGCTCCCCGGGATACCGGCTTGCGCGAGCGCGCCGCGAACGGCTTGCAGGGCGGCGTCCCACCAGTTTTCGGGCCGCTGCTCGGCCCAGAGCGGGCGCTCCATTTGTATGTCCTCGTGAGCGGCGCTGCAGGCGGCGCGGACGGCGCCTCTGTGATCCACCAGCAGAGCGCGCGAGCTCCCGGTGCCAATATCGATTCCAAGCCACATAAAGTTGTATGGTAAAACGAATGCGCGCCGGACAGAATGCCGGAGGCGTGACGTACCGACAGAAATCTTCCTGTCGGGTGGCGCGGAGCGCGGCTAGCGCCTGGCAGACGTCATCTTCGCGGAAAGTGCGGTAAAGCTTTCAGAGAATTGATCAACTTGCGGTTACGAACGTCGCGTAACCGTTGCGAACTGGACACCGCACCGGTGAATAGTGTTACACCGGAATGGTGACTGTCTCGCCGAAGTTTCGCCCCGTGTTGGACCCCGAATTCGTGCCGGCCGCCCTGTGGAATCGCGCCTACCGGCAGGCTGTAGCGGTTGGCGGCCATCCGCGGAAACTGGCCATCGCTCTGGAGCGAAGTGATGGCTCGGTTTCCGTATTCCGCGGCGAGACTGGCGCAGGCTCCGCTCTCGACGAGCGGTACATCGACCGTCTGCTGAAGTTTTTGCTGTGGCAGAAGGGCGGATACCGGATCACCATCGGCGGCGACGCGGCGCTGGCGGAATACCTTTGGAAAACGTACGCACCCGGCGGAGCGCGCGCATTCGATTACGAGTTCATGGGCGAGCGCGTTTACGGCCGGCCCATGGAGATTGAGCATACGGACTACGACGCAGTGCCGGACGAGCGCGAGACGGCCGCTCCGCTGGGCCGGCATCTGGATGGCTATCGCATCGGCTTCGATCTCGGCGCGAGCGATCGCAAGTGCGCGGCTGTTGCCAACGGAGAGGTCATTTTCAGCGACGAAGTGCCTTGGAATCCCGCCGCACAGAGCGATCCCCAGTACCACTTCGACGGCATCGACGATTCGCTCCGGCGCGCGGCGGAGAAATTGCCTCGCGTGGATGCCATCGGCGGGAGCGCGGCCGGCGTGTACGTGAATAACGAGGTGCGGGTGGGGTCGCTGTACCGCTCCGTGCCGCGAAGTGTCTTCGATGCGCGCGTCACGCGGCTGTTTTTCGACCTGCAGAAGAAGTGGGGCGGCATTCCGTTCGATGTGGTGAACGATGGGGAAGTGACTGCGCTGGCCGGGTCCATGGCGTTGAACGATGGCGCTGTGCTCGGCGTCGCGATGGGCAGCAGCCTGGCGGCTGGCTATGTGACGCCGAAGGGCGCGATCACGAGTTGGCTGAACGAACTCGCTTTCGTGCCGGTGGATTATCGCGAAGATGCTCCGGCGGATGAGTGGTCGGGCGATCCGGGAGTCGGCGCGCAGTACTTCTCCCAGCAGGCGGTGGGAAGGCTGCTGGCTCCCGCGGGGATCGAGTTGCCGAAAGAAATGCCGCTGCCCGTTAAGCTGGAACAGGTGCAGGAATTGATGGCCGGCGGCGATGCGCGCGCGCGCCGGATCTATGAGACCATCGGCGTGTATTTCGGCTACAACATCGCGCACTACACGGATTTTTATGAAGTGCGCAACCTGCTGGTGTTGGGTCGCGTGCTGACCGGCGAGGGCGGCGATCTGATTCTGGACACGGCCGGACGGGTGCTCAAGGAAGAGTTCCCGGAGATCGCCGAACGGATCCGGTTCCATATCCCCGGCGAGAAAGAGAAGCGGCATGGTCAGGCGATTGCAGCCGCCAGCCTGCCCGCAATTCAGGTTCAGGAGAAGACGAATGCAGTTTCATAATTCGACCGCGGACTTTTTCGTTCCCGATGGAACGCCCGCGGACGCTGCGCTTGCGCGTACCACTCACCTGTGCATCGCGGCGCATCAGGACGATATCGAGATCATGGCGTACCACGGCATCGCCGAGTGCTTCGGGCTGAAGGACAAGTGGTTCACCGGCGTGGTGGTGACGAACGGCGCGGGCAGTCCGCGGTCCGGCATCTACGGCGATTACACGGACGCGGAGATGCAGAAGGTCCGGCTGATTGAGCAGCGCAAGGCCGCCTACGTGGGCGA
Organism: Candidatus Limnocylindrales bacterium; assembly: GCA_035606355.1. GTDB lineage: Bacteria > Acidobacteriota > Terriglobia > Bryobacterales > Bryobacteraceae > Sulfopaludibacter. The sequence goes on along the minus strand of DATNFO010000076.1, from coordinate 776 downwards.
TTATGCGTGCCAGCTCCAGCTCGGCTTCACCAGCGGGCAGGTGAAGAACCCGAAGGACACGGTGGTGGTGCAGGATCTCGCGGCGGTGTTGAGAGCGGCGCGGCCGGAATACGTTTATCTGCATAATCTGGCGGACAAACACGACACGCATATCGGCGTGGTGCTGCGCTCCATCGCGGCGCTGCGCGCGGTGGCCGCGGAAACGAAGCCGAAGAAGGTGTACGGCTGCGAAGTGTGGCGCGACCTGGACTGGCTGCCGGATGAAGACAAGCAGGCACTGCCGGTCTCTGCGCGATCCAACATCGCGGCAGCGCTGGTGGGCGTTTTCGATTCACAGGTGACCGGCGGGAAGCGGTACGATCTGGCGACGGCCGGGCGGCGTCTGGCCCACGCGACGTACTTCGCATCGCACGGTACGGATCAGGAGAGCGCGCTGAACTTCGCGATGGATTTGACTCCGCTGATCGAGAATCCGGGCTTGTCGCCGGCGGAATACGCGGCGGGGTTCGTACAGAAGTTCTTGGAGGACGTGCGGAAGAAGGTTGGTTCGATGGTCTGAGCCGAATGGCGCTCCATTCGCCCTTCGGTACACCTTTTACCGCTCCCTCACGCGGCTGCGAAAAACCCGGCTGCTATTCTCGTCGCGCTCCATTCGCCTTTCGATACACCTTTTACCGCTTCCTCACGGGGCTGCGAAAAACCCGGCTGCTATTCTCGTCGCGCTCCATTCGCCTTTCGATACACCTTTTACCGTTTCCTAACGGGGCTGCGAAAAA
>DATNFO010000075.1:0-72866 GCA_035606355.1 Candidatus Limnocylindrales bacterium | reverse complement strand
CATCCGCACAAACTTGCGGCCCGTGGCTTTCGCGATCGACATCCCGAGCGAAGTTTTACCAACGCCCGGAGGGCCGACGAAACACAGAATCGAACCCTTCGGATTTTTCACCAGCCGGCGCACCGCAAGGAGCCAATCGAGATAGTTACGAGAGACGGTGGATTCGGCCGACATGGGAGGCATCTGCTCCAGCCGCTTCAGCTCCGCCATGGCCTTTTCCTGCGCGTCCTTGGTCATGCCGGCGGTCTCGATGCGCTTCTTCAGCTCATCGATCTCGCTCTTCTCGCCGCGGCCGAGCTCCTTCTGAATCGCCTTGATCTTCTCGTTGAGGTAATACTCTTTTTGCGCCTTCTCCATCTGGCGCTTCACGCGGCCTTGGATCGTGCGATCGACGTTGAGCTTTTCGATCTCGATGTCCAGCATCTCGGCGACGCGGGTGAGGCGGTCGATGGGATCGAAAATTTCGAGCAGCTCCTGTTTCTCTTCGATGTTGAGCTGGAGGTTGGCGCCTACTGTATCGGCGAGCTTGCCGGAATCGTCCACCCGTATGGCGGCGATCATGGTCTCGTAGTTCAAATTCTGGCTGAGCTTGACGTACTGTTCGAAGAGGCTGGTCACGCGGCTGATGAGGGCATCGAGCTGCGGTCCGGCTTCGACTTTGTAGGAGGCCGTACGGACGGTGGCGCGGAAGAAGCCTTCGTCATCGGAGACCGTTACGACTTTGGCGCGTTCGACGCCTTCCACCAGGACCTTGATGTTGCCATCGGGCAGCTTGAGGCTCTGGACGATGTTTACGATGGTTCCTACGTTGTAGATCTCGTTCGGCTTCGGTTCATCGATGGAGGCATCGTGCTGTGTGGCGAGGAAGATCTTCTTGTCACCCGCCATTGCCTCTTCGAGCGCGCGAACGCTCGATTCCCGTCCCACAACGAAAGGCGTCATCATGTACGGAAAGATGACGACGTCGCGGATGGGCATCATCGGCAGACGCTTTGTATCGGATTTTTCCTTTGAAGTAAGCATTGTTCTCCCCAGAGTGGATCGCTCCATCCTGGTCCCTTGAGTGCGGTAGCTTGGGTGTGAGGTCCGCGACTGGCTTTGCCAGCCTGGCCGACGCTAGCCAGCCTGGCCGACTTTAGCCAGCCTGGCCGACTTTAGCCGGCCTTTTCTAATATTGTAAGACTGATCTTCTGTGAGAGCACCATCTCTTTGGTGACTTGAAACTCACGTACCTTCTTATAAGACGGCAGATAATACATCAGATCGAGCATCAGGTCTTCGAGAATCATGCGAAGACCGCGCGCGCCGACTTTGCGCTCCATGGCGAGATCGGCAATAGCTTCCAGGGCGTCGTCGCTGAACTTCAGCCGGACGTTCTCAAATTCAAACAACTTCTGATACTGCTTGACGATAGCGTTCTTCGGCTTGGTCAAAATCTGGATGAGCGCTGAGCGGTCCAGGTCTTCCAGCACGGCATTCACCGGCAGGCGGCCGATAAATTCAGGAATGAACCCGAATTTGATGAGGTCGATCGGCTGGGCCTGGCTGAGCAAATCGATGTCCCGGCGTCCGCTCACCGTGGAGCGGGAAACGCCCTTCTCATCTTCCTGCATGAAGCCCATCGACTTCTTGCCGGTACGGCGCGCGATTACCTTTTCGAGGCCTACGAAGGCGCCACCGCAGATAAACAGAATGTTCGTCGTATCGACGGGTGTAAACTCCTGGTGCGGATGCTTGCGGCCGCCCTGCGGCGGAACGTTGGCGACCGTGCCTTCCAGGATCTTGAGCAGCGCCTGCTGGACGCCCTCGCCCGACACGTCGCGGGTGATCGAAGGGTTTTCATCCTTGCGGCAGATTTTGTCGATTTCGTCGATGTAAATGATGCCCTGCTGGCACTTCTGAACGTCGCCATCGGCCGCCTGGAGAAGCTTCAGGATAATGTTTTCAACATCTTCCCCGACGTACCCGGCTTCGGTGAGGGTCGTCGCATCGACGATTGCGAAAGGAACGTCCAGAATCTTCGCCAAAGTCTGCGCCATCAGGGTCTTGCCGGTGCCGGTAGGGCCGATCAGCAGAATGTTTGACTTCTGTAGTTCGACTTCCGTATTGCGCATCCGGTTCATGTGGATGCGTTTGCAATGGTTGTAAACGGCGACCGCGAGTTTCTTCTTGGTAGCGTCCTGACCGATGACGTACTGATCCAGGAACTCCTTTACTTCCAAAGGTTTGGGTATCTTGTTGGGAGTTCCCGAGGGGGGCTCGACTTTATCGTCCTCAAGGATAGAGTTACAAACGGCGATACATTCGTCGCAAATGTAGGCTCGGGGATAGTCGCTCGGAGAAGAGATGAGCTTTCCGACTACGTCCTGACTCTTATGACAAAACGAACACCGTAAAGCATCATCGGATCCGGCACGCTTCACGCAGTTTTCTCCTATTCCGCCTTGGGCTCTTTGGGGGAGGATACAATTCCCCCGTTGCCGCCGGGGTAGGGAACATCAAATAATTCGTCTCTATTATCACCTGAATTGATGTTCCTTAGCAATGTACTCCGAAGTGAAGGTCCCCCGGCGACGGGTACCTGGAGTAATAGATTGTACGGAGGGGGTCTGGGACTCCGTTACTTTACGCCGTCTTCCGGGCGTGTTCGAACAAGAAGTTGAGAGTTTTCTCCGTTCGGATGTTGTTGGCGATGCGGTTCATGGTGCCGTCCTTTTCAAAGCGCATGCGGACGGCGGCAACGGGTTCGCGGTTCTGGCGGGCGAAGCGTTCGACTTCGCGATCGACTTCCTCATTGGTGGGATGGATGGCTTCCCGTTCGGAGATTCGCGAAAGCAGGAGCGAAGCTTTCACCTCGCGCATCGCCTTATCTTTCTGAATCTCCTTCAGCTTGGTCCAGTCCAGCTTGAGTTGACGGGGGTCTATGCCCTCTCCGGCCATGGCGCGCAGGCTTTGCTCCACCCGGTTCTTGATCTGGCGGTCCACGAAAACCTCAGGGACGGGGAAGTCGTGGCGGTCCACCAGGGCGTCAACAATTTTTTCTTTGGCCTGGTTCTGAGCTTCCTGCTGGCGCTGGGCGAAGATGCTCTTGCGGATCGCGTCCCGGAGCTCATCCACGTTGCGGAAATCGCCGAGATCCTGCGCGAATTCGTCGTTCAGTTCGGGCAGTTCCTTGCGGCGAACGCCGGTGACCGTAGCGCTGAAGTGAACGGTCTTGCCGGCGAGGCGGGCCGCACCGTAATCCTCCGGATAGGCGACATCGAACTCCTTCTGGTCGCCGGGAGCGGCGCCCCGAAGGTTATCGCTAAACGCCTCGACGGTATCGGAGCCCCCGATTTCGAGCACCATTTCGTCCTGCTTGACGGGCTCTTCCACGCCCGAAAGGCTTTGCAGCGAGAGCACAGCGTAATCGCCGTCTTCGAGCGGCCGCGGATCGACGTTGACATACTCGGCCTTCTGCTCGCGGAGTTCTTCAATGCGGGTGTTTACGTCTTCGTCGGTCACTTCGGGATCGTTATAGGGGACTTCGACGTCCTTATAATCGTCGAGCTCGATTTCAGGGATCACTTCGAACTCCGCCTTGAAGCGAAGGGGCTCGCCGTCGTGGAAATGAATCTCCGAGACATTGGGGGTATCGACGGGATGGAGGTTATCGGCCTCGAACTGCTTGGAAAGCGCCTTAGGGATCAGGTTTTCCAGTACCTGCTGGCGGATATCGCCGGAGAACTGCTTGCGAATGATGGAAGTAGGAGCTTTTCCAGGACGGAAGCCGGGCAGTTTCGCGCGCTTCTGGACGTCAGCGGTGACGCGCTGCGACTCGTTTTCCACTTCGGAGACAGGAATGGAAATTTCGACCGAGTGGCGGCAACCTTCTACTAAAGCCAAGTGGAGTTTACCTCAGGAAAGAAGTGAATGGTTTAAATTCAATTGTACCATGACGGGTAGCCCTATCGAGTATCGTTGAACTATGCACCTGGACGTGGGACAAGCGCTTTTGAATGTACTGCTTCTCTGGATTCTGACGGCTCCCCACGAGTTCGCTCACGCGTGGGTGGCGACGCGGCTGGGCGACGACACTCCGCGGCTGCAGGGCAGGGTGACTCTGAACCCGCTGGCGCACGTGGATTGGATGGGCACAGCCATACTGCCCTTCATCACGTCGCTGGTGAGCGGCGGCTTTATCGGCTGGGGTAGGCCGGTGATGACGGATCCGCGCAAGTTGCGGGGTGGGTTGAATGGCATGGCCGTGGTTTCGCTCGCCGGTCCGGGGATGAATATTCTGATGGCGGTGGTGCTGGCCGCCGTCGCGATTGCGGTGGAACGCGTGTCGCCGGCGGTCGCCGGATTTGCCGCGGAGGGCGTGGCGCTGAGTTTATACCTGGCCATTTTCAATTTGCTGCCGGTGCCTCCGCTGGACGGGTCAAAGCTGCTGCTTGCGATGCGCATTCCGACGGCGGTGTACGTGGAGATTTCCAGGGTCGGCTTTATGGCGTTGATCGTGCTTGTCGGCTTCACAGGGTTCGGCCGCTGGATGAGCGAATGCGCGGATATGGGCGCTCGGGCGATCTTCCGGGCCTTGTGAGGGGTGCTTGATCCTGGTCTGACGGACAACGATGTACAACCCGCACATCCCGCCGTTTGTCACGCAAGACGAGGGGCTGCGGCTGCTCGCGCCGAACAGACCGTCCCGCAGTCCGGCCCTTACTGTTCCAGCAAGTCATGGAAGGCGTTGATCGAAACCTTCACCGGCTTTTGCGGCAGCTTCACTTCGATGTTGTTCATCGTTGAATTCCCGCGCACCGTGACTTCGCCCAGCCGGATGGGGCCGTTTCCGAAATCGAGGTAGACGGGAACGAGCATGGCGAAAGTATCGGTCACCTCGCTTTGCGTAAGCGTAGCTTTCAGCAGCCATTTCCCATCGGAATCCGGGGTTACGGTGTAATCGAACTTGTAATGGGGCAGTGAGATTCCGTAAACCCATTCGCGGAAGAACCAATCGAGCTTGCCGTTGTGGTCCAGGTCCATGCCGGGGCGCATGTGTTTCTCCGCGAAGCGTAACATCGGTCACATTCCGCGGCAAGCCTGAGGGTTATCGTTCGCGTTCGATACTCAGGAGGATTTCACGGGCTTCGGATTCGCGGTCTTTGGGAACTCGGACGGTCCACCAGCCGAGGATGTTGCCGCTGTCCTGGCGCGCGGCGACATTCTGGTCCATGGCGAAGATCGGGATCCCGGCTTCTTCCAGCAATGTTTTGGCGAGAGCGATCGCTACCGGGTTGCGAAGGTTGGTGCGAATCAGGGCTTCGAAATCGGTGGCGGACGATTCGGGATTCATAATTTCATTATGGCCCAGCGGGACGTTCCCCTATGCTTCCAGCCCCATCTGCGTCAACCGGTAGCGGAGGGCGTTCCTTGTGAGACCCAGTAGTCTTGCGGCTTGGCTCTTATTCCCGTCTGCCCGCCGCAGCGCCTCCCGGATCAGCTCCTGTTCGTATTGATCGAGGGTCATACCGTCGGGAAGGAATCCAGGGGTTCCGGCGTGCTCGCGCCGGCGGGGCGCATCTTCGAGGTGAATGTCCTGCGCGTCGAGCTGCGTTCCCGTCGCCATGACGAGACTGCGCTCGATCACGTTTTCGAGCTCGCGAACGTTGCCGGGCCAGTGGTAAGTCATCAGCTTCTCCATCCCGGCGTCGGTGATGGATTCCACCCGGCTGGCAGTTTCTGGCGCCAACTTGCGAACGAAGTGATTCGCCAAGAAAGGAATGTCCTGTTTGCGCTCGCGCAGTGACGGGATGTTCATCGGCACTACGTTCAAACGGTAATACAGGTCTTCGCGGAAGGTGCCCTGCTCCAGCGCCTCGCGAAGATCCTGATTCGTGGCGGCGACCACGCGCACATCGATGTGGCGCGTGACGTTGCTTCCGAGGCGCTCGAACTCGCGCTCCTGCAGGATACGCAACAGTTTGACCTGAACGGGCGCCGGCACATCGCCGATTTCGTCGAGGAATACGGTCCCGGTATCCGCCTGCTCGAATTTGCCCGGCTTGGAAGTTTGAGCTCCGGTGAACGCGCCTTTTTCGTAGCCGAAGAGCTCGCTCTCCATGAGGTTTTCGGGGAGCGCGGAGCAGTTGATTTTTACGAGCGGCCGGTCGCGGCGTGGCGAGTGAAAATGGATGGCGCGCGCGATCAGGTCCTTTCCGACGCCGCTTTCGCCGGCGAGCAGAACGGTCGCGCGAGTGGGCGCGACCCGCTCTATGGTGGCGAAGATCTCCTGCATCGCCGGGCTGCGTCCGATGATGTTGTCGAATTCGTAGCGGCGGCCGAGTTCCTGTTTCAACGCGCGGTTCTCGTCACGAAGCGCGCGGATCTCCAGCGCTTTGTAAACCACCTGCATGAGGTGATCGAGGGAGAAAGGCTTCAGCAGGAAATCCGTGGCGCCGCTCTTCATGGCTTCGACGGCGGTTTCGACGCTGCCGAAGGCGGTCATCATGACCACGGGAACCACCGAGTTCTGGCGGCGGATGAGCGACAGAAACTGGAGGCCGTCCATGCCGGGAAGCTTGAGGTCTGTGAGCACCAGGTCGGCACGGTCGACAACCTTGAGGCCCTCTTCGGCAGTGGCGGCTTTGTCCACTTCAAAGCCGGAGGAAGCGAGCTGCAGCTCGATGACGCGCCGGAGCTTCTCTTCGTCCTCGACGACCAGGATGCGTTTTTTCATGCGCTGACGGGGGACTGCTGCATGGGCAGAAGCACGCGGAAGATGCTGCCTTTGCCGGGCTCGCTCTCCACTGCTATCTTACCGCCGTGTTCGTCCACGATTTTGGACACAATGGCGAGGCCGAGTCCGACGCCTTGCGGCTTGGTGGTGAAGAACGGGTTGAAGATAGTGTCCATGTGTTTGGGATCGATGCCGCTGCCGCGATCGATGACGGCCACTTCGGCGAAACCGGCGGCGGCTCGCGTTTTGACGGTTACGGCGCCGCCCGGCTCGGTGGCTTGCGCGGCGTTGAGCACCAGGTTGTAGAAGACGCGCTCCAGGAGTTCGGCGTCGAAGGGGAACGGCGGAATCTCCGGCGCATAGTTGCGGTAGATGGAAATGCCGGGCGCTTCGCGTTCCACCATGGCGATGGCGACGTCGAGGGCGTGGTGCAGGTCCGCGGTGTCGGGGCGGATTTCGAGCGGCCGGGCGAACTGGAGGAAGCGCGTGACGAGGGAGTTGGCGCGATCCACCTCGCTGGCGATAAATCCGGCCATCTCCGCGGCGAGCTCGTTTTGGCCGCCGATACTGCGGGTGAGCATCTCAGAGGAGTTGCGAATGGTGGCGAGCGGGTTGCGGAGCTCGTGGGCGAGTCCGGCGGAGAGCTGCCCGAGCGCGGCAAGGCGGTCCGAGCGGCGTACCGCTTCCTCGGCTTCGCGGAGGTGGGCGTTGGCTTCGGCGAGTTGCTCGGCGGTGCGCCGGTGTTTGCGCGATTGGACGCGAAGATCCTCGGCCAGAGTGTTGGCGAGATTGCCGGCCATGGCGAGGAAGATGACCCGATAGAGAAGCTCGGGAAGCCAGGCGAGCCAGTCGGCGGTCCAGACCAGGAAAGAGAGATAGGCGCCCGCTGCCAGCACGGTAAAGCCGAGAGTGCCTGCGACGCCGAGCGCCGTGGCGGCTGAAACCACGGGCAGCAGCAGCATCAGCCAGTACCGGCTGGTGAAGGTGCCGGTCTCCCCGATCAGCGTGTAGGCCAGGGCGAGTTTCAGGACGATCCACGCGATTCGCCCGCGCCGAGTGCCGAGCGCAGGCACTTTGGGCTCCAGGATCTGCGCGATGCCCAGAGCGATCAGCGGAAGGATCTCGGGAGCATCGGCGTAGCGCTGGTCCGGACTGGCGACAAGCGCGCCGAAGAGCAGCAGCCACACGAAATCCTGCGGACAGATGAGCGATCTCCAGCTTCGCGCGGATTCGGATGGCATGGTGGCCCTGCGCCGATTATGGCATGAGGCGGGTGACGGAGAATTGCCGCTCGTGACAGAAACTTGCCGCCGGGCGGGAAGAGAGGCACTGAAAATACGGGCGGTTATCCATGGCCTTCGAGCTGCACGTCAGGTGGGCATGTTGGACCCCGTCGCGGGACAGTTAGAACGTTACATGGACCTGCTGAGTGCGCGCCAGAAGCTGGTCGCGGCGAACATCGCAAACGCGGATACGCCGGGGTATCGGACAAAAGATATCGATTTCCAGGCGGAGTTCCAAAGCGCGCTGGGCGGCGCGCCGCGTGCGGTAGACGTGGGCGGGCTACGCGTGAAGAACGACGGCAACGATGTGAGTCTCGATCGTGAGTCGCGGCTGCTGGCCGAGAATAGCTTGCGATTCAACGTGGCTTCGAACCTGATGCGGCAGCAGATTCAGTCGCTGCGTTCGGCCATCAAGGAAGGGCAAAACTCATGAGCAGCCTGTTTTCGGCGCTGTCCGTCGGGTCTTCCGGCATGAGCGCGCAACGGTCGCGGGCCGAGTTGCTGGTGCAGAACCTGGCGAACGCGGAGACGACGCGGACGCCGGAAGGTGGTCCGTACCGCCGCAAAGACGCGGTGTTCGAAACCGCGGATGTGAGCACTCCGTTCGCATCGATGTTCGACCAGGCCCAGGGAGGCGGAGTGGAGGTCTCGGAAATCGTGACGGATACCAGCGCTCCCGAAATGCGATACATGCCGGGACATCCCGATGCGAACGCCGACGGTTACGTGGCCTTTCCGCATGTGAACCCGGCGGAAGACATGGTGGACCTTATGGGCGCGGCGCGCGGGTATGAGGCGAACGTGGCGGCGATCGGAGCGGTAAAGGACATGATCCAGCGTTCCATCGATCTGCTGCACTAGGAGGCGTGGTGGCGGGCATCAATCCAATTACGGGCGTCGCGCTTCCCGCGAGCATACGTCCGGCGGGGCAGGCGGCGGGTTCCGGCGGCGGGTTTAAGGATGTTTTTTCGAATGCGATTCAGACCGTGGAAAATCTGCGGCAGGATGCCAATGCATCGGTGGAGCGGTTCCTCTCGGGCGATGGCGAGGAACTGCACACCACCGCTCTCGCTGCCACGCGAGCGGAATTATCGTTCGACCTTTTCCTGCAAACACGCAACAAGGTAGTGAGCGCGTACCAGGAAATCATGAAAATGCAGTTGTAGCCGTCTAAGGTTTTCCGGGAAATCTGCCGATTGAAGGTGCAGAGCCATGAGCAACGTTCTCGCCAGCCTTTCGATGCGGCAAAAGATCACCATCGCGGTGGTCGCCGCGCTCGTGATGGGTGGCATCTACGGGCTGATCCACTGGCAGAAGGAAGGCGATTTCCGGCCATTGTTCACGGGCCTGGCGCCGGAGGATGCGGCGGGAATCGTGCAGAAGTTGAAAGAAACCGGAGTGGAATACCGCTTGCCGGAAAGCGGCGGCAGCGTGCTGGTGCCATCCGGGCGCCTCGCGGATCTTCGCCTGACGATGGCTGCGGTGGGACTGCCCAAGACCGGGCGCATCGGCTTCGAATTGTTCGACAAAACGAATCTGGGGGCGACGGAGTTTGCCGAGCATGTGAATTACCGGCGCGCACTGGAAGGCGAACTGGAGCGCAGCGTCATGTCGCTCGCCGAGGTCGAACAGGCGCGGGTGCATCTCACGTTTCCCAAGGAGAGCGTGTTCGTGGAGGAGCAAAAGCCCGGCAAGGCGAGCGTGCTCGTGAAGACCAAGCCGGGCGCGCGGCTGTCTCCGCAGAACGTGCAGGCAATCGATCACCTGGTGGCTAGCGCTGTGGAAGGGCTGTCTCCCGACGCGGTCTCGGTGCTGGATATGGACGGCAACCTGGTCGGCAAACCGAAGTCACAGGATGCGGCGGATGGCGACGGGCCTTCGGGCGCCGCTCTGGAATACAAGCATCAGGTGGAAACGGATCTGCTGGCGAAAGTGAATTCGACACTCGGTCCGCTGCTGGGCGAGAACAGATTTCGTGCGCAGGTTTCCGTGGACTGCGATTTCTCGGGCGGCGAACAGAGCGAAGAAACCTACGACCCCGCCAAGAGCGTAATGCTGAGTTCGCAGCGCACGGAGGACTCTACGGGGTCCTCAAGCGCGAGCGGCGTGCCGGGGACCGCATCCAGTCTTCCACGGCCTGCGTCAAGACCGGCGGGCAGCGGGAAAAACACAACCCGCATGACGGAGAACATCACCTACCAATCCAGCCGAACGGTGAAGAAGTTACATCTGCCTTCCGGCACGGTGCGCAAGATGTCGCTCGCGGTGCTCGTAGATCAGGATGTGCAATGGCAGCCAGGGAAGGGCGCTATGCAGCGCGTCCTCGTCCCTCCCACGCCGGAGAAACTGAAGGTAATCCATGACTTGGTCGCCGGCATCACAGGCTTCGATGAGCAGCGCGGCGATCAGTTGACCATTGAAACGCTGCCCTTCGAGACCACATTGCAGTTGGAGCCGCCGGCGATGCCCGGCGCGCCTGCCGCCAAGCAGGGTCCGCAGACAACGGGGCCGTGGCCGCTCAAATGGGACGGCAGGATGCTCATGATTGCAGGCGGAGCCGCTGCGGGCGCGATCGTGGTGCTGTTTACCTTCGCGATGCTGATGCGCAAACGGAAGAAGCGCGCGGCCGCCGAGGTGTCTGTTCCAACTGCGCTTCCATCCGGCGAAGGTACGCCGATCGAGACGAATGAAACCGATGTCGGGAAGCAACTCGAATCCAAGCTCGCCGCACGCGATGCTATGCAGCACAAGATCGAGGCACAGGCGCTGAACGCCCTGAAGCTGACACCGGTGATTACCAAGGCTGCCGAAGTCATGGCCAAGCACTTGCGCGAAAAGATCAAGGAGCAGCCCGACATCTCGGCGCAGGTGCTGCGCACTTGGATTCGCGAGGAAGAGAACTAGGGCGGCGGCGCGATGATCCTGAACACCGTCAAAGAAGAAGCCGTTTCCAACCTCCGCAAGGCCGCGACGCTGCTGATCGTGCTCGGCGAGCAATCCAGCGCGGATCTCCTGCAACAGTTGAGCGAGGAAGACGTCCAGAAGGTCAGCCGCGAGGTTGCCAAAATCACGGCGATCTCGACGGAGCAGGCCGAGAGTGTGCTCAATGAATTTCACCAGCTTTCGGCGGCCGGCGATTATCTGGCGCGGGGCGGTATCGATTATGCGCGCAAGTTGCTGATGCGCGCATTTCAGCCCGATGTCGCCAAGCGCATGCTGGATCGCTTGACGAAAGTGCTGGGGTCGGAAGCGGCATCGTTCGATGCGATTCAAAAGGCGGATCCGCAGCAGTTAGCCAAGTTCATACACAACGAGCACCCGCAGACGATCGCGCTGGTGCTGTCGCACTTGAATTCATCGCAAGCCGCCGCGCTGCTGACGTCACTGCCTTCGGGACTGCGCGCCGACGTAGCGCAGCGCATGGCGAGTCTGGACCAGATTTCGCCCGAGATCATTTTGAAGATCGCAGGCGTAATCGGACAGAAATTGAAGACGTTGGGCGAGTTCAGCCGCGAATCGTATGGCGGCGTCCGCGCTGTGGCCGAAATGTTGAACCGGCTGGATTCGGCCTCGAGCCGCGGAATTCTGGACAGCATCGACCGGCAGGATACGAACCTTGCGGAGACGATCCGTCACCTGATGTTTGTCTTCGAGGATTTGCTGCTCATTGATCCGCTTGGGCTGAAGGAAGTGATGGCAAAAGTGGATCGCAAGGTCCTCACAGTGGCGCTCAAGGGGACGAGCGAGCAGTTGCGCAATCAGATTTTGAGCTCGATGTCTCAGCGCGGGGCTGAGATGTTGAAAGAGGACATGGAAGCCCTGGGTCCCGTAAAGATCAAGGAAGTAGAGGCGGCGCAGCAGCAGATTATCGCGGTGGTGCGGCAACTGGAATCGGAGGGCGTAGTCAGTCTGAAGGGCACAGTTGGGGAGCAGTATGTCGTCTAGGCTGTTCCTGCCGGAGGACGGTAAGGCGGCGGACGCGATGGTATGGCGCAGGGTCGGCGAGTCGCAAGCCGGGCAGAGCCACTGGCAGGGTCAGCCGGATTCTCAAATGGACACACCCCCGATGCAGCGCGAGTGGGAGCGGCGGGTGGAAGAGGCTCGCGTCGCCGGACGGCGCGAGGGTGAGGCGGCTGGGCGAAACCGCGCGGCGGCGGAAGTACAGCCTGTATTGGAGCGGCTGGCGCGGTCTATTGAAGAGATGGCGCATCTGCGCGGGCGGTTGCGCCGGGAAGCCGAAGGCGACCTGGTCCGCTTATCGGTGGCAATTGCCAGGCGGGTCCTGAGGCGGGAGCTCGCTGTGGATCCGGATGCATTGCGCGGACTGGTGCTCGGAGCACTGGAAAAATTGCAGGCTCAGGAGATTTGCCGGGTGCGTGTGCATCCCGCGCATGCGCCGCAGGTGAAACAGTACGTGGATCGGAGTGGAGTGACATCCAACGTGGAAGTGGTGGCGGACGCAGGGTGTGAGCCGGGCGCGGTGGTGTTTGAAACGCAGCGCGGAAATCTGGACGCATCGCTCGAGACGCAGTTGCAGGAGATCGAGCGCGGACTCGCCGACCGTTTGAGGCAGCACTCATGATCGAACGAATTTCGCTGGAACCGTACCTGGCTGAAGTGCAGCGCGCGCCGCAATACCGGTGGACCGGCAACGTCACTGAAGTGGTCGGGCTGCTGATCGAATCGCGCGGTCCGAATGTTGCCATCGGCGACTTCTGCGAAGTAACCACATCGTCGGGGCGGCGGATTCGCACTCAGGTAATCGGCTTCCGCGACGGCCGCGTGCTGGCCATGCCGCTGGAAGAGATCGATGGTTTGCAACTGGGAGACGCGGTGGCAGCGCGGAGCGAGGATGCGAGCGTGGAGGTGGGCCGCGGGTTGCTAGGGAGAGTGATCGATGGGTTCGGCAGGCCGATGGACGCTGGACCGCCGATCGAGGTCGAGGATACCTACTCACTGTACGGCACACCGACGAATCCGCTGGACCGTGAGCATATCACCGAACCGTTGGTGACCGGCATACGCGCCATCGACGCGCTGCTGCCGTGCGGCAAAGGGCAGCGCCTGGGAATCTTCGGCGGGAGCGGAGTTGGGAAGAGCACCCTGCTCGGGTCCATGTCGCGGCACAACTCGGCGGACGTGACCGTGATCGGAATGATCGGCGAGCGCAATCGCGAGGTGCGTGGATTTCTGGAAAACGAGCTGGGTCCGGAGGGACGGAAGCGCAGCGTCGTGGTGTGCGCGACCAGTGAGCGTCCCGCGCCGCTGCGGGTGCGCGCATGTTTTGTGGCGCTCGCGGTGGCCGAGTACTTTCGCGACCAGGGCGCCAATGTGCTGCTCGTCATGGATTCGGTCACGCGCCTGGCGATGGCGCAGCGTGAGATCGGGTTGGCTGCCGGCGAGCCTCCCAGTCAGAAGGGATACACGCCCTCGGTATTCAACATGCTGCCGAAGGTGCTGGAGCGAGCCGGGAATTTCAAACGCGGCTCCATCACGGGATTCTTCACCGTGCTCGTGGAAGGCGACGACTTCAACGAGCCGATCTGCGACGCTGTGCGTTCGATTCTGGATGGGCACATCATTCTCTCGCGGCAGCTTGCGGCGCAGGGACATTATCCGGCGATCGACATTTTGCACTCGGTGAGCAGGTTGAGCAGCGCGATCTCGACAGATCCGCAGAAAGCCGCCGCGCGAAAACTGCGGGAAGCGCTGGCTGCGTATCGCGATTCGGAGGATCTGATTCAGTTAGGCGCGTATGTGTCGGGGTCGAATCCAATGCTCGATGCGAGTATCAAGCTCCGGCCGGAAATGCTCGACTTTTTGCGCCAGGACCACATTGCGCAGACGCCGATCGAAGAGACATTGCAGCGGCTGGAGGGCCTCGGCCAGGCGCTGGAGGCGGAACGGAGGTAAGCGCGCATGAAGAGCTTCCGATTCTCGCTACAAAAGGTGCTGGAGTGGCGGCAGACCGAACTGGAGTTGGCAGAGGCGGGCTACAAGCGCGAGACATCGGCGGTATTGGCGATCGATGAAGCACGCCGCGACCTTGCGCGGGAAGCGGAATCCGCGGAACTGGAGGTGCGGCGGGGCGCGGTGCGCGGCTGCGATTTATCGGCGCTCTCGAACTATCGCAAGCAGGTGAAGAAACTGGACGGCGATCTGCTGACCCGGCGTGACGAGGCGCAGAAGAGAGTGCAGGATGCGCAGCGCGAATTGATGGAAGCGAGGCGCAGATGCCGACTTCTCGAACGGCTCGGCGAACGCCGCCGCGCGGAGTGGCAGGCGGAGTGCGATGTCGAACTGGAAGAGGCTGCCGCGGAATCGTATCTGGCGCGCTGGGTGCGAGGGCAGGCATAATAGCCTTATGACCCCAGAGACGAGTGCTGCTGCAAGTTTGCCTCCCGTTCCGCTTACCGTGGAAGGCGCTAGCGTGCTGCATCAGATGATGCGCTTCCGATGGTCCGCGTGGCGCGCGCTGGAAGCGGAGAAGCGGGCAGCGTTGGTGCACGAGGCCGCGGGCGTGCTCGGACGAATGGAGAAACCTGCGGAAGGACGGCAGAGCGCGATCTTTTCGCTGCTCGGCCACAAGGGCGACCTGATGCTGGTGCATTTCCGGCGCAGCTTCGAGGAGTTGAACGAAGCGCAGTTGGAAGTCGCGCGGCTGGGCCTCAGCGATTACCTGGAGCACGCGACGTCCTACGTTTCGATGGTGGAGCTGGGGCTGTACGAATCCACGTCCAAGGTGTATGCGTCGCTTCGCGATAAAGGAGTGCAGCCGAATTCCGACGAGTGGCAGAAGGAGATCGGCGAGGTGCTGGCGCGGCAGCGCGCGGCAATGGCTCCGCGGCTGTGGCCGGAGATTCCCGCGGCGAAGTACCTGTGCTTCTACCCGATGGATCGAAAGCGCGGCGAAGCCAAGAACTGGTACACCGAAGCGATGGAGGATCGCCAGCGCATGATGCACGAACACGGCATGATTGGCCGGAGGTACGCGGGCGAAGTGCGGCAGATCATTACGGGTTCCATCGGCTTCGACGATTGGGAGTGGGGCGTGGACCTCTTCGCCGAGGATCCGCTGGTGTTCAAAAAGTTGATTTACGAAATGCGCTTCGACGAAGTGAGCGCAGTGTATGCCCTGTTCGGCACGTTCTTTGTGGGTTTGCGGGTACCGGCG
This sequence comes from Candidatus Limnocylindrales bacterium, assembly GCA_035606355.1. GTDB lineage: Bacteria > Acidobacteriota > Terriglobia > Bryobacterales > Bryobacteraceae > Sulfopaludibacter. The sequence goes on along the minus strand of DATNFO010000075.1, from coordinate 57,691 downwards.
GAAAAACTTGCAGAGACGCTGAAGGTCTGAAGTTACGGCGTAACTTCGTCGTGCGTGTGGGAATTGCCGCTCAGGTGGCGGTAAAAGCCGAGGTCGGCTCCGGTGAGCATCTTGGTGGCGAAGATAATCTGGCCCGTGTGCATCGAAAAATGCTCTACCACGTGGGCGATGGCTTCGAGGACCGTGACTTCATAACCCTGAATGGTGAGCGGTTCGACCAACCGTTCGGGCGTCACCTCGCCGATGATCGCGGCAGCCTCTTCCACCGTAGTGCGCAGGCTCGTGAGTAATTCTGTTGCGGGCACGCCGCCGCGCGCGGCGAACTCGCCATCGCGCTGGCGACTGTCGGGTTGGCCGCCGACGCCTGAGACGATCCACTGACGAACATTCCCGGCAAGATGCAACACGAGATTGCCGACCGCGTTTTCGTTGTCACCGCCTCGCGCCCAGATCTGACGATCGCTAAGCGCCGTGAGGCAAGTCTCGATCCGCTCTTCAAGCTGATGCAGCTTGTGCGACGAGTAGTCGAGGAAAATGCGGTCGGCTGAGGGCATCGGAGTGTTACTTCTTCTTAGTCGCGGACTTCTTTGCAGCCTTCTTCGCAGGCGCCTTCTTCTTTGCAGCGGTCTTCTTGGCAGCGCCCTTTGAAGCGGTTTTCTTCGTTGCGGTTTTCTTGCTTGCGGTTTTAGATGTTGCAGTCTTTTTTGTTGCCATAGTGATTCTCCCTTTTCGAAGTATAAAGTACGTTGCGGAAAATCACTATAAAAACTTCGGAAGAAATCGCACGGCAAGGGAAGTGAGTATCCTGAAGGGACGGGGTCAAGCGTGAAGGAATCGATTCACATCATCGGCGGCGGACTCGCCGGAACCGAAGCTGCATGGCAGGCTTCGCAGCGCGGCTTCCGCGTGGTGCTGCATGAGATGAGACCTGTCAAGAGCACGCCCGCGCATCGCACAGGCAATCTCGCGGAGCTTGTTTGCAGCAATTCGCTGAAGAGCGAATCGGAGTCCACGGCGCCGTGGCTGTTGAAGGAAGAACTGCGCAGGCTGGACTCGCTGCTGATGCACGCGGCGCAGAAAGCGCGTGTCCCCGGCGGCCAGGCGCTCACGGTGGATCGTGAAATTTTTTCGAATGAGATCGCCTCCGCCATCGCCGGCGAGAGCCGCATTGAGCTGCGCCGCGAGGAAGTCACTGCCATTTCCGGGGACGCGATCACTGTAATTGCGACAGGTCCGTTGACGAGTGATGCGCTTGCCGCGGAGATCGCGCGCCTCACGGGAAGCGAGCGGCTGTTTTTCTACGACAGCATCAGCCCGATCGTAGATGCCGATTCCGTCGATACGACGGTGGCGTTCTGGGCTTCGCGCTACGGCAAGTCGGCCGGCGGCACGGACGATTATCTGAACTGCCCGATGGATCGTCCGCAGTACGAAGCGTTCGTGGAGGAATTGCTGAAGGCGGAAGCCGTGTCCGGACATGTGGCGGAGGAAGATACGCCCTTCTTCGAAGCGTGCCTGCCGATCGAGGAGCTCGCGCGCAGAGGCCGCGAGACGCTGCGCTTCGGTCCGATGAAGCCGATGGGACTCACGGACCCTCGCACGGGCAGGCGTCCTTATGCCGCGGTGCAGTTGCGGCAGGAGAATCTGCGCGCGGACAGTTTTAATCTAGTCGGTTTTCAGAACCATCTGAAGTTTGGCGAGCAGGCGCGCATCCTGCGCATGATTCCCGGTCTGGAACGCGCCGAGTTTCTGCGTTACGGGCAGATTCACCGCAACACCTATATCAACGCTCCGTCCCTGCTCGCGCCCACATTGCAGTTGAAATCGCGGCCGGACGTGTTGTTCGCGGGACAGATCTCCGGCGTGGAGGGATATGTCGAAGCGATCGCCACGGGATTGATGGCCGGAATGCACGCGGCTTCGATCGCCGCCGGAGAGCCGGCGGTTGCGCCGCCACGAGAGACGGCACTCGGGTCGCTCTGCAATTACATCTCGGCGGCGGACGCGAAGAATTATCAGCCTGCGAATATCACCTTTGACCTGCTCCCGCAGCTCGATGAAGAGACGCGGCAGAGGCTGAGACGCGACAAGCAGGCGCGTCATGCCGAAGTGTGCCGTCGCGCGCTGGTGAGTTTGGATGAGTACCTCGACCGGGTGCGGACCAAGGCATGAGCGGCCTGGCGGAACAAATCAAGCGGTATCTGGAGGGGCTGGCGCGCGAAGGCGCATCGGCGCATACGGTGACCGCGTACGAAGCGGATCTCCGGCAACTCATCGAGTTTCTCTCGCCGCCCGATCTCGATCCGCCGGAGCCCGCGGCGATCGATCTGCTGCTTATGCGCGAGTGGATGGCGGATCTGTATCGCGCGCGGCTGAGTGCAGTGACCGTCCGGCGGAAGGTGGCGGCGGTCCGCGGACTCTTTCAGTTCATGGTGCGCGAAGGAATCGTGCTGGTGAATGTGGCGCGGTTGTTGCGTCTGCCGAAAACTCCGAAAAAACTGCCCGACGTGATGAGCGCGGAGCAGGTGAACACGTTGGTCGATGGAGTCGCCAACAACAAACTGGAGCGGCCGTTCCCTTCGCGCGACCGTGCGATTTTCGAAATGCTGTACGGCTGCGGCGTGCGCGTGAGTGAGCTTGCCGGGCTGGATCTTCAGGATCTTGACCGAAGTGAAGGCTGGATTCGTGTGCGCGGCAAAGGCCGCAAAGAGCGGCAGGTTCCAATGACCACCAAAGCCGCCGAGTCCCTGGAGCGATATCTTACTGAGCGGCCCGTAAAGCGCGACGAGCACGCGGTGTTTCTGAACTTCCGCGGCGCTAGGCTGACGGCACGCGGTATCGCGGGGATTGTGAAGATGTACGCGACGTATTTGACCGGAGACCCGTCCGTGCATCCGCACAGCTTTCGCCATGCCTATGCGACGCACCTGCTCGCAGCGGGCGCGGACCTGCGAGCGATACAGGAATTGCTGGGACACGCGCGCCTCTCGACCACTCAGAAATACACACAGGTTTCCCTCACGGACCTGATGGCCGTCTACGACAAGGCGCACCCGAAAGCGTGAGCGTCACGATGCGGAGCATGCGCCAGGAGTTCGGGCCGATGCTGCGGCTCGCGGTGCCGCTGGCACTTGCCGAATTGGGGTGGATGGCGATGGGGATCGTCGACACCATCATGGCGGGCAGGCTTGGCGCGGCTGCGTTGGGGGCAGGCAGCCTGGGCACGATGGTGTTCTATCCCGTGGTGGTCGCCGGCATGGGTGTGCTGCTCGGCATGGACACGCTGGTCGCACAGGCATTCGGTGCAAAAAATCCGCAGGAATGCCGGCGCGGGCTCATTCAAGGCGTGTGGCTGGCGCTTGCGCTGAGCGTTCCTCTCATGGCCGTCGTGTGGCTGTTGATACCCGTGCTGGCGGCGACGGGAACGAACGCCCGCGTGCTCGCGCTGATGTCGCCGTATCTGAACGCGCTCGTGAAGGGTATTCCGTTCCTGCTGCTTTACGCGGCATTCCGGCGTTATCTGCAAGCGGTGAACGTCGTAAAGCCCGTGATGTTCGCGCTGGTGAGCGCCAACGCCATCAACGTGCTCGGGAATTGGGTGCTCATGTACGGGCACTGGGGCGCACCCGCGATGGGGCTGGAAGGTTCCGGATGGTCCACCTCCATTTCGCGCGTCTATATGGCGGCTGTGCTGGCCGCCGCCATCGCGTGGCAGGAGCGCGGTTCCGGCAACCTGCTGTTCCACATGGGCTGGCGGCCGGAGTGGCTGCGCATTCGCGCGCTGGCGATGCTCGGTCTGCCGGCGTCGGGACAAATTTTATTTGAAGGCGCGGTTTTCGGAATTGTGACGGCGATGGCGGCGCGTCTGGATGAGGCTTCACTTGCGGCGCACAGCATCGCGGTGCAGTGCATCGCGACCACGTTCATGGTGCCGCTGGGCATCAGTTCGGCGGCTGCCGTGCGCGTGGGCCAGGCGGTCGGGCGCGGAGATCGCGGCGGCGTGGCGAATGCCGGATGGACGGCGCTGGCGCTGAGCGCGATCTTCATGGGGACCGCCGGAGTTGCCATGGAACTGTCGCCGCGTCAGATCGTGCACTGGTTCATACAGGACCCGGCGGTGATTGCGACCGGTGGAGTGCTCCTGCAAATCGCCGCTCTCTTCGAGTTGTTCGATGGATGGCAAGTGGTCGCGACAGGTGCGCTGCGCGGCCTCGGCGATACACACAGCGCAATGCTGGCGCATCTGGTGGGCTATTGGGCCATCGGCATGCCTATCGTGTACGTCATGTGCTTCTCGCTGCGCTGGGGCGTCACAGGTATTTGGGTGGGGCTCACCGCCGCGTTGATTCTCATCGGCATGATCCTGCTGGCGGTTTGGCACCGGCGGCTGCGCGATGCGACAATTCCTGTGAGCGCCTGAGCGAGTGCGCGCGCTGGAGGAAAGATGACGCCGCAGGAAGTTTTGGAATTTGCCAAGACCAATGAAGCCCGCCAACTGGACCTGCGTTTCACGGATATCCCGAGTTTGCAGCATCATGTCTCATATCCGGTGAGCCAGTTGAGCGAGGACTGCTTCGAAGAGGGCTTCGGCATGGACGGCTCGAGTATTCGCGGCTGGGCCGCGATCCATGAGAGCGACATGCTGCTGATTCCCGATCCGAATACCGCTTTCATGGATCCCTTCGCGGAGATACCGACGCTGGTGATGTACGGCGATATCAAGGACCCGATTACGAAGCAGCGTTACGAGCGCGACCCGCGTTGGATCGCGCAAAAGGCGGAAATGTATCTGCGCAGCAGCGGCGTCGCCGATACGGCCTATTTCGGAGCAGAGGCGGAGTTTTTCATCTTCGACAACATCAGCTTCGATCAGAATCAGCACTCCGGTTTTTATTTCATCGACGCCGAGGAGGGCCGCTGGAATTCCAGCCGGCGTGAAAACAATCTCGGCTACCGGCCGCGCTACAAAGAGGGTTACTTCCCGGTTCCGCCGACGGACCACTATCAGGACCTGCGCAGCGAGATGGTGCAGACGATGATCGAGTGCGGCATGCACATCGAGTGTCACCACCACGAGGTCGCAACCGGGGGGCAGTGCGAGATCGATCAGCGCTTTGACACGCTGATGAAGTCCGCGGATAACATGATGTTGTACAAGTACATCATCCGCAATGTGGCGAATCAGTACGGCAAGACAGTCACGTTTATGCCGAAGCCGATTTACGGCGATAACGGCAGCGGCATGCACACGCACCAGAGCCTGTGGAAAGATGGCAAGCCGCTGTTCGCGGGCGATTCGTACGCGGGCCTGAGCCAGATGGCCCTGCACTATATCGGCGGCCTGTTGAAGCACGCGCGCGCGCTTTCGGCCATCATCGCGCCGACCACGAACAGCTACAAGCGCCTGGTGCCCGGCTATGAGGCCCCTGTGAATCTGGCATATTCGCGCCGCAACCGGTCGGCGGCATGCCGCATTCCGATGTACTCGGCGAGTCCGAAGGCCAAGCGCGTCGAGTTCCGGCCGCCCGATCCGGCGGCGAATCCGTACCTTGCGTTTGCCGCGATGCTCATGGCGGGCCTCGACGGCGTGCTGAACAAGATCAATCCCGGCGAGCCATTGGACAAGGATATTTACGATCTCTCGCCGGAGGAGATGAAGAGTGTGCCTTCCATGCCGGGGTCGCTGGATGAAGCGCTCACGTGCCTGGAAGACGATCACGGATTCCTGCTGCGCGGCGACGTCTTCACCGAGGAATTGATCGATACGTTCATCGATTACAAGCGAAAAAACGAGGCGGAGGCGGTGCGGCTGCGTCCTCATCCCTACGAATTCGCTTTGTACTACGACATCTAGGCAGCGCGAGTGGCGGGAACAATCGTACAAGTGAATGTTTCGCCCGGCGGGCTGCCGAAGCGAGCCGTTGCGTCGGCGTTCATCGCCACGCTCGGTCTGCGCGGCGACAAGCACGCGCATCCGGCGATTCACGGCGGACCTCGCAAAGCCGTGCTGCTGATCGCCGCCGAGAACGTCGAGGAGTTGACGCACCGCGGCTTTCCCGTTTTCCCGGGCGCTTTGGGCGAAAATCTCACCACGCGAGGGTTGGATTATGGCGGCTTGCGGATCGGGGATCAGTTGCGCGCCGGCGGTGCGCTCCTGGAAATCACGCAGCCGCGCGGCCCGTGCAATCAGCTCGATATTTACGGCCCGGGAATTCAAGCCGAGATCTACGATTCGCGAGTGAAGGCTCGCGACGCTGCGTCGCCGCGATGGGGTATGAGCGGATTCTATGCGGCGGTGTTGGAAGAAGGCCCCGTGTCTCCGGGCGATGCGATTCGGGTACTGTCGAAGCTGGCCTGACGCCCATGGACACGCAGCGGCTGAATTCGGTGCTCGAATCGGTGCCCGATCCCGGCGCCGCGCGGCGGCAACTGCAACGGTTGAGCGAGGAATCGCCCGCCGTTTTTCAGAAGATCGCCGACTCGCCGGCGGCGTTGCGGTGTGCGGCTCACCTGTTTGCGTATAGCCGTTTTCTGGGCGAGACGGCGCTGCGCAATCCCGAGCGCATTTTGCAGGTGGCGAATTCCGGGAGTTTTTATCGCGTCCTCACGCCGGAAGACTACACGCTGCGGCTGATGGATTTTCCCGGTTCGTCTCATGAAGGCGTGCCGGAGCCGGTGGACCTCGCCCGTTTCCGCAAGCGGCAACTCCTGCGCATCGTGCTGCGCGACGTGATGGGCGCGGCGACTTTGTCCGATGTCACCGAAGAACTCTCAAACCTCGCCGACGCCATCCTGGATTTTGCCTACCTGCGAATTCGCAAGGATCTCGTCTCGCGGCACGGTGAGCCGCGGTTGCCGGACGGCGATTCGTGCGGCCTTTCCGTGATTGCGCTCGGCAAACTCGGCGGGCAGGAACTGAACTACAGCTCCGATATCGACTTGATGTTCGTCTACGGTGGAAACGGCGAAACGGATGGCCCATCACCACTCACGAACAAAGAGTTCTACAAGAAATTGGCGAACCAGTACACGGCGCTGCTCTCGGCTTACAACGCCGAAGGCCAGTGCTATCGCGTAGACCTGCGGCTTCGGCCGGAAGGCACGCTCGGAGAGATCTGCATTTCCGAGGAAGGTGCACGCGTGTATTATTCCAACCGTGCACGCGATTGGGAAAAGCAGATGCTCATCAAGGCTCGCGTGGCGGCGGGCGAGCCGGAGCCGGGAACCGCCCTGCTCGAATTCGTCGAGCCGTTGATCTATCGCAGCACGCTGGATTTTCGCGCCGTGGAGGCCTTATCGGAAACGCGCCAGCGCATCAGCGAGAAAATGGCCGCACGCCGCGGCGCAGGCCGCGGCCTCGACATCAAGCTGATGCCCGGCGGCATTCGCGATATCGAGTTTTTGGTGCAGTGCCTGCAGCGGCTGCACGGCGGCCGTGAACAATGGGTGCGGCATGGCGGAACGATGCTCGCGATGTTCCGGCTGCGCGATAAGGGGCTGCTCTCGGCCGCCGAATACGCGCGGCTGGCTTCCGCGTATCAGTTCCTGCGCTACGTGGAGCATCGCCTGCAGATGGAAGAGGACCGCCAGACGCACACGCTGCCCGCTGCCGCGGAACAACTCGATCTACTTGCGCGCAAGGTCCCCGAAGGCAGCGGCGAACAACTCACGGGCGGCCTGCTGCTGCGGCGCGTGGAAGAGCATCGCGATTCCGTCCGCGAGATCTACGGCCGGGTTGTGCGTGAATGGCAGCCGGCGGGCGCGGACACGGCGGAAGCGCCGTTGTGGAGCGTCACTGAGGAAGTGGAGTCGCTCGCGCCCGCGAGCAGCCTGATGCGAATGCTGGAATCACGCGCGCCGGCGCTGCTGGCGGCGGTTGCGGCGGGTGTGCTGCATCGCGGCCGCGAACGCTTCGAGCGCTTCATCGAGACGCTCTCTCCGGAGCGCCTGCAGCATCTCGATAGCGATCCGCGGCTGGCATCGGGAGTGGTCGATATCTTCGAGCACAGTCCGTTCTTCGCCGATGAGCTGCTGCGCTTTCCGGATCTTGTCGACGAGCTCGAGGCCGGTCCGCAACTCGCGATGGAGCAGTCGCAGGATGGCGCTGCGCTTCGGCGCTCGTACGGGCGGCAGATGCTGCGGATTCAGGCGCAGAGCATCCTGGACCGCTCGCCTATCTTCGCCACGCTGGAGCGCACCAGCCAGCTCGCGGACAATGTGATCGCCGAGGCATACCGCATCGCGATTGCGGAGACTCCGCGGCCTGCCAACGCGGCGTATGAGCCGGGCGGCCAGATGATGGTGATTGCGCTCGGACGCCTGGGAATGCGCGAGTTCGATCTTGGTTCGGACGCCGACCTGATCTTCGTCATCCCGGATGCCGATGCCGCCGAGCACCTGTTTTGGACGGCCGTGGCGGGTCGCATTCTGCAGACACTGAGCGCGTACACGGGTCAGGGCGTGATGTTCGCGGTGGATACGCGATTGCGTCCCAACGGCCGCGAAGGCGATCTGGTGCAGACCGAGGGCGCCTATAAGACTTACTTCGCGAGCCACGCCGAAGCGTGGGAAGGGATCGCATACATGAAGGCGCGCGCCGTTGCGGGTAACGCCGAGCGCGCCACTGAATTCCTGATGGAGTTGCAGGCGGTGGACTGGCGCCGCTACGGCCAGAGCATGCGGTCGCGCAATCAACTGGCGGAAATGCGTGCGCGGCTGGAACGGGAGCAGGGTCCGCGCAATCCGCTGAAGGCGGGACCAGGCGGATATTACGATATCGATTTCGCGCTGATGTACCTGCGGCTGAAGGGCGCCGGCATCTTTTACAAAGTGCTCAATACGCCGGAGCGCATCAGCGTAATCGAAAAGATGGGGCATCTGGACCGTGAGGATGCGGACTTTCTGAGCGACGCCGCGACTTTTTACCGCGCTCTGGATCACGCCCAGCGAGTGGCGACCGGACACGCTGAAGGCCGGCTGCCCCTTTCGCAAGGCCAGTTAGAGATGCTGACGGAACTGGTGAAGCGATGGACGCCCCAGAATCTTCACGAAGCGCGGCTGGACGCCACACTGCGCGACATCCGCCGCCGCACGCGGGAGTTTTTCGACCGTGTGTTCGGGCGCGTGTGATGCCCGCTCGCGAAGGCAAGGTCCGCGGCGCTGAAGCTACCGCACCTAAGCTACCCGCGCGGTGCGTTCGTGACCTGCCCGGCGGGCACGGCGCGAAGTTGCGCGTCTTCCAGGCGTTTGCATTCCTGGAAGGTATAGATCATGCGGTGAATAACGGTGAGGTTGGAAAAGATCGCCGTCACCCAGAGCACTGCCGCCATCTTATTGAACAGTGCGCCGATGATGATCAGCACCACGCGCTCGGGACGTTCCAAAAAACCGACCTTGCATTTCGGAATTGTGCATTCGGCGCGGGCGCGGGAATAGCTCACCATCACTGAGCCGGTCATCACGATGGCCGTGAGCACGATATAGAAGAAACGGTTGATGGAGGCGTAGTAAACCAGCAGACCCATGAAGAGCGCGAGGTCGGAATAGCGGTCCAGAACGGAATCGAAGAAGCCGCCGAAGCGCGTCACCTGGTTGCTGGCGCGCGCCACGCGGCCGTCCACCATATCGAACAATCCGGCGCCGATCACCACTACGCCAGCCCACCGGAAGCTGCCCTGCGAAAACAGCCACGCCGCCCAGATGTTGATCACCAGGCCCAGAAACGTGAGCACATTCGGATGGATATGAGACAGAGCGAGGCCGCGGACAATCCACTCGATCATCTTGCCGAACACGATGCCGATCAGCCCGGTATAGGTGAAATGAACGCTCCGCTTTTTCTCTTCAACCATCGGACTAGGCTTCCATATCGTGCATGGTGGTGAGCTTGAGGATTTCGAGCTCCTTCAGGCCACCAGGACTCTGCACCTTGACTACGTCACCCACTTCTTTGCCTAGCAGCGACCGGCCGATGGGCGATGTGGTCGAAATTTTTCCGTTCGCGGCGTCGGCTTCCTCGCTGGTGACTAGATTGTACGTGATTTCTTCTTCCCGCTTTGTATCCAGCACCACGACGAGCGAACCGAGCCCTACCCGGTCGTGCGGAATCTTGGAAAAATCCACCATCGAAAGTTCGGCCAGGCGCTTCTTGAGTTGATTGAGCCGGGCGTTCACGAACCCCTGGCGATCCTTGGCCGCGTGGTACTCCGCGTTTTCGCTGAGATCGCCATGCGCGCGCGCCTTGAGAATCTCGCGGGGTAAATCAACGTGAAGCTCGTGCTCCAGCGTTGCGATTTCGTCCTGCAGCTTTTTCTTGATGTCGGGCATGAAGCGGGAATAACTCCCAGAACGCCATTATAACGGAGGCTGCGCGAATTCCGTCCTCAGTTGCCCGTAATACTTACCTGGAGCGTCACCTGGCCCGCCTCAATCTGAAACGTGTTGGCACCCGGCGTGGTGCTGAGGCGCGCCGACATGCTGTACGCGCCGGGCACATAGCTGTCGAGCGATGAAATGCCGGTGACGCGCGTGCCGGTGGTGAGCGCCTTCACGACGGGCACCACACCGGTGAGCGGCAGGCCCGAGGCGTCCGTAATGCGGAACACCACTGCCTGGCTCAGCGACGCGCCTCTCGATGGCGTTCCGTTGTTGCCCGCGTTCTCCAGCACAGTGATATGCGCCGGATCGGTGGGTGCCACCGCGTACCAATAGGGCACATGACTGACGGTGCTGGACTGCGTGCCCTGCACGGTGACGAAACCTTCGTACTGGCCCGCGGTCATTCCATCGCCCTTGAGAGTGACAAAGATGTTCGCCGAAGCACCCGGATCGAGCTGCACGCTTGTCGCCGAGAGTTGCGGCACGGGAGCGTTCGAATCGCGCGGCACCACGGCGAGCTGAAACGTGTCGGCGGCCGACCCCACGTTGGTAACGGTGATCGCTTGCGCCGTGTCGATGGTTCCGTTCCCCTGTCCGTAGCTCAACGATGCCGGAACGATCGCCGCCGTTGCGTTGATGGCTGCGAAGACGTCGAGCAAGCCTCCGCCCGATTGCTGCACGGAAGCACGCGAACCGGGCGCCGCAAAGGCAGGCGCGGCGGAATCGACGAGCAGAGAGCGGTACTGATCCACCGTCAGGCCCGGCCGATATTGCTTCAGAACCGCGGCAGCGCCGGCGACCAGCGGTGTCGAAAAGCTGGTGCCCTGCTCGATGGAATATCCCGAGGGCGAATAAACGGGGCCGTTCGAATCCAGCTTTTGGGCCGCGGTGTACATGTTCACTCCGACGGCGACAAGATCCGGCTTAATCGAAAGGTCCACGTTCGGTCCGGCGGCGGAGAAGCTGGCGAGGCCGGTCGGCGCAATGTAAAACGGGGCGAGTCCGAAATTCAAAGTGGCGGTTTGCGCGGCGGTGAGCTGAGCCTTGAGTGCCAGCCCGTCCGCATTGGAAATCATCTCCGCGGGCAGTGTGGCTGACTGCACGGACATGGCGACGGGACTCTCGCCGGCGACGTTATCGTACAAGAGCGCGGCCGTCGCGCCGGCGGCGGCCGCATTGTTCAGCTTGGTCTCGAAGGTGCATGTTCCGCGCGAGATAAACGCGATCGTTCCTTGCAGCGAATTAGCCGGAAATCCTCCGCACGCAAGTCCGTTGCCGTCGAGCGCGGCGACGTCCTGCAAGGGCGCCGTGATGGGCGTTCCCGAATTCGCGCCGCTGCCGGGAATCGCAATCAGCGCGGATGCGCCGGATAGTTGCGCGCTTGCGGCGAACAGGCGATCGTTATTCGATGCGCCGACCGTGATGGCGTCCGGGGAATCGCCGGGCGACGCGATGGTGTTGGGGTCGTTGCCGTTGTTGCCCGCGGCGATCACGGCGATTACTCCCGCGCCGCGGACGACGCGCAGAATTTGCGCTTCGATATCGAATTGCAGCTCATAAGCGACGTCGCCGCCCAGGCTCATGCTGATGATGTCCATGCCGTCGTCGAGCGCATCCTCCATGGCGGTGATGATGGCGTCCTCGGGCGCGCCGTCGTTATAACCCGGCGTGCCGAACACCTTATAGCTGCCGAGATAGGCTGCCGGAGCTACGCCGCTGATGGTGGCGAGCGGACCGGCGTTCATCACGCCTCCCGCTACCATCGCAGTCGCCGTGCCGTGTCCCTGATGGTCGGCTGCCGAGGAATCGGGATCGTGCGTAGGGAAGTATGTCGCATAACTGCGCGCGACGATGACTTTATTGTTCGTGTAAGCCAGGTCGTCATTGGAATCGGCGACCGGGAAGCCTGCGGGAGCGGTGAAGCCGCCATCGTTGAAGCCGGGATGCGCGATATCGATTCCCGTATCGATGATCGCGATACGAATTCCGGCGCCCGCGTTGGAGATGCCCACTTGCGCCCATGCCTGCGGCACTTTGTGCAGCGGAAGCGCGTGGTCCAGGAGCAGGTGGAAACTGCGAACCGGCAGCACGCGGACAACGCCGGGAAGATTCGAAAGCTGTGCCGCATCGGCATCGGGGATATCGACGAACAGGAGATTGCCGACGTTCTCGACAGCGCCGCGAACGCGTCCGTGCACTGCCTGTATGCGTGCACGCGCGGTGGCTTGCTCGGCGCGCAGCGTGACGCGATGGCGCTCCGCTTCGGCGGTGTGAAGCAGGCGGCGGCTGCCGGTGTGTTGGGCAACCGGTTCGGTAGAGAGCTGAACAATGTAGCGGTTCGAAATTACGCCCGCCGCGAACGCGGGCATGCAAAGCAGAAGGACCCAAAGGCGATTCATAGAAATCTGCACAGGCAGACTCGCCCGTGGTGTCCGTACATTATAGCGCTACTGGATCGGCAGGTTAGCGGCTGCCGAAGTTACTCCGCCGATGCTGATGGTGACTTGCGGGTTGCCCGTCGGGGCGTTCTGCGGCACCACGATATTCACCTGGTAGAGCCCGACGATCCCCGGAGCGAGCCCACTGAACTGAACATCCGCGGAAACGCCGCCGATGCTCACCGTGGGCGTGGCGAGGGTCCGCGCAAGATCGCCTGATGTCACCTGGCCCGACGCGGGTGTGTGGTCCACTGCGCCGAGTCCGTTGACGAAGAGCTCGACCGTGTCGCCGCGTTTGGCGGGCGTAGAGGTGGTGACCACCTTGCCCAGATTGGCGTCGATGGCGGCAGCGGTTCCCTCGATCGTGAAAATGCCGGGGGCGACCGGCGCCAGGGGTACCGTGTAAGTGGCCGTCGGCAGGCCTGTCGCCCAGACGGTGAGCCCGACGGACGAGTGGCCTTGAAACTCCCAGGGAATCTGCGTATTGATCTGCCCGGGGCTGACGAATTGTAAGTAGCCGGGAAAACTCAGCCCATCGCCATCAAAGCTGATACTGACGGCGGAAAGTGCGATCGGGAGATACGGCGTCGAAAGACCCTGGATGGCATCCGCGAGATTGCTGCCGAAGATAGAGATGTAAGATCCGGGCGCCATACCTTTTTGTGCGAACGCGGCGGACGCGGCATCGACTACGCCATTGGGAGTAATCGCCGGATACGCGCGCGCGAAGCCTTTGAACGGGAAACTCAGGCTGCCTGCGGTCGCCGTCACAGTCTGATAGCCCGGGTCGGACGGCATGTTCACCTGCGCCGCCGCTACTCCGTATACGGCCGTCTGCGGATCGCCGAGTGTGATGGAAGCTCCTCCGCTGGCGCCGAAGAGCACCGGGTAATTGCGCACGGGAACGCCGTACTGATCGCTGAGGCGAAAGCCATCCACGAGCCCTTTATCGCCCACGCCGGCGAAGAACGATTGGCTCAGGATGGGGTAAATGTCATAGGGTACATTGCTGCCGACCATGAACTCGTAAGGCAGCCGCAACTCGGGTCCCGCTCCCTTCACCGTGATGAAGCCTTCGTAAGAGCCCGCGGCGGGAACAGTGCCGCTCAGCGTCACCGTAACCGTGTTGCTCGCGCCGGGCTGAAGCGGCAGGGGGGTAGGGCTGACGCTAACTGTGGCGCTGGCAGTATCGCGCGGCTCGACTGCGAATGTGAATGTGGCCGCCGCGTTACTGACGTTGGTCACATTCACGGTCAGGCGAATCGGCAGCGACGCCGCGGTGAGGGCGCCAAAGGAAAGAGTCGCAGGATCGAGCGTCGCTGCGACGTTCACCGCGTCGCCGACGCTTAACTTACCCGCGCCGACGGCGTTGACGCGCGCCACGCTGCCATCGAAATCCTGCACGTCTTGCGTGGCCGTGTTGACCACCGCCGATTTCAGTTTCGCCGGCGTGTTGATGTTCGGGTTCTTCTGCTTCACCAGTGCAATTGCTCCCGCGACCATCGGCACGGCATAACTCGTGCCGGAAACGCCGGTGTATCCGGTCGCGTTATAAGCTTCGCCGTTCGGATCGTATTTCTGGGTCGCCGTGTAAATGCCATCGCCGACGGCCACCAGTTCGGGCTTGAGCGAATTCACAGCCGGACTCGCGAAGTTGCCGATCGAGGGTCCGCGGGAAGAGAAGGGCGCCACCTGATTAGCCGTCGCGTTCACGATAACCGGCGCAGGATCCATGGTCGCGGTGGTCGCGGGGTTCGACGTCGCCAAGGCGCGTAGCGTAACGCCGTCGGCTGCTCCCACCATCGCAGCGGGAATGCCGGTGTTCTGTGCGCCCAGGCTGCCTGTGATCGGAGTGGTCGCGCTCTGCGGATACAGGATCACCGCAATTGCGCCCGCCTGCTGCGCGAAATTGATTTTGTCGCTTGCAACGCATGTTCCGGCGGTCGAGATAATGGCGATCTTGCCATTCAGCGAACCCGCGGGCAGCGCCGAGCACGCGGTACCATCGTTGCCGAGATTAACCACGTCCACCAGCGTCGCGGTGATCGCAGTCGACGGCTTCGGTCCATCGCCGAAGCGCGCATTGAACGTGCCTGCTCCTGTCCGCACCGTTTGGTACACCGCATGGGAATTCGTGGAGGCTCCGACCGTTATGGCGGACGGCGCAGTGCCGGGCGTGTGCACGGAACCGAGCGTGGTCGAGTGCAGACCGGTGCCGTTGCTGTTGCCCGCGGAAGCCACCACCACCAGTCCGCTCTTCACCGCATTCTCGACAACCTGCACGCGAAGATCGCAGGCGCCGCCGCATGATGGGTCGGTATCGAGCGGTCCGAACTGGGCGGGGTCGCCTTCATTCACCGCCAGCGTCACCACGTCCATACCATCGCTCAGCGCGTCCGTGAGCGCCTGAGCAACAGTGCTGAAGTCGCCGATCGGGAAAGTGTTCACGCCGGGCGAACCCATGATTTTGTAGTTGCCGAGAAACGCCTTCGGCGCGACGCCCTGAATCGTCCCCTGCGGGCCGGTATTCTGCACTCCGGCGGCAATCATCGCGATCGCGGTGCCGTGGCCGATCCGGTCGCGCGGCGTCAGATCGTCAGGACTATCGAACGTTACGGTCTGCGGTTGAATGTAGCTCCGCGCCACGATCACTTTGGAATTTGTGAAATTGCTGTCGCCGCGCGGAAAGCCCGCAGGCGGCTTCAGCGACGCATCCTGAAACCCGGGGTGAGTCTGGTCAATGCCGCTATCGATGATGCCGATGCGCATGCCGGCTCCCGCGTTCCCAACGCCACCGACCGCGCTCCATGCCGTCGAGACATTTTCCAGGTCGAGCGCAGTGTTCAGGTCAGGAGTCACCGGCGGCAGGAACTGCACGCGAGCGACACCCGCAATTGACGTCAGCGTCGCAGCCGTCGCGGCATCCGTGCGCACGAAGATCGCGTTCGCCAGCACTTGCGACGTGCGCCGCACCAGGATTCCCCGCCGCTTCAACTCCGCCGTCACAGTCGCCTGTGCGCCGCGAATCTGCGCCGCCTGTGTCTCGGCACGAGCGCTGAAGAGATCCGCGCGCGTATGAGCCGATGCCGCGACGGGCGGGTCCTTCAAAATCAGAGCATACTCGCCGGTCCGATTCCGCGACTGGCCGAAAGATAGTCCTGCCACCAAAACGAGAACCGAGAATGCGCGCAACATGGCACCATATTAAACGGCATTCGGGTGCAATGGGCTTCTAGCCCTTTCAAGCTATCCGCGTTTTGAGGATTTCGTCGGCTACTTCCACCACCGCGCGCATCTCGCGCACATCGTGCACCCTCACCATATGTGCCCCGCCGAGCACCGCCGCGGCAACTGCGGCCGCTGTCGCGAATTTCGTCTCCTCGGCATCTTCCTGATTCAGGAAATGCTTGCGTGAAGGACCCACAAGCACCGGCACGTCCAGCGAGCTCAACTGGCCCAGATACGCGAGAATGAGCGAATTCTGTTCTTTGCGCTTGCCGAAGCCCAGACCGGGATCCACCATAATGCGGCTCTTATCCACGCCGCTGTGCCGCGCGCGATTCACCGCCGCATCCAGGTCCCGCGTGATGGTTCCCATAGGGTCCGGCATCGGCGCCAGCTTCGTCCAGGTCTCCGGACGCCCGCGCATGTGATTGATCACCAGGCCGGCGTCGTAGTTGGAAACAGTGCGCGCCATCTGCGGCTCAAACGTGAGCCCGGTCGCGTCGTTGATGATCTCCGCTCCAAGATCGAGCGCGCGCTCGGCAACCTCGGCCTTGTACGTATCCACGGAGATCGGGATGGTGAGCCGGTCTTTCAGGCGCTTCAGCACCGGCACCAGGCGCTGCAGTTCCACATCCTTGGTAATGCGAGTCGAATTCGGCTTGGTGGATTCGGCGCCGATATCGATCACATCCGCGCCCTGCTCTTCCATTTCGATCGCGCGCGCGAACGCCCGGTCGGGGTCGGAGTATTTGCCGCCGTCCGAAAAGGAGTCGGGCGTTACGTTGAGCACGCCCATCAGCAGCGTCCGGTCGCCGAGCATGAGCTCGCGCTTCTTTAACTTCCAGTAGTAACGTTTTCTCACCCGGCGATCCGTTTCCAGTTCTTGCCAACTTGTATGACTAACTCTTGCGGCGCGGCCGGCAAAGCCAGGTCGCTCACCTTTTCGCCGTTGATGTGTACGGCGCCGGCTTTGATTTTCCGCACGGCTTCGGTGACCGAGGGAACCAGCCCTACTTTGGCGATCAGCTTATCCACGCGCAGCGCGCCATCCTTCACCACGCCCTCCGGAAGAGACACCGTCTCCATATTCTCCGGCACTTCCTTGTCGCGCACCACTCGCTGAAACACGTTCGCGGCGTGTTCCGCGTCCGCCGCCGAGTGGAAATCGGCGACTATCATTTTAGCCAGCGCGATTTTCGACTCCATCGGATGGCCTGCGCTCTTCATTCGTTCGATTTCCGCCTCGCTGGTGTCCGTGAGCAGCAGATAGTAGCGCCACATCAGCTCATCGGAAACCTGCATTACCTTGCGGAACATCACCTCGGCGGGCTCGGTGATCCCTATGTAGTTGCCCAGGCTCTTCGACATTTTATTGACGCCGTCGAGGCCTTCCAGAATGGGAACCATCGCGACAATCTGCGGCGGCTGCGCGAAGTCCCGCTGCAGTTCGCGGCCCATCAGCAGGTTAAATTTCTGATCTGTGCCACCCATTTCTACGTCGCACTGGAGCGCCACGGAATCGTATCCCTGCGCCAGCGGGTAGAGAATTTCATGCATCGAGATCGGCGCGCCCTCTTTGTAGCGCTTCGAAAAATCGTCCCGCTCCAGAATTCGCGCGACGGTGCACTTCGCGCACAGGCGAATCAGGTCGATATATTGCAGGGGCTCCAGCCACTCGCTGTTGAAGCGGACCTCGGTCTTCTCCGGATCCAGAATCTTGAACACCTGCGACTTATACGTCTCCGCATTCGCCTCGATCGCTTCGCGCGTCATCGGGGGGCGCGTGGCGTTACGGCCGGAGGGGTCGCCGATCATGGATGTCATATCGCCGATGAGGAAAATGACGGTGTGGCCGAGGTCCTGAAAGTGCTTCATCTTGCGCAGCAGCACTGTGTGGCCGAGGTGCAGGTCCGGCGCAGTGGGATCGAAGCCCGCCTTAATGCGCAGTTTGCGTCCGGTCTTGGCGGCTTCCACGAGCCGCTCACGCAGATCTTCCTCCCGGATGATCTCCGCCATGCCCTTGCGCAGGTAAGTCAGTTGTTCGTCGATCGTCATTGCAAAATTCGTTACCCGGCGGCGTTTACCGCTCCCTCACGGTCGCGGCTCCGTTTGCAGCATACAGCACTTACGGAGCCGTGACCGTAAGGGAGCGGTAAACGGTGCCGGGAATTCGGATGCGTTTTGAAGCCGGCGTAAAAGCAACTCGATTTTTTCACCGATCCCTCACGGCCGCGGCTCCAGCGCGCGCTTCAAATCCTCGGAAAATTGCCGGAGCGTCTCCACCTGCCCGGCCGACGCCGGCACCTCCATCCCCTTGGCTGAGAGAAACGGCAACTCGCCGCGCCACACCAGAAACGCCAAACCGTGTTCCGTCATCAGGCCTGAACTGCCGGCGTTGTCACCGTGCATGAACGCCGCACAGTTCTCGCGGCCGAACAGCCGGTATTCCTTTGCTTCAGCCAGTAACTGGATTCCCACGGCGGCGAGCCGCGCCGAAACGTCGGAGCTCACATTTTATAGCGGCCGAGGTCCTCATCGTTGAGACCCTCCAGCCAGCGCCGCAGTTCTTCGTTGTTGTTGACCTTGTCCGCCGCGTCGGTCAGCTTGCTCGAGCTCTTCAGCACGGCCTCTTCGACGTAAATCGGGCAGTCAAGCCGCAGTGCCAGCGCCAGCGCGTCGCTCGGCCGCGAGTCCACGCTGATGAGCTCGCCATCGCGGTCCAGCCAGATTACGGCGTAAAATGTGTCGTCCTTCAGTTCGCTCACCACCACTTTGCGCAGCGCCGTGCCGAGGCCCAGAAGCAGGGTCTTGATTAGATCGTGCGTCATGGGACGCGGAGTCGAAACTTTCTCGATTTCGAGGGCAATCGCGTTTGCTTCGTACACGCCCACCCAGATGGGAAGCACGCTGTTTCCACCCACGTCTTTCAGAATGACGATGGGCATGTTGGTGACGGGATCCATCATGAGCCCACGAATCTTCATTTCGACTTCCATGACGTCCTCCCTGTTTTTAATTACACCACAGATGCGCTTTGACCCACTAAACTGTTGGGTCCCGAACGCGTCACCCGTACGGGGAGATACTGCCCGATCAGCGAGTCGCCGCCGACTGTTTCGTGCGTGAAGTTCAACGTCCGATTGCTCGAAGTCCTGCCGATCCATTGCGCGAGAGCGTGGTTGCGGCCCTCCACCAGGACTTCCTGAATGGAGCCGATCAGCTCCGCGTTGCGGCGGATCTGGATGCTGCGCTGCTTTTCCTGCAGCGTCAAAAGGCGCCGCTGCTTTTCGTCTTCCGCAATGGCGTCCTGCATGGCGATGGCTGCCGTGTTCGGTCGCGGCGAATACTTGAAGCTGAAGAGCGAATCGTACTGCACTTCCTCCAGCAGATCCAACGTCAGCTGGAAATCCTCGTCGGTTTCGCCGGGGAAGCCGACGATGATGTCCGTGGTGAGCGAATAATTCCGCTTCGCCGACTTCAGCCAGTCGATGCGCCGCATGTACTCGTCGCGCGTGTACAGCCGGTCCATAGCCGCGAGCACTTTCGTCGACCCCGACTGCACGGGCAGGTGCACATGATCGCACAGCACCTCATTGCTGTCCATCGCGTCCACGATTTCCTTGACGAAATCGCGCGGATGGCTCGTCGTGTAGCGAACGCGGCGGATGCCCTCAACCTCGGCGACGCGCGCCAGCAGCGTGGCGAAGTCCCAGCCGGCGGGAGACGGGTCGCGGTAGCTGTTGACGTTTTGGCCGAGCAACTGAATCTCGGTGTAGCCCTGCTCGGCCAGCCGGCGAGCCTCGGCGATGACGCTCTCGGCGGTGCGGCTGCGCTCCGGGCCGCGTGTGAACGGCACCACGCAATACGCGCAGCTCTTATCGCAGCCTTCAATGATGGTGATGTAGGCGCGGTGCGGATTGTCGCGGCGCGTGAACGGCGTATCGAACGTCTCTTCGGTGTCCAGGCTCAGGCCGGTGACGCGGCGCTCTCCGGCTTCGAGTTGCACCAGCAATTCGCCGAATTTGGGATAGCTCGCCGACCCGCAGACCAGGCTTACATGCGGCGCGCGGTCGAAAATCTTCTCGCCTTCCTGCTGCGCTACGCAGCCGAGCACGCCGAAGATCTTGCCCTTGCCGGCATCGCGCTTAAAGTTCTGCAGCCGGTTGAAGACCTTCTGTTCGGCCTTATCGCGAATGCTGCATGTGTTGTATAGCACGAGTCCGGCATTCTCCGGCTCATCCACTTGCGCGTAGCCTTGCTCCAGCAGCGTGCCGATCACTTTTTCGGAGTCGTGCACGTTCATCTGGCAGCCGAATGTTTCGATGTAGAAGGTTTTCCCGGACACTATCTTCATATTGTACCCATCCGCAGGAAGGCTCCGGACGCCGCGGCTTTGCTACACTCAGGGAAGCAATCCCCGGAGGGTAAACGCGTGAAATTCTTCTTGGACACGGCCAATCTCGACGAGTTGCGCAAAGGCGCCGCATGGGGCATCGTGGACGGGGTAACCACAAACCCGTCTCTCATCGCCAAGGAAGGCCGCCCGATCGAAGAGCACATTCGCGAGATCTGTTCCATCATCGACGGCGATATCAGCGCCGAGGTGGTGGCCACGGATTCCAAGACGATGATTTCCGAGGGCCGAAACCTCTCGAAAATTCACAAGAATGTAGTGGTGAAAGTGCCGCTTACGCGCGACGGCATCGTGGCTTGTTCCGCCCTCTCGAAGGAAGGCATTCGCGTGAATGTCACGCTGTGTTTCAGCGCCGGACAGGCGCTGCTTGCCGCGAAAGCCGGCGCCTACATCATCAGTCCGTTCGTGGGCCGTATCGACGACATCGGCGGAATCGGCATGGACCTGATTCGCCAGATCGTCCTTATTTATCAAAACTACAGTTTCAAAACGCAGGTGCTCGCTGCGTCGCTGCGCTCGCCGGTTCACGTCATCGAATCCGCGGAAGCCGGTGCCGACATCGGTACCATGCCGTTCAAGGTCCTGGATATGCTGTTCAATCACCCGCTCACCGATCGCGGGTTGGAGCAGTTCCTCAAGGATTGGAACAAGACGTTCCAGGAAACGCCCGCGGGTCGGTAATACACTAACAGTAGTGATGCCGTTTTCGGCTGCGGAAACCGTTACCATTGCGCTGGCGATTGTTCTGCTTGTCCTGGTCTCTATCATGGGCTACCGGGCGTGGAAGCAGTCGCGCATTTCGCCGCAGGAACGGGAGCGCCAGCGCCGCACCGTCCTGGTGCAGACCGGCAAGATTAGCGACGCGACGCTCGCGGACGTCCGCGAAGACCTGCTGATCTACTCGTACGCTGTGCGCGGAGTCGAGTACACTGCCACGCAGGATATTTCCACGTTGAAGGAGTTGTTGCCGGTGGATCTGGCGGCGATCGGTCCAGTGTCGGTGAAGTACGATCCGCGCAATCCGGCGAATTCGATCGTGGTGGCCGAACAGTGGAGCGGCGTGCGCGCGAGTAAGGTGGGGTGAGAGCCGCATCGCGCGAAGGTCTCGTCAGCTTGCTCTACGTTCCCGGAAATATTCGACATTTACAACCCATCGGGAGCAGGTGTACGCTGAGAGAGGCGTCCACCTCGCGATGCCAAATTCAAGAGAAAAGGAGGGCCACGATGACTGACGGCTGCGGAACTCCGCGCGACGATCAGGGCGAATCGGCGGAACCTCCGAATCTCTGCCCTACCGATTAGTCCACGAACTCTTCGTCACGATCAGAAGTGCCAGTGATGGCTGGCCGTGGATCTTAATCCGACACATCCGGACCTGGCCCGCAGTGTGTCGAATCCGCGCCCTTGTTGGAGCGCCATTCCCGTCCGCAATTTCTCCGATGGCCTTTGGTCCATGGCATAAACAACATGAGAGCGCACAATGAGCCTAGGCATCTTCGGCGCCGCTTGGCGGCATCTCCGCTACGCATCCTTTCCTATCGCCTGGTAGCGTTCCTTGCGGTACTCGGTCCTGGATTTGTCACAGCTAACGTCGATAACGATCCGGGCGGGATCCTCACGTATTCACAGGCTGGCGCAAAATATGGCTACAACCTGCTGTGGACACTCATCCCCACGACTATCGCTCTGATCGTGGTCCAGGAAATGGCCGCGCGCATGGGCGCTGTCACAGGGAAGGGCCTTTCCGATCTCATTCGTGAAGAATTCGGTCTTCGGATGACGTTTTTCACGATGGCCGTTCTTGGGTTGGCGGACCTCGGAAATATCGCCGCCGAATTTGCGGGACTCGCGTCGGGCCTTGGCATGTTCGGGATCAGTAAGTACGCATCTGTCCCTGTCGGGGCGGCGTTGGTTTGGGCCGTTGTCGTCCGCGGCTCATACAAACACGTTGAACGCATGCTGCTGTTGCTCTCCTTGATCTATTTCGCCTATCCCGTGTCCGCGTTTTTAGCCCATCCAGATTGGAAACTGGCGCTCGACAGCACGCTCGTCCCTCAATTCAGCCATCAACCGGAATACATCGCCATGATTGTCGGCTTGATCGGAACGACGATCACTCCATGGATGCAGTTCTATTTGCAGGCGTCCGTGGTCGAAAAGGGGATATCTCAAAAAAACCTCAACCTGTGCCGGATCGACGTCATTTTGGGCTGTGTCGTGACGGATGTGATTGCATTCTTCATCGTCGTTGCCTGTGCGGCAACCATTTATGGCTCGAACCATCGAGACATCTCGGACGTTGCCGAAGCGGCCAAGGCCCTGGCTCCGTTCGCTGGCCACTTCGCCGCTCTATTATTCGGGGTTGGGCTGATTAACGCATCGCTGATGTCCGCCGCCATTTTGCCGCTGGCGACTACGTACAACATCTGCGAAGGGCTCGGCTTCGAGTCTGGAATCGATCGGCGCTTCAATGAAGCGCGAATCTTTTACGGCCTCTACACTGCGCTGATCGTTTTCGGTGCGGGATTCGTGCTCATTCCGCGGCTCCCATTGCTCCAGGTGATTCTTGTTTCTCAGGTGGCTAATGGAATCCTTCTGCCCTTTGTGCTGACGTTCATGCTTCTGCTGGTCAACAAGACGGCGCTGATGGGGAAGTACAAGAATTCTGCCACGGCAAATGTCGTAGCAGGAGGGACGAGCGTAGTCATGATCGCGCTTACGGTGGTCCTGGTTTGGAGCAGCTTATTCAGCTGAGGCGCTTGATCTGCTTTTGCAGCACGTCGGAATAGCGGGAGCAAGATGAATTCCGTTCCGTTTGCTAGTCTGGGAATAGGTATGACGGCAGCAATTAAAATTCGTGCGTCGAGCCGGCGCGCGTTGCTTTGCGTTGCCCTCGCCGCCTCCGTTTGCGCTCCCCTGCTGTCGACTGGCATCCCGGATGAACAATGCGATCCGTCCGTCCAATTATCAGCCATTGCTGGTCCGTCGCCAACAATCCTGGTGAACCCGGGCAGTCCGCGATTCGATCATCCAAGGCAGCGTACCGCCATCGACTCGCCTTACACTCTTGTTCCCCTTCGTGGTCCAGCTTCGGACCGCGGACGGTTGCTAAGACGCGGCGAAAACGCTCGGCCGCAATCCCGGCGGGCTTCGCAGGCGCATAGCGGGCGTTCACCTCCAGTCGCAATCTCGTAACAACGCCACTTTCCACAAGACTGCGCCGCTTGCCGGTGTGTTGCACCGGTCTATCTGCGCAGACGAAATTACAGCGAACCGAAACAGGAGATTGCATAATGAATATTCAAAAAGAAATCGAGACCGGGCGGCAGGGCGAAGCGTGTTCAGCCGTAGCGGAAGTTGTGGGCACAACCGAATCGCCCGCGCCGCGTAAGCTCACCTTCGCCGAAAATGCCATTCTCACGATCAAGGTGCTCGTAGGGTTTGGCTTGCTAGGCGCCGCCCTCTGGGGAATCACTCTCTGGAAAGCCGTAGAATAACGATCGCAGACAGGCTGTATTCAAAACGGATAGAGAGGGCTACCCTTCGGCGGCCCTCTCTATTCGCAGAGCTATTCCGTGGCCCTGCGGTCGCTTCCCGGCGTTTCGCGGCGCTTCGGTGCCAATCCGGCACCCGCGAAACACATCCTGCAATGGCGGAGAGCCAGCGCAACTACTCTTGTTTTCCTCACGCTCCAAACTTGAATTGAGCCACCCTCCTCATTCCCCTGCTATCCTGAAATTATCGTGGTGGAGCAAGCGCCCTGAGCTGTTAGACACCCCAGCACGCCGCCTTTCCGTACTTCCTATATAATCAGTACCGATCGTGTTCAGGGCCACACTCCCCAACTAAGGAAACCTTACCGATGTCTACATTAGAGGTATCCCCGGCCGAACCGGTATCCCGCGAGGCCATTCATTCGGTAGTCAACGACTTCAGCATTCAAGTCGCCACCGTCAACGGTTCAGGCAGCCAGACCGCCAATACCGTCCTCATGCGATCGCTGTTCCAGATGGGTATTCCGGTGTCGGGAAAAAATATGTTCCCGTCCAATATCGCCGGCCTGCCGACCTGGTTTACCATCCGCGCCAGCAAGCACGGATACATCGGTCGCCGCAAGGAGATCGATTTTCTGGTCGCCATGAACCCGGAGACTGCGCGCGAAGATGTCATGAAGCTGGATGCCGGCGCTGCCGTCGTCTACGATGAGCCGCTGAAGCTCAGCGAACTGCGCAACGATTTGCACTTTTATCCAGTCCCCTTCGACAAGCTCGTCGGACCGGTGTGTCCCGAGGCGAAGCTGCGCAAGCTCGTGCGCAACATGATCTACGACGGGGTCGTGGCCCAACTTCTCGATATCGATATGACCGAGGTGCGCAAAGCCCTCGTCAAACAGTTCGGCAAAAAGAAAGCCAAAGCCGCCGACCTGAACTGGGGGGCCGCCCAGGCAGGCTACGATTTCGCCTCCGCGAATCTCAAAAAATCCGATCCGTTCCGCGTCGAGCGTATGAACGCCACGGCCGGCAAGATCATCATTGATGGCAATTCCGCGTGCGCGCTGGGCGCCATGTTCGCCGGTGTCACTGTTGTCACGTGGTATCCCATTACGCCATCGTCCTCGCTCGTCGAAAGCCTCATCGGCTATATGCGCCGCTTCCGCATGGACCCGGAAACGGGCAAAGCTACTTACGCGATCGTCCAGGCGGAAGATGAACTCGCCAGCATCGGGATGGCTCTCGGAGGCGGATGGGCCGGCGCCCGGTCCATGACCGCTACTGCCGGTCCCGGCATCTCGCTCATGAGCGAATTCATCGGGCTCGGCTATTACGCGGAAATCCCGACGGTCGTCTTTGACGTGGAGCGCGTGGGGCCGTCCACCGGTCTGCCCACCCGCACGCAGCAGGGCGACCTGCTCACCACCGCCTTCCTCTCCCACGGCGATACCAAGCATCCGCTGTTCTTCCCGTGCTCGCCCGAGGAGTGCTTCACGCTTTCCATGGAAGCCTTCGAGTTCGCCGAGAAGTTCCAGACCCCCGTCTTCGTCATGACGGACCTGGATCTCGGCATGAACAACTGGATGGCGGATCCATTTGCGTACCCCACCAAGCCCATCAATCGCGGCAAGGTGCTGGACGCCGAAGATCTGCAGAAGCTCGGTGGTTTTGCGCGCTACAAAGATGTGGATGGCGATGGCGTCGGCTACCGTACGCTCCCGGGCACGCGCCACGAAAAAGCCGCTTATTTTACGCGTGGCAGCGGCCACAACGACAAGGCCCAATACACCGAGCGCGAAGACGATTACATCAACAACATGGACCGCCTCGCGCACAAGTTTGAGGTCATGCGCAGCCACGTTCCCGAGCCGGTAGTCAATATCAACGGGAAGGCGAAGATCGGCTTCGTTGCTATCGGCACCAGCGACTACGCCGTTCGGGAAAGCGTGGACCAGTTGAGAGCCGAATACGATATTGAAGCCAGCTATCTGCGGCTGAAGGCCTATCCCTTCACTCCGCACCTGGCCGACTTCATTCGCCGCCATGACCGTGTCTACGTCGTCGACCAGAACCGCGATGCCCAACTGCTCGGGCTGATGCGCCTGGAATATCCGGTGGAGCTGCTCGCCAAGCTGCGCAGCGTCCGCTATTACGGCGGTTTGCCGCTGGATGCGCGCACCGTCACCGATGAGATCGTCAAACAGGAGGGCAAATGAGCGCCACCGTTACTCCCCCGCCCAAAAAGGTCAACCGCCTCGGGCTGGAAGTCCTCAATTACAAAGGCAGCAGGACCACCCTGTGTGCCGGCTGCGGACACAACGCCATCAGCGAGCGCATTGTGGAATGCTTCTATGAGCTCGGGGTGGACCCGTTTACCGTCGCCAAATTTTCGGGCATCGGCTGCTCGTCGAAGTCGCCGGCCTACTTCCTCGGGCTGGCGCATGGATTCAATGGCGTCCACGGGCGCATGCCCGCTATCGCCACCGGCGCGCTGCTCGCCAATCGCACCATGATGGGCCTCGGAGTCACCGGCGACGGGGATACGGCTTCCATCGGCATCGGCCAGTTCATGCACCTGGTCCGCCGCAACATGCCGCTGATCTACATCATCGAAAACAATGGCGTTTACGGCCTCACCAAGGGCCAGTTTTCGGCCACGGCAGACCTTGGCTCAACCCTGAAGACGGGCACGCCGAATGATCTGCCGCCCTTCGACTGCTGCGCCCTCGCCCTCAAATGGGGCGCCACTTTCGTGGCACGTTCCTTCAGCGGCGATAAAAGACAGCTTCAGGCAATCTTAAAGACCGCCATCGCGCACAATGGCCTCAGCGTTATCGACGTCATTTCGCCATGCGTTACGTTCAATGACCACGTAGGCTCAACCAAGAGCTACGGGTATATGAAAGAACACGAAGCCGTACTTCACGAGCTCGACTTCGTTCCTTTCTTCGAAGATATCTCCGTGGACATCCCCGAAGGCGAAGCCACCGACGTGCAATTGCACGATGGCTCGCACCTGCGCATCCGGAAGCTGCACCGGGATTACAACCCGAAGGACAAGTTCGGCGCCCTCGCTGCTCTGGAATCGGCTGAATCCAAAGGCGAAGTTCTCACCGGAGTACTCTACGTCAATACCGAAAAGCCGACCTTTACGGAACTGCTGAACCTGGCTGACCAGCCACTCGCGACCCTGCCTGAATCGAAAATCCGCCCCTCAGCTGCGGTGTTGGAACAGGCAATGGAGGAGCTCAGATAGTGTTAACGGTACCTATCCCCCCTCCGGGACGATGGGTTTCGTATTGATTTGTCAATACGCGGATGTTAAGATCATCACGGTCTGTCATCCTCCGAGACAGATTGTTTTAGACCTCCATGCTCCACGCCTCATCGCGTGGAGCTTTTTTTATATCGTTACGCAGTGTTAACGCAAGGCTCCTCCGCGCGTCCCTCCATCGAAGAGCCCTGATAGCATGAAAGCGACTGCGCTAATGGCTGATCCTTCGCAAACGGCCCCACCAGACTTATCGGATCTGGAGCGAATCTTCCGCGAGCATCACGCGCTGGTTTACCGTGCCGCGTATCGCGTCTGCGGGAATGCCACCGATGCCGAAGATGTCGTTCAGACCGTTTTTCTACGAATGGTGAAGCGCGCCCCTGAATCCCAACCCGTCGGCAACATGGCGAGTTTCCTTCACCGCGCCGCCGTCAACGCCGCGCTAGACCTGGTGCGCTCCCGCCAGAACATACGCAACGTTCCGCTGGACGATCTGGAGCCCGTTCTCGCCGAAGCGCCGCATCGCAACCCCGATCGCGTACAAAGCTCCGGAGAGATCCGCGAGTGGCTCCGCGGCGCCTTGGCCCGCCTCAATCCGCGCATCGCGGAAATGTTCATGCTGCGCTTCTTCGATGGAAAGGATAATCCCGAAATCGCCCGTATTCTGAACACCACTCCCGGTACCGTTGCGGTGACCCTCTCCCGCACGCGCGACCGCCTGGAAAAAGAATTCCGCGCCGAGCTCGGAGGTGTAGCATGACCCCGGAAAACACGTTTAACGATTCCATGCTGGAGCAGGCTCTTCAGGAACTGCGCGCCGCCGATCCTGGTGACGTCGCAGTTGCCGCCGCCGCCGATCGCGGCTGGGCCCGGCTCTCCGCTGCCGTCGCCGGCGCTGCCGATGGCGAAGCAATTCGCGGCTGTGAGGGCTTCCAGGCCCTCATCCCGGATTTCAAAGCCGGCCGCCTTTCCGAAGATCGGGCAACGCTGCTCCGCGACCACCTTCACGAATGCGTCGCCTGCCGCCGGGTTTATGAAGGGCGGGTGTCGGTCATGCCCGCGCGCCCCGTGGTTCGCAAGTCCACCTTCAACGTTCGCTGGGCGGCAGCCGCGGCCGTGATTGCCGCCGCCGGTATCTCCGTCTGGCTGGCGTACGATCGCTTCGGCGAACCCACCGGCCACGCCGTCATACAGAGCGTCAACGGCACTCTGTTCGAAGTCTCCGCCGATGGCATTCACGCGCTTGCAGCCGGTCAGCCGTTGCCCGAAGGCGTTGAGCTGCGCACTGCCAAGGATTCCACCGCGATGCTGGAGCTGCGCGACGGTTCCGTAGTCGAACTGCGCGAGCGTTCCAGCCTGACTACCGCGCATTCCGCCGCCGATCTCACCGTGCGGCTGGGACGCGGCAGCATCATCGTGCAGGCGGCGCATCGCCGCAAGAGTCACCTCTATGTCGAAACCGGCGATTGCCGCGTGGCCGTGACCGGCACGGTCTTCGGCGTCACCTCCGGCGTGAAGGGGTCGCGCGTTTCGGTGGTGCAAGGCGAAGTCCACGTCACTCAAAACAATACGGACCGCGTGTTGCACCCGGGCGATCAGACGGTCACCACCGCGGAGCTCGAACCCGAGTCCGTGAAGGAAGATATCTCCTGGAGCCGCAATCGCGACCGCTACACGCAACAGCTCGCTGCCCTTCGCAATGGAGTCGGACAGATTCATCTGCCGGACCTGCGCTACTCCAGCAGCCTGCTGGATCGCCTGCCGGCGAATACCGCGTTCTACGCCAGCATTCCCAATCTTGCGGGCTATCTCGCCAATGCCGAGACCGTTTTCCAGCAGAAGATGGATCGGAATCCCGAACTCAGTGGATTGCTTCCGCGGCATGCCGCCGGAGCCCTCGCCATCGTCGAGAAGCTCAGGGCCGCCAGCGAATATCTGGGGTCTGAAATCGCCATCGTCGTGACCAGGTCGCCCAAGGGCGACGTGGATGCTCCCCTCTTTTTCGCCGAAGTAAAGCGTGACGGTTTCGCGGATTTTCTGAAGGCTCAGGGTCTGCCGCTGCCCCTCCAATCGCGCAACGGTCTGGTGGTCTTCGGCCCCGTGGCGGACGCCGTCAATCGCTTCGCGCCTGCGCTCGATAATGCCAGCGGCAGCTTCCGCGGCACTCCGTTCTACAACCGCATCGCGGACGTATACGACGATGGCGCCGGTATTCTATTCGCCGCGGACCTGGGCGCGCAAGGCCCGGCCACCGGACGTTATTTTATTGCCGAACAAAAAGAGGTCAACCATCAGATGGAGGCCAGCGCTTCTCTCGGCTTCGCGGGAGAGCGCAGCGGAATGGCCGCGTGGCTTGCAGCGCCCGCTCCCATGGGCTCGCTCGAATTCATTTCGCAGGACGCAACGGTAGTGGCGGCGTTCATCGCGCAGCGTCCCGCGGCGGTCGTCGAGGCCCTCGGCAACCTCTTCCATCAGAACCTCGCCGTCGGGTCCGATTTCGCTTCCGCTTTGGGTGGCGAAGTTGCAGTGTCACTCGATGGGCCGGCTTTCCCTGTGCCGTCATGGAAACTGGTCGCCGAAGTCTATAACCCCGCCCGGGTGCAGGCGGCGTTGCAGAACCACGCCGCTGCATACAATGCCGAAGCCGTCAGGACGGGCCATCGAAGCCTCGAGCTCGGTCAGGAGACCGTCTCCGGCCGGACCTTTTACTCCATTGTACTTTCCGGCGCCGGCCCCCTCGCCGAAGCGCACTACACATTCGCCGACGGTTACCTCATAGCGGCACCCACTCGGGATCTGGTCTCCCGTGCTCTCCAAGTGAGGTCCACTGGATTGTCGGTTTCCCACGCTTCGAAGTTCACCTCCATGACGCCGCGGGACCGGCATGCCGATTTTTCCGCGCTGCTCTATGAAAACCTGGGCACCACGCTGGCGCCTCTCGCCGGATTCGCCGGCCTGTTCGGCCCCGTCAACAAGCAGCAGCAGGAGACGCTACAGCGCCTCGGCAACCTCAAGCCGACGATGATCGCGGCGTACGGAGAACCGGATCGCATCACCGTCGCCGGCAACAGCAATGTGCTCGGCGAAGCCCTCACCAACTTCATGAGCGGAAACGTCGCCGGGCTCGTCGGTTCCATGGTGCCGATGCAGCAATTTATCGGCGCAGCTCCGCAGCGAAGATAAGGCGGACCCTGTTGGAACATCCGAACCTCGAAAGCCGTATCGTTAAATAATGCAACCAGTGATTGAGTTGGACGGCCTGGAGGTCCGCTTCGGCCCCCGCACCATCCTCAAGCGTCTTTCGGCGGCGCTCACCGGACGCTGCATCGGCCTGCTGGGGCCGAACGGCGCAGGAAAGTCCACCCTGCTGAACACGCTGCTCGGGTTTCATAAACCTTCTTCCGGCACAGCGCGCATCCTGGGGCGCGATGTGCGCACGGAAGCCCGGGCCATTCGTTCACTCGTCGGCTTCATGCCGGAAAACGACGCGTTTATCGCATCAATGTCCGGCGTGCACATGGTCCGCCTGATGGCAGAGTTGAGCGGCGTGCCGCCGGAAGCTGCCCTGGAGCGCGCTCACGAAGCATTCTTCTATGTCGGGCTCGGCGAGGTCCGGTATCGCAATCTCGGCACATATTCGCTCGGCATGAAGCAGTCGGCGAAGCTCGCGCAGGCCATCGTGCACGGTCCCAAGCTGGTCTTTCTGGATGAGCCGACCAACGGTCTCGATCCGCCGGCCCGTCTGCGCATGATTCAGTTGATTCAGGAAATTCGCGATCGCGGCGACCTGCACATCGTCCTCTCCTCGCACCTGCTGCGCGATGTGGAAGAGTGCTGCGACCAGGCCCTCATTCTCAAAGACGGAGAGATCGCCGCCTTTTGCAATTTAGAAGAGGAGCGCCGCTCCAATCGCCGCTTCCTGGAACTGGAAACCCGCGGCGGCACAAATGGCGATTTCCTGCACGCCGTCGAGCGCCTGGGCTGCCAGACGGCTATCGGAGCACAAGGACGTATCAAGCTGATTCTGCCGGAGGGCCTGGCCCTCCGCGAGTTGTTCGAGATCGCCGCCAGCCAGAACGTTCAGATCCGGCGGCTGAACCACAAGCGCGATTCGCTCGAAGACATTTTCCTGAAAGCCATGGAGGCGCCCGGTGGCCGTTTATAAGAAAACCTACCGGCCGTACGAAGGCCGGCTCACGCCCGGATGGCGCCGGCTCCTCGTGCTGCCGCGGTATTCCTTTGAAGACTTGCACCGCAGCCGGTTTCTCACCATTTTCTTCATTGCGTCATTTCTCTACCCGCTGGTTTGCGCGCTGCTCATTTATCTGCAGCACAATGCCAGCGCGCTGCGCGTCTTCAATGCACAGGCGGCGCAGCAACTGATCTCCATCAACGTCACGTTCTTTCTGAACATGCTGGGCTGGCAGAGCATGCTCGCGCTGTTCATGGCGGCGTTTGTCGGGCCGGGATTGATCTCGCCGGACCTCGCCAATAATGCGCTATCGCTCTATCTGGCGCGCCCGTTTTCGCGTGTCGAGTACGTGTTCGGCAAGATGTCCGTGCTTGCTATCCTGCTCTCGCTGATGACCTGGGTGCCCGGACTTCTTTTATTCCTGTTGCAGGGATATTTGGAAGGCTGGACGTGGGTGAGCGCGAATTCCCGGCTTGCCAGCGGCATCTTCATCGCTTCCTGGGTCTGGATCGTTGTGCTGGCGCTGCTCGCCTTGGCGCTCTCCGCGTGGGTGAAATGGAAACCCGCGGCCGGCGCGCTGATGTTCGGAGTGTTCTTCGTAGCCGCGGCCTTCGGCGCAACCATTGACGCCGTGCAGCGGACCAAATGGGGACACCTGCTCGAAATCAGCGACCTGGTCGGCCAGGTCTGGGTTTATTTGTTCGAAGGCAGCAACGCCACCACCAACGGAGCGGTCTTCTTTCGCGTCACGCAGGGCGAAGAGCTTCCTTTGTGGTGCTGCTGGGGCGCGCTCCTGGTGCTCTGCGGAGTTTGCCTGTACATGCTGCGGCGGAAGATTCGCGGTGCGGAGGTGGTGCGATGAACGATAAGCTCATCACCTTCGCCAACGTCTCGCGTTTTTACGGCGAGGTGCTCGGAGTCAACAAAGTCAATCTTTCCGTTCCGCCGGGCATCACGAGCCTGGTGGGGCCGAACGGCTCCGGCAAGACCACGCTGATGAACCTGATGTGCGGCCTCATCAGGCCGACTCAGGGAGAACTTTCGGTGCTGGGAACTTCGCCCGATCATCCGGAGCAGCTCTGCCGCATTCTCGGCTATTGCGCCCAATTCGACGCTTTTCCCAAAGGGCTTACCGGATTCCAGTTTGTCTATTCCTTCCTGCGCCTCTACGGCTATTCGCACGCCGAGTGCGAAGCGCTGACCACCACCGCGCTGCAACGCGTCAATATGTTCGGAGCGGCCAACCGTCCGGTGGCATCGTATAGCAAAGGAATGCGCCAGCGCGTGAAACTCGCGCAGGCCATCGCGCACGATCCGCAAGTGCTCGTTCTCGACGAGCCCCTCAACGGCTTGGACCCGATGGCGCGCGCGGAAACCATCGCCCTGTTCCAGGAGTGGGGCGGCAAAGGCCGCCACGTGATCGTCTCCAGCCACATTCTGCATGAAGTGGACCGCATCTCCGATCAGGTGATCCTGCTCAGTCACGGCTACGTGGTCGCCGAAGGCGAGATTCAGGGCGTGCGCAGCGAAGTGAAAGAGCAGCCGATGCAGATTGAAGTGCGTTGCGACCGTCCGCATGAGCTTGCCTCGCGCCTCTTTCAGCAGGACCACGTGGTGGAAGCGAAGGTATCGCGCGATGGCCGCGGCCTGTTACTGCGCACCACCGATGCCGACAATTTTTACCTGCTGCTGAATCGCGTGATCCTCGACGCCGGCTTTGAAGTGGAATCCGTCGCGCCCGCCGACGACGACGTCAACTCCGTTTATCAATACCTCATCGGCAGCGAAGGAGCCACCGTATGAACTCCGTCGGCCGCCAACTCACGGGCATTCTCCGGCTCGAATTGAAGAAGACCTTCCTCTCGCGCCGCGGGTGGTGGATCTATTTCCTTGCCGCCGGACCTGTGGTGCTCTGTCTCCTGCACTGGCTTTTCGAAATGAACGTCCGCCGCGCGAATACCAATCATGTGCTCGGCGATGACGTGGTGGCGTTCGCCGCTATGTTCCAGTTCTTCTTTCTGCGCGGCGCCATCTTTTTCGGAGCGGTCGGAATCTTCACCAATCTCTTCCGTGGCGAGATGCTCGAAAAAACGCTGCATTACTACTACCTGACGCCCGTACGGCGCGAGGTGCTGGTGCTCGGCAAATATTTGAGTGGTGTGGCTGTCGCGCTGGTGCTCTTCCTGTTCAGCGTGGCTGCGTCCTTCCTGTTGATCGGCAGGCATTGGGGCGCGCTGTACAACGATTACATCTTTCACGGCCCCGGTTTGACGCAGCTTGAGTGGTACCTCACCGTCACCGCCCTGGCGTGTATCGGCTACGGCGCCGTGTTCCTCACCTGCGGAATTCTGTTCCGCAATCCGATGATTCCAGCCGCGGTAGTGTTCGTGTGGGAAGGCATCAACCCGTTCCTGCCGAGCCTGCTGAAGAAGATCAGCGTGATTTTTTACTTGCGTAACCTCTGCCCGGTGGAGGTTCCGCTGCCGCCGCCGCTCAATCTGATGATCACCGAAACCGACCCCACTCCCGCATGGCTGGCCATCCTCGGCCTCTTCGCCGTGGGAGCGATGCTGCTCGCCTACTCGGCGATTACCGCAAGGCAAGGCGAAATCAGGTATAGCGAGTAACGGCCGGCTTTTGCGTTCGTAACATTCTAAAATCGAAGCATGGACGTCTGGAACCTCGTTGCCGAGCGCAAGATTCGCGAAGCTATGGACGAGGGCGCGTTCGACAACCTCGAGGGCCGCGGAAAGCCTCTCGACCTAAGCGTGGACCCCTTCGAAGATCCTTCGGAGCGCATGGCCAACCACATCCTTAAGAACAACGGCTTCGCCCCCGACTGGATTATCGAGGCGCGCGAAATCGAAGAAGAGAGCCGCCGCCTTGCAGCGTGCGACCCGGCCGAGCGTCTTGCGCGTGCGTCCGCCCTGAACCGCCGCATCGCCCTTTTCAATCTGAAAGTTCCGTTAACCAGCAAGCAAAAACTGCCAGTCGACTCCCGTTAACCATTTCCAGCATTGATGTTGCGAACGCGTGGGCTTACAGTGCAGATAACACCTTGCGACCCTTTGCGTCGGGGGCGCAAATCGAAGTTCCGGTTTCGCGTTGGAAGAGCGCGATTCCGGAACTTCGGTTTTATCGTCCTCTGCGCGACATTGCCGTCTGAGGCGTAGTCCACGAGCTCGGCGGAGGCGGTGGCGGCGGCAATTCCGGCGCGGGCACCGGCTTCTTTACCCTTCGATCCAGCCGGTGCGAAACAAAGTCCTCGCGAGCCTTGTTGTATTTTGGCGTTCCCGGCTTTCCTTCCACGCTGGCCCATTCCTCCGGAAGAATCTCCTGCACTTGTGGAAGATACTTTTGAAAATAATTGCGCAACCGCTCCTGCACCGGTTTGAAGGTCGAGTGATACAGCAGGAACAGCACCTCGTCCGGCGCGGCGTTGTTCACCAGGTGGTAGACCTGAGATGCTTTCTTGATACGCGCGCTGCGCAGCGCCGTCTCCAGTTTCTTGGCTTTCGCCTCGAGCTTCTGCCACGCGTCAACGTCGATCTTCGGCATCGCGGTCGATTTGATCAGCGCGGCCTTTTCTTTCGGCGACAGCTTTTCGGTGAGCGAATAGAGGAACGGACCGAGGCGCGCGGCTCGGGTTTTGATATCGTCCGGCAGCATCTTCGCGGCCTTTTCGAGCCGCTGTATGCCCGCGAGGTTTAGCTTCGCGCCCTCCAGCGCCGGCGAGAAAAGCTTCAACAGACCGCTCTCGCTCAAAAGCGTCAGAATTTCCGAAGGCGCGTCTTCCCCGCTGATGCGCCGCAGCTCATCGCTCAATGCGCGAGCGGGAATCTGCTGCTCCACCTGCGCTTCCCGCGCGTTTTCCACCTGCATGCGCGTGCGCTCTTCGATTGCGAAGCCCAGCCGCACGCTGAGACGCGTCATGCGCAGCAGCCGCGACGGATCGTCATAGAAACCATACCCGCTGGCCGCCCGCAATTCCTTGTGCTCGATGTCCGCCAATCCGTTCAGCGGATCCAGCAGCAGTCCGCGCGACGCTTTATTCAGCGATAAAGCGATCGCGTTACAAGTGAAATCGCGGCGGCGCAGGTCATCCTGAATCGTTGCCGGTGAAATCTGCGCCTTGCCGCCGCGCCCTACTTTCTCCTGGCGCGACATGGCGATCTGCGCCGTGACACCGCTGGCGAACACCAGGTCGGCGGTCTTGCGATCTTCGTCCGTAGCCACAATCCGCGCCGTGCCGCGATCCGCAATGCTCTTGGCCACCTTGATCGCGTTGCCTTCCACCACGAAATCCAGATCGCGTATACGGTTGCCGCTCAGCATATCGCGCATCGCGCCGCCGGTCAGGAATAGGTTCACGTTGGCCGGCGCGGCAGCCGCCTGCACTTCTTCCACCACCCGGTTCTGGTCCGGACTCAGGTGGCTCTCCAACATGTAGATGTAATCGCTCATCGCAAGCGTTCCGCCTTACTGAAATGTCTTCCGAGCGGCCGGTTGAAGCCGCCGCTCAGGCCCGAGGATGATGTTTCTGAACCGTTTCCCGAAGTCTCGATCGCATCACATGCGTATAAATCTGGGTAGTCGAAATATCGGCGTGCCCCAGCATCGTCTGCACGCTGCGCAGGTCGGCCCCGTGCTCCAGCAAATGCGTCGCGAAACTATGCCGCAACACGTGCGGCGTCAAGCCACGAAAAATCCCTGCTTTCCTGCCGTAGCCGGCCAGCAGTTTCCAAAATCCCTGGCGCGTCATGCAGCCGCCGCGCGCCGTTACAAATAAATGACGGCTGGAGCGCCCTTTCAGGAGCCCCGGCCGGCCTTTTTCCAGATATTCGCTGACCGCCTGAAGCGCCGCTTTGCCCACCGGCACCAGCCGCTGCTTGTTTCCCTTGCCCGTGGTCCGCACGATTCCCATATTGCGGTCCAGGTCGCCGATGCCCAGGGTGCAAAGTTCTGAAACCCGTAGTCCGGTGGCGTATAGCAACTCCAGCATCGCGCGGTCCCGCGATCCGTTCGGCTTAGAGACGTCCGGGGCCTCGATCAGCTTCTGGATCTCTTCCAGATTCAGGAACTTAGGGATGGTTTGCCACTGCCTCGGACCACGCAAGTGTTCGGTCGGATCGGCCGGAATCCGGCCCTCTCTCAGGAGAAAACCGTAGAAATTGCGCAGTGTCGTCAGATGCCGGCTCACCGACCGGTTACCCAGGCCCGCCTGGTACAGGCTGTCGAGATAGGCCCGCAACCCCTCGGTACCGGGCAGTTCGGAGGTCGCAACGTGCTCCATAAACCGTTCTAAATCAGAGGAGTACGCTTCCAGAGAGTTCTCCGACAAGCCTTTTTCAATCCGGCAGAAATTGAGATACGCGGTGACTTCACCACGCAAACCCGCCGAATCGGCCATGAGCGCTTCGCGCATCGCCCCAATGATACAATATCACCCGAAACGTTTCCAACAGGTTGCGGCGTTCCTGTTTTGGCCTAACCTCTTATCTCCCAAGCACCCAGGTCGAAAATAGCCACATTCCTCATGCGGGAATTCTGCGGGATTGCGGCGTGTTTTCCCATAATTGTGCGGGATTGTGCGGGATCAGTTTTGGCAGGACAACGCCATGAGCCACACTCCCATCTACACCGAAAACATGCGGCTTGCCCGGGCGCACGAAGCCTATAGCAGTTGGCGCGCAGCCGCCGCGTTCTGGCGTCGGGCCTGGGCGGAATGTCCAGACGGAACGCGAGAGAAAGCCTACTGTCTTGTACAGGCGGAAAGCTGCCAACGTTTGGCGCAGGCGGCGAAGGAGCGAATCATGGACGTATCACCGGTTATCCACAAAAAGCGGCTGTGCCAAGACTGCCACTGCTCGCAAACGCTTCCCCCCGCTCTACAGCAGTGCCCCTGTGCCTGCCATCCCACGGACCGGATGCAAGGAAGCGGGGAAGCTGCACACGTGTGCACAGAATGCGAGCGCGGGGCAGCCGCTTACCGGGCGCGGGAAGAAAAGCTGAGGAATGCAATCCGGCCGGTGCTCGATATCTACCGTCACGTCAAAGCCGATGCTGCGCATCAAGGCAGGCCTGTGGAGGCGTGGCTTCTTGCGATCAAACCAGAGACGGTGCGCGCTATCGAGGAAGCCTACGAAGCAACGGCGGGGGAAGTATGAGCTACTTTCACCCTAGAGATATCGCGCCGATTCCGGTAACGTTCACTCACTCGAACGTCCGCTCGCAACAGGAGTTGCTCGCTGAGATCGGTGATTTGAATCTTCGCCTGGCCGAAGCCGAAAAGCGGCTGTTTCATTTGCAGCATCTCGAAGCATGGATACTCCGGCAGCCGGTAATTTTCACGCCGGCGATCTGCTGTGAAGGCGTCGAACTTCCGGGCCGGATTCGCGAAGAGCGGGCGCTCCAGGAACTGAGGGACGCGGCATCGCGGCGGTCGGCAGCTTGGGGCGGCCTGTGATCCGCACAAAAGCGATCGAAGTCTATGTCGCGTCGGACGGCGAATTGACGAAAGCGTTTTACGCTGCCCTGCAAGATAGCCACGCAGTAGGGGCAATCGCAGTCAACTTGTTTCGTGCACAGAAGTGTTCCGCGCGCGCGAAAGTGTACCGTGGCCGAGGAAATCGGTCGGCCGCGTACGAGCGAAAGCAATGGTCAATGGGGAACCTGTGCGATATCCTTTTCGCGCATGCCGACTCCCTAGCAATCACCTGGGGTTGGAAGGAAGATCCAGGGCAAGCG
Source organism: Candidatus Limnocylindrales bacterium (assembly GCA_035606355.1). Classification (GTDB taxonomy): domain Bacteria; phylum Acidobacteriota; class Terriglobia; order Bryobacterales; family Bryobacteraceae; genus Sulfopaludibacter. Next base: position 19,533 of record DATNFO010000075.1, on the reverse strand, counting down.
TTTCATGCCTGGGTGTTGTATGTAGACCTGCCTGGCTATGGCCAAGTGAGTTTTCACACTGGGGCGCGCGGTAACGGCCCGGACTATCCCGGCAAATGGGATGGCACACAGAAGAGCGCCGAGCGAATCTGCGCCTTTTGCGATTGGGTCTTAGCTCTGCCGCCCGGGGCTGTTGTTCTTGGCAAGTTTAGCGCAGGGTCAGGCACGGAACAGGCCCTAGCTGAAGTGGGAGCCCTGCTATGAACTTCCGTACCTTTTTCTTTGGCTGCTCGCACCGCCGCACCACGTTTCCGCAGAGGGAGCGCCGGTCAAAGTATCAGCGGTCAAGCATCGAGCATGTTACCTGTCTCGAATGCGGAAAAGAGTTTGAGTATGACTGGCAGCAGATGAAGAGAGGACTTGAAATCAAGACGAACACGATGGATAGCCCATCGCCTGCACGTCAAAATGCGGCTGCATGCGTTCAAGGAGCGCGAGAGCTGTGAATCGGAAAGCGGATACGCTCGTGCAGATCGACGCCGCGACCGCGCGCATTCCTTCCTTCACCTGCAAGCCCGGATGCACAGAATGCTGCGGGCCGGTGCTGATGACCCGCGCAGAGCACTTCCGCATCCTTGCCGCGCGTGGTGGTAACGGTTGGCCCATCGTGAAGCCCGGGACGATAACGTGCGGCTTGCTCACGGATTCTGGCCGCTGCTCCGTCTATGAGATTCGGCCTGCGGTCTGCCGGCTGTTCGGTGCGGCACGCGTGGAGCGGTTGCAGTGCCCTGTTGGTTGCGGACCTGAGAAACCGATTAGCGCTGTCGAAGCGGGAATCATCCTGAAAACCGTAGAGCGATTGGGGGGTGCTCTGTCATGAAGCGCCGCGCCAGCTTCGAAGCGTTCACCGACGTCGAACTGCTCAAGCCTTGGGACGGTCGCTCCATCGGTGCGCGGTTGCATCTCGTGCGGTGGCTGGCTGTCAGCTTGGCCGTGCAGGGAATTGCGTTGCCGGTGAACCCGGCGGAATGGAGTAGCTGATGAAAGCTATCACCGTACGCCAGCCATGGGCTTGGCTGCTGTTCCACGGCAAGCCGGTCGAAAACCGCGACTGGTATACAGCGTATCGTGGGCTGCTTGCGATCCATGCAGCGCAAGGCATGACGCGTGACGAATACGAAGACGCGCGAGACTTCGTGCGGACGTTCGATCCGGCGCTGGCCTGTCGCATCCCGGACCCTGAATCGTTGGAGCGTGGTGCTGTTCTCGGCACGGTCAATCAGATCGGCTGCGTCAAGCAGTATGAATCGCCGTGGTTTCAGGGCAGGTTTGGCCACCTGTACGAATCGCCGAAGTTGCTGGCAGTGCCGGAACTGGCACGCGGCGCTCTCGGCCTGTGGGAGTGGCGAGTGCCAGATGGGGGACTTAGATACGCGGATGCGCCGCTCGCTCCCGTGCACGAAAGAACCGGCTCGCTTGTTAGCTGCACCATTCCGGAGCGTGTGAAATGAGTGAATTTGCTGGCCGGATGCGCAAGTGCCGGAAGTGTGGCGAGCCCGAATTGCATCGTCCTGACGTAACAGCCTTCGAGCACACCAACTGCGATGCCGCGAGACTCACGCGACTGGCGAAGCAACACGCCGAATTGAAATCGGTTCTGATTGATTGGACGAAAGCCAAGATCCGCGAAAACGAACTGCTCTGCGCGGATGACTGGTCGAAGATTCCAAGGGAAGAATTTCGACAGCGGCAGCTTGAAGTGGCAAATGCCTCAGTTCCGCTGTTGCGTCTTGGAATGCAACTGATGCCGAAGCCAGCGGAGGAGCGCGTTTAAGATGAGCCGCGATGATGAGCAGTTCCTAAAGTTGGGCAAGATGGTGACCCGTATGATCCGCGACGTGATGGAGCGGACGAAAGCTCGCGGCGACGAAGGGTACGCGCGCCGTGAAATTACTTTCCCGGGCGGGACCGTGTCGGTGTTCATCGCGACCAAAGACGCCGGCGACGTGTTTGAGCGCGCGGCAGATGCCGCATTTGCGGTGAAGGCTGTAACGCCGCCATCGGAGATTAACTGAGGTGACGTACAGACCGAGTAGGACCCGAGAAGGCGAGGACCGCGACATCATTACCGTGCGGCTGTTTATGCGCTGGCACGCGCTTCGGAAGGCGCGGCCGGATCTGGTGCCAGCACTGCTGCAGGAGGGCTCCCACGTGTGGACCTTTTCGAATCCCGCGAACCCGTGGGGCAGTCGCGAGCGAATCAGTATGGAGCGCCTGGCGCAGATGGTCGATGCGGCCGAGGCGGCGGCGGGTGTGGATAGAAAGTCTCCGCAACCGGAAAGGGGCGGGCAATGCCTCAACGCGAATGTAGCTTGACCGCGTCCGATCGGCGCGCGCCGTGCTGGAATTCGTGAGCATGGCCGATGTCCGGCGCAAGATTGCGCTGCTCGATGTTCTCCGGCAGTTGCGGCCGTGCGTGTGGCGACGGCGGAAGGACGCGGTCGGTGAATACGTGTGCACCAGGTGCGGGGATTGGACGGCGAATGTCGGCCTCTACCGTGATCAGGTGTGTCGCGCGACACTTCCTCAGAATTTCGAATGACGTATCGCTGCCCCGATTGCGGCGGCGAACTGCGGCAGATCGATTCGCGACCCGGCAAAGAGGCGTGGTGCTGCCCGAATGCACTGGAAGCGCAGAGGCGGGGTTTGCTTGGTCAGCCGGGGAGAAAGCATAAGCAGGTGACGGTGTACGGAAAGCAAAAACAGAACGCGAACTGAATCCATGGGTATCCGAAACCACAGCGCCGCACACGACATGTACCAGCCGGAGCGGCGCAATAAACCTATCCGCTTGAGTGCCGACGTCGAGGCGCAACTCGCCGGCGCTGTCACTCCCGATCGCAACGGCACGCGCGAGGAGCGCTACGCCTGGATGCGGATTCGCCAGGCAGAACGGCAGGCGCTGGAACGCAGCGAGTGCCACAAGCGCGGGGCCCAGACCAGGTGGGCGAACCGGAGTCGCGCGTGATCACGCTGCCTTGCCCGAAATGCGGCCACCCGGTGGTGCTTCCGGTCGAAGAGGTCCGCTACCTTCCCTGTCCGGAGTGCCAGTTCGAACGGGAGATCCGCTGGTTTTCCTCGCCGCGCGCGTGGGAGAAATGGCGCGTGTACGCGCTGTTTGAGCGGGCTCGACAAGTCCAACAGGCGGCACTGGGGGCGGCGCGGTGAGCGTGAATCCGCAGGCCGCCGCGCTGCTCGAAGCCGCGCTCGATTATGCACGGCGCGGGTGGCGCGTCATGCCGCTGCACAATCTAACGGCGGATGGAGTATGCACCTGTGACGGCTGGCGTGCGGAGAAAGGGCTCGCCGCGTGCCGTACTCCGGGCAAACATCCGCGGTTCAACAAATGGGAGCAGCTCGCCAGCGCGGATGAAAAGAAGATACGCGCGTGGTGGAAGTCCTGGCCGATGGCGAATGTAGGGATCGCTACCGGAAGGGCCTCCGGCTGCTTGGTGTTAGACACAGATCCGCGCAACGGTGGCGATTGGGCGCGCGGCACGTTGATTGAAAAACACGGCAAACTGCCGGAATGTCCGACGTGCGTCACCGGCGGCAAGGGCCTGCACGAGCATTTCCGGTGGCCGGACGGGGTTGAGAATGCGCCGGGAATGATCGAGATCGAGCCTGGCCTCGAAGTCTTGCTTGAAAACCACAATGTGGTTATGCCTCCGTCATTCGCGCACGCGCGAGGCGAAGCATACTTTTGGGACATCGAACCGGCCGACGAGCTGCCGCCCGCTCCTTCCTGGCTGGTCGACATAATCAAGCAGCGCCTCCAGCAGCCGAAAGCGGCGGGCAAGAAACCCGACCAGGGCGGCGCGAAGTGGCCGCTTGCCGACGTCGGCGCGATCTTACGCCAGTGCGAGTGGATGCGCTGGACTGCCGACAATGCGAAGTCTCTGAGTGAGCCGGAATGGTATGCACAGCTCGCGATTTTGGGGCGGTGCGAAAACGGGGAGCAGCTCGCCCACGAACTGAGTTCTCCGCATTCCGGGTACAACGCGCGCGAGACGGCAAAGAAGCTGGAGCATGCCTTGCGCGACGCCGGACCGACGACGTGCAACAAAGTCCGGCATTCTCTCGGCGGATCGCGGTTCTGCAATCAGTGCGCGGCCAATGTGAAATCGCCGATCTTGCTCGGCATGCCGGGCCGGAATGAACACCGGGCCCGGCCGCTCGATGCAGCGACTCAACGAGGTGATGCCACCGATCCACAGGACAGTGATGCGCCGCCGCCTGCGATGCATGAAAACCGGAGCGATGAAGCAGCCCAACACACCGTCCTGAAGGCCGTAGATGAAGTGATTGAGGCGGACCGTGCATCGAAGGCCGAAGGCGGCCCGGGCTGTCTTGAGCAGGCGTACGACTTGGCGCCTCTCATTGCCGCGGCTGACTCCCTGACTCGCGCGAAGGCCGAAGCGCGGCTCGAAGACTACTTCGGTGGCCGCCTGAAATCGCGGCGCCTCGCGAAAGTCATCTCGATCGCGATTAAGGACCGCACGAAGCGTGCCGCGGCCGCTGGCGGCGAATCCGGCGGCGGCCGGCCGCCGTGGACCAGTTTGCTGCTGCGGGCGGGCAATGGCCAGCCGCGCGCTAATTTAGCGAACGCCATCACGGCATTCCGGCACGCGCCTGAATGGGAAGGTGTCATTTGGCGGGATGAATTCGCGGAGATGACGTGGGCAAAGAAAGCTCCGCCGACGGGAGCGCCGGAAGGCAAGTGGGGCAACCGTCACGACGTGCTCGCCGCCGACTGGCTCCAGCACCACGACATTGACGTCTCTATCGAGATCGCCGGCCGTGCGGCAGAAGCAGTGGGATATGAGCGCTTATTTCACCCGGTACGGGATTACTTGCGCGGCCTGGAGTGGGATGGAATCTGGCGCATTGACAGGTGGCTCGAAGTCATTTGCGGCGCGAAAGCCGTAGAAGATAAGCCGATGAAAGGCTCCGGGTATCTTGCTCACATTGGAGCGAAGTGGCTCATCTCGGCGGTGGCGCGCGTCATGCGGCCGGGCTGTAAGGCCGATTGCGCAATTGTGCTCGAAGGACCGCAGGGCAAGCGAAAATCGAGCGCCTTAAAGGTGCTTGGCGGCGATTGGTTTACCGATCAACTTGAGGCGATGCGCAGTAAAGACGCGAGCATGCAAACCCATGGGGTCTGGATTATCGAAATCGGCGAGATGGGCAGTATTACGAAAAGCGAAGTGGAAGAAGTGAAAGCGTTCATGTCGCGTACCGTCGAACGCTACCGGCCTCCATACGCCGGGCGACTGGTAGACGTTCCGCGGCAATGCATCTTCGCCGGAACCGTCAACCTTGAAGAGTACTTGCAGGACGATGAAAACCGCCGTTTCTGGCCCGTCGAATGCGGCGATATCAACCTCGACGCCCTGGCGCGCGAACGTGACCAGCTATGGGCTGAGGCCTACCACCGGTTCAAAGACGGCGCTTCGTGGTGGCTCGATGACAAGGAAGTGATCGAGGCCGCGAGACTCCAAACCGCAGCGCGCCAAAAGAGCGATCCCTGGGACGAAAAAATCATGGGCTATCTCCGGGGCGGCGCACGGCAAGAGGTTACGGTTACGGAAATCCTTGGCCCTGAGTGCCTGGATATTGTTACGTCGAGGCAGGAGAAAACGCACGGCAATCGGGTTGCTGCAATTCTCAAGCGTTTGGGTTGGAAACAGCATCGAGCGCGTCTCTCTGATGGCGCACGTCCTCGGGTATATCGGCCATATACCGACGCGGCGAGACAGGCCGCGGCTACGCAGCAAGAACTCCTGATGTCGAGCGAGAGGTTGCTATGAGCCCGCAGATTGCCGGTGACGAGCAGAGGGAACGCAGTGTGTTAGCCGCTGTTTGGAATGCCTCGCAAACAGGCGACCCGAAGGTGTTAGGAATTCCGTTGCGCGAGATCAAGGGGCTTTGCGATCGAGGCTTGCTCGAAACGTGGCTGGATTCGCGCGAACGCCGTTTCTTTCTCGTGACCGCGGAGGGAAAGCGAGTGCTGGGCGCATGAGACCGAACGAAGTCCGGCGTTTCCAACTCGGCGGTTACATGGGCGGCAAGGGCGGCGCGGGAGTATATCAGAAAATCATCAACCTCATGCCGCCGCACGAGGTCTATATCGAGCCCTTCCTGGGCGGCGGTGCTGTCATGCTGCGCAAGCGGCCGGCCCGAGTGAATATCGGTCTCGACATCGATCCGGACGTGATTGCCGCGTGGGACGGTCCAGCCGGGATGCTGAAAATGTTCGGCAGCCCGGCAATGGGGGCGCCGCGGCCTGCGCCGGCGCCTGGCGCAAGACCCGGCGACTGCGCCGGCAGAGTCGCTGCATCGAGCGTCGCGCGATCGAGCGTCACCGGATCCCGTCGCCGAACAGAGCGACTGCTGGCCACAGCCGCCACACCAGGCGGCTGTGGCGATCGCTGCAGCGCCGCCGGATTCGACCTCGATTTCCGTTTTGAATGTGTGGATGCGCTTGAATGGCTACGGTCTTATGGCTGGACCGGCCGTGAACTCGTGTACTGCGATCCACCGTACCTGCACGCGACACGGCGCGACTTATCCCTCTACCAGCATGAGATGACGGGGACACAGCACCGCGAGTTGCTCCGGATCGTGCTCCGCCTTCCCTGTTGCGTGCTGATCAGCGGCTACGCTTCAACCCTCTATGACCGCGAGCTCGCCGGCTGGCACCGCATCGAGTACACGGCGCAAACCCGGCGCGGGCCGGTGTCAGAGTGTTGCTGGGCTAACTTCGCCGAACCGATTGAGCTCCACGACTACCGTTACCTGGGTGACAACAAGCGCGATCGGGAGCGCATCCGCCGCAAGTCTCGTCGGTGGACCGCGAAACTCGGCAAGATGAACCGCCTGGAACGGCAAGCGTTGTTGATGGCGCTGTCGTCGACCGCCGCCGCTACTGATGACGCGCGGGGCGTAAGCCCCAAGCTCGACCGTGTAGATATTCCCTCCTCTTAAGGTCCGGCCTGGACCGCATGTGGACCGCATCTCAGGCCCGCTGTAAGTCAAACAAAATAAGCGATAGGTCCGTTAGGTCCGTATGGTCCTTGCGCCCGCGCGTATATACGATTTTCATTTCACGCGCATTTTCTCGCCCGGCGTTTTTCCCCTACCCTTTTTCGCTCGACGAAAGTCCCTGCTCGAAAATGCTCTTACATTCCCCTCATTCACCAATTATGTTTGTTATATGTGCGCGTATAACATGGACCATACGGACCTACCGGACCTAACAATTAGAATGAGGTAGTTAGAAGCCATGTAAGATGCGGTCCACATGCGGTCCAGTGTGGACCTAACTTGATCTGAGTGAGTAAAACAACTAATTACAAAAATGTTTTGACTTTCACTCATGAGATCGGCTAATAGTGAATAGGAGCACGGTAGCCCGAACTACCGACGCTTCGGTTGTAAAAAGGCCGGAACGGGTCTTTAAGTAGTAGGCTGCCGGGTGCCGTTGAAATTCCGGTCGTTCACTTTGCGGGGGATTCGTCCCTCGCACCAGCGTCAACCCTACCAACCGCTGGCTTCACTTCGCCGCAAATGTCTCATGACGATTCAATTAGCGGCAGTTGTCTACGTTTACAGTTCCGGGCACGGCGTCCGGAGCGTGACTTCAACCGAGGCAGTGAAGCTGCTTCACAACGGATGGCGAGTTCGCAAGGTTCGCAAGGGCCGCGTAATGGAGATCCAGAACGCGACGCCCGGCAAACCCATTAAGCCGCCGTCTATGCCGCGAATCGCTGACTATATGGGGCAGCGATACACGCGCGTTGAAACAATGCGTGACGGCGAGATCATCCGAGGGCATGTGATGCAGTTTCGCCGCATCCATCCCGACGATCAGGCAATCTTTCTCCAGGCAATCACCGATTGCGGGGGGAAGTTGGTTCGCCGGAAAGCGGTCGGGCGGTGACAGGCGGCAAGTACCTCGCCGTCGAACGTGGCATGCTTCAAGGGCGCGAGGTTCCGCTGTATATCAATCAGCGCTTCCATTCCTTCGTGACGATGAGCGTGGCTCAACTAATCGATTCTGCGGAAGGCGGCAAGCTAGTCATCCGACGGAAAGACAAGCGGGCAATGCGGGTGATCTTTGAGGCCACGGACGAATCCCGGCTCTTCGCATTGCTCAGAAGGCGCTAACAGGGTCATGTCCGATCTGGAATCGCTGCACACTTGGCAGCTAGAAGTTACAGGGCAGCTTGGCAAGCTCATCGCCACGGTCGAAGGCCTGGCGCAGAATGTTGACCGGCAGACCAGTAGCGTCGCGAAGTTGTGGAAAAGCATGGATGAGGCCAGCCGGGATTTGGCCGCTCTCAAGGCCAACCCGGCGATGGCGCAGGTAGCGGACCTGGGCGCCCGAGTGGCCAACCTCGAAGCCGAGTCCGCCGCCCGGAAAGCGGCCCGGGAAAGTGCGGCGCGCACCTCGGCACGCTGGGCGCAGTGGGTTCGGCCAGTCGTGATGCTGGCGATCGGCTCGGGTCTTACCCTGCTCGGCAAGGCCGTGTGGAAGGCGCTGATCGGATGACAACCGTGCATGCGTGTGCACTTAACGGGGAGGTTTCGGTTAAGAGCGCGGGTCCTTTCGGGCGGTTTTGGCGCGCGCAGGTAAATTGATGTCAGCACAGCGTTTGTGGGTCGGTTGTCGGTGGGTGGTCAGCTTAAATACTATGCGGTTGTCGGTGGTCAGTCATGCCGGTGATGGGTCTGCGCGAGTACTCGCGCCATCGCGGCTGCTCGCTCGCCGCCGTGCAGAAAGCCATCGCCAGCGGACGCATCCGGAAGACGGAAGACAGCCGGATCGACTCCGAGGAAGCCGACAAGGCCTGGGCGGCGAACTCGGACCCGGCGAAGCAACGGCAGGAAGCGGCAGCGCCGGTGCCGCCGCCGCCGCCTCTGCTCAACCCGGAAGTGTTGCCGCCTGCAGCGTCGCCGGCTCTGGTGTCGACGGACGCCACGACGGGCGGCCCTCGAGCGCCGCTGGCTTTGACGCCGCTGTCGGCCCCGGGAACGAATGGCCGGCCGCCAGCCCCCGACTGGGACGGCTGGCCGGTACCTCCGCCGCGAAACGAGCAATGGCCTTCGGCGGGTGGGGAAGTCATCGACGGAGAAAGCTTCGCGGAAGCTCGCCGGCGGATGGCTTGGATCACGACGTGGCGCGAGCAGGCCAAGTGGGAGCAAGAGCGCGGGCTTTCGATCCGAACCGACGAAGCCCGGAAGTCATACCGGGAGATCGGGAGGATTTGCGCCAGCGTGCGCAAGCAGGCGCCATCTCAGATTGCCCAGGCCGTGGCCGGGCTCACCGATGTGAAAGAAATCGAAATGCGGGTCAGTCAGATTCTCAGGCAGCACGATGAACGCATTATTCGCGAAATCGAAGCGCAGCAGAAAGCCCTGGTGGAAAGTGTCGAGTGTAGCAGCGGCACTGGTAGCTAGCGCTTTCTGCGCCGGGCTTCGCCCTGAGCCGGAAATCACCGTCTCTGAATGGGCGGACGCCTACCGCGTGGTGGGTAAGCCGTCGCCCTGGCCGGGCGAGTGGCGAACCGAACGGGTGCCGTACACGCGCGAAATCATGGACCGGCTTACCCCGTCGGACCCGTGCGAAATCGTCGCCATCAAAAAAGCTGCGCAGGGCGCCGGCACGGAGATTTTGCTCAACGCCCTCGGATGCTGGATGCATCAGCATCCGGATAGCACCATGATGGTGCTGCCGACAATCGGCAGTGCAAAAAAATTCGTCCGCACGCGGTTCGACCGCATGGTGGATGTCACCCCGGTGCTGAGGGCGATCGTCGCCGAGCCGCGAAGCCGCGACGCGTCGAATACGACGCAGCTCAAGGAATTCGGCGAAGGCAGGGACTCGCTCGTCTTTGCCGGCGCGAACTCGGGGCCGGACCTGCGCTCGTACCCGAGCCGGTTTATCATCGCCGATGAGATCGACGGCTATCCCGAAGATCTCGACAAAGAGGGCAACCCGCTGGATCTGCTCATTCAGCGTACCGGCACGTTCGCGAATCGCAAGATCGGCCTGTGTTCCACGCCTACGCTGAAGGGCCGGTCGAACATCGATCGCTGGTATCTTGCGGGCGATCAAAATCAGTTTTGTGTGCCGTGCCCTCTCTGCGGACACAAGCAACCATTGATCCTCGGTGCCGATCGCGTAAAGACCGGCCAACCCGGTGGCTTGCGTTGGGATAAGGGCCAGCCCTCAACGGTGTTGTACGAGTGCGAGCGGTGCGTCGGTAGGTTCGCGGAATGGCAGAAAACCGAAGCGCTGTTGCACGGCGAGTGGCAGCCTTCGGCTCCAGGTAACGGAGGCGGCAAGATTCGCTCGTATCACATGAACGCCCTGATTTATCCGTACGGGTGGCCGGAAAGCTCCTGGGCGAATCTCGCGGCGCAATACGAGTTGGTGCACGATAAGCCGATCGCCAAGAAAACGTTCGTCAACTTGAAACTCGGCGAAGCCTGGGAAGATCCGGCAGAGGCGCAAGCTGATGCGGCTACGTTGCTCACGCGGTGTGAAGCGTACGGGCCGACGATTCCGGCGCAAGTCGGCGTGCTCACGGCCGGCGTCGATATCCAGGGGAACCGCATCGAAGCCGAGTTAGTCGGTTGGGGTCCCGACGAAGAGTCGTGGTCCATCGAGTATAAAGTGTTCTTGGGCGACACTAGTGGTGTCGATAAACCTGTCTGGAAGGAACTCGACGCTTGGCTTTCCGGCACGTGGCTGAGCGAGTTAAATATTGATCTCGCGCTGAAAGGCGCCTGCATCGACGCGTCCTATCACCAGGAAACCGTCCGCGAGTTTTGCGCGCAGAGAAGCAGCCGCAACATCTGGGCCGTGCGTGGTAAAGACGGCTATGGACGCGCTGTGTGGCCGGTAAAGCTCGGGAAGCAAAAAGGCAAACTACCGCCGCCGTTCCTGATCGGAGTGGACACGATCAAAGAGGTGGTGTATTCCCGGCTTCGTCAAGATCCGCCCGGGCCGGGCTCCTGTCACTTTCCCAAGGGAGATCGCGACCTCTATTACTTCGAAATGTTACTCGCCGAGCGGCGCGTGGCCGACTATTCGAAGCCGATCCCCACTTATTCGTGGAAAAAGATCTCGGAAAGCGCGCGCAATGAAGCGCTCGACTGCCGGAACTATGCATACGCGTGCACGCAAGGCCTGAAGCTGATGAAGGCTTTCCACCTGAACCGCGAGTGCGTGAAACTCCGGGAGCTCGCCGAAGCCAAGCGCACGGGCATCGCTAGGCCAGTGGTTTCTTTGTTCCGCGCTCCGCAAGTGGTTCTTCCCGACGATCCCTACTTGAGCTAAACGCGATGGATGCTACCACTGCACTACAACGGCTTCCCGAAGCCGAGGCCGCGCTGCACTCTCTTTTGATTGGACAGGTCGAAGTCGAGATCACCGGGCCAGACGGGCGACGCGTGCAATACAACCAGGTCAACGTGCAGCAGTTGCGGAATTATATCGAGGAATTAAAGGCCGCGGCCGGAACGGTGCGGCGGCCGATTCTCTTCACTTTCGGACGATGAGCACAGCCAAGCAAATCGTGCGCCGCCGTGGCGATCTGGTCAGCTTCGATGGCGGCCAGACATTCCGGGCAGCGGCCGGCTGGTACGGCGATGCAGCCCACATGGGGGCATCCGTCACGTCGCGCGAGTTGGCCGGCTGGAATCCCGTGTCGGGCTCCGGAGACTCGGACCTGCTCGGCGATCGCACCGTGCTGGTTCCCCGCGCCCGCGACCTCGACCGCAATCACGGCATCGCGCAGTCCGCGCGGCAGACGAAGAGCGACAACATCGTCGGTCTGGGTTTCCGCCTCTCGCCGACTCCCGATTACCGGGCTCTCGGCAAAACGAAGGAGTGGGCAATTGAGTTCGCGCAGGTGGTGCGGAGCTACTGGCGGGAATTCTCCGAAACCACGAACTGCGACGCCGCTGGCACACACAACTTCCTGGGGCTCACGCGGCAGGTGTTCAACGGCTGCATGTTAAACGGCGATGCCGTCGCGCTCGCCATGTGGCTGCCGTCCGGTAGTTCGCGCTTCGCGACCAAGCTCCAGGTAATGGAGTCCGATCGGCTCTCGACTCCCATAGGGCGCATCGACGGCTCGCACATGCGCGGCGGCATTGAGATCGACGATCTCGGCAAGCCGACGAAGTACTGGATTCGGAAAACGCACCCAGGCGATGCCTACATCGGCATCCTGCCGGATGCGATGCAGTGGGAGCCCGTCCCGGCGGAAACGCCATGGGGCCGCAAGCGCGTCATTCACGTGGCCGATCTGGACCGCGCCGGGCAGCATCGCGGCAAGCCGGACCTGAGCGCCGTGTTGGCCCAGTTCAAAATGCTGGACCATTACCAGCGCACAACGGTGCAAGCGGCGGTAGTGCAGGCGATGATAGCGGCGTTTATCGAAACGCCGATGGACTCCACGGCACTTGCGCAGCTCTTCGGCGGGGATATCAACAGCGAAGAGTTTAAAACCTACCTTACACGGAAGAACGAATATCGCGTGAAGCTTCAGGGCGGTGCCGTCGTGCCGATGTTCCCGGGCGATAAGATGACGGCGTTCACGCCATCGCAGCCGACCGGCGTATATGGGCCGTTCGTCGAGAACGTGCTTCGGCATATCTCCGCGGGTCTCGATGTTCCGCTGGAACTGCTCCTGAAAGACTTCAGCAAAATCAACTATTCGGGCGCGCGGTCGATGCTGCTGGAAGCATGGCGCTTCTTTGTGGGTCGGAGGAAATGGCTCACGGATTTCTGGGCGACTCCGGTATACGAACTCTTCCTTGAAGAGATCGTGAACGCCGGCCTGGTAGAGGCGCCGGACTTCTATGAGCATCGCTTTGCCTACTCTTGCTGCAAATGGATCGGCTCCGGAAAAGGATGGGTTGACCCACAGAAGGAAGCACAGGCGGCCGAGACGCGCATGCGCAACTACCTCACTACGCTCGAAGACGAATGCGCCGAGCAAGGTCGGGATTGGGAGGAAGTGCTGGAGCAGCGCGCGGCCGAGCGGGCGAAAATGGCCGAACTCAACCTGCCGCTGCCGGAAGTTCTGGAGAGCCGCCAACCGCTCGACTTGCAGGAAGCGGAAACCGCCGATGACGAAGCGCCCGGGAAAGCGGCGCCGGGAGGTCCTGACGAATGAGCGAGAGAGTGAAGAAGCCCGCGATTCGCGCGCTGGTCGAGATTGAGTCGAAGCCATGGGCAATTACCGCCGATGCGCTCGAAGAGATCCGCAAGATTGCGGCGCGCGCAACCACAGAGAGTTGGGAAGCGGTTGCGGCTAAGCTCGACAAGCCGTTAGAGAATACCTGGACAGCCACGATTCGGGACGGCGTTGCCATTGTGCCCGTGATGGGGCCGATCTTTCGCCACGCCAACCTGATGACGATGTTCTCGGGCGCAACCTCGGTGGAAGATCTGGCGACCGACTTCAGTTCGGCGCTTGCCGATCCGCGTGTGAAAGCCATCCTGCTCAACATCAATTCGCCCGGCGGGCAGGTGGATGGCATCAACGAAATGGCCGGCATGATCAACGCGGCAGGTAAGCCCGTGTACGCGTATGTTGGCGGGATGGCAGCGAGCGCCGCGTATTGGCTGGCTTCGCAGGCCGATGAAATCGTGACCGATGCTACGGCCCTGATCGGTTCCATCGGGGTGGTAGCCGGGTTCACGGACCGCAGTGGAGCCGACGAAAAGAACGGCTTAAAGCGCTTTGAAATCGTGTCCAGCCAAAGCCCACGCAAGCGGCTCGATCCGGCGACGCCGGAGGGTAAAGCCGCGGTGCAGGCGATGGTAGACGATCTCGCCGAACCGTTCATTGCAGCGGTGGCACAGGGCCGGGATGTCGATGTGGCAAAAGTGTTGTCGGACTTCGGGCAGGGCGAATCGATGATCGCAAAGCGAGCGCTCGATGCCGGAATGATCGACCGCATTGGATCTTTTGAAGGTTTACTCGCGGAGATGGCCGCACCGTCGAGTACGTACACGTTTGGCGGCAAAGGAGCGACAGGTATGAAGACGCCGGAAGAGCTGGTGGCCGAACACTCGGCGCAGCTCGAAGCAGCGAAAGCGCAGGCGCGGTCGGAAGGCATCGCCGATGGCCGCAAAACGGAACGCGCGCGTGTGGCAGCCATCCTCACTCTGGAGGAAGCCAAGGGCCGGGAGAGCTTGGCCCGCACGATCGCACTCGAAACGGATACGGACGCCGAAGCAGCCAAAAAACTGCTGAGCGCCGCGCCGGTCCAAACCGAAAACAAGAACCCGCTGAGGGAAGCCATGGAAACCGTACCGAACCCCAAGGTTGGCCCCGGCGGAAGCGAAAACGAAGCGGAAGCGGAGGCCCTGGTGAAGGGCGTTCTCGCATTCGCTCCGAGAAGGGCGGTGAAGTAACATGGGCAGCTTTTCCAATCCGATGGCGAGCTATTCGGAGAGCACGTTTACGCCGGATGGCCTGGTTCTCTCGCTCGATGATTTGTTGTCGCGGAAGGTTACGATCCTCACGGGTCAGAACCTCGCGCGCGGCGCGGTCCTCGGGCAAATCACGCTCGGCGCTGCCGTCTCGGCGGCGAAGGCGGGCGGCAACACCGGCAACGGCACGCTTGTGCTCGACGCCGTAACCCCCATTCTGGCGAATGCGTATCTGAGCGGCCCCGGTGTCTACACCGTGCGCTGCATCAATGCGGGCGCGAACACGGCAATCTTCGATGTGGTCGATCCGCGCGGAATCACGCTCGGCCAAGTGACGTACAACGGCGCGGGTGCGAGCGCCACGTTCGCCGATCGCCTAAAGTTCGCGGTCACCGATGGCGGCGTGGACTTCGTGGTGGGCGACGGCTTCGACATCACCATCGCGGCCGGGAGCGGCAAGTATGTCCTCTCGCTCGCGGCGGCGGTCGATGGCTCCCAGTTGCCCGATGCCATCCTCTCTCAGGCCACGGATGCGACGGCGGCCGACACTGACGCGATGGGCTATTTCCGCGGCCGGTTCAGCTCGGCGGCGGTGGTGCTCGGCGCCGGACAGACGGTGGCCGGAATCCGCGAAGGCTTGCGGGGGAAGGGGATCGATCTGGTAGACGTGATCGCCTAGGCGCGACCCAAGCCAGAGAAGGAGAACATCATGGCAGACATTTTTTCGACGACAGTAATCAACGGGGTAGTGGCGAGCCTGATTCAGCCGCCGAGCTTCCTGCTGGACCGGTTTTTCCCGAACGTGCAGCTTCCCCAGGAAGGGAAAGAGGAAATCGCCTTCGACACGGTGCAGAAAACGCGGCGCATGGCCCCGTTCGTTTCGCCGCTGGTCGAGGGCAAGGTGGTAACCAGCAAGGGCTTCAAGACGGACATCTTTCGGCCAGCCTACATCAAAGACAAGCGGGTGTGGGACGGCAACCGCGCGTTGAAGCGCAGTGCCGGTGAGCAGATCGGCGGTTCGCTGTCTCCGATGCAGCGCATGCAGGCGATTCTCGCCTTCGAACTTCAGGACCAGGTGGATATGCTCACCCGGCGGCTGGAGTGGATGGCCTCCCAGATCCTGCAAACGGGTAAGGTCACGATTCAGGGGGACAATTATCCCGCCGTGCTCGTGGACTTCCTGCGCGACGCCTCGCTCACGATCGCGCTTGCCGGAGCGGCGAAGTGGGATCAAGCGAACGTGAACCCGCTCGACAACCTGCAAACCTGGGCGCTGAGCGTCCTCAAGCTCATCGGCGCGAACCCCATCGACGTGGTCATGGACACCGACGCCTGGGTGTTGTTCCGCAACAACCAGAACGTCAAGGACCGGCTCACGTTGCAGCGGCGGCTCGGCGACATGCCCACCATGGCACAGAACGCGATGTTCGGCATGGAAGGCGGCCAGTACCAGGGCACGATCGACCAGTTCAACATCTTCACCTATGCCGGGTATTATCTCGACGACAACGGCGCCACGCAGCCGATGTTGCCGAGCGGCACGGTGCTGATGTCTGGCCCGCAGCTCGAAGGCTACCGCGCCTACGGTGCCATCAAAGACGAGCAGGCGGGCTATCAGGCGCTTCCGATGTTCGCGAAGAGCTGGGTAGAACAGGACCCTGCCGTGCGGTTTCTGCTGATGCAGAGCGCCCCGCTGCTGGTGCCCTATCGCCCGAACGCGATGCTATGCGCGACGGTGAAGTAAGGAGAATCGACGGTCATGAAGAAAATTAAAGCGTTGATCGCGATTCACCACGGGGTGAAAGCTCCCGGGAAAGACGGCGCCGTGAGCATCACGGAGCATGCGCCGGGGGCTGTCCTGGCCGTAGACAAGGCGGAAGCGGACCGCCTCATTGCGGCCGGCATTGCCGCCCCGACCGAAGACGAAGAGTAACGGGGAAGCGGGCGCGGACATCATCCCCTCCGCCGCGCCCGCTGCTTTCTGTGCACACGCGTGCACACCTTCCACATGCTCACTCCACAACAACAAAGTGACCGGCTCAACAAGGCGCAACTGCGCGCCTTTGGGGAACCGATTGCCTATACACCAGCAGCCGGCGGCGCCGCGATCGATACAAAGTGCCTCCTACTGAAAGCGCCGCTGCAACAGTCCATGGCTCCGGGCTACTTCGCGCACGTCGAGGTTGATCCGGCAGTCATCACCGACCCTCAAAAAGGGGACATTGTGACATGGGCGGATGGGACTGTGTATCAGGTCGAGCGCGTCACGAACTCGCCCTACGGACTGACTCTGCTGGAACTTCACGCCACGGAAGACGTGCCGAATGACGGAGAGGATTTATGAGCGCAATAGCAACTCCCTCCTTCACGCTGCACGAGGAATTACTCGCCGCGCTGACTGGCGGCTTCAATGATTACTTGGCGACGGCGGCGGGACAGATCGGCGTTCCGGCGTATGCGCTCAACTGGTCGAAAGATCCGGACGGCAAGCTGAACTGTTTCGAGGGCGAGTGGCTGTTCGCCGAACTGATCGATATGTGGGAGCCCGTCTTTCCGGCGGTAGCTTGGTGGGTCGCTGCCGGCGCCGATCAGAACGTGGAAAAGGGGCGCGCATTCTCAGGCCGCATTCAGGTCGCCTTCCGCTTCTTTCTGGGCACGAAGGGAAAGCACAACACGGACAAGTTGGAAGGCTGGCGGTATGCCACGGAGGCGGCTATCGTGGCGACCCTGCGCGCGATGGTGAACGCGCCGTGCGCGTATTCCAAAGATATTTCGTGGTCCGATCCTGTGCCACTCGATTGGTTGGACCGCGACAGTAAGCACATCGGGTGGGTCAAGCAGGTAGATTTCAGAGCAAGTTTCGAGGTGAACGTATGAGACGGTTTATGTTTGTGGGCGGGCTGCCAAGCCACATTTGCAACTTGGTCAGCTTTCTTCGCTTCGGGCAGGTGGAATCGCTCGCAGTGGAAACGGCGGAAGACGCCGCAACGGGCGGCTCGGTAATTCTGCCGGCGGACGATCCGGCGGCGCTGGCATTCACCGCGGACGAACTCAAGCAGTATGCGTCCTTCGGTGCGCATGACCGCGCGCCCGAGGGTTTCAAGGGAAAGGTATTCGCCGCGCGCGTAGCGGCACACCACTTTGCCGAAGGCGCGCGCGCCAATATCGAGGCCAGACTGCAAAAGCAAGGCGCGCCGTTAATCCCGGCGCCGCAGGCCTCTGAAGGGGCGATGGAGGAAGTGAACAATGGGTAACGAAATTCTGCGGTACCAGCAACGGAGCTATCTCCAAATCCAAACGGCGTTCGATGCGATTCCGAACACGGGTGGGGCGG
This sequence comes from Candidatus Limnocylindrales bacterium, assembly GCA_035606355.1. Classification (GTDB taxonomy): domain Bacteria; phylum Acidobacteriota; class Terriglobia; order Bryobacterales; family Bryobacteraceae; genus Sulfopaludibacter. Next base: position 1,702 of record DATNFO010000075.1, on the reverse strand, counting down.
CCACTGTCGCCGGGTCGAACTGCGCGTTGGTCCGCCGTTTCGACACCGACGCGGTGCAGCAGGAGATCGAGCGCTCGGACAAGACGGGAACGCTCGACAAGCTTCCGGCCCAGGGAGGCCGCAAGAGCGGCACTGCCATCTGGGAAGGCAACATGAACGGCAACGGGTCGCCTGGGGTGGCTCCCGACTGCTCTCCGATCTTGCAGGCGGGCTTCGGAAAAGTGCCCACTATCGTGGCCGCCACGAGCGTCGCCTACTCGCTCGATGATTTGCTGTACTACCTCGCCGCGTGGAATTTCAACGCGCCGAATACGGGGACGCAACAGGTTGCGTTCAACTCGCTGGTCACGCAACTGGAATTCGCGTTAGGCGGTGACGAGCCGACGGTCACGGCCACGCTGGAGCCCGGATGGGTGCTCGACAATGACCAGATGGCGGATGGCACAACCGACGCCTTGGCGAAAGGCGGATTGACGGCATTTCCGAACGAGCCAGCCACGCCGGTCACGAACGGAACGTTCCCCCGAGGCTTCGATATCGCCGCCACTATCGACGGTAATGCCTTCGATGAAATTCTGTCGGTTAAAATCCGGCTCGCGGTTCAGCGGGGCTTGCGGAAGGACACGAACGCCGTCTACCCGCGCTCGGGCTTCCCGGGGCCGCGTCTGATCAGCGCCGATTTCTCGCTGACGGATAACGACGGTGCGAGCATGCGTTCGCTCAAGCAAAAGGCGTTCTCCCGCACGGCCATCAACATCGACTTCACCCTCGGGCAGACGTCGGGAAACACCTGGGACTTCGCGCTCAACAATGTCATCGTGCCGAAGCCGAAGTACGGCGACCAGGGCAGCCGCCGGAAGATCGACTTCTCGAATGCCGTCGCGTACCCGAGCGCCTTCAACGCGAAAGATCAGTTCACGCTGGCGATTCGCTAACGACATACCCCAACCACGACAGAAGGGGCGCACGTGACTGCCGGGTCCGCGAGTGGAGTAATCCGCGCGCGTTGGCTGTACGGCCCGGCAGAGCCCCTTGCAGGTTTCGATTTAAGGAGAGAGCACAAATGGCAATATACAAAGCTACGAAAACGTTCCAAAGTGAGGTCATCGCCGGCGTGACGGTTACCTTACGAAAAGCGACAATGAACCGACGCGCGGAGATCGAGCGTCTACACGAGCCGATTTTAGAGCGATTGCGCGCCATTCAGGAAGAATTTGGGCCGCTGAACCGCGAGTACGCTGACGCGTGGCGTGTCGCGCGGCAGTTCAATAAGACCGAACGGGATGCGGCGATAGCCGAAGGCAGGAGCGAGGATGAAGCCCTTGCAGCCTACCCGTATGGGCGCGTGGATTTCTCGCCGGAGAAGTTCCAACGATGGGAGGATCTTCGGAAGGCCGCAACGCGAATTGACCGGGACGAATTGACGCCTGTGGCCGTCCGCGCGTGCGTCGTTCGGATTAACGGGTTGACGCTCCAGTGGGATGACGAAAGCGGCACAGGACAGAGCGGCCCCGCCACCGTCGATGGATTGCTGGAATACGGACCCACGGAACTGTATGACGAAATTCTAGTCCACGTCCAGCACGAACTCGGCCTGAGCGCGGGCGAGAAGGAAAATTTATCGTCGCCCTCCACTTCGGGCGCAGTGGAGGGTGGGAAAAGCCCCAGTGGGAGTGCGGCCCCTGCAGGGACGCCGGAGATG
>DATNFO010000074.1:0-113476 GCA_035606355.1 Candidatus Limnocylindrales bacterium | reverse complement strand
AGTTGACGATACATTACGGGCTTCTGCCACGCGCGAACCGGGGAATCTTTGCCATAAACGAGCTGCCGGATCTCGCAAGCAAGGTGCAGGTGGGTCTGTTCAACATCATGCAGGAGGGCGACGTTCAGATAAAAGGTTATCCAATTCGAATGCCGCTCGATGTGATGCTGGTGTTTTCTGCGAACCCCGAAGACTACACCGCGCGCGGCAAAATCATCACGCCGCTCAAAGACCGCATCGGCAGCGAGATCCGCACGCACTATCCCGCGGACATTGAACAAGGCATCGCGATTACCGGACAGGAAGCGTGGATTGAGCGCGTCTCTCCGGTAGAAGTGCGCGTCCCTGCCTATATGAGGGAAGTGATCGAGACGGTTGCCTTTCTGGCGCGCGAAGACAAGCGCATCGACAAACGAAGCGGCGTATCCCAGCGCCTGCCGATCTCGGTGCTGGAAAACGTCGTCTCGAACGCCGAACGGCGCGCCCTGAGAGCGCGCGAGGGCGTCGCAGTGCCACGAATTCTGGACCTTTATTCCGCGCTTCCGGCGATGACGGGCAAGCTCGAGCTCGAATACGAAGGCGAGTTAAAAGGTGGAGACACGGTAGCACGCGAAATCATCCGCACCAGCGTCGGTAAGGTCTACGACCATCATCTGGAAGGCGTCAATGTTTCGCAGATCGTACAGTGGTTCGATCTCGGCGGCTCGCTCAAGCTCGATGAGACCGTCGATGCCGCGACCATGGTCCGGCAACTGGGCGGCATTCAGGGCCTGATGGATAAGACCAAAGCGCTCGGCGTGGGGAGCAATGAACCCGATGCCGTGCGCGCTTCCGCCGCCGAGTTCATACTGGAAGGGCTGCACGCGCATCGCCGCATCAGCCGCAACGAAGAACGCGGCTTCGGCGCGGAGGAGAAGCGCCGCGACCAGGGTCGCGATGAGGGTAAAGGCGAGCGGCCGAACTTCCGCCGCCAGTACAACTGATCGCCATGAAGATTCGCTATTCGAAATACACCGGCGAGGACATGGGGATCGGGGCCGAGGACCTGCTGCAGGCCCTCAGCGATTTTCTTCTGGAAAGCGGCTTCAACAGCCAGTACATGCCCTTCAGCGAGTGGAACCAGCACACGCTCGAGGACCTGAAGAACGCCATTCAACAGGCGCTCGAACAGGGCAAGCTATTCGACGACCAGAGCCTTCAGGAAATGATGGAGCGCCTCCAGAACATGAGTCAGGAGCAGATGGATAAACTGCTGGATAACCTGATTCAGAAGATGGTGGATGAAGGCCAGATCAGCATCGGCGAGGCCGGAGAGCAGCAACAGCAGGCGCCCGGAATGGGCGATGGAAAAGATACTAAGGTAAAATTCGAAGTTACCGATAAGTCGCTCGATTTTCTGGGCTTCAAGACGCTGAAGGACTTACTCGGGTCGCTCGGCAAGAGCAGCTTCGGGCGCCACGATACGCGCGACTTAGCCACGGGCATCGAAGCTTCCGGCTCGTCGAAGCAATATGAGTTCGGGGACACCCTGAATCTCGACGTCAGCGAGACGCTCTTCTCCGCGATCCGCCGGGAAGGCGCAAAGGTTCCGCTGGACATGGACTACAGCGACCTGCACGTCCACCAGTGCGAATATCAAAGCTCCTGCGCCACGGTGCTGATGCTGGATTGCAGCCACAGCATGATTCTTTACGGCGAGGATCGTTTCACTCCGGCAAAGAAGGTGGCGCTCGCACTCGCGCATCTGATTCGCACGCAGTATCCGGGCGATAGCCTCCGCTGCGTGCTGTTTCACGATACCGCGGAAGAGCTCGCGCTCAGCCAGTTAGCACGCGTGCAGGTAGGTCCGTATTACACCAACACGCGCGACGGACTGATTCTCGCGCAGCGCCTCCTGAATCAGGAGCGCAAAGACATGCGGCAGATCATTATGATCACCGACGGCAAGCCGAGCTGCCTCACGCTGGAAGACGGCCGCATGTACAAGAATGCCTTCGGACTGGATCCGCTGGTGATCAGCCGCACTCTCGAAGAGGTTAACCGCTGCAAGAAGCAGGGGATTTTGATTAACACGTTCATGCTCGCCAGCGATTACGGGTTAGTCAACTTCGTGCAGAAAGTAACTGAGATCTGCCGGGGTAAGGCGTATTTCACTACGCCGTACACGTTGGGCCAGTACTTACTCATGGACTATATGAACAGGAAGACAAGGACAATCCATTAAACGAGACTAATATGCACGCCTGCCGCCTGATTTCGATAGCAGCAGCGATTAGTCTTTCCCTTCCCCTCTTACCCGCCGCGGACCCTTTTACCTGTCCGGTAACGCACCCGATCGCGTCCGACTCCCCCGAGCCGTTTCCGGGCATGCACGGCATATGGTTCGGAACAGAGAAGTTGTGGACCCTCATCGAGAGGGGCCGGTGGATGTCCGAAAGGCACACGGACCAGGGATACCGGCAACCGAAGATCGTATGGTTCAGCAGCGTGTACGATTGGAAGGAAGGGGTACACCCGCCTCTTACGATCACCGGGCGCAGGTTGGACGGCGCTTCCGAGCCGCTGATCTTCCACGGCGCGAACAACGCCTTCATTTCCGGCAAGGGACCGTTCATCACCTCGTCGGTGACACTGCCGTCGCTCGGCTGCTGGCAGATTACAGCGCAGTACAAGGACCAGGGAATTGCGTTTGTTGTGAACGTCCGTTGAGCAGTCGCGCGCCGCGCGCGCCCGACGGCTAAGGCAACGTTTCGTCGAAATAACGAAGCAGGGCCGACACCAGTTTGTGGGAATCGTAGTAATCCTTCCAGGACACCGCCGACCACACATCGCGGCTCCCGTTGATCACCTTCCACGTCTCAGGCGTGACGGAGTGCAGGCACAGCACCGGAATATGCGCCTCAAGAAACGGCTGCGAATCGGTTGTTCCGACCTGCTCCACGTCGACCTCCTGGAAGTCGAGTTTCATCGACGCCGCGAGCCGGTTCGCCGCTATCACAAGGTCCTTCGTGGAACCGTGCACCCAACATTTGGTAGGCGTCAAACCGAGAGAATCGAGAATGATTACCGCGGCGATCTCTCCCCGTTCCGCTTTTGGAATCGAGTGAACGTAAGATTTGGATCCCAGGAGCCCTTTCTCCTCGGCGGCGAAGCCGATGAACTCGAACGCGTGCCGCCGTTGCGCTTTCGCCGTAAACTCATAAAGCGCCGGCAGCAGAACGGCGCCCGACCAGTTGTCGATGACGCCGTCCCCTCCAACGGCGTCGAAGTGCGCTCCAACGATGATCGTTTTCGGATGGCCGCCGGGCGCGTCGATGCCGCAGATGATGTTAGGCTCCTTCGACCCGCTAACCTTCTGCTCGTGCATGGAAGCGTCTCCGCACCCGGACTTCGCAAATAGCTCCTTCAGCCGTTTAAAACGCTCAGCATTCTTCGGGGTTGCCAGTTGCAGCCGTTCGCGGAGCACCTCTTCCTTGAGAATCGGGAAATCGACATGCTGCGGGGCCGCGGTTAAGGCGACCGCGAAAAGAGTCAGAAGCAGGCGGCACATTTTTGACATGGTATCGCTATTCCATGACTTCCGCGCACCCGCGTGGCTAAGCTAAAGCGTCGTGACGATCAGTCCTTTTTCCAGAGCAAATCGCCGGAGCTCGTTGACCAGATTACCGGGCGCCCGCAACGTGAAATGCGTGCCGCGCGGATACTGCGCCAACTTGGCTTCGACGGCCGCAACCGATTCCAGCCCGAAATACTGCGCGACGCTCCCCATCGCTCCATACGGACCGCCCGTCGATATCTCGATCCGCAGCGGCTCCGGAAACGACGCCAGATTCTGCCGGGTCTCCTGGACGCAGCGCCCGGACGTGCACAGCGCTTCGATCAGGTGCAGATCCGGTTCCATCACCAGCCACCCTCGCCCGTTCGCGATGGCATTCCGCAATTCGGACTCCAGGTTCAGGTTTTCGCCGGATTTCTCCAGTTCCGCGTCCTTGCCCTCCCAATATTCGTGAAAGTATCGCAGCGCATCCCAAAGCGCGGGAGCCGCGGCCGCAGTGCCGTAGCGCTGTAAAATGCGAGCGGCCGTGCTCTTCACGTGAACGTCGCCGTGCATCAGGTATGCGGCGAGATACTTCTCAAGCGGCGGGCCCATCGCCAGCCGCGACGTGCGCTCGAAGATCTGCAGCGTGCAAGGCGGGGGCTCCGCGTGCATGTCCCATGGATGGCTATGGAAGATGCGGTCCGCGTACTCCGGATCCACGCGCACGAAGTACGCCACCAGTTCCGGCTGGCACGGAGTTTGCTGCGATTCGTAAATCGCGCGGATGCGCGGGAGCGCCTTGGGCGTGGCATATCGCGCGATGGCCGCCATGCTCAACTGGACGTTCCACCCGCCCGGCCGCTGCGCGCGCGCCAATGCATCGATCAGCGCGTTGTCCATCGGCCGCACGGCGGAAGGCGGAAGCAGTTCCAGGGAATCCGTCTGCAGCCACGTCTTGTCCTTGGACAACTCGGCCAAAATGCGGGCGCGTCCGCGCGCCGGATCGATGCGCACCAGCGACCGAATCGCCGACTGCGGGGGCTCGTAATAATCCCCGGGCTTCCACTGGTCGAGCACGCTTTCGAGCAGCGGAGCCACGTCCGGACTCTCGATGGTGGAAGCGTACATATCCAGCAGATACTGCCTGCGCGGCACATCGAGACTCGCGTAATTCTGCACGAAGACGCGCGACAGTTGCGGAATCCACGCCGGGTCGGGCTCCGGCGGCCGGTTTACTCGTACTTGCGAGATCCGCTGCAGCAGCGTGGCGACGGCATCCCACTTTGCGCTGCCCTGCTTTGTATCCAGACTCGCGGCCAGCCTGGCGGCGGCATCGTTCATCACGCCCTCTGTATAGGCGCGATGCTTCCCGGCCCAGGCTTGCATCTCCGGATCGGGGGCGGCAACCGCGGCGTTCTGCGGAGGCGCAGCCGAAATGACCCCCGCCATGGGACGAACCGCCGGCTTCACTGGAGGGGGCGGTAAATGCGCAGCGGCGCAAGCCTCGCTCAGCCGGTACAAATACGCCGTGGAAACAGACTGCTTCGGCGCGGCCACCCTGTCCCCCATCAACTCGCAAACGCGCGCTTGCGGATGGCCGAGGAGCAAGCCCGTCAGAAGCACGCCCTCCGATTTCGGGAGCAGGTCCAAAGATGCGGCCCACGCTTCCGGCGCATCCAGGAACGAGAGTTGCTCCGCCGCTTCCTCCTGCGCCTGATAACTTTCGGCGCCATTCGCTTGCGCTTGGATCGTCGCCACACATGCTGCGATTGTGTTCCTGATCCAGGACGCATTGGCGGCGACAACCTGCATCTCTACCCAGTTGGAAACCAACTGCGCCTGCGTGTTTCCTTGCCGCGCAACGGCGGCTACGCGATAGTGACCAGGTTGAAGCGGCGGTATGTAGCTATTCAATGGGGGCGCTACGTCCGGTCTTCCAAAGTGGCCCGACGAAACACCACCGGGCAAGCGGAGAAAGCAAGGCTTCGCAAGCGTTCCGCAATCCGATGGTGGATCCAGCAGGAAGCCCGCGAAATACCACCGCTCCGACTGCGGCGGCAAATGTAGTTCCGTTTTGACGATCTCACCCTGATGAAAGGCGTGCGAATCGATGAGGCGCAGCGTGACTGCCGCCCCGGGCTCCTGTGCCCATAGAATGGGCGCGAAAGCCAACACCGCAAGGGTGCGCATGCCTATATGGTACCGTCCGGCCGCGCATTCAATTGCGTTCGCGAACCGCGCGGAGACCGCTCGTTACTGGCCTGGAGCGGTTGGCGCCGCGGGCTTGACGAACTCGATCTCCCAACTCGAATGCCCGTAGATATACAGGCGCGCGCGGCGTCCGGCCTGCGAATCGGTCCCCTTCTCAGCTTCAAGCCCAAGCACCTGCGGATACCAGCCGCTGTTGTCCATGAACTTCTTCGGTTTCGTCCACGAATCCGGTTTGCTCAGGTCCTTAGTAAAGCTGGCGTAAATGCCTTCCTGCGGAAAACCCGTCGTGCAGCACGATTTGTTCAACAACATCACGTATTGACTCAGGTAGGGATTCCAGTGAATGGAAGGACCCCAGAACGCGTTCGTGTCCGACTGCTCCCAGCCCACTCTCGCGGGAAAAATAGGAGTCGTGCGGCCGCCGATACCCGGCTCGTTCCACTCGCCGGCGTGATACTTCCACACGTTGCCGAGTGGTCCAAAACGCGCGGAAAACGGCATACGCGCCATCACTACGCCCTGCTGCTTCAAAGGTCCACCGTAGTGGCCGAAGAAGAAGTAAAAGTACTGACCCTCGGCGTCGGGCATTACGAACGGATCGCCATTGCCGCCCGCGAAGTAACCGTTTTGCTCGCCGCAGTTGATCGGATCGCCTGCCGAAAGAACGATTCCAAGATCGCGCCAGCTCGCCCCGCCATCGTAAGATACCGCCGCGCCAATCTGCGGCACCGCCAGACGGCTCGCCGCGCCGCACACGCCCCAAACCTCCTGGTGATACCAACCGAAGATCGGCCCGGTCGGGTCCACCCAAGTCGCTTCAATCCACGTCGGCCACCCCTTCCCAAGGTGGGTCATGGGAACGGCCTGCGCCGCACCGAGATGAAACTGGTCGGCGCCCTGGCTGCGCATCGGCCCATCCCCGGTCGAGTTCAACAGGTTGAGCTGGCCGTTATACCAAAACGCGGGGCTATTGGAATCGACCTGCCCCGGCATGTCCAACTGCGGGGCGGCGTGAATTTTGATGTCCTGCGGGAAAGCGGCGCTACTCAGGCATACACCTAGAGCAAGCATGGTAAGTGGTCGCACACCTTTGTGACGACCCTGCTGCGAAAGCCGTTACCGTGACCCCGCAGAGAAGCTGTACTCCCCCACCCTTATGGGGGTATCCGAGACCTTCCGATAGAAAACAGAGCCCTCCTTCTGGAACCCGGGTACTTCCCGGACATTCCACGGCATCAGGCACACCACGGCGCGCGACCCCGGCCGCAGCGGCTCTTCAGTTCCCGCCGGAACACTCAGCGGGGCATGCTGGTAATAGATCTGCGGATGCTCGCCAGGGTTCTCGGGCAGCACCACCACGTAATCTTCCGGAAAATAATATGCAATCTGCCGCGATGCCACGGACGATCCCGAGTGCACGATGGTCAGCGGCCCCATCTTCTGCAACGCCCCGATGGCGTCCAGCGCGCCCGACGTCAGGCGGTTCACATCGGCCGCCGCGCGGAAACTGGATGCCCGCGCAATCCGCCCCGGCGGGTAAAAGAACACAAGCGCGTGCACCGCGACTACGCCCGTCGCGACCAGCAGCACGCGCTTGCCTGACCACCGTCCCGCCCAACGCGCCAACACCGCACCCCCGGCAACGGACAGCACGGGGATAGTGCCGAGGGCTTGGTCCGGATCGCCGATATGTATGAACGCGGAGAACAGGAACGGCGGAAAGAAGAGGACCGCTAAGAAGGCGATCTTGCGCCAATCGCCGCGCTGCCGGTCCACGAGAGGCAGCGCCCAAAACCACGCCACGGCGCCCAGGAAGTTCCACACTACGGCCTGCTCGAACATATGGAAAGCAGCGGGCCTGGCCGCTCCGAATGCCGCGGACGTTGGGCTGAATTGTTGCTGCGCATACTGCCACAGCACGAAAACGAACCGGTCCACGCCTCCTACCGCAATGATGGTGGCGGCCAGCCATGGTGCAACGGTCAGCGCCATGGCCGCGAGAGCGATCAGCAGTCGCCTGACGGAATGCCCGGTGCGCCACCAAACCCATAGGACAAACAGAAGAAGAAAGCCGCCCTGCACGGGACGGAAGCCCGCGCCGACTCCGAGCGCGGCGAACGCGCCGTACAACCAGAGCGGTTGTTCGGGTCGCGAGTATGCGCGCCATGCCAGAAGCGCCACGGCGGTGCTGGAAAGCGCCAGAAATACGCGGATCTCGTTGGTGATTCCGCCGAACCAGAACGCCGGATTGGAGGCTAGCAGCGTCGCGGCGAGAATACCCGCCGTGCGTCCGAACATCTCCTTGGCTAAAACGAGGATGAGCGCGGTGGCCGCGAACGCCGCCATGAGCCCTGCGATCAGAAAAACCTGCTCCGGCCGCGGAACGAAAAAGTGGATCAGTCGCGTGAGCGCGACGAAGAGCGGATAACCCGGCGGTTGAGGCTGATGCAATGCCGGGTCGAATTTCTCCAGCGCGAGGGCGAAATTTGCACTGTCGAAATAGTAGAGGTGTCGTGGAGCTAGCGGCAAGCGCGTTCCCACGATGAACGCGAAGAGCACAGCAGTATACATTGCCGCGGAGACAGACGTATCCTGTCCGGACGGCAGCGCCGGTTTACCTTGGAACATGAATCACCCAAACGACTTCGTGATGATGATGATAAGAGACGGTAGGGGGGTTGATCAATGCAATGAATTCTGTAGGACTATGGGCAAAAGTCCTAGTGCGGGCAATGGTTGGGAAGAGGATTCGTTCTCGTGCGCTCCATTCGCCTTTCGATACACCTTTTACCACTCCCTCACGGGTTTGTGAAAAAATCCGGCTGCCGTTCTCGTCGCGCTCCATTCGCTTTTCGATGCACCGGGAATGCGAGTGCGTTTGAATTTGGAGAAAAAGCGATTCGATATTTCTTCACAGCCCCTCACGGTCGCGGCTCCGTCAGCAGAATCAACTACATACGGAGCCGTGACCGTGAGGGAGCGGCAAACGGTGTTGGGTGCACGAGTGCGTTTTCAATGGCGGCGTAAAGCAATTCGATATTTTTCATCGGGGATAGCACCACTCTTACGAGGGGTTTTCTTTGGCGGTGAAACGGGTTATAGTCGTCTCGGGAAATAATATGAGACTTCGCAGTCTTTTTATTAGCGTTTTGGCTTTGGCTGTTCTCGGCATTGCCGCATACGCTCAGAACAAGGTAGTGAAAATGGTTCCGGCGCGGCCCGCCGGATTCGAAGGCAAACAAATGTTTACGCAGTTTTGCGCGGCGTGTCACGGCGAGGACGGCCGCGGCAGCGGTCCGGCGGCCTCCGCCATGAAGATTGCCCCCACCGACCTCACCCAGCTCGCCAAGCGCAACAACGGCAAATTCGACGCGCTCCATCTCAAATTGATCATCAGCGGACAGGGCGTCGCCGCCCACGGATCTGAAAGCATGCCCGTTTGGGGAGATGTCTTCAAAAGCATCAGCGCCAATGGAACCTTCGCGGATATGAGAATCAACGCCATCCTGAAATACATGCAGGATTTCCAGCGGTAAGGAAGAAATATTCAACGCAAATGAACGCCGATAGTGCAAAAACCCTGTCGGCGTTCTTCTAAAAGTGCCGGGACCCTGCAACTACTCACGTGGTACTATCTTTAATCGGTGAAAAACCAGGGTAAATGGCAAGCGCTTAAACTGCGGCAGTTCGCCGCGCCGGGACTGATCCTTCTTTGCGTTCTCGCATTCTATTGGATCCCGCTGACGAGCCCGAATACAACTGCTTACGGCGATACCATCGACGTTTCTTATCCGCTTCAGAAATATTTCGCCCAGCACGCGCTCGGTAAGGGACTGCCCTTCTGGACTCCGTACATTTATTCCGGTTATCCGCTGCTCGCCAACCCGCTGAACGGCGCATGGTACCCGCTCAATTGGCCGTTTTACATCACCGGCGTCACTCCGCAGACGATGGAGATGGAACTGGCGCTACATGCCCTGCTGGCTTGTCTCGGCATGTTCTTCTTCCTCAAGCGCCAGGTGCAGCATCGAACGTCCGCCGTGCTCGGCGCATTCGCGTACGGACTTTCCGGGTTCTTCGCTGGACATACCTCCCACTTGGGCGTCTTCTGCACTGCCGCGTGGCTGCCGTGGATTGTGCTCGCCTATCGCCGCGCCACCGAGTCGAAACCTGGACTCAATCTCGGCCTGGGCGGTCTCGCCGCAGGCTGCATGATGGCCGCGGGATTCCCGCAGACCGCCATCACTGCTCTCGTCGCCCTTTTGCTGTACGCGCTGAGCGATGTCCTCACGGGGAGGATCCGCCTCCTGCGAGCCTTCGGCTTCGTGGCCGTGATCTCCGTGGGCGCTGTCGGCGCCACTGCGGTGCAGAGCCTGCCGGCGTCGGAACTTGCGAGCCTCTCCGTCTCGCGGCCCACTGCCGAATATCAGAAAGAGGCGTTGCAGCCGAAACACCTGCTCACCCTCTTGTGGGCGGATTCCCTGGGCACCCTCTCGCACAACGATAAGGACCACCCCACCGATCATTACTTCTATGCCGGCCTTCTCCTGCTGCCTCTGGCGATCGCGGGCATAGCCAAAGGGCGCGCTCGCGCCGCCGCGCTGCTGCTTCTGATCCCCGCGGTCTGGTATATGTCGGGTCCGAAAGCCGGATTGTTTTATGCCGGAGTTCTCGTGCCTGGAGTCGCCGGCATGGGTCCGCCGCTGCTCGGATGGTTTATAGCGGCATTTGCTCTGGCGCTGGCCGCCGCCGCTGGAGCGGACTGGTTTACAGACCGCGCCGCCAGGTTCCGCTACGCCGGTGTGCTTCTCGCCGCCGTTGTTTTCGCCGACCTGTTTTTCTGCAACTCCTTCGGCAATCCGCTGGCGTACCTCCGCATGAGCTACTACCGCGCTTATGGGTATTCCGAGCGCGTTGCGGCCCGCCTTCTGGCCGCTCCGCAACTGCCGCTGAACCGCTTTGACGCTCCCAACGCCATGCCGGGCGCAGGTCCTCTGATGCATCCGCTGGATCTGAGATTCGAAACCACATACGGCTACTTTGTCGATGAACCGCGCTCCTACCGCGAGTATCACGACGCGGCCCGCAACAATACCCACCTGCTCGACGGGCTCAACGTCAGCCGCTTCATCGACTGGCGAAAGCGCGATATCGACGTCAATCCGAATGTGCTGCCGCGCATTTATTTCCCGCCCGCCGTACAGGACGTGACCGGCGTGGAAGAATCGCGGCGTCTGCTGCCGGCCATGCGCCCCGCGGAAGCCTCCACTGTGTTTACGCCGCACGCTCCGATTCAGCAGGATAAGCGCGCCACCGCCGTTGTTGTGACGTATGACGAGCAGTCCTACCGTGTTCACTACACGGCCGATTCGCCCAGCCTGCTCAAACTGAGCATGGCCTGGTACCCCGGGTGGACGGCGCGGGTCGGCGGCCGCGAAACGCCCGTACTTCGCGTGGACCACGCCATGATGGGTGTGGTGGTTCCGGCCGGAGAGCGCGATGTCGAGTTCCGCTTCCACTCGCGGTGGTTTGTGGCAGGCACGGTCATTTCCATCGCAACGGCGCTGATCCTGCTTTCGATGGTGATCGGGCATCAGGTTTACGGCTACCTTGACCGCGTCCTCTTCCGCCCGACGGCCTACCGGCGCAGACGGCGGACCAAGACCAAGGTGCGCAGAGCGACAGTCTAATGAGCCCCGGCGCAGCGGCTCCGATCGCGAAACGCGCGGCTATGAGCAGCCGCACGGTGTTGTGGATCGGGTTCGGTTCGCTCATCGTGCTCATGCTCCTGATTGCCCTCAGCGCCAATCGCGCGCTGGGGCGCATTGAAGCCGGCAACTCGCAAATCCGCCGCGGGTTTCTGGAACGCGACGATCTGCTCAACCGCATCCGCAACCAGCTTTACCGGACCAACATCGATATGCGCGACTATCTGCTGCATGCGGATCCGAAGCTGGCGGAGCAGCGGCGCGCCGAAATTCAGCAGACCTATCGCGACATGTCCGCCGCCATTGCGCAATACCGCAAGGAACTGGCGCCCGGCGACAACGCCACACTGGACGAACTGCAGCGCGACGTGGAGCAATATTTCGCTATCATCCAACCCGTGCTCGGGTGGACGCAGGAGGAGCGCGAAGCGCAGGGTCCGTCATTCCTACGCACGCAAATGTTCCCTCGCCGCCAGCAACTTCTTCAACTCAGCGAGCGCATACGGCAGTTGGACACGCGGCAGTTGAGTTTCGGCGAAAGCCGTGTAGCGCAGGTGTTCGCCGATTTCCGCCGCGAAATCGTAATCACCGCGGCTGTACTGATTGCCTTCGGTCTCGGACTGGCGTTCGTCAGCATCGGCCGGGTGCAGCGTCTGGAGCACGAATCCCGCGCCCAATACCGGCAGGTGGTGCAGACGCGGGAGGAGTTGCACAAACTCTCCGCACGGCTGGTGGCCGCGCAGGAGGATGAGCGCCGCAAGCTCTCGCGCGAATTGCACGATGAAGTGGGCCAGAGCATGTCCGCGATGCTCGTCGAGCTCGGAAATCTGACCGCCGCGATACCCGCGGCGGACGCGCCACTCCACGACCGCGCCCTGCGTGTTCGCAAACTCGCGGAAGACAGCGTGGGAGCGATCCGCAATATGTCGCTGTTGCTGCGCCCGTCCATGTTGGACGATCTCGGCTTAACACCCGCGCTGAAGTGGCAGGCTCGTGAGACCGCCCGCCGAACGGGCATGAAAGTTCGCGTGGACGCCGATGATGTCGCCGACGATCTGCCGGACGACTATCGCACCTGTATCTACCGTGTGGTGCAAGAGGCGCTGCACAACGCCACGCGTCACTCGCGCGCCGAGCACGTGCGCGTCACCGTCAAACACGATGCCGCTGACGTCCGGGTATCCATTGCCGACGATGGGGCCGGTTTTCACGCGAGCGATAAAGGCATGGGCATACTGGGAATGGAGGAGCGCGTGCGTAATCTCGGAGGCGATTTCGAAATCAGATCGGAACCCGGACAAGGAACCACGGTCTCCATAAGGTTGCCCATGGGAACAGCGCGCACGGAGATGGTGCAATGAACTCGATTCGTATTCTGCTGGCCGACGATCATTCGGTGATGCGCACCGGACTGCGCCTGGTGCTCGAACGGCAGGACGATTTCGAAGTCGTCGCCGAAGCGAGCGATGGCCGGCAGGCGGTCAGTATGGCCCAGCAGCATCAGCCCGAAGTGGCAGTCCTCGATATTACGATGCCGAACCTGAACGGCATTGAGGCCGCGCGCCAGATCACCGCCTCCCAGCCGCAGACGTGCGTCATCATGCTGAGCATGCACTCCGACGAGGCTTACGTGCTGAGAGCGCTGAAAGCGGGAGCGCGCGGGTACCTGCTGAAAGAATCGGCCGAGGGAGAGCTCATCGACGCGGTGCGAGCGGTTTCGCAGGGAAAGGCCTTCTTCAGTCCGGCAGTGAGCCGCGTGTTGGTGGAGGATTACGTCCGGCAGTTGCAGGACCGGGAGATCGAAGACAGTTATGAGCTCCTGACCACACGCGAGCGCGAGGTGTTGCAGTTGATCGCCGAAGGCAAGAGCAATAAGGATATTGCCGCGATGCTGAATCTAAGCCTCTACACGGTAGAAACGCATCGCGGCAATCTGATGGAAAAGCTGAACCTGCACACGGTTCCGGAGCTGATCTTGTACGCGGTCCGAAAGGGAGTAATCTCCTAATCGGCGCGCGTTCGTTTGCGCAGCAAGAGGCCCACGAAAGTGAGCGCGCCGCCGATCAGACCGGTGGTCCCGGGCTCGGGAGTAGCCGGCGCCGAATCGCCGCGAATGAGCCAGCTACCCATTTGAAAGTCCGCAAATCCGGCATCCGGCCATGGGTTGTTTTGAATCATCCAACCATTCGTACCGACTTGAATCATGCCGACGCCGGCATGTGTTCCCGGATTGCTCGGCAGAAGCGTGGAGGTCAAGCCTTGCGTTCGCGGACAGGGCAGACTGCCGCAATTGCCGTTTTGGTTGATCCCGAAAACATTGAAGAAATCCTCAACGTCCTGCCACCCGGCGGTGCTCCCGGGAGACCCGACCGGAGGATTACCGAAATAGTTATCGATCATGTCGACGACTTGCTGTTCAGTGGCGTAGTGGAGTCCGTACGTGGTCTCGAGCCCCTGGACAACAGCGTCGTTGTAGGTTTCCCCGCGAGTCAGGAAAGGCTTGACCCAGTCGATGCCGGTAGCCGTATCGGTCACCAGCATGCCATCGCCGGCAGCCAGGTTGCCCTGAACTAAAGCGGCCTGGGCGGAAATCGCCAGAGCCATGAGAAGAAGCGTCGCGTATCGGAACATGTGTTTGTCCTCACCCTTCTCAAGCGCGAGGGACAAGGAATTTGGGACACACAAGAATCCACTTTTTTGTTCCGGCACGTGCGCACGAAGCAACCGTTACTTCATGATCGGAGCGCCAAATTCGGATCGCAGCGGGTTGCTCTTCTTGCCGGAATGTAGGACGCGACGGCCGCCACCGCAAATAGAATGAGAGCTACCGCGGCATAGGTCAACGGGTCTGCCGCCGTCGTGCCGTACAGCAAACTGGAAAGCGCTTTCGCGGCGCCCATTCCCGCCACGATTCCGACCGCCGCCCCTGCGGCCGCAAGGCGCAGTCCATCGCTCATCACCATCCACAAAACGGCCGCCGGACGAGCTCCCACCGCCATACGGATCCCGATCTCCTGGGTCCTCCGCTCCACCGAATACGAGATTACGCCGTAAATCCCGATGGCGGCCAGCACGAGCGCCAGCGCGCTGAACACACTGAGACCGATCCACGTGGTCCGCCGCAGAGGCATCGATTCATTGACCAACTGCGTCATGGGAGCGATCTGAAACGGCGGCTGATCGGGATCAACGGCCGCAAGCGCCGTACGCGCGGCGCCGGCCACAGCCGCCGGATCGCCGCGCGTGTGCAGCACCAGCGTCATGTCCCGCGGACTCGATTGCCGGTAGGGAAAATAAATCTCGAGCCGCGCCGGACTCGACAGGCCGTACAGCTTGTTGTCCGCCACCACTCCGACGATCGTCGCCGTTTTCTCCTGAGGACTCGGACGGCCCAACACTACTTGCCGGCCCACCGCACTGCCTTTCGGGAAATACTGGCGCGCGATACTCTGGTTCACCACCGCGACAAGCGGCGCGCCCTCGCGATCGGTCTCATTGAACGTCCGGCCAGCATATAGACGGATGCCCAGCACATTCCAATACTCCGGACTCACGACGTGAATATCGGGATGCGGAAACTCGCCCGGGTTCGGCGTGGGCAGGCCAATGAAGAAAATGTCGCTTCGGGTGTGATTGCCCGTGAGCGGCACAACTGTGCCTACGGCCGCCGCCGAAACTCCCGGCACCGATTGCAGCGCCGCCAGCGCGCGATCCCAATATGCGTGCACGGAATCTTCGGTCGGATAGTGGCTCTTGTTCAATTCCGTTTCCATGGTCAGCACGTTTGCGGTGCGAAAACCGGGGTCCACCTGAAACAAGAGATAGAGGCTCTTCATCAACAGACCCGCACCGGCCAGCAACACCAGCGCGAGCGCCATTTCCGCCACGGCCAGCACCCGATGCAGCTTCTGCCGGCCCGCGCCCGCGGTAGATCCACGCCCGGCTTCCTTTAGCGTCCCCGCCAATTGCGGGCGGGTCGCGCGCAGTGCCGGAATCAGACCGCTCGCCACCGTCACGAAGAGAATGAGACCACCGGCGAAGGCGAACACGCCCGCATCCGGCTGTATGTCCATCATGCGCACGATGTCCGCAGGAACAACCCGCGTCAGCGCGCCGATCCCCCAAAATGCAAGCAGCAGGCCCGCGCAACCGCCGAGCACGGCGAGCACCAGACTCTCCGTCAGCATCTGCCGCACGATGCGCATACGGCTGGCGCCGAACGCCTGCCGCACTGCAATTTCGCGCGACCGCGCCGAGCCGCGCACCAGAAACAGGTTGGCGACATTCACGCACGCAATCAGCAGCACGAAGCACACTGCGCCAAACAGCACCAGCACCGGAGTGCGCGAATCGCCCAGAAACGTCTCGCGCAGCGGCTCCATCGCGACGCCGATTCCGCGATTCTCTCGCGGATATCGAGCAGTGATATTCGCCTCAATGGCGGCGATTTCGACGCGCGCCGAATTGAGAGTCGCGCCCTTCGCCAAGCGCCCGATCACCGATGTATCGCCACGCCCCGAGCGGCTCAACGGCTCGGCGAACGGCCCCATCGAAGTCACGATGTCCGATTGCTCGGTAGCCTCGAAGGTGGAAGGCAGTACCGCGATGATCGTGAACGGTGTGCCGTCGAGCGTGATCGAGCGCCCCAGCACATCCCTGCCGCCGCCGAAATGAGTCTGCCACAACGCATAACTCAACATCGCAACAGCGGGGGAACCGGGCCGGTCCTCATCCGGCACAAAATCGCGGCCGGTCATGGGATGTATGCCGAGAACGGCAAGGAAATTCGCAGACACCGCCAGCCCGACCACGCGCTCCGACCGAGTCGCGCCCGCCAGATTAAAGCCGGCGTTATGCACCGCGGCCATTCCGCTGAAGGTGTGGGTTTGCGCGCGCCAATCCAGGAAATTCGCGTAGTTCACAGATACGTTCCCGCGCACAGTGGTTTCGTTGAGGGTCACCAGCCGGTCGGGATCGTGAAAAGGAAGGGCGCGGAGCAGCAGTCCATTCAACACGGAAAACATCGCCGTGTTCGCGCCGATGCCCAAGGCCAGCGTCAGGATGGCAACAATTGTGAACGCGGGCGCATGCCGCAAGGTGCGCAACCCGAAGCGTAGATCCTGGAAAAAGGTCTGCATGGAAATGCAAGGCGCATGCCGCTAAGCCATACGGGTTTGAAATTGTGAAAAAATATCGAATCCCCGGCACTGTTTACCGCTCCCCTACGGTCACGGCTCGGTATGTAGTTGATTCTACTAACGGAGCCGCGACCGTGAGGGAGCGGTAAAAGGTGAATCGAAAGGCGAATCGCGGGCGACGAGAAGCAGCAAGCGCTGTCCGAACGTGGGAAGACCGTACCGGGAATGAACACGGCGGAAGAGGCAAGCATTCCTGTCACGTCTGCCGCACGTGTTAAGAATGGATCTATGGCGAAGCTGAGTTGCCTGACCGTGATTTTCGCGGCTGCGTGCCTTTCGCAGACGAAGGACCCCCGAAAAGACGTCGAGCGCTACATCAATGCCATTGCCGGGCAGCACCTCGCCGCGCGCGAGCAGGCTATAGCCGCCGTGCGGGACCGCGCGGATGCGGAACGCCGGCAGACCGCGGTGCGCGCTGAGATCCTCAAGCTACTGAACGGGCTCCCAGAACATCGCGGCCCGCTCTCTGTACGCAGTTTTGGCACGGTGCCCGGCGACGGATTTCGCATCGACAAAATCACGTTCGAGAGTCTGCCCAACTTCTTCGTGACGGCCGATGTCTATGTACCTACGGGCGCCCCCGCGCCTTTCCCCGCCGTCCTGATCACGCCCGGCCACGAGCCCACGGCGAAGTCCGCCCAGTACAATTGGGCCGTCAATCTCGCGCGAAACGGAATCCTTGCGATGGCGGTGGATCCGGTCGGACAGGGCGAGCGCCTGCAGCACTATGACGCCGAACTCGAAGAGTCCAAGATCGGCCAGGGGACGGGCGAGCACGGGCATGCCGCCTTCTCCACGCTCCTGATCGGCGATGCCGTCGCGCGCTACTTCATCAACGACGGTGTGCGCGCGCTCGACTACCTCACTACGCGCAGGGACGTGGACGCTGCTCGCATCGGAGCGTTCGGCTGCTCCGGCGGCGGCACCGCGACCGCTTATCTGGCGGCGCTCGATCCACGCGTCAAAGCCGCCGCCACCGCGTGTTACATCACCAGCTACGACCAGTTGCTGCACACCATCGGCAATCAGGAAGCGGAGCAGTCCATCCCGGGCTTCCTCGCGGCGGATCTCGATTTCGCCGACTGGGTCGAACTCGCCGCGCCCAAACCGTACGCCATCGTCTCTACCACCGCCGACATGTTCCCCTACGCCGGCGCGAAGCAAAGCTTCGAAGAAGCTAAGCGCTTCTACACACTCTTCAATGCCGCCGATAAGATCGAGTGGATCACCGGACCCGGCGGACACGGAAACTTACTGCCCATCGGCGCGGAAATCATCGGCTTCTTTGTGAAGAACCTCAAGGGCGGCGCGGCTGATTACAAAGAAGTGCGCCTCACCCATTCCGAGGAACTGCAGGTGACGCCAACCGGGCAGCTTTCGACGTCGCTGCACGGAGAGACGATTGAGTCGATCAGCCGGGCGAGAGCGGCAAGCGTCATCGCGAAGAAGCCCGACACCTCGCCCGCCACCGTCCGCGCGGTCGCCGGCATCACGGCGGAGCCCGGCCCCGCGCCGCGAGCGATGGTCCAGAAGACGGACCAGCGCGGCCCGTATCGCGTCGACACACTGGCGCTGCAGATGGAGCCCGAAGTCGAGGCGCCGGCGATCCTCGGCGCGGCGTCGCAGGCGGGCCGCAAACCCGCGCTCCTGTGGCTTGACGATCGGAGCATGGAAAAGACCGCCGCATCGCCGGACTTCGAACGGCTGGCGGCAACGCACGTCGTCCTCGTACTTCAACCCAGAGGCACGCCGGCTCCATCGGCGCCCGCATCGCTGCTGGGACCGTTCAACCTGCTCTCGCTACGCGCCATGTTGGCCGGCAAAACGTTAGTCGGACTGCGGGCCGATGATGTCATACGGGCCGTAAACTGGCTGACTGCCCGGTCTGACGTAGATCCCTCGTCGATCACCGTGTACGGCGATGGAGCCGAAGGAGTAGTGGCCCTGCATGCGGCCGCCGCGGATCGAAGAATCCGCCACGTGGTCGTCGAGAATGCGCCGGCATCGTACAAACAGGCCGTCGAAGCTCCGCTGCATCGCAACCTCGCCGAAATCGCAATCCCGGGAGTCCTAAAGCACTACGATCTCCCGGACCTTGTGAACGCCATACAGTCCCCAAGAACGGTCGACATCTGGAACGCCGTCGACGCGGTGGGAAAGCCGCTGCCGGGGTCGAAGCAGAGGAGCCCCAGAGATCCCCTGCCCGTGCAATGAGCGGTTAAGCGTAACGTTCCAGCAACAAGGTCTCAAATTCGGCAACGCGGTCAAACACCGGGTCGTTAGTAACCAGCGCTGTCGCGCCGCTTCGAATTGCGGTAGCAGCCACGATTGCATCCGGCGTCTTAAGCTGATGTTCGGCACGCAATTGAGCCGCTAAATCGGCGACATCTATCGTGACCGGCACGCAATCCAACTGCGGATACAACTTAAACAGGCCGTAGTAAGAATCCACCAGTTCCTCGCAGTTGTCACGATACGGAGCCACTGAAACTTCCAGAAAGGTGAGAGTGGAAACCACAGCCGAGTTCCGAGGTGCATCCAACCACCGAAAGACTCCGGCTGCCAGGTCCCCGAAGACCGGGCTCTGCTCGACAGCATAGATCAAGATGTTGCTATCCAGCGCAATCCGGCGATGGCGATGGAGAAACGCGGTGAGCCGCGCTAATCCCAACTGTCGCGTTCCTTTCGAACATGATTCTTCGGGTACTTAAATGGGGGAAGCCGCCGCACCGCCTCGGAGATCCTGGCGGGCTTCTCCAATACAATCACGCGGCCGCCTTTGACCAGAACAGCGACCTCATCCCCCGGCCCGACACCCAGAGCCTCCCGAGCCTCCCGGGGAAGAACAAGCTGACACTTACTCGAAAGCTTAGCCACGTTTTACATTTTACCAAATGGTAAAACGACCTACAAATTCCCCCGCCGGGCCTGCTCCCGCTCGATCGCTTCGAACAGCGCCTTGAAGTTCCCCTTACCGAAGCTGCGGCTTCCTTTCCGCTGAATCACTTCATAGAACAAAGTCGGACGATCCTCCACGGGGCGCGTGAAGATCTGCAGCATGTAACCTTCATCGTCGCGATCCACCAGAATCCCGAGTTCCTGCAGCGCTGCCACCGGTTCATCGATCGGCCCCGTCCGCTCGATCAGGTCCTCGTAATAGGTATTGGGCACCCGCAGAAAGTCCACGCCCTGCTGCCGAAGCGTCCCGACCGTCTCGATGATGTTGTCCGTCGCCATCGCAATATGCTGCACGCCCGGGCCGTGATAAAACTCCAGATACTCTTCGATCTGCGACTTCCGCTTCCCTTCGGCCGGCTCATTGATCGGAAACTTCACCCGCTCGTTCCCGTTCGACATCACCTTTGACATGAGCGCCGAATACTCCGTCGAAATATCCTTATCGTCGAAGTGCTTGAACATGCGGAAGCCCATCACGTTCTGATAGAACTCCACCCATCGATTCATCTCGCCCCATCCGACGTTGCCGACCATGTGATCGATATACTTCAGCCCCGCGGGCCTCGCGATGCGGTCTTCCGCCTCCACGGCCACGAACCCCGGCAAAAAGACGCCTTGATAGTTCTTCCTCTCTACGAAGGTGTGGATCGTGTCCCCGTACAACGCAATCGAAGCGATGCGCGCCTCGCCGTGCTCATCGGTTAAGGTCTGCGGCTCGCGCACGCTGCGGGCGCCGCGCTTCGTGGTTTCCCGCCACGCGGATTCCGCGTCGTCCACCCAGAGCGCGATGTCCTTCACGCCATCGCCGTGCAGCCCCACGTGGGCCGCCACTTCGCCTTCCGGCTGCAGCGGCGTTGTCAGCACAAATCGAATCTTGTTTTGCACCAGCACGTAGCTGGCGCGGTCGCGTATCCCTGTTTCGGGACCTCGATAGGCACGCAGCGAGAACCCAAAGGCCGTGCGATAGTAGTGCGCCGCCTGGCGCGCGTTTCCAACGAAGAATTCAACGTAATCCGTGCCGTTGAGCGGAAGGAAATCCTTCTCAACGTGCGCGGGATGCTCCAACGTTTGCGGCATACGTTCTCCTTAGCGCTTCGACGCAGAGGCGGTTGTCTTCGTCCGTGCCCGTGGAGATGCGGATGCAGTTCGGCAGCCCGAACGCCTTCAACGGACGCACGACCACGCCCTGGCTCAGCAAGTCTTCGAAAACTCTCGCGGCCTCCTGCTCATTCGGCAGAACGGCCATGACAAAATTCGCTTCCGACGGCACCGTCGTCAGTCCGATTTCCTGCAATCCGGCGGTTAGCGTGGCCAGGCCGCGCGCGTTGAGTTCCAGCGAACGATGCAGAAACTCCTTATCGGCGAGCGCGCCGATGCCGGCGGCCTGCGCCGGTGTCGAGGGCTCGAACGGCAGTTTCACCTTCAGCAGGTTGCGGATCAGCTCTTCATACGCGAAGCCGTAGCCGATGCGCACGCCCGCCAAACCGTAAATCTTCGAAAACGTGCGCAGTGTGATCACGTTGTCGTAGCGGTAATGCATCGAGTCCGGATACCTGGGATTGTCCTTGGCGTATTCGAAATAAGCCTCGTCCAGGATGATCAGAACGCGCTCCGGCACGTGCTTGTAGAACTCGTCGAACTGGCTCTTCGTGAAAATGGTTCCCGTCGGGTTATTCGGATTCGCCAGATAAATGATTTTCGTATTCGCGTTGATGTGCGCGGCCAGCGCAGGCAAATCGTAGTGCCAGTCGCGATACGGCACAGTCCGGTACGTCACCCCGCGCGACCGCGCCAGCACCTGAAAGCCGATGAAGGCCGCTTCGGTGGTGAGCACTTCATCCTCGTCGCAAAGGAACGCTCGGATGATGTTGCTCATGATGCCTTCGCTGCCGCTGCCGGTGATTACGTTCTCCACGCGCAAATCGAACTCGCGCGCCAGCACCTGACGCAGATCCAAACCGCCGTTGGGATAAAGGTTCAGCGCGCCCAGAGCGCCCGTCATCGCTTCAATGGCTTTCGGCGACGCGCCCAGCGGATTCTCATTCGAGGCCAGTTTGGCGATTCGTGAGAGTCCGTACTGTTCGCGTACGCTCTCAATTGTGCGGCCTGCCTCATACGGGCGCAGCGATTCGATATAAGGCGGAACGAGTGGCACCGTTCTCATTCTATCGGGGATTGACGCAACCTGCGGAATCGCGCCACTATTTGGATCAGGAGACCAAAATGCTACTGGCGGACGCGGCACGAATCGAATGGAACGCCGATAAAAAACGCTGGGAAGTGCACATCCTGGTGGGCGAAGAGGTGATCAAACGGCCGATTTCTGAAAAGCACATGGCCGATTCCGGCGAGGCCGAACTGAAACGCGAAGCGCTCGCAATTGTCCACGACGAAGGCTACGAAGTGGATCCCCAAAAGATCGCCATTGAGGAAAGCGCGAATCATTTCTCTTAATCTGCGATCATCGAAACATGACCAGTTTTGCAAGCCGCGCGGCGATGCGCGCTGCCGTCTTCGCCGCGTGCGCGTGCTGCGCCTGGACGCAGACCCGTCTCGTCAACCTCTCCATCACTGCGCTCGATAAAAGCGGCCAACCCGTTACCGATCTGAAGCCGACAGACTTGCAGGTGGCCGACGACGGCAAGCAGCAGAGCCTCGTCCTGTTTCGACTGAATGAGCAGCAGCATGCCGCCGCCGTTCCGCCGCACGAGTATTCGAATCGCACCGCGGAAACGCCGTCCGGCGCGATCATTATGGTTTACGATCTGCTGAACGGCACCTTCACGGATCGCGAGTACATCACCATCAGCATCGTCAAAGCTCTTGCCCGCCTGGAAAACCCGGGCAACGTGTTCCTCTACTTCATCACCAACAAGGGCGAGTTCTACCCCATACACCCGCTCCCCTCCTCCGCCGACGCCGCCAAGCTCGATCGCACTTGGACCACGCAATCCAAAGCCATGATCGACGACGCCGTCCAGCACGTTTACGGTTTGCGCCCGATGGACGCCCGCGATCCCGCGGTTCGCTCCGTGGCAGCCTATAAGCTCCTCGAAGATCTCTCCGTCGCGGCATCGGCGCTCCCCGGCCGTAAAACGATGGTGTGGATCACCGACGGGCCTCCGATAGCGGTGAATTACGGCGGCAGTTGTCATGATGTAACGGTCATGGGCGTGACCAGCCGCTGTATCGGCGAGTATGTCGATTTCACTCCGCTCGTACGTAAGGTTGCTTCCGACGTCGATCGCAACGGCCTCACGATTTCGCCGGTCGAGGCTTACGGAGTCAGCGTGCAGACGCGTGAGGTTCTGGAGGATATCGCCACTGAAACGGCCGGCAAAGTTTACGTCACCGCGAGCCTGAATGATGCTATTGCCACGGCCGTGCAGACAGGCCGCGCCAATTATTCAGTGGCCTTTCAACCGGCAAACTGGGACGGCAAGTATCACAAGCTGAAGGTCACGTGCGCCCGCAAAGGGGTGCAGATTTTCGCCGAACAAGGCTACCTCGCCGCCGCGCCGGTGGATGAGACCGCCAAACTCGTTCAATCCGCGGCTTTCGCGCCCATAGACCTCGCTGGTATCGGACTGCGCGCAAGCTACAGCGCCGGCCGCGTCCAGCTAAAGATCGACGCGAACACGCTGCAACTTCCAAAAATCGACGGCCACTACACCGGGGATTTGGCGATGGTCTTTCTGGCGATCTCCGATAAAGGTCCGGCGACCATCGGCAAGCCGAATGCCCTCTCCCTGAACCTGACGGACCAGCAATACGAAACCGCGATGCACGATGGCATTCCCCTCTCGCAGCCTCTGACGGTCCCGGCGGGAGTCAAGCAAGTCCGCATCGTGGTGGCAGATCGCGCGGCGGGTACGGTAGGATCGCTGACGTTGCCCGCACAATAATGGATGAGTTTCCGGCTGTTGCGCTCGTCGCGATCCATTCACCTTTCGATACACCTTTTACCGCTCCCTCACGGGCCTGTGAAACAATGCGGCTGTCGCTCTCGTCGCGATCCATTCGCCTTTCGATACACCGTTTACCGCTTCCTCACGGTCGCGGCTCCGTTAGTAGAATCAACTGCATAGGGCCCGGTGCCGGGGATGCGAGGTGCGTTTGAATGCGGGGAAAAGCAATTCGATATTTTTTCACCACCCCGTGAGGGAGCGGTAAAAGGTGCCCGGGGATGCGAGTGCGTTTGAATGCGGAGAAAACGCAATTCAGTTGTGTAGTTGAAATTGAACACCGAAGGGTCTTAGAACTGTTGCCACCTCGCCGACAACTCGCCGCTGAAATCGCCCGCTGGAGCACGTTCGGCTCTGCCGCGGCGATCCTCTTCTCCATCGCGGCATCTCAAATTCTTCTGGGCATCGCGCTGGCCGCGCTTCTTCTCTCCGGCTTGCCGCTTCGCCTCCCGCGCATCAAATGGGCGCTCGGCCTCTTCCTGCTAGGGACGGTTATCGCGCTCCTCTCGTCCGGGGAACCAAGCCACGGGCTCGCGCAGCTGAAGAAGTTTTACGTCTTCACCGAACTGCTGGCCGTATTCTCCACGATGCGGGATTGGCGCTTCGTACGGTGGGTGGTCCTCGTCTGGGGAGCCTTCGGAAGCCTCGACGCGATCCGCGGTTTCATCCAGTTCATCTCCAAACTCCAGGAGGCGCACGCCGAAGGAGTCACCGGAGCCGGCTTCTACACCTTCTACATCTCGCATCGCATCACCGGCTTTATGAGCCACTGGAACACCTTCTCCGAGGAGGAAATGTACGCTCTGCTGATGCTCGCAGCCTTCGTGTTCTTCTCACCGCGATGGCGCAAGCGCGCGTGGATCTGGGTCGTCCTCCTCTGCTTCCTTGCGCTCGCCGTCCTGCTCGCCGAAACGCGCGGGGTCTGGATCGGCACGGTTGCCGGAGCGCTCTACCTGGTTTGGTTCTGGCGGCGCAAGCTGATCCTCGCCGTGCCGATCGTCGTCGCGATCGCTTTTTTCGTGTCGCCCCCCACAGTCCGCGAACGCATTCTCTCCATCGGCAAACCCAAGGTTGAGGATTCCAATGAATTCCGCCGCATCACCTGGCGCACCGGGCTCGCCATGATCAAGGCTCACCCGGTGCTGGGCATCGGTCCCGATGGTCCCAAATACCACTTCCAGGAATACATCCCGGCCGACATTCCGCGCCCGCTGCCGGTGGGCTTCTATCAACACCTGCACAACATCTATCTGCAGTGGGCCGCCGAGCGCGGCATTCCCGTCGCGCTCATAGGCCTTTGGATGCTCTTTCAAATCCTCTACGATTTCGGACGCGGTCTGCGGGGACTCGCGCCCGGTCGCGATCCACGCCGCTTCATCCTTCACGGAGCCATTGCGGTGTGGATCGCGACGATGATCGAAGGGTTCGTCGAAGTCAACCTCGGCGACACGGAGCCGCTCACCATGTTCCTGGTGGTAGTAGCCTGCGGATATCTGGCGCTCGAAAAGGATGTCCTCGTTGACTGACACACTCAGCGGCAAGCAAATCGTACTCGCGGGAGGAGCCGGAGGTCTGGGACTCCCGCTCGCTGAAAGCCTGGCGGCCGAAGGAGCCCAAGTGGTCATCTCCTCCCGGACCGGCCGCGGCAATGCGATTCAAGCCGATCTCGCGATCGCGGACGACCGCATCCGCCTGCTCACTGCCGCCCCTCAACTCTACGGCATCGTCGTTCTTGCCGGAGATCCGGCACGCATCCAGGACCCGTCCGAAATCGACGCCGCCATGCGTCTCTCGCACGAAGCGAATTATTTCGGGCCCATCCTGCTCGCCCGCGAAGCCGCCGCCCGGATGAAGGCGACTGGCACTCCCGGATCCATCGTTCTGATCTCCACCATGCAGGCCAATTTCCTATTCCCCGGCTCTACCATTTACGCGGCCCAAAAAGCCGCCCTCCAGCACGCCGCGTTAATCCTTGCCAAGGAGTGCCGCGGACCCGCCGACATACGAGTCAACGTCGTGAGTCCCGGAATCATGGATGCCGGGATGGCGCAGGCCAGTATCGCCGCAGGCAAGTACAACCGTTACCTCGACGACGGGACGATTCCGCGCTTTGGCCGGCCCGAAGACGTCGCGCGAGCGGTGCGTCTCCTCCTGGAACCGGACAGCTACATCACCGGACAGGTGCTTTGTGTCGATGGCGGCATGACTTTATAAGCGTAAAGTCGCTATTTGATGTATCATTAGCGTCATGCGTTTTCTAGCCATTTCCATGCTGTCGATCGTCGCGCTGTTCGCTCAGGCGCCCCAGGAGGGCGGGAGAAAGGGCGGCGGCCAGACCCACAAGAACCTGAAAGTGCTTACCGAAGAGCAGATGCAAGCTGGAGCAATGCGCCAGTTCACGCAGGCGCTGGGCGTCCAGTGCGGCTACTGCCATGTGCAAGGAAACTTCGCGAGCGATGAAAACCCGAAAAAGGACGTCGCCCGCCTGATGGTCACGATGGTGAAAGACATCAACGCAAAGCTTCCGGCATCACCCGATGCCAAGGCCAAAGTGACCTGCTACACCTGCCACCGCGGAGCCGCGGCACCGCTAACCGCGCCGCCGGCTACACAGGGCGGCCTGTAGACGAGTAGTAGTGTCCGGCGTGAGGCGGGAAAAGGCGCAGGGTACGCCCTGCGCCTTTCGTTTTCAGATGCCGGCGTACCAGGCGTAACCGAATTCGGGTTCGGCCGAGCCGAGCCCTTTGCCGAACTTCTTCAGGCTGTCCGTTACCGTAAGCCGCGTGATGTACTTCAGGCTCTTATAACCAAGCTGCCGGGGAACGCGCATCCGCAGCGGACCGCCGAAAGCCACAGGCAGCTCGCCGCCATTGAATCCATACGCCACGAACGTCTGCGGATGAAGCGCGTCCGCCATATCGATGCTCTCCCACCAGCCCTTATCCATGCAGTCGTAGACCACGAACTTCGCCTCCGGCCGCATGCTCACCTCATGCAAGACGTCCGAGAGCAGCGCGCCAGTCCACTCGGCCACGTAGCTCCAACCTTCCTCGCAGGCCAAGTGGGTAATCTGGCTGTGGGCAGGGAACGACCGAATCTGCGCGATCGAAAACTCCGCCGGGCGCGCGACCATTCCATCGACTTTCAGGCGCCAATCGACAAAGCCGGCCGCTTCCAACCTCAGAAACTCCGGGGTCTTCTTCGGCGTTTCATTGGCGAACGGCTTCTTCGAGATCTGGCTACGATCGAACTCGCGAGCCAGCGAGTGCGCCGTCAGCACGCGCTGAGCCGCGTACGTCAATGTTTCGCCGGGTCCGTATAAGCCGCTGTGGTCGGGCGGCACGAGTCCATTGCGCTCCGCGATGCGCGCCGCCGCGGCCAGGCCCACGGCGCCGGGCAGTGCTACCACTCCCGCGCGCATCAGCTTGCGTCGTGAGATGTCATTCATCGCCGCTCCTCAAGTTACCGGTGATCATCGCGCCGGCGCGCGACCGGAAACCCGCCCGCCAGACCATCGCCACATGCACCACGACAAACAGGATCAGCACGATGGTCAGGAAAAAATGCAGTGTGCGCGCGGTCTGCTGGCCCCCAAGCACGGTGACCGTCGCGGGAAAGGCCGAAACAAAGCCGGGCGACATCGCCAGGCCGGTCCATATCGTCAGCGGAAACGCGACGACGAGAACGATCGCGTAAACCAGCCGCTGGCCGGCGTTGTAGCGCGAAGCGTAGGCGGTGCGGTCGCGCAGCGCGTGCCAGCGCAGATCCGCGCCGCCCGGCAGCACGTTTTTCCAGAAATGCGCGGTCACCAGCCCATAGATAACATACAGTAGTCCCGTGAGCACCAGCAGCCAAGCCGACTGGAAATGCAGATAGCGGCTCCAGCCGTTCTGGTCGGGCAGCACATACCCGTAACCCGTCGGCACGGTAGCGCGTGATGACGGGATTGGAATCGAGAACAGCGGCGTCATGCCGATGTTGCCGTCCTCCCCCCAATAAAAGCGGGGATGGGAGGCCACGATTTCGAGACCTGTAACAAGCAGAGCGAACACACAGAGCGCGGCAATCCAATGCGTCGCCCGAACCACGCCGGTGTACCGTTGCGCGCTACCGCCCGTCTCGCGCGCCGCGTGAGTCGCCATCTGTGCCACAGGGGATGGATTATATCATGCGGGATTCCGGCGCCTGGCGCGCATCCCACACGCGAGTTTACAGCTGCCCCCACAATTGTCGTTGACGGTTTGCCGAACATCTGCGAATATAACCCATACTCTCCATGCAGCCCTTTCGGACCCTCTTACCCGTTTTTTGCATCTTCGCCGCCGCCTCCGGCGCCCAGGACTTTCGCGCCACCCTTTCCGGACGCGTAACAGATGGCTCCGGGTCGGCGATTCCGCAAGCTAAAGTCACGGTGACGCAGAAATCCACCGCGCAAGCCACAGTGATCCTCACGAACCAGGAAGGTTACTACACCGCTCCGTACTTGCAGCCCGGAGTCTACTCGGTGGAAGTCTCGGCCAACGGGTTTAACAAGGCGCTGCGCGACGATATCACGCTGCTCACGGCGGACAAAGTGGAGCTACCGTTCCAGCTCGCGGTCGGCAACGTAAACGAAACCGTAACCGTGCACGCCGCCGCCGAGACCATACAGACGGCGGATGCATCGGGCGGCCAGAATTTCGATTCGCTGCAAGCGTCCGAATACGCGCTGAACGGGCGGCAGGTTTACATGCTGATGGACTTGACACCTGGCGTCCTTTTCACGAACGAGCAGTTCGGTCAAAGCGGCTTCTCCGGCACGCGCGGGTGGGATGTCACGGATAAGTATGTGATGAGCGGCGGCGTGCAGGGCAGCAACAGCTTCAGCATCAACGGCGCGCCGGTCAGCATCACCGGACAGTGGCAAGTGGCGCCGAACATGGAAGCCGTCCAGGAATTCAAGGTTCAGGTGAACACGTATGATGCGTCCATCGCGCGCACCGGCGGCGGCAGCGTCAACACCACTCTGAAATCAGGCGGCAATGCATGGCACGGCTCCGCGTTCGATTTCATGCGCAACAACCGCCTGGATGCCAATTACACGCAGAATAATCGCGCAGGCCAGCCTCTCGGCAAGCATATTACACACCAGTTCGGCGGCACCGCCGGCGGCCCCGTTCGCAAAGGCAAGGACTTCATTTTCGCCAGCTTCGAAGGGTTCCGCGAGTTGCTTCCCTCCCCTGTCACCGCCAGCACTCCGCCGATGGATCTCCGCGACGGCCAGCACTTCACGAAGTACGGCATGAACGTCTTCGATCCGCTCACCGGCCATGCGTGCGTCGCCGGCGTAGACGTTACAACCTGCCGCAGCACTTACATTCGCAATCCGTTCCCCGGGAACGTAATCCCGCTGAATCGCATGAGCGCCATCGGGCTGAAGATGATTTCGTATTATCCAGCGCCGAACGTGCCCAATCTCGCCTCCAACGTGTATACGCAGAACCTGGTTCTTTCTAACAATGAGGCTAAGTTCGGCTACAATCAGCCGATCGTTCGCTGGGATCGCCAGATCAACGATAACAACCGTTTCAACGCTGTCTTTACTTATCAGAAGGGTTACTCCCTCCGCAACACGACCGGAGTTCCTTACCCCGCCGATGGCGGCGATATCAACCAGGCCCGCACGGATTACAACATCATCACCGACTACACGCGCATCTTATCTCCCTCCGCCGTGCTGGATGTGCGCGCCTCCTTCGGGCGCTACAACCAGACATTGCCGTGCGGCGAGATCGGCGCGATCCATGCCAAGGATCTGGGCATGACCGGAACTGTCAACGCGCCGCGCGACCCCTCGGACTTCCCGCCCTATGTCGCGGTGGACCAGTTCACCAGCCTCTTCTGCAACCCGAACCCGATCTTCAAGTGGACCGTCGATAACCAGTACAACCTGGTGCCGACACTCACGAAGGTGGCCGGCGACAGCACCCTGAAGTTCGGCCTCGATATCGTTTACGCCGCGCGCGCCGATGCGGGCACGGGGTACGCCAACGGCAATTTCAGCTTCAATCGCTACGGCACCCAGCAATATCCGCTGAGCTCGATCAATAACAAAGACGGTTCCGGAATCGCCGACCTGATGCTCGGCATTCCGGGCACGGGTTTCGTCGATTACAACGATACTTATTACCGCACCTGGCCCTACTTCGGATTCTTTGTGCAAGACGATTGGAAGATCCGCCGCAACCTGACCATCAACCTGGGACTGCGTTACGACGTGCAACTTCCGCTGGTGGAGCGCTGGAACCGCGAAAACTCGGGTTTCGCCTTCAATTCCGTAAACCCGGACAGCGCTGCTTCGCTCGCCGCGTGGAACACCGATGCCGCCGCTTACAACGCGAACAATCCGAAATATCCGTACCCCACCGCTCCCACGGCGCTGGTCGGCGGCAAGACCTTCATTCAACCGGACAGCCGCCGGATCTACGCCACCGATTGGGAGGACATTCAACCGCGCATAGGAATTGCCTGGCAATTCCTGCCGAATACGGTGCTCCGCACGGGCGCCGGGATTTTCCACCGTACAGCGTCGCAAAACGGTTACAGCGATGGCTTCAGCCTTCAGACCGCCTATCAGCGATCCATCAATGGCGATATCACCCCGAGCGCCGGACTGACCGGCCCCTACTCGCTCGAGAACCTGTTCCCGAACGGCCTCCAAGTACCTGCCGGATCGAGCCTCGGTTTACTCACCAACGTAGGAAACGCCGTCAGTTTCGATGGGCGGCAGCGCGTCATCCCGCGCACATTCCAGTACTCGTTCGGCTTACAGCGCCAATTACCGATGCAGGTGCTGCTCGACGCGTCGTATGTGGGTAGTTACACGAACCACGATACTCTGACCAGCACTTACAATCTGAACGCTCTGCCGTATAACATCTTCACGCAGTGCACCGCGGACAATAGCCTCTGCGATCGCACGGTAAACAATCCCTTCTACGGAGTTCTTCCCGCGACGGCCAGCCTGGGCTCAGGCAAGACGGTGGCCGCCAAGAGCCTGATGGTTCCCTATCCGCTGTTCAATTCCGGCGTCAGCATCGCCACCAATCCGTGGGCACACTATCGCTACGATTCGCTGCAACTCAAAGCGGTCAAGCGCTTCACCGGCGACCGTAATAAAGGCGGCGCCTTCACGGCTGTATTCGGCTATGCGTTTTCCAAGAACTTCCAGGACGCCAACTTCCTGAACGTCTACGATGCCAGGCCCGTTCACGAGCTTGTGCCCTACGATAAGCCGCAGAACGTCACTTTGAGCGGCGTCTGGGATCTCCCGTTCGGCCGCAACCGCCACTTCCTCGCGACAGCGCACCGGCTGACGGACGCCGCCATCGGGGGTTGGTCAATGCACTACGTCTATACGTACCGGTCCGGCAACCCGATCAACGGAATCGACGCGGTGAACTCCTGCGGTACGCTGCTGCTGGACGACCAGACGAAGCAGCACTGGTTCGCCAATGACCCGGCCTGCTACAAAAACCGCGCGAATTACACGTTGCGAGTCGCGCCGGATCGTTACCCGTGGCTGCGTCAGATGGACAACACGAACGTCAATCTCGCGATGGCCAAGACGTTCACGGCGACCGAACGCGTCCGCGTCAGTTTCCGGGCGGAAGCCTTCAACTTACTCAACCACCCGCTCTATGGCGCGCCAAGCACGAGCATCACCAGCGCCACCTTCGGCCAGTTGCCCGCGGACCAGCAGAACTTCCCGCGAATCGTGCAAGCGTCGGCGCGAGTTTTGTTCTAGGTCGGCATTATCGCCTGAGCCGGCAGTATAGCTCGCACTCTGAGGCCACCCATGGCAGACTGCTCCATGCCAAGCGCGCCGCCGTACAATTCGACGAGGTCCCGTACAATCGCCAGGCCGAGGCCCGAACCTGGAGCCGCTTCGTCCATGCGAACGCCGCGCTCCAGTACTTTGGCCCGCATCTCCGGAGCGACACCCGGCCCGTCGTCATCCACGGTGACCAGAACCATCGCGCCTTCGCGCGTCGCCGAGACGACGATCCGCGACTTACTCCACTTACAGGCGTTATCGAGTAAGTTGCCCAGTATCTCTTCCAGGTCCTCTCGCCGCACGCGAACGCTCAAGTCCGGCGGCACTTCCGCTTCAATCCGCACCCCGCGATCGGCATAGATCTTGGACAGCGTCCGCGCGATGCCATCCGCGCTCACCGCGATGCCGCACATTTCCGCCCCCGCGCCGGATGCAGCTCGCGCGCGCGCAAGATGATAATTGACCTGCCGCAGCATGCGATCCACCTGCTGCCCTATGCGGTCGGCCATCTCGCGATCGCCGGCCGCGGCGGCTCGATCCGCCTCCTGCGCCAGCACGGCCAGCGGGGTCTTCAATCCATGCGCTAGGTCGCCGGCCGTCGCGAGCGCCCGCTTCACGGTCTTTTCGCGATCGTCCAAGAGCCCGTTCAATTCGTCGATCAGCGGCTGCACCTCGGAGGGATAGGCGCCGTCGACGCGCGCCGATCGCGCCGTCCGCACCGCGGTGAGGCGCTCCCCCACGCGCCGGAAGGGATGCAAGACGCCGCGCAACGCAATCATGCCGCCCACCATCGCGGCGACAGCGCCGCAGACGGCGAGAAACAAATGCGCGCCCTGGATCTTTGGCAAGCCGCGGATGAGATACATCGACGTCATGTGCATCAAGGCGAGGAGGCCCGCTGTCCACAGGATCGACGCCGCAATCAGCTTGGAGCGTAGCGATGCCATTATGAAGGCTCCCGCAGGCGGTATCCCAGACCGCGCACCGTTTCGATGTAAGCCGCGCCCACTTTCCGCCGCAACCGCGCTACAAATACCTCCACCGTATTGGAATCGCGGTCGGCGTCCAGCGCGTAAATGTGATCTGTCAATTCAGCCCGCGACACAACCCGCCCGCGATGATGCATGAGATAGGAGAGCACGCGAAATTCGTGACTCGTCAACTTCACCGGAGCACCGTCCACAGCCACACGCGCCGATCGCGGATCCAGCGCGAGGCCGCCGCAGTTCAGCTCGGCGCGCGCCACACCGCTCGCCCGCCGGATCAACGCACGGATGCGCGCCAGCACTTCCTCCATGCGGAACGGCTTAGCGACATAGTCGTCCGCGCCGCTATCGATGCCCTCCACCTTCTCATGCCAGCTTCCGCGCGCCGTCAAAATCAAAACCGGTACGGCGATTCCGGCATCGCGCCACCGCCTCAGCAAAGTGAGCCCATCGATTTTTGGCAAGCCCAGGTCCAGCACCATGGCGTCGTACTGTTCCGTATGCGCCAGTTCGTCGGCACGCTCGCCATCCTGCGCGCAGTCTACGGCATATCCGGCTTCGGTCAGCGACCGCGCCAGTTCGCGCGCCAATAACGCTTCGTCTTCCACCACCAGGAGCCGCAATTCCTTCGTTATAGCGCAGTCCGATGAACGGAAGCTGAACACCATGTTCAGAAGCCGTTCAGCGCGGTTAAGGCACAATATGCGCATGCCCTACCCGATCGCATCCATCGATTACGGTTACCCGTGGTGGCTCAGCTACGGACACATTCCCTTCCTGGCCGCCGCGCTGGCATTACTAGCGCTCGGCTATTACCGCAAATGGTCGCTATGGGCGATGGTCCCGATCGGCCTCATCGGCCTTTGGGCCGGGGCCGCGTTCCTGGTCACCCGGTGTGTCATCGATATCAATGGCCGCGCGGAATTGCCGACTCAAAAGTTTCTCGCGTCCGGCACGGGCCGCGTCCTCGATATAGGCGCGGGCACCGGCCGCTCCACCATCATGGTGTTACAGGCACGTCCGCATGTGACAGTTGTCGCGTCCGACTTGTTCGGCGAGTCCTTCGAGGAGCATTTCGGGAAAACGACTTCGCCGCAGCAAAAGTTGCTGGATAACCTCAAAGCCGCGGGAGTGGACGGACGCGCAACAATCGCAACCGCCGATATGCTGAAGCTCCCGTTCGATGATTCCAGCTTCGATGGCGTAGTCAGCGCCTACGCCATGGACCACGTCAACCGTGCAGGCAGCGACCAAGCGATCCACGAAGCCGCGCGAGTCCTCAAACCCGGAGGCGACTTTCTGCTGATGGTGGTCGCGAGCGAGCCGTGGGCCCACTTCGCGTTCGGGCCGCTGCTCGCCCACTCCGGCGCGCGAGGCACCAACTGGTGGGTCACCCACGTGCAGAAAGCGGGCCTGCAAGTGCTGGAATCCGGGATTCGCCCGCTCACCTTTTATGTGCTCGCGCGAAAAACTACCAGCGCCGCGACGGCCAGCAACAACGCAGGTGTCATGACCAGTGCCCCGATTTTCAGAAACTCCCACGCGCCGATGCGTACGCCCTCCTTGCGAAGCACGATCAGCCACAGAATCGTTGCCAGCGACCCCGTCACCGACAAGTTCGGCCCCAGATCCACGCCGATCAGCACCGCGTCGCGCACCGGTCCGGTCAGCCGCATCGCGCTGACGGCGCTCCCCGCCAGCAGGCCTGATGGCAGATTGTTCATGACGTTGGAAAGCGCCGCGATGCCGAAAGATGCCGCGAGCGCTCCGCCCAACTGAGGCATCGCCGCGCAAGCCGCGAGGGCATGCGTAATCTGCTGCATTGCGCCCGCCTGATTGAGCGCCTCCACGAGCACAAACAATCCCGCGACCAGCGGCAGGACGCTCCACGAGACTCCCCTGGCGACTTCGCGGATCGCGCGGCCGCGCAGTTGAGTGGTTGCGAGCACCGTAACCGCGGCTGCCGCGCATGCCGGCACTCCGAGAGGGAAACCCAGAGCCGATGCTGCAATCAACACGACGCCGGAAGCCACGATACCCCAGGCCGCGCGCCGCCCGATGGCGTTCAGCGTCCCCGCTCCGCCGGCCGCTTCAATGCTCCCGCGCAGCCGCTCGCGCACTGCCCACCGCAGCGCGCCGTACGTAACCGCGATCGAGACTATCGAAGGCAGCAGAAATGTCCGCAGCCAGGCTCCGAGGGGCGGTATCGTTTTGCCGTACACGACTAAGTTCGCCGGATTCGAGATCGGCAGCACGAAGCTTGCGGCGTTCGCAATAAATGCGCAGATCAGCAGATAGCCCAACGCTTCGCCGCGCGCCCGCCGCACTGCCGCATAGACTGCCGGCGTCAGCACCACTGCCGTCGCGTCGTTGGAAAGGAACACAGTCACGACGATGCCGACGCAGTAAATCAGCGTGAAGAGCCGGGCGCGTGAGCCGCCAGACGCGCCGATGGCCAGGCCCGCGAGCCAATCCAAGACACCCTCGCGACCTGCCAGCTCGGCCAGCAGCATCATGCCGGTGAGGAAAAGGTAAACGTCGGCGCCTTTTGCAATCGCCGAGCCGGCCGCGGCCGGCGAAACCAGGCCGGCGGCCACCATTAGCGCCGCTCCTCCACACGCCCAGACCGCCTCGGGCCAGTTCCGCGGCCGCAGCAACACCCCCACGATCGCCGCAACGGCTACCGCCCAGACCAGCGCATTCTGCATGCTCAGCTTCGGCTGGCGAGTTCTTCCCGAAAGGCGCGCGACAGCCGTTCGGCGCGGTCGCGCATTCCTGCCGTGATGGCGTTCGGCGATAACGCACGCAACTCATCATCGGAGAGTCCCGCAAGGTGCGCACGCCAATCCGCCTCGAGTTCGGGATTGAAGATTTCCAGATCGAGGACGCTCATCGCCTTTAGGTGCAGCGGTTCGGGCACCATCACCCGATACTCGTCATAACGGGGCTCGCCCTCGCCTTCACCGGCGTCGACTACGCTCAGAACGCACGGCACACTGGCGTCAAGCAGTGCGTGGCGCGCCCGTCCGGCATCTGTCGCCGCGTTCGACCCAGGTACCGCCGTGAAGGAACAGGCTACCGCCGCGTTCTCTTGCCAATCCTCGCCAAAGTCGATCGAAGATTCCTCGCCATCGGCGTCCTCTATCGAATCCGCTTCCGGGTTGCGGCGGTCCACCTCGGCGAGGTAGCACTGCCTCGCCACCTCCGTCAGTTCCTCCGGGTTAATTTCGCCCAGCGCTTCGTCCGAAAGGGACTCATAGTGCCGCGCTAACTCGTCTGGATTGATCTGCATAGCCGCCTATGATAACAGCATTGCAATAGAGGCCTCGATAGGTTATCCTACCGTATCCGGCGGTAAGCTCCTTCACGTTCCCTCCCTTCGAGCACGAACTCACACCGCCCAATCCCCTCAATCGGAAAGTGTCGCAATATGCGTCTCTTGAAGGTTTTTTGTGCCTCGCTGGCAGCTTTTATATTTGCCGCCGGCCTGTCCGCAGCTCCTCCGGCTAATGGCCCGCAAAGCAAGCCCGATCAGTTGATCGTCAAACTGAAGGCCGGCGCGTCCATCTCCTCCCTGCTCTCCTCATCGGCTCCCGGCGCCTCGGCGAGCGCTATTCATCAACCGAGCAATCTTTTCCTACTGCAACTCCCCGCCGGCGCGCAGAATGCGCTTGCGGCCGTTCTCGCCTCCCGGCCCGATGTCGTCTACGTGGAACCGAATCTAATTCGCCACACGAGCGTAACAACTCCCAATGACCCGAGTTACTCCTCCCAATGGGCGCTTACGGCGATCCATGCTCTGGAGGCCTGGAACACCGTCTCCTCACAGTACCTGACCGCCGCTACAGCGACCGGACAGCGCATCAAAGTCGCCGTGCTCGATACCGGCGTCGATTGCGGCCATCCCGACTTCATCAACTCCGGCGGGTCCTCGGCTAGTTCCGCGAATGGCGGCCAGATCGTCACCTCTCTGAGCCGCGCTTTTACGGCCAGCATCATTTCCTCCACGCTTTGCACCGTGATGGATGACAACGGCCACGGCACCCACGTCGCCGGTACCATCGCCGCCGCCACCCAGAATGGAGCGGGCGTCGCCGGAGTAGCGTGGCCCGTATCCGTCGTGAGTTACAAAGTGCTCGATAACACGGGCAGCGGCAGCGACTCCACGATCGCACAAGCCATCATGGCGGCAGCCGACGCCGGCATTCCGATCGTTTCGATGAGCCTCGGCGGAGCGGGTTACTCGCAAGCTTTGCAGGACGCGGTCTATTATGCGTGGGCGCGCAACACACTCGTGATCGCCGCAGCGGGCAACAGCAGCACGGACGCACTTACTTTTCCCGCCGGAGCCAATTACGCAATCGGAGTATCCGCCACGGATTCCACGGGTAACTTCGCCAGCTTCTCGAATTACGGCAACAATGTCGATATCGCCGCTCCCGGCGTCAGTATTCTTTCAACGGCCCCCAGTTACTCGGGTGTCTATCTCGGCATTCAGAACTACGCCACGTTGAGCGGGACCAGCATGGCCACGCCGCACGTCAGTGCCGTTGCCGCGCTGATTGCGCTCACGACACCGGGCGCTACCCCCGCGATCATTGCGCAGCGGCTGCAGCAGAGCGCCTCATCCGCAGTGAGCGGAGGCGGCTGGAACCAGACGTTCGGCTACGGAATTGTCGACGCCGCGGCCGCCGTAGCAGGAACGCTGCGCGCGGCGAGCGTCGGAGGCATCACGGGTCAGGTAGTGAACGCCAGCCGGCTTCCCGTCACCGGCGCCACCGTCACCGTCGCCGGCCAGAGCTTCGTAACGGCATCCGATGGCCTCTTCCGCTTCGCCAATCTGAACGTCGCCGATTACACGGTCACCGGGGCTGCAGCCGGTCAGCCCACTACATCGCAGCGCGTGGCTGTGCTGCCCGGAGCCGATACGCCGATTCTGCTTTCG
This sequence comes from Candidatus Limnocylindrales bacterium, assembly GCA_035606355.1. Classification (GTDB taxonomy): domain Bacteria; phylum Acidobacteriota; class Terriglobia; order Bryobacterales; family Bryobacteraceae; genus Sulfopaludibacter. Next base: position 76,151 of record DATNFO010000074.1, on the reverse strand, counting down.
ATGAGTAGCACGCTCGGCACGTTCACGGGACAAGTAATTGCGAACGGCGCCGGGGTCGCCGATGCCGTTGTAGAAGCGATGAGCGGCGGCACAGCGACGGCCACGGCGATGACTGACACAACCGGAAACTACTCGCTCGCAGTCCCCGCCGGCACGTATCAATTGACCGCCTCTGCCGTGGGCGCAAGCTCCGCCGCCAGCGGTTCAGTAACCGTCCCCGCGGCCGGCGCCACAACTGTGAACCTCACTATCGCGCGCCTGGGGACAATCTACGGCGCCGTGGTGGACGGCGGCTCGCAAGCGGTTGCGGCCGCCACTGTCACTATTGCCGGCGCCACCGCATCGGCGAGCGCGACCACGGATTCCTCCGGCCACTTCCAGACGATCGGGCTGCCCGCGGGCAGTTACACCGTGACAGCGACCGCCACTGGCTTGCCCACCACAACCGCTTCCGTCACGGTCAGCGCGAACGTCACCGCAACCACTACCCTGACGATGGGGTCCGCCGTATTCGCTCCAATCCGGATCAACGCCGGCGGTCCGGCTTATACGGACGCGAGCGGCAACGTATGGTCGGCGGATGCGAGTTATACCGGAGGGGCGACGTGGTCGACTGTACAGGGCATCTCGAACACCACCACTCAGGCGCTGTATCAAACCTGCCGGTACGGCGCGTTCACGTATCAGTTCGCCGTGCCGAACGGCACTTACACTGTGAAGTTGAAGTTCGCCGAGATCTCACTGAACGGCCCGGGTCAGCGCGTGTTCAATACGGCCATTAACGGCGCGACCGTCCTTTCGGACTTCGATATTTTCGCCCAGTCCGGCTTATTGGCCGCCATCGACAAAGCCTTTCCAGTAACCGTTACCGGCGGCCAGATCTCCGTTCAATTCATCACTGGTCCGGCAAACTACCCACTGGTGAGCGCCATCGAGATCACGCAAGGCGCGAGCCCCGTATCGGTGACACTTACACCCTCATCAACTACGCTATCCGCGGGAGGCACGCAACAGTTCACGGCTGTTGTAAGTGGCTCCTCCAATCCGTCGGTGACTTACTCACTCAACCCGCAACTCGGCAGCATTTCCGCCGCGGGCTTCTATACAGCGCCTGCGGCCATTTCCACGCAACAAACCGTGGTGCTGACAGCCACCAGTGCCGCCGATTCCAGCAAGTCGGCCACGGCAGCCATCACTCTCAACCCGCCCGTCTCCACCGGCTTTACGCCGATCCGTGTCAACGCCGGCGGCGGCGCGTATACGGACACCGCCGGAACCGTTTGGAGCGCCGACACAGGATATGCCGCCGGCGCAACGTGGGCCGTTGCCAACCCCATTGGAAATACGCCTTCCCCGGCGCTCTACCAGACCTGCCGGTACGGAACATTCACGTATCAGTTCGCGGTTCCCAACGGCACATACAATGTGATTCTGAAGTTCGCGGAAGTCAGCTATGCCGCGGCCTGGGACCGCCAGTTCAACGTCGCGATCAACGGAACCCCAGTGCTGAGTAACTTCGACATCTTCGCACAGGCCGGCGGCATCTACTTAGCGGTCGATAAGTCATTCCCCGTCAGCGTAACCGGCGGACAGATTTCGATTCAGTTCACCTCGGGGGCAGTCGATTCGCCCGTGGTCAGCGGCATCGATATCGAACAGGGTTCCAGTTCGACGGCTCCGCCGGCGTTCTCCCCCATCCGCATCAATTCGGGCGGCGCCGCGCTCACCGATTCCACCGGCAACTCCTGGAGTACGGACCAGAACTTCAGTTCCGGCGCCATTTGGGCAGTAGCCAACGCGATCGGCAACACCACGAATCCGGACCTCTATCGTACTTGCCGGTATGGCGCGAACTTCGGCTACACGTTCGCTGTTCCGAACGGGACTTACAATGTCGTGCTGAAATTCGCGGAAGTCTCCCGGACCGCGGCAGGCCAGCGCGCCTTTAATGTCTCCATCAATGGCTCCCAGGTGCTGACGAACTTCGATATTTTCGCGGCGTCCGGCGGCGAATTCATGGCGCTCGACCGGACCTTCCCCGTGACTGTAACGAACGGGCAGATTTCCGTTCAATTCGCCGCAGGCGCTGCCGACTGGCCGATGATCAACGCCATAGAGATCGACGGACAGTAGACTACTCGTGGCGCTTCATTCGCCTTTCGATACACCTTTTACCGCTCCCTCACGGGGCTGTGAAAAACTCCGGCTGCTATTCTCGTCGCGATCCATTCGCCTTTCGATGCACCTGTTACCGCTCCCTCACGGTTGCGGCTCCGTTAGCGGTAACAGGTGCCGGGGTGCGAGTGCGTTCGATTGCGTCTATTTCGAGACCGTCTTCGGCGTCACGTGGACGAGTTTGCCCGGGTTGGCGTCTTCGACCATCCACAGCGAACCATCGGGAGCTTCCTCTACGTCGCGGACGCGGAACCCGATGTCCCACCGTTCGCCCGGTTTGGCTCCGCCGTGGCCATCGAAAATAATCCGGCTCAGCGACTTGGTTTGCATCCCGCTGACGAACCCGTTGCCGTCCCATTGCGGGAAGGTCTGCTTGCCGTGGTAGAACATCAGATTGCCCGGCGCGATGACGGGCGCCCAGTAGAGCACGGGCTTGGCCAGATCGGGCCGCGTGTCCGGCTTGGGAATCGGAACGCCGTTGTAGTTCTGGCCGTACGAAACCAGCGGCCAGCCGTAGTTTTTGCCTTTTTCGATGAGGTTCAGCTCGTCGCCGCCGCGCGGACCATGCTCCACCTCCCACAATTCGCCGTTAGGTCCGAAGGCCATGCCGTAGGGAGTGCGGACACCGCTGGCCCACGTTTCAGCGGGCGTGAGATTGGGCCCGGTAAACGTGTAGGTGCTGACGACTCTCGCGGTTTTGGCTGCCTCTGTGTCGCGGGGCGGATCGATCAGCGGGATTTCGGACGCGCCGGTCTTTCCGAAGTTGGGATTCCCGGGCGCCGGCTTCCCATCCAGCGTGAGCCGCAGGATTTTACCCTCCGGCTGGTTTGGATCTTGCGCCGGGGTCATGCGTTGACGATCGCCAACCGCCAGAAACAGATCCTTGCCGTCTGCCGTGAACGCAATCGGTCCGCCTGCCTGACCGCCCCGGCCCGGGGGCACCTGACGCCACAACACTTCGAAATTGTCCAGTTTCGCGGATGTGGCGGTGAGGTTCAGCTTGCCGCGGCCGAGCGCGAAACCTCCGCCATAAGTACCGGGCTCGACGTAGGTGAGATAGATGTTGTGGTCGGTGGCGTAATGCGGCGAGAGGAAGATGCCCATCATCCCGTTCTGACCCTGAAAGTAGACCGCCGGAGTGTTTTCGATCTTCATCTTCTCTCCGGCTTGTGTCACAAGCCAGACGGGGCCCGGTTTCTCCGTGATCAGCATTCGGCCATCCGGCAGGAACGCGATTCGCCAGGGCAGGTTAAAAGTGGTCACGGTGGTCAAGTCGAACGGAAGGCTGGGTTCCGGCTTCAGTTCACCTATATTGACCTGGGCCGTAGCCGCCGCTGCCAGCAGGAAAACCCCCGCCGCTGTCGCCAATCTCATCGTTATCTCTCCTGCTGCAATCGTACACTACCGGCGGCGCCCGGCGCGCCCACTCACCCGTTCATTTCCCGCCGCAGCCACGCCTGGGCGAGTCGTAAATCCTTGCGGACAGTGTGTAGCGATTGGTTGAGCGCCGTAGCGCATTCTTCCACGGTCATGCCGGCGAAGAACCGCATTTCAATGAGCTGCGCTTTGGCGGGGCATTCGTGCGAGAGACGGTCGAGCGCCTCGTCCATGGCGAGAAGGTCTTCGTCGGGGCTGTACCCGCGGTCGGGCACCTCTGCGACGTTGATGAGCGCGCCGGCTCCGCGTTTTCCGGCTCGGCGGGCCCGCGCTTGATCCACCAGGATCTGTCGCATCAGGCGGGACGCAATGCCATAGAAATGAGAACGGCCCTCATACGACGGGTGGTCCGTGCCGGCGAGCCGCAGAAATGCTTCATGTACCAAGGCTGTTGCCTGCAGCGGTTGGCCGGGCCGTTCGCGGCGGAGATGCGCGGCAGCGAGGCGCTTCAGCTCTCCATAAACTAAGGGGATTACCTCATCGAGGGCGTCCCGGTCTCCGGTGTGCACGCGCTGCAATAAGTCGGTCAATTGCATGAACAGGCGACCTTAGCTATTGCAGCACGCCACCGAGGTGCCCCGCACGGTGTTTTGTGAAAAAAAATACATTTTAATGATCGCGACCCGAAGATACCTTGCAAGCTTTTCCCGCGGTTTTCGCATGTTTGGTTACGGAGGAAAAATGACGTCGAAAAAACGACTCATCACCAGCAGCGTCCTGTGCAGCGGCGTGCTAGCGATTATTATGCTGCCGGCGGGGGTCAAAGGCCTGAGGGCTGACGGGGGAAACAACGGGGCAAACGGAGGTGGCTTTTCGGCCCCGAACGCGAGCGGAGTTGCGCGCACGGTGGCCGGCAACGGACCGATCGACCAATCCGGGCCTTTTTTCCAAAGCCTCGGAACAAATGGCAGAAGCTGCGCGACTTGCCACCAACTCAGCGATGGTATGAGCGTTTCCGCCGAACACATACAGGCGCGATTCGACGCATCGCAGGGGTTGGACCCCATTTTCCGGACGGTTGACGGCTCCAACTGCGACCATAACATCGACACGACCACGCTAGCGGGGCGCCGGGCGGCATACAGCCTTCTGCGGACGCGCGGCGTGATTCGCGTCTCCCTGGACGTGCCGTCGGTTCGCGATTACGACATTGTGAGCGTGAATAACCCGTATGGTTGCAGTGATAATAGTGTCATTGCGGCTTACCGGCGGCCACTGCCCGCAACGAACCTACGGTTTCTTACGACCGTTATGTGGGATGGCCGCGAGAGCACAGGTCCGGGGGCAATTCTGAACGGGAATTACCCGCAGTCGCTGATTAGCGACCTGGGGCAACAGGCGCTGGACGCGACCAACGGGCATGCTCAGGGGAACGGATTGACGGCGGCGCAGCGCCAGAGCATCGTGGCCTTCGAAATGGGGTTGACGACGGCGCAGGCAGAGTCGCAGGCCGCGGGCACACTGGCGGCGGAAGGTGCAACCGGCGGCCCTGAGCCGCTCGTCAATCAGAATTTCTTTGTGGGCATTAACGACCCCGTGGGATTGGACCCGACGAATCCCGTTCCACTGAGCTTCAACACGAAGATATTCAATGCGTTCGACGCGTGGGAACACGCCGGCAATCCGCACCGGCAGGCGATCGCGCGCGGGCAGGCGATCTTCAATAACCGCACGTTTACGATCACGAATGTGGCGGGGTTGAATGGCGCGACATTCTCGAACGGAGTTACCGGGCCGGCGACGATTGTTTCGACTTGCGGAATTTGCCATGACTCTCCGAATGCGGGCGACCATTCGGTGGGGGCGCCTCTGAATATCGGGGTCGCGGACGTTCCCGGCGGCCGCAATGTTCTGGACACGAGTTATCTGCCCGTGATGACCATCTGCCAAACGCCAGGGTATACGGCTTGTGTGCAGACCACAGATCCGGGGCGCGCCCTGATTTCGGGTAAGTTCGCCGATGTGGGTAAGTTCAAGGGCCCGATACTGCGCGGCCTGGCGGCGAGGGCTCCTTACTTCCATAACGGAAGCGCACTAACTCTGATGGACGTGGTTGATTTCTATAACTCACGATTCACGATTGGACTTACTGCCCAGGAAAAGTCGGACTTAGTGGCGTTCTTGAGTTCGCTGTAGGGTTCACTTCATTCGCCTTTAGATGCACCTTTTACCGCTTCCTTACGGTCGCGGCTCCGTATGTACTTGATTATGCTAACGGAGCCGCGACCGTGAGGGTCTGTGAAGAAATCCGGCTGTTGTTCTCGGCGCGCTTTATTCGCCGTTCGATGCACCTTTCACCGCTCCCTTACGGTCACGGCTCCGTTACCAGAATCAACTACATACGGAGCCGTGACCCGTAAGGGAGCGGTAAAAGGTGCCCGGGACACGCGTGCGTTTGAACGCGGCAATAAGCAATTTGGTATTTCTTCACAAACCCGTTAGGAAGCGGTAAAAGGTATCGAAAAGGCGGATGGAGCGCCACGAGAACGACAGCCGGATTTTCGAAATACGCCTTCCGTACACCCCGACCTTCCATGCTAGTCCCGGCCTAAGGCCGCCATCAGATTGTCTTTCGCTTTCTTGTACGCTTCCGGAGAGTTCGTGGCTTTCGCCAGAGCGTACCAGGCGCGGCCGCTGATTGCGGTCGGGCCTTCATTTTGGTCCACCAATGAGAGTGCTCGCCTGGCGTCGGCTTCGGCTGCCTTGCTGTCTCCCATCTCCGACTCGACCATCGACCGGCGCGTGAGCAGCACCGGCAGACGATCCCTACCCTGCCGTCCCGATTTGACGAGCGCTTCGACGATTCCGACGGCATCATTAGCGAGCGTGAGAGCGGTGGGAAGATCGTGGCGCGCCTGGGCATTGAGGGACCGTTCGGAGGCTACCGTAGCGAAGGCGAGGTGGCCCGGCGGGAGGAGACGGCGAAGTGACGGTTCCACGGTACTCAGCGCCTGTTCGGAGCGCGGCAAATCGTTGAGGTCCCGGTAAAGCGCGGCGAGAAACAGAAGAGCCTGCGCGGTTGCCGTCCGATCCCCGCCCGCAACTGCTTTGGCATAGCCCCGGTCCGCATCGTCCTTCGCTTCCCTAAGTCTCCCCAGCTCGCGCAGTGCTTTGGCGTAGTTCAGAAGCGACATGGCGGGAACATCCGCGTCGCCTCCTTCGGCCCGGCTGATCTCGATTACGTGCCGGAGAATGGGTTCGGCCTCGCGATAACGCCCCGCGTTGAGTAGCACGACCGCCCAGTTGTTAAAAACGGTGCCGGCGCGCTGCGTGTTGTCGCGGCCAAACGCGGAGAGCAGGGCCGCTGCCCGCCGGAACGTTGCATCCGCCTGCTGGAAACGGCCGGCGCTGCTGTACCCGCCGGCGAGCGTGATGAGAGTATCGAGCTCGGCGAGCCCGGAAGCGATCGGCAGTTGGGGAAGAAGCGCGCGGGCGGCTTCGGCGCGTTCAATCGCAAGGCGCGCATCCCCGGCGTTGCGGGCGACTTCGCTGCCGCGCTGCAGGCAAAAGATGCGGTCGAGCGCGTACAGCGGCTCGGCAGGCAACGTATGCAGACCCTGCTGAAAAAGCTGTTCGGCACGAGTGAGATCGCCGAGGCGCGATACGGTTTGCGCGAGCGCGCACGCTGTGCCGGCGCGCAGCGAGAGATCGGGCTGGGTCTGCGCCATTCGGTACGCCTGCTCGATGAGGCGGCGGGCTTCGTTGTAATCGTCCGTCACGGTGTACTGGCTGCCGATATCGAAGAGAAGGTCGGCGCGCATGCCTGGGTCGACGGACTGCCGCTCGACAATGCGCTCGGCGCGATGCAGCAGGTCGGCGACGGTGAAGGGCTTGCCCGAGGGAGCGGCGTCGGAAAGGACGAACCCGTTGAGATCGTTAACGGCTTCGGCGCGGGCGAGTTGGTGGAGCGCGAAGTCGCGCTGCGTGCGTGCGCGGTTTGCCTGGATGGTAGTGCCCGCTGCGCCGGCGATGAGGGCGGCAACGGCAAGCGCGGCCAGCCCAACCGGCAGCCGGTTCCGGCGGACGAACTTGGCGGTGCGGTAAGCGACCGAATCGCGTCGTGCGGCAATCGGCTCGTGGTTGAGGTGACTGCGAATGTCCACGGACAGCGCGTCGACCGACGCGTAGCGTTCCCGCGGATCCTTCTTCAGAGCTTTGGCCAGGATGGTATCGAGATCGCCCTGCAGGGCGCGGCCTCCTATGGTTGAGGCGCGCGGCGGATCGGTTTCAGCGATGGCGCGGACCAGGTGCGGCACGGAATCGCGGCTCGCGGCGAACGGGTGGCGGCCCGTGAGCAGGATGAAAAGGAGAACGCCCAGCGCATAAACATCGATCGAGGTGGTGACGATGCCGGACGAGAGTTGCTCGGGAGCGGCGAATTCGGGCGTGAGCAAACCGCCATCGGCCGAAGTGAGACCGATATCGCGATCGAGGAGGCGGGCGATCCCGAAATCGAGGAGTTTGGGCGAGCCGCCGAGATCGACCAGGATATTCGAGGGCTTGATATCGCGGTGGACAACGAGGCTCTGGTGGGCGTAGGCAACGGCATCGCAGACATAGAGAAAGAGGTGGAGGCGGGCGCGCACATCGAGCGGCGCCGCGAAAGCATCAATGGGAACGCCTTCCACGTACTCCATGACGAGATAAGGTTCGGCGGAATCGGTGTGGCCGGCATCGAGGAGTCGGGCGATGTTGGGATGAGAAAGCGCGGCGAGGATCTGCCGCTCGCGCAGGAAACGCGCGGTGAAGGATGGATCCGCCGCGCCGTATCGCAGGAACTTGATGGCGACGCGCTGTTCCAGTTCACCATCGGCGCGTTCGGCGAGATAGACGGCGCCCATGCCGCCTCGCCCCAAAAGACGCACCAGGCGGTACGGTCCGCAGCGGCTGCCGGCGGCGAGCGGATCGAGAAGTTGGGCCGCGGAGTGTTCGACTACGCCGGCCAGGTCGTCGGGCGTTTCGGAGTCGTGTGAGAGGAGGGATTCGATTTCTTGCCGCTGGTGAGGCGGAATGTCGTGTTCGGCGAAGTAGCGTGCGCGTGCGGCGGGAGGAAGATCGGCCAGTTCGTGGAACAACCGTTCGGTATCGGGGCCGAGTGACATGGGTCCGAATCTCAGTATATCGGCTGGCCGTGGAACAATACGGAGGTGACGATTCGATGCCTCTTGTCGATGACGCTGGTCTGCGCCGGGGCTTGGGCTCAGGGGCGTACAGTGGCGATTACGGTTGACGATTTGCCTTACGTTGGCGGGAACGGGCCCGAAGCCCAGACAGGCAACCGGCGTTTGCTGGATGTGTTTCGCGCGCATCGCGTTCCCGTAACCGGATTCGTGATCCAGAAACGCGTTGAGGATCTCGGGCCGGCCGGTCCGGCAATCCTGTCGCAGTGGACGCGTGCGGGGCTGCAACTGGGCAATCATTCGTATGAGCATCGCGATGCAAACACGATGACTGTGGAAGAGATCGAGGACCAGATTGTGCGCGGCGAGGGCGGGCGTAAGGTTCGATGGTTCCGCTTTCCGATGAATCACACCGGCGACACCGCAGAGAAGCGGGACGCCGTTGCTGCGTTTCTTGCAAAGCGCGGGTATCGGCTGGCCGTCTGCACGATCGAGAACGAGGATTACCTGTTCAACGCCGCGTACGTACGCATCCTGGCAAAAAACGATGAGCCGAGCGCGAGCCGGCTCAGAAGAGAGTATCTTGCATTCACCGCGGCGGAAATCGACTGGTACGCTGCCTTGAACAAGCAGGTGCTCGGATACGAGCCTCCCGAAGTGATGCTATTGCACGATGACCGGCTGAATAGCGAGTTGGCGGGCGACATTCTGAAGATGTTCGAAGATCGCGGCTACAGGTTTGTGACGTTGGACGCTGCCATGAGTGATCCGGCTTACAAGGGGCCGGACCAGTTTGTTACGAAGTCCGGCGCGATGTGGGGCTATCGATGGGCGCGGGAACGCGGCGTAAAAGTAAACGGCAGCGCGGAGCCGCAGGAGTCGGAATGGATCCGGGACTGGGCGAAAGCGGAGCATGAGTAACTCGGCGCCTGGCTGTTAAGGGCCCGCAGCAACCTAAATGCGAAGGAAAACGTTTACCTTATGTATATGCGCGCACTGATTCTGGTGGTTGCGGTGATTGCCGTGGGATGCGGACCTTCGACTCATGCGGAGGGCGTTCCGGAGTATGGCTACGAAGTCGTCCACGTTTATCCGCACGACCGCAATGCTTTCACCGAGGGGCTCTTCTGGCAGGACGGCTACTTGTATGAGGCCACCGGGCTGAATGAATTTTCTTCAGTGCGCAAGGTGAAACTGGAGACCGGCGAGGTGGTGCAGAAGACGGATGTGCCCGGCGAATATTTCGGCGAAGGCATCGTGAAGTGGAAGGACAAGATGTACCAGCTCACCTATAAAACCGAGGTCGGGTTCATTTACGACTTCAACAGCCTCAAGAAGCTGGGCGAGTTTCACTATGGCGGGCAGGGTTGGGCATTCACCACGGACGGCAAGCAGTTGTACATGGATGGGTCGCGCGCGGTGGAAGCGGAGATGAGCGATCCGGAGATCCGCATCTGGGACCCCGACACGTTGAAGGAGACCGGCGTGATCCATGTAACCGACAACGGCAAGCCGGTGATGAATCTCAACGAATTGGAGTGGGTGAAGGGCGAGATCTTCGCGAACATCTGGGAGACGAATCGCATCGCGCGCATCGATCCGAAGACCGGACATGTGGTGGGTTGGATCGACCTCACCGGCATCCTCCCCGACACCGATCGTGTAGCCGGCGAAACGGACGTGCTCAATGGCATCGCCTACGATGCCAAGGGCGACCGCTTGTTCGTGACCGGAAAGAAATGGCCCAAGCTGTTTGAGATCCGGCTCGTCAAGAAAGCACCTGCGCAGTAGAGCGCGGTCTGGCCACTTCTTCTTAAACGTTAAATGTGCAGTCGGCGGGGGCCACTCCGGAACCTGCCAGCCTGGTCCTGACCGGAGCGGCGCTCATGCTCGCGGGCGTGGTCCGCCGGCGTTACAGTAATCAATCGGGCGTTCAGAATGCGTCCCGACGGGTATAGCAGTCGCGGAAGCTTTCCTGAGATTCAAGTTGTTGTGAAGGACAAGAGCCGCGGTGAGGTTGTCTTCGGAGGGCAGCGGCTAGGCTCGCAGCAGGCGGGTGAGCGCGCGGTCTGCTTCGCGGAAGCACTTTTCGATGTCGTGAGCCTCCGGCACTACGCCATCCGCAATTCCCAAAAGAATGTTGCGGGCTGATTCCACGAGCATCTGGCAATCCTGAAGCTTCTCACGTTCGCTGGGTTTCAACATGTAAATCCCCTTTCTAACAGCCGTGCCTTTCGAGGTGCATCAGATAGTCGTACTTGGCACGTCGCTTTCGTTCGGCTGCTAAGTGGATGAGAACGTCGAACCGGCTAAAGTCCGGATCGTCGTCCACCAGGGACTTGACCTGCTCATTATGCGCTTCGACGAGGTCCGTTGCGGCCGCCAGGAAGTCTTCCATCAGCCGCAGCTTCTCCTGACACAAGGAGGTTTTCGAGAGAACCATTTTGGAATTCGAATTCGGCATTTTATCGCATCCGCAAGTCCCGGCGCGTTTTTGGATTTGCGCCCGCACAGGAAAAATGCAACAGCCGTGCCAGCGTAAGGCGCGTCACCGCGCAAGTGTTCACTTAGCGGTTGAACGCACCTACTATTCAGGAGATTCCCCGGCGTCGCGCAGCGGCCGGTTCGCTCCCATTGCCCATGTTAGACTCAGAAGTCCAAATCCACCGGCCATTGAGGGTTCTACGTGACACTTGCTCCCGTCGATTATCTGATATTGGCGATTTATTTCGTGTTCGTCCTGGGCATTGGATGGCGCCTCCGAAAAAAAATTTCCAGTAGCGGGGATTTTTTGACTGCGGGACATTCCGTACCCGTGTGGATCACAAGCCTGGCATTCCTCGCCGCTAATCTCGGCGCTCAGGAACTGGTTGGGATGAGCGGGAACGGCGCGAAGTACGGAATCATGACCTCACACTTTTACTGGGTGGGCGCGGTTCCGGCGATGCTCTTCGTCGGCCTCTTCATGATGCCGTTCTACTACGGCAGCCGCGCCCGCAGCGTCCCCGAGTACTTGAAGCTGCGTTTCGACGAAAAAACGCGAGCGCTGAACGCCATCACCTTCGCCTGCATGACCGTGTTCAGCAGCGGAATTTCGATGTACGCGCTCGGCTTGCTGCTGCGGCTGGTGCTCGGCTGGAGTTTCACGACAAGCGTCATGTGCTCGGCGGCGATTGTGCTCGCGTACACCTTCCTCGGCGGCCTGACCAGCGCGATCTATAACGAAGTGCTGCAATTCTTCCTGATCGTGATGGGGTTCGCTCCGCTCTCGGCGATGGCGGTGATGAAGGCGGGCGGTTGGCAGGGCATGGCGTCGCGGCTGCCGCAGGTGATGACGCATAGCTGGAAATACATGGGCAGCGCGAGCGAAAACCCCATGGGCCTGGAGGTGTTCGGGCTGGTCGCGGGGCTGGGCTTCGTTTTATCTTTCGGATACTGGTGCACGGACTTTCTGGTGATTCAGCGCGCCATGGCCGCGAATTCGATGTCGGCCGCACGCCGCACTCCGGTGATTGCCGCAATTCCCAAGATGATGATGCCGTTCATCGTCATCATTCCGGGCATCGCCGCGCTAGCCCTATCCAGGATGGCCGTCGGCTATGACCTGCCGATGAAGAACGGGGGGCCGGATTATGACCAGGTACTGACCACGCTGATGGGACATTTTTATCCGGCGGGCATGCTGGGCGTCGGGCTCACAGGGCTGATGGCCAGCTTCATGAGCGGGATGGCGGGTAATGTGACCGCGTTCAACACGGTATTCACGTACGACATCTATCAGAGCTACATCAAACCGGGCGCGCCGGATTCCCACTACCTGCACGTGGGTCGCATCACCACCATCGTGGGTGTCGCGCTGTCGATCGCGACGGCGTATCTGGCGAACTCGTACAACAGCATCAACGACCTGCTGCAGCTCGTATTCAGCTTTGTGAACGCTCCGCTCTTCGGGACGTTCCTGCTGGGCATGTTCTGGAAGCGCACCACGGGGCACGGCGCGTTCTTCGGACTGCTGGCCGGAACTCTAGCCGCCGCCGTGACGCATGGAACCACCATGGCCGAAGGCAAAGGTGCGTGGCTCGGAGTGAACCTGCACGTCTTCCCTTCCCCCATGGCGCAGAATTTCTGGATCTCCATCTTCGCGTGGACCACGTGCGTGATCGTAACGATTCTGGTGAGCCTGGCAACACGGCCGAAGCCGGCGGCGCAGCTTGAGGGATTGGTTTACGGCTTCACCAAGATTCCTCACGAGGAGGGGGTAAGCTGGTATTTACGGCCGGCTCCGATAGCGGTGGGCGTCGCGGTAATGGTGTTGATCATCAACTTCTGGTTTGCCTGACATGCTCGACCTACGAATACCAACTGGCGGATTTTTCCTCTTGATCGGACTCATCCTCGTGGGCATGGGGCTGCTGGCTCCAGACAAGCGCGCCCCGCTGAGCGATGGCAACGTCAACCTGTATTGCGGGTTGGTGATGACCGCCTTCGGCATCTTCATGCTGCTGCTGGCGCGGCGAGCCGCTCACAAATCATGACGGAAGAATTCCGGAAACTGTTTGGCTCCGCCGAGGGCCTCCGCACGTTTCGCGCGCCGGGTCGCGTGAACCTGATCGGCGAACACACCGATTACAACCTGGGCTTTGTGATGCCGGTGGCGCTGGACTTGGCGACCACCGTGGCGGTAGCGCCGTCGGCGGACGGCAGGATCCGCATGTACTCGGAAGACAAGCAGGAGATGCGCGACTGGAACGCGGAGGAATTTGCGCGCCTCGAGCGGCAGCATCACTGGAGCGATTATCCGGTAGGCGTGGCGCATGAGCTCGCCAAGGCCGGATACGGAATTGCGGGCGCCAACCTGCTGATTCGCAGCACGGTGCCGGAGGGAAGCGGGTTGAGCTCGTCGGCGGCGCTGGAAGTATCGAGCGCGCTGGCGTTTCTCCGCGGGCGAAGCCTGGATAAGCTGGAACTCGCGCGCTTGTGCCAGCGAGCGGAAATCCAATTCGTCGGGATGCCATGCGGCATCATGGACCAGTACATTTCGATTTTCGGGCAGGAAGGCGCGGCCATCGAGATCGACTGCCGAAGCCTGGAGAATCGCCCGGTGACGCTGCCGGGGGATATTGTTTTCGTGGCGGTGAACACCATGGTGAAGCATGCGCTTTCGGGCAGCGCGTACAAAGAGCGCGTGCAGGAGTGCGCCGAGGCCGTGACGGGTCTGAAGCAGCGTTTCCCGCAGACGGCGAGCCTGCGCGACATCACGCCGGAACAGTTCGAGAGCGCCGCGGAACTGCTGCCGGACACAATCCGGCGGCGTGCCCGCCACGTAGTAACGGAAGACGCGCGCGTAGAAGCCTTTGTGGCCGCGGCCGCCGCGGGCGATCTGGCGCGCATGGCCAAGTTGATGGTGGAGAGTCACACCAGCTTGCGCGACGATTATGAAGTGAGCTGCGCGGAGCTGGATTTCCTGGTGGAAGCGGCGCTGGGCATCGAAGGCGTTCTCGGGTCGCGGATGACGGGCGGCGGATTCGGCGGCTGCACTGTGACGATGCTGCGGCCGGAATCCGTGCACTCTTTCCGGGAGACGATCGCGCAACGGTACCAGGCGCGATTCGGGGTGATCCCGGATAGTTACGTATGCCGGCCGAGCGCGGGCGCCGGGGAGATCGGCATTTGAACATCGCCAACGGGATGACGGCGCTGCGGATTGCGCTGGCCCCGTTCGTCATCTGGGCAATTGTCGCCGGCCGGCACCGCCTTGCTCTCATCCTCTTCTTCTTCGCGGCGATCACGGACGTGTTAGATGGCGCTTTGGCGCGGCGTTTCCACCTGGAGAGCCGGGTGGGCGCTTATCTGGACCCTATTGCCGACAAGCTGTTGATGAGCGGCGTGTTCGTGGCGTTCGCTATCGCGCGGATCGTGCCTCTATGGTTCGTGGCTCTGGTGCTAGGTAGAGACCTTTATATCCTTTGCGCCGCGGCAATTCTGATGCGAACTACAAATGTCCGAAATTTTCCACCGAGCATTTGGGGTAAGGCGAGCACGTTCGTTCAGATCTGCACCGCGGTGGTTTGGATGGCCAGAAACATGCTTGGCGGCAGCGCGCTCGAGGCTTTGGCATGGGGAATGCTGTGGCCTTGCGGTGCGATCACGCTCTGGAGCGGCTTACATTACACGTGGCGCGGCATGCAGTTATCGCGAGCGCATTGACGGGGCGTTAGAGGGGGAGTAGTCTAAAAGTAAGGCTTTGGTCATGACTCGCTACTTGCCCGCACGGCACTATCTTTGGTTCGGTATCGCCGCGATTTTAGGCGCCGCGCTGGCTGGTTGGCGGGGCACCTACTGGCCGCTTTCCTACATCCCCGCGGGGTTGTTTTTGCTAGTGGGCGTTGTGCTGATGGTGCTGGCCCTGCGGCCCGCGATCGAAGTGCACGAGGGCTACCTGGCGATCGGGCGACGGATTGTGCCGTGGATGGACATTCGCCGATTGGATCGCACCGGTTGGATTCAACCCCTGATTGTGCGTGTGACGATGTTCGACGATTCCAAGATGCTGCTGGTCTATCCGGGCGAACTCGAAAGTTGCAACAGCTTGTTGCGGCACTTGCGGCGGCTCTCGCGCGATGCCCTGATCGATGGCATTCCGTATCGTCAATATTGGGGCGAGGTTTTGGCGCAGCCGGGCACGGCGGAGCGGCGCGAACCTCCCATGCCGCGCTATCGCATTCTGCGGCCCGAAGATGAGGCCGAGGTCGAGCGGCTCTATCAGCGGCTGAAGGCGGTGGGCAATCTGGATCAGAAGAACTCCACGGACGAGAAATAGTTCGTGGGGCGGCGGCGTTCTCCTCTTTTCTCCTTTTTCGTTGCAATTTTGGTTCTGGCGGCGCTGGCATTTGTTACGCGCGGATGGTGGCTGCCGTCGGCGGGATATGCGCTCGTTTATTCAGAGCAGCCCGAAAAGGCGGACATCGCGGTGCTGCTGGCGGGCGACTATAGCGGACTTCGCATCCAGAAGGCCGCGGAACTGGTGAAGTCCGGATACGTGCCGGCGGTCTTGGTGAGTGGCCCGCACGGGTTCTACGGCTTCGCGGAATCCGACCTGGCCATCGAATATGCAGTCAAGCGCGGCTATCCGCGGGAGTGGTTTATCCCGTTTCCGAACGATACGTTGTCGACACGTGAAGAGGCCGCGGCGATTGTTCCGGAACTACACCGCCGGGGAGTCCGCAGCTTTCTGCTGGTGACCAGCGACTATCATACGGCCCGCGCGCGCCGCATCTATATCGCAACCGAGCGCGGCGCGGGCCCGGCATTCCGCACGGTTGCTGCGCGGTCGCAATACTTTACTCCGGATGCATGGTGGAAGAACCGTGAGGGCGAGAAGACGGTCTTCTTCGAGTGGAGCAAAACCATCGCCACGGCATTGGGTAAGTAGGGCATGTGGAAATCACTCGCGACCGTTCGCAAGTATCTGTGGCGCTATCGCCGGGGCATGGCGTTGGGCGCGTTGTGCCTGGTGCTGAAGGATGCGGCGCAGGCTGTGCAGCCGCTGATGATCGGGCGCGCAGTGGATGCGTTGACCCGGCACGGCGCGCGCTTCGTTCAGTACGCTGTGTGGCTGGTCCTGCTGGCTCTCTGCAAAGGCGTGTTTCAGTATTTCATGCGCGTGATCATCATAGGGATCAGCCGCGATATTGAATATGACTTCCGCAATGACTTATTCGCGCACTTAGTCAAATTATCCCCGGAATATTATGCGCGGTCGCGCACGGGCGATATTATGGCGCGCGCGACGAACGATCTGAACGCCGTTCGCATGATGCTGGGGCCCGGTGTGATGTACTGTGCCGAAACGAGCCTGACCTTCATCCTGGCCATTGCGATCATGGTGAGCGTGGACTGGCGGCTGGCGCTTTACGCGCTGCTGCCCGCGCCCGCGGTAAGTCTCGCGGTGATCCTCTTCGGCCGCCAGATTCACTCGCGGTTCGAAGCGATTCAAGCGATGTTCAGCGACATCTCCAGCCGCGTGCAGGAGAATCTCTCCGGCGTACGCATGGTTCGCGCCTTCGTGCAGGAGCGCGCGGAGATGCGGCGCTTTGAGGAATTGAACAAGGAATACATCGCGCAGAATATCCGGCTGGTACGCATCCAGGGGGTATTTCAACCGCTGCTGGAAGTGCTGATCGGCCTTACTTTTCTGGTGGTGCTGTGGATCGGCGGCCACGACGTGCTGCGCGGGCGTATTTCGCTCGGCAGCTTCGTCATGTTCAACACCTACATGGGGATGCTGGTGTGGCCGATGATCGCGCTCGGTTGGGTGGTGAACCTGATGCAGCGCGGAAGCGCCTCGCTCAGCCGCATTAACCAGATTCTCTACGAGCAGCCGGCGATCGCCGCGCCTCAGAACCCGGTTGCCGTGGCGAATGCTCGCGGTGAGATCGAGTTCCGTGGCGTGACCGTGGATTACGGGAGCGGTCCAGTACTGAACGGCATTGATCTGCGGATTCCGGCGGGCGCGACCGTGGCAGTCGTAGGACACACCGGCAGCGGCAAAAGCACGCTGGCGAACCTGGTGCCGCGCCTGTTCGATCCGTCGGAAGGCGTGGTTGCGATCGACGGCGTGGACCTGCGGAGCGCGGACCCGGAAGAGGTGCGCCGCCTGATCGGCTTCGTGCCGCAGGAGACGTTTCTATTCAGCGCGACGGTAGCAGGGAACATCGCGTTCGGCGTAGCTGGCGCCGGCATGGAACAGATCCGGCGCGCGGCCGAAATCGCGGGTCTCGCGGGAGATATCGAAGGCTTCCCGGCGGGATACGAGACGATGGTCGGAGAACGCGGGATCACGCTCTCCGGCGGCCAGAAGCAGCGTACGGCGATTGCGCGGGCGATCCTGCGAGACCCGCGAATCCTGATTTTGGATGACGCGTTGTCGAGTGTCGACACGCTGACCGAAGAACGCATTCTCACTCATCTGGCGGAGGTGATGCGAGGACGCACGGTGATTCTGATTTCGCATCGCGTCTCGACCGTGCGGCAGGCGGACTGGATCGTAGTGCTGGATCACGGTCGAATCGTCGAGCAGGGGACGCACGCAGAGTTGATGGCCGCGGGCGGCTACTATGCGGACCTGAGCAGGAAACAGATGCTGGAAGCCGAGTTGGAGGCTATTTAGTCCGGGCGGCGGAGCATGGCGAGGTCACCAGAGACGCAGAGAACGCCGAGAGATCTCTGCGCCTCTGTGGTGAACTTGCGATGTTACAGGCTAGTTAGATCTTCCAGTTTGATTCGGCCGGTATAAATCGCCATTCCCAGGGCTGGGTTGATGTTCATGGCTTGCAGAGCTTTCACGTCGTCTAGGGTGGTGATTCCTCCGGCGGCGGTTATTTCCAGGTCTGTGGCGGCTCTCAGTTGGCGGAACCAGCTCAGGTCCGTTCCCTGCATCATTCCTTCTTTGTCGACATAGGTGCAAAGAAATCCGCCGCAATAAGGTTCGAGTAAGTGGAGGACCTCGGCGGCGGTAAAGTCAGTCGATTCCGTCCACCCTTTGACCACTACCTTGCCTTCCTTGGAATCCAGCGCGACGATCAGGCGGTCTTTGCCTACCGCTTCCCGCATTGCGTCCAAGAGCGGCGCGTTGACTCCGGTTTTTGTGAAGGCGCTCGTCCCCACAATCACTTTATGTGCGCCCTGCGCGACCAGCGCTTTCGCTCTTTCCACCGTGCGCACTCCGCCTCCGGCCCGGATTGTGGCGTGCGCGGCGAGCCACGCTACCAGATCGTCATTCGAACCGCGGCCCATAGCCGCATCCAGGTCGATCACTTGAATTTCGGGAAAGGCGGCGAACTTGCGCAGCATCTCCTCCGGCGAATCCGCTTCGAGCGCCTTCTCGCGGCCTTGCACTAATTGGACGACTTTGCCGTCCATCAGATCGATACAGGGGAAAATCATGAATTATGTTCGGACCGGAATGCCACGCTTGTCGAGCTCTTCCTTGAGCTGATCCACGCGGTAGGTTCCGTAATGGAAAATGCTGGCGGCCAGCGCGGCGTCGGCGCAGCCTTCGGTCAGCACGCGAATGAAATGTTCGGGGGTGCCCGCGCCTCCACTGGCGATGATCGGGATTTTGGTGGCTCGTGAAACGGCCGCCGTCAGCGGACAATCGAAGCCATCCTGGACGCCATCGGTATCCATGCTCGTAAGCAGGATTTCACCTGCCCCCAACGCTTCACCGCGCGCTGCCCATTCGATGGCATCGATGCCTTCATCGTCGCGACCGCCTCTCGTATACACGTGCCACTCGCCGGGGGCGTGACGTCGCGCGTCGATCGCCAGCACCACCGCCTGCGCTCCGAATTCGTTGCTCAATTCCGTTATGAGCTCAGGGCGGCGCACAGCGGCGGTGTTGACGGAAACCTTGTCGGCGCCCGACATCAGAATGCGGCGCGCGTCGGCAATGGATCGGATGCCTCCTCCGACCGCAAGCGGGATAAACACCTTTCGCGCGGTGCGGGCTACGACCCCGGCCATGATGTCACGGGCGTCGCTCGACGCCGTGATGTCCAGGAATACGAGCTCGTCCGCACCGTCGCGATTGTAACGGCCGGCAAGTTCCACGGGATCGCCGGCATCGCGCAAGTTGACGAAGTTCACGCCCTTCACCACGCGGCCGCCGGTAACGTCCAGACAGGGAATGATGCGCTTGGCTAACACGCCTGCTCCAGGAAATTCTGCACAATGCGCAGCCCGGTGGGACCGCTCTTTTCGGGGTGGAACTGTACTCCGCACACGGTATCGGATTCGAGTGCGGCCGTGTAGGGCAGCTCATAGGTGCAGAGTGCGGCGGCCCGTTCGTTTTGCGGCACGTAATAGCTGTGCGCGAAGTAGACGAACGGATGCTCCGGCAGATTCCGAAGGAGGCGGGATCCGGGACGCGGGTCGAGTTGGTTCCAGCCCATGTGCGGCACGCGCGCATGCTCCGGAAAGCGCCGTACCGCGCCGGGGAAGATGCCGAGGCCGCGCACTTCAGGGGCTTCTTCGCTCGTCTCGAAAAGCGCCTGCATCCCGAGGCAAATTCCCAGAAAAGGGACACCGGCCTGAATGCGCCTGATCAGCGTCTCGCGGACATTGAGCGCGTCGAGCGCGCGCATCATCTGGCCGAAGTGCCCGACGCCCGGGAGGATGATGGTGGCCGCTGCCTCCAGCCCGGCGGCATCGCGCACCAGCGTGTACTCCGTTCCGATTTCGGCGAGCGTATTCTGGACGGATTGCAAGTTCCCTGCCCCGTAATCGAAGATAGCGATCATAAGAGGCCCTTCGTTGAGGGGAGTTCGTCTTTCAATTGAGGGTCGACCGAGCAGGCGTACTTCATCGCTCGCGCGAAACACTTGAAGATCGCTTCGATTTTGTGATGACTGCTGCGGCCGTACAGCACCTTAGCGTGTAAGTTGGCTCCAGCGTGATTGACGAAGCCGCCGAAGAAATCTTCGACTAACTCGACCTGTAAGTCGCCCACTTTTACTACTTTGACTTTGTCTTTATAGACGAGCGCCGGACGGCCGCCGAGATCCACCGCGACAACGGCCAGCGTCTCATCCATCGGCAGCACGAAGTAGCCGGCGCGGTTGATCCCCTTGCGATTGCCGAGCGCCTTGGAGAACAACTGCCCCAGCACGATGCCCACGTCTTCGACGGTGTGGTGCTGGTCCACATCGAGATCGCCATCGGCCTTCAGAGTAAGATCGAAGCCTCCATGTTTCGCGAACAACTCAAGCATGTGATCGAAAAACCGAATGCCGGTGTGAACGTCATATTGCCCGCGGCCTTCGATTTTGACGCTGCCGCCGATGCGGGTTTCTTTCGTGTCACGCTGCAGCCTGGCGGTTCTCATTCGGCGAAGACCTCTTCCAGATAATTGATGTCGTCCACAATGGCATAGGCCTTCTGTTCCTGAAAGAGGAACACCAGGTCGAGATACAGCGGGTTCGATGGCGCCGCGATGCCGATAAACGGCACTTTCGCGGCAGAGGCGCAGCGCGCGTCGTCGACGGTATCGCCGATATAGAACACCTGGCAATCGCAGTTGTGCTTCAGGATTCCGAGGAGCCCTTCGGGGTGCGGCTTGTGGTTGGTAACTTCGTCCATACCCACGACGGGGTCGAAAACAATCTCCGGAGCGAAGCGCTTGAGTGTGAGCTCAGCTTCCCATTTCGGACGCCCGGTGAACAGCGCGAAGCGAAAACGGTCAGCGAGTTTTTCCAGAGCGCCGGGGCGCGCCATCCAGCGTTCGCGCAGCATCAAACCGTCTTCTCCTGCCCCGTGAAAGATCTGCTGGAAATGGGCTTTGACTTCTTCGAACGGCGCCTGCACGCCCGCCGCGCTGACGATGTGATGCGAGAGCTGCCAATCGTCATTCCAGCCGCCTTCGTTCTTGTACTGCTGAATGGCTTCGGCGGAAATGCGCGCGCCCGTGAAGTGCTCCACGGTTTGGGCGATGGTCTCGCGGTAGGAGTCCGTAACGTCCACCAGGACTCCATCCATATCGAACACTAATAATGGCTTCAACTCTCATTTTCGGATGTTCGGGGGCGCCGGTGCAAGCGCGAAGGGCGCCGGCCGAGCCTCTACGCTTGCCAGAGTTCCTCCAACGCAGCGAGGAGCTCTCTGGTCTGCTGGCGCGTGCCGACCGTGATTCGGACGTGCCCCGGAATTTCGTAAGTTCGCTCGCGGACCAAAATGGACCGGGAACGGAGTGCGTCGCGGATGGCGATGGCTCGCGCTCCCATGTTAGTCAGGACGAAATTTGCGGAGCTGGGAATGTATGGAATGCCGAGCTTCT
Source organism: Candidatus Limnocylindrales bacterium (assembly GCA_035606355.1). Lineage (GTDB taxonomy): Bacteria > Acidobacteriota > Terriglobia > Bryobacterales > Bryobacteraceae > Sulfopaludibacter. Next base: position 54,587 of record DATNFO010000074.1, on the reverse strand, counting down.
CCAGACCAATGCAGAGAAGTTCGCGCGCGGCGAGGACTTCGGCGACATACTGCTCCACGTAGCCAGTGTCGCTCACCGCGGCTCGCGCGGCCATCACAGCGAGCGCGTTTACACTATACGGGGATTGCGCTTTGTGCAGGTAGTGAATGTTCGCCGCGTGCGAGAAGAGGCAGCCGACGCGCATCGCCGCCATGCCGAAGACTTTGGAAAAGGTGCGGCAGACGAACAGGTTCGGCACGCGCTCGATTTCGGTGAGCGCGGTGACTCCAGCGAACTCGTAATACGCTTCGTCCACCAGCACCACGGCTTTCTTCGCCTTGTGCAAAATACGCTCAATGCCCAGCAGGCTGATGCCCGTTCCGGTCGGGTTGTTCGGATTGGCGAAGAGGACCGCGCGCGTATCGGGCGTAATAGCGTCCAGCACTTCCTGCAGCGGGAACTCCAGGCCGGGCTGCGCGTACGGCACCTCTTTGATCTTCGCGCCTGCAACTTCCGCGTAGAAACGGTACATGGCGTACGAAGGCTTGAGGACCACGACCTCCTGGCCGTCGTCGACGTACGTGTTCAGGAACACCTGTATGGCTTCGTCGGTGCCATTGGTGAAGACGAACTCATCGGGCTGCACTCTGAAATAGCGAGCCACCTCTTCGCGCGCGTCCCCGTACTCGGGATACACCGCGAGATGGCCGGCTTCGATTCCGCTTTTGAGCGCCGCGACCACGGCGGGCGAAGCACCGACGGTGTTCTCGTTGAAATCCAGCCGGAGCTTATCGAGGCGTCCGGCAGTGGGCGGTGAGTAGGGCGCCATGGAGATGACCGCGGGTCGCGGACGAATTGCGCCTTTCGGAAGCTTGGGTTGGGCGGACTTCATGAGCGGGTGCGGACCTCCACGGAACGGGCGTGAGCTTCGAGGCCTTCAGCGCGGGCGAGTGTTGTGATGGCAGGCGCGAGTTTCTTGAGCGCGGCCGCATCGAGTTGCTGCACGCTGATTGTTTTGAGGTAATCCGCGACGGAAAGACCGCCGCGCTGCCGCGCTGCGCCGCTGGTGGGTAGCACGTGATTCGGGCCTGACGCGTAATCGCCCGCGGCTTCGGGACTGTACGGCCCGATGAACACGCTGCCCGCATGCCTTATGCCCGGGAGCAGCGATGCATCGGGGATGCTCAGGTGCTCCGGTGCGAAGCGGTTGGAAAGATCGACGGCTTCTTCGAGCGAGCGCACCAGCACGATGGCGGAATTGCGCGCGATCGATTGCGCCGCCACTTTCGCCGTTGGCAGCACAGCGAGTTGGCGATCCACTTCGCGGGCGACTGCGTTCGCAAGACGCTTGGAGGTGGTGAGCAGCACAGCCGAGGCATCGGTATCGTGCTCCGCCTGCGCGAGCATGTCCGCGGCGAAGTGGCGCGGATCGCCTTCGGCGGCGATGATCAGAATCTCCGTGGGTCCGGCGATGAAGTCGATGCCGACCTCGCCTGCCAGCAGTTTCTTCGCTGCGGCGACGTAGATGTTGCCGGGTCCGACAATGCGGTCGGCGCGCGGCACCATGCGGGTTCCGAAGGCGAAGGCCGCGATGGCCTGCGCTCCGCCCATCTGAAACACGTTGCCGACGCCCAGAATCGACGCTGTGCCGAAAACTTCCGGCACGGGTTTCGGACACGCGATGCAAATGTTCGGCACGCCGGCAACCTGCGCCGGAATGACGGTCATCATTACGGTCGAGGGCAGCGGATAACGACCGGCGGGGACATAGGCGGCGATGGTATCGAGCGGCCGCACGACTTGCCCGAGCGTAACTCCGCGCACGGTGCGCGACCATTCGCGCGGCATCTGCCGCTGCGCGTAGTCGCGGATATTGGCGGATGCCGTTTCGACGGCGCCACGAAATTCGGGCGAGAGCGCGGATCGCGCGTGCGTGAGCTCGGCGGCGGGCACGCGCACACTTTTGCGTTCGAGCTTATCGAACTGGCGCGCGTACTCCATCAGGGCTTTGTCGCCGCGCTCGCGGACGGCGTCGAGAATCGGGCGCACGACGGCCTCAGCCTCTTCGAAACGCGCCGCCTTGCGCGCCAGCAGGCGGCCGATTTGCCGGGATTCGAGAATGCGGATCACAGGACGATTTTGTTCAACGGGTATTCGACAATTCCCTGCCCTCCCGCTTCCTTCAATCGCGGGATGATGTTGCGGACGGTGGATTCGTCGAGGATGGTGTTGACGGCCAGCCACTCTTCATCGCTGAGCGTGGAGATGGTGGGCCGCTTGAGCGCGGGCAGCACGGCGAGCACGGCGTCGAGGTCCTTCTTATGCACGTTCAACATCAGGCCAACCTTGCCGAGCGCATTGATCGCGCCTTCCAGCAGCATCTTGATGTCGCCGAGCTTCTGGCGTTTCTGCGCGTCTTCCCACGCTTGCTTGTTGGCGATGAGCTGCGTGTTGGATTCGAGAACGGTATCGATGATTTTCAGCTTGTTGGCGCGCAGCGAGTTGCCGGTCTCGGTGACTTCGACGATGGCATCGGCGAGCACCGGCGGCTTCACTTCGGTAGCGCCCCAACTGAACTCCACCTTGGCGGTGACACCGTGCGATGCGAGGTAGCGCTTTGTGGTCTGCACCAGCTCGGTGGCGATGATCTTCCCTTGGAGATCTTTGACGGAACGTATGTCGCCGGCTTCGGGAACGGCGAGAACCCAGCGCACTTTGCCGAAGCTCTGCTTGGCGTAGATGAGGTCCGCGACGGCCACGACGTCGGCCTCGTTTTCGGCGATCCAATCGAGGCCCGTGAGTCCGGCGTCGAGGATGCCGTCTTCCACGTAACGCGCCATTTCCTGCGCGCGAATCAGCATGCACTCGATTTCGGGATCGTCGATGGAAGGGAAATAAGAGCGACTGGAGGTGGAGATGTTGAAGCCCGCGCGGCGAAAGAGATCGATGGTGGCGTTCTCGAGCGAGCCTTTGGGAATGCCGAGTTTGAGTTTCACGCTTTGCTCCCGTAGACCGCGCCCGGATCATACGTGCGCTCGTCTGTGACGCGCCATTCGCCGTTCTCCAGGCGCCGGAAGAAGCAGCTCTCGTAGCCTTCGTGGCAAACGCCGGGGCCCTGCGCATCGACTTTCACGAGCACGGCGTCACGGTCGCAATCGGTAGAAATCTCTTTGACGACGAGGCGATGGCCGGAGCTTTCGCCCTTCAGCCAAAGCTTCTGGCGCGAGCGGCTATAAAAGGTGGCGAAGCCGGTTTCCACGGTGCGCCGAAACGCTTCTTCATTCATGTAGCCCACCATCAGCACGCGCCCGGAGCTGTGGTCCTGTATAACCGCGGTGATGAGGCCGTCGGATTTGGCAAAGTCCAAATTCATCGCTTAAAAGAAAAAAGCCCGCCGTTTCTTGCGGCGGGCGTCCTTTCGAGATTTGCGGAAGCGCAATCAAAAACGGACCCGTCGCGGGTTGGCATGATGGTGACGATGATGCCGTGCGACGGAAAGCGCTGCCATAAACCAAAATGTTAGCACATACTGGAGAGAATGCGCGTTGCGATTGACGCATTACCGCTGCTGGTGCGCAGTGCGGGCGTCAAGAACTACCTCTACTATTGGATCTCGGCTTTGCGGCAGTTCGCGGGCGCCAATCGTGTCCTGACCGTGCCTTCGTTGGATTTGGGAGCTTTGAATCACGAGGGGTCGTCCGCGGGGCGGCTGCGGACGTGGTCGGCGCTGGGTGCACGCGCGCTTGCGAACTACACGCCGCTGCCTGTGCTGCACTGGCAGACTCGCGGAGTGGATGTTTTTCACGCAACGAATCTGGCGCGGGGGCGGATTCGCAGCGGCGTCCGCCTGACGGCTACCATCCACGATCTGACTACGTGGACGATGCCCCAGTTGCACGCTCGCAGCAATGTTCGCGCCGACGCGGCATTCGCCGATCTGCTTCGCCGCGCCGATGCGCTCATCACGGTTTCGGAATGCACGAAGAACGATGCGGTTCGATTTCTTGGATTGCCCGCGGAAAAGATTACGGTGATTCATTCCGGTGTCGCGCCGCAGTTTTTCGATGCGAGCGCCGGCGATGTGCGAGAGCGCTACGGCTTGAAGCGGCCGTTCATTCTGAGCGTCGGGACCATCGAGCCCCGGAAGAATATCGATGGGTTGGTTCGGGCGTATCGCGCGCTTCCCCAGGATCTGCAGGATGAGTTCGAGCTGGTGCTGGCCGGGCCGATGGGTTGGGCCGGCGCGGAGACCGCCGAGTTGGTCCGCACTGTTCGATACCTCGGTTATATTCCGGAGCGCGACCTGCCTCCACTTACGGCGGCGGCTTCGGTGTTCGCGTATCCTTCCTTGTACGAAGGCTTCGGTTTTCCGGTTGCGCAGGCCATGGCCGCGGGAGTCCCGGTGATTACTTCCAATGTGAGCTCGCTGCCTGAGGTGGCGGGAGATGCGGCTGTCCTGGTCGATCCGCGGAGTGAGGCGGAGTTGGTGAAGGCTTTGGAACGGGTACTGGGGTCCGCGGCGCTGCGGGCTGAGATGGCCGGCCGGGGACGGAGTCGCGTCGAGCGCTTTCGCTGGGAGTTGTGCGCGAAACGAAGCTGGGAGTTCTTCAGTAACGACCGGCCTCCCGGCCGGTCGTAGGCGGCTCTGCGGGAAGCCGGGACGTACTCTGTTACCCTAATGTTGTCATGAAGCTGCGAGAGATCGCGGAGTCCTTGGGTTGTGCTTTGGATGGCGACGGCGAATGTGAGATCGCCGGCGTAGCAGGCATGGAACATGCCGGTGCGGGGCAACTTACTTTTCTGGCGAACCCCAAGTACGCCCACAAAGTGAAAGGCACTCGCGCATCGGCGATTCTGGTGGCGGCGCGGCCCGCCGGCGTAGACATTCACTGCCTCATTTCCGAAAATCCCTACCTGGATTTCGCTCGCGCCCTGGCTCTGTTTTACCAGCCGCCGCGGCCCGCTCCCGGAATTCATCCGAGCGCCGCCATCGCCGCATCGGCCGAGATTGGCGAGGGGTGTTCGATCGGAGCGTTCGCGGCTATCGGCGAGAACGTGAAGATCGGGCGCGGCGCGGTGATTCATCCGCACGTCGTCATCTACGAAGGCGCGGAGATCGGCGACGATTTTCTGGCGCACTCGCATGCGACCGTGCGCGAGTTCTGCCGCGTCGGCAATCGCGTGACGCTGCAAAACGGCGTCGTGGTGGGCGGCGATGGTTTCGGCTTCGCCAAGCGCGCCGATGGATCGCATTACAAAATCGTGCAGTCGGGCGTCACCATCATCGAAGACGATGTCGAGGTGCAGAGCCTTACGAACGTGGATCGCGCGACGGTCGGCGAGACCCGTGTGAAGCGCGGCGCCAAGATCGACAGCCTCGTGCAGGTGGGACACGCGTGCACCGTCGGCGAGGACAACATCATTTGCGCACAAACCGGCCTGGCGGGAAGCACCGTGCTGGAACGCAACGTGCTGCTTGCCGGACAGGTCGGCTCGGCCGGACATCTCACTGTGCATGAAGGGGCCACGGTTTACGCACAGAGCGGGATCGGCGGCGACGTAGCCAAGGGCGCGCGCATTTCGGGATCGCCGGCATTCGAGGCTAGCGAATGGCTGCGCGCGGCCATGAGCTTTCACAAGCTGCCCGAGCTGCTACGGACCGTCCGGGAATTGAAAAAGCGGATCGAAGATCTGGAAAAGGAATAGCACAGATGCCTGCTCACGGCGGCCGCCGGCCGGTCGCATACCTTAGCGAAGAGTTCATGAATAGCCCGGACGCACGGGCGCTCCGCATTTTGGCCGAATATCTGGAGCCGCTGGCCCATTTCCGCCGCGAAAAGGTGCGGGATACGGTTGTTTTCTTCGGCTCGGCACGCCTGAAGGAAGATGGCCCGCTGGCCAACTACTACGCCGATGCGCGCACCCTCGCCAAACTGCTCACCGAGTGGTCGCAGCAGTTCACCAACAGCACGTACCGTTTTGTGGTGTGCTCGGGCGGCGGACCTGGAATCATGGAGGCGGCGAATCGCGGTGCGGCGGACGCCGGCGGCAAAACGGTCGGGCTGAACATCGGGCTGCCGTTCGAGCAGTTTCCGAATCCGTTCATCACGCCGGAGCTCAGCTTCGAATTCCATTATTTTTTCATGCGCAAGTTCTGGTTTGCGTACCTGGCGAAGGCTCTGGTGGTGTTTCCCGGCGGGTTCGGCACACTCGACGAGCTCATGGAAATTCTCACGCTGGTGCAGACTCAGAAGCTCGCCAAAAAGATTACGGTGCTCCTGTACGGGTCCACGTACTGGAAAGAGATCGTTAACTGGGACGCGCTGGTGAAACATGGCATGATTGCGCGTGAGGACCTGAACCTGTTCCAGTATGCTGACGATCCGCAGTCGGCGTTCGAGACTCTCGTTAAGGGACTCACGGAGCACGCCATTGAACCGGGCACGGCGGAAACGCCTGCTATTTCGAAGTCGCGCAACCCGCAGAAGCCGGCCGGAACGTAATGGCCACCCGATTGATCGATCTGAGTCACACCGTGGAGCACGGCATGATCACGTACAAGGGATTGCCGGCGCCCGTCATCTGCGATTTTCTTTCCCGCGAGGCGAGCCGTGCCATCTATGCGCCGGGCACGGAGTTTCACATCGGCCGCATTGACATGGTCGCGAATACCGGAACGTATGTGGATGCGCCGTTTCATCGGTATGCCGGCGGCGCGGATCTTTCGGAATTGCCGCTGGAGAGTGTGGCGGACCTCGAGGCGGTGGTAGTGGATGGTGTGGCGCGCACCGGCCCAGCGGCGTTCCACGGCATTGACGTGCGCGGCAAGTCGGTACTCATTCGAACGGGATGGGACCGTCACTGGCGCACCGACGCGTACTTTGAAGGGCATCCCTTCCTGACGCGCGACGGCGCGGAATACTTGCGCGATAACGGTGCGGTGCTGGTGGGAATCGACTCGTACAACATCGACGACGTCACGGACATGACGCGGCCGGCCCATTCGGTGCTGCTGGGCGCGGGAATTCCGGTTTGCGAGCACATGTGCAATCTCGCGGGACTGCCGGAGCGCGGGTTTCGATTCACAGCCGCGCCGGTAAAGGTGGCGAGGTTCGGAACGTTTCCGGTTCGCGCGTTTGCGGTGGTGAGATGATGTTTCAGCTCGACGTCGCCCCGGGCCTCACTCTTCGCCAATTCACGCTGCCCGATGCCGAAGCGGTTTTCGCCGCGGCCGACCGGGATCGGGAGTATCTGCGCGTATGGCTGCCGTGGGTGGACCAGACGCATTCGGCCGAGGACAGCCGGCGCTTCATCCGCGGTGCCCAGGCGCAATTCGAAGCGGCGCTCGGGCCGAATTGCGGCATCTGGTCCGCCGGCGCACTGGCCGGCAGCGTTGGCTGCCATACCATCGATTGGAGCAATCGCAAGTGCAGCATCGGGTATTGGGTATCCGCGGATATGCAGGGCCGCGGAATTGTGACGCGCTCTGTGGCGGCGATGCTGGACTATTTGTTCGAGGATCTGCAACTGCATCGCGTGTTGATCGAATGCGGCACGGAAAATCTGAAGAGCTGTGCCGTTCCACAGCGGCTTGGGTTTCAGCGCGAGGGCGTGGCGCGGCAAGCGGAGTGGGTCGGCGGGCGCTGGGTGGATCTGGTGCAGTGGGCGATGCTGCGGTGGGAATGGGCCGCGCGAAAGAAGTAGCGCTACTTCCGTTTCTTTAGCAGCGCGAGCGCGGGAAGCAGCATCAGCGCGAGCGTCCCAGGCTCCGGACTGGCTTCGTAGCCGATCGCGGTAAGAGCGTCGATTTCGGCGCTTCCGAGCGTCGGATTCGCGCCCGACGTTGCAAACGCATTTTGCACACGCACTATGGCGCTATCCCAATCCTCGAAATCGGCGCCGTTGCAAGCATTGTTGAAACCGGCGATGTTCCCGGTGCTCGGGCCGTAGGAGAACATCGCCGTTCCCGGATTGGTGCAATCGACCGATACCGCGCGCTGGCCGGCGCTGTTCCACCTATACAGATCCTCGGGAGAGCCTGTGCCGGCGCTGCCGGTGTCGTTAGCCAACGTCAACGTCTTAGCTTTACACGTGGCGCTGGCCGTCGTGGAGGTGGGGTCGCAGTTCTCGAGAGCCGAGCCGAGCCCTAGGATCTCATCGATTTCGTGTTCGGCCACACTGATTAAGCTGTAGCCGGTGCCGTTTGGCGGAAACGTGATCGAAGTGTTCAGGGCGATGATTCCGTCGACGGCATTGGTAGTTCCAAAAACACACTCCTTGGCGACAGGCTGGCCTGTGACCGCAGTCGGTACGCAATCAGCCGGCGCGCCGAAACCAAGCGCCCTCGCGTTTGAGGACTTGATCTCGATGTTGTTGGTCAACGAGGCCGGATTGATGAGGTGATTGGTGTCGCCAGGGACGCTGTTGGCCTGCAATGCAGCGATAGCCGCCGGATTGGCATCATTAGCGACCAAGAGCTGGTAGAAAGCATTGTACGAGGCGTTATACGGCTCGAAGATACTTGCGCCTAAATACGGGCTTGCCGCCTCCTCAAAATAAATCTGTACGGTGATTGGGGTGACGATCAGATTTTCAAACACCTGAATGGCGCTTTGAATGGCGTTTTCGATAGCCACGTGGTTCGGATCGTTTTGAATACTGGCGTCGTAGGTTGGGTTGATAATAATGTCGGCGCGGGCAACGCTGGATAAAGTGAGGAGGGCACCCAGTGCGCATCCAAGAGCACACAACTTCATAGTGTAAGGAAATGTACCACATCCGTGGGGCTTTATGGAAGCCCTTACGGTACCAGTTCTCGAATTATTTCTACGAGTTGCGAGGGGAAAAACGGCTTCTTCAGAAACCTTACACGGGCCGAGCGGAGCGCCGCCGGAAGATCTTTCGACTGTCCGGAAATCAACAGAACCGCAGCCTCCGGGTGAAGCCTGAGGATCCGTTCCGCCAGACGCGCGCCGTCCATCTCCGGCATGGAGATATCGGAGATCAGCAAATGAACCGGCTGGGATTCCGAAATTCGCAGCGCTTCGGAAGGCCGCGGAGTCAGCAGCAGATTCATCTTTCGCGCGCCCATCATCTTCTCGACCAGCCGCAGAATCTGCGGTTCGTCGTCGACGATCAGTACCGTGGGGGGCGCGGACATACAGTTCCGATTCTACTATCCGGCTCGCGCGGCGGTTACGGCATTCTCGAAGAGGAGCAGGCTTTCCTGTTGCGGCGAACGGGGTTCGCGCAGTCGCGCTCCGCGCGCCTGGTACCGGTCTGGAGACCGGTACCTACCGGTTGGGATGCACCGGTCCGGTGGTGCACAGCCATAGCGCGACCATCCGGCGCTCAGTCGAATCAAGCGGTTAGGCCTGGCCACTCCGGTGCATTAGTAAGGGCGTAACTGGAGGTTGTCATGACAAGGTCCAAAGGTCTAATTATTCCTATACTCGCAGGAGCGCTCACGCTGGCCGTTCCGGCATTTGCGCAGTCTCGCGGCGGCCACGGCAGCCGCGGCGGGGGCGGCGGCGGTCAACACTTCAGCAGCCGATCCTATAGCGCGCCATCACGCGGATTTTCTGGCGGCGCTCGCAGTTTCCAGGGCCGCAGTTTCCAGGGCCGTGGATTCAGTACGCGCGGCTTTGAGGGCCGCGAATTCGAGCACCGCGGATTTGAGCACCGCGGGTTCGACCGCGATCGGGGACGCGGATGGGGCTTGGGCTTCGGCTTCGGTGTCTACCCCCGCTACGGCTACAGTTACGGGTACGCCGATCCTTACTACTACGACGATCCCTACTACGCGGCGCCGCCCTACTATACCGCGCCAGTTCCCGTGCCGGCTTGCAATCCCAACGGCGGCTACTATGACGCCTATGGCAACTGGATTCCCGATCCGAACTGCCAGATTCCGCCTCGTGTCGGTCCCGCTCCTTACCGATACTGAGGGATTTGGGCCCGGGTGCGTGCCCGCACAGCGGCGCGCGCCACGACTCTGCGAGAATTCGGCTAGGTCGCGTTATGCCCTGCTTGCTCGTCCTTCTGGTTCTGGCGTTTCCGCGGATCGTGCTTCTGCTGATGTTCTTCATGTCGAACTATCTGCAGCGCGCGTACAACGGGCTGCTGATTCCGCTGCTCGGGTTCATCTTCCTGCCGCTCACTACGCTGGCTTATGCCTGGGAGGTGAACAACCACATGCCGCTGGAGGGTGTGAACCTCATCATTCTGCTGGTTGCCGTGATTATCGATCTCGGCGGACTCGGCGGCGGCGAGTGGCACCGGCGGCGGCGGTATTAGTATCTCTGCATGCAACCGGAAGGGCTCCAGGGTCATCTAAATCCCTGAGCTATAATGAAGTTTCATACCGGTTTGCGTGGCTTGACTCTCGTTCTCGGCTTGGCGTGTGCTCTCTGGGCGGCGGACCCGGATGTGGAGCACGCGCGTAAGCTCTTCAATTACACCAATTACGACGAAGCCTTGAAGGTGCTCCAGGGAATTCCCTCGAAAACGCCGGAAATCTGGGCGCTGATCGGCCGCGCTTCGTATTTCGAAGCCAATTACAAGCAGGCCTCGGATGCCCTGGAGAAGGCAGTCGGCGGAGATCCCGGCAATTCCGATTTTGCCCTGTGGCTGGGCCGCGCCTATGGACGCCGCGCCGAGACATCCAGTCCCTTCACCGCCCCCGGCCTGGCGTCTCATGCCCGGCAGATGTTCGAAAAGGCCGTCCAACTGAATCCGAACAACATAGAAGCGCTCAGCGATCTCTGCGACTACTACATCGAAGCTCCGGGGTTTCTCGGCGGAGGCATGGAAAAAGCCGAGGGAATCGCCGAACGCATGGCCCGCATCAACCCCGCCGAGGGCCACTCGGCTCATGCCCGCATCGCCGAAAAACGCAAGGAGTACAACAGCGCGGAGGACCACTTGCGGAGAGCGATCGACGCGGCCCCGCAGCAGATCGGCCGCTTCGTGGATCTCGCGCGCCTCCTCTATAAGCAGGGCCGCTACCAGGAAGGCGACGTCAGCCTCGCGCGCGCCGACAAGGTCGCGCCGAACAGCGCTCGCCTGCTCTACCTCAAGGCCGACCTCTACATACGCTCCAACCGGAACCTCGGTGAAGCGCGCGAACTGCTGAAACGCTACCTCACGCTGACCCTGACGCCCGAAGATCCGCCGCGCAGCGATGCCATGCGGCTCCTCAAAAAAGTGCAGGGCGCCTAAGCGTGTTCGTGGGCGAAGCCTTCCGCTTTAGCGCGCAGGCGCTTCGTTCCAACCCCGTCCGCTCTCTGCTCACGATGCTCGGCATGGTGATCGGCACGGCCAGCGTCATTCTGGTGGTCACCATTTCGCTCACCAGCCGGGACTACATCCTGGAGCAGGTGGAGGGCATCGGCAGCAACATCATCTTCGCCTATTACGTTTCCGCCGGTCCGGCGAGCCCGGCCGCCGACGCCGACTACATCAAGATGGCGGACGTGCAGGCGATCCGCGACAGCCTGCGCGGCGACGTGGTGGCAGCTACCGGCGTGATGTCGAATTTCGACCAGGTGCTGATCGGCGGGAAGCAGCAGGACGTCAAGATCAACGGCACGGACGAGGATTACGCGGCGGTGCGCAACCTGGTGATCAGCTCCGGGCGTTTCCTCGAGGCCGAGGATGTCAGCGGGCGCGAAAAGGTAGCGCTGCTCACCGACCATCTCGCCGAGCGCATGTACGGCACGCGCAACGCCGCGCTGGGACAGAACGTGCGCCTCTTCGGGATGCAATTCACCGTAATCGGAACGTTCCACGAGCGCGTGGAAACATTCGGCCAGTCGGAAATCGAGCGCGACACGATCGTGATTCCGATCACCGTGCTGCGGTACTTCACGCCCGTGGAACGCATCGATCCGTTGTACGTGCAGGTGCGGTCGCCGGGCGAGGTGGAGCGCGTCGCCACACGCGTGCAGGAGATCGTCGAAAGCCGGCACCGGCCGGGCGCGCGGTATCGCGTCGATACCCTGACGGCCATTCTGGAAGCGGCGAAGAATATCTCGCTGATCCTGTCCCTGGTGCTGATTCTGGTATCCGCAATCACGCTCATCATCTCCGGCATTGGCATCATGAACATCATGCTGGTGACGGTGACGGAGCGTACGCGCGAGATCGGGCTGCGGCTCGCGGTGGGAGCGGCCAAGCGCGAAATCCTGCTGCAGTTCCTCACCGAGGCGATGATGGTAAGCCTCCTCGGCGGAGTCGCCGGCATTCTGGTGGGAGTCGCAATTCCGCTCAGCGTCGGACTCTTCACGGATATTCGAATTCCGATCTCGTACGTGGCGATCGCGGTAGCTTTCGGTGTGAGCTGCGCGGTGGGGCTGATCTTCGGAATCCTGCCGGCCAGCCGCGCCGCGCGACTCAACCCCACCGAAGCTTTGCGCTACGAGTAAGTGGTGGAAATCCACCGCTAAGGTGGTGCCCGCGGCGTGACAATAACTTACGTGAAGCTCCCTTCACAATGCATAACTTCAGAGCGGCATTTGGCGTTCTTATAAGTGGAGGTAGTTATGAAACATTCAAAGTTATTCGCAGCCGTGATTCTGATGGGAGGTCTGGCGGCCACCGGGAGCAGCGCGTTCGCCGAAAGCCGCGGCCGCGACCTGCGCAACGATTACGTTCGCAGCGCCAGGATCGACAACGATCTGGGCCGGGACCAGTACCGGCTGAACGAAGCCTTACGCTGCGGGAATTATCGCGAAGCCGAAGCGATCCGCCGCGACATGGCAAGGGACAGCCACGCACTGAGAGAGCAGAATCGGGACATCCGGCATGACCGTCGCGGCTGGTAAGGGTAGGCTACGAATGCACACGAATGATCAGCGTTTATTCGTTCGTGTGCATTCGTGTTGATCCGATAAATCTGGTGAGTTCGATTAGTGAATCGCGGGAACTTGCGCGGCAAGCTGGGAAATGCTCGTGCGCCCCAGCACTCCGGTCATGGCCGACTGTGCCTGCTCCCAAACGCAATGCGCCGGGCACCAGTTCTGTCGCGAACACGCCTGCGCCGAACCGAGACAGACGTTGAGCCGTATTGGGCCTTCCACGGCTTCGACCACGTCCAGCATGGAGGCATTGCGCCGCGTCTCGGGAAGCTCGAAGCCGCCGGTGTTACCGCGGTGAGAGACAATCAGACCGGCGCGCGTGAGGTTTTGCAGCACCTTTGACAGGAACTGCTCCGGACACTCAGCGGCTTCGGCTAGTCCCGAACGGCTGGCCCGCGCTCCGGCGGGAAGTCCGGCCAGATGAATCATGACGCGGATGGCATAATCGGCTGCTCTCGTGAGTTGCATAGGAAGGAAATGGGAGCCTTTTTATCGCGATTGCGAATATGCAATGCAAGTTCCACATTGCAAGGGCCAGGAAATCGGGAGATTTCAACGCCGAATGCCCGCAAGTGCGCTGGATTCCTCACCCACCCTGCGCGAAATTCGTGTAGCGAAACTCTACGGTCGAGCAGTCAAGGGCTTATGAAGTCGAGGACCGCGTGATCGCGACGTAAGTCACGGTATCCCAGGAGTTGCGGATTCCGAGAAACAACAGTCCCAATGCCACGGCGGCGGTAACGAAGAACGCTGCCTCCAGGCGGCAGAGCAGCAGGACGCCGGCCGCGATCAGCGCTCCATAAAGGATCAGCGGAGCGACAATATACCAGAGCCAGTCCTCGGGTTCGGGCTCATAGCCAGTCTGTTTGCGGGCGTGATAGACGACACTCGCGCCGTAAATCAGCCCAGCCACGCCGACGGCCGCGAGCATCCAGGCGAGTAACACTGCGGAGCGCCACGGCATGCACATCAACGCCGAAACCAGTAGCGTAAGACAAAAATGGACCACCGTGGGGCTGCCGAACGCCCGTATCTCGCGCATGCTGCTGCTGTGCTGAGATTGCGCGACAAGAGTGATCACCACAAACTGCAAACCGGTGAGCGCGCCGGCGGACGACCCCACGATCACATAGAAGTTCGACCACGAACCCATGTGAATAGGATAGTGGGCGGGACGGGGAATCGCCATCGAAGACGTGCCGCAAACGTGACGACGGGACTCCGTCCTGTCGGAGACCCGTCGCCACGGCTGCGCTCGTCTACTTACCCTGCAAATTGGCGATCGACGCTTTCAGGAGTCCGACCGCGTAAGCCGTGTTGTGCACGCCCTTGCTGCCGTCGTGCATTACGAACAGCCAGTTGTAGGCGGCTTCGAGCTGCTGTTTTGTCCAGGTGTTGTCGATGGTGAGATCGCTCTTCACCTTATTGTTCGGCGGCAGCAAGGTGGAGAGCTGGTCAAGCAGGCTCTGCACTTCGGTCTGCACGCCATCGATCTGGCCATCGCCATTGTAATCGAACAGTTGGAAGTTGAAGCTGTCTACCTGCTTGCCGTGGCAGCCCTGGCAGGCCGCGGTGAGGTTTTCGGCCGCTTTTCCCGCGGGGGCATAGGTGGTGCGGAAGGTGTGATCGCCGGCCTGCAGGAACGCCGGATCGGTAGTCGCGACGGTCTGCATGTGGCATGTGACGCACGTATCGGCTACGACGAACTGATGCGCCGAGGTCGGAATCTTCTTGCCGTAGGTGTACCCGTTGGTGCCCATCAGCATGTCGGCCTGGGGCCCTTCATGCGGTCCGAAATGCGCGCTGCCGGCCGTGGTGTCGGCATATACCGTGGCGTTCTGCCGCGACATGTGGCAGTTCATGCAGAGCGTGCCGCTGCCCGTGCCTGTCACTTTTACGCCGTTGGCCAGAGTGGCGGAATCCATCTTGCGGATCTGATGCGCGGAGCCATCCGGCGTGATGCCGTGAGGCTCATGGCAAGTGGCGCAATCGATGACGGAATACGAAGCGTCGGTGATCTTGTTGCCCGCCGCCTTGACGGCAAAAGCGTTGCCCGAATGGCAGCCGGCGCAGGTAGCATTTCCGGCGGTGTCGCGCGTAGTGATGGCGTGCGCCGAACTCATCCACGCCGTTCCCTTGCCATGATGCGTCGGCGCATCATGGCACTGCTGGCAGGCGCCCGTGTTCGACGGTTTGCTGATCGCCATGGTGGACCCGCCGAAATTGGCATGTTCGCTTCCCGGTCCGTGGCAATTCTCGCACTGAATGCTGCCGAGGTTCTGAAGCTTCGGGTCGAGTTTGTCGAAGTTGCCCGGCGCGGGTGTGGGGAACGTGAAGTTCAACTGCTTGGCAATGTCGGTATACCCGCCATTCGGAATGCTGTTGTTGGCGTCGTACCCGAGAACGTGGCAGGAAACGCAGCTCCCGGTGTAGTGGGCGCCCTGATCACCATTGATTCCCTGCGTGAACAGTTGCGTATGCACCGTTTTGCTCCACGCCGGAGCCATCGACTGGGCCAGGCCGCCGCTATGGCAGCGCGCGCAAGCCGTCTCGCCCACGTACGTCCCGGCGATATACGTCTGCGAAATTTTGGTCGAGCCGCTGGAGCCGGCGGTCACTATCGCCGTGATCACGTACATTCCGTGGACGTCCGGTTTTAGCATCTGGCGGCCCGCCACCTGATAAACCAGCCGGTCGCTCGGTTCGGCAACCGGAACCGCACTGGTCAACGGGCTCGGCGCAAGGGTTGCGTTCGAAAGATTCGGTTTGGTGTCCAGAGACCATACCACGCCGGCGATCTGCGCGGCGGGAATGTTGGCATCGATCTGCACTTCCAGGTACAGCGGTTCGCCAAGAGCAACCGTGTTCAAGCCGCCGGAGAGTTGGGTGGTCGACGGCAGCTTGTAATTCGTCAGCTCGCCCGGGGTCAGTGCCCGTACGGCCAGCCGCGGGGCCAACAGCGTGGTTGTCGTTTGCGCGTTCAATGTGGTCATGGCGGCCACAGCCATCAGCGCCAGTGCGGATAAACCAGCTAGCGCTTTGGGAAGTCGGCGATTCAGGGTGACTCCCATCATGAGTAACTTACTCCTAAGTCAAATTATGAATTCGAAAAACAGTTTTTACGGTCTTATTATATTGTTTATCTGCTGCATTACGCTGTAGTTAATTGCACCGTTCTGCTTTTCCTCAATCGTTGAAATGTTCCACGTTGCGCGGCTACGATAATGGTATGGAGCACCTCGAAGAACCCTGGCTGCGCGGCCCGATCCCCGGCGTGCACCCGCTGGTGGCGCCGGTTCTGTACGCCTTCCGGCAGGCGCGTGAAGATCTGGCCCGCTGGACCGCGCCGCTGACCATCGCCGAATTGTGGGCCGAGCCTAACGGCTTCGGATCGCCGGGCTTTCACATACGCCACATAGGCGGAAGTACGCGCAGGCTCATGGCGTATGTGCAGGGAAGGTCGCTGACAGACGACGAACTGGCAGCCGCCCGCCGGGAACACGAACCTGGAGCGACACGCGATGAGTTGCTCGCCGAACTGGACGCGGCGCTCACCGAAGCGGAAGCAATCATCCGAAGGCTGGACCCGTCCACACTGACAGAAGCGAGAACAGTCGGCCGGAAAAACCTGCCGTCTACGGTAATCGGACTACTCACTCACATCGCCGAACATACACAAAGACATACTGGACAGGCAATCAGTGAAGCGAAATGGCGAAAGGCCGCGAATGCAACAAGTATGACCTGACGGCGCCCGTACCTTAATGTGCCGGCAGGATTTCCCAGATTTCCGGATCTTCCTTCCCCAGCACCCACGAGCAGAATCCCTGCAGCCCTCGCGACGTTACCAAATCATACCTGGCCAGAAACGTTTTAACGTCGGTATAGAACACCCACTCCCGCGTATAGTCCCGGTACAGATAAAAGTAACTCGCCCGATCCATCTCGTCCCACTGCACCTGAGGCTTGAACTGCGCGACCAACTGCGCCACATCCGCGCCGCCGACGGTCGCCATCGTGGGATTCGGCTTACCGTCCTTCGGGTCGCCCGCGAACCAGTGATAGCCGTACACCGGAATGCCGAGGGACAGTTTCTCCGGCGGCACGCTCTTGAGCGCATACTCCAGATTGTCCAGCGTCCACACATACCCCGCTACCGGACCGGGCGGCGTATACCGCGTGTGCTCGTCGTAGGTCATCAAACACAGCAGATCCACCGCATCGCCGATCGCCTTCAGGTCGTACGCGTCGCGCCAGTTGAAGTAGATCCATTTGGTGAACGCGCCCGTTCCCGGGCTGGGCGGAGCGTTCGGCACAGTCGCGATGGAGAGCTGCAAGTGCTCCGCATGGAATGATGCAGCCGTTTCGCGAACCAACGCACTCAGCGCATCTCGATCGGTCGCGGCAACGTTCTCGAAATCGAACTGAATGCCAATGTACCCGTTCTTTTTGCACTCGGCGAGCAAGCCTTGAATCAACGCCGTGTGCGCATTCGGATTGCCCAGCAGCTTATGGAAGTTGTCCTGGTTGAAGCCCGGGTTCACGACGATCGGCATCACATCCACGCGCTTCTCCCGGGCGGCGGCCATCACGTCGGGGTTCGGACCGCCTGTGACGGCGCCGATCGCGTCAACGTTGTACCAGGTCGGCACCAGAATATCGATCTTGCCGGCATGCGCCAGAAAGTCGGCGACCCCCGCCGGATCGCGGCTCAGGTAAAACAACGACTTCGGACGCGCCGCCGCCGCACCCGCGGCCAGCACCAGAACCAAAAAAAGTCTCATCGTACGTACGGTAACCGGATGCCGCACCACTTTCAAGTGGACAAGAAAACGGCGTCGGTTAAACTAAGGACGGGGGGAAGATTGGCGACCACATCGCAACCCAACACGGCAGCACAGGCGCGCTTCGAGGGGTTAAGCGCCGATCAACTCATTCACGCCTTCCGTATCATGCACACAGCACGCCGCCTGGACGATCGGGAGGTGGTGCTGAAGCGTCAAAACCGCATCTTCTTCCAAATCTCCGGCGCCGGACACGAGGCCGTACAGACGGCCGCCGGTCTGGTGATGCGCCCCGCCCATGACTGGTTTTACCTCTATTACCGCGATCGCGCGTTGTGCCTGACGCTCGGCGTGACGCCCCGCGAAATGCTGCAGCAGGCGGTCGGCGCCGCGGCAGACCCGGCGTCCGGCGGCCGCCAGATGCCTTCGCACTGGGGACACAGGGATTACAACATCGTCAGCGTCTCCTCGCCGACCGGCACGCAGTATTTGCAGGGAGTCGGATGCGCGCAGGCCTCGCGCTACAAGAACGCCGCGGACGAGGTCACGCTCATCACGAGCGGCGAAGGCGCCACCAGCGAAGGCGAGTTTTGGGAAGCCCTGAACGCGGCTTGCCTCGATCGCCTGCCCGTGGTTTTCCTGATTGAGGACAACGGTTACGCCATCAGTGTGCCCATCGAATGCCAGACCGCGGGCGGTTCGGTTTCGAAACTGGCCTCGGGCTTTCCCGGATTATTCCGGCAGGAAGTGGACGGCACGGATTTTCTCGCGTCCTATCGCGTGATGCGCGAGGCCGTGCAGTATGCGCGTGAAGGGCACGGTCCGGCGATGGTGCACGCGCATGTGACGCGCCCATATTCCCATTCGCTCTCCGACGATGAGCGGCTGTACAAGCCGGCCGCTGAACGCAGCGCTGAAGCCGAGCGCGACCCCGTGCTGCGCTTTCCGAAATTCCTGATCGACGAAGGCGTGATCGACCGGCACATGCTGCAGCGCATCACGTATGAAATCGACGAAGAAGTGAACCAGGCGACGCACGACGCGCTGCGCGACGAAGCGCCCGACCCGGAATCCGCGCTGTCTCACCTGTATTCGCCCAAAGTGGACCCGACGGGCGAGGACTTCAACAAAGCGCCGCGCTATTCCGGCGCTCCCATGACCATGGTGGACCTCATCAATGCCGCGTTGAAGGAGGAGATGCGCCGCAATCCGAATATTCTGGTCTTCGGCGAGGACGTGGCGGATTGCTCGCGCGAAGCCAATCTTTGCGAGGTAAAAGGCAAGGGCGGCGTCTTCAAGGTGACATACGGATTACAGCGCGAGTTCGGCGCGCGCCGCGCGTTCAACGCTCCGCTCGCCGAAGCGGGCATTGTCGGCCGCGCTATCGGTATGGCGACCCGCGGGCTCAAGCCTGTCGCCGAAATTCAGTTTTTCGATTACATCTGGCCGGCGATGATGCAGCTTCGCGATGAGCTCGCCACGATGCGCTGGCGCAGCAACGGCAACTTCGCCGCTCCGGCGGTGATTCGCGTGCCGGTCGGCGGGTATCTCAACGGCGGCGCGATTTATCACAGCCAGTGCGGAGAATCGGAGTTCACTCATATTCCGGGGCTGCGTGTCGTAATGCCCTCGAACGCGCTCGATGCTTACGGGCTCATGCGCACTGCGCTGCTCTGCGACGATCCGGTAATGTTCCTGGAGCATAAGAAGCTGTATCGCGAGCCGTACAACCGGTCGCCACATCCGGGCGACGATTACACCATTCCGTTCGGTCGAGCCAAGGTGGTCAAACCCGGCCAGAATTTAACGGTAATTACCTACGGAGCGCTGGTGCAGAAAGCGCTGCTCGCCGCCACGCAAATCGAAAAGCGCAGTCCGCACGCTACCATCGAGCTGATCGACCTGCGCTCGCTGGCGCCGTACGATTGGGACTGCATTCGAACGAGCGTACAGAAGACCAGCCGCGTGGTGGTGGCCCATGAAGACACCCTCTCCTGGGGCTATGGAGCGGAAATCGCGGCAAGAATCGCCGACGAGCTCTTCACCAGCCTCGACGCGCCCGTCAAACGCGTGGGCGCGCTAGACACCTGGGTCGGCTATCATCCGCAGTTGGAAGCGGCGATTCTGCCGCAAACGGAAACCCTGGCAAACGCTTTCGAAAGTTTGTTGAGTTGGTAAACACCGGTCTCCGGACCAGTCGTTAACTTAAGGTTTTTTCGGAGTAAGCACTAAATCCGGTAACTTCAAATCTTTCCCGATCGTGAACTTACCCAAATCGATCTTACTCGAACTATAACCCTTCAAGTTCCCCACCACGGCGCACGCCCCCGCCAGTACGCCCGAGTTGACGTCCGTAGCCGTCGCCGGCAGCGCACGCGCCACGTGGTTGAACTCGTCCCGCTCCACCTTTAAATAGTAGTTCCCTTTCTTGTTCGAGTTGGCGCCGCGAACCGGGTCGGCGCCCGGACAACTCAACTGAATCTCCACACTCTTGCCCGGCGCAGCCCCGCCCGCCACGGTGACCTTGCCGTTGAGAAAGACGACGTCATTGGCCAGCAAACCGCCGCAGAACATCGCACCGAGAATCAGCGTCCGCATAATTCCACCATACACCCGTCACAAATCGGAGCCCGGCGGTGTTGGTGTATTGTGAACGCAGCCGTGGAGATCAGCGCCGGCAGATTCGACTTCGACACGTTCTTCCAGGCGAATTACGGCCGGATCGCGCATGCCATTGCCCGCATCGTCGGCGACCATGCGCGCGCGGAAGATCTCGCCGCTGAAGCGTTCTGGAAACTGTGGCGCACTCCCAAAGCCCAGGGTGAAAATGCCGGAGGCTGGGTCTATACCGCGGCCATACGCCTCGGACTCAATGAGCTGCGCGGAAGCGCGCGCCGCAGGAAGTACGAAGCCGAAGCGGGTCCGGCAATCGCAGCCCGCACCCCGGAGCAGGAACGCGCCGCCGCCGAGCAGCGCGAGCACGTGCGCCGCATTCTGGCGAAGCTGGACGCGCGCGATGCCGAGTTGCTCCTGCTCCGCGGAGCCGATTTCAGCTACGCCGAAATCGCCGGGGCTTTGGACATCAACCCGGCCAGCGTGGGCACGCTGCTCAGCCGCGCCCAGCAGGCCTTTCGAAAAGAATACGTGAGGAATTATGGAGAACCGGGATAACGCCCGCGACCCATGGGTCGAAGCTCAAATTGCCGCCCTCGATAGCGAGGGCGAAGGCCAGTGGAAACCGAATGCCGGAGCCGCGCTCGTACGGCACGGCGCGCGTGTCCGCCGGGAGCGCTTTCTGCGCCGTTCCCTGTGGAGTCTGGCGAGCGCCGCCGCTATCGTAATCGCCGTTCTGATTTTGCAGGCGCCCACTGCGTGCGCCACTCCGCGCGGATGCGCCGTGCATTGGTGGAACGCGCTGTTTACGATTTCCGCGTCGCAGCCGGACTCCGAAATTCCGGCCTATAAGATCATCGGCCGGCGCGATGCCCCTGTCACAATCGAGGTCTTCACGGACTACGAGTGCCCTGCATGCGCGGCTCTCTACCGCGACACCATGCCCCAACTGATGCGCGATTTCGTCGACACCGGAAAGGTCAGGATCATCCATCGCGATTTCCCCTTGAACATACACGCCTATTCCAATCTGGCGGCGCGCTACGCCAACGCCGCGGGCGAGGCCGGCTACTATCAGGCTGCCGTCAACCGCCTCTTTGAGACGCAGGCGCAGTGGAGCAAAACCGGAGACATCGCCGCAGCGCTCGCGGACGTCGTGCCCACCGCCGTGCTGCAGAGTGTGGCCGCCGATCGCGATCGAACGGTCGCAAACGATGTAGCGCAGGGCCGGCGCGACCAGCTCAGCCAAACGCCCACGCTCGTGATCGTGTGGAAAGGCAGCCGTCAACCCGTCGCGCCAGTCCCGGACTACGAGCGCTTAAAGGCCTATCTGAACGAAGTGCTGCGATGAGAGGAAAGGCCCGATTCACTGACGCGGTCATGCGTTCAACCTCGCGCCTGTCTCCCGCGCGTCGTACCCGCATAACACTTCCAACTCGCGACGTAATGCCGATTGAGCGAGCACATCCAGCAACCGCTGCACGGGAGTGAGTTCCAAATACGCCTCGGGGATCACGAAGTCATATCGCTCGCTCGTCAGGGGAACGAAGTCGAGCCCGAAGGCGAGAGCCGCCGAGCGTGTCGCGACGCAGCAATCGGCCAGCCCGGCGTAGACGCGCCATGCCGCCTCCACATGGCCGCGAGCCGGAGCATGGTCATATCCGTGGATGCGCGCGGGCGCAATGCCGGCGTCAGCCACTACGCGATCCAGCAACTGCCGGCTGCCCGACCCCGTTTCCCGATTCGCAAAGCGCAATCCGCGCCTGGCGAGATCGGCCGGCGATCGTATGCCCAGCGGATTTCCGCTGGCCACGACGAGCCCCTGCTCCCACCGTGCAAACGCAAACACAGCCGAGCCGCGCTTCGAAGTCCCGCCCGCGAGATGCGTGCCAGCCACATGGGCCAGCTTTTTCGCTACCAAGCGGAGCGCCGTCGAGCTATTGACCGGCGCCGTCACAAGCCCCACTCCCTCGCGCGCCAGATGCCGCCCGAGGATTCCGCTCGCCGGATCGCAGCCCGCCAGCAGGAGGCGCATTTCTCCCGGATCGCCGCCGAGCAACTGCACTTCCCTGCCCCCCAGCGACAAGGCGTCCGCCGGCAGGAACTGCGAAGGCGCCGGCACGGCCGGAACCGCTACCAGCCTCCCTTCGACGCGGCACAATTCCATGGGCATTCCCGCCGATGCTTCGCCGATTACCTCCGCCCTCACCCGCTTCGGCACCGCCGCGGCCTCCTGCAACCGGAACAACTCCTCCACACTCACTTCCAAAATCCGCGCCAGCCGCAGCGCCACAACAGTATTCGGAACGTAATCCCCCGCTTCCATTGCGTAGATAGTCTGACGGCTGACGCCCGCCTCGCGCGCGAGCACTGCCGCCGCGATTCCCCGCTTGCGCCGGACCTCTGCGAGCCGATTGCTCACGCTCGCGCTATCCTGGTCTTTTGTCGATGACATTGTCGTCTATCCGAGACTATTGTACGGTAGCCGTGCTGGCGCTCGCGCTTGCGGGCTGCGCTACTGCTCCGTCCGGCAAAGTCACCGTGGCCGCCGCAGCGGATCTACGGTTCGCCCTTGAAGAGGTCGCCCGCGATTACCGCGCGCAGCACTCCGGGAGCGCCATCGACATCGTCTACGGCTCCTCCGGCAACTTCTACACGCAGATCCGCAACGGCGCGCCCTTCGATCTGTTCCTCTCCGCCGATGTCGATTACCCCAATCGCCTCGTCAGCGACGGGCTCGCCAAGCATGACAATGTCTTTATCTACGGCGTCGGACGCCTCGTGTTATGGGTCCCGGAGAACTCGCCGATCGATCCTCGCGAGCAGGGTCTGAAAGCTCTCGAAGACCCCGCCATCCGCCACATTGCCATCGCCAACCCGCAACACGCGCCTTACGGCAAAGCCGCCGAGAGCGCGCTCCGCGGCGTCGGCATTTACGATCGCGTCGCGCCGAAACTGGTTCTGGGAGAGAACATCGCGCAGACGTTCCAATTCGCGCAGAGCGGGGCTGCCGATGCGGCCATCGTGGCGCTCTCGCTCGTCCTCGCGCCCAACCAGCCGGTCCACGGACGGTGGGCGGAAATCCCGCAACAAGGCCCGGCCCGCATGTTCCAGGCGGGCGTGTTGCTCAAAGAATCGCCTGCCGCTAACTTGTTCCGCGGATATCTGATGTCCGCCGCCGGCCGCGCCACTCTGAAGCGCTAC
The DNA here is from genome assembly GCA_035606355.1 of Candidatus Limnocylindrales bacterium. Lineage (GTDB taxonomy): Bacteria > Acidobacteriota > Terriglobia > Bryobacterales > Bryobacteraceae > Sulfopaludibacter. The sequence continues at coordinate 31,150 of DATNFO010000074.1, read as the reverse complement.
GGTTTCTCGATCCCGGACGTCTAGCATGGACTACCAAGCCATCGCGTTGAGCCTGCGCCTCGCCGCCGTTACGTCGCTGATCCTGCTCGCGGTCGGAGTGCCGCTGGCGTATTGGATTGCATTTTCGCCCCGCCGCTGGAAGTTTCTGGTGGAAGCCGTCGTCGCACTGCCGCTGGTGCTACCGCCAACTGTGCTGGGCTTCTATATCCTGCTCGCGATATCTCCGCGCAGTCCCGCCGGCGCATTGTACGCGAAGCTGACCGGCGGATTGCTGCCGTTTTCCTTCGCCGGTCTGGTGGTCGCATCCGTGCTCTACAGCCTGCCGTTTATGGTGCAGCCGGTTGTAACGGCGTTCGGAGCGGTGGACCGCAAGCTCATCGAGGCATCCTGGTGCCTCGGCATTTCGCGCGCCGCCACGTTCCGGCGTGTTGTCGCGCCGCTCGCGCGGGCCGGCATCGCCACCGGGGTGATTCTCACCTTCGCGCACACGCTCGGCGAGTTCGGGGTGGTGCTGATGGTCGGCGGCAACATCGCAGGCGTCACGCGCACTGTCTCCATCTCGATTTACGATCAGGTGCAGGGGCTGAATTACGGGGCGGCCGGGCAGACGTCCCTGTTCCTCCTGGTGGTGTCGTTCGCGGTGCTCGCGGCCACTTATGCGCTCGAGCGGCGCTTTCGACTGGTATGACCCCGCAACTGACGGTCGATTGCCGCAAGCGCCTCGCATCCGGTTTCATAATCGACGCGCGCCTTTCCGTCGCGCTCGACCCTCCCGGCGTGCTCGTGCTTTTCGGCCCCTCCGGTGCGGGAAAAACCACGCTCTTGCGTTTGATCGCGGGTCTCGACCGGCCCGACGAGGGGAGCATCGTCTTCTCGGGCAAGGATTGGACGCGCCTGACTCCGCAGCAGCGGCGTGCCGGTTTCGTGTTTCAGGATTACGCGCTGTTTCCTCACCTCACGGTCGCCGAAAACGTGTTCTTCGGCGCTCGCACGCGCAGACGTGAACTGCTGAAGAATTTAGGGTTGGACCACCTGGCTACTCGCATGCCGCGCACTCTCTCCGGCGGCGAGCAGCAGCGCGTAGCCCTCGCCCGCGCCCTCGCGGCGGACCCCACATTGCTTCTCCTGGACGAGCCGCTCTCCGCGCTCGATGCCGCCTCGCGCGTCCGGCTGCGCGCCGGCCTTCGGCGGGATCTTCGCGCCGCGCAACTCCCGGCCATTGTTGTGACCCACGACCGCACGGAAGCCATGGCGCTGGGCGATTGCATTGCCGTCATGATCGGAGGACGCATCTGCCAATCGGGGGCGGTGAGCGACGTTTTTCGCCGGCCTGCCGATGCAGCGGTCGCGGCGGCTGTCGGCGTGGAGAACGTACTTCCGGCGCGGATCGGCTCGCGTGAGGCCGGCTTGCTTACTTTGCAACTCGGTGACGGAACGCTGCTGCAATGCGTGGATACCGAAGCGGCGGGCCCCCAGTTCGCTTGCATCCGCGCGGAAGATATCGCCATCACACGCGAAGAAACCTCCACGTCCAGCGCGCGCAATCGCCTCACGGGCAACATAACCGCCGTTACCCTGGAAGGAGCTCTGGCACGCGTGGAGCTCGACTGCGGAGTGCCGGTGGTGTCGCTCATCACCGCGCAATCGGCGTCCGATATGCGCCTCGCCGTGGGCGACCGGGTTTCGGCGATCGTGAAGGCGACGAGCGTCCACTTGCTGCCACAATAAAACCAATGGCCAAGACCAATGCGTTGCGCATACTGGATCGCGAAGGCATCCACTATGAGCTGCGCGAGTACGAAGTCGATGAAGACGACCTGAGTGCCACCCACGTCGCACGCCAGATCGGCATGCCGCCGGAGCAGGTCTTCAAAACTCTCGTGGCGCGCGGCGACCGCACTGGCGTACTGCTGGCGTGCATCCCGGCATCCACCGAGCTCAACCTGAAAGCCGTCGCGAACGCCAGCGGCAACAAAAAGGTGGAGCTGGTGCCCGTGAAGGAAGTGCTCGGGCTTACGGGCTACATTCGCGGCGGCGTTTCGCCTGTCGGCACCAGGAAGCCCTATCCGCTCTATCTCGACGAGACCGTCGACCTGTGGGACATCGTCTCGGTGAGCCCTGGACAACGCGGAATGCAGATGTTGCTCGCGCCGGATGACCTGGTGCGCATGACCGGCGCGGTGAAATGCGCGGTTGCAGATTAAGATAAAAGAGATGAAACTCCGCAAGCGCTTCGTCGCGCTGGCTCTGCTGTTGTGCGCTCCGCTTTACGCGGAGGTCCGGTCTCTCACGATCCTGCACACGAACGATCTGCACGCCCGCCTTTCGCCGCTGGACAACGGCCGCGGCGGCTTCGCCTGGTTCGCCTCCGCGGTACGCAAAGAGCGCGCCAACTGTACCGATTGCCTGTTTCTCTTCGCGGGCGACCTGGTGCAGGGAAGCCCCGTTTCCACCATCTTCCACGGAATTCCGGTTTTTGAGATCGGCAACCTGCTGGGCTTCGACGTCGCCACGCTCGGCAATCATGAGTTCGACTACGGCTGGCCGCAGACCAAGAATTTTATTTCGATCGCCAAGTACCCGATTGTGACAAGCAATGTAGTAGACGCCAGCGGCCGCTTAATGACGGAGAAACCGTACGTCATCGTGAAGGTGAACGGACTTCGCGTTGCGGTGATCGGCGTCATGTCGGACGATCTTGCCAGCGTAGTCACCCCCAAGGCGATGCAGGACTGGCACTCGATCCCGGCAATCGAGACCGCGCGCAAATACGCCAAAGAAGTGCGCGCGCAGAGCGATCTTATCGTGCTGCTGGCGCACATCGCGCCGGCCGAGGAGCGCGCCTTCCTGGAACAGGCGCCTGAGATTCCGGTGATCGTCAGCGGCCACGCACATGGCGGGTTGCCGGAAGCCATCTCGGAAAAAGGCCGCATCACAGTGCGCTGCAAAGCCTACGGCGAGGAACTCGGCCGATTGGAATTGAAGGTGGATACGGAGAAGAAAGCGCCCGTGGAATGGCACTGGAAGCGCATCGTCATCGATCACGCCGTCTATCAACCCGCTCCGGACGTGCAGGCGCTGGTGAAACATTGGGAAGACGAAGTGAGCGCGCGCGTGGATCAACCGATCGCCGTCACGACTCGCGCATTCACGAAGCGAGAGGTGAAAGGAATTATCGAGCAGGCTCTGCGCGACGAAACGGGCGCGGATTTCGCGTGGATGAACGCAGGTGGAGTTCGCGATCCGCTACCTAAGGGCCAGATACTGGCGCGCAATATCTGGGACATCATGCCGTTTGACAATACGGTGGTCACCGGCACATTCAAAGGCAGCGAACTGCCGAAGGTGGTGGTTGGCGATCGCAAGATCGATCCCAACAAGGAGTACACACTGGCCGTCAGCGATTTCACGGCCGCCAATCAGCAGACGAGCGAGAACCTGCAGACCACGGGTTTGAAGTTTCCGCACGACGTCGGACTGATGCGGGATATTCTGCTGGACTGGTTCCGGAAGAAGAAAGTCATCGAGTAGCTTGTACAATTAACCACAACCTGCCGTACGGATTCCGCCGGGAACCTGGCTAATCGCGAGAATCAGCTTGACCAATCCTCCGTCCTGGGGCACTTTCGCTAGGAGAGCGGGGGTGACGTCATGAAGCGTCTGCCGAGTCTTTTCCTCCTGAGCTTCATCGTTTTGGAAGTTCATAGCGGCGTAGCGCGTGGACAGTGGGTTGAAGCGAGTAACGGCCTGATTGCCAACAATAACCCTGGCATCAGGACGCTTGCGATTGATCTTTCCGGATCCACACTCTACGCTACGAGTGCCAGCCAAAGCATTTTCAAAAGCGCCGATGGCGGAGTAACCTGGCGGCTGCTGGGTGGCATCAGCGGCGTGGTCTGTTTAGGCATCGACCCCAAGTCGCCCTCTACCGTTTACGCTGGAACGTCGCATGGCATTCGAAGCAGCAGGGATGGCGGCGAGAGTTGGAGCGGCGCCGGCTTGCGGGAGAAATCGGTTTCCGCCTTAGCCGTGGATCCCATGACGCCATCGAATGTGTACGCGGTGGCTGGCGAGGCAGTTTACAAGAGTACCGATAGCGGCACGACGTGGACTGCGCTCAATCTGCAGTTTCACTCCGAGTTTGCCAATTTCATGGGAGCGATCCAACTCGATCCGGCCAATCCGTCCACCGTGTATGTGTCCGGCGGCTATTCGGCGCTTTACAAGAGCACGGATGGCGGCGAAAGCTGGGCAGTAGCGAACGCCGGCCATTTTTCCTGGGCGGAAGCTGCGCCGGATCCTGGCGTCCTATACGCGATGCGGCTTGAAAGCGGCTTATCGAAGAGCATCGACGGCGGGATGACCTGGAGCGCGATCAACTTCGGGCCACCCGCTACGACGCTGACCATCGATCCATCGAATGCGGCAGTTTTGTACGCGGCTACCTCGGGCCCGGCGCTGAGCGGTCAAGCTATCTATAGGAGCACGGATAGCGGGCAATCCTGGAGTCCGGTCAATACGACAATTCCCGTTGCGGCGAGCCTGTCAGTCGACCCGGCAAACTCTTCAGGGATCTTTGCGCTCTCCTACGACGGCCGTCTCTTCAGAAGCGCCGATGCGGGCTCAACGTGGACCAACCCGACCGCCGGCTTGCGCCTGTTCGATATCGAGGCTCTTGCCCCGGATACGGCGAACCCCTCAAACATCTACGCCGGCGGTGAAAGTGGACTCTTCAAGAGCTCGGATGGCGGAGCGAACTGGGAAGCGGTTGCGGCCTTCCAACTCGCTATGGGCTTTCCGCCCCCCGGACAACCCGCGCCGGTAGTGCCGCTCCCCGGAACTGGTCCTGCCGCCGTGCGATCCATCTTGATCGACGCTCGAAATCCGGGCACTCTATACGTCGGGTCGCGCCGCCCCGATGGATGCTTCTTCGCTGACCGGGACTTTTTCAAGAGCACGGATGCGGGCGCCGGCTGGAGCAACAGTATTTCTCCCGATAATACAGGTTGCCTTACGGACGGCACCCTGATCGCGGACCCAAGCAACTCCGCCACGCTTTATATGCCACTGGGGGATGTCTATGACTATGGCGGCTATTGGCTGAAAAAGAGCACGGATGGCGGTGCGACTTGGGGGGATGCCGGTCTATATACGGAAGACTTCCATTCGCTGGCCGTCGATCCGGTAAATTCCGCAAATCTTTACGCGGCGACGGGCTCCGGCGTACTGAGTAGCAACGATGGAGGCGACCATTGGAACACCGTGTTGCCGCAGGGGAACGTTTCGTTGCTGACGGTCGATCCTACTCACCCCGCAGTGATCTATGCGGCCAGCCCAACCGGCATGCTCAAGACAACTGACGCGGGCGTGACGTGGTCGCGGATCGGGACCAACCTCGACGACATTTTGGCTGTCGCTTCAACGAGCGCACTATTGATCGACCCTGTTCAACGGAACGTTCTCTACCTTGGCACGGCAGGGTATGGCGTCTTTAAGACTGCGGATAGCGGAGTCACATGGACCGCCTTGAATGACGGCCTTACGCAGCTCAACATTCGCACGATGGCATTCCTGCACGGCGACTCGGCGACGCTCTTCGTGGGCACTCCAGGCGGTGTTTTCAAGCTGGTGCAGGGCGCACTTATGCCCGCACACCGAGTTCATCGAGGTGATTGAGAATGCCGGCGGGGTCTTCGTAAACGCGATACGCTCCGGCGCGTTCCAACTCTTCGGCGCCGTAGCCGCCGGATAGGACTCCGACCCCGAGAGCACGGGCGCGCCGCGCGGCCAGCAGGTCCCAGATACTGTCGCCGATCACCATCGTTCGTTCGATGGGTATTCCGATGCGCTCGGCGGCCGCCAGGAAGAGGTCGGGGTCCGGCTTGGCGCGCGCCACCATATCGCGAGTAACGATCGGCGTCTCCGGGGGAATACCGAGGGTCTGCGCACTCTTCAGAGCGCTCTCCGCATATCCGCTGGTAGCAATGGCATGTGGCACTTTCGCTTTGACCAGATAGGCCAGCAGTTCGCGCGCGCCGGGCAGCGGCCGCACCTGGCTCGCGTAACGTTTGAACGCGAGCGCGTGCAGATTCTGTATGCGCGCGACTTCGTCGCCACTGAGTTGCCGTCCCGTTTCGCGCGCCAATGCGTTGACGAACAGACTGCCGCTCATGCCGATCCGCCGGTGAATGCGCCAAACCGAGAGCGGCATCCCGGCTTCCTCCAGCGCGTCGCGCCATGCGAGAACGTGTTGATAGACGCTATCGACAAGCGTGCCGTCGAGGTCGAAAAGAAAGGCCATGCGTGGTCAATCGTAGCAGGACGCAATTCACGAGCCGGCGTGGCTACCGGAGTCCGTCCAGTTGCAGGCGCACGAAACGTCCGGCGACTTGTGTGCCACCGCACGTGCGCTGGTAAATTCTCTATTGTTTGTACTAGGAGTACCGGGCCATAATCGACTCCCACACAAAGGAGCGCCATTATGGCCAATACACTCATCGGTTCCATACTCGTACAGCCCACGTCAGCCAGCCCGGGGCAACCTGTACTCGTACAGGTCTGCGACATCAATGGAAAACCCTATACGCCGGGTGCGGGCGTTACGGTCACGCTGCAAGGCGTTGAGGCCACGAGCCGCTATTACCAGTTCGCTACTCCCGGCACGCGGAAATTCGTGGCATGCGCGGTGAAGGGCAACGTGGTGGAGACGGTGACAGGCTCCGTCGATATCGCAGGCGCGCCGCTGATGTACCGGCGGACCGTTGACGCGCCCGTGCAGCAATCCATGCCGATTCTTCAGGCCAGCCTGAAGCTCGGCCATCCCTACCAGGCGACGTTCCGGCTTTCCACTCCGAATTCCGTTCAACCGATCCTCGCGCAACTGAATGCGCAGCCACCCGCCGGCGGCGCAGCAACCACTACCACCAATGCGGCGGTGCAGCCGAAGGACGGTCCGGCGGCATTCGCTCAGTTTTCGAAGGCGCTGGAAATCGCCCCGGCGGTACTTGCCGCCACGAAGCAGCCTGAGGCCAAGGTCATCAAGATCGGCGATAAGACTTTCACGGCAAGCGGCGCGCTTGGCGCCATTGCGGCAAACCTTGTGAAGACCGTCCCGATACCGACCAGTTACAAGTGGGACTTCGGCGATGGCACGACGCTCACGACGCAAACTCCCACAGCGACTCACGACTATTTCCCCGCGATCAAAGCGGCCAAGACGGCACACAACTTCGACGTGAGCTGCACCATTGTGCACGACAACATCACGGTGAAGCGCACTCTCTCGCTGATTTCCTCCTATGGCCTTTCCAAGCGGCTGGGCAGCGTAGTGCCGCACTTCACCGCGGACGATTACGCCGTATTTCAGCACGTGGGCTTCTCCGGCACGATGATTGTGCACAACATTGAGCCTGAGCCGGTCACGCTGAACCGCATGGCCGTGGTTCCGGTGAGCGACGACGCGACTGCGGATCCGCCCGCGCCGAAGTTCGTAAAGATGGATAAAACCGTCACGATTCCCGCGAACGGCACGGTGGGACTTGGCGTGTATGTCACGAAGGACCAGCTCGGAGACCTGGGTCCGAAGACCTCGGGCTTCCGCGTGTATTACCTGGGCAATACACAGGCGCAAATCTCCCGATTCACCGTGGCGACGGCCGCGGGATTGGAAGGCGCAGTGCTTCGCTCCGCCGTGGAGCAGCCCGCCCTTGCGCCGAAACCTGCCGCGACGACAAATGCGACCACACCGGCCCCGAAACCCGTAGCGGGTGTGGCCGAGAAGGCCACTACAGTTGCCGCGGCGACAGTGAAGGACGCCGCCGGCGCGGTGCTGAAGAATCTCGAGCTGCCGGCCGCGGACGTGCGGTTCTCACATACGTTCCGCATCCGGCTCACGGACTCGGGGCGCGCCGGATCTCTAACGAGAATTGTGCTGGATCATTCCCTGGTGCTGAAGGCGGTATCCGCGCTCGCTACGGACGCGAAAGTGGGGATTGCGAAAGCGGGAACACCGAGCATCGATACGGCCACAAATACGGTCGCTATTCCGCTGTCGACGAATATGCCGACGGCCGCGGCGCAGACGCAGCTTGTGGCGTCGGTACAGGCCGGGCTTACCAGCGCGGCGCTGGCGGCGAATGCGATTCCAGCGAGCGGCAACGGTCCGGCGCCACGGCCGGCGAATCTGCCGGGGCCGCCGCCGCCCGACCCGGTGATCGCCGCTGGCAACATCTGCGACCCGGACAACATCTCGGACGCGGATGCGCAAACGGCCAAGAACAAGGGCTTGGCGTGCCAGCTTACCGATGTGACCGAGCAGGTGATGATGCCGGGCTCTTTCCAGAATGCGCTGAAAGGAGACGTCATTCTCTCGCCGGGTCAGGACAGCGGCGACAACATGATCGGCGCGCTGCTGCGCTCGTTGAGTCCGCCGCAGTATCACTCGCACTCCGGTTTGATGACGCAGAATTACAACGAGATCACACACTGCACTGCCGCTCCCGATCGTCTGACGGCGTCGGATAACCTCACCGGCATCGGCGGGGCCGGCGGCGTGAAGCCGGATATTCTGCAGTTCGCATGGCCAGGCAGCATTACGCAGACCGTTGACGCGGCCATCGCGGGCGAGCGATGGAACGATCCGCTGGACGCGAGCGGAAATACGCACTACACGGTTTCGGGGTTCAACCCCGAGCCGCTCGGCATCGAAGCCAACAGCAATTTCGTTTTGGTGTACCCAATGGTGGTGAAGCCGCTGCCGGAGAACGAAGGTCTGGCGCGTCCGAAACTTCGGTCGGCCGCGGACATTGCGCGTGCGAAGGGCGCGCGCGTGGATGGCAGCGGCAAGCTGATCCACGCCGGCGGGTGCTACTACAGCTTCTACGGCTACACCAAGCCGGAGATCGCGGCGGGGTTCACAGATCCCGCGCCGACTAGCGCGGGCTGGGCCGCGGGACTTTCGCCCACTGTCTGCTCCGGCTTTGTCTGGCTCAGCATGAAGAAAGCCGGCATTCCGCTGATCGGCAACCTGGCAGTGGAGACGCCGGCGGAGCTATCGGCGGCGGCAGTGGCGCAGGGTGCGACTGTCGGCGCGACCACGCTTGACGGGCTGTTCTACTATTCGCAGCAGGAGCGGCAAACCGCGGCCCAGGTGCTCAACAGCATCATCTATAACGAGGCGCTGCAGCACGAAGGGTTCGCGCAATACATTCCGTTCCTGGGTACGGACATCGCGCAGAACATCGCCGACCAGATTCTAAACATGTTCGCGTACGACGATCCGAACATGTACGGCTCCTCGGCGTGGCAGAATTCGGCCGATGCGAACGCCGTCAGCCCGGACAACATAATGTGGTGGAACACGCCGTACTTTGGCTACGCGGAGCAGCTTCAATATCTGGAGCCGCACGTAGAGCAGTACACGGTGAGCCGCTGGAAGCACGTGACGGTGTACGGGACCGTCAGCGGCAAGGTCACGCGGCAGGACACCGGTGCGGCGGTTGCGGGCGCGCACGTATCGCTCACCGATTCGCTGAAAACGGTAAGTGGACCGGACGGTCACTTCAGCATTCCGAATGTCGCGGCGGGCAGCTACAACCTGAAGGCGTGGGCGGCAGTGACGATCGGCGGATCGCAAATTCAGATCGCCAACGGATCGGGCGGCCCTTCGGGTCAGGGCCAGAAGATCACCACGACGGACGCCAATCCGAACCTGAATGTCGACGTGGTGCTGCAAGGGCTGCCGGAGAATTACCGGCGGCTGGATTTGCAGTTCCAATGGAACTCCGATCACGGCGATGCCAATCCGTGGCACAACAGCGGATACCGCTATGAAGGTCCGAACACGGCTTCGATTCCCCTGGGACCGGGCAGTGACGGCATCGGCAACACAGGCTCGTACACGTACAGCTACGATTACGACGGGCACGGCTTATTCCGCTGCGAGTATACGTGGACGGCATCGCTGCTGGAAGATCTGTCGGTGGAAGTATTCCTGACGGCGAAGATGATTGACGACGGCGGCGGGGATGTACAGACGTCGTATGTCATCAACTTCAACGTGCCGAAGGACGGCCAGTGGTCGGGTTGGTGGATCTCGATGGAGGCCGACGGGTTCACGTGGCACAACGGTCCGGCGAAGATCACCGGAACGGCGACGAATGTGCATCTGACGTCGTAGGTTGGCCGCGAACAGGTACCGGTCTCCCGGGCCGGTACCTGCGCGATATTCGAAGTGTGGCGCACAACCTTGAGGACCTGAAATCGTTGATCGCGAGGGGCTCGTTCAGGCGATCATTGAGACGCCCAAGGGGCATCGCAGCAAGTACAGCTACGACGAGAAACTCGGGCTGTTTCAATTGAAGAGCTCACTTCCGGCGGGGATGGTATTTCCGTTCGACTTCGGCTTCATCCCGGGGACTCGAGGAGAGGACGGCGATCCGCTGGACATTCTAGTGCTGATGGACGAGCCCGCGATTCAGGGGAGTTTGGTGCCGACGCGGCTGATCGCGGTTATTGAGGCGGAGCAGACCGAGAAGGGCAAGACGGATCGGAATGACCGTCTGATCGGGGTGGCGGCAGCGTCGCACGATTACCGGAGCGTGGAATCGCCGGAGCAGCTCAGCAAAGACCTGGTCGAAGAGATCGAGCATTTCTTCATTTCATATAACGAGATGGCGGGGAAGCAGTTCAAGCCGATCGGCCGCGACGGTGTGGCCGCGGCGCGATCCATCATTGAGAAGGGACGGCGATGAAGTTCGAGGTTGTTTGCCCGAATAATCATAACCAGACGGTGAGCTTCACGCGCGAGGAGTTCGAAGCCGCGGTGAAGGCCGGGCTGGAGTTCCATTGCAATACGTGCGACAGCAATTGGACGCCCGCTAAGGAAGAGATCGCGGAGATGCGCGAGGAGTTCGAAGAGCCGTAGGGTCAGGCCACGAATGTCCCACAGGCGGTGACCCCGACAGTTCTGCCAGGGGAACATCGCATCACGTTGTCAGGCAACTCCGGCCGCTATTTTTGTTGCCGATTTCCAACGCTCGGCCCGGACGGCTTTGTAGCGCAGCCAGCCGGCGGAGAGACCGATCATGGACGCGGTCACCATGGCCGTCGCAATTCCCGCCTGCCAGTTCTGCATGGTGCGCTTGAACGGAGTGGCTAACCCGCCGTAGACCAGCATCACGTGCACCCAGTAGACCATCAGCGAGTTTTTGCCAAGACACTGCATCCAGCTCCAGCGCGTCGAGGCGCAGTACTGCGTCCAGATATACGCCGCCGCCATGGTCAGCAGCATGATCCCGGTTCGGATGAGGATCAGGGTTGGGTTATCGGTCCAGAAATTCGACTTCGCGTAGATGGAATAAGGCACGTTGGCGAGGTATTGCGCTCCGAGGATCAGGGCAAAGCCGATGAGCACGCTCCATTGCATGATCCGCTCGAAACGATCCTGCGCGGCGCGCTTCACGACGGTGCCGGTCGCAATCCCGAAGGCGAGGTAGGCCGCGCACGGGAAGAACGGGAACTGGCCGCGTCCGGAAATGAAGGCGAGGTATTCGTGCAGAATGTGCGGAGCGCCAGACCAATCCAGGTTGGCCACAAGCGGCGCCAGACCGGCGATCAGCAGTCCGGCAACGGCGGCGGCGCGCGCGCGAACCGCCGAGGGGAAGACGGCCACGAATGCGAGGACGCCCATTGCCAGCGCCATGCAGTTCAAGATATCCACGCGCGTCATTTCCTCCAGTTTGCCGTTGGGCCAACTTGCCAAAAAGTTGGTGAGGCGAAACAGGAACGCGATCACGAGGATGTAGCCGGCGCGGCGCAGGCTGGCGACCCAGCGCTGCATCGGGATAACTTCGCGCCTCTCCAGCGATTCCATCTGGAACGCCGTCGTCATGCCGGCCATAAAGAGGAAGAGCGGCGCGGCCATGCCCCCGATGAACTGGCTGAGCACGTAGCCGCCGGTATTGCGCAGGTCCAGCCGGACAGCGGAATTAAAAGTGTGGCACTGGATCATGACGACTACAGCGAGTCCCCGGAGCCAGTCTAAAAATGGAAAACGCTTCACAGGTAAGGGGGTTGGTGACCTTCTGTATATAATACCGCGGCATGGTGCTACATTGTTCGTAATGCGTAAATTGGCGCTTTTTCTCCTAATTGGAAGCACGTGTGCGTTCGGCTGGGGCAATGAGGGGCACGCGCTGGTGGCGCGGATCGCCTGGGCGGAGATGACTCCGGAGGCCAAAGCGCAGGTAGAGGCGATTCTGGGCCCCGGCGTTTCGATGGAGTCGATCGCGAGTTGGGCGGACGATGTGCGGCGAGCCCGGCCGGAGAGCGGATCATGGCATTTCGTCGATATCCCGATCGATAAGCCGCACATGGACATGGCTCGCGACTGCAAAGACGGCGCCTGCATCGTGGCCGCGATCGCGCGATTCCGGGCGGTGCTGTCGGACCCCAATGCCGACGCGGTGAAACGCAAAGAGGCGCTGATGTTTCTGGTGCATTTCGTCGGCGATATGCATCAGCCGCTGCATTGCTCCAATCACGATGACAAGGGCGGGAACGGCGTCAGGGTGGTGCTCTATGACAAGCCGGGAAATCTGCACAGCGCGTGGGACAGCGGCTTTCTGGCGAAGATGGGGCCGGCGGACCAGCTCTATCCAGGCATGTTGAAGGAAGCGGAGAAGCATCGCAAGAAATGGAGTAAGGGGAACGTGGAGAAGTGGGCGGAGGAGTCGCACAAGCTGGCAGTGAAGATCACGTATGGGAAACTGCCCGCTGCGGGTGCGGCGGATGCTCCGCGGACGCTCGGAGCGATTTATGAGCAACAGGCAGATCCTGTAATTCGGGAACAGATCGAAAAGGCGGGAGACCGGCTGGCTAAGTTCCTGGACGACACACTGCAGGGTCACCTGGCTACCAATTGAGCCCTCACGTGCAGTCTGCGAAGGCGGTGCACAAGCCGCGACCGCGGAGTTGATTCACGAGGAACTGTACGCTCGGGGAGTTCTGCGAGGGAGGAGTCCAGCCGAAGCGCACTTCGTGAAGTACGACGCCACCACCATGTCGCAAGCCGACTTGGGGCACTGTTGAAGGCGGCGGAGTTCGTGGTGATCAGGATCCAGGATTTCCTGCGGCGGTGCGACGGCAACTGCTAAGCAGGGCTGTTCTTGTCGTACTCCATTCGCCTTTCGATACACCTTTTACCGCTTCCTAACGGTCGCGGCTCCGTCAGTAGAATCAACTACATAGGGAGCCGTGACCGTAAGGGAGCGGTAAACGGTGCCGGGGATAAGGAAGCAACTCGATTTTTTCACAGCTCCTGACGGTCGCGGATACGGAAACCATCGATGCCGCTATTTGAGCGCGGCCTTTAGGTATCGGGCGGTATGGGAATTGGGGGCTTTGGCTACTTGCTCGGGAGTCCCCGCCGCCACGATTTCGCCTCCTCGAAACCCTCCTTCGGGTCCGAGGTCGATCACCCAATCGGCGGCTTTGATCACGTCCATGTTGTGTTCAATGACGATCAGACTGGCGCCATTTTCGATCAGGCGCTGGAAGGCCGCAAGAAGCTTGGCGATGTCGTCGAAGTGTAGTCCCGTGGTGGGCTCATCGAAAATGAAGAGAGTTCCGGCGCAACTCGCGCTCGCAAGATGCGAGGCGAGTTTGACGCGCTGCGCTTCGCCGCCCGAAAGCGTAGTGGCTGATTGGCCGAGGCGCAGATAGCCCAGCCCGACGTCGTCGAGCACCTTGAGGCGCTGAACCAGCCGCGGGGCGGCGCTGAAGAACGTCATCGCCTCGCGCACGGTGAGCTGCAGGACTTCGTGGACGTTGAGACCGTTGTAGCGGATGTCGAGAATTCCGCTCTTGAAGCGTGTGCCTTTGCACTCGTCGCAGATGAGCTCGACATCGGCAAGAAATTGCATTTCCACGGTGACGGTGCCATCGCCCTGACACGTTTCGCAGCGGCCTCCCGGAATGTTGAAGGAAAAGTGGCCCGCTGTGTAGCCGCGCTTTTCAGCGTCGCGGGTGGATGCGAACAGGGAGCGGATCAGGTCGAAAGCTTTGATATACGTGACGGGATTCGATCGCGGGGTGCGGCCGATGGGCGATTGATCGATCATCACGGTCGCGGCGATGCGGCCGGCGCCCTCGACCGAGCGGCACGTCATCTTGGGACCGGATTCCAAGGCTTCGGCGGCTTCGTCGAACTCGGCTTCGGCCTCCGTTTCGCGCGCTTTGTGCAGCGCTTCCATCGAGCGGAAGATCACGTCATGCACGAGCGTGGATTTCCCGGAGCCGGAAACGCCTGTGATGCACACCAGCATGCCGAGCGGGATTTCTACTTGCACGTTTTTCAGGTTGTGCAGGCGCGCTCCGGTGAATTTCAGAGTTCGCGACCGGTTGAACGCTCGGCGCTCGCGCGGCGGAGAAACGCGGAGCTCGCCCTTGAGGTATCTCGCGGTAAGCGAGTTGTGGCCGTCTGCGGTAAGGGCATCGAGCGTGCCTTCGAAAACGATCTCGCCGCCAAGTTCGCCGGCTCCCGGTCCGAGATCGACAATATGCCCCGCCGACTTCATCACGTCGGGATCGTGCTCCACGACCACGATGGTGTTGCCGATGGAGCGCAGTTCTTCGAGAATGTTGACCAGACGCCCGGTATCGCGCGAATGCAGGCCGATGGAGGGCTCGTCAAGCACGTAACACGCGCCGACGAGCCGGGACCCGAGACAGGTGGCGAGTTGGATGCGCTGGGCTTCGCCGCCGGAGAGCGTGGCGGAGAGTCGATCGAGCGTGAGGTAATCCAGCCCGACATCGTTAAGGAATTTCAGGCGCTGGTTGATTTCGACGAGGATTTTGCCGGCGATGCCTGCTTCCTCGGGCGAAAGCTGCAGAGACGCGAAGAAATCAAACGCCTCGGCTATGTTCATGCGGACGACTTCGGCCAGATTTTTCCCGGCGATGCGGACATAGAGCGCTTCCTTGCGGAGGCGCGCCCCTTTGCATTCGGGGCAAAGCGCGTACCCGCGGTAGCGGCTGAGAAACACGCGCACATGCAGCTTGTATTTCTTCGTTTCCAGGTGCGCGAAGAAGCGGCGGATGGCGTCGTAAAGCGTGTCGCGCTCGGCTTCGGTGAGTTCGCAGACGGGAACGTTGAGGCGCACCTTCTGCGCGAAGTTCTTCCGGTGCTTTTCAAAGAGTGCGCGATACTTCGGCTTGGTCCACGGATCGACAGCGCCTTCAGAGATGGAGAGCGACGTGTCCGGGATTACGCGGTCCATGTCGAAATCGATCGTATTGCCAAAGCCCTGGCATCGCGGGCAGGCGCCCGCGGGGGAGTTGAAGCTGAAAAGGATGGGCTCGGGGATGGCGAATTCCGTGCCGCAGGTTTTGCACTGGAATTTCTCGTTGAAGCGGCGAATTACCGCAGGCGCGGCGGCGGATTCGAAGACGACTTCGCCGGCTTCGCGGTAACAGATTTCGATGGAATCGACGATCCGCTGGTGCAGGCCGGGCGAGATGGCGATGCGGTCGACGAGGACAAAGACGGGCTGAGCGAAATCGATATCGAGGAGTGATTCAGGCGTGGAGAATTCGAAGAGGCGGCCGTTTTGGAAAAGGCGGTTGAAGCCTTTTTTGCGGAGCTCGAAAAGATGTTCGCGACCGGAACCGGCTGGGAAAAGAATGTACCAGCGGGAACCTTCGGCTTCCGCGAGCATGCGGGCGGCGATCTCGTCGACCGTGTCTTTGTGGACGTGCTCGCCGCAAGTGGGACAGAAGGTCTGGCCGATGCGCGCGAACAGGAGACGGAGGAAGTCGTAGCACTCCGTGGAAGTGGCAACGGTCGAGCGCGGGTTGCGCGTGGTGTTTTTTTGGCGGATCGCGACGGCGGGGGCGATGCCATCGATCTCTTCGACTTCGGGCTTCTCCATTCGCTCCAGGAATTGCCGGGCGTACGCGGAGAGCGATTCGACATAGCGCCGCTGGCCTTCGGCGTAGATGGTGTCGAACGCGAGCGAGCTTTTGCCGGAACCGGAAACGCCCGTAATCACGGTGAGCTGGTTGTGTGGAATTTCGAGCGAGATGTTCTTGAGGTTATGGACTCGCGCGCCGCGAATCCTGATGGCGTCTTGCACGGTAATTGGGGTGAACTTTCAGTATACCGCCGGTAAGATCGCGTCCGCGCTTCGCGCGGATTCGGGACCGGTCTTTACCCGCTTAATTGCCGGTAGGCGTTTTTTCGATTCTGTCTACGATCAGCGCTTCGACGGATGATTTCGCGGGTTCGAGCTTGAGACCTAGTTGGGCCGGCAGCGCGGCATCGAGGGAGGGCCAGGATTCTTCGGTTTCGCGGAAGGCCGGCAGGCGGAATTCGAGCTTGAAGTCGTACGTGCCGTTCAGCCCGGTTTTGTCGATCAGGGGACGGTCCACGGCGCCGAGGAGCAGGAAGATAAGGTCGGCGACGCTGGTGCGCGCGCCGCAGATGCGGAAGCCCCCGGGGAGCATGCCCGTGGATTTGCCTTTGCGGCCGTCCCCAGAGATCGGGCATCCATTCGGGCCCTCAGTCCACTTTGGCGGACCTGCTGTCGGAGTGGCGGGAGGGTCAGGCGAAACCTCCAGCTTGGGGCCGCTTTTGGCAATTGTGAGCTCAAAAACGGCAACTTCCTTCGGAGCGCGATGCGTTTCCAGACCGAACCGTTGCTGTAGAAGCGTCCGCCACATCGCGAACATCTGGTCGCGCGTGGCGCCCTCGGGGACTTTCGCGGTAATGGTGAACAGTTCCGTGTTGGTCCACTCCGGCGCAACCAACTGGTAATGCTGCAGCCTGTAGACCGTCAGGATAAGGCTCTGGATGGAACCGGTCCAAGTCACCTGCCCCGGGCTGTTTGTGCCGGGTCCGCCTCGCATGCCCGATTCACTGACGGCCTTTCGGCCGGAGCCGGGTTGAGACGCCGGTGGCACGTATAGTTTGACGACTGCGACCTCAAATTCCGATGGCGCGGTTTGCGCGCCCAGGAGCGTGGCGGCGCCGAGCGCTAACAGGACAGTCTGAGCGAAAATGGCGAGCACCGCGTCTCTCCTGTTGGGGTGACGCACAAGCGTCATGGGGCGCGCAGCCGATTTTGGAATTGCCGCGCGTGCTATGCTTCGAAAATACGAGGGACTTTGCGGTTTATGCGCCCGCCTGTGGAACTTCCCGTCAGCATGGGAATGACTGTAACTCCCACCCACTCCCGGCACGTCTACACTCCTATCGCAATACGCCCGAAATGTGGACTTCATGTTCGAATTTCTCTTCAAGTATCCGGCGAGCTTATTTCATAAAGGCCACTTCGTACTGCTGACGCCCGCTCCCGTCTGGCTGCTGGTGCTGGCGATTGTGGCGGCGGCGGGCCTGCTGTTCTGGCATGTGCGGAAGAACCAGGGAGTGCTGAGCGGCGTGCGCCCCTTGGGGGTTTGGCTGCTGCAAACATGCATGGTTGCACTGATTCTCTTCCTGCTCTGGCACCCCGCTTTGAGCGTCGCCACACTGAGGCCCCAACAGAACGTGGTGGCTGTTCTGGTGGACGATTCCAAGAGCATGGCGATCAAGGACGCTTCGGGCACGCGCGAGGCGGCGGCGAAATCCGTTTTGAACGGCGGGCTGTTAAAGAGCCTGAACGAGAAATTTCAGGTCCGGCTGTACAAGTTCGGCAAAGAGGCCGACCGCATCCAGCAGCCGGGCGATGTGAATGCAAGCCAGCCGGCGTCGCGAATCGGCGACACGCTGGAGCAGGTGATGGCTGAAGCATCGTCGCTGCCTTTGGGCGCGATCGTGCTGCTGAGCGATGGCGCCGACAATTCGGGCGGCATCGATTTGCAGACCATCGCCGCCATCCGGCGGCAGCGAATTCCGGTGCATACCATCGGCTTCGGCAAGGAACATCCGGACAAAGATGTCGAGATCACCGACGCCGTGGTGCCCGCCCGGGCGCTGCCGCAATCGCGGCTCACGGCAATCGTCAGCGTGCAGAGTTGGGGGCTTTCCGGCAGCCGGGCCAAGATCAACGTGAAAGAGTCGGGAAAGCTGCTGGCGAGCCAGGATGTTGCGCTGAAGGGCGATGGTTCGGTGCAGTCTGAAAATGTGGTGTTCAACATCGGCGACGCCGGGCCGAAGTCGCTGGACATATCCGTGGACCCGGTGGCCGGCGAGGACAACACGCAGAATAACCGTGTGACGCGCCTGGTCACGGCGACGTCGGCGCATCCGCGCATCCTTTATATGGATGGCGAGCCGCGGTGGGATTACAAGTTTATCCGCCGCGCCCTCGACGATTTTCAGGGCGTGGAACTGGTCAGCCTGCTGCGCACGACGCAGAACAAGTTGTACACGCAGGGCGCGCCCGATCCGCCGGAGCCGCATGAATTGGACGATGGTTTTCCCGGAAGCGCGGAGAAACTGTTCAAATACTCGGCGATCATCCTGGGCAGCGTGGACGCCAACTATTTCACACCGTCGCAGCAGCAGTTGATCCGCGATTTCGTGGACAGGCGCGGCGGCGGACTGCTGTTCATGGGCGGCCGTTCCAGTTTGAGCGATGGCGGATATCAGAATTCGCCTCTCGCGGACCTCATTCCCACGCGGCTGCCGGAAAGCAAAGGCACTTTCCATCGCGACTTCACGAGCGAGGAGCTGACGCAGGAAGGCGCGCAGAGCATCCTCTGCCGGTTGAATGACGATCCGGCAAAGAATGCGGACCTATGGAAGAAGATGCCGCAGATGGCCAATTACCAGGAGGCCGGCGAGCCGAAGCCCGGCGCGAGCGTGCTGCTGCGCAGTCTTCCGGCAGGCAAGCATCCGATGCCGCTGCTGGTCACTGAGAACTACGGTCGCGGCCGCACGGTAGTATTTGCGACGGGCGGCGACTGGCGCTGGCGCATGTGGATGGACCACGCTGACAAGACGCACGCGATCTTCTGGCAGCAGATGTTCCGGCACCTGGTTACGGACACACCGGGTCAGGTGTCGGCAAGTACGCCCAAGGCAGTGCTGGCGGATGACAGTCGGGTGCCGGTTCGGGTGGAGGTGCGCGACAAGGAATACAAGCCGGTGATGAACGCCAACGTTCAGGCGCGTTTTATGAATCCGGACGGCACCAGCGCGACGATGGAACTTTCTCCGCAACCCATGGAAGAAGGGGTATATAGCGGGGAGTGGACGGCGGAAAAACCGGGCACATATGTGGCGGAAATCATCGCGGGGCGGGAGCAGGAAGAGATCGGGCATGACGTGCTGACGTTCCGGCGCGAAGACGGCGTGGCGGAGAATTTCCACACGGGCCAGAACAAAGATTTGTTGCAGAAGCTCTCCGAGCAGACCGGCGGCCGGTACTACAACGGCAATGACGCGTCCAAACTGGCAAGCGAGATTTCGTACAGCGAGGCGGGGATCACCAGCCGGGAGACTCGCGACCTGTGGGATATGCCAATCGTCTTTCTGATGGCGCTCGGAATTCGCGGCAGCGAGTGGCTGCTGCGCCGGAAGTGGGGTGTGGTATGAAAACGGCGGCGCTTTTGCTGCTGATGGCTCTGGCGGCTCCCGCGGCGACGTATTATGTGACCATCTCCGGGCTCGGCGGCGAACCGGATTACGATCAGCGGTTCAAGATGGTGGCGGATGATATCGGCAACAGCCTGAAGAAAGCGGGCGGGGATACGAACGTCATTACTCTGGAGGCTCCGAAGCGCGAACAGATTCGCGCCAAGCTGGAAGAAGTGGCGCGCGAAGCCAAGCCGGCGGATTTGCTGGTGGTGATGCTGATCGGCCATGGCACTTATGACGGCGTGGACTATAAATTCAATATCCCGGGTACGGATATATCGGGCGCCGAACTGGCGAAGTTGCTCGATAGCATACCCGCCGGAAAGCAGTGCGTCGTCAACATGACGAGCTCCAGCGGGGGCTCGATCGAGTTTCTGCGGCGGCCGAATCGAGTGGTGATCACCGCGACCAAGAGCGGCACGGAGAAGAACGCGACTGTGTTTGCCCGCTACTTCGCCGAAGCGTTGCGCGACCCCGCGGCGGATGCGGATAAAAACGAGACCGTCTCGGCGCTGGAGGCGTTTCGTTACGCGCAGCACAAGACGACGGAGTTCTACGACACCAACAAGCGGCTCGCCACCGAGCACGCGGTGATAGAGGATACCGGCAAAGGCGAGGGCAGCAAGGATCCAAACGCCGAGGCGGGCGAGGGCCGGCTGGCCGCGGCATTTCCCATCGTGCGGCTGGGCGCGAATGCGGCGGCGGCACGGGATCCACTTAAGAAACCCCTGCTGGACCAGAAAGAAGCGCTCGAGCAGCAGATCGATCAGCTCAAGTACAACAAGGCGGCGCTCCCCGAAGCGCAGTATAAACAGCAACTGACCCAGTTGTTACTGCAACTGGCGAAGGTGCAGGAGGCCCTGGACAAATAATGAGGCTTTTGGGGGCCGGGGTTCGTTTTCGCGAGATGGCCAATTCACCACAGAGACACAGAGGATTTCGAGAGGTCACAGAGAACACATTTGTGGTCACTTTCGTCTGTGGACTGTTGCTGGCCGGCACACTTACTGCGCAGACTGTTCAACAGGGCGATGCGCTTTGGAAGCAGGGCCGGTATTCGGAAGCGAACGAAGTGTTCATGGCCCTGTCGGAGCGCAATCCGGGAAATGCGGAGTATCACGTAAAACTGGGCCGATTGAGTTTGGATTATGGATATCCGGACCAGGCTCAGGGAGATTTCGAAAAAGCGCTGGCGATTGATAAGACCAATGCAGGGGCCCTGCTCGGCATGGCTATGGTCTCTGCCGAATTGTATGAGGGCAAGGCGGCGGACCTGGCGCACAAGGCCCTGGAGGCCGACCCGAAGTTGGTCGAGGCGCAGGCGCTGCTGGCTCGCGTGGCGCTGGAAGATAACAACGATAAGCTTGCAGCCGAAGAAGCCCACAAAGCTCTGGACATGGATGCAAAGAATGTCGAGGCCAAAGCTGTGCTGGCAAGCCTGGACTTACTCGCGGACAAGAAGGAAACGCAGTGGGATCCTCACGAAGCTCGTGGCTACCTGACGATCGGCCATTTCTTTTTCCTGAACCGGCGCTATGACGAGGAGATTGCCGCGGACCGCAAGGCGCTCGAGCTAGATCCATCTCTTTGGCCGGCGCGCGCCGACCTCGGCGTCAGCCTGATGCGGCTCGGCCGCAATGACGAGGCGCTCAAGGAACTCGAGCTTTGCTACAACAGCGGCTTCAAGAACCGGCTGGTGTCGAACACGTTGAAGCTGATGTCCACTTACGACCGCTTCACGACCTTCACTACCGATAAGACGATTCTGGTGCTCAATAAGAAGGAAGCCGAGTTACTGCGTCCGTACTTCCAGGCGGAGATGGACCGCAACCTTCGCGATTACGAGGCAAAGTACAAGCTGAAGTTAAGCGGTCCGGTGCGCGTCGAAGTCTACCCGGACCACGAGGACTTCGCGATCCGCACGGCCGGCATGCCCGGATTGGGCGCGCTCGGCGTCACCTTCCAGCGCGTGATTGCCATGGACAGCCCCAGCGGACGCGTTCCCGGCAGCTTCCATTGGGCGGCGACGCTGCGTCATGAAATGAGTCACGTATTCACACTCAC
The DNA here is from genome assembly GCA_035606355.1 of Candidatus Limnocylindrales bacterium. GTDB lineage: Bacteria > Acidobacteriota > Terriglobia > Bryobacterales > Bryobacteraceae > Sulfopaludibacter. The sequence goes on along the minus strand of DATNFO010000074.1, from coordinate 9,507 downwards.
CATGACGAACTCGCACGTGCCTCGATGGTTTACCGAGGGCATCGCCGTTCATGAGGAAGGAACCGTGTCCCCGGAATGGTCGGATCGCGTGGGTCCTAACGAGATCGAAGCCATCAAGGATCACAAACTGCTTCCGATTGACACTCTGGATCGCGGGTTTGTCCATCCGACCGCGCCCGCCCAGGTAATCGTGAGTTACTTTCAGGCAGGTAAGATCTGCGACTTTATTACCGAGAAGTGGGGCTGGGACGCGATTCTGGCAATGCTGCACGATTACGCGACCAGCGTGGATACTCCGACGGTAATCCGCAAAGAGCTCAAGGTGGAGCCCGCCGAATTCGATAAGCAGTTTATGGCATGGCTGGACCCGCAGGTTCAAAAGCAGGTGCAGCACTTTAGCGAGTGGCGTGAAGGTTTTAAGATGGTGAACGCTGCGGTTGCGAAAAAGGATTGGGATGCGGTACTGCGCGAGGGTCCGGCAATCCGCGACGACTATCCGGATTACGTCGAGGCCGACAGCATGTATGAAGCCTTGGCGAAGGCATATACGGCAAAGGGGAACAATGCCGCCGCCACTAAAGAACTGCAGGCGTACGTGAAGAACGGCGGACGCGATCCGGAGACCATTAAGTCGCTGGCGAAGCAATTGATTGATGCCGGGAAGAAGGAAGAGGCCGCGGCGGTGCTGGACCGCATCAATCTGATTTTCCCGGAAGACCGGGATATGCACGTGTTGCTCGGCGGGCTGGCGATGGATATAGGAAAGCCGCAGGAGGCCATCCGCGAATATCACGCCGTTCTGGCGGATAAGCCGCTCGACCCGGCGCAGGCGCACTATGATCTGGCGCGCGCCTATGTCGGGGCCAAGCAGACTGACAAGGCGAAGGACGAGTTACTGGCGGCGCTGGAAATCGCGCCCGGCTTCCGTCCCGCGCAGAAGCTTTTGTTGAAGTTGAGCGAGAATTGACCGATACAGGAATGGACAACACATGTCGACTGTGACGCCGCAGATGGAACCGGAGTTGTTGAGGGGGCGCATCGAGCGCTTTCGCCAGGTGCAGAACGAGATCGTGACGCAGGTGCGTCGGGTGATCGTGGGCCAGGAGGAGGTGCTGGAACAGGTAATGATCGCCCTGTTTGTGGGCGGCCATTGCCTCATCACCGGGTTGCCCGGGACCGCGAAGACTTTGCTGGTGCGCACGCTGGCGCAGACGCTCGGGCTGGTGTTTAAGCGGATTCAGTTTACTCCGGACTTGATGCCCAGCGATATTACGGGAACGGACATTATCGAAGAAGATACCACCACCGGCAGGCGAACGTGGACATTCGTCGAGGGTCCGATCTTCGGCAACATCCTGCTGGCCGATGAAATCAATCGTACTCCTCCGAAGACGCAGAGCGCGCTGCTCGAAGCCATGCAGGAGCGGGCGTGCACGGTTCGCGGCAATAACTATCTGCTGCCTTCGCCGTTCTTCGTGCTGGCGACTCAAAACCCGATCGAGCTGGAGGGAACTTATCCGCTGCCCGAAGCCCAGTTAGACCGGTTTTTGTTTAATACGGTGCTGGACTATTTGAGTGCGGACGAGGAGTTGAAGGTGGTCGATTTGACCACGGTGACGACTCTGCCTCAGGCAAGCGAAGTTACCAACGCGCAGGAGATCGTCGATTTCCAGCAGTTGGTAAGAATGGTGCCGATCGGCGAGAGCGTAGCGCGGCACGCGGTGGAACTGGTACGGTTTTCGAGGCATAAGGAAGAGGGTGCTCCGGACTGCGTAAAGAAGTACGTGAATTACGGAGCGAGCGTACGAGCAGCGCAATTTCTGGTACTGGCAGCGAAGGCGCGGGCGCTGATGAAGGGCCGCTATCACGTGACGTACGAAGACGTGCGGGCGTTGTACATCCCGGTGCTCCGTCACAGGATTCTCCTGAACTTCCACGCAGAAAGCGACCGCTTGAAGCAGGACGATATCTTGAAGCAGATCCTGGATTGGAAGGGGGCTCCTCGGGATTAGGGGCAGTGTCGATTCACCACGGAGGCACAGAGAAGGGCGAGAGGACACAGAGGAATGATTTGACTCGCAGGATTATTGGCGCGGCCATCGAAGTTCATCGTACGCTAGGGCCGGGTCTTTTGGAGTCGGTCTATGATGAATGCCTTTGTTATGAAATGGCCATTGCAAAGATTGGTTTCGAACGCCAAAAGGCGATGCCCGTGGCCTATAAGGGACTGCATTTGCAGTGCGGATATCGGTTGGATTTGTTGGTCGAAGACGAGATTGTTGTTGAGGTAAAGGCGGTCGAGGCCTTGTTGCCGGTACACACGGCTCAAGTCCTAAGTTATCTGAAAGCGTCGGGAAAGGAGTTGGGTTTGCTAATCAATTTCAATGTACCCGTCCTAAAAGATGGTGTTCGGCGTCTGACAATTCATCCTCTGTGTCCTCCTGAATCCCTCTGTGTCTCTGTGGTAAATGAGGAGGGCCTCTAGTGTTACAGCGCTTCCTTGACCCTGCGACTCTTGCTTCTATTTCCGGGCTTGACCTCATCGCCAAGACTGTTGTCGATGGGTTTGTCGCCGGACTTCACCGTTCTCCGGATTTTGGCTTCTCCCAGGAGTTTGCAGAGTACAAGGGCTACGTTCAGGGCGATGACTTACGCCATGTCGATTGGAACGTCTTTGCCCGCACCGATCGCTGTTTCCTGAAGAAGTACCGGGGGGAGACGAATACTCAGTTACTGGTTCTTCTCGATACTTCGGCTTCCATGGGGTACTCTTCCCAGCCGGTCAGTAAGCTCGATTACGCCCGCTTTGTCTGTGCTTCCTTGTGTTACATGGCGAATCAGCAGCGGGACGCCGCCGGGCTGATCATCTTCGATGAGGACGTGACGAATTATGTCGCTCCTTCTACTCGCCAGGGCCAGATTTTCCGCCTGCTTCATGCCATCGAGAAGGCTGAGCCGGGGACTCGGACCGATTACATCAAGCCATTTGTGCATTTCCAGAACTATCTGCACCGGCGTGGCATCGTAGTCGTCATCAGTGACTTCTATGACGATCCCGAAAAGATTGTGAAAACCATCGAGCCGCTGCGCTATCGCGGCAACGAGGTCGTGTTATTCCACATTCTCGATCCGCAGGAGATCAAGCCGAAGTTCCGCGAACCGGTTTTGCTGGTGGATATGGAGAACACGGCGGAATCCATGGAAGTCTCACCGGAATACGCGTCACATGAGTACCGGCACAAGATCGACGGCCACATCGAGGCTTTGCGGTCGAAGGCAAAGTCGGCGGGTTTGGATTATTTTTTGATGAATACGTCGCGGCCTCTCGACGAGGGGTTGCGCGAATACTTGAGTGTGCGGCGAGGGATGTTGTAAATGGGATTTTTGACTCCTTGGTTTCTAGCCGGCGCAGCGGCCGTAGGCCTTCCGGTCTGGCTGCATCTGTTACGCAAACATCGTACGACCCCTCTGCCCTTCAGCTCGCTGATGTTTTTCGAGCGCCGCACGCAGAGTTCGATCAAGCACCGGCGGCTGCGCTATCTGCTGCTGTTCGCCTTGCGCGCGGCTTTGATTCTGTTGCTGGTATTGGCGTTCGCGCATCCCTACATCCAGCAGCACCTGTTGCCGCAGTCCCGGACCAACGAAGTTACCGTGGTCGCCATCGATAATTCGCTGAGCATGGGAGCGAACGGGCGTTTGGCGCAGGCTAAGCAGGAAGCCAAGAGTGTCATTTCCGGTCTGCGTCCCGGGCAGCGCGCCGAAGTTCTGGCGTTCGGATCTCGCGTGCAAGCCATGAGTGAGGTCACCGACGACCACACGCCATTGAACGCCGGCATCGATTCCGTTGAGGTTTCCGATGCCAAAACGTCGTTCGCGGAACTCTCTCGTTCGCTGCGGTCCATTGCGAATTCCTTGAAGCTGCCTCTGCACGTTCACCTGTACTCGGACATGCAGGAGAGCGGCATGCCGCCCAACTTCAACGATCTGCGCCTGGCCGCCGATGTGAAACTGGAGCCGCACCCGCTTTTGAGCAAGCAGGAGCCGAATTTTACGGTTGAAAACATTGTGGCTCCGCGGCGCGTGTACGGCGGCAACAAGACGAAGGTGCTGGCCACGGTTGCCGGCTTCGGCAATCAGAAGTCGACCAAGACCGTTTCGTTGCTGCTGAACGATCGCGTGGTTGAGAGCAAGACCGTTGAGGTTCCTGAGAGCGGCCGCGGCACTGTGGAGTTCGACAATCTGGAAGTGCCATACGGGCGCAACAAAGGCGCCGTCCGCGTGGAATCGGGCGATTCCCTTCCCTCCGACGACATCTTTTACTTCAGCGTGGAACGCGCTGATCCGCGTCATGCCCTGTTCGTGCATGAGGCCGATAATTCGCGCGGGCTGTTGTATTTCAAGGCTGCGCTCGAAGCCTCCGGACAGGACGCCTTCGTCATAGACCCTATGACGGTTGAGCAGACCAGCGGCTTCGACGCCTCGAAATACGCGTTTGTGGTGATCAGCGACGTCGGTTCGCTGCCGGGGGGGTTTGAAAACGAACTGCGGAATTACGTGCGCGGCGGCGGTAGCATGCTGATCGCGCTCGGGCACACGTCGGTCGCGCGAACCACGGTGCCGGTGAGCGACGACCACATCGACGAAGCGCGCTATTCGGGCCGCGAGGGAGCGCGTTTCCAAACCGCCGCGTGGCTGGATTCGTCGCATCCCTCCATTCTGAAGGCGAATCACTGGGAAGATGTAAAGTTCTACCAGGCGATCCGCGTGAATCCGGGAAGCGCGCGCGTGGTGGCCAAGCTCAGCGACGATACGCCGCTGCTGATGGACCAGCAGGTGGGCGACGGCCGGATTCTGGTATTTGCTTCCACATTCGACAACGTGGCCAACGATTTTCCGCTGCATGCGAGTTTCGTTCCGTTTATCGAGCAAACCGCCCGCTACCTGGGTCGTCTGGATCAGGGGTCGCCGAGCGTGCAAGTAGGCAGCTTCGCCGAATTGCGGGATTCCAAGGAAAAGGGCGCCGCGGTGGACGTGGTGGACCCCAAAGGCGAACGTGTGCTTTCGCTCGCAGAAGCCACCAAGGCGCAGAACATCCAGTTCACGCGCGCCGGGTTCTATGACATACGGCGTCCGAACGGCCGCAACGAGTTGGTGGCTGTAAATGCCGATCGAAGAGAGAGCGACCTCACGCCTGCCTCCACAGAACGTCTCTCTTTATGGCAGAATACAGCCAGCGGTAGTCAGGCAGGCCCGGGAAGCAGCGAGACGAAGGAAAAACCGCTTTCGCTGTGGTGGTATGTGATGCTGGTGGCGCTGGTGCTGGCGTTCGCCGAAAGTGTGCTTGGGAATCGACATCTGTCTGTAGATAACGAGGCGGCATGAAACCTTTGGATCGCTTGAGCGAGTACCTGGGAGCCATTGAGCGGCGACTGCGCGTCATCGCGCTGACGCGCGGGCTGGCGGTTACTGCATTGGCGGCGCTGATCCTTACCGTAATTGCGGTGCTGATCGCGAATCGCTTTTCGTTTTCGAACCCGAGCGTGTTGGGCGCGCGCGTGTTCCTGTTCCTGGGGCTGGCTGCCGCCGTGGCAGCGGCGCTCATTATTCCCGTAATCCGCTTGAACCGGCGGCGCGCGGCCCAGGAAGCCGAAGCGAAGTACCCGGAATTCCAGGAGCGCTTGCTCACGCTGACCGAAAAGCTGGAAAGCAACGCCAACGATCCGTTTCTTCCGCTACTCGCGGACGACGCCCTCGCCATGGCGCAGCAGGCGCGTCCGCAGCATGTGGCCAAAAGCGCATGGATGTTCAGCTTCTCCTCCACCGCGCTGGTAGCCTTTGTCGCTCTGTTCTGGCTCGGCTCGGCGCCGGGATTCCTCGGCTACGGCACCAGCCTGCTCTGGGGCGGCATGCCGAAGGGCAAAGTGAAGCCGTTCTATTCCATCGACGTCACTCCCGGCAACAAGACCATTCGCAAACGCAGCGATCAGGTGATCGGCGCGACTCTGAATGGATTTACAGCCCCGGCGGTGCGGTTCTTTGCGCGGTACTCGAGCGCCTCGCAGTGGGAGCAGGCGGAGATGCGCACGGAACCGGGCGGGTCGGCATATCAATTTCTGATCGCGGGCGTGCCGGAATCGCTGGACTACTACGTGGAAGCGGGCGGCGTGCGGTCCGCCACCTACAAGTTGAACGTGGTGGACCTGCCGGGCGTGAAGAAGATTCGTGTGACCTATCATTTCCCCGCTTGGGCGGAGATGAAGGACGCGGTGGAAGATCCCGGCGGCGACCTGCGCGCTGTGCAGGGTACCGAAGCCGAGGTGGCAGTGCAGACGGACCGTCCGCTATCGAGCGGGGTGCTGGTGCTTGACGACGGATCGAAGATCAGCCTGCATTCCGCCGGCGACACCATGCTGACGGCGAAGGTGCCGATTCAGAAGGACGGCATGTATCACGTCGCCGCGATCGAGGGTGGCGAGGACGTGCGGCTCAGTGAGGATTACTTCATCGAGGCGATGAAGGATGCTCCGCCGGAAGTGAAGATCACGCGCCCGGGCCGCGATTTCCATGCCAGCCCGATTGAGGAAGTCACCGTCGCCGTAGACGCGAAGGACGATTTCGGTTTGAAGTCCGTCGAGCTGCATTACAGCGTAAACGGGGCGCCGGAAAAGGTGGTTCCGCTGCTGAGCGCAAAGAACGCGAAGACTTCGAGCGGCAGCACAGTCATTGCGCTCGAAGACTTCAAAGTAGAACCAGGTGATGTCGTGAGCCTGTACGCGGTCGCGAAGGATGCGCGGCAGACCACGAACACCGACATGTTCTTCATTCAAGCCGACCCGTTCGAGCGCAACTTCACGCAGAGCCAGCAGGGCGGCGGCGGTGGCGGCGGCGGGGGTGACGATGGCGGCCAGCAGGACCAGATCTCGCAGCGCCAGAAGGAAATCATCACCGCGACCTGGAATCAGGCAAAAGGCCAGGGCGCGCGCGGCAGTGAGCAGGAGAACGCGACGTTCCTTTCGGGCGTGCAAAGCAAGCTCAAGGATCAGGCGAAGAGCCTTGCGGACCGCATGAAAGCGCGGCAGCTCGAAGAGGCCGGAGATTCGTTCAAGAGTTTCGTGGACGATATGGAAAAGGCTGTCACCGAAATGCAGCCCGCGACGGATAAGCTGAAGGGCGCGAAGTGGCAGGACGCGCTGGCGCCGGAGCAGAAGGCGCTGCAATATCTGCTTCGTGCCGAAGCGACGTTCCGCGATATTCAGGTGGCGTTCGGCCGTCAGGGTGGCGGCGGAGGCGGCGGTGGCGGCGGGGCCACGCGGGATCTGCAGGGACTGTTCGACCTGGAACTGGACAAGGAAAAGAATCAGTACGAGGGCCTGAACCAAACGCAATCGGCGGATTCGCGGCAGCGGCAGATCGACGAAGCCATGCAGAAGCTGCAGGAACTCGCGCGGCGCCAACAGGAACTTGCGGAACAGCAGAAGAAGAATCCGCAACAGGCCAGCCAGCAGCGGTTCGAGCAGGAGATGCTGCGGCGCGAGGCCGAGAAGCTGAAAGAACAGATGGAACAACTGACCAAGGGCGATCAGGCTCTCAATCAGAGTTCCAGCCAGCAGGGTCAACAGGGTCAGCAGGGCCAGCAGGGTCAGCAGGGGCAGCAGGGTCAGCAAGGTCAGCAAGGTCAGCAAGGCCAGCAGGGTCAGCAAGGGCAACAAGGCCAACAGGGCCAGCAGAGTCAGGGCGGCCAAGCGGGGCAGCAACAGAACGGCCAGCAGGGCGAAATGGGCCGGCTGCAGCAGATGAGCCAGCAGGGTCAGCAGCAGAACGGCCAGCAAGGGCAAAACGGCCAGCAACAGCAGCAGCAGAATAACCGGCTCCGCGGCGCCGAAAGCCAGCAGTTGCGGCAGACGCTGGATCGCTTGAAACAGGCTGTGGATGATATGCGCGGCGCGGCTTCGTCGCAGCAGGCGGGCACGCCTCAGGGCGATGCGCAGGCCAAGCGGGCGGCAGACGCCCTGCGCGATGCGCAGCAGATGATGCAGGGTCTGCGTGGAGCGCAATCCACGAATCAGGTGGAGGATTTGGCGCGGCAGGCTGAGGATCTGGCTCGCAAGCAGCAGGAGTTCGAAGGCCAGTTGCGCAAAGCATACGCGGGCGACAAAGAACCGAACCGGCAGGAAGCCGGACGGCTCGCCGACGACAAGACGGCCGAGGTCGCGGACCTGAAGAAGCTCGAACAGCAGATGCAGAATGCCGTCCGCGATCTGATGTCCTCGCAGCGGCAGGCGTCCACGCAAGTTCGCGAGGCGCTCGGGCAGATGCAGCAGAGCGAACTTTCTCGCGACATGCAACGCGATGCCGAATGGATCCGCCGCGGCATGGGCGAGTATGCGGTGATGCAGGAATCGCAGATTACGGCCGGACTGAACGACCTGCGCGACCAGTTAAAGAAGGTGCAAGGCTCAATCGGTCAGGGCAAGGACGCCAAAGATGCGCAAGGGCAGAAGGCGGTAGAGCAGGCGTTGAACAACCTGGAACAGTTCCGCGGCCAGATGCAGCAGATGACCAACGGCCAGCGCGGCCAAAACGGGCAGCAGCAGGGACGCCAGCAGGGCAACCAGCGCGGCCAGAATGGTCAGCAGCAGGGCGGCCAGCAACAAGGACAGCAGGCGGGTCAGCAGCAAGGCGGACAACAGGGCGGCCAGCAGCAAGGTGGACAACAGGGCGGCCAGCAGCAAGGTGGGCAACAGGGCGGCCCACAGCAAGGCGGACAGCAAGCCGGCGGTCGTCAAGGCGGAAATCCGCAAAACGGCGGCGGCGGATATCAGAACGGCGGCAATTGGAACGGCGGTAACTGGAACGGCGGCAACTGGGCCGGCGGTCCGGTGAATCCGCAGGATTTCCAGAGGAATTACCAGGGCACGCTGCAGAGCCTCATGCAGTTACAGCAGCAGATGAAAGGCGATCCCGCGACACAGCAGGATATCCAGAATCTGATCCGCGATCTGCGCAATGTTGACCCGGCGCACATGACCGACAACACCACGCTCACCGAGCGCATACAGGCTGCGCTGGCGAACGTCGAGCAAGTGGAAATGGAGTTGCGCCGCAAAGTGGACGAAGCCGGCGGCGGCAACGGAAGCGTGCGCAGCCCCGGCAACCAGAATGTACCGCCGGGGTACGCGAACGCGGTCGAAGAATACTTCCGGAAGCTCAGCAAGAATAAGCAGTAGAACGGGAAAGGCGAAGAAATCCGGCTGTTGTTCTCGTCGCGATCCGTTCGCCTTCCGATGCACCTCTTACCGCTCCCTGACGGGCTTGTGAAAAAATATCGAATCGCTTTTTGCCGCATTCAAACGCACTCGTATCCGCGGCACCTTTTACCGCTCCGTTGAAAGTCACAATGGGAGTGCTGCGTCCGTAGCGGGTTTGATATTGACGGTGTAACCGAGAATTCGCAGTTCCCGGGCGATTTTCTGAGCACGGCGTTTGGCTGCTTGCGGAGTTGTGGGT
>DATNFO010000073.1:0-6971 GCA_035606355.1 Candidatus Limnocylindrales bacterium | reverse complement strand
CGCGATACTTCGCGAGGATACGCTGTCCGTTGCTAGGTGCGAAATCTTCCCACTGCAACAATGCATTCGGGAACAGCGTGGTCACAGCTTCGACGTAAGCGTCAATGAAGGCGTCGTAGCGCTCTCCGCGCACCCGGGCGTGCCGGTTCCCAATGTACGTTGGATCATTCAGCAGACTTTCCCGGTTAGTGCCGACATCGAGCATCACCGGAATCACACGGGTCGGGTCAACACCGCCTGCCGCCGTGTAAATCGCGAGCTTGCCGATCGACACCTCAATGCCTCCTACCCCCCAATCGCCGATTCCCAGAATTTGCTCGGCATCGGTTGCAAGGATCAGATCGATATCGCTGGAGCCGACGCCGAGGTTGGCAAACCCTTCCTCGATCCCTTCGACATGGTCGATCGAAAGGTACACACCCCTCGGACGTCGGCACTCATGGTGGTATTGCTCCATCGCCATGCCTACGGTGAGGTCGTTAACGATAGGGATCATTTCGCGCAGGTGCTCTGAAAACAGCCGGTAAAACAAGACCTCGTTGCGGTCGTGCAGGGCGGTGAGGTAGATGTTCTTGCTTAGTGCATCCGGCAACCGCTCATACTGGATGTAGGCGTGCTTGACCTGAGTCCCCAGCGTGCCAATGTCCGGCGGCAACAGACCCGTGAGACCCAACGCTTTCCGTTCCTCCGCTGTGAAGGCCGTTCCCTTGTTCAACAGCGGGGAATTGAGCACGGCAAAGCCACGAGCCTTGGTCTTGTAGCAACCGCCCGTATTCCATTGGCGCTTGGTGACCGGCCTCAGTAGCGGAATCACTCTCTTTCGCATACTGCTACCTCTCTCTTTGATCGGTACCCCTCGTGCTGTGGCGGTGGTACGGCCGCGGGATAGATCACAAACCTCGCTCACTATGGGGTCGACGGAGTATGCTGGAGCCCGTCGGCCCTCAGTTCAACAGACCCGACGATCGATTCGACAACACTTTGTAGAGCGTTGAGTGTGCCTGCGAACCGTTGATCGAAAACATGCTCGAGCAGGGAGGCTGACCGCGCCGAGTCATATGGACCCAATGCGGTCAAATTGATGGCCGTCGTTCAGGGCCTGCCAGAAGCGGCTCGGCCCTGAATGTAGGCCCACAGGGTTACTTAGCCGCGAGAACTGGCGATGGTCGAATCTCGGCGCCGATAATTTCACCGGATACAACGAGTTCCACTCGCCGATTCTGCTGTCGCCCCGTCGAAGTGTCGTTCGATGCGACCGGCTGAGTTTTTCCGAATCCTTTGGCTGTCACCGAGGCCGTTGGAATTCCCGCCTGAGTCAAGTAGTCGCGCACGGATGTGGCGCGATGCTCGGAGAGCGTCTGGTTGTAGTCATCACTACCCACACTATCGGTGTAACCCTCTACCTGCATGCGAAGGCCCGGGTGTCCCGAGAGAATCCCAGCGACCCTCGCCAACTTCTCACGTGCGAGCGGGCGCAACGAATACTTTGCTGTGTCAAATAGTACATCCGACATATTCACCACCAATCCCCGGGCGGTATCGCGAGTCTGAAGAATCGCGTTGAACTGGGCTAATAGCTGCGCCCGTAGCTGGGCCTTGTCAGCCTCAGCCTGTGCCCTTTCTCCAGCCACGCGGTCAAGATCAGTCTGCGCGGTGGCCCTTTGCGCGTCGTTCTCCCGTTTCAACCGATCGGCTTCGGTCTGAGCCGCCACTGCTTGCGCCTCATGCTCACGTGCTACGCGCTGAGCCTCCATCTGGGCCGCGACCCGCGTCCTCTCCGCTTCTCGGGCGATGCGCTCCGTCTCAGATTGCGCGGCGGCTCGTGCGCTCTCCGCACGCGCTTCACGCTCCATTCCCGCCTGGCGCTGGTTTGCCAGTTCCTCTTCTTTTATCTTTTTGACAGTGATGATTCGGGCATCTTCCGCCATCTGGACGGCCTCTCGCGCCACCGTCCCGATAGGCTTGCTGCCCGCCTTGCCCTTCAAATATCCTTCGGCGTTCTCCAGCTGAACCACAGCCTTCTGGAAGGTATCGGCGGCGTAACGCTGAGCTCCGGTCCATCGGGCAATTTGAACCGCGTTTCGTGCTTCGTAGAGCTCCAACGGGGCCTTGCGATCCAGTTTGGCTGGTTCGATCTCGGCGGGATTCACGTTCAGCGTGTACTGGCCCCGCTGTAACAGCTCATACTTGGCATCGACTTCTTCGACCGTGCCGGTCGTATCGTGCCGGACAAAATTCTCCATGACCACGACATCACTCGGTTGAGTCACGGCAAAATAGGGCTCTGCCGTAATAATCAGGCCGAAGGATTGTAGTTCGGTCGTCGCGTCCAGCTTACTCTTGCCGCCCTTCAGGAGTACTTCGCCAACGTTGGTCGCGCGACCCTCAGGAGTAATGGCCCACATCACATACGTGAGATATTCGGGACCGAACTTGGTGGCCGGATCGAGCTTCTGCATTTCCGCATCGATCGTGATTACTCCTTGCTTGCTCTCAACCTTGGCTTCGCCGCGGGCCTGCGGCATCAAGGTTGTTCCGCGAAAGCCGATTCTCGTGGATCCGCTGCGGTGATTGTAATTGATCGCCTTCATGGTCCGCGCGACCACGGTAACCCGATAGATGGGCACCGATTCCGCAGCTCCCCTGGCCGCATTCTCGGTTGAGTTTGGTTGTTGAATCCGGTTCGGAGCCTGCGGCGCCTGAGCCGATAGAATTCCGCATGCCAGCAGGAATGCGCTGATCGTCTTCATCTTGTGACCTTCAATCATTCTCTTCATTGCTTGTCGCTGACCTGTGACACATCCCTACGCTCATGCGCCGAGTACTTGTTGAGCAGGGCGAGCAGTTTCGCAGCTGCCTTAGGAGCACGCATACCCGATGTCACAATCTCGCGGTTCTCGAGTTTTTTGCCGTAGAGGGTGGCGTTATCATCTAGATCCTGCCGAAGAGTGGCGCCTTCTAAAGCGAGGCCGGCAAACAGCCCCTGGGATCGCGACCATGAGAGAATTTCGGCGTGCATTTGGGCGTCCGTTTGCGCCGTGGCTGTCCGGCCCACGGGACCAGCGGCAGCGGAGCCTTCTGCTCCAAGAGTAAACTTGCTGGAAAGCAGTTTGTCCGCTCCCCGTTCACTCATCACCAACATGATCAAGTCCGTCTGGGACCCGCCGATCTGGAAACCAATACTGCCACCCTCAATGCGTATCGTGCCCGGCGCCGACCAACCCGCGCCGTGCTTGCCGCGGCAGGACAGGTATCCCTTTCCGTATTTCCCGCCAAATACAAAAGCCCCTGTTTTCAATCCGGGAACGATGACGATGCAGTGAGCGTTCTCGAGCATTTCTTGCGGAATGCCCTTGTCCGGCGTTGCCATGACCTCAGAGAACACTGCGGCAGACTCGTGCAGCCGCTGTGTCGATTCTTTATCCATAGCCAGCAGCAGCGGTGCGAGTGCCAGAGCAGTCACTATTGTCAACTTCATCTTCTTGACCTCTTCTGTCGGAGGAGACCCCCGCGACTCCACGGTTAGTGCACGAGCCACGCCAATCGTCGTAAAGGGCCGACTCGGCGGATAAATTCCAGACTGTGCGACATAAACCGTGGACATCCCACGCAAATTTGAGACACGGGTGTGCGACCACATGTCGTCATGTGGCGGAATACCAATCAAGGCTTGTAGAGAAGAAACGTAACCCGTGGGGTGAATTTATGGTGTTCCTTTGCCGCTGGAACGGGCCGAAGATACGGCTGTGGATTCACAGGGAAGGCGACCTCTCTTCCTTTCGGTGATTAACGTCCGACTCGGAAGCCACTGATACCGCCCCACAATCCGAACACCTGCAATACCCATACGGCAACAACAACCACAACTACGATGTTCAGGATCGATTTGATGCTGGAAGCCATGGGGATGTAGCGATTGATGAGCCACAACACCACGCCGACCACGATCAATACAACAACAAGATTTAGTAAAGGCATCTTTATCCTCTCGCCGAACGCGGCGCAATCCGCTGCCCAATCGTGAAATCAAGAAAGATCTGGCCAGCAGAGTGCCTTCGTGGAGCCGATCAGCGGCAGCGGAAACACAGCACGGCGTGCGCAACCTGACCGCGCTGTGCCGTATGACCAAATGCGGTCAAAAGGGAACGGCTCCGCTACAGATCGGTGCTATGATGACCGCACCGCCATTCTTGGCCTCCATCTGTTTGGCAGAACACTGTTGACGCGTTCTCGAGCCATCCGGGCTTCTGGATCGACGGGCAAGGAGAAAAGCGCTATGCCTTCCGCGGCCTCACCGCCGCAAGCCGCTTGGCTTGTGGAAAACGGTCCAAGGGAACTGGAACTGCTATTCCGGGCGATCGTCTACCACCCTTCGGCGCCCATACTGATCGCAGACAACGACCGTCACTACAGGGACGCTAGTTCCGGCGCCGGGAAGCTGCTCGGACTCGCACGGGAACAGATCATCGGACGTAGTTTGGATGACTTCGTCGAGCCCAGCTTCAAACCTCAGGTTTCCGAACTGTGGCAGGCCTTTCTGCAACGAGGGGAGCAGGAAGGTACACTTCGGCTGGTGGACTCGGATGGAAGCCCGCGGGAGGTTGAGTATACGGCCAAGCAAAACGTGTTGCCGGTGCGCCACCTCTTAATCCTGCGCCAAAAGACCGTACAGACGGAAACAGAAGAGCCGGCCGGAGCCGACCAAGGCGACATTCCGGCTTGGGTACAGGACTACGCTCTTTTTTTGTTGAGCGCGGATGGCGACGTGGCGGCTTGGTATTCGGGAGCCGAGCGCATTTACGGTTACACCGGCACTGAGGCGATCGGCCAACATGTGGCTCTGCTCTATCCCTCCGAAGACACTCTGCGCGTCAGGCTGCGGGAAGAACTGAAGAGGTCGGAAGCCGAAGGCCATTTCGGTAGCGAAGGCTGGTGCGTGAGGAAGGACGGATCGCGATTCTGGGCCAATGTCATTACTATGGCGCTCAAAAGGGAAAATGGAGAATTGCAGGGTTTTGCGAGAGTGGTGCGCGATTTTAGCGAGCGGCACAAGCGGGACCAGAAGTTGCAGCGGACGCGTGCGCGGCTCCGGCCCTTCCCGGTGGAAACGACGATCGCCGGCATCGTTTCCGGAGAGTTTGACCGAATTCCCGAAGCGAATGATGCATTCCTCCAGCTAGTCGGCTACAGCCGCGAAGATTTGCTGGCCGGGCGGCTGCACTGGCCTGATCTCACTCCGCCTGAATATTTTCCACTGGATGAATTGGCTCATGAAGAGAGTTTGAGGTTCGGAGCCTGCACACCTTTTGAAAAAGAACTGACCCGCAAAGACGGGACACGTGTACCCGTTCTAGTGGCTACCGCGGTCTTGAAGCTCTCACCGTTTCGATGGATCACCTTTGTACAGGACCTCCGCGAACGCGACCGGCAGGAGAGCGTTGAGAACGAGGTCGTTGAAGTGAAGCACGAGTTCGAGGAAATCGTCGGGCGCAGCGCGGCTCTGAAGCGAATTCTCGGGCAGGTTGAACTGGTTGCGCCGACCAACGCGACCGTGTTGATCCTAGGCGAAACTGGCACCGGAAAGGAACTGGTTGCGCGCGCCGTTCACCGGGTGAGTCCGCGCCGGGAGCGCCCCTTCATCACTTTGAACTGTGCCGCCATTCCAACCGGGCTTCTGGAAAGCGAGTTGTTCGGCTACGAGAGAGGAGCATTCACCGGGGCTTTGTCGCAAAAGATCGGGCGTTTTGAGTTGGCCCATCGGGGCACTCTGTTTCTGGACGAAGTCGGTGACATTCCTTTGGATCTACAACCTAAGTTGCTTCGCGCGCTACAAGAGAAGGCGTTCGAGAGATTGGGCGGCACGAAAACTATTCCCATCGACGTCCGGCTAGTGGCCGCCACCAATCGTAATTTGACACAGATGATGGGCGACAAGCTTTTCCGAAGCGATCTCTATTACCGGCTGAAGGTCTTCCCGATCACGACACTGCCGTTGCGCGATCACCCTGAGGATATACCTGTACTCGCCCGATACTTCACACAAAAGTACGCCCGGGAAATGAATAAGCAGATTGAAAAGATACCGTCGGACACGATGCGGGCGTTGGTGAGCTGGCCGTGGCCTGGTAACGTGCGAGAGCTCGAAAATTTCATTGAAAGGGCGGTCATTCTCTCGCGAGGTCCCGACCTCCGTGCTCCTTTGGCCGAAATACGGCCCGACGCGTTGGAGCCCGCCGGCAACAGAACGCTGGAGCAAGTGGAGAAGGAGCATATTATTCGGGTGCTTCGGGAAACGGGTGGCGTGATCAGCACGGCCGCGACTCGCCTCGGAATGCCCCGGACCACCTTGAACGCTATGATGCGAAAGCTCGGCATCTCTCGCAAGGATCTTTAGCAGCACCTGAGCAGGCGCCTGCGTCCGACGGTCGCACCTAGTGCGAGGCCGGCGGTTATTTGACTGGCGCCGCGCGTGCTCAAGACCAGGCATCTCGGAGAGACCCACAGTGCAATCAACAAGGCGACAACTCGATCCAATTCGCACTACAGGCGAATTCCCCTCCAACGTCTCGATGCTATTTGTCGCGTCGATGTTGAGGCTTGTGTCGACTTCGGCCGCTGTACTCGCCGGGATGGTGGACACCTGGCGGTTGGGTGTCGCGCGAACTGGACAAGCGACTTCTTCATGGCCGACGGATTGTTTGCGCGTTACCAGCTTTGGTTGGCGGTTGCGATCGGGGCGCAAACGTCTGTATTCATCCTCAATAGGTGAACAGTGAGTCAGAATACAAACTCGTCGGCCCCTGCACCGTAGGAGACATAGATCATGACAACGACACAATTCACGCATCTGCGAGGCGTTCTAGAGGCCCGGCAGGCCGAGTTACAAGACCTGGCTCGCAACCGTGAGGTAATCGCGGTTGATTCGAGTGCGGATATGCTTGACCAAATCCAGCACGCCTTGGAACGCGACA
>DATNFO010000072.1:0-108373 GCA_035606355.1 Candidatus Limnocylindrales bacterium | reverse complement strand
GGCGATTCGAACGTTCCAACTGTTCGTCGGTAAATAGGGCTTTGCCCCGCGGCGGAGTCGAGTCGTGTTCGTCCTCCTTCGCCGCGGCGTTTGCGGTGGCACGTATGGCCCGAGTTTTGCTCTGTTCATGGGCAACTCCTTTACTCGGGCCGCAAAGCCAACAAACCGCGTTGGGGATGGGCTCGCTACCCATCCCCTTTTTTTTCGAAGCCCGCCGCTTTCATCTCTCCATGATTTCGGGGTACTTCGCAATCATTTCACGGATGTCACTGGCGAGTGCTTCCGGCCGCGCTTTCAGAATCTCGCGCGCAGTTTCGATCTCCGCGTCCTGTTGATAGACGGCGTTCTCGACAAAGAACAGCATGTCATCTATGCCCATCGTGTCGCCCTGCTCTTTGTGGTAGGTGAGAATCCCCGTTAAGGCGTGCGCTATCGGATCTCGTGACCGGCTTGCAGCAATCAGCAGATACGCCTCCTTCAGCAGATCGGCCGCCTTGCTTTCCATATCCCAATCCTCCCAACTGTTGAGGAAGCCCAAGCCGACGCTACCGGCGCCGCAGTTGAACGCAACGCGAGGCACCGCTTCCATGCCACTGTTGCACCTGTCGATGAAGCCGTCGAGAAATTTGATTTCCTCGTTTGACGCCCGCCCTAGCAGGCGGATGAACTTCCCCGTAATCGATGGCTCGAATCTGCGGAGCGGCTGAGCGGGCTGCGGATCAACCACAACTGCCCGTGTGACTTTCTTCTTGCTGCGTTTCATCGCTGCCCTCCGCGCTGGAGTTCACGCCGGCGTTTCGCCAACCATTGCCTGAGCAATACATCGATCGCTATCACGTTTGAGCCTTCGACTGGTGCCACAGCACCGAGTTTCGTTGTATTCCGTTGTCTCATTTACGTCTCCTGTCATGCACAGCGCTGTGCATAGGACGAGTATGCGTCGAAAGCCCTAAACTTGTCAATTGGTTTTTTCACAGCGCTGTGCATATACTTGAGCATGGCAAAGCGAAAGAACCCTGCGGCCGTCGCGCTCGGCCGGAAGGGCGGAAAGAACAGCCGGAAGAATCTCACGCCGGAGCAACGGAAGGAACTAGCGCAGAAGGCGGCCGACGCGCGCTGGGGGAAATCTCGGAATTTTGAAGAACTGAGAGCCAAGATGCCTCCTGAAGCCCGGGCAGAGAGCGCGCGCATCGCGGAAGAGATGAGCCGTGCGAAAGGCCGTCGCAAGCCGGAGCGTTAGTTGGCGGGTGGAAACGAGAGAGAGTGGGAGGGTGCTACGAACTTCCGGGCGGGAACCCTTCGGAAGCTTATTTTAGTGTGTACACGCCAATGTACACGCAAACGAATAAACAACCGGGTAAATCAGCGTATTGCCCGGTAGCTCTCAGTGTTTCGTCGCTTTCGGTAACTTCATGGAAAGGCAGCTACTTGGTACGTTCAAGTAGCTGCCAGTACTGCATTACCTCAATTCCTTGGGCGCAGGGGGTCGGGCGTTCGAATCGCCCCGCCCCGACCATTCCTCCTGCTGATTCCAAAGCAGTCCATCGATCGGGCGTCCATAGCTTTCGCTGTTCCTTTGCCTATACGCTGTCAGAACTGTGCCAAAACCCGGCCCTGAGATCGCAAGCTGAATCCGGAAGGCATCAGCCGCGATGTCCGTCAACGGAACATCCGCCACTCCATTGGGCGTCTTCGATTCCCGAATCCACACCGTCCGGTTCACCAGATCGAGCTCATCACTCTTTATCGGCGTCAGCTCTTTGTAGATGCGTAGTCCGGTTTCGGTGACGATGCGGATTACGTTGCGCAGGTACTCCGGCGCCGCGAACTCGATCCTCTGCTGCTCCGACCACGTGACGTAATGCGGCCGGAACAACCCATCGACCCGCGCCGGAAACTGGAACGCCCGCGCATGGATTCGCAAACAGGAAGTTCTTGCGCAGGGCCACGTTCAACATGCGCCGCAGCACTCGACGAATCCAGCTTTCGTCTTCACCAGCGCCCGCTGTTTGAGCCGCTGGCGAAGGTACATCTCGATATCGTCGGCGGTCCGTTCTGAGTTGCAGGGCAGAGACTCCTGGGGACTATACGGTCGGGTGTTCCTGTATCGCCTGCCACACCGCTATGCGTTAGCATTATCGTCAAATGGGCAGGTTGGCTCTCATCTTGCTGTTCGGCTCAGTGCTCAGCGCCGCAGACGATCGCTTGGCTGGGATCCACGCGATCTTGGTCCCGATGCGAACATCGCCGATCACCGAGGCCCGAGGCGCAACGCCGCCATTAACAACCATCAAACATGAACTCCGCGACTGGATCGAATTCCGCATGTCGGGGATGCAATGGAAAAATGGGCGTTGGACGATTAATCCCTCAGTTCTTGAGGAGCAAATCAACGACGAACTAAGTCAGGCTGACCTCTTCTGCCTTCAAAACTCAACATGCCTACAGAACCCGCTTGGGTATCTTGACCGCGTTGCCCTCGACATGCAATCCGGCTTTCTGGTGGTACGCACATCAATCGGTGTCCAGACCTGCGGGACCGATGATTCGGCGTACATCTATGAGTCGACTGACGGGCGTTGGCGCCGAGTCTGGGAAAGTGAACAGACGAAGTACGAGGAAAAGACTTATTTTCCGCAGCGACTTGTCGATGTCAAGATCTCACCGTCGGATTGGCACCCCAAATCCGACCATGCCGAGCATGTGATTGTCACGACCGGCGTCTTCCCATGGTGTAGCTCCGTATGGCAGCCCGTCTACTATCGCGTATGGCAGACAAAATCCAAGTATCCGGATGCGCGCCTGCTTCTGGACGGGAGTGAGCAGGCGGATATTGCCGCTCCCATTCATGCGCGCGCCTATAAAAAGGAAGTTCTTATCGAATTTCAAGTCATCGCTGACGATGCCATGCGCGTCCCCGAGATCCAGCACTATGTTGTCGAAAACGATAATCTTCGCCGAACTGATCCGGTGGCGCTGACGCCTCAGGACTTCGTCTCCTTCTGGTTGCGCCATGCGTGGAAAGAAGTCTCAGAGCGGACAGATCAAACCAAGCGCGCGAGTTTGAAAGCGTTGCACGAGCGCTATAAAGGAACCGACTCTGAGTTCACGTCTCCTACCCGCCACTGCACGCTCCACCCAGATCTCTGGCAAGTCGCGACTAATCCTGGCGCCGATCCTCACTCGACTGTTCACTACTTCCTTATCCGCGGGCTTCTACCCTTCCGATTTAAAATGGTCGGGGCGTCCGACCACCCGTGGGCCGACTGCACTAAAGACGACCCCGCCGTGGACAAGGCACCAGACCTATTCGGTAATTAGCGCCCAGTGTCCTGCTCGTCGCGTCGACCCTCGCGCCCGTGCTTTTTCACGGTGCCAAAACTGTGTCCGAACCCGATTCGTTCCATCCGATGAAGTTTCTCTTTGAGCGAAAGCAGATACCCCCGATCATCACCCATATGCAGCCCATTTTCGACATGAAATGAGGACGGGCCCCGGATTCCGGCATCGCTGCGAATCTCCATCGGCTGGCGAAAGTTGCCACCGGCCTACATCATCCCGTTTACATCCAGCTCGTAATTTTGGTTATCTCCCCCGGGCACTCCAAAGACAGGGTGTTTTCGAGCGTTGACTTTGCCGGTCTCTACGCTAGAGTCATCAGGTAAAGAGTCGCTAGGAACCACACTCGAACCCATGGAAATGCAATGCATCCTCCCGACCCGTGCAGAGCCTCCCGGATCATCCGGGTGCCGCCGGACTCAGAATCGCTATCCAATGGCACTCCCGCTCAAGTGGCGGTGTCTTCAGGACCGGGTCATCCGGGCTGAGGGCGCCGGCACCACGGTGAACCTGTCCAGCCGCGGGCTGAATTGCGTCTTGGATCGCGAACTTCCAGTGGGCGCAGCCGTCGAACTCTCGATCCGGTGGCCCGCACTTCTGGACGGCACAATCAGCCTCGCCCTCGCTGTGGAAGCAACCGTCGTACGGACCGGGGATGGCCGCACAGCGCTACGAATCCTGCGCCACGAATTCAAAACGGCGGGTCTCGCGCGCTAGAGAGGTTTGCCGCGGATCTCCGCGCCGGCCGCGCGAATCGTGTTATACCGTCTGCATGCCGAAGAGAATCGCGCTTGTTGGCGGTGCCGCGTTTGCAGCCCTCCTCTGGTTCGCCCCCATCGCCGGCGCACAGCTTTCTCAGAATCTAACCCAATGGATGCGCCGCATCAACTCCGGCGAATTCAGCGGGGGCGCAGGCGGCGGACGCGGAGCCGGCGGACGCGGAGGACGGGGAGCCGGCAGCGGCCGATGGCTGGACGGCGGAACGGCTTACGCCGCCACCGAACCGGGCGATGGCGGCGCCATGCAGCGCTTCCGCATCGATACCGCCACCGCCGAGCGCCGGCAATTGCCGGCGGAGCCCTCGAACCGCCCGCCGGGCATGGACCGCGCTCTCGCCGGCGGCACCGCGTCGGCCGACGGGCAGGAACTGCTCTTCGCGACCAATCCGCGCACCGTCATGATCCGCAAGACGGCCAGCGATTATTGGGTGCTGGACAAGCACGACAACTCGTGGCACAAACTGGCGGCTCATTCCACCGGCGGCCTTCTTTTCGCCAAGTTCTCGCCCGACGGCAAGAGCGTCGCCTACCTGGGCGATCCGCATCCCACGGCGGGCGCATTGCCGAAATACAACCTCTACGTGGAAGAGATCGCGACCGGCGCGCTGCGGCAGCTTACTTCCGACGCCACCGACGACCTCATTGACGGCACTTCGGATTGGGTAAACAACGAAGAGTTCGGGCTCGCCGATTGCTTCCACTGGAGTCCCGACGGCTCGAAAATCGCCTACTATCAATTCGACCAGAGCGGCGTGCCCGAATTCGCGCTCATCAACTACACGGACGCGCTCTATCCCATCATCACCAAATACAAATATCCGAAGCCCGGGCAGAAGAACGCCGCCGTTCGCGTAGGCGTCGTGAACGCCACCGGAGGGCCTACCCGCTGGTTAAAAACGCCCGGCGACCCACGCAACACATACATTCCGGATATGGAGTGGACCGCGGACAACCACGTCATCCTGCAGCACATGAACCGGCTGCAGAATACGAACACCGTATTCCTCGCGAATCCGGATACCGGCGACCTGCGCCAGATTTTCCAGGACAAAGATGACGCATGGGTGGAAGTGAACCGCAATCTTCGTTGGATCGAAGGCGGCCGACGCTTCCTCTTCACCAGCGAGCGCGACGGGTGGCGCCACGTCTACGCGGTGTCGCTGACCGGCGATGCGCGCCGCATCACCACCGAACCCTTCGACCTGGTGTCAATCGCCGCCGTGGATGAACCGGGCGGCTGGCTGTACTTCATCGCGTCGCCGGAGAACGGCACGCAGCGGTATCTCTATCGCGCGCGCCTCGATGGCTCGAAGACCGAGCGCGTCACGCCGTCCGGCCAGCCGGGCACCCATACATACGACATCTCACCGGACGCGCACTGGGCATTCCATACCGTTTCGACATTCAACTCGCCGGGCGAATCCGACCTGGTCAGCCTGCCCGATCACAAGGTGGTGCGTGTGCTGAACGACAACGCAGCACTGAAAGCCAAGGTGTCGCCGATTCTTGCCGGACGCACCGAAATGGTGCACATTCCGGTCGGCCACGATACTACCATCGACGGCTGGCTGATTCGGCCCTCGAAGTTCGACCCCAGCCGCAAGTATCCGATCATCATCAACGTGTACGGCGAGCCCGCGTCTTCCACGGTGAACGATAGTTGGGGCGGCAACAACCGCATGCTCATGGCCGCGCTTGCAGACGATGGGTACCTGGTGGCCAGTTTCGATAACAGCGGCACACCGTCCCCGAAAGGCCGCCACTGGCGCAAAGTGATCTATGGCTCCGTTGGCGTGCTCGCATCGCAGGAGCAGGCCGATGCATTGCGCGGCCTCGCGGCGACGCACCCTTATGTGGACCTCACGCGAGTAGGCGTGTTCGGCTGGAGCGGCGGCGGTTCCATGACGCTCAACCTGATGTTCCGCTTCCCCGATCTCTACAGCGTCGGAGTTGCCGGCGCTCCCGTTGCGGACCAGGCGCTCTATGACACCATTTATCAGGAACGCTACATGGGACTCCCGGCAGACAATGCCAAGGGCTACCACGATGGCTCCCCCATCAGCTACGCCGAAGGCCTCAAAGGCAAATTGCTGATCGTGCACGGCACGGGCGACGACAACGTCCATTTTCAGGGCACGCAGCGGCTGCTGAATAAGCTGATCTCGCTCAACAAGCAATTTCACTTCATGGAGTATCCGAACCGGCGGCACGGCGTGCAGGGCTCCGATCCCGTGCACCTGGATACGCTGCGCTACGGCTTCTTCGAAGAGTATTTGCCGGCGGGACCGAGGTGACGTTCATGAATTCGCGATTGCCCATTCTGTTGATGCTTTCGGCCTCGCTGCCGCTGTTTGCACAACCCGTCGCGCGGCCCGCGGAGCCCACTCACGCCGATATTTTGCGGGGCGCATACGGGCCGTACCGCGCGAATAACGACCTGCTCTTCTACCATCTCGATATACGGCTCAATCCCGAGCTGAAGACCATCAGCGGAAAAGTGACCATCCGCTTCAAGATGCTGCAGGATGCGGCGCGCATTCAACTCGACCTGCATGAAGCGCTTCAGGTGGACAAGATCCTCCTGGGCAGCACTGAGCTGAAGTACGAGCGCGACTCCGGCGCCGTTTTCGTTGATTTCCCGGAAACTCTCCACGCGGGCCGGACTTACTCCATCGACTTCTATTACTCGGGCCATCCGCTCGAAACCGGGCGCTTTGGCGGCATCGCATTCCGCAAAGACCCCGCCGGCCGGCCGTGGATCAATACCGCATGCGAAGGCACCGGGGCCAGCCTCTGGTGGCCGAACAAAGACCAGTGGCGCGATGAAGTAGAGAACATGCAAATCAGCGTGGCGATACCGAACGATCTGGTGGATGTTTCGAATGGCAAGTTCGTAGGCAAGACCGATCTGGGCGACGGTTACACACGATGGGACTGGCTGGTGCAATATCCCATCAATAACTACGATGTGTCGCTCAATATCGGCAAATACGAACACTTCTCCGACCGGCTTGGCAATGTGCCGCTTGATTTCTACGCGCTTCCCGAAGATCTCGATAAGGCGAAGAAACAGTTCGTGCAGGCAAAGGGAATGCTGGAAGCCTACCAGCATTATCTCGGCGAATACCCGTTCGCCAAAGACGGCTATAAGTTGATTGAAGCGCCTTACTCCGGCATGGAGCATCAGAGCGCCGTCACTTATGGCAACCACTTCGCGAACGGATATCTGGAGCGCGATTGGACGGGCGTCGGCATCAGTCCGAAATTCGACTTCATCATCATTCACGAAAGCGCGCACGAATGGTTCGGCAACAGCATCACCGCGGCCGACGTGTCCGACATGTGGATTCACGAAGGCTGGGCCACTTACCTGGAAGCGCTCTATGTGGAATACACCTTCGGGCACGATGACGCAATCAAGTACCTCAACGGCTATAAGCCGAAGGTCCGCAACCGCCAGCCGATCATCACAGAGCGCGGTGTCAACCGCACGCCGCAGCAGGATCAGTACTTCAAGGGCGCGCTATTCCTGAACACGCTGCGCAGCGTGGTCAATGACGACAAGCGCTGGTGGGCGCTGCTCCACGATTTTTACCAGCACTTCAAATATCGAACCATTCTCACCGAGGATGTAGTCGATTACTTCAACCGGTCTCTGAAGATGGATCTGACGCCCATCTTCGATGAATACCTCCGCCACGCCGCGCTCCCCGCGCTCGAATTGAAATTCGATGATGCGCAGGGCACGGTGCAATATCGCTGGAAGGCCGACGCCGCCGGCTTTGCGATGCCGGTGAAGGTGGGCGCTCCCGGCAAATGGCAGATCGTCCGCCCGACCGCGGAATGGCAGACCATGAAGACGCCAATCGGCAAAGCGGATTTCACTGTCGATACCGACCACTATTACGTGGACGTCGTCAAGCAGTAGCGCGCCGGCGAACGGCGAACAGCAGGCCGGCCCCGGCCATCAGCCACAACGCACCCGGTTCCGGCACAGCCGACCCCTGTGGCAACTGGCCCAACGCTGTAACCGTCGTATCCACATCGAACTGATCGCTACCTAACTGCGTCGCCGACGACCCGGTCGCCGGATCGAATGGGTTCGAATCGTAGAAATCGTAAAAGATGTGGAGCTGAGCCGGAATCGTACCCGGATCGGCAGTCGGAGAAATCGCGAAGGACGCGAGATCCACCGGCGATCCCGGGGATAGCAGATTCAGATCCTGGCCCGGCGCCAACGCCGTATTGTTCAAAAAGAAATTCGTGAAGAAGTAGGGGAAGAGCAGGTCCGTGAAGAAGCTCGACCCGTCCGGAATTTCTCCCGGAGCCCCGGTGGACGTGTAGTCCGAGGCAACTCCCGTGAACACCCACCACTGATCGACGGTGTCATTGGAGAGACGAAGGCCCCAACTGACGGTGGTACCGTTGAAGCCCGCGAGATCTCCCGACGAGGGACTCAGTTGTCCGGGAGGATCTGTCAGTAAGCCGGCGTGTCCGCAAACCGCCGCTGCAAGTGCAACCGCTGCTGTTCGAAGTATGGAAAGTCGATTCATGATAGGTTCTCCTGTTCGTTACCGTGCCTGCAGACTCAATGTCTGCGAAACTGTGTACGCGCCGCCATTCGCCGTTAACGTGAGCTTCAGCGAGACGAATGTCGCGGGGGTGGTCGCCGGGAAACTGAGCGTCAGCGGGACGCTCGCGTTTTGGCCGGATGCAATGTCGCCCACCGTGACCGGAAGCGATGTCACCAAAGTCACCGGACCTGCGCCCGATTGCAACGTCACCACCGCGGCCGTGACCTTCACGCCCTGTGCTGTGCCGAGTCCTTTATTGGTGACCGAGATATTCCAGACTCGCTGCGGCGAAGCTGCTCCGTCTGCCTTGGAGGCGATGGAGAAGCTCAGTGCCGGCGCGGAGACGGCGAAGTTGGCGGCGGCAGCGGTGGGGGCTGTGATCTTGAACGTCGCCGAGGGCGAAGTGCCGCCCGTGAAACCGCTCCATTGCGTGAAGACGTACCCGGAGGCGGGCGTCGCCGTGACAGTGACCTGCGAGTTTGCGTCGTACCAGCCCGCTCCCGTGACGGTTCCCGCGCTCACCGGATAAGTGCTCGTGGTGACCTGATACTGCGCCACGAAGTTGGCGGTCAACACGGTATCCGCCGAGAGGGTTAGGGTATGCTGCATGAAGTCGCCGTCGCTCCAGCTTACGAAACGATACCTGGTACCGGAACCGCCCGGGAGATTGGAGTACTGATCCACCGATATGGTGGTCGGCACACCCACCGGGACCGCGATGATCGCGGGCAGCGTGTAGGCCGTGCCGCCGACCGTCACCTGCACAGCTCCTGTGGGAACGCCTTGCACCGTCAGCTTCACGGTGTTCGGAGTGGTGATGGCCGTATCCTGCGCCTTCGGGCTATTAGGCGCGCCGCCGCCCGAGACCTGTACCTGATTACTGATGGTTGCCGCCGTCACGGTCGCCGTTACGGTGATCGGCGGTATTGTGGCATTCGCCGGCCATACGTCCGAACGAGTGCATTTGAGAGTGGTGAGGTCACACGTCCAACCGTTTCCGGAGAGCCCGGTGATGGTAATTCCCGCCACTGGAATCTCGGTTACGGTGATGAGACCGTGCGTGTAATCGGAACCGTATGCAACAGTCGCGTTGCTGAGGGTGCCGTTGTTGTTGATATTGACCTGATACTGCACGCCGTTCGTTCCCATGGTGGGCGTTCCCACGTGAGTCATTTGGATGGACCAGACGGGGGAGCCGATCAGGAAGATGTCCATTGTCCTGGCCTGCCCCGTGTTGGCGGCGAGGTCGATCCGTCCGTCGCCGTTGAAATCGGCGGCGATGATGCCGATCGCATCGCTATCGGTGGTCATGGTCTGAATCGGAGAGAATATCAGCGGCGAATACGTGCCCGGCTGCTGGACCATTCTCATCGCGACGAGGCCGCCCTGGTAAGCGTAGGCGAAGTCAGGCACGCCGTCGGAGTTGAAATCGGCGGTGACGGTGGCACTGGCTCCGGGGGCGGCCTGGCAGACCCAAATCTGGGTGAATGTGCCGTTGCCATTGCCCTGGAAGAGGCATACGAGGCCGCCGGTGGGGTCGAACGGGCTTTGCCCGTAAAGCGCCACAGCGAGGTCGGCGATGCCGTCCTGATTGAAATCGGCGGTCGAGAATTTTGCCACGGAAGGCGCCGGCATGGGTGTATCGACCGGAGGCGCGAAGCTGCCGCCGGGGTTTCCGAGCAGCACGTGGAGAGCGCCGCCGTAATCGTCGCCGACGGCGATGTCCGGGTTACCGTCGCCATTGAAGTCGCCGATCACCAGAGAGGGTTGACCGCTGGCGTTGGTGCCATACACCTGATCGGCAATGATGGTGCCATCGCCGTTGCCGAAGAGGATTTCGACACCGCCGCACGCGTTCACGGCAGCGATATCGACACGGCCATCGAGGTTGAAGTCGCCGGTTGCCATGGCGCCGACGAGGCATGTCGGGGAGTAGTTGCCGTTGTTCGTGCCGGCTGGAAACACGAAATGGTTCACGCCGTTCAAGACGGCGTTCAGCAGGATGTAAACGCCACCCTGGCCGGACACGGCCACGTCGGGCAAGCCGTCGCCGTTGAAATCGCCGGCGATGGCCTGCGAGAGTCCGCCGTCGAGGTGGATCACCTGGGTTTGCTGGAAGGTGCCGTCGCCTTTACCTTTATAGAAGGTGACGGAGAAGTCTTCGTTGCTGAGCAAAGCCAGATCGGGAATGCCATCGTTATTGAAATCGAAGACGAGCGGGCCGGGAGATTCACGACCTCCGGAGGGCACGGAGCCGAAGGGCTCCCAACCAACGTTTGAAGTGGCGATGTTGACGGCCACCGTCTGGAAATTCGAGGCGCTCGGGCCTGAAAGCGGATCGCCCGAATACACCGCGCGGAAGACGTGCTTGCCCGGGGAGAGCGACTTTGTGGTGTAGGATGCGGTGAGGCCGGAAACCAGCGCCGCGCCCGCGTAGTTGCCATTGTCGAGGAAAATCACGCTTCCGGTGGGATTCGTCTCCGCGCCGCCAATTTCCGCAGTCAGCTTGACCGCCTGGCCGAAGTTGGCTACGGAAGGTGAAGGCGAATCCAGCGTGACATACGAGTAGAGGCCGTAAGGAGCCGTATCGCTGGCGGAGAATGGGGCCCCGGCGCCGGTGAGTGTAGCCGTGTTGGTCATTGCGATGGACACGTTGGGCAGTGTGGCGTTGACGCTGATCGGCGGATACGAAAAGCCGGGCTGCAACGTATCGGCACGCGAAGAGGTGAGGCTCGGAATATCGCAATTCCAACCGGCGCCGCCGAGGCTGACGGCGGTGGAACCGGCGGGCGGCATATCGGTGACGCTAATAGCGGCGACCGAGGGAAGCGTCGAGGCGTTCGACACCATAATGCTCCAAACGGCCGGCGCCCCCCGGGACAGCGTACCCGCGTGGGTGACGCGCATCACCAGGTTGGCTAGGTTCAGGGCCGCGCTACCGCTCGCCGACGCGTTCGCGCCGGTAGTAACTAAACTGGCGGACTCTGTCACGGTCGCCGGCGCCGAGCCGGAGACATTCACGTTCGCCTGAATGGTGTACACAACTCCGGGGAGAAGGTTCGTGTTGGTGGTGCATGACGTTCCGCTACAAGTCCAACCGCTGCCGGACATAGAGACCGCGGTGAGACCCGCGCCCGGGGTGGTGGTGACAGTCGTCGGACCGACAGTGGCGCCACCGGTGTTGGTGACGGTGATCAGGAATGCGACGTTTTGTTGCCCTTGCGAGACGGTGGCCGTTGCCGGTTTCACGGTCAGCGCAGGTTTGGAGCGCTGAGCCGTTTGAATGGTCGCCGATTGCGAAACAATCTGGTACAGCGACCCGCCGATCGGTTGCTTGGCGAGGCTGAACGAGGGGCTCAGCACTGTCTGATCCTGCCGCGAGTAGCTCAGCGGCACGGTGAGCGTGAGGGTGCTGTTCGCGTTGAGAGTCGCAATAGTGCACGTAAGGCCCTGGCATTGGAAGCCGGCGCCAGTGAGCGTCCCGGCGGTAACGAATGCCGGCAAAGTACCGGTCACTTGAAGTCCGGTGAACGCCACCGGATTGTTGTTTTTGAGAGTGACCGTCAACTGCGCGGTCGGACTATCCCAGAAAAGGTACTGCTGCGTTGGCGTCGCCGTGAAGGTGAAATTGGAGGCGAGCGGAGTGAATGTGTCGGAGGTTGAGAGAAGGGCGGGAGCACCCATGGCAGCAGAGAAGGTGTAAGACGATGTGGTGGCAGGAACCGTGAAGAAGACCGGCAACACGGGAACCTGGCCCGGCGCGAAGGTGCCCGTGATGCTGCAAACCACACCCGAGCAAGTCCAGCCATTTCCGCCGGCTTGATACGGTATGCCGGAAGTCAGAATCACGCTGAGCGTGCCCACGTATTGCGTCAAGCTGCTGACGGTGACGCTGTATTGCGCATTCTGCGATTGGTAGAACGAAGCTGTCCCCCGCGACATGGTGAGGGAATACTGCGGATGACTCAGCAGAAGGTGCACGAACCTGTCGGCAGCGAGCACCGCAACATCGGGTGTTCCATCGCCGTTGAAATCGCGGACAACGAAGTCCACGATCGGAGCGCCAATGGAATTCTCGACCCGGGTTTGCGCCGAGAACGTGCCGTCTCCGTTTGAAAGACAGATGGTGGCATTGTTGAACGCGGTATTGATGACGACGATATCGTCATAGCCATCGCCGTTAAAATCGCCGGTCTTCACGCCGTAAAGCGCTTGCGAGAGCGTGAAGGGAATGATGTTCTGGAAGGTTCCGTTTCCGTTGCCGAGCAGGATGCTGATGCCGGAAGCATCCGCGACAGCAAGGTCGGGTTTGCCGTCGCCGTTGAAATCGCCCACGGCGATGTCCCGGACGCCGCCGCCGACGTTGTAGGCAAAGGGATTCTGGAAGGTGCCATCGCCATTGCCGATGTCCACCCAGATTTCCGAGACCGTAGTGTCACCTTCAATCACATCCGGAATGCCGTCGCCGTTGACATCCGCGATTGCGACAGCTCCAATGTGCGCCCAGGAGGGTGCAGGCGGCGCCGCAATCCCGATCATTTTGCCGGCAGGGTCGCCCAGAAAAAGACTGAGCGATTGGCTGAAGGACGCAATATCCGGGTGGCCATCGCGATCGAAATCCGCGGAGAACATCGTATAACCGGGATAGCCGCCTGCAGACATGCGAGTCAAAAAACTGCCGGCGCCGTCGCCGGGAAAGATCTCAATTCCGTCGGGGCCGAAGGTCGCTATGGAGGCAACGCCCCTGCCGCCGAAGTCGCCGGCTGTGAGGCCGTCCGGGTTGACCTGGTCGAGCTCGGCTGCCGCGCCGAAGGGGCTAAATGTGCCATCGGACTTTGCAATTCCGGTGACCAGGTAGGAATCTCTCGCTCCCAGGTTTCCGTCGTAGGTGACAACGGCGAGATCGGGGAGTCCGTCGCCATTCAGGTCCGTAGCGACCATGCCTTTCATGACCGAATTCACGGAGGGAACGAAGTATTTGGCGGCCTGAGTGGGCGGCGTGGCGGGCACCCAAGCCACGTGCACAATGGCGGTTGCGAATCCGCTCAGCCCGGAATCTCCCACGAAAACGGCCCTGACCTGGTGCGCGCCGGAGGAAAGCCTGGCTCCGCGGAAGATGGCTTGACCGTTGGCCAAGGTAGCGGCGCCCAGGAACGTCTCGCCGTCATAGAAATCGACGATTCCACCGGCGGATAGGCCCGCCAGCAAGGGGCTGGTTTGTATGGACGCGGTCATGATCACCGGCGTCGAGGCAAGTATCAGCGCGGAAGGTCCCACCGTGAGGGTCATCGGAAGCGCGAGCTGCCCGGAGAAGCCATTCGATACGGACGCTGAGTTATTGCTGTTGAACAGGGTGGTGCCGGCGGAATTGATTGTTGCTTTGGCGTGCTGAGCAACGAACAGGCCGCCGCCCGCGCTCGCAGCCTGACCGCCGATGATCACGCCGTCTTTCAGGCCGTCACTGCCGCCGATGGCCTGGTTCAATTGAAAAGTGCAGCTGTCGAAATCGACCGAAGCGCCATGGTATACGAAGACCGCGCCGCCATATGCGGAACCGCCGCGGCCGATACCACGAGTATCCACCCCGCCGCCGGCGCCGCCGCCGAAAATAGAGCGGCCTCCGACTCCATGCAAGGGGTCGGCCGAGCCGCCGCCGCCGCCACCGAACCCGCCGTTCATTCCGAGGGGGTAGCTTTCGCCTCCTCCACCTCCGCCGCCGCCGGGGCCGCCGTCGCTTGGCTCCGTAGAGAAGGTCAGCGAGGGGTTGCCTCCGAGCGCCAGGAAGCCTTGATCGATGAGGTGCGTGAATTCGTAGTCTCTGCCCTCATCCACCACTAAGGTGGTGGCGATTTCACTCAACTCCTCGGCCTCAATTTCCGGGCCGACTGCGAGCGCGAATTCCAGGACTCCATTGAAAATCTCGAGGACGTCCACATCCAGTTCCGAACCGCCGTCGCCGCCATTCCCGCCGAGGACCCCGCCGAAACCGCCGCCGCCGCCGCCGTCGGAGGCTTCCAGAAACAGGAAGGTACCGCCCGGGGACCCCTGTCCGCCATTGCCACCGAGTCCCCCACCGCCCCCTCCGGATTTCGGGAACCCACTGGACTCGGACCATCCACCGTTACCGCCGACGGCCAGATTCGCGGAAAACAGAACATGGCTGAACTGATTTCCGGTTCCCTGAACGAACGCGGCGCCCCCCATGCCGGCCGCGCCTCCGCCACCGAGATAGCCGGTACCGCCATCGCCGCCGTGGGCCCGCCCGTTCACAAGGGTGAGGTTCGCGATGCGGTTGTTGCCGTTCAGTTCGAAGATGCGTGTTGCGTTATTGCCGGAAACCGTGATGTTGTTGCCGCCTCCGTCAATCGACACGCCGGGCGGCAGAGAGATCGCGCAGCCTGGATTGCCGCCGCACTGCAGCTTAATGGTGGCTCCGCCAATCGCTGAGCTGAACGTGACAGTGGCGGGAGCAGCGCCCCCAGCCTGTGCGACTAGAGATCGCAGAGTGCCGCCACCTCCATCGTCGGCAGAGCTGGTCACGACGAACGAGCCACCGGTATGAGCCGTAACGGCCGCTGGTCTTGCACCGCTACTGTCCAGTCCCCACAGAACGCGGACGCTTGCATCGTTCGCCACCACCAGATCAAGCCGTCCGTCATGATCCACATCGGCGGCAATCAGGAACGGCGTGCCCGCTTGTGCCTGGCCGGCCACTTCCGCGCGACCGGCGATTCGGATGGCGCCATCGGTGCTTAGCCACGCGATCTGCGATTTGCCATCGCCGCTGAAATCGCCGATGGTCACGGCGGCAGGAACGCCTTCAGTCGGATAAGTCGCACCCGCGATGAAGCCGCTCGATGCGCCCTGGATCACGGTGATCCTCAAGCCGGAGGTCTCCGCCACGATCAGATCGTCGAGCCCATCGCCGTTGACGTCGCCGGCGGCCACGTGGACCGGCCCCGCCGGCATGCGGACTTCCGCCGGGCCCTCCATACGGTTGTCCGCTGTTCCATAAAAGACCCGGATCTCACCGGTGTTTCGATTGATGAGCGCCAGATCAGCGAAGCCATCGCCGTTGAAGTCACCGGACGCGAGGTCGATGAGATCCTTGCCATGGGCCAGCGAGAGGGGAGGGCGAGGCCGCTTGTCCGGTTGGGAGAACACCACCTGCACGTTGCCTCTCCCGGCGGAGGCCAAATCCGGAACGCCGTCGCCGTTGAAATCCGCCGTGGCGAAGGAATCGCCCAGAGAAACGGCCGCTGAGCCGCGAGTTTCGGTGTGTCCGTTTGCGTCACGGTGCACGGTGTACAGGCCGTGCCGTCCCAGCACGACGACGTCCCCGCTGACGGAGGTGAGCCCTTTAATATGGGGGGCTGCGTTGCTGAGCAGCTCGTCTTGGCCGAAGCGTACGACGGGATGCGAAGGGACGCGGTACCGGACCGGCTCAGACCGAACGCCCTGATAGACTGCTCGCAGAGTGTAGGTTCCCGGTGGCAGATCCGAGGGGCTCCACCTGGCTTCGCCCCCGTTCAAAGGACGATAGCCGAGAATGCGGCCTCCGCCGGTCAACAGAATCGAGCCTTGGTTCTCCGGCGAATCGACGCGAGCCGTGATGCCTTCGTTCGACGCCACCACTGCCACGTGGCGCTGTGGGTGAGCGGGCGTCTGAGCGACGGCGGCTGAAGCGGCGAAAAGAACTGCTATCGCGGCGCCAAGGTTGTGTGTCCGAATCTCCATGTCTTCCCTCCGAGGTGTTTCGCACCTTTCTGGGGAGAGTACGGCGATTCCTACTTTGTAGTCCTCAAGAACTTCTCAAAGTTCTCTCAAAGACGGGGGCTGTTTGGAATCAAGGCGTTGAGAGGAGTTTTGAGGGGCTTCAGCCGCCCCGGCGCGGAACCCGTCCGTCTATTTCTGGCGTTCGAGCGCCGTTCGGGCTTCCTGGGCCAGCGGATCGTAGCCGTAGCGCTCGGCGCGGACCCGTGCCTGCTGCAATTCGTCAACGGCCGCGATGCGTTTGCCGCGTGCGGCGTCCAACCGCGCCGCCACGATCTGCAAGGCAATCGTGGGGTCCGGGAGATCGTTCTTGAATTGATCGGACTTTTTTCCCTCGGCGATGGAGTCCGCCGCGCGCCCCAACTCGCCTGCGTCGATCTGCACGCCCGCGATCCGTGCCCAATCATGCGCCGAAATGATGCTCCGGTTCGGGCCGGTGGTCAGTTTTGCGATCGCCGCCGTCGCATCTTTTTTATGCCCCGCTCCATATTCCGCCAGGGCGAGATGAAGATGGCAGTTGGCAGTCTGCACGGCGTTCTTCTGTGTTTCCAGCAGGGCACACGATTCGCTGAACGCCTTGACAGCGCCATCGCCGTCGCCGCGCAGCATCGCCAGCCAGCCGGCGTTGGTAAGGGTATCGCCGAGCGGCCGTTTGGCGTTCAATTTCCGAAAGCCAGCGACGGCATCATTCACCTCCGCCGCCGCTGCGTCCAGACGCCCACGCGCCAGATTCACCGTAGCCAGGCTATTCATGGAACTCGCTTGGCCCAGCGGATCCTTCAGGTCTTTGAGTATGCCATTCGCCTCGGCAAAGACAGTCTCGGCTCCGGCGAGGTCGCCGCCGTCGATCAAGACGTAGCCGAGCGTGAGATCGGCGATCGCCTGCCCGGCCTTGTCGTTAGTGGAATGGGCGTCCGAGGCAGCTTCCCGCAAGACTTGCGCGGCGTCGGACAGCCGCTCCTCGCGCTGATACAACAAGCCGAGTTGGGAGAGAATGCGGCCGCTCAGCTTGTTGTAGCCGATGCGGCGGCTAATCTCGAGCCCCTGCTTCAACTCGTGTTCGCCGCCGTCCAAATCGCCTCCCCGCTGCAGCAGCGCGCCGTGAAGCCGCATAGAATCGGCTAATCCCTGCGGGTCGCCGTATTTTTCGAAGAGCTCTTTCGCATCGGCGTAATCCTTCATCGCGCCCGGATTGTCATTCCGCCGTTCCCGTATGACGCCGCGATTGATGGTCGCACGCGCCAGTTCCAGGTACACCTTGGCTCGCGTGGCCGAAGCAATGGCGCGCTCGATGGCTGCATTCGCCTGGTCATAACGTCCTGCGAGTTGCGCTCCAATCGCTTCCAGACGGTCGATTCGCGGATCGTTGCCGGCCGGCGGAGGCAGTTTGCGCGCTTCCGCCACTGCGGCGAGCACTTCATCGCCTTTCGAGGCCGTAAACTCCGCCTGCCCCACCGACAGGATGTAGTCGAGATTATCGGGGTAGCGCCGCCACAATTCACGCCACGCCGCGATGGCGCGGTCATTCTGATGGGTAGCCATGGCGTAATACGCTTCGATTTGCAGCCGCGCTTCGCCGGTAAGCCCTTTGGAGGAATCCAGTCCTTCTTCGCTTCGTCGGCGGCCTGCTGCTCGTAACCGCCGCCCAGTAAAGCGGAAGCTAATGCCGAATGCGCGAGTGCGAATTTCGGATCGGCCTTGAGGGCCTCCTGGAAATAGGCCTTTGCCGCCGGTACGTCGGCGACGCGGTTGGCGGTCAGCCCGCGGAAGTAGAGCATGGCGGCTTGAGGATTGGAACTGATCGCCGAAGCGATGCGGCGGCGCTCGGCCGGTGTACCCGCACCCAATTTAGCGCTCATTTGCGAACCGAGCTTCTCCACCAGCGGAATCAGGTTTCGAGCATCGTTCGTGTCCGTCAGCATGCCGGCGGTTTCGCCGGTTTGGGCGTCGAACGCCTGTAAATCCACACGAAGTTTGCCGTTCCACAGCAGGTAGGAACCAGTGAGCACCAGGTCGCAGCCTAGATTGCTGCGCACATCGGAAATCTGGCTGGGTCCGAGCCCTGTACCCGCGGGGAGACTGAGTTCGCGTACGCTCCGCGCCACTTGGTCGCCGCCGATGGCGCGCAGCCGGTCGCCCGCTGCGAGTTGGGAGCCGAGAGTCTCGGCGAGCGCGGTTGAGAACCACGCCGCATCGGGTTTGCCGGAGAGATTCTGAAACGGGAGCACGGCTACCGAACGGCGCGGCGCTACAGGCGCAACCGGTTTCGGCGGACCCGGCCGCATGCTGACCCCGATCCCGACGGCAGCGAGCAAAAGAGCAGCAATTCCCGCGCCCCACCACCAGCGGCGTGGCGCGGCGGGCGCAGAAAGTGGAACCGCAGCGGACTGCGCAGGTTCCGGCTGAACAGGTTGGTCCGCCGCCGAAGGCACTGCAACAACGCCGTCATCCACCTGCGTCAGTACGCTTTTCACCTCGCGCCGCTCTACAGCGGCAGCGAAACGATATCCCTGACGAGCGACCGTTGCGATCGGGCTCTCGCCGTCAAAGAATGGATCGAGAGCTTTGCGCAGCACGGAGATGGTCTGGAAAATATTGCCTTCTTCGACGAAGGTTCCGGGCCAGACATTGTCCAGAATCTCGGTCTTGGAAACGACACGACCGTCCTCGCGCACCAAATAATGGAGCAGGTCGAAAGCTTTTGCCCCGAGCGGGACCGCATCTCCATCGCGGGTCAGAGTCCGCTTCGCCGGATCGAGTACGAACCGCCCAAAGCAATAAGTCACGCCTCGCCCAGGGGTAGTCAGGCGCATTTCATAACGATACCAAAGAACATGGGCCGGACCTACGCCAAAACGCTGGCGCGGAGGCATTTCGCCGAACCGCATAACGAGCCTCCCGGGATTAGCATGGTGCGATGCTACGTCAGCCGCATGCCCGGCGTCTTCGAAAAGTGTTCTCAAAAATTCTCAAAGACGAAAAGTGCTGTCTTTGACTAGAGTTGCGGGAGTGCCGGAGAGTTGTTGCGGCGCGATGCTCAGGAGTCTCCTTCACCCGGAGTGACACACGACCGATAGGCTCGAAGCGCCGACACATAGTCCGCGGCGAAGGACTCCACGCTGCGGCGGCATTGTTTCCACTGCGCAAGCACCGTGCGATTCGGCTGCTTCAGCAGTTGTTCATGGAGCTGTTGCTCCAGGCCAAGCGCAAAATTCAGACGCTCGCCCGCTGTTATAGTTTCCCGCCGGAGAATGTCCGGAGAAACTGGGGTTTTGGCTGCCGGCATAATCAATCGATTCGCATTCTAAACCAATTCTCCGCATTTACGAAGCGAGTACGGTCTACTCCCTGACGCGTACTGATAACCCTTCCTAACCGTACCTGCGCAGTACTATCGGGACTTCTGCTTCAAACTTGGAGGAGTCACACTGATTGAAAAGCATATGGAGACTTTGACCGCAGGCATGTTGTTGATCGGCGTTTCCGCGATCTCTTACCGGTATTGGCTGAAAGGCCGTCGCGGTAAATCGCACCCGCGTGTGCGCGAAGGACTGCGCATGTACGCCGAACGCCAGAGACAAGCCGTGTCATAGCCCCCGGCGCACCTGGTAGGCGACGGACGCGTGGATTGCTCCGGCCGTCGCACGCAACCCGCTAAAAATATCGAATTGCTTTTCTCCGCATTCGAAAGCAACTCGCATCGCCGGCACCTTTTACCGCTCCCCCACGGTCACGGCTCCGTTAGCGGCCGCAACATAGTTGCCCGCTCGAACTAAATATGATCTCCTGTTGGGTATGCTGTTACGCACCCGCCTGCCGCTCTCGTTAGCCGTACTCCTCGCGACCGGCCTTTTTGCCCAGAAACTCGTCGATACCAGCAACTGGACCGCCGACGACGACCACAAGAATATGATGGAGCAGCTCGGTATCAAAGCCCTCCGCCCGGGACCGAGCGGCAACGAGTCCGCACCCAATCACGCCAACTACGACGAAGCTACAGCCAACCCGTATCCGAATCTTCCGGACGTGCTCACGCTGAAGAACGGGCGGAAGGTGACGACTCCAGCGATGTGGTGGTCGCAGCGGCGGCCGGAGATTGTGGAAGACTTTGAGCGCGAGGTGGTTGGCCGCATTCCGAAGGACGTCCCCAAGGTCACCTGGGAGGTCACGAAGACCGCGGAATCGAAGGTCGCCGACCGCCCCGTGATTGGAAAGCAACTCATCGGGCATGTCGATAACTCTTCGTACCCGCAAATCTCCGTCGACATCCAGATGACACTGGTGCTGCCGGCGGATGCCAAGGGTCCGGTCCCTGTGATGATGATGTTCGGCGGCCGCACGATTCCGGAGGTGGCATTTCCGCCGCCGACGTTCCCGGGGCGCGGCGGACCGGGTGCGGCTGGACGCGGTGCGGCTGGGCGTGGCGGACCCGGTGCGGCTGGACGCGGTGGACCCGGTGCGCAGGGAAGGGGCGCGTTTACGCCGCCGCCCAACGCCGACCGGCCGGCTCTCGAACAACTCATCGCCGATGGGTGGGGCGTCGTCACCATCAACCCCAACAGCGTTCAGGCGGACAATGGCGCCGGACTGACGAAGGGCATCATTGGGCTCTCTAATAAAGGCCAGCCGCGAAAGCCGGACGATTGGGGGGCTCTGCGCGCCTGGGGCTGGGGCGCCTCACGCGGTTTGGATTATCTGCAAACGGAAAAGGCCGTCAATGCAAGGCAGGTTGGAATCGAAGGCGTCTCGCGATACGGCAAGGCCGCGCTCATCACCATGGCCTTCGACCCACGGTTCGCAGTCGTGCTGATCGGCTCCTCGGGAGAAGGCGGGGCTAAACTGCATCGGCGCAACTGGGGCGAGGCCGTGGAGAGCCTCACCGGCTCGGGCGAGTATCACTGGATGGCCGGCAATTTCCTGAAGTACGGCGCGTCGGAAGCTACGTTCGGAAGCAAGAACCCCGGCGATCTCCCCGTGGATTCTCACGAGTTACTGGCGCTCTGCGCGCCGCGGCTCACGTTTATCAGCTACGGTGTGCCCGAAAAAGGCGACGCGAAGTGGCTCGATCATCAGGGCAGCTTCATGGCCGCGGTGGCTGCGCAGCCGGTTTTCCGCCTGCTCGGCGCCAAGGATCTCGGGGTGACCGAGGACTACCATACGGCGAAGATGCCGCCGGTGAACGTGGGGCTGCTCGACGGTCAGCTTGCCTGGCGGCAGCACGATGGCGGCCACACGGACGGCCCGAACTGGAAGTACTTCATCCCCTGGGCCGACAAGTTCCTGCAGCAGACGGCTCGCGCGCAGAACTTCACGCCGCCGCCCGCCGACCAGCCGCGGCCGCGCAACGACGCGAACTCACAGCTCGCGCATCAACAACTCCTCGCAAAGGCCAAGGAAGGCAAGGTGGACGTTTATTTCGAAGGCGACTCCATCATACGGCGCTGGGGCGCAACGGACTATCCGCAGTACCTGGAGAACTGGAACGCGAACTTCTTCGGCTGGAACGCGGGGGACTTCGGCTGGGGGGCGGATCGCGTCGAGAACATTCTCTGGCGTCTGGAAAATGGCGAGCTCGATGGCGTGAATCCCAAAGTGATCGTACTGCTCGCCGGCACCAACAACGTGGGCAGCCGCGTGCCTCAGGACTTGGACGCGGCCGCCGCCAACGTCACTGCCGGGCTCCGCGCGGTGGTTCGTGTCATGCAGGAGAAGGCGCCGAAGGCCACCATCATCCTCACAGCTATCTTTCCGCGCAACGACAATATCGCAGTGATGCCGCTAATCGACCGGATTAACAGCAATCTGGCGCAGATGGCTGACGGCCGCAAGATCCGCTACCTGAATATCAACAATAAGCTCGCCGGCCCCGATGGCACTCTATTCCCCGGCATGATGAACCGCGATAACCTGCATCCCGCGATCCCCGGTTACCAGGTTTGGGCCGACGCGCTGAAGCCGATTTTCAACGAGTTGCTCGGGGCGCCGAAAAAGAAGGATCTCGCCCCGCCGCCGACCGGCGACCCTTCGGCCACAGCAAAGCGCACCGCGCAGAAATAGTGAGTTCGTGAAAAATCTGAGCCCCGCCCCTTGACTTGCAATTTGTTTTGGCATACAACTAACTCAAATTGTCTCGCTAATTGTGTTGTCACCAGTTCAAGGGATCGTCCGGCGAATTCGTGCCGCCGGTTTGCATTAGGAGGATACTCAATGAGTCGTTCAGCCTGCCTGGTTGCAGTCGCTCTGAGCCTCGCCGTTGTTGCGGGTGCCCAGGAAAACCGCGGTACCATCCAAGGTACCGTCAAAGATCCGCAAGGCGCCACCGTATCAGGCGCCACTGTCACCATCATTAATAACGATACGAACGGTAACGTGTCGCTGAAAACGAGCGAAGTGGGGCGGTATATGGCGCCCCTGCTGCTGCCCGGCACCTACACTGTTAGTGTGGAAGCAACAGGTTTTAAGAAGGAAGTGCGCAACGGCGTGCAACTCCTGTCGGGCGATATCTTCACGCTCGACTTCTCGTTGCAGATCGGCGCAGCCACCGACGCGGTGACTGTGACGGCCGAAGCGCCCCTCATCGACGTGAGCCACACCGATACGGGAACCGTGCTGGATGACCGCACCGTTCGCGACTTGCCGGTGATGAGCAACGTGATCACCAGCATGATCCAGTTCGCGCCGGGCGTGAACGCCGGGTTCAGCGCATCGCAACTGCTGGGTCCGCATTCGACCCAGGGCGGCTCGGATTACAACAGCGGCGCCGGCGTGGGCGGCAACGTGTGGACCATCGATGGCGCATTCGCCAACGGCAATGGCCGGAACACGTCCCTTCTGCCCTCGGTCAGTTCCGTTTCCGAAGTAAAGATCCTCGATAATACGTTCGACGGCAGCTTCGGCCATTCGCTCGGCCTCGGCATTTCCGTGACGACGAAATCGGGCGCCAACGACTTCCACGGCGACGCCAGCGAAAACTACTGGAGCCAGCGCTGGCAGGGCAGCAACCTGTATACGAAGCAGGCGTACTACAAGAATGTCAATTCTCTGCTGGCCAGCGGCAATACAGCGGGCGCAGCTTCGGCACTGAGTCAGCCAATCCAGCCCTCCGGCCACTCCAACCTTTATGGCTTCAACGCCACCGGCCCGATCTACATTCCGCACGTTCTCGATCTTCGCAACAAGGTGTTCTGGAGCTTGAACTACAACGGCGAGCACGATAAGAAGCCGGAGACCGCCAACTCCTATGCGCACGTCGTACCCTCCGCCGCTGACAAGACCGGCAACTTCTCCGACCTTCTGAAGGTCACCTCGGATGGTCTGAACTATCAGCTCTTCGACCCCTTCTCGGTGAAAGTGGACCCCAGCCGCAGCGGTTCGCATTACATTCGTACGCCGCTGCCGGGCAATGTTCTCCCCGGACAATATGTCGCCATGGGACAGTCGGTGTACAAGAACTACACCAAATACTGGCCCGACCCGAACAACTGGTTCGATCCGACGCTGGCGCAAAACGCGGGCTGCCCTTCGCCAAGCTCCAACTGCCCCACCGCCGACTTCCTGGGAGTCACCACGCCGTATAACTGGCTCTTCGGTCAGTGGTCCGGCCGCATGGACGTGAACCTCTCCAGCAAGGCGCGCGTTTTCGGCCGCTACACACGAAATCACTTCGTGGAGTACCGCAGCGATTGGACATACTTCATCGTGCCCGGCTATAACAACAGCGGCGCGAACGGCACTGGCGTAACTCGTGACGACCAAAACGGCGTCCTCGACTTCGTCTACACCTTGAGCCCGAGCACGCTGCTGCACGCCTCCGGCGCGGTCAGCAACTGGCTGTCGTACACCACCACGCTGCCCTACGCATTTCAGTTCAAACCGTCCGACGCCGGGCTGCCGTCGTACCTGGACGCGAACTGCGGAAGCCTCTGCTATCTGCCGCAGATGAACGTGAGCGGCTACTCGACCAACGGCATCGGCGGAACTCCCAACCCCCAATACAACCGGTTCTACGACTACAACGCCGACGTATATCACAACCGCGGCAACCATCAGTTTCGCGCAGGCGTCGATTTCCGCCAGCAAACGCGCGTGAATCATGCCGGGCAAAACGACGGCACGTACGGCTTCGGCAACACCTACTTCCGCCAGTACGATGATGCCGGCCCGAACGGCAATTACACGCCGGGCACGCTCGGTTTGAGCTGGGCATCTTTCATGACGGGCCTGCCCACTTCCGCATCGCTCAGCGACAACGCGAGCTACACGGTTTCGAACCAGTTCTGGGCCGGCTTTATCCAGGACACATGGCGCGTAACGCCGAAATTCACGCTTACCCTCTCTCTGCGTACAGAATGGGAGAACGGCGCGAAAGGCCATCAGAACGACTGGATCTCCGGCTGGAACCCCACGGCGCAATTGCCGATCAGCGCTCCAGCGCAGGCGGCGTTCGCTGCCCAGACCGCCAGCCAGGTGCCCGAGCTTTCGCCGGCCAATTTCCAGGTAACCGGCGGGCCGCTATATGCGGGAACGCCCGGTGCTCCCTCGCGCGCATGGGGTAGCCAGTTGATGTGGCTGCCGCGCGTCGGCTTCGGCTATCAGCTCGATTCCAAGACCGTGATTCGCGGCGGTTACGGAATCTACTACGATACGCTCGATGTCAACGCGCTTGTTTACGGAGCCAATCAGACCGGTTATTCGGTTTCGACGAACACCACCTTCACGACGAATCAGGGCGTTACGTGGGGCAATAGCGGCGCTTGCGGCAACTGGTGCAACGCGAGCACAACGTTCACCTCGCCGCTTCTCGATCCGTTCCCGGTTCGCCCGAGCAACGGCGGCACGCGCATCAACACGCCGGTGGGCAACACCTATGGCCTGATGGGCCTGCTTGCGCTCACGAACGGCCCGACCGGCTGGACGATCCCCGATTCTTCGCACCCCCGCATGCAGCGGTGGCGCCTGGGCATCGAACGGCAGCTTACGCATCACGACGTGGTTTCGTTCGGCTACACCGGAGCATACACGAGCAACTTGAACATCAATGTGAACACGTCGGCGCTGCCCTCCAACTTCTATTTCACGGGCAACGCGCGTCCCGTGAATGCCAGCGGCGCAACAATTGCCTGCGCGTCGGGTGTCACCAATGCGACGGCCGCCGGTTGCCTGGAAGACACCAATTTGGGCGCCAACGTTGCCAACCCGTTCTACATCGGCAACATGAGTTCGCTTCAAGCCAGCAACCCGACCCTGTATTCCGCACTCAGCAGCGTGGGCAGCTTCTTCACCAGCACCACCATTTCGAAGGCCAACCTGTTGAAGCGCTATCCATCGAGCAACCTCACGGTCGGCATGCCGCTGGGGCACGAACGCGAAAACGAGTTCGACGCCAGCATCAATCACCGCTTCAGCCGCGGACTGGTCGCCACCTTCGGCTATACGCACTTCAACAGCAAGGTCGCCAACAGCTTCCTGCAGGGCTGGAATCCGCTCGATCCCGCTAACCCGCAATCGCCCGTTTGGCAGCCCAACAACATCAGCCCCGATCGCGTTACCGCAACGTGGGTCTACGATCTGCCGTTCGGCAAGGGCCGGCAGTGGCTGACTAACAATAAGGCGCTTGGCTTGGTGGTCGGTGGGTGGACCATCGCAGGCAACTACGTCTGGACGAGAGGCAACCTCCTCGGTCTGCCGAATACCTTCTATTACGGAAATTTGAATGACATCAAAATTTCCGATCCGACACTCGGCCACTGGTTCAACACGGCCGGCTGCGTACTGCCCGGGCAGGCACTGGCGCCGGGAGATGTCGCTGTTCCTCTTGGCCAGCCTTGCACGCAGGGCTGGGAGAAGCGCACCGCCATGCAGCCCGGCACCTACCAGGCGCGCGTCATGCCGCTGTTCCTCGACGGCCTTCGCAATCCCAACG
The DNA here is from genome assembly GCA_035606355.1 of Candidatus Limnocylindrales bacterium. Lineage (GTDB taxonomy): Bacteria > Acidobacteriota > Terriglobia > Bryobacterales > Bryobacteraceae > Sulfopaludibacter. The sequence goes on along the minus strand of DATNFO010000072.1, from coordinate 81,986 downwards.
CGGGCCAGCTCAACGGCAGCCTGATGCGCGATTTCCGCTTCGCCGTTAAGGACCACCCGCTGACCTTCCAGGTCCGCGGCGATGTCCTCAACGTCGAGAACCACTCGTTCCTGGGCGGCATCGGCACCGGCGTCACGAGCGGTCCGACAACGTTCGGCGCGATTACTTCCGGATCCACCGTCTTGAACCGCTTCATTCAGGTTCAAGGCCATATCCGCTGGTAATTCCCGCTCGACTCGCGTTACCCTAAACGGCGTCCCTCGAAACGGGGGACGCCGTTTTCTTTTGTACGATGCCCACACGGAAATCCCTTCTCCCCGCCGCCGGAATTATACTTGCGACGATTGTCGCGTATTGGCCGGCGCTGCACGGGGCGCTGTTGTGGGATGACGCGGCGCACGTCACTCGCCCGGACCTCCGCGGCATCCAAGGCCTCTGGCGCATCTGGAGCGTTCCCGGCGCGACGCAACAATATTACCCGCTGCTGCACAGCGCGTTTTGGCTGGAACACGCAGTCTGGGGCGATTCCGTTTTCTGGTATCACTTGCTCAATGTGCTGCTGCACGGCGTCGCGGCGCTGCTCGTGGTGAGACTCGTGCGACGGTTGGAATTACCGGGCGCGTGGCTGGCCGGGCTGCTGTTCGCATTGCATCCCATGTGCGTGGAAAGCGTGGCATGGATCTCCGAGCAGAAGAGCACGCTCTCCGGCGTTTTCTTTCTCGCCGCGGCTTTGTCGTATTTACGGTTCGAGAAGTCTCGCGCGCGGGCTGCCTACTCTGCCGCACTGCTGTTTTTTGTAGCGGCGCTGCTGAGCAAGACGGTAACCGCGGTGTTGCCGGGCGTGTTGCTCGTGGCGCTGTGGTGGCGTCGCGGGAAAGTGGAATGGAAGCCGCTGATCCCGTTTTTCGCCCTCGGCGCAGCAGCGGGAATCGTGACTGTCTGGGTGGAGCGCACTCTGATCGGCGCGCAGGGAGCGGAATTTCTGCTATCGCCGGCACAAAGGATCCTGCTCGCCGGACGCGCCGCATGGTTTTACGCGTCAAAGGTGGTGTGGCCGGCGGACCTTGCCTTCTTCTATCCTCGTTGGACGCTGAACCCGGGCGGTTTTTTGCAATGGCTGTTCCCGGCGGCCGCTCTGGCAGCGTTGGCCATTCTGTGGCGATGGCGCGGCGCATTCGCAGCGGCAGTCATTTTCGTGGGCACGCTGTTCCCCGCCCTCGGGTTCTTCAACGTTTTTCCGTTTCGCTATTCCTTTGTCGCGGACCACTTCGCGTACCTCGCAATTCTGGCGATCCTGATCCCGCTCGCCGCGGCGTCGCGGAGATTCGGCATATGGCCGGGCGCGATCGCCGCTGCCGCGTTGTTCGTTCTCACCTTTCAACAGGCGGGACATTATCGCGACGAAGAGACGTTGTATCGCGCCACGCTCGCCACCAATCCCGACGCCTGGCTGGCTCATAATAATCTCGGCAACCTGCTGCTGGAGAGGCCGGCTGCGCACGCCGAAGCCCTCGCGCATATACAGGAAGCTCTGCGGCTCGCGCCCGATGTGATGGAGACGCACCTCAGCATGGGCAATGTCCTGCTGCAAACGCCCGGCCGGTTGAACGATGCCATCGCCGAATACCAGACGGCCGTGCGACTCGCGCCGAATTCCGAACGCGCGCATACCAACCTGGGGAATGCGTTCGTGCAAGCGGGACGAGTCTCGGAAGCTGTCCCGCAACTCGAACAGGCATTGCGCATCGATGCAACGGACGCCGAAGCGCATAACGATCTCGGCAATGCCTTCATGCAGATGCCGGGCCGGCTTGCAGACGCGATTGAGCAGTATCGCGCTGCCATTGCGGCCGAGCCTGATTTCGCCGAAGCGCACAACAATCTGGGCCGCGCGCTGGCCGCCCTCCCCGGCAAACTCCCCGACGCCATTGCGGAATTCGAAGCCTCCATCCGCGCAAAGCCGGATTACGCTACCGCGCACAGCAATCTTGGCAACGCGTTGTCTATGATCGGCCGCCGCGACGACGCCATCGCCGAATACCGTGTCGCGGTGCGGCTCCGCCCGGATTCCGCCGCCGCGCACAACAACCTCGGCTATGCGCTATCGCAAACGCCTGCGACGCTGCCCGAAGCCATCGCCGAATGCCGCGAGGCTGTCCGCCTGCAGCCCGATTCCGCCGACTACCACTTCAATCTCGGGATGGCGCTGGCACAGACACCGGCGCATCGTGCGGAGGCAATTTCGGAGTTGGAGACAGTCCTTCGATTAAAGCCCAATGCGCGCGTGCGGGAAATCGTAGACCGCCTTCGTGCACTGTGATAGATTTGTACGATCATCGAACTAAAGAGCTCTATGACGAGATCGATGTACCGCTGTTGCGCGCTCGCGGCTCTGTTCAGCGCCACGTTGGCCGGCCACCCGGCATCGTCCGGTCGCACGGACGGTCCGAACTGGCCGTTCTTTCTCGATTTCGCAGCGGGACATCTCAACTAGAGCAGTCATGAAGCCGCCACGTTTTTGCTCTTTCCGGCCGGGAATGTGGCACCATGTCCTGAAGGTCCGTATCGTTGATTTCGCCATCGGAAACGTTCGCTAATGCCTACCAAAACAGCGCCCTACAAAAACGCTGCCCTGCCCGCTGAACGCAGGGTCAAAGACTTGCTTTCGCGCATGACGCTGGAAGAAAAGGCCGCGCAGATGATGTGCGTCTGGCAGAAGAAAGCCGAAACGCTGGTGGACGCCGACGGCAACTTCGATGCCGGGAAAGCGAAGTCCGCTTTCCGCCACGGCCGGGGTATCGGACAGGTCGGGCGTCCCAGTGACGCCGGCAAAGGTTTGAATGCGCGCCGGACCGCGGAACTCGCCAACGCCATTCAGAAGTTCTTCATGGAGACCAGCCGCCTCGGAATTCCCGTCGTGTTTCATGAAGAATGCCTGCACGGCCACGCCGCTCTCGACGCAACCAGCTTTTCGCAACCGATCGGCCTCGGGGCGACATTTGACCCCGGCTTAGTCGAGCGTCTCTTTGCCATGACCGCGCTCGAGGCGCGCGTGCGCGGCACGCACCAGGCGCTTACTCCCGTGGTGGACGTCGCGCGCGAGCCGCGCTGGGGACGCGTCGAAGAGACCTATGGCGAAGATCCGTTCCTGGTCTCGCGCATGGGAATCGCCGCCGTCCGCGGATTTCAGGGCGATGCCACATTCCGCGACAAAACGCGTGTCATGGCGACCCTGAAACATTTCGCCGCCCACGGGCAACCGGAATCCGGCACGAACTGCGCGCCAGTGAATGTCTCCGAACGCCTCTTGCGTGAAACCTTCCTTTTCACATTCAAAGAAGCGATTCAGAAAGCCGGCGCCATCAGTGTAATGGCGTCCTATAACGAGATCGATGGCGTGCCCTCGCATGCAAACCGCTGGCTGCTGCGCGATATTCTGCGCAAAGAATGGGGCTTCCAAGGTTTCGTGGTCTCCGATTACTTCGCCATCGCGGAGCTGAATTACCGCACCGAAGTCCGCGGCCACTCGGTCGCCAAAGACAAGAAGGACGCCTGCGCTCTTGCCGTGAACGCCGGCGTCAACATCGAACTCCCCGATCCGGACTGCTATCTTCACCTGGTCGAGCTCGTGAAGAAAGGAATCCTCCGTGAAAGGCAGCTCGACGAACTCGTCGCGCCGATGCTGCTCTGGAAATTCCGCATGGGCCTGTTCGAGGATCCTTACGTCGATCCCGAAGAAGCCGAGCGCGTCGTGGGCGCTTCGGAACATCGCGAGGTGGCGCTGGAGGCTGCCCGCGAGACCATCACGCTGCTCAAGAACGATTCCGCCGTGGCTCCGCTCGACCCCGCGAAACTGAAGACCATAGCGGTGATCGGGCCGAACGCGCACAAGCCGCTGTGGGGCGGCTACAGCAGCGTGCCGAAACACAACGTCACGGTGCTCGAAGGCATTCAGGCGAAGGTCAGCGATCGCGTGAAGGTCCTGTACAGCGAAGGCTGCAAGATCACCCAGCCCGGCTCCTGGTACGAGGATCCCGTACTCCCGAGCGATCCGGAAGAAGATCGCCGCCAGATTGCGGAAGCCGTAAAGATCGCGCGCAAAGCGGACGTGATCGTTCTCGCGCTGGGTGGAAACGAACTCACGTCCCGCGAAGCATGGTCCTTCTCGCATCTTGGCGACAGGCCCAGCCTCGACCTGATCGGCCGCCAGGAAGATTTGATCCGTGCCCTCGCCGGCACAGGCAAACCGATCGTCGCCTTCCTGTTCAACGGCCGCCCGTTGGCCATTCAACCGCTCATCGAACAGGCAGCAGCCATTTTCGAGTGCTGGTATCTCGGACAGGAAACGGGCCGGGCCGTCGCCGATGTTCTGTTCGGCGATTTCAACCCGGGCGGCAAATTGCCGATCACCATTCCGCGCTCGGCCGGTCACCTGCCCGCGTTCTACAACTACAAGCCGACCGCCCGCCGCGGCTATCTTTTCGATGATGTCACGCCGCTTTATCCGTTCGGCTACGGCCTCAGCTACACTACTTTCGAAATAGCCAACGTTCGACTGGCGAAGAAGTCCATCCGCAGCGACGGCAGCACACGCATTCTCGCCGACCTTGCGAATACCGGTTCTCGCGCCGGCAGCGAGGTGGTTCAGATGTACATCCGCGATCGAGTCAGCTCCGTCACGCGACCCATTAAGGAACTGAAGGGCTTTCGTCGCGTCTGGCTCGACGCCGGCCAACGCACCACCGTCGAGTTTGAGATCACGCCCGAACAGCTCGGCTTCTGGAATGTCGAGATGGAGTACGTGGTAGAGCCCGGCGAGTTCGAAATCATGATCGGCAACTCGTCGCGCGATTCCGATTTGCAAACCCTGGTCCTCACCGTCAAATAACGGGAGCCGCATGGCACAACCGCAGAAATTATCGTTCACCGAAAAAGCCGGGTACAGCCTGGGAGACGGCGCCGCCAATTTCGTCTTCATGACGATGATCCTCTTCCAGCTCAACTTCTATACGGACACGTTGGGAGTTGCCGCGGCTTCGGCCGGCAGTCTTTTGCTGGTGGGTCGCTTGTGGGATGCGTTCTTCGATCCCATGATGGGCGTGCTCGCCGACCGCACGAACACACGCTGGGGCAAATTCCGTCCGTGGGTGCTCTGGACCGCTGTCCCCTGGGGCATCGCCATGGTGCTCGCATACACCAACCCTGGCCTGAGCTCTTCAGGCAACCTGGTGTGGGCGTGCCTGACCAACATCCTGCTGATGACGTTGTATTCCGCCAACAACACGCCGTACTCGGCTCTGACCGGCGTGATGACGGGAGACGTCAATGAACGCACGAGCCTTTCCTCATACCGCTTCGTCGCGGCGATGATTGCGCAGTTGATCGTCGGCGGATTCACCTTGCCTCTGGTTGCTAAGTTTGGTCACGGCAATAATGCCAAAGGCTGGCAGATGACGATGGCACTGTGGGCGGTGATCTGCCTTGTCCTGTTCTGCATCACCTTCCTCGCCACGCGTGAGCGCATTCAGCCCGATCCGCGGCAGAAATCTTCTCCTCGCGAGGACTTCCGGGGCCTGCTCGCCAACCGCCCGTGGAAGGCGATGTTCATCCTCACCCTCGCGCATTTCGCGATGCTCGCCCTGCGCGGCGGGACGATGTTTTACTACTTTCAGTATTACGTCAACCCAGGCAAGCTCTACGATCTGCTGCAGAGCATCGGGCTCGCGAGCGCCGCCGGCAGCGGCGTATGGCATTCGCTTCTGGACACCTTCGGCCTCATCGTGGATCCCAGCAAGAGCAACGTCGCATCGGTCGGCTTCGGATTGCTGAACATCACCAGCCAGTTCGTGACCGTGATCGGCGTGCTCTGTTCCACGGCGCTTTCCGCGCGATTCGGCAAGAAAGCCGTGGCCATCGCCGGTTTCAGCACCACCACCGTATTCATGGCTCTCTTTGTGCTGCTGCCGCCCGAGTCCGTCGGCACGATGTTTCTGCTGGAATACCTGCGCGCCCTGACTTACGCGCCGACCATTCCGCTCATTTGGGCCATGTTCGCGGACGTGGTGGATTTTGCCGAATGGAAGACGGGACGGCGAGCCACAGGCATCATCTACGCCACCATCCTCTTCGGCCTGAAAACCGGACTGAGCCTGGGCGGCGCCATCGCCGGATGGCTGCTCTCCGGGTTCGGCTACCGGCCCAACGCCGTGCAGACGCCCGAAGCGCTGAACGGCATCCGCATGAACATCAGCATCTTCCCGGCGATTCTCTTCCTGATCGTGATCGCGTGCCTGATCGTCTACCCGATCGGCAAGAATCTGAATATTGAAATCCAAGACGTACTGGCCGAGCGCCGCAAGAAGTTCGCTCAGGCCTAAGCGAGGTATCGAATGTCATTCCGCACTTCCACACTCCGGCTCTCCGCCACCGCGCTCGCCATCGTCGCGGCCCTTCCCGCGCAAACCTCGCTGAAGGATGCGTATAAGGGTATTTTCCGGATCGGCGCGGCCGTCAACACCGCTCAGGATGAAGACCGCGATGAGCGCGGCGATGCGATCATCAAAGCGCAGTTCAACACCATCTCGCCGGAAAATGTTCTGAAGTGGGAATCCGTGCATCCGCGCCCCGGCACGTATGCTTTCGAGGCGTCGGACCGCTACGTCGCTTTCGGCGAGCGAAACCACATGTTCATCATCGGCCACTGTCTGGTTTGGCATAGCCAGGTGCCGCGCTGGGTATTTGAGGACGACAAGGGCGCGCCGCTCACGCGCGATCCGCTACTCGAACGCATGCACGACCATATCCGCACCGTAATGGGCCGCTACAAAGGGCGCATCGGCGGATGGGACGTAGTCAATGAGGCGCTCAACGAAGACGGCACACTGCGGCAATCGCCGTGGCTGAAAATCATTGGCGAGGATTTCATCGCCAAGGCGTTCCAGTTCGCCCACGAAGCCGACCCGGCGGCCGAACTCTACTACAACGATTATTCGCTCGAAAACGAAGCCAAGCGCAAAGGCGCCGTCGAGCTCATTCGCAAGCTCAAAGCTGAGGGAATCCCTGTAACCGCAGTCGGGTTGCAGGACCACAATCACATGGACTTCCCCACTCTTGCGCAGGAAGATGCCACCATCGCGGCCTTTGAGCCTCTCGGCGTGAAGGTGAACATCACAGAGCTTGATATCGACGTGCTACCGCGCGCCACCAATCAGAACGGCGCGGATGTTGCTACGCGCGCCGCAGCCCAGGCCAATTCCAATCCGTACGCCGAGGGACTTCCGGACAGTATGCAGCAAGCGCTCGCCAAGCGCTATGCGGATCTCTTCGGTATCTTCCTGAAGCATCGCGCCTCCATCACGCGCATCACCTTCTGGGGAGTTACAGATGCCGATTCGTGGCTGAATAACTGGCCGGTTCGCGGACGTACCAGTTATCCCCTACTCTTCGATCGTGCCGGCAAACCAAAACCGGCCTTCAACGCCGTAATAAATGTAATTAAGTAAGCTGTAAGACACCCGCGGCGGTATTCGCGATTGACTTCATCTCGAAGTGACCATATAGTTCGAGAAGAAAACTAAGTCTCGCGTTTCTTGAGCTGTCACAGAGAAAGGGGAACCCTGTGTTTCACTCAATCCGCCGTTTGCTTTTTGCCTGTTATCTGAGCCTGGTTGCGATCGCCTCGGTTGCCGGTATCAGCCGCGCGCAAGTTCTTTACGGGACGCTCACCGGAAATGTCGTCGATCCCGCCGGCGCCGCAGTTCCCAACGTCAAAGTGGAAGCGGTCAACCTCGCGACAAACGCGAAGTATCAGGCCACCACGGATGAACGCGGCCTTTACCGGTTTAACGACCTGCAACCCGGCCTCTATCGCCTTACGGTTACTGCGACATCCTTCCGGACCTTCTCCGAAACCAACGTACAGGTACAAGCCAATGATGTCCGCCGCGTTGACGTAGCGCTGCAGATCGCATCCGCGACAGAGTCGGTCGAAGTCACCGCCGACGCAGTGGTGCTGCAAACCGATAAGGGCGACGTCCACACGGAGATTTCGACTACCGAAGTCGAGGAACTCCCCTATAACGGCACGGAAGGCAAGAACTTCCAATCGCTGCTGCTGTTGCAGCCCGGATCGGCAACTACCGCCGGCACGGGCGAAGCGAATTCCGCGGCAGGCAATCCGCAGCGCGCCATTACCGTCTTCCAGAACGGTGTCTCATCGCAGGCCAACGTCACGCGGCTGGACGGTGCGCTCGACGCATACCCCTGGCTTCCCGTGAATGTCGGCTACGTGCCCTCGCCGGAAGCCATACAGACTGTCGCGGTAAGCACGAATGCCTATGATGCGGAACAGGGAATGGCCGGCGGCGCGGCGATCAACGTCGGAATCAAAACCGGCACGAACCAGTTACACGGGTCGCTATTCGAACGCAACACCAACCAGGATTTCGATGCCGTCAACAACTACTTCTCCCATCCCGGAAGGCTCGCCAAGAACATCTTGAATCAGTACGGCTTCACCATCGGCGGACCCGTGTGGATTCCAAAAGTTGTTCACGGTAAAGACAAGCTGTTCTGGTTTATGTCGTATGAAGGCACCAAACAGAACCAGTTCGCCGCGGCCCCCAACCTCACACTGCCGACCGCGGCCATGCGCACCGGCGATTTCAGTGCCACAGGCGTGGTCATCTACGACCCGTTGACCGGCAACCCGGACGGCACCGGCCGCACCCCATTCCTCAACAACCAAATTCCGTCCAACCGCATCGCTCCCGCGGCGGCGACACTCACAGCGCTGTTGCCCGCGCTCACCCGGCCTGACAGCTACTTCACGAATTACGATGCCTACGGCGCCACTACTTACAGCGTGGATCGCTACGACTGGAAGGTGAATTACAACGCCACTGAGAAAGTAATGCTCTGGGGCCGCTATAGCATTTCGCCGATGGACATTGTTGCCCCGCTGGTGCTCGGACCGGCAGGTGGCGACGCGTTCAACGGCGGCAACCCTGGCCACGCCGGAGGGCGCGTTCAGATCCCGGCCGCGGGCTTCACCTACTCGCTTTCTCCAACAATGTTGATCGACGGCAACGTCGGTTATACCCGGCAGAACATCGGCGCGAACGGCGATCCGCAGGATGGCGCCTTCGGCACGGACGTCCTCCACATCCCGGGCACCAATGGCCCGGGCTTCAACTATCTCGGCATTCCCGGCTTCCAGGTTGCCGGCATCGCGAACATCGGCAACACCAGCACGGGCAGCCCGTTCCAGTTCCGCGATAACCAGTACACCACCAATCTCAACGTCACGAAGATCAAAGGTTCGCACAGCATTCGCGCCGGCTTCGAATACGATCATTTCGCGCTCAATCACTTCCAACCCCAGGGCGGCACGTTCGGTACGGCTCGCGGAACATTCGGCTTCGATGGCACTCTGACGTCTCTGAACGGCGGAGCGGCGCCCAACACCGTCGCGCCCGGCAGTACGCTTCCCTCGGCTCCAGCGAACTCCTGGGCGCAGTTCCTCCTCGGCTTCCCCTCGCAAACCGGCAAGGTCACGCAAGTTACGAATCCAATCGCCCTGCGCTTCTCCACCTGGTCAATGTACGTGCGCGACTTATGGCAGATCTCGCCTAAGCTGACGATCGACTACGGCCTGCGCTGGGAATACTATCCCATCTATTCGCATGACCACTACGGCGCGGTCCGCTTCGATCCGGCCACGGAATTTATATTGGTCGGCGGCGAAAATGGTGTGCCCTGGGATACCGGCGCCTCAGCGAGCAAGAAAGGCTTTGGCCCGCGCATCGGCGTGGCCTACCGCCTCACTCAGAAAACGGTGATCCGCACCGGCTACGGCATCAGCGTGGATCCCGACAACATGCGCAATCAGCGGAACCAGTACCCGGCGATCGTCAATCAGGTTTATGCGCCGCCGAAGAGTTATCAGTTCATCAGTTATGCAGGCGTGCCGAACTCCGATGGCGCGACTCAGGTCAACCTGAAAGACGGAATTCCGCTTCCCACTTTCCCCGATATCACAGTCGGGACCATTAAGCCCTCCACTACGGCATCGCCGACCACGTATCTGCCCAGCGTCAGCACCGTCACGTTCCCCGCCGATTACGACCGCGGCTACTACCAGACCTGGAACTTCACCGCTCAGCATGAGTTCTCGCCCAGCCTTGTAGCGCAGGTCGGCTACGTAGGCACTCACGGCGTCCACACGCAGATGAATGTCAACATCAACGGATCGGCGCCCGGCACCGGCAATGTGGGCCGCATCTTACAGCCGTTCGTCACCAGCGATCTCAACATGGTGGAGCCGTTCGGCGATATGACTTACAACAGCTTGCAGGCTTCCGTAAGAAAGCGCATAGCCGCCTCTATCATCGGCTTGAGTTATACCTTCTCGAAAGCCATTAACAACGCCAACGGCGACAACGGCGACGCCAGCCTGTGGCGCACTTACCCGGTTTCGTTCACGCTGGACAAGCAGATCGCCGGCTTTGACCGTCCGCACAATTTCCAGTTCTACTACGTCTACCAGTTGCCGTTTGGCAAAGGACACACGTGGCTCAATCACGGACTCGCGTCCTGGGTTGTGGGCAACTGGCAATTGGCCGGGACGGTCGCCCGTGAAAGCGGTCTGCCGTTCGGCGTCGGCACTACATCCAACATCAACGCGGGCGGGCAGGGCAACAGCGCGAACCAGATCAGCCCCACCGTCCAGATTCTTGGCGGCCACGATCAGAGCCACCCCTACTATGACGGTTCTGCATTCGCGAATCCGCCCGCGGGCGTGCTCGGCTCCACGGGACACTATGTCGGCGGACTGTTCGGACCGGGTCTGTTCCAGATGAACGCAAACATCTCGCGCGTCTTCCCGTTCAAGGAAGGGAAGATCAAGTTCCAATTACAGGGCGAGGCGTACAACCTGACCAACACCGTGGTCTTCTCAAACCCCGGCGGAAGCTGCTGCTGGGTGGCGGGAGCGAACGGCACGACGAACTACAACGGCTTCGCGGTGATCAGCGGAACGCAATCCACGCCGCGATACCTCGTGGTCGCAGGCTATCTGCGCTTTTAAACGGAGGCGCCGCCGTCGCGGCAGCGTCCGCGGTCCGCGCATTTGGACCGGCTTCACGGCCGGCGAATACCGAACAACAAGGCCGATTCTGTTGTTGCAACCGACTTTGTTGTAAGGTAAAACTAAATATGCGCATCCGGGACATTCGGGCCACTACGGTGACCGTGCCGCTGGAGGCGCCGTTGCGTCACGCGAACGGTTGCCACTGGGGCCGGTTCGTGCGCACAATCGTCGAAGTTGAAGCGGATAACGGACTTGTCGGGCTAGGGGAGATGGGCGGAGGCGGAGAATCCGCGGAAGCCGCCATTCGAGCCCTGAAGACCTACCTGGTCGGCCGCGACCCCGCGAAACTCGAGGAAATGCGGTTCCTGATCGCTAACCCGACCGCATCGTTATACAACAACCGGACTCAGCTGCTGGCCGCGTTGGAATTCGCCTGCCTGGACATTCTCGGCCAGGCGTGGAACGTCCCCGTCAGCGAGATTTTGGGCGGCCGCTTGCGCGATTCCGTCCGTTTCGCCACTTACTCCTTCTTCCGCTATCCCTGCCAGCGCACCGGCGAGGGCGAAGTCCGCACCATCGACCAGGTGATTGAGCATATCGCTTCGCTCAAGCAGCGTTTCGGCTTCACCACCCACAAGCTGAAGGCGGGCGTTTTTCATCCGGACTACGAACTGGAAGTCTACCGCGCCGTCGCCGCGGCTTTTCCAGGCGATTCGCTGCGCTTCGACCCGAACGCCGTCTGGTCCACCGAGCAGGCCATTCGCTTCGGCCAGGCGATTGAAGGCCTGCGCAACGACTATCTCGAAGATCCCGTCTACGGGCTGAACGGCATGCGCCGCACTCGCGAAATGGTGCGCGTCCCGTTGGCCACGAACACCGTAGTGGTGAATTTCGAACAGCTCGCGGCAAATGCGCTGAACACCGCCGTCGATGTCATCCTGCTGGACACTACCTTCTGGGGCGGAATCCGCGCCTGCATCAAGGCTGCGGCCATTTGCGAGACGTTTCAGCTCGGAGTCGCGGTGCACTCCTCCGGCGAACTCGGCATACAACTGGCGACCATGCTGCATCTCGGCGCTGTGATTCCCAACCTTTCGTTCGCCGCCGATGCCCATTACCATCACCTCGCCGACGACGTGATCGAAGGCGGGCTCATGCGTTACGAGGGCGGCGCCATTCGCGTACCCGAGGGTCCCGGGCTGGGTATCAAACTGGATCGCGAAAAAGTTCGAAAATATAACGAGCTGTATCGCCGGCTGGGCGGATATCCATACGACCAGGATCCAGGGCGGCCGGGTTGGACGCCGATTATTCCCAACGACCGCTGGGCAGACCCGAATGAAAGCCGGCCGGCGCCAGTTCCGGATTAGAAAATAAGGAAGAATAAGTAAGGGGCCATCATGCTACCGCAACAGTGGGAGACGTTTAAACGCGCCGCGCGGCTGGAGAAGCTGGACGCGGTGCCCATGGCGCTGATTATCGACAGCCCTTGGATGCCGGGATACCTCGGGATCAAGCACCTCGATTACTATCTGGATCCCGAAGTTTGGTTCCAGGCGAATCTGAAGGTCATGCAGGAGTACCCGGACATCATTTTCGTCCCCTCGTGGTGGATGGAATACGGCATGGCCGCCGAACCCTCCGTGCTGGGCGCGAAAATCAAGTTCTGGCAGGACAACACTCCCAGCGAATACCACACGCTCTATCGCCTGGAAGATATCGAGCAGTTCCCCGAATACGAAGTGGAGGCCGATGCTTTCGCCGCTTTGACCCTGCACCGCATCAAGATGCAGCGGCAGCGTATCCTGGATGCCGGCTACATTCTCCCGATGGTCACCTCGCGCGGCCCGCTGTGCACGGCGGGCTTCGTCCGCGGCACCACGCATTTGATGATCGATTTGGTGGAGAACCCCGAAGGCGCGCACAAGCTCATCGACCTCTGCACGCGCGTGATCATCGATTGGTTGAAGGCGCAGCACAAAGCCATGGGCGACACGGTGGAGAGCATCTTCATCCTCGACGACATCGTCGGCTTCATCAATGAGGAGCATTACCTCGAATTCGCGCACCCGTACCTGAAGCGCATCTGCGACGCTTTTCCGGACGACTGGGTGAAGGTCTACCACAACGATGCCGAAGTCGATGCCTGCCTCGATCACCTTCCCGACACTGGCTTCAACGTACTCAACTGGGGCAAGCAGAAGGACATCCGCGAAGTGAAGCAGCGCGTCGGCAAGCGCATGTGCCTCATGGGCAATGTGAACCCGCTCGAAATCGCTGTCCGAGGCACCCCGGAAGAGGTGGAAGAAGCCACGGTCGATGTGCTCGAAGGAGCCGGCGGGGAAGGCGTTATCCTCTCGGTCGGCGGCGGTGTCAGCCCCGGCATGCCGCGCGAGAACATTGTCGCCATGCTGAGCGCTCTCAAGCAGTTCAACGGCGGCCGCGTCGCCGTTCAAGGGGCGCGGAATGGTTGATTACGCGTTGATGAATCAGTACCTCTATGAGGGCAATGCCGCCAAAGTCGAGCAGATGACGAAAGATGCGCTCGCCGAAGGCAGGACGGCGCAGGAGATTCTGAACGATGGCCTGATCGCGGGCATGAGCGTAGTGGGAGAGGATTTCAAGCACAACGTGCTGTACGTGCCGGAAGTGCTCATCGCCGCGCGCGCCATGAAAGCGGGTATGGCGGTGCTAAAGCCGCTCCTCAGCGCGAAAGATAGCGGCTCCAGGCCCGCCGGCGTGCTGCTGATGGGGACCGTTCGCGGCGACCTGCACGATATCGGCAAGAACCTGGTCTGCATGATGGCTGAAGGCGCGGGCTTCGAAGTAACTGATATCGGCGTGGATCAGAGCGTCGAAAAATTCATGGCCGCGGCGGACAAGTGCAAGCCGGATATTATCGGCATGAGCGCCCTGCTGACCACCACCATGACTTACATGAAGACCGTGATCGACGGTTTTCGCGCCGCCGGACGCGAACAAATCAAAATGGCGGTGGGAGGAGCGCCGATCAGCGAGATGTTCGCCGACGAGATTGGCGCCGATGGCTACGGCGCGAACGCGTCAGCCGCAGTGGAGTTGTTTCTGCGCCTGGCACGGGAGAAGAACGAGCAATATGGCGACCTACAAAATTCTGTACTGGCAGGAAGTGCCGTCGCAGATCAAGGCTGATGACGGCTTCGACGAGGTGACCCTGCCTCTCGACGATCGCTTCCAGGAACGGATTGACGCACTCGCCGCCAGGCGCAACCTGCAGGGTTCGGACGATTACCTCGCGCAGTGGAGATGGAGCGAAGACCGGGAGCGCGACGGGTCCGCACAAGAGATCGCCGAAGCCGTGAAATCGGAACTCGAATCGGAGGCGGCCTGGTAGCTCACGAAAATGGCAGCCACCGTCACCATCAACGGCCTCACCGCCGATGCCGCGCCCGGCACGTCGCTATTCGACTGCGCCGAGCGGCTCGGCGTCCGCGTGCCTACGTCCTGCAATAAACAGGGCAAGTGCAAGGAGTGCGTGGTGGAAGTCGCCGAGGGGTTGGAGTCGCTTTCCGCGCCCGGCGAATACGAACGCCACCTGAGCGGCCCCTTCCGTCTTTCGTGCCAGACGATGGTTCTGGGCGATGGCGCAATCCGCTGCCACACGATGCGCCGCGGCCACATGCGCATCGAGCAGTGCGCCGTCGGCCTGCCTCCGTCGGAACTGAGCGCCAATTCGCGGCCGGGCTACGGCATCGCATTGGACCTCGGCACCACCACGGTGGTCCTGCGCTTGATCGATCTTCAGACCGGCAGCATCGCCGCCGATGCTTCGTTCGAGAATCCGCAGCGCTTCGCGGGGTCTGACGTGATGGCGCGCATTTTCTACGATACGAACCATCCCGGCAAACTGCTGCGGCGCACGCTCGCCGGCTATCTCACGCACGCCATCCAGGAGTTTCCCATCGATCCGTTGGAGATCCGCGAAATGGTGGTGGTCGGCAACTCCACCATGCGCGACATCTTCTTCCGCCAGAATGTCTACTCCATAGGGCAGAACCCGTACCGCTCGATCACCGAAATCGAGATGGCCGAAGGCAAGCGCGCCGGCACCAGCCTGCTCGAAACCGGCCGCCGCTGCCTCCTGCCGATTCATCCGCAGGCCGCGGTTTATGGAGGCCCAATCGTCAGCGGCCACGTGGGCGCGGACGCCGCTGCCTGCATGCTCGCCATTGACCTGGCGCATGAAGAACGACTCGTCGCGGTGATGGACATCGGCACCAATACCGAGCTGATCCTCGGCAATCGTCATCGCATCCTGGCGGCGTCCTGCCCCGCCGGGCCGGCATTCGAAGGCGGCGCGATCGCCTGCGGCATGCCCGCGCTGGATGGCGCAATCGCGCGCGTGCAGATTGACGATGCCGGCGATTTCCACCTCGAAACCATCGGCGGTGGCGCACCCGCGGGAATCTGCGGTTCGGGACTGGTATCTCTGCTCAGCGAGCTCATGCGCACGGGCCGCATGAACGAGCGCGGACGTTTCGAAGACGGCCCGGACCGCATCACGCTGGACGCCGCCAACAACGTCTATTTCCTCGAAAGCGACGTCAACGAACTCGCTCAAGCGAAGGGCGCGAATGCCGCGGGTCTGGAAACCGTGATCAGCAATTACGGCGTCAGCTTCGGCGATATCGACGTCTTCTACCTCGCGGGCGGCTTCGGCAGGCATCTGGACGTGGACGCCGCCATGCGCATCGGTTTGATCCCCGAGATTCCGAAGAACCGCATCGTGCAAGTGGGCAACGCAGCGATTGAAGGCGCGACCATCGCGCTTGTTTCCGAGGCCAAGCGCCGCGAACTGGAAGAGCTCGTGCTGCGCGTCGAGCACTGCCGCCTGGAAACGCACCCGCGCTTTTTCGACTTCTTCGTGGATGGCTGCCAATTTCAGAGTCTGCCTGCCTCGGAACGGGCGGCCGTATGATCGAATTCGCCGATACACAGCCCGATGTGCAGGTGCCCGAGAGCGAGTACTTGCGGCTACTCGGCTATCCGCGCAATTACGAAATCTCCGGCCGCGCCGCCGAGCTCGCCGCGTGGGCTCGCCAGTGGTACAACGAAAACGCGCGGCCGTGGGTGTACGCGCGGGAAACCGCGGGCGTCGAAATCGCCGGTGAAGCCGTGCGCATCGAAGGACAGGCTTTCCACAGCGGCCGCTTGCGCCAGACCTTCGGGGAAGGAGAAGCGGAAGGCGCCGTCTGGGCGGCGGCGAGCGCCGGACCGGAAGCCGAGCAGCACGCCAAACAACTCTGGAACGAAGAGAAACCGGACGAGTACTTCTTTCTCGAAACCTATGCCGCGGCAGTGACCGAGCATCTGGTTACCAACCTCGGCGCGCGACTCTGCGCGTGGGCCGAAAGTCACGGCATGGCGGTGCTGCCGCATTACTCTCCCGGCTACACCGGCTGGGATGTCGCCGAACAGCCGCGCCTGCTCTCACTTTCGGGCGACCGGCTCCCCGGTCCGCTGGAAGCGCTCGATTCCGGCGCGCTTCGCCCGACAAAATCGCAGCTCGTCCTCTTCGGCATCACGCGCGACGCCAATTCGCTACACCGCCTCACGGGCGGCGTGCCCTGCACCAACTGCACCTTTCAACCGTGCCGCTTCCGGCGCGCGCCTTACCGGCGCACGATTGCAGCGCCTGCGCCGGAACCGGTCGCTTACAACGTCAATCCGCGAGCCCTGGAACGCTGGGCAGCGCAACGTCTCACGCTCGAGTCGCGCCCCGATGGCACGGTGATCGCGCGCTTTCGCTTCGACGGGACCACTTGCAGCAACATGGGCCGTCCGCTGGCGTTCGATTATCTGGTGACACTCGGACCGCGCGAGAGTGGCTACCCGCTGCTCGACCAGCAGTGCGGGCCGGCGCCGAACGATGAGGGACATCGCTCCATGTGCCAGTACATCGCCGCGCCCGATGCGCTGATGGCCTCCATCGAATCGGAAAAGCCGCTTTCCGGCAGGCCGCTGCATGAGGTACTCACGTGGCGCCGCCCGGCGAGTCCCGCCGGCTGCTACTGCGATGCCGGCAGCCGCCAGCACAAGTGGGGACTGGTGCTCGAGACCATCCACTACGCATTGCACAAGAACGGAAAACTATGAAACAGCCCTTGCTGGAGGCCATTCTCGAACATCCGCTGCTTGGCGATGGCGCCATGGGCACGCAGCTCATGTTCGCCGGACTGGAACAGGGCGGTTGCGGAGAGGCGTGGAACCTGACACATCCGGAAAAGGTTCTCGGGATTCAGCGCCGCTATGTGGAGGCAGGGTCGGATTGCCTGCTCACCAACACTTTCGGCGGCTCGCGCATCATGCTCAATCGCCACGGCAACGCGGGCAAGGTCGCGGAGGTCAACCGTGCCGCTGTCGAAATCGCGCGCGAAGCATTCGCCGGCAAGCCCGGTTATGTGATCGGGGATATCGGCCCGTTTGGCGGCCTCATGGAGCCCTTTGGCGATTTTAAAGAGGAAGATGTCCGTGACGCCTTCGCCGAACAGGCACAAGCCCTCATGTCCGCCGGAGCCGATGCCATCATCATCGAAACTCAAACCTCCCTCGAAGAGCTCGGGCTCGGAATCTGCGCCGCCAAAAAAGCGGGCGCACCGTGCATCATCGGTTCTCTTGCCTATGACGTGACGCTCGATGGTTCCACGTTCCGCACCATGATGGGCATAGACCCCGAGCACGCGGCGAGCTTCATGGAAGAGAACGGCGTCAATATCGTCGCTCTCAACTGCGGAACCGGCATGGATATGGAGCGCGCCCGCCAGGCCGTCACGCGATACCGCAACACTACGAAGCTCCCGGTGATGGTGCAGCCGAACGCCGGCCAGCCCAAGCTCGTGAACATGAAAGTGGTTTACGACGAGTTGCCGGACGATATGGCAAGAGGCGTCGCGCCGCTGCTCGATGCGGGCGCCGGCATCGTCGGCGCATGCTGCGGCAGCACGCCAGACCACATCCGCGCGTTTCGCCGCGCCATGGATACCTACGGAATACCTTCATGAAAACCAAGCTCTGCGACATCGATCCGGCCATCGGCCAAAAGCTGCCTGAGTTCACGGCGGATAAATCGGGAATCGGCGTACATTACGTGGACGCGTTCCTCAAGCCGATGAACACCAAGCTGGAAGACGGCACCGCCGTGCGCTGCAAGCGCCGCGGCCTCAAGGTGGTCTTCGCGGCTGGAACGCGCAAAGGCGAAGGACTCATGCGCCGCCTGCAATTCGGGCCTGACCCCGTCGCCATGCTCGACGCCGCCCTGCGCGAAGCAGCCCAGGCGGCCGGCGTGGAAATCGCCGTCGAAGCCGGCGCAGTTTATCTCAGCTATGAGTGACAGCCTCTGCATTCGCGACCGCGTCGCCGTGGTCATTGGTGGAACCACGGGACTCGGCCGCGCGCTGGCTCTCGGGCTCGCCGGGCATGGCGCCCACGTGGTGCCCTCCGGAAGACGCATCGCCGAGCTATCCGAAACTGCCGCGGAAATCGAAGCCGCCGGGCGGCGGACGCTTCGCAAAACGTCCGATGCGCGCGACCGCAAATCGTTAGACGAGCTGTGTAGCGCAGTCGTCGCCGGGCTGGGCGGCGTCGATATCCTGATCAACGCCGCGGGATATACCTTCAAGGAGCCGACCCTCAACGTCACCGACGAAAAGTGGTCCGGCCTGCTGGATACGAACCTCACCGGCGTGCTGCGCGCATGCCAGGCCTTCCACGACGCGCTCGCCGCGAGCGGGCATGGCCGCATCATCAACATTGCGTCGCTCGGCTCGTTTCTCTCGTTTCATCAGGTGGCGGCATACTGCGCCGCGAAAACAGCAACCCTTTCGCTCACCCGCAGTCTCGCGTGCGAGTGGGCGGAAGAGGGAATCTCGGTCAATGCGATCGCGCCCGGCGTCTTCCCCACCGAGCTCAACGGTCACCTGGTAATGAACACGGCGCGCGGCCAGGAGATCCTGATGCGCACTCCCATGCGCCGTTTCGGAAGGCCGGAAGAACTGGTCGGAATTGCAGTTATGCTCGCGTCCGATGCGGCCAGCTTCCTCACCGGCCAGTGCATCGCAGTTGATGGAGGCTATCTGGCTTCCGGAGTCAATTCTTAAGGAGAACCCGTCCCATGTCGAAACTTCCTCTGATCCTGCTCGGCATATGCTGCGGCGCCCTGCACGGCGAAACCGGCTACGATGCGTGGCTCAGATACGCGGCGTTGCAAGGCGTCCCGCTGGATCGCGCGCGCGTCGAAGTGCCCGCCGCCGTTGTGCTGCTCGACGATTCGCCGGTGGCGACCAGTGCGCGCGCCGAACTGATCCGCGGCATTCACGGAATGCTGGGGCGCACCCTGCGGGAGGACTCCGTCATTCCGCGCGAAGGCGCCATCGTGATCGGCACCTTTGACCAGCTTGCGAAAGCCGCCGCGCCCTTCCACGTGCGCGCTGACGTGGCGCCGGAAGGCTATCTGCTGAAGACCGTGCTCTCCGGAAACGCGCACTACATCGTCATCGCGGCCCCGGACTCGCGTGGTCTGCTTTACGGCTCCGCCGCCTTCTTGCGGAAACTCGCGCAGCCGCAATCCATCGCCGCGCTCGATGAAAAGAGCTCGCCGTACGCGCCGCTGCGCTGGGTCAATCAGTGGGACAATCTCGACGGCAGCATCGAACGCGGCTACGGCGGCCGGTCCATTTTCTGGGAAAACCAGAAGGTCCGCGAAGATCTCTCGCGCGTGAGCGATTACGGACGCCTGCTGGCGTCGCTCGGAATCAATGGCTGCTCCATCAACAACGTCAACGCCAACCCGAAAATCCTATCCCCGGAAATGATTCCGCAGATCGCGCGCATCGCCGCCGCATTCCGTCCGTGGGGCGTACGCACCGTGATTGCCATCGATTTCGGCAGCCCGAAATCCGTCGGTGGGCTCGACACATTCGATCCGCTCGATGAGAAGGTCGCCGCCTGGTGGAAGTCCACCTTCGACGCGCTCTACGCGGCCGTGCCCGATCTCGGCGGCGTAGTTCTAAAAGCCGATTCGGAGGGTCGCGTAGGCCCTTCCACATACGGCCGTTCGCACGCCGATGCCGCCAATGTAGTGGCGCGCGCGCTCAAGCCGCACGGCGGCATTCTGCTCTACCGCGGCTTCGTCTACGACCACCACATGGACTGGCGTAACCTGAAGAACGACCGCGCCCGCGCGTCCTACGACAACTTCCAGCCGCTCGATGGCAAATTCGACGACAATGTCGTCATCCAGATCAAACATGGCCCCATCGATTTCCAGGTGCGCGAGCCCGCATCCCCGCTCTTCGGCGCGCTGGAGAAAACCAATCAGGCGATCGAGCTGCAAGTCACACAGGAATATTTCGGCCAATCGCGGCACGACGTCTTCCTGGTGCCCATGTGGAAAGCGACGCTGGATTTCGACATGCACGCGAGCGCCGGCGCCGCCACGCCGGTCAAGGCGCTCGTCGCCGGCAAGACGTTCCACCGCCCGCTCGGCGGCTTCGTCGGAGTCGCGAATATCGGGCTCAGCGAGAGCTGGTCCGGCAATCAACTGTCGCAAGCGAACCTGTACGGCTATGGCCGCCTCGCGTGGGATCCCGACCTCAGCGCTCGCCAGATCGTCGACGAATGGACGCGCCAGACCTTTGGCCCCGACCTCAAGGTGAATGAGACGATCGACTCCATTCAGCTCACCTCCTGGCACACGTACGAGCAGTACACCGGACCGCTCGGCCTGCAGACCCTCACCGACATCACCGGCAATCACTTCGGCGTGAACGTCGAAGCCTCCGAGCGCAACGGCTGGGGGCAGTGGCATCGCGCCGATGACAAAGGCGTCGGCATGGACCGCACGTCCGCGGGCACCGGCTACATCCAGCAATACAGGCCGGCCGTCGCTCACGTGTATGAATCGCTCGAGACCTGCCCCGACGATCTACTGCTCTTCCTCCATCACGTTCCGTACACGTATCATCTCCGTTCCGGCAAAACCGTCATCCAGTACATCTACGATTCGCATTACGCGGGCGCGGCGGAGGTGGAGCAATACGTCAATCAATGGAAAACGCTGCGCGGTCTCGTCGACGAGCAGCGCTACAACCAGGTGCTGGCACAGCTTCAATATCAGGCCGGGCAGGCGGAAGTCTGGCGCGACGCCGTCAATACATGGTTCGAGCGCGCCAGCCACATTCCCGACGCCAAGGGCCGCGTCGGCAACTATCCGGGACGGACAGAGGCCGAAGCCATGACACTCCAGGGCTACACCGTCCGCGATGTCACGCCGTACGAAGATGCTTCCGGCGGCAAAGCGGTCGGCTGCCCGAACGGCGCCGCATGCTCCGCAGTTACCAAATTCTCAGGCGAGCCCGGCTGGTACAACCTACGCGTAGAGTACTTCGACCAGAACAACGGAGTCTCGCACTACCGGGTCTTTCTCAACAAGCAACCGCTGGACGAATGGGCCGCGGACCTGGAATTGCCCCGCACCTTCCGGCCGGATTCCACATCCTCCACCCGCCGCGAAATCTCCGGAATCGCACTCCGCCCGGGAGATGAGATCCGAATCGAAGGAACGCCGAACAACGGAGAACCCGCGGCATTGGACTACATCGAGTTAGTGAAAGCCGTGTCCGTCAAATAAGAGAGCGAAACATTATTGGCCGCCGATGAACGCCAAATCATTCTCTTCTCGAACACGGCAATCCGCCCACTCGAATAGCCGGCACCTTTTACCGCTCCCTTACGGTCACGGCTCCGTCAGTGCTTGATGCTGCTAATGGAGCCGCGACCGTGAGGAAGCGGTAAAAGGTGTATCGAAGGCGAATGGAGCGCCGCGAGAACGACAGCCGGATTTTTTCAACCGTGAGACAGAGGCGCAATCCGATGAGCGCCGATAAAACGCAAACCGCCTTTTGTGTTATCGGCGTTCATCGGCGTTTATCGGCGGCCAATTATCTTCGTCCCCTTAAATCGTCGTTTCCACGTGCGGCACACTGCCCACCGGCTGCCCGCCTCCGACGCTGATCTTCACCTTGCCTTTGGGCAGATCCTCGGCCTTCAACGTGAATTCGATCTCCCGCGCCTCCCCCGCCTTCAAATGCACCCGCTGGAATCCGCGCAATTGCCGGATTGCGGAATTCGCTGCACCATCACCCTCAATATAAAGCTCGGCCACCTCATCGCCATCGCGATTCGATTTATTGCTGACCCTGACCGTCACCTTCCCCCCGCCGGCGCTGCGCTGTGCCTTCGGCCGCGAGTACTCGAATTGCGAGTAGCTCAGTCCGAAACCGAAATCGTACAACGCATCGCCTTTGAAGTAGCGGTACGTGCGCCCGTTCATCGAGTAATCGTCGAACGGAGGCAGTTGCTCCACGCCGCGATAGAAGGTCAGGGGCAGACGCCCCGATGGATTATTCACTCCGGCCAGCGTTTCCGCGATTGCCGTGCCCGCCTCCTCGCCGCCATACCAAAGCTGCAGCACGGCGGCGGCGTGCGCGGCGGCATCGTTCACCGCAACAGCGCTGCCGCTCGTCAGCACCACAATCACCGGCTTGCCGGTACCGATCGCCGCCTCCAGTAATTTTTCCTGAGTCTCAGGCAGTTTCAGATCCGTGCGGTCGCCGCCCGCGAACCCGGGAATCGACACCCGCATCTCTTCGCCTTCAAGATTCGGATTCAGTCCCGCGAACGCCACCACCACATCGGCATTCCTGGCGACCTCCAAGGCTTCCGCAAGTAGCGGCTCAGCCGGTGGAATCCAGGAAACCTGAACGTTGGCGCCCATGCGCTGTGCACGGTATTCCGCCCGAAACGCATAGCTGTGCCCCGCTTCGAAGTGCGCGTGCATCTGACCGCCGGGCGCACCGGCCGTGACCTCTTTATCGTCGATGAATAAGCGCGTCGCCGGACGCCCGAACGCCGCCCCGGCGGAAAGCGCATAATCGCCCGTCACCGGCGGATGCAATTCGCCGCTCCATCGCACCGAGTAGCCGCCCTTCGGAAATGCAGCCGCGACATCGGCGCTCACCATGCCGCCCTGCAGCAGGGGCCGCGATTCCACATGCGACACTTTCGGCGAGCCTTGCAGCGTATCGTTGTCGAAGTACTCGGCGAGCAATCCCGGCCCGCCTCCGTTCGGCTGCGTGAATGCCTGCGACGGAATCAACGACGCCGATTGCGCCGTGTACGTAGCGCCGAGCGCATACGACACCTTGCCCGCGAATTGCCGCTGCATCCCTTCGAGAGGGGTCACCTGCTTCTTCGAAAAGCCGTTGTAGTTGCCCATCAGTGCGACGGGATCGTCCGCCGGCGGCCCAATCACCGCGATCTTATTCGCCGCAGCGCTGAGCGGCAGAGCGTTTTTCTCGTTCTTCAAAAGCACGATCGATTTCCGCGCCGCCTCCAGCGCCAGTTTCCGATGCTCGTCCGAATCGTTCACCGAGTACGGAATCTTCGAGAACGGAACGCGTTCCGGAGGATCGAACATCCCGAGTTGGAATCGCGCTTTGAACAGCCGCTCCAGCGACCGGTTGATTGCCCCTTCGTCGATCAGCCCGTTCTTCACAGCGTCCACCAGCGACCGGTACTCATTGCCGCACGTCAGATCAGTTCCCGCTTTCACCGCGACCGCCGATGCTTCTGCCGCCGTCGCCTTGTACTTATGTCCGCGGAAAATATCGTTGATCGCGCCGCAGTCGCTCACCACGTATCCCTGGAAATTCCAGTCGCCGCGCAGATGCTTCACCAGCAGGTCCGTATTAGCGCACGCCGGCACGCCATCCACCGCGTTGTACGCGCACATCACGGAATCCGCCTTGCCCTCCATGATGGCCGCGCGAAACGCCGGCAAATATGTATCGTTCAAATCCCGCTCGCTCGGCTTCACATCGAACTCATGGCGCGAGGGCTCCGGGCCGCTGTGCACCGCGTAATGCTTCGCCGTCGCAATCACTTTGTAATAATGCGGATCGTCGCCCTGCATTCCTTTGATGAACGCGACCGCCAGCCGCCCCGTCAGAAATGGATCTTCGCCGTAAGTCTCCTGCCCCCGGCCCCATCGCGGATCGCGAAAAATATTGATGTTCGGGGACCAAAAGGTCAGCCCGAAATAACGCGCGTGGTTATCCTCCGCAATCGCCTTGTTGTACTTCGCGCGGGCCTCTGTCGAGATAGCATCCGCGATGCGGTGCATCAGATCCGTGTCCCACGTAGCTGCCAGTCCGATGGCCTGCGGAAACACGGTGGCCTCGCCCGCGCGCGCGACTCCGTGCAGCGCTTCGTTCCACCAATCGTAGGCGGGGACCCCGAGCCTCGGAATTGCCGGCGCGGAGTTTTGCATCTGCAATACCTTCTCTTCCAGCGTCATGCGCGAGACCAGGTCGGCGGCGCGGCGGTCGGCAGCCAGGTCAGGGTTCTTGTAGGCCTCGCCGGCGGATTGGGCATGCAGCCCGGCCACCGCGGCGCACACACAGAAAAAACAGGTGCTCCATTTGCGCATAGTAATTAGTTTTATCATGAAACAAATTATCCGCAGTACACACGAGCCTGCCAGAAAACTAGTACAGTATGGTTAGCCGCCGAATGGCAGACCAAAGTCCGACATCTGAACGAAAACGAACCCAGGGTGTATCGAGCGAGGTTGTCCGCGATATCAATAGTCGATTGATATTGAACCTGATACGCACCCGGCATCTGATCTCGCGAGCGGACTTGGCTCGCGTCTCGGGACTTCAGCGTAGCACCGTTTCCCTGATCGTTGAGCAGTTGATCGCCGAGCGATGGGTGCTCGAAGGCCCCACAGGCCGGCTGCCCCGCGGCCGCCGCCCCACTTTCCTCCGCCTCAACGAAGAACGCGTCATCATCGCCGTCGATATTCGTCCCGTTCAGTGCACCGTGGCGCTCGCTAATGCTACCGGCCGATTCTTATCGCAGGAAACACTCGCCACGTCGCCCGAGCCGAAGACCACGCTGCAGGCCATCACCCGCTCCATCCAGCGGCTCATCGAATCGAATTCCAAAAGCAAGGTGGAAGGCGTCGGAATCAGCCTGCCGGGCCGGTACGATCACAAGACGGACCGGCTGGTCTTTGCCCCGAACCTGCACTGGCCCGATATCGACATTCGCGGGCCCATCGAAAAAGCCACCGGTTTGGACGTCGCCGTGGAAAACGCAGCGAATGCCTGTGTGCTCGCAGCCGTATGGTTCGATCACATGGAAGAGTGCCGCAACTTCGTCGTGGTGACGATTTCCGAAGGCATCGGTACCGGTGTGTGGGCTAACGGTCGCCTGGTGCGAGGCCTCAACGGCATGGCCGGAGAATTCGGCCACGTTGCGCTGGACCCGCAAGGTCCGCGGTGCGGCTGCGGCGGCCGCGGCTGTTGGGAAGTGTTCGCGTCTCATCGGGCGGCGCTGCGCGATTATCAGGAAGGCCGCCCGCAGGAGCCGGGATTCTCGTTCCTGGATCTGCTCAGCCGCGCCGAGCAAAATGACGAACGCGCCGCCAAAGCAATCGAAAGCATGGCGCACTATCTCGGCCGCGGCATGCGGATGGTAGTTGCCGGACTCGCTCCGGAACGCATCATCGTGGTGGGCGACCTCACCCGTTCCTGGCATCGTTTCGGCCCCATCATTGAAGCCGAAGTCCAGGCGCAGGTGCTGCCGGGAGGCTGTATGCCGCTCCTGATCCCCGCCTACGAAGACGGCATGGCGCGCCTCCGCGGCACAGTCGCTCTGGTACTGCAAAAGGATTTCGGAATGCTGGGCGAGGTCGCACAGTAGGGAAGATACGACGGAGTTCACGAATATGGCAGAAACCGGCTTGTTGGGCCCCTTCTCACTAACGCCAGAGGAAATTCAGGAGCGCGTAGGGGAGAAGTCGGCGGGCGTTTATGCGCTCGATCGCTCGCACGAAGAAGGACCGTTCCACGTCAGCTACGTAGGCCGCTCCGATACCGACGTCAATGCCCGGCTGAAAGAGCACGCCGGCAAATACAAACGCTTCAAGTTCCAATACGTCGGGTCGCCCGAAGAGGCCTTCGCCAGGGAATGCGAGCTGTACCATCAATTCAACCCCCCGAGCACCATCGCCCATCCG
The DNA here is from genome assembly GCA_035606355.1 of Candidatus Limnocylindrales bacterium. GTDB lineage: Bacteria > Acidobacteriota > Terriglobia > Bryobacterales > Bryobacteraceae > Sulfopaludibacter. Next base: position 55,776 of record DATNFO010000072.1, on the reverse strand, counting down.
CCCCGGCCCATCGGCTCTAAGTGGAAGTGCCAACATTGCAAAGTGTACGGCTAGTGAACAGTAGCGACCGGTCTCCTGACCGGTTGCAGGCGAACAGAGCTCGCCCGGCCGCGCAAGCGCGAGAGCTTCCCCAAAAAACAATCGCGGCTCTTGAGCTTTCCTCAAGAGCCGCGATTGGCTGTCTTCTTTAGATCGAACGATCCGTTAGAAGTTGATGGTGCCGCGGAACGTCATGCTGCGGCTTCCGCCCGGTGCTCCAACCGTTCCGAAGCCGGTGCTCGAAACGCTGGTGTTCGGGAGACCCCATGCCGGGTGGTTTAACACGTTGTTCGCCGCGGCGAACAGGGCGAACCGGACCCGCTCGGTGATCCGGAAGTTCTTCGTCATCGAAGCATTGAACGTGAAGTTGTTCATGCCGTGGATGAAGAGGAGCTGTCCGAGCGTACCGGGGACATTGTTCGCCTGGATGAGCGCGGGATTCGCTTTGCCGCTCGGGTCGAGCCAGTTGAGAGGCAGAGCGAGACGCGTGGTGTCGTTGGCGTTGGCGCGGGCGAGGAGCGAGTTGCTGTTCCCCACCTGGTTGCCTTCTGGTAGTTGGCGTTGGAGTGGAACAGATCGTTGATCTGGTCCAGCGTGACGCCCGGTCCGAGAATCACACCCGAACCCTGGTTGTTGAACGTGGCTGAGCCGCCGGTGATCTGCACCGGAGCGCCGGTGTTGAACTCCGTGATGAAGCCGGCGACCCAGCCGCCGAACAGTGCATCGAGCTTACGGTTGCTGAGGTTCAGCTTCTTGTTGCGGCCAACCGGCAGTTCATACGATCCGAAGTTCTGCCAATCGAATGTTTGGTCGAACTGCGACGGACGGCGGTTCAGGTTCAGGTTGCGCAGGGTGAGATAGTCGTAACCCTGGTTGGCGCTATCGGCCCAGTTGTTGGCCAGGCTCTTCGCGTAAGTGAAGTTCGTCGTCCAGACCAGTCCGCTGCTGTACTGCTTGCGCAGCTTCACCTGCAGGCCGTTGTAGCTCGTCCAACCGCTGTCATTGACCATTTCCAGGCTGCCCGCCGAGTACGGATTCAACAGGAAGGTATTGATCGGATAAGCCGACCCCGGCGCAGCGTAGGACTGCGTGGCGGAAGGCTGCACACGAGCCTGCGTGCAGGGCGAGAAGTTGCTGCCGAACATACGGCAAACGTAAATCTGGTTGGTAGCCAGCGATTGCGCGAAGGATCCGGCGGCGCCGCTTTGCAGGTAATTGACGAATGTGGGGCTGCTGTATCCGCTGGTGGCGGCGATGGCCGGCACAGTGCCGCGCGCGCCGAATGCCGCATCCATCAGAGGAGTGTTCACCTGGCCCGGCAGTCCCTGGTTCTGGAAGTTGTTGGTCTTCAGAATCGGAACCGTGGGCTGAGAGGTCATTTGTGCAACGGTGAGGCCGTTGGCGATAGCGAGGTTATTCTGGGCGGCCAGGAAGTCCTTCAGGAAGCCGCTTTCGAAGATGTTGACCTCGTTCATGTTATTCGTGATCCAACCGTGATGGCTCTGGTTGCCGACATAGCGAACTTCCAGAACCGTGCTGGGGTTGAGTTGCCGCTCCACGCCGAGGCTCCAGTTCACGGTGTACGGCGCCTGCAAATTCTGGTTCATGCCGTTCAGGGTGGTGGAGAAGGTCTGGTTCGCCTGGTTGATCGTCGGCGAATACGTCGGAATGCCGGTGAACGCCGCCGGGGTAATCGGGTTGGACACCAACTGGCTGAGCGTAGTGAACTGGCCGAGCCCGCTCTGGCCGGCAATGATCGTCTGGTTGGCGCTCTTTCCGGGGTTGTTGCCCAGGTTCTGCGCAAACATCTGCGTGCCTTCATCGTAGACGGTCATGCCGAGCGAGGCGCGGAAAACGCTCTTCTTGCCGCCCAGGAACTTGCCCAGCAATCCACTATCGACGTTCGGATTCCAGGCGAGGCCGACGTTCGGGGGGAACTTCTTCCAATCCGTCTTATACGGCAGGCGATCGATGGTAGCGGTCGGCGCCGGGTTGCTGCTCAGCACTCCCGGCGTGAACAGCGAAACCGAAGGACCATAGATATCGGCGTTCGTCGGCACTGCCGTGATGCCCTTGGGGTCATACATCGGACCCTGAGCTTCCCAGCGCAGACCGGCGGTGATTGTGAGCGATTCGGAAACGCGGAAGCGATCCTGGATGTACGCGCCGCCCATGTAGGAACGGGTCCAGGTGTGATTGATGAATCCGCCGTATTGTTTCGTTGCGGGGTCGACTACCTGGCGAAGAGAGGCGCTTGCAACCCGGCCGACGAGCTCGTTATAAAGGTTCGTCGGGCCACCGGGGATATCGCCGGGGGCGTCGCCCGGAAGCGTGGCGCTGGTGAACAGCGTGGCCGGAATCGTGTCTCCCGAAGGTGTTCCAAGATTGTAGGTCGGAATCGGGAAGACTTCGGCCGAATCGTGCCAGTCCGTGCGCCGGAAACTAACACCCGCCGTGATGGTGTGGCGGCCTTTGATCTTCGTCAGCGTGTCATAGATCGTCGTAATGTAGTGACGGCCGGTAACGTTCTGCTGGTCGATGTAAGGAACTGTCAAACTGAATGGCGAGCTACCGATGGTGTTGCCGATGCGCAGCGGAGCTCCGTTGAACGCGAAGTAAGAACCGTAATTGGCGGTCGCCGAAGCGTTCGAATCGCCGCTGTGCTGCACGCCGTAACGAGCTTCGTTAAACAACGTGGGCGAGAGCGTCGATTGCAGCGCAATGTTGTACACAAAATAGCCGCCGATGCGGAACGGGTTGGCGCGATTGCCGTCCTGATACCGCGCTGCGCCCGGCTGCCACGAATGCTCCAGGTTCCAGGCGAACGTGATTTGCTGTTTCTGCGTGAGGTAGTAGTCGAAGCGCGTCGTCGGATAGTACTGGTAGAGATTATTGTCCGTGCGCCACAGCCAGTTGGTCGAGTTGAAGTTGGTCGTCGGCTGCTGCGTCGCGTACGTGGGAACCTTCGCGTTCAGGTTCAGGATGCTCTGGATCACAGGATCGACGGTAGACGGCGCGCCGCCCTGCTTTGCGAGGCTGAGCACGTTGATCGTAGCGGTTTGGTTCAGCGAACCGTTCAACAGGTACGTGTAGTTGCCTTGCACCGCCGCCGGGTTGGCGACCGAGAACGTGATGTTCGTGACTTGCGGATTGTAGATGTATTCGTAGTTGAAGAAGAAGAACAGCTTGTTGCGCATGCGGCCGAACGGAATTACCGGACCGCCGATGTTGCCGCCGAGGTTATGCGTGCGGTTGTAAGCGCGCGAAGTGCCGATGGCGTTGTTGCCCCACGAGTTCGCGTTGAACTGCTCGCTGGTCGGCTGATAGAATGCCGATCCGTGATATTGGTTGCCGCCGCGGCGCGTAATGAACTTGATATTGATGCCGCTTTCCGCGCCGGCATCGGCGCCGAGACCGCTGGTCTCCACCGAAACTTCTTCGAGCGCGCCCAGGCGCACCGGGACAGTGGTATAGAAAACGGTGCCGCCGCTCTTGAAGCCGTTGGACGCGTCGTTGATGCCGTCGACGGTAACTTCCACGGAGCCGCCCGGCATGTTATTGAAGCGCGTGTCTCCGCCGGAGCTCGCGTTCGTCGTCTTACCCGGCGTGAGCGCTGCGAATGCCAGCATCTGCCGCGCAGTGCTCGGCAGTTCGTTGATCTCCTTGGTTTCCGTGGTCGTGTTGACCAGGGTCGAAGTAGTTTCCAGCACTGCGCTGGTCGCTTCGACCGTTACGGATTCGGCCGCCTGGCCGACTTTAAGCTGCACAGGTACGTCTGTGGTTTGGCTGGCTACCACGGAGACATGCTGCACCACCGCGGTTTGGAAACCCGTCGCGGCGACGCTCACTTCAAATGTGCCGAAGGGCAAATCGGGAAATGCATATTGCCCGCTGCCGTTCGTTGTTGCTTCTTTCTTTGTTCCGTTGACTTCGTCCTTGAGTGTGACCTTCGCGTTGGGCACCGTGGCCCCGCTGGGATCGGTCACGACCCCGGTGATTGAGCCCACGATACGCATCTGAGCGTAGGCGGCGTGACAGCCCGCCAGTACGACCACTGCGAGCAGGAGCGACGTCAAAATTCGTATTGCCCAGTTCCTCATTTACAGACCTTTCTTTCAGCGATACAACTCCGGCATTACCAGTTTGCGAGACAGAGTTTTTGCCTGATTACCGGGCCAGTGTAAGCGCTATCAGAATCAGAGTCAAGGGTCTTTTCGGGGTTTTACCAGTTCTTTTTTGTAAATGTTGGAAGGGCGCGAAAAGGCTACGGAAAACGGAATTATTAGCGATAAATGGGGTCGCTATGAATCCAGAAAACCAAATAAAAGCGTCGCGACAGAAATGTTTCCGGCCGTCCCTCGCGAAGCCCGGCTGCCTGCGCGCGTCGCGCCTAAGCCGTGGCCCGCAATTGCGCCGTCACGCGAGTACGCGGTTGCTTGCGGACACGAGCCGGCGCCGTGCGCCGCTCGACCTCCTCGGTGAGCAGACTAATCCACCGATCCAGGTTTCGGCGCCGCATTTGGATGTTCAGCAGAAACAGTTGTTCCAAGTCCGCCATTTCAGCGCGCGGATCGGTTGCCGCAGGTGTCAGGAACGGACTCTGCGCTGTCTCCTGCAATAAAGACAGAGCGTCACTCATGGCATGGTTCGATTGTGCCTTCATCGCCTGCTCCTCAACCGTCGGATTTTCTGGAATGCGCTTCTCAGACGCGAAATGAATTGCCCGGTTCCGGGTAAGTTTCCACCGTGTATTCGGTTTCGCCCGCCCGCCAGGTAACCGCGAGCGTGTACCCGCCCTGCAACTGTATGCCGAGAGGCTGAATCGTCTCGGACTCCGTACTCGAGTTGGTGTATACCGCGCGCCCGGAAATGCAGTGCCAGATCACGTCGTGGCCCGCGCCTTCACAAGCGGCCCGGCAATTACTCGCCGCCAACGCGGCGAACCAGATGGGAGGGCGATCTCCCCCATAGTCGAACCGGCCCATCGGGGTTCCCGGCAGCGGGGATAGCTGGGCCATCCCCGCGTCCGTACAATCGCATGACGCCGCAGCCGGGTGCGATGTCCGGACGGCGAGAACTCGATGGTCCCCGCCTTCTGCTTGCGTCATCCTCCGCGAGCGATTGATCTGATACTCGGCGTTCATCTTCTCCTCCGAATCAGCACAGATACACGTAGAACGCGAACACAAATACTACAAAACCGATGATTCGCCGCCGCTCGAAAATCTCTAGCGATCGGCCTCGTAACTACAAGCCCGGAATAAATCCAGACGGCCCGCGCCGAGCATCTGCCCGATGGGCGCGGCCTGCTGCAATGCCAGCCTGGTCGTGGTGCCGTTCAAATGCGATTTCAGTTCCGAGAGCAAAGCGGCCCCGCCCGCTACGAACGGAGCGCTGAACGATGTTCCCCAACCGGCGGCATACCGGTTTTGCGGGTACGTCGTAATGATCTGTTCCCCGGGCGCGGCCAGTGTCACTACCGGCCCGTAATTCGAAAAGCTGCTGCGTTGATCGTAATCATTCGTCGAACCCACGCCGATCACGTTATTCAATCCGGCAGGGTAGACGGTCATGTTCGCGCCTTCATTACCCGCCGAGGCCACGATGATCATGTTCGCGGCATTCGCTGCCGTGATTGCCTTGCTCAGCTCGATCGAAGCCGTCGTCATGCTGAAGCTCATGTTCAGCACTTGAACTTTGTGGTCGATCGCGTAATAAATTGCCGCCACAATTGCGGAAATATTCGCGCCGCCGTCGTTGGTAAACGTGCGCAGCGGCATCAGCTTCGCCCGCGGGGCCACCAGGTGGATCACTCCCGCAACCATCGTGCCGTGCCCGTACGCATCGGCTGGCTTGCTGTCCAGAATATTCGTGGTCGATTGGTCCAGAATATTCGTGGTGGATTGGTCCAGAATATTGGTGGTCGATTGCAGCTCGTCCAGAATATTCGTGGTCGACTGGGTCAGCACCAACTCCGAGTTCGAATCCAGGATGTTGGTCGTCGATTGCATGTCGTCCAGGATGTTCGTCGTGGACTGCAGGTCATTCAACGTCGCCACCGCCGAGCCGCCCGGCGTGTTGTTGGTGAAATCCCAGCCGGGGACCAGTGAACCAGCCAGAACCGGGTGCGTGAAATCCGCTCCCGTATCGAGAAATCCTATGAGAACGTTATTGCCGGTCGCGAATTTCTGCGCCTGCGTCAGGTTGATGATTCCGGCAGCCGCCTGGTTCGTATAACCGGTCCACCCATTCACCTGAATCGGGCTGGAATGATTCGTCCCCAGGCTGCCCAGCAGTTGCTGCAGCAGAGAGAGCACACCCGTCTGGTTGAACGGCTGATGGCGAAGCGCGGAGGAATTCGCCGCTTCCGGCAGTGTCACCGTGATATCGGGTTCCGCACCCGCTATCTGCGGGTCGGATTGCAGCGACTGAAGAACCTGGGCCGCCGTCTGATTCCCCTGCGGCTCCACAACCGCGACATTGCCCGCCGAACCACCCAAAACCTGGACCAGCTTCAACCCGTGGTGGCCGGCTACGGCCGCAATGTTATTCCCGTTTCCCTGCGTTCTGATGAGATAGTGATCGCCGGCTATCGCCGGCAGGAGGCCGAGCATCAATAGGATGCCGGTTCGTCCGCATTTGGGCCATTTCGTCAGCATGAAAGTACCTTGTGAGCTAGTTTCGCTCGGACCCAGTCTTCCTCCTGCGACCTTCCAGCGTAAACCGATTCCCTCCGATAGGGTTGTCCGTTGTCAGCGTCTTGAGTGGCACCTGGATGCGCTTCGCGCCCCCTTCCAGGTACAACCAGAGCTGCAACCGAGCTTGTTGTTCGTATTCAATCTGGAACTCACCGAACCGATTGCTGACCGTCGAGGCAACTACATTTTTCCCCGCCTTCAAAAACACCGGTACATTGTCGAGCTTGGATTCGGGCATCGCGGCGTTCGTGATCTGTCCGATCACCGCGGCGCGCGATGTCTTCAATTCCGGCTCAATCCTCAAATCCAAAGAGCAGTCCCCTGCTTGATATAAACCCTGCCATCCCACTTGCCAGCTCGACCGAAGACCTGCCGGCGCCGGCGACAAAAAGCTGTCAAACAGCAACGCTACCGGCAGAATCAAAGGCCTTCGCACCCGCTTCGGGCGCGCCGGGAAGATTGCTTTCGCCATCCGGACAGCGAACTCGGGCACTTCTACGGTCGTGATTGCGCCCGCTGTCTCGCTTACCTTGAGGCAGAAGTCCGCTAGCTCGTGGCATGATTCACATCCGGCCTCGAGGTGCTTCTGCATTTGCTCCCGCTCGGCGGCGGGAAGCATTCCTCTGGCGAAATCTACCCATTGCGTTATCCCGTAGTCGTTCATAAACGTTCCCTGACCGTCTCAATTCCGGGCTTTGGCCTGACCGTTGGCCAAATTCGTCATGATCTATACGGAGGGGTCTACCCGATCCTACTTTGATATAGTCGCACGTCGATTTTTTTTAAGTTAGATCCAAAAGGGTACTAGGGGTACCCCTGAGGAGTGAGAAATCCAGCCGCCTGTCAGCACCGCGGCGGCCGCTATTAATACTTGCCGACCAGCACGAACGGAGCCCAGTAGAAGGGATGCGGATATCGTTCCCGAATCCCCGCCATCGCGCTCTGCACTGCCGCCGCTTTGTTCCCGTTGCTCTTCAGGTGCTGATAGAACAGCTTCATAAAGTCCGCGGTGCTCTGATCGTTCACATCCCACAGCGTCACCAGGATGCTCTGCGCTCCGGCGTAAAGCAGTCCGCGCTTCAATCCCAGCAACTCATCGCCGCCCACCACCACGTTCAGCCCCGTGCCGCACCCGCTCAGCGTCACCAGTTCCGCCGGCAGGCTCACCTGATACAGATCGAAAAGACTCAGATGCGTGTTCCCCAGCCCGATCGAGGAGAACATCGGGTTATCCTGCCGGAACCAGCCGTGCGTCGCGATGTGGATATACCGGCAGTGTGCCCCGCGCTCGCGCAGCACGCGATCGGTCGCCTGCGGCCCTAGGTACACCTCCGCGTTGCTCAGCACCGAAGCCACCGCGCGCGTCTCTTCCAGAATCTGCGGCGCCGAAGGATCCGGCACTCCGAGAATCAACGCGCCTTCCGACGCCGTCACATTCTTCGTGCAGCAGAGATAGTACACGCTCGCGCTCGGCGTGTAGGAAATCGAATGACGGTCGCCCAGAAAGCCGCCGCTTTCATCCATCAGCGCGTGGAACGGCAGGTAGTGCAGAAACTCGTGCGGAGCCACGATCAGATGCCGCTGCCGGAGATCGCGCGCGATCGGCGCGATCAGCGCATCGTACAATCCGCGCAGGTGCGCGCTTGCCGCTTCCAGTAGCAGCGGCTGGAACGTACGGATATACTCCGGACCGAGCCGGAATTTGGAAAGCTGAAAGCGCAGAAGCTGAAGCACGCGCCGCACATCGCTCGCCGCGCCGAGCGGCACGATCTTCAGATCCTTGCGGGAGAGCAGGCACGCGTAGAACGTATCCTTCACGCGGTAATACTGCAACAACAGCGCCTCATCCGTCAGCGTGCTGCGGATCGCTTCCAGTTCGATCGAGTGCGCGTCGTCCAGGTTGGCGAATTCCGGATCTTCCGCGCGCAAAGTGGTCATCGTGGTGACCAGCCGCTGTTCGCATTCCCGCGCCGCGCGCCGCAGCCGTTCGATGTGCGCCGGCCGCAGCGGCGAATTGCCGCTCTCGATGGATTGCAGCGCCCGCGTGTACCACGTGAGTTCCTCGCGCAAGCTCCCCACCTGTTCGATCAACGCGCGGTGTGTCTGCCGCGGGTTCGGCAGACGATTGCCGCGCGACGCGATCAGGTCCGCCAGGCTGCGCGATTTGGCTTGCTCGATATAGGTAAACGCCAGTTCCTGCTCGGCCGGCGAATTCCCGCGCTCCAGACACAGGCGCACGAGCGATTCATAGACCGAGAGTTTATCCTTGAGGAACGCGATCTTCATTTCCTCGGTCTTCAGATGGCTGCGCAGATTTTCCAGCCGTTCGTGAGCCGTTCGATACGCGCGCAGCGCCGCCGCCGAATCGCCCATCGCTTCTTCCACGGTCCCCAGCACGAAGTACCCCTGATACGCCAGCGCGGGACTCTCCGTCTGTTCCAGACGCCGCAGCGCGCTTTCGCAGATCTCGCGCGCTTCCTGCAACCGTCCTCCGCCCAGGTGTATGCGGGCCAGCAGCAGTTCGCACAACACCGCTTTGCCCGTGAGGGGCGAGTCCGAAAAGAAGTCGAGTGCGCGCTCACACAGTGTGCGCGCATCTTCAAACCGCCCCTCCTGGAAAATCACCAGCGCCTGGTACAGATCGATCATCGCCGTCCACACCGTATTGCCTTCGTGGACGAAGATCTCTCGCGCCGCCCGGAACAACTCCAGTGCCTGCTGAGCGTCCCCGTGATGACTCGCCGCGATTGCCAGGTTGGTGGTGGCCTTGGCGGCTTCATACCCCATGCCGAGATGCCGAAATGTCTCGAGCCCGCGCTCGGCCAGAAACGCACCCTCCTCGCTGAGATTCAGCTCCAGGTACATTTCCGATTGATCCAGATCGCACAGGCCCTGATGATATTGGTCGCCGAGTTCCACACAGTGTTCCCGCGTCTGCGAGTAGAGCTCGATCGCCGTGGCATACTCGCCGCGCAGGTAATACAAATAGGCGATATTGTAATCCGCCTCCGCCACCAGCACCGAGAGGTCGTGCTTGAGGCAGAACTCGCGCGCCGCGTGATAAGTCTCCAGCGCCTGGCGGAAATCGTTCAGGCTGATCTGGCACGTGGCCATGTTCTTCAGCGTGATGGCGACATCTTGCGGATCGCCGATGGTGGTGAACTCGGCGTAGGCGCGGCGGTAAAGGTCCAGCGCTTCATCGAACCGGTCCAGCCGGTAAAGAACGTTCGCGATGTTGACGTCCAGCCGTGCGAGGCGGAGCCTGTCTCCGTGACGCGAGAAGATGCCGCGCGCGCGATCCGCCCACGCGAACGCTTCGTCATACCGGCCCAGGTAAATCAAGGCCTGCAGCCCGCCGCTCATCGTACGTCCGGCGGCCACCTCCATGTCTTCCTTATCGTAAATATCGATCGCGCCCTGATAGCATTTGAGCGCGGGCTCGTGATGCCCCTTGGTGTATTCGATATGCCCGATCGCGCGCAGCCCCAGCGCGCGCGCAGCCGGATCGTCGACTTTCTTTGAAATCCAATAAACCGCCTCCGCCACCCGCTCCGATTGCGCCAGTTCCACGCGCAGCAGCCGCACCGATGCTTCATACAGCCGCGAAACGACATCCGGCGTCAGCAGATCCGGGCTCGCCGAATACAGCTTCTGCCTCAGCGCCTTGTTCGGCTCGGCGGCGATGGCGGAAATGAGAGTTTCCAGGTCCGGTGCTCCCATCAGAATCCCTTGTCCTGCAGAATCGATTTCAGCCGTTTGAGACAGCGCCCGCGGATGAAGCCGATAGAGCCTATGGCCAGGTTCAGCCGGGACGCCACATCTTTATAGGCCAGGGGCGGCTGTTCGAAAAACAGCAGCTCGATCATTTGACGGCAGCGCGGCGCCAGTTTCCGGACCGCGTCCCGCAGCATCTGCTGCCGTTCCACGTCCGCCAGAACATCGGGCGTCAACGCGCCATCCACGGGCAACTGATGCTGGTCTTCGTTCAACTCCTCGGAGGGCTCCGCTCCGCGTTTCCAGTGATAGCACTTGTTCGCCGTAACGCGAACCAGCCAGCCTTGCAGCGCCTCCGCCTCGCGCAGTTTGGGAAGTTCGTTGAACAGGTCCAGGCAGACCGCCTGGAAAATATCGGCTGCGTCTTGCGGGGGCGCTCCGTAGCGCAGCGGAATGGAATAGATCAGGCCCTTGTAGCGATCCACCAGCACGTTCCAGGCACGGTCGTCCCCGCGCAGGCATTCCTGTACGAGACGCGTATTCGTCCATTCCTGGGCGGAACCCGGGGTCATCGATGAGGTCCGCCGGCGCCACGCCAGTAGAGCTCATCGGCATTCCATAGCGTGTAATGATCCATCAGTGCGGGGCGAAAGTTCCCCAGGTTGCCCTTCGCTCCGACAAGGATATTCGGCGATACCAGTGGGATGAGAGGTAGATTCTCAGCTAGGATTTCCTGCACCCGGTCGAACAGGCGCTTGCGTTCGGCATATCGCGGCGTCACCATCTGCCGCTCCATGAGGCGGTCGATCTCGGCCTCCCACGGAGTTGCCGGCGATTTCTCATTGGGATGCCACAAGTGATTTCCGCCCGTGGATTCCCAGACGCCCATATCCGGCGTCGGATCGGCATCGCCGTTCGCCAGCGAAAGCACGCAGGCGTCATAATCGTGTGTCCGCTGCACACGATCCAGCAAACTGCGGTGTTCCAGCGGCACTACGTGCACGTCCATTCCGAGCGGCTTGAGATCTTCCTGTATCAGCGTTGCCGTTTGCACGCGGTCCGCATTCCCTGCTGTAGTGACGATTGAGAATTCAACTCGTTTGCCGTCGGGATCCAGCAATTGGCCTTCGCGCGTCCAGGAGAAATGCTGCGCTTTGAGCAATTCGCGCGCTTGCTCCACCGAGTGCACCGGCAGAGGAATCGACGTGTTGACCCACGCCTTGTTCCCAGGCGGCACAGGGACGCCGATGGGCGACGCATGCCCCAGATACACCAGTTTCACAATCGCCGCCCGATCGATGGCCAACGAAACGGCCCGCCGGAACGCGGCGCGCTGGAAATAGGGTTGAAGCGACGCGTCGTTGAGATTGAAAAACAGGAAGTTGTATTCGAGCCCCGGACCTTCGTCTTTCAGGTTGAAGCCGCGCTGTCCGGCGCTACGCTCCAGGGCCGCGAAATTCTTGGCTGTGATCCGGTTCAGGATGTCCGCTTCGCCCGCCTGAAAGCGCATCACCTGCATGTCCTCACTGCCCGCGAAGTCCACCTCCAGCCGGTCAAGGTAGGGCAGCCGGTGGCCGGTGCTGTCAGACTTCCAATAATACGGATTGCGTTCCAGGACAATCCGTTGGCCGGGGGCGTAGGCGGCAATGCGGAACGAACCCAATCCCGCCATCTGCGCCGGCGGTGTTCGCATACTCCATGCTTCCTTGAGTTTCCCCTCCCGGTACGCCTGCTCCAGCAGGTGCCGGGGCAGTATCGCAAACCCGTCGAACAGCCGCTCCGCCGCGGCATAAGGCTTTGGCAGATCGAAACGCACGCGATAGGGATCGAGCTTTACTACAGATATCGGTTTATCGTCGACCATCAGCAGGTCGCGCGCGGGAGACGCAATCTTCTCATCGAGATACAACTGGAATGAGAAGACGACATCATCGGCATCGAACGGTTGGCCGTCGCTGAAGCGAACGCCATGGCGAAGCTCGAGCGTGTAGTGCAACCCGTCCGGCGACACAGTCCACGATCTCGCCAGCGCAGGCTCGGTCTTTTGCGTTTCCCGATTGATGTGGATGAGGTCGGCGTGCAGGCGATGCAGCACCTCGCGGGAAGCGTTATCGTTGGCCACCACGGGGTTCAGCGTTTTGAGCTCTGTGCGCGCCGCGTAAACGAGGGTCCCACCCGAAACTCCGGTGATTCCCGGCAGCATCAGTGTTTGTTCGGAACCCGCCGAAAGACAGCAAGCCGCCACAACTCCAGCTACGTAGATGGTGCCATGACGCTGCAAAATTTGGCTGCCTCCAGGGTAGTTTAACTCATTGTGGGTACTCGGGATAACACTACGGTCTACTGACTTTTGGAAGTACCGTACCAGGAACACCTGGGCGGCGTGGGCAGTCTTAACTTAGCCGCCTAAGTACTCCGGTACTTGGCGGAGAGACCGTCGGCGATCCACAAGTATCCAAAAAGGAACGGGATGAGCGCGAAGCCGGGAGCCAGCAGCCAGGGATGTTCCAAAATCGCATAGTACTGCCGCCCTTCGGCCAGCATATTTCCCCAGCTCGGCACTGGTTCGCCGATTCCCAAACCGAGAAAAGAAAGTGACACCTCGGCCAGCACGAACTGTGGAATCAGCACCGTAGCCTGCGTGATCAGCACCCCCCAGGTGAGCGGAACCACATGGCGGCGAAGCAGATAAAAGTGAGAAGCGCCGAAGCCGCGAGCCGCCTGCACAAAGGGCCGTTCCCGTCCGCTGAGCGCGATCCCGCGGACCAGCCGCGCCGGCCGGAACCAGCCGATCCCCCCAATGATCGCTATCAGTAGTAGAAACGTCTCCCCCGTTCCGATGTGCAGCGGAAGAAACGCTCTGACCCCCAGGAGCAGATACAACCACGGAACCGCCATCGTCAATTCCCCGCCCCGCATCAGGACGCGATCTGCCCATCCTCCGAAATAGCCGGCCGAAGCGCCGAACAGGAGTCCCAACGCCAGCGCCACGGCGGATGCCAGCAGGCCTGTCAGCAGCGAGAGCTGCCCGCCGTAGAGCACGCGCGAAAACGTGTCGCGGCCGAGACCGTCCGTCCCGAAAAGAAACAGCACGCCGGGTTGATCTACGCCGAACAAGCGGCCGTGTACCAGGAAGCGCACCGGATAAGTCCGCGACCGCTCCTCCGTATACCCGCCGGCAGTAGCCGCGAGCCCGTAAACGAACGGGCGTGCGCCGGAAAAATGAACGTGCGAAGGCGGCGCGTACGGGTAATCCCGATGCTGATCGGCATACGGGTAGGGCGCCAGCACGAAGGCCAGCAGAATTGCGGCATGCAGCGCTGCCAGCACGATGACGGCGGCCTTCATGACCGCACCCGGATTCGCGGATCGAAGCGATACAGCAGAAGGTCCGCCACCAGATTTCCCGCAATCAGGAACACGGTCGAGAGCATCACGACCGCCAGTACGATGGCGAAATCCCGCGCCATGATGGCATCGAGAAACAGAGGCCCGAGCCCTGGCCACCCCACCACCACTTCCACCAGGAGCGAGGCGCTCAGCAGGGTTCCTAAAGAAAGACCGAATAGCGTGATGAGCGGATTCAACGCCGCCGGAAGGGCATGCCGGAACAGCAGGCGCCGCCGCGGGATTCCCTGCGCGCGGGCGTTCAACACAAAAGGCGAATCGAGCGCCTCGGCGACCGCCGATCTCACGTGCCGTGCGATGACCGGCAGCATTCCCGCAACCAGCACCGCGACCGGCAAAGCCAGATGCCACACCGTATCGCGCAGGCGGGCGGAGGCCGTCAGCGAAGCCGCATCGCGCGACGCCAACCCGCCGATCGGAAACGCGCCGGTTTGCGCCGCGATCGCCAGTAACACTATGGCCAGCAACAGGTTAGGGAAACTGAGGAACGAAGCCAATATGACGCGAGACGTGCCGTCCACCCACTTGCCGCGCGATGCCGCACTCCAGACGCCCCAAGGCACGGCGATCAGCCACGCGAGCAGCGTCGCGGTGACCGTCAGCAGAAGAGTCGCGCCGATGCGCTCGCGCACAATCGGACCGGCCGGCGCTCCAAACGCCAGCGAGTACCCGAAATCGCCGCGCGCTACCGACGCCACCCAGGAGCCGTATCGCGCCACAAACGGCCGGTCCTCGCCTGCATTTTTCCTGAGCGCGGAAATCGTGCCGCTGGACACCTGCGGCGTCATGCTCAATTCCGAGTAGAAATCTCCCGGCGCCAGGCTGGCAAACAGGAAACACAGGATGGATACGCCGATCAGAAGAAACAGACTGTGGAGCGCCCTTGCCGCCAGATATCTCATAGTGGAAGCGCCAGTGACGCACTGGCCTCCCACAGCTCTCGCGTGCGCGGATGGCGCCCGTCGGCGGCGATTTGAGCGGCAGGTCCGCGCTCCACGATCTCACCGCCATCCAACACCAGGACTTCCGCCGCCCACTGCAACACCGTCGCCAGATAGTGCGAGATGATCAGACAACCAGTGCCATGCTCGCGACGGGATTCGTCGATGAGCGCCAGCGTCCGGCTGAGCACGCCGGAATCGAGACCGGAGAACGATTCGTCCAGAATCAATAATTTCGGCTCGGCGGCAAGTGCGCGCGCGATTGCCAGCCGCTGGCGTTCTCCGCCGCTGAACTCGAGCGCTCGCTTGCGCGAGTCCGCTGGATTGAGGCCTGCGCGCCGCATCATCTCGTGCGAGCGCTCCCGCCGCCAGCGAGCCGTTCCGCGTTTCTGAATGACCAGCGGTTCGGCCACGATTTCTTCCGCTGTGAATCGCGGATTCAGCGCCGCCGCCGGCTGCTGCAGAATCAGTTGAATCGCCGGCGTGACCCGGCCTGCGATGCTGCTTCCGTTCAACAGAATTTCGCCCGAGTCGAGTCTGTCGAAGCCCGCAATACAGCGCGCCACGGTCGATTTGCCGGACCCCGATACGCCCACCAGCGCCGCCACCGCGCCGCATTCGAGATCGAAGCTGATGCCGCGCAGCACCTCGCGTCCGTCGAAGCGCTTGTGTGCATCGCGGACGCGCAACAGCGGCTCAGCCATGCCGCAGCACCTCGCGCGCGCTGCCGCTTTCGACGATCTGCCCTGCCTGCATGGCAAACACCCGGTCGGCCATGCGGGCAAGCACTCCGGCGCTGTGGCTGATGACCAGCATCGAGAGGCCGAGTTCGCGCTTCAACGAAAGAAACAGGTCCGAAAGTTCGACCACGCGAATCGGGTCGAGCGCGGTGAACGGCTCGTCGGCGATGACCAAAGCGGGCCGCGCGGCGATCGCTTGCGCAAGCAGCACGCGCTGGCGCTCTCCTCCGCTCAACTGATGTGGATACGCTCTGAGGAGGCGAGGAGTGGGCGGCAGACCCGCGAGATGCAGCAAGTCCGGTACGCTATCGCCGGCCGAGTGAGCGCGAATCACTTCGGCGACCTGATCGCCCACGCGCAGCACCGGATTCAGCGCCAGCAGAGGATCCTGGAAGATGAAGCTGAGCCGGCGGCCGCCACCCTGAAACCGCACCGAGCCGCGCACACGATACTGAGGAGAGAGAAGCCCGGCAATCGCCAGCGCAAGAGTGGTTTTGCCGCACCCGGAATCGCCGAACAACCCGGCGATCTGCCCTTCATCCACGGTGCAGCAGACATCGTGCAGCACCGGCCGAAAGCGGCCATCCACGTCGACATCCACACATAAATTCTGCACCGACAGCAGCGACTCGCCGGACGGCATCCCTACATTGTACGCACGCGAACGCATCTTGACTCATCCCCGGCACGTTTACCGCTCCGTTACCGAGCTGGGAAGAATCGAGTCGGTTTTACGCCGCATTCAAACGCACTCGCATCCCCGGCACCTTTTACCGCTCCCTTACGGTCACGGCTCCGTATGTAGTTGATTCTACTAACGGAGCCGCGACCGTCAGGGGTTGTGAAAAAATATCGAATTGCTTTTCTCCGCATTCAAACGCACCTCGCATCCTCGGCACCTTTTACCGCTCCCTCACGGTCACGGCTCCGTAAGTGGTTGATGCTGCTAACGGAGCCGCGGCCGTGAGTGAGCGGTAAAAGGTGTATCGAAAGGCGAATGGATCGCGACGAGAGCGACAGCCGCATTGTTTCACAGGCCCGTCAGAAGCGGTAAAAAGTGCATCGAAAGGCGAATGGATCCCGACGAGAACAAGGAAGCGGCAAAAGGCACTTCGAAACGCGAACCGTCGCCCTTACTCCGCGCCCCACCATCTCTCGCCGTCCAACCGCAACACCGCCGTAGCCGCCCCTGCTCGCCCGACCCGTATGGTCAACCGTGCGCCCAGGATACGCGCCCGCTCTCGCGCGGCCAGCACCCGTACGTCATCCTCCAACACCGCGCGCCACGAGTGTGGCCCTGCTCCACACGACTCCCGAGCATGCGCCGAGTGCGTCACCGTAACCCCGGCGCCGCTCTCCACTCGTACCGCGACCCCCGGCCCGCCAGGCAACGCGAGCATCGCCTCCGTAAGTGTCTGCGTGATGCGGAAGAGTGCGAGCTCGGTGTCGGGAGTCGGACGGCACATTGCGCCGGATGCCGAAAACGAAACCTCGGCTCCGGCGCGGCTCATCGTACGGACGTAACTCTCCAGGGCAGCCTGCAGCCCCGCATCCTTGAGGACCACCGGATGCATCGCCAGAGAGATATCGGTAATCTCGCGCGAGCATGCTTCCGCCATAGCCGTGCAGTTCTCCAGCAGTTTCAAAACGCGCGCGGAGCTCACCCCGACGGCATCGGAAAGAAGACTGAGGTGCCACGATAGCGCCGCCAGACTCTGCAGAGTTCCTTCATGAAGCGCATGCGCCATATGGCCGCGCTCGGCATCCTGCAGTTCCAACAACTCCCGGCAAAGCCGGCGCAGCCTCGCCCGCGGCTGGC
This sequence comes from Candidatus Limnocylindrales bacterium, assembly GCA_035606355.1. Classification (GTDB taxonomy): domain Bacteria; phylum Acidobacteriota; class Terriglobia; order Bryobacterales; family Bryobacteraceae; genus Sulfopaludibacter. The sequence goes on along the minus strand of DATNFO010000072.1, from coordinate 38,417 downwards.
TGACGACCGCGATGGCGCCGGGGGTATCCGTCGATAACAATCCTCTCGTCAAAAACTCAGTATGGAACACGCTGAGACGGTTGACCATCCGTGCGATTGCGCGTTCCACCTCAGCGTATTGCGGTATGAATCAACTCGCGATCTGGTTCTTCAGGGCGTACCGGACAAGCTCCGCCATGGAGTGTAAGTTTAACTTAGACATCATGTTACTGCGATGCGTCTCCACCGTACGTACACTGATGTAGAGCGCGGTGGCTACTTCCTTGTTGCTTTTCCCCTGAGCCAGAAGCTGAAGGATCTCGCGTTCGCGCGCCGTCAGCACACTCGGTGGATCCCCCGATTCCTGCGGCGCGGCGCCGCGCTTCAGATAAACATTCAGCAACAATTCGGAAACCTTTGAGGTAAAGAACGGCTTACCGGAGGCGAGTGAGTCCACCGCCGAAAGCAGGTCGCGGCCTGCATCGGATTTGAGAATGTAACCTCGCGCTCCGCTGGCCAGCACCTCGCGCACAATCTGTTCCGATTCGTGCATGGACAACACCAGCACCTTGATATTCGGATTCTCCTGCAGCATCTGCCGGGTAGCGTCAAAGCCGTTGAGTTCCGGCATGGTGACGTCCAGAATGGCGATGTCGGGCCGCGATGTAGCCGCCAGTTGGACCGCCTCCCTGCCATCAGCCGCTTCGCCGACAATCTCGCAGTTCGGCTGCTTTTCCAAGACTGCGCGAATGCCGCGCCGGATGAACTCATGGTCATCCGCAATCAGAATTCGTAAAGGTTTCATTTCTGTAATCCCATTGGCAGCGTCACCCGGACCACAGTCCGCCCTGGTACGGACTCAATGTCCAGGTCGCCGCCCAGCCGCCGGGCGCGCTCCTTCATTCCCGGAATGCCTACTCCGAACAACACACCGGATTTCTCTCGCCACGGCCAGCCGCCTTTAATTCCGCGGCCGTTATCCTCGATCTCCAGTTCCAACCGTTCCCCGCGCCGTTTCGCGCGAATGCCGATCCGGGTTGCCACGCCGTGGCGCTGAGCGTTGCTGAGGCTCTCCTGAACAATCCGAAAGACGGCGATTTCCGCTTCCGGCGACAGGCGGCCGAGCTCGTCCAAATCGAGCGCCACCGCAATTTGCGTACGTCTCGTAAACCCTTCCACGAAATTCTTCAGCGCGCTCGACAGCCCCAGTTCGTCCAGCAGCGGCGGATGCAGCAGGTAGGACAGCGTCCGCAGCTCTCGCGAGCCTTCCTTCGCAAGCTCGATGCTGTCCGCAATCCGGTGTGCGGCATCATCGTCCCCTTTTAAGGACGGCGATTGTTCCAGAGCCGAAAGGTTCATGCAGACGGCCGCGAACGTCTGCGCCACTCCATCGTGCAGATCGCGCGCGATCTGTCTGCGCGCTTCGTCTTCCGCGCGCAGCAACTCTCCGCTCAGCCGGCGAAGATCCTCATTCATTCGCTCCATCGCCAACCGGTTGCTCTTCTGCTCCGTGATGTCGCGTGCGATGGTGGAAATCCCGATGACGCGGCCTGCTCTGTCTTTGATCGGCGACGCTACAATCGACACCGGGACCACGTCGCCGCTTCGGCACACGCGCTCGGAATCGTATGGCGAAATTAAGCCTCCCGCGCGCACTGTGGCAAGCAGTTTCTCCTCCTCTTCGCGCCGGCATTCCGGAACGAGGATGCCGATGTCCCGCCCAATCATCTCGTCGCTGCGATAACCGAAGAGGCGCTCGGCTCCCGCGTTCCAGCTCACCACCAGGCCGTCAGGGCTCTTCACGATGATGGCGTCGCCGGACTGCTCGACGATAGCGGCCATCTGAGAAAGCGCTCCTTCTCCCATACTGGCTTCAGTCAGGTCGACCAAGGCGCCGATCAGCCGGTGCGCCTCTCCTTTTTCGTTGCGGATCGCATGGGCGCGGCTGAACACCATGTGATACGTTCCGTCCGGCACGCGAAAGCGGTAGGTGGTCCGGTACGGCTCGCCCGTCTTGACGTGCTGGTTGAGCGCCGCCTCGATGCGGGCAGCGTCGGCGGGATGAACGCGCGTGTAGTAATCGTCGATGAGATTCACTTCGGATACTCCGCCGAGCAGCAGCGAATCCCTCCCGGATAGCCACGTGATCCTTCCGGTTTTGAGATCGCGCTCCCACACAATATCCGTGGCGCTCTCGGCCACCAGCCGGAAGCGTTCTTCGGAGATCTGCAACCTCTGGAGTGTGAGGCGCCGCTCGGTGACGTCGCGAACCGCCGCGATCCATTTCCGGACGCCGCCGCAACTGGGCAGCAGAATGGCGCGATGTCTCCAGTAGCGCTCCTCGCCGGCGATGCTGAACGCGTACACCTCGTCGAAATCGCCGCCGTCCCCCAAATGGTGCTCGAACTCCGCGGCAACGCGCGCGCGATCGTTTTCATGGATGCGGCTCAACCACCCATCCAGGCCTTGCGGCAAGTCCCCCGCGAAGCGGTTCGACGGTTGCGCCAGGCGGCCGAAATACTGCATCTCACCGCTGTCCAGGTTGCATTCCCAGATCAGGTCCGTGCCGAGCTCCGCGGCGACCATGAATTTCTGTTCGGCCGTGCGATTCGCAGCCTCCAGCGCGCGAAGCCGGAATTCGCTCCGCTGCAGCTCCCGGTTCATCAGACGGAGGCGGACCAGTGCCCGCGCAGTGGCAAGCATCACCTCCACCGGCTCTTCTCCCGTCAGGTAGGCATCGGCGCCGCAGGCCACACCCGCGACGCGATCCTCCGCCGATTGAAACACCTGCGAGACCAGCATGACGGGAATTTCGGAAGTCGCCGGAGTTGCTTTCAGCGTTCGGCAGATTTCCATACCGCTCCGGTCCGGCAACTGCACGTCCAGGATAACGATATCGGGATCCGACGCCGTGGCTAGTTGCAGTGCTTCGCTTCCGGTGCTCGCTTCCAAAATCCGGCAGTGCTCGCCTGCGAAACGGCGTCCCCACAGGTAACGTTGGCTATCGCTGTCCTCTACGATCAGAATGATGGGGTGATCGGAACTCTCTGGAGGCTCAGCCATAGTCGCGCTAACGGAATACCGGGACAGAGACTAAGCCGTGGGTACGCCACAAGCCGGATCTCGGAATGCCGGGTAAATCGGTTTTTTGATTTAAGAAATAGTATAACCGAGTTAAGGATTTTATAACAAATTTGACCGAAATTCTTATTCCGTCCCCAACAAATGACGGCGGGAAGATATCATTTACCGGCGGCTGACAGCCTGGCGAGAAGCCGCTGGGCCTTTTCGTATTGCGGATCGGCGGCGGTAATCGCAGTGAGCAGTTGGCGAGCCTTGTCGTATTGCTTCTCCTGGACATAAGCACCCGCAAGCAAGTATTGCGCCTCGGCGGCCGGATCGAGATGCAAAGCGTCCTTCAGGGCGCTTTCCGCGCGCCGGGCATCGCCGAGTAGCAGGTACAGCGTGCCGGCGGCGATCTGTTGCTCGGAATCGTCGGAGTTCAGCGCCGCGCGAGCATCGAACACCTGCCGGGCAGCTTCCACAGCCGGGCGATCCTCCGGCGCGAGTTGACCGGCGCCCACATTGGCGATCGCCGCCAGCGCGCTGACCCGCACGATGGTGACCGGGTCGCGCAGCGCGTCCTTGAGGAGCCGTAACGCTGCGGGCCGGTCCGCCATAGCCGGATTCATACCCAGTGCCGCGACGGCGCGCACCAGCGGTTCGGAATCGCGCATCGCCGTTTGGAGCGCCGATGCAGCCGCCGCACTCGCGGAAAAACGCGAGAGGTGCCCCGCTGCGTTGGCGCGCGACAGTGGACCTTCGCCGCGTTCCCCGAGAATGGCGATTAATTGCGGTATGGACGCCGTATCTCCCGCCCGCGCAGCGGCGAACGCATCCGCGCGCCGGATCCACTTTTGGCGCGAGGCCGTGCCCCACCACTCGTCCATGCGCGCGGCGGCCCACGCGGCGTCGCGATCCTTGTGGCACAGATTGCAGGCGTTCGGAATCCCGTGCCGCTGCGTATTCTCCGGCGCCGGTACCGTCATCGAATGGTCGCGGATCTCCGCTTTGATGCTGTATACCGTGCGCGGCATGTGGCATTCCACGCAGGAACTGCCTGCGCTCGCGGCGGCGTGATGCGTGTGCTTAGGCCCGGCCTCGCCTACCGCAGTATGGCATCGCGTGCAGAGCGCATTGGCGTCCGGACGCAACTGCGGATTGCGTTCGATCTCCGTTTCATGCGGCTGCACGTGGCAATCGACGCAGGTGACTTTCCCTTTCAAATAACATTCGCTCTGCCACAGCCCAAAGGCGTCGTTGGAGAACCGCCGGGTGCGTCCGTCCGCCCAGTACGCGGGATCTTCCGCGTCATTGAGCCGGTATTCCATGACCGGAAGGAAGTAGTTGTAATAGTCTTCGCCGGCGGAGTAGCCTTCCGCGAAGATGTCGCGGAAGGAGTGGCACTGCGCGCAAACCTGAGTATTGCGCGCAGCGTCCAGCCGCGTTTGCAGTACGATGTCGCGCGCCGGTCCGCGGGGTTTCTGCGCGCCGCTGTAGTGCGCGACATGCTCGTTGCCCGGACCGTGACATCGTTCGCAGTTCGTGCCGAAGTTCAGCCACGATGTCTTGTAAGTCAATGACGCGGGGTCGAAGTTCTTCTGCTCCTGGCTCACATGGCACGAATAGCAGCCTTTATTCCAGATCTGCACCAGAACGCCCGGCGTCTCTTCGGGGTCGGCGACGTCCAGGTTGTGGAACCACTGCTTGCGCAGCACGTCCCAGCTCGGTGGCAGCAGAATGATGCGTCCATCGGAAAGGGTCGTGAGGTAATGCTGAATTCGGCGGTTGCCGAGCGTGTAATCCACCTTGTGCTCGACCGGCTTCCCGGTCAGGTAGCTCTCGGTGATAAAGTATTCGCCCTTGCGCTCGCGAAGTGTATAGACGGCGCCGCGAAGAGTTACCGCGCCGCGGGCAAAGTCACCCTTGACGGCAGCAGGGGTCGCGGGCTGCACCATCTTGCTGTGCCGCGACCCCGCCCACTTATGACTCTGTTCGACGTGGCATTTGGCGCAAACGTCCGCGCCAACATAAGAATTGCCGCCAACCCCGAAAGCAGAGGCGGCGCACATGGCCGCCCACCAGACCCCCCTCAGCATTCCCTTGCGTTTATATCGCAGTCGCGCAAGCGAAGCAACGGAGGGGGGCGCCTAGTGCCGATAGGAATCCTTTCTGCCGGGTCGCGCGGCGCGCGACTAGGGCGAGCGCCGCTCGCCTGCTTGCGTCTACCAGCTCAACCGGCCGCCCAACTCCACGCTCCTTGCCTGGTTCTGCTGAGAGGGCGTCACACGGCCGAATGTGGAGTCGCCCGGATTCGTATCCGGTCCGCCGAAGCGAGGATGATTGAACGCGTTGAAAGCGTCGAAGCGGAGCTGCAGCTTCACGCGTTCCACGATCTGGAAGTTCTTGCGAAGGCCCAGGTCCACGTTATTCACGCGGCTTGCCCGCACATCTCCCCACCGCGTCGGATTGGTCTGGATGTAGTTGGCGAAATCCTGATACACGCCATTCTTGATCGTGTCGCCGGCTTGAGGCACGTAGTTGTAGCCCGGCAGGTTCTGCACACCGGTCCAAGCTGGATACGACGCAAGCTGCGCCGTTGTCGTATTCGCGTTCGGGAACGGATAGAAGCAGGAGGTGTCGAACCACTTGCTCAGACTCTGCTGGCTCCCCGACAGCTTGAAGTCACGTCCGCAGAAGAAGCTTGCCGTTCCAAAAACCACCGGCACACCCGACTGGATGTTGTAGTTGCCCGAAAGCTCCCAGCCGCCGACCACGGCATCCGCCCACTTCGGCATCGTGGAACCGAACTTCAGCTTGCGGCCGACCGGAATGTTCCAGATCGGCGAAACAGCCAGATGGAACGGCCGGTCCTCGCCGCCGAGCTTATGCTCCACGTGATAGCCCGCGATCTGCGGACCGAGGAACGACGTGTCCTCGAACAGCTTGGCCCATGTGAACGACCCCAGGATGCTGAAGCCCTTGCTGAACCGGCGCTCGATGTTCGAGAGCATCGCATCGTACTGATTCGTGCCGCTGGGCTTACTCTCGGCAATGCCGCTCGAACTGAACATTGCATTCGGCGAAAGGAACTGGTTGAAGTTCAGTGTCGAATTGCTGCCCAGCGACGTGCCGGCCAGCGCCGGAATACCCTTGAACGGATTCGGAATCGGCTGATTCCACGTCAGCGTCGCGACCGGCTTACCGGTGGCGTCGAAAGTCGGCGTCTGATACTGCTTCCACAGCGAAAGCGGCTGCTCGTTCTCAAACCACGTTCCGAAATTCCAGATGCCATACGTCTTGTTGTGCGAATAACCCGCTTCGAACAACCAACCCTTCCACTGGTGTTGCAGGTGAAGACTGTACTCCCACGAGTAAAGACGGCCCAGGTTGGGATCGTACCAGCTCGGCCCCGCCGTCGGATTGGACAGTGGTCCAAGCGAGTTGCCGACCGGCTGCAGGATGCCGCTGCGGAACGGATTCGCCATCGTGTCGAACGGAGTAATTCCATTATCCGTGGAGGCGATCAGCGAGGTGGTCCGGCTGAACCCGCTTTGGCTGCCGGTGATGAAATCGGCTTGCGTGAATCGGCCGAAACCGCCGCGCAGAACGGTGTTGGCGTCGATCTGATAAGCGAAGCCTGCGCGCGGCTGCCACTCGTGATAGTCATTGTTCACAACCGTGCGCGGCACACCGTTGACGCCCGCATAAAGCTGCGTGCCGAGCACCTGGAACTGGCTCGCCGGCATCAATTGCGCCAGAAGCTGAATGGCGGGGTTGCTGGCATTCGCCGGACTGGCCAGCATAGCGGCATAGTTCGCCTGCGCCTGCGCACTGATCGGGTTCACGGCGGTGGGGTCCCACCGGTTGGCAGTGCGATCGAAGCGCTCCACCGGCTCGTTTTCGAAGTCCCAGCGCATGCCGAGATTGATGGTGAGCTTGCGGCTGAGGCGGATATCGTCCTGGAAGAACGCGCCCGTGTAGCGCTGGCTCCAGAACGCCTGAGCGTTGTTATCCACCGCGCCGCCGCTGGGCAGGCCAAGCAGGAACGACGCCAGTGTGGAGCCCACGCCCGTGCCGCCGCTGTTGAGATAATTCTGTCGCGTATAGTTGCCGTTGAAATCGAACTCCGGCTGATGGCCGATGCCGTTGGTCGCCTGCTGCAGAACCCAGTATTCCGCGCCGTAACGGAAGGTGTGCTTGCCGTGGATCTGCGTCATGGTGGCGCCCGCGGAATAGTACGTACTGCCGGTGAAGCTGCCGGCGTTGCCCGTTCCGAAGTTTCCTGCCACGCCGGTGATGTACGGGAACGACGAGCGCGTCAGCAGCCCCTCGACGCTCGGAGAAAAGCCGAGCTTCGTGATGTCGAAGCCCGCGCCCGCGTCGTAGCTGGGCTCCTCGTAGCGGTTCACGTTGAAGTGCAGGTCCAGGACCTTGCTCGGGCCGAGCGTGATTACGTGGTCGAGACCGGCCTGCTTCGAAATGCGCACCTGGTAGGCGCCCGAAGCGATGTCGGATGGGCCGAAATCGTCGCCCGTCAATTCCGTCAGGTGGTGCCACCGCACGGTGACGAAACTGCGCTGCGATTGTGTCCAGTTCTGGTCACCGCGAATCGAGAGCGCCGGGAATTTGTCCGTGCGGACGGCCGGCGGAACAAAGTTATTCGAATCGTTGCCGGTCGGGTCGTTGGGCGTGTTGGGAAGAGGAACGTATTTGAGAATCGCTTGCGCAATCGGGCTGAGTTGGTTCGCCGGAATCATGTTGTTTTGGTAGGGAGTGCGGTTTCCCGTCTTCGGATCCGTCGAGTACGGATCGTAGATCTGGATCGGGAAACGCTGCAGCACGCCGCCGAGGTTCTGCGTCGTGAAGCTCTGGCTGAAATCGCCGGTCCGTTCCAACGCACTCGGAACCGAGCGCGTGCCGTCGCCGAGGAAGTTGCTGTTGCGGCTGTCATCGAAGCTGACGAAAAAGAACGTCTTCGCCGTCCCTTTATAAACTTTCGGAATCCACACCGGACCGCCGAAGGTGCCGCCCCAGTTATTGAAGTGGACCGGCGCAACCTTGCCGCCGATCAGATTCGATTGCAGCAGGTTGGCATTCAGGAATGAGTTCTGATTGAATTCGTAGAGCGTGCCGTGATAGGCCTTTGTGCCGCTCTTGGTCTGCATGTTGATGGTAGCGCCCGCCTGGCGCCCGATGGACGCATCGTAGGCATTGGTCTGCACGCGGAATTCCTGCACCGAGTCCATCGGCGGAATGAAGGCCACGTTGCCGCCGCTCTTTACATCCGGCATGCCGTCGAGCTGAAAGGAATTCGAATACGCGATGTTGCGGCCGCCATCGGCCGTGAACTGCGATGCCGCGTTGTAACTCCACAGGTGGGCGACGTTGTTGTTCTGATCCTGCGCCAAAACGCCGGGCGACATGGTAGCCAGCAGCGTGATGACGTGCGACGAAGTCGGCATCTCATTGATCTGCTCCTGCGTGATCACGGTGCCGGAGGTCGCGCTGGTCGTGTCGATGAGCGGCGCTTCCGCTACTACATCGACCGTCTGCGTGGAGGCGCCCACTTCGAGCGAGGTATCAAACTGTTTGTTGTCCGCCGCCTGAAGGGTAACGCCCTTACGCTCCGCCGTCTTGAAGCCCGCGGCGGCGACACTGAATTCGTACTCTCCCGGATTCAGGAATTGGATGGACCAGATGCCTTGGCCGTTCGTATGAGTTTCGTTCTTGACGAGAGTATCGTCGTTCTTGACCACCACGAGCGCATTGGGCACCAGCGCGCCTGTTGGGTCGGTGACCCGGCCGCCGATCGTCGCGCGCACTTCCTGCGCCTGTAAACTGCCGCCAGCGATGCAGATGGCGGCAAGTACGATAACCCACTGAAGCAGAGTTTTAATTCGAGACATTGCACACACGATAACAGGCAGCAGTCGAATTTTGCATCATTTTTTCCGAATCCGTGGTTTTATTCGTTTGAACGCCGCCACTTGTATGATGTGAACGTGCGTCGCGGGAAAGCTGCATCCAAGGCGAAGTTCATTGAATCCGAGCAGTTCGGGCGCGTGGAGTGGCTGATTTGCCTGGCTCTCGCTGTGGCCGTACTTCTCATTTACGTCCAGACGGCCGGGTTCAGCTTTGTTAACTTCGACGATCCCGAAACCATCAGCGGCAATCCCCACGTGCGCACCGGCTTGACTCCGGAGAATATACGGTGGGCGCTCACATCGACGGAGGCTGCGAACTGGCTTCCACTGACCCGCCTTACGCATCTGTCAGACGTTTCGCTTTTCGGAATGCAGGCCGGTCCACAGCATCTGGTGAATGCGGCCCTGCATGCGATCGCCGCGATCCTGTTGTTCCTGTTTCTGCGCCGCGCGACGAACGCCCGATGGCCGAGCGCCTTCGTGGCCGCAGTCTTCGCCGTGCATCCGCTGCATGTGGAATCGGTCGCGTGGTTGAGCGAGCGTAAGGATGTGCTCTGCGCGGTGTTCTGGTTTCTATCCCTTTGGGCGTACGCGCGCTGGGCTCAGGACGCAAGGCGCCGGTGGTATGCCGTCGCGCTGGCGGCATTTTGCTGCGGGTGGGCGGCGAAACCGATGATCGTGACGTTGCCCGTGCTGCTGATGCTTCTCGATGTTTGGCCGCTGCGCCGTGGCCTTCGCATCCGCGAAAAGCTGCCGTTTTTCCTCATTTCCGCCTTAGGTGCTGCCATCACCCTTGCCGCGCAAAGCGGCAGCGGCGCGGTGCAATCGATTCAGGCGTTTCCGCTCGATGTGCGAGTGGAGAATGCCCTGCTTTCTTATCTCATTTACATCGCGAAAACCATCTGGCCCGCGGCGCTCGCCGTCTTTTATCCCTACCCGCGAGCGATTCCTTTGTGGGAAGCCGCAGCGGCGGCGCTCACTCTAATCACGATTTCCATCTGGACCATTCGATCCGCCCGAACCAGCCCCTATCTGGCCGTAGGCTGGTGGTGGTTCATCGTCACGCTTTTGCCCGTAATCGGGTTGGTGCAGGCGGGAGCGCAGGCTCGCGCGGATCGATACATGTATATGTCGATGGTGGGTTTGGCGATCATGGCCGCCTGGAGCGTTCCGCCCCGGCGCTGGACGGGATTTGTGGCTGCGGCCGCCCTTTTGGGCTTCGCCGCGGCGGCCTGGACGCAAGCTTCTTACTGGCGGAATAGCGGCACGCTGTTCACTCATGCGATCGCCGCGACAGGCGATAACTACCTGGCGGAGCATAACTTGGGAGTTTTTCTGCTGGACGAGCCGGGGCGCGCCGCCGACGCCGTCGAACACTTGCAGCGCGCCGTGCAACTCAATCCGGACAACGCGCGCGCGGAGAGCGATTTGGGAAATGCTTTGACGCGAGTGCCGGGCCGGCAGGCCGAAGCTATCTTAGACCTGTCTAAATCGGTCAGCTTGCAGCCGGATTCCGCCATCGCCCACAACAATCTCGGGAATGCGCTGGCCCAGGCCGGCCGAATCGCGGAAGCGACCGCCGAGTTTGAGACTGCCATCCAACTCGACCCGGGATATCCGGACGCTCGGGCCAACCTGACCAAAGTGCGGGACGGCGGCGACTCCGCCGAGGGCCATTACAACCGCGGCATCGCGCTCTCCGGGGAAGGCCGGGCCCTCGAAGCAGTCCGTGAATTCGAAGCCGCACTGGGGCTCAACCCGAATTACGCCGACGCGGAGAATAATTTGGGAGTTGCGCTTGCACAGATACCCGGCCTGAGTGCTGAGGCGCTGTCACACTTCCGGGCCGCTGTGCGTTTGCGGCCCGATTATGCCGACGCTCACTACAACCTCGGTGTTGCACTCGCAAATCTTCCCGGCCAGTCTCGCGAGGCTCTAAAAGAGCTGGAAACCGCCTATAGACTGCATCCGGACCCTCAGTTAAGAGACGCAATCGACCGGCTGAAGCGTTAAATGTGCCACGCCGGGACGTTAACAACGCGTTAAAAGCAAAGTCCGAGCGTGATAGAATCCTGGGACGTGGCCACCAGTTCCAGTGGAATGAAGTTCCAGGCGGACGAGGCGCAGTGCAGAGCCGAGCTCGCCGTGGTTCTGGCTTCCAGCGGGTTTAAACGGTCACCCAAACTTTCCCGATTACTTGCTTACCTCTGCGATAAGCAGCTCACCGGGAAGGCCGGCGACATCAACGAATACTCGATCGCGATTGAAGCCCTCGGGAGAAACGCGAGCTTCAATCCGCAGCAGGACGCGGTTGTCCGTGTCGATCTGTATCACCTCCGCAAGCGACTGAAGGAGTATTACGGCACTGAGGGGGCGGAGCATTCGCTGCGAATACAGATCCCGAACGGGCAGTACACCCCGGAGTTCACCGTTGCGGGTGATGTCGCGGTAGAAACCGAGCCCGCGCTCGTTCCTATCGAACTGCCGCCGCCCGCTGCGCCGCCGCCCACATCGGGCCATCTGAAGCGCTGGTTGCCGCTGCTCGCTCTGATTTTTGCGATCGTAGCGCCGGTCATCTTATATAGAAGCGCCCGCGTCTCCTCAAAAACACCGCCGGTCAGCGGCGTGGCCGGGTCGGGTGAAATCCGCATCGCCGCCGGGGACCGGGGCGGTCCTTATATAGATAGCGCCGGCCGCACTTGGGAAGCCGACCGCTATTTCAGCGGTGGCTCCGCCTTTCACCGCGCTGTGCCGATCCTGCGAACTCGCGACCAGGATCTGTTTCAGAACGGCCGGGAAGGCCAATTCGTCTACGCGGTCCCTTTGCATCCGGGCATTTACGAAGTCCACCTCTACTTTGCCGAAACCGGGGTTGCTACCGATACGCTGCGCAGCGTCAACGTCTCAATCAACGCTCAACCGTTTCAAGCCATCGACATCGCATCGGACGCGGGCGGCATTAACACCGCCACCATGAAGGTCTTTCGGGATGTATCGCCCGGCAAAGACGGCTTCGTCCGGATCATGATGCAAGGCGCGGATGGCAAGAGCTTCCTGAACGCCCTGGAGATTGTACCGGGCACGCCCGGCAAGATGAACCCGATCCGCATGATTACCGGCGATACCGCTTTTCGCGATCACGCCGGTCAAGTATGGCTTCCGGAACAATGGGCATCCGGCGGGCGCAAATCCACGCGCGCCGTTTCGATACAAGGGACGCCCGACCCGCCGCTGTATCAGTGGGAGCGCGTGGGCCACTTCAACTATTCGATCCCGGTTGCGGAGGGCGGCGTCTACACCGTGGTGCTGCACTTTTCGGAAACCTGGTTTACGCCGGCGAATTCTCCCGGCGGAATCGGCAGCCGTGTGTTCCATGTTTATTGTAATGGCGCCACCCTGCTCACTGACTTCGACATCCTCAAAGAAGCCGGCGGTGTGCCGGACCGCGCCGTCATCAAGACTTTCAAGCACATCCCCGCTTCTCCGCAGGGAAAAATCGAGTTACAGTTCATCCCCGTCGCTAATTACGCGCTGCTGAATGCCATCGAAATTTTTCCTGAATAGTTGTCCGCCAACCTCCTCTTTCACGAGTTAAATTTAACGCAATGAAACTTGCGGGGTGCAGGACTACCGCCTAGAATGCTTCTGAAGAAACCAAAGAACTGGCGGCGAAGGTATCTATCCATACCCAAGAGCCGCAGTCTATAGAGATAGTCCTGCTTCTACGCTTCAGGGGCAGGAACGACCAAATTACTGGGGGATGAAAGTAATGCCACGTTTGCGTTCCATTCTTGTTTTCTCACTGCTGATGTGCGTAACAGCCTTGGCCGGCTGGTCGCAGACTGTCACCGCGACAATTCTCGGCACGGTCACCGACGCCTCGGGCGCGGTTGTGCAGAACGCGAAAGTCAGCGTCACCGAAACTCAAACGGGCGTGGCCCACACGCTCCAAACGAATGAAAGCGGGAACTACATTCTGACCAATGTGCCGCCCGGGGTATATGCCGTATCGGTAGAGGCTAACGGGTTTAAGACCGTCACCCGGAGAGATGTGACCGTCCAGGTGGACAGCAACACGCGCATCGACGTTCAGCTTCAGCCCGGCAACGTCACCGAAACAATCGAAGTGACCGGCGCGCCGCCCCTGCTGCAGACGGACAGCGCTTCCACCACCGAGAAGATCGATCGCGCGACGCTGGCGAACGTGCCGCTGATCAGCTCCAACCGGAATTTTCAAAGCCTCCTCAATCTGGCGCCCGGGGTGGCGCCGGTGGCCGAACAGCACTCGCAGTTCTTCAACGCATCCAGCTCGCTGCAGACGGAGGTCAACGGACAGATGCGGCAGGGCAACAACTTCATGATCGAAGGCTCCGACGATAACGAGCGCACCGGGTTGCTGCAGATCTACATTCCTCCGATCGAAGCCATCCAGACCGTGGACGTCTCCCTGACCAACCACGACCCCGAAATGGGGCGCGCTACCGGCGCCGTAGTCAACGTTGTGCTGAAGTCCGGGACCAACGGCTTCCATGGCGGCGCGTATGAATTCCTGCAGAACAGCGATTTCAATGCGCGGGCGTTCTTCAATCCCTCTGTCGGCCACCTTGCCTACAATTATGTCGGCGGCAATATCGGCGGGCCGATCAAGAAAAACAAAATGTTCTTCTTCTCGGACTACCTCCGCGTGATGGACCACGAGGCGAACACCAACCAGACCACGATTCCGCCAAACCCGTGGCGCACGGGCGATTTCAGCACTGCCGCGACGATCATTTATGACCCGACGACCGGCAATCCGCTGGACGGCACCGGCCGCACGCCGTTCCCGAACAACATGATTCCAGCGAATCAGATCAACCAGATCTCGGCGAAGATGATGGCCCTGCTGCCCGGAACGAACGAGAACTATAACATCGCCTCTCCCAGCAACAACTACTTTGCGCTGCTGCCGTATACAAAGACGACGGACTCGGTGGACGGAAAGATCGATTACAACGTGACGGACAAGGACCGTCTGACCGGCCGCTTCAGCTTTTCCAAGCCGGTGATCTTCCAGGCTCCGGAATTCGGCATCTCCGCCGGCGGTCCGGCGCAAGGCGCGTTCGAAGGCACGGGGACACAGAAAACGTATGTGGCCGGAATCAATTACGACCGCATCGTGAGTCCCACGCTGGTTACCGAGCTTCGCCTGGCCGTCTCGCATTATCACAATGAAGCGCTCCCCTCCGACTACAATGCGAACGACGCTTCCAACCTGGGAGTCCCCGGCGTGAACATCAATGCCTTTACCAGCGGCATGGTCGGCATTCAGATCAACGACGGTTTCTCCAATCCCGTGTTGGGCTACTCGGCCAGCCTGCCGTGGATTCGCGCCGAAGCCAACGTGGACGTGGTGAACACGTGGACCAAAACGAAAGGCAACCACACGATCAAGTGGGGCTTCGATCTGAAGCGCCTGCGCGACGACCTACTGCAGGACCAGACTTACAGCCCGCGCGGCATATACTACTTCGGTAACGAGCAGACCGGCCTTTGCACGCCAACTGCAATCGGCGCGAATGGGTTGGCCACAAGCTGCAACTCCTCCAAGCTGGGAATCGCGAACGACCTGGCGAGCTTCCTGCTGGACGTTCCTTACCAACTCGGCCGCGACCTCAACACCTACTTCCCGGCTTACCGGCAGTGGGAGTTTTTCGCGTTCGCCGGCGATAAGTGGCAGGTATCTCCGAAGTTGACCCTGGACTTGGGCGTGCGCTGGGAATTCTATCCGCCGGCCACCCCGCAATTCCCGGGCGGCTTCTCCAATTACAATCCCGATAACAATACGCTAGTTCTTGCGGGCATCGGCAACAATCCGTCCAATCTGGGGATGAAAACGCGTTATAAAAACTTCGCGCCCCGCATCGGGCTGGCATACCGCATGAGTGAAAAGACCGTGATCCGCGCCGGCTTCGGCACAAGCTACACGCCGTTCCCGGACAACACGTACGCGTACAACTATCCCGTGCGTTCGAACAACTTCTACAACAACGTGGGCGACGGGTACGCTACCACCCTGCTCCCTGGCGGCCAGCCGGCAACATTCCAGAACGGTTTCCCGCTACCGGTGCCGGTAACTATCCCCTCGAACGGCATCATCCCGGCAACGGGATCGCTGATCAGCCAGAGCTTCGATCTCATCAACCTGAATTTCAAGAATCCGTACACCGAGACGTGGAACATCGCCGTGCAGCGCTCGTTGCCCGGGCATTGGGTGGCGGATCTGGCTTACGTGGGGGTTCACGGCGTGGATACGGTCGCCAACATCAATGTGAATAATCCGATGAGCGCGAGCCAGCTCGGACTCGGGAACGCCGCCGAACCGCTGAACATTCTTTACGGCAAAACGGCTTCCGTAACGCTCCGCTGGGCGGGATATTCTTCGAGTTACAACTCCCTTCAAGCGAAGCTGAATCGGCGCTTTGCGAATGACCTCATCGTGTCGACGTCATTTACCTATGGCAAAGCGATGAACTACCAGACCGGCGACGACGGCAACCTGCTGTGGCTGATCGACCAGCGCCGGAGCTATGCGCGGGCGGATTTCGACCGCACCTTCAATTTCGTGCAGAGCTACGTTTATCAGCTTCCGGCGGGCAAGGGCAAACGATGGTTGCACAGTGGCCCGGGCGCGTGGGTACTTGGCAACTGGCAGCTTTCGGGCGTGCTCAGCCTGCTGACGGGCACACCGTTCTACATCACAGCCAGCGGCAGCAGCCTCAACACCCCTGGCGAAACACAGACGGCCGATCAGGTGGCGCCGGTTAGCTTCCCGAAGGGCATCAATACGGGGAATCCGTGGTTCAGCACCAGCAGCTTCCAGCAACCGACAGGTGTGCGGTTCGGCAACACGGGGCGGAACATCATGACCGGACCGGGACTGTTCTCGCTCAACGTTTCGCTCTCCAAGACCTTCAAGATCAGGGAGCACAGTGGCGTGGAAGTTCGCGCGGAGACGTTCAACTTCACCAACACTCCGCAATTCAGCAACCCGCAGGGGTCTTTCACCAACTCCAGCTTCGGGTTTGTTACCGGAACCGTCGGCAGCGGCACGGGCGTCAACGGCACGGGCGGCGGCCGGGCGGTTCAGCTCGGCGCCCGAGTAACGTTCTAAGCTGTAAGTGAACGGAAAAGCGCCGGGCCTGACCGTCCGGCGCTTTTCTATTTCTACAATCTAATGACTCTCTCCCTTCGATGGCGCGCGGCGTTGCTGTGCGTCACGGCCTCCGGATACGTGGCCCTCCTCTCTCAACCCAAATCGCTCGCGTCTTTCGATTCCGAGGTCAAGCCGCTGGTGGCGCGCATGACTTTGGACGAGAAGATCGGTCAGATGACCCAGCCCGAACAGAGCGCCCTGAAGGATCAGGCCGACATCGAGAATTACTTCGTCGGATCCCTGCTGAGCGGCGGCGATTCCGATCCGGCCGCCGGCAACAGCC
Organism: Candidatus Limnocylindrales bacterium; assembly: GCA_035606355.1. Taxonomy (GTDB): domain Bacteria; phylum Acidobacteriota; class Terriglobia; order Bryobacterales; family Bryobacteraceae; genus Sulfopaludibacter. The sequence goes on along the minus strand of DATNFO010000072.1, from coordinate 21,973 downwards.
TGCAAGCGTGGACGGATCTCTACGACCAACTGCAATCGCACACGCAAAAGACCCGGCTGCGCATCCCGATCCTTTACGGAATTGACGCCGTGCACGGGCACAACAACGTGCTGGGCGCCGTGATTTCCCGCACAACATCGGGTTGGGGTGTACGCGCGATGCCGCTCTCGTCGAAAAAGTGGAGCGAGTCACGGCGGACGAAGTGCGCGCGACCGGAATCCAGTGGGCTTTCGCGCCGTGCGTCACCGTGCCGCAGGACCAGCGATGGGGCCGCACCTATGAAGGCTTCAGCGAAGATCCGCAGGTGGTGAAGGAACTCGGAGGCGCGGCCGTCCGGGGGATGCAAGGCGCGAGCCTGGCCGACCCGGTCGGCGTGCTCGCCTGCGCCAAGCACTTCGCCGGCGATGGCGGCACTGCGTTCGGAACGGGGCAAAAGGGACAGGGGCTGGACCAGGGCGACACGCGCGTCGACGAAGCTACGCTGCGACGTATCCACCTACCCGGCTATTACAGCGCCATCGCAGCGGGAGCCGGCACGATCATGCCGTCGTACAGCAGTTGGAATGGCGTGAAGTGCTCGGCGAGCAAGCGGCTTCTCACTGAAATTCTGAAGCAGGAGATGGGCTTCGAGGGCTTCCTCATTTCCGATTACAACGCTATCGACCAGATCACGCCGAATTACAAAGACGCGATCGCGATTTCGATAAACGCCGGCATGGACATGGTGATGGTGCCGAGCCGCTATCGCGAATTCTATACGGACCTGAAGGCGCTGGTGGAGGAGGGCCGCGTCCCGATGACGCGGATTGACGATGCCGTCACGCGCATTCTGCGGGTAAAGGCGGCGATGGGAATGCTGGACGGCAAACCGCACCTCGCCGATCGCAGCCTGCAAAAGGACTTCGGCTCGCCGGAGCACCGCGCCATCGCGCGGCAGGCCGTGCGCGAATCCATCGTGTTGCTGAAGAATGAAGGCGGCGTACTGCCGCTGAAAAAGACGGCGGCGCGCATACACGTCGCGGGCAAAAGCGCCGACAACATCGGCAATCAATGCGGCGGCTGGACAATCGACTGGCAGGGCCGCACGGGCAATGTGACGACCGGCGGCACGACCATCCTCGCGGCCATCAAGTCTGCCGTATCGTCGAAAACGCAGGTCACTTATTCGCTGGATGGCGAAGGTGCGGAAGGCGCCGACGTGGCGGTGGCGGTGATCGGCGAAACGCCCTACGCGGAGATGCGCGGCGATCGTTCGAATCTGACAATCGCGCCGGAGGACGCAGCCGTCATCGCGAAACTGAAGGCGGCGGGCATTCCGGTGGTCGTGGTGATTCTCTCAGGACGGCCGCTCATCGTGACGGACCTGCTGCCGAAGATGGATGCCCTCGTGGCGGCGTGGCTTCCGGGCACGGAAGGCGGCGGAGTAAGCGACATCCTGTTCGGCGACTACAAGCCCACCGGCAAGCTCTCTTTCACATGGGCACGGTCTATGGATCAGTATCCCGCGAACAAGAATAACGGCACCACTAACCCGTTGTTCCCGTTCGGCTACGGCCTGAGCTATTGATCGCGCAGTTTCGCTAAATCGATTGTTCAGGGAATCTAAACGGCACGTTATAATCCTTCAACAGGGGTGACTGGGTGGAGCTTTCGCATTCGCGATCGTTGATAGCAATCGGCGAGCTGGGCAGTTTCAGCAAGGCCGCCGAGCGGCTGAACCTATCGCCCCCGGCAGTCTTCGCCCACATTCAGCAACTGGAGACCGAGCTCGGAGAAAAGCTCTACGAACGCTCCGGACGCAAGCTGGTGCTCACGCCGGCGGGGCGGCTGATGATCGAGTACTGCCGCAGTCTGCTGCGCGTCCACGATGAGGCGATCACGGCGGTGCGCGAGCTCAGTGGGGTGCATCGCGGGTCGTTGTATCTCGGCTGCGGACCGCATATCAGCGTGGCCATTGTGCCGCACCTGCTGCGCGCCTACCTCGCCCGCCACCCCAACGTGGAACTTCGCCTGATCACCGGTAACGATCACATGTTGTTCGAAGATCTGTATGCCGGGCGCGTCGACCTTATCCTGATGAATTTGCCGGTGGAAGGCGACGACCTGGTGCAGGACCCGCTCTGGCGCTATGAGATGGTCTTCATCGTGCCGCCGGGCGATCCGCTCGGCGCATCGGACACGGCGTCCGTCGCCGACCTGCAAGAGCGGCCGTTCATTCTTTACCAGCGAGCGGTGGTGATTGAGTCGGCGATCCGGCAGTTTTGCGTGGCGGCGGGCTTCGAGCCCAAGGTTGTGATGCAGAACGATCAGGCCGATTCGATCAAAGAGCTGGTGAAGCTCGGTTTGGGTATTTCATTGTTGCCGCTGTGGAGCGTGTCCGACGACATTCGCCGCGGGACGTTGAAACTGGTGCGGCTGAGCAACCGGCAGCTTTTTAGCGTGACGGGGCTGATCTATCGAAAGACGCCGCACTTGCCGAAGGCGGTGCAGTCGTTGATCGAGGTGTCGCACGAGTGGAAGAACTGGGTGCCGCAGGCAGAAGATCTGCTGGAGATCGCGACCTGAGCGAGGCTGGAATTGCCTGGAGCTGGGGTTCCTGCTCGCGGGCGACATACGGCGGTTACAATTGGAGCGAAAGTCATCGTCATGAAGAACTACTTGGATCTCAGCGGCAAGGTGGCGCTCATCACCGGTGGGTCTTCCGGCATCGGCGCCGCGACGGCGGCCGTCTTTGCGGAATTGGGCGCCACGGTGGCGATCGGCTTCAACAATAACGAAGCCGGCGCGAAATCAGTGAGGAGCCGCATCGGGGGCGCGAAGGCCATGATCGTGAAGGCGGACATGCGCAATCCCTCGGAGATCGCCCCCATGGTGAACCAGGTGACGGAGGCTCTCGGCCCGGTCGATATCCTGATCAACAACGCCGGCTCGCTGGTGGCGCGCTATCCGCTCCAGGAAATGACCGGAGAGGCGATTGACGAAGTCATGGACCTGAACTTCAAGAGCGCGGTGGTGTGCTCGCAAGCGGTAGTCCCGGGGATGAGGGAGCGCAAGAGCGGAGCGATCGTCAACGTGGTTTCGATCGCGGCGCATCATGGCGGAGGACCTGGCGCAGGTCTCTACGCGAGTGCGAAGGCGGCGCTCATCGCGTTCACCAAGTCGATGGCGAAAGAGATGGCGCCGCACGGCGTGCGCGTGAATGCGCTATCGCCCGGCGTTATCGATACGCCCTTCCATGAGACATTCTCCACGCCGGAGATGATGGCGAATTTCGTCAAGGCGATTCCGCTGGGACGCGTGGGGCGCAGCGAAGAATGCGCCGCCGCGATCGCTTTTCTGGCATCGGAGGCGGCCAGCTATATCGTGGGAGAAACGCTCGAGGTGAACGGCGGGCAATTGATGCGGTAGCTGCCCGACGCCCGCGGGAACTACGGACAAATGTAGTTCACAACTGTACTGTAAACCTTTGTAAATACGCGGAAATATTTGACTTTCCGTTCCGGTGCTAGTTATACTTTCGAATCCGCGCAGTTTCACCGCGAACCGGGAAATACGGCCGCCGGATATTTCCAGGGTGCAGCCCTGTACGAACTCCCTCTTTCGAGTCATGCAACTTTCGGTGGGGTAGCTGCGTCATATCTGTCTGACTTTTTATTGAAGCAGTAAAAGAGAAATGAATACGAAAATGAAAAACGCACCGAAGCCCAAAGCGATCAACTACCGTCAAGTGCTTGAGAGCAAGGCCGAAGAAGTGCGCCGCAGCATGTCCGCCCAGAAAGCGGCGCAGGTTGTGTCCCGGCTGGACTGCCCGTCGGACGAAGGCGATTTGAGCCAGCACCACCATGAGGAATGGATTTTTCTCAACCGCAACACGATCGACATGAAGTTGCTGCGTGAAATCTCAGACGCGCTACACCGTCTGGAGCACGGCAGCTACGGAGTTTGCCTGGAGTGCGAAGAGGAAATCTCCGCCAAGCGCCTCGCCGCTGTACCGTGGGCACGCTACTGCGTGACATGCCAGGAAGAGATCGCGCACCGCATCGCGGCGGGCGAGATCGTGGACGAGTACCAGGAAGCAGACAAGTAATGAAGCTGGCGGATTTACGCAAGCTCTCCATTAAGAAGCAACTGAAGATTCATTTTCGTCTGCACAACGGCATGGAGTGCGTGATTTCGGAGCACGGAATCGCGCACATTCCCGAGTTGAAGGGCATCCCCGATTTCAACCTGGAACAGGAGTTGGAATCGGCTGGAGAATTCCTGGTGGAACCGGCCGCGGCGCCGGATAAGAAAAACCCCGCTCGTCCGCAAAAAATGGATCGCGCCCAACTGGCCGCGATGACGGCTACCGGTCCCGCGGCAGCAGTGCACGACGAGCACGAAGACGAGTGACGCCGCACCGCTCAGACGCAGCAAACGGATTGGGGCGCCCTTGCGTGTAGTATTGCGGCAGCGCAGTTCACCACGGAGACGCCGAGGCCGCGGAGAGGGCGCAGAGGAAACCGGGATTACCGCAGAGGATATGCACGCGCGGCGCCTCAGCGGTGACAGCCATGGCGCTAGCCATGCATGAATCGGTGTACAATACTATCGCCGTTCTCTCACTGTTTTACTTTGCCCTCCGGGGCTTTTTTGGGGAGCTTCGATGGAAACCAAGCCGGCTCAAAACATTCAAGATAGTTTTTTGAACAACGCTCGCAAGGACAAAGTCCTCCTGACCATCTATCTGATGAGCGGCGTCAAACTATCGGGGCGTATTAAGAGTTTCGACAAGTACTCGCTGGTTCTGGAGACGAATAACCAGGAGCAGTTGATCTTCAAGCACGCCATCTCCACCGTGGTGACGCAGAAGACTGCGCACTCGTATTCCGGCAGCAGCTCCCACGCCGCGGCGCAGTCGAACTCCGGGCCGATCACCCCCGGAACCCCTGTGCACGCCGAGACTTCGGAGGCATAGCCCACGACCCGCGAAACCCCCGCAGAGCGGGCCATCCTGGTGGGACTGGAGTGGAAAACCAGAACCACTCCCACGCGAAAATCCATCGCTTCGCTGGACGAATCTCTGGACGAACTTGCCGAGCTGGCCGCCAGCGCCGGCGCCCAGGTGATCGAACGAGTCACTCAGACTCGCGCCCTGCCGGAAGCCTCCACACTCATCGGGGAAGGTAAAGTGGAAGAGCTCGCGGGCGCGGTTCACGCGAGCGGCGCGGGGGTTGTCATCTTCGACCACGACCTCACGCCTACCCAGCAGCGCAACCTCGAAAAAGCCATCGACGCGAAAATCATCGATCGCACGCAGCTCATTCTGGATATCTTCGCCTCGCGCGCACGGACTCGCGAAGGGCGGCTGCAAGTCGAGCTGGCGCAGCTCAATTACCTGCTGCCGCGGTTGACCGGACGAGGCGTGGAAATGTCCCGGCTGGGTGGCGGAATCGGCACGCGCGGACCCGGTGAAACCCAACTGGAGACGGATCGCCGTCGAATCGCGAAGCGCATCAAGAAGCTGGAAGACGATCTGGAAGGCGTTCGCGCGGGACGCGCGCTCCACCGGCGGCGCCGCGGTGCCGTGCCGCTTGCCACGCTCGCGCTGGCAGGCTACACGAATGCCGGGAAGAGCACGCTGTTCAACCGCCTTACGCAATCCGGCGTAATGGCCGATGCGCGCATGTTCGCCACGCTCGATCCAACCGTTCGTTCGCTGACGCTGCCATCTCGCCGCCGCGTCCTGATGAGTGACACGGTCGGCTTCATCAGGAATCTTCCGACCACTCTTGTGAAAGCTTTTCGCGCCACTCTCGAAGAGGTCAACGAAGCGGCGCTCATCCTGCACGTGGTGGATGCATCCGCACCCGCCGCCGTGGAACATACGGCGCATGTCTTTGAGGTGCTCGCGGAGATCGGCGCTTCCGCGATACCTCAGATTCTGGTGATGAACAAGGTCGACCGGCTCGGTCCGGACGCGGCGAATCCGGAAACGGTCAAGCGGCGGCTGCTGGGGGGAGCGGGGAATCACCCGGAAGCCCGGGCGGTCGCCATCAGCGCTCTCAGCGGACAGGGCATCGACCGGCTGCTCGCGGCCATTGACGAAGCGCTGCCGGTGGACCCGGTTGTCCGCACGACTCTCCGCATTCCCGCGGCGGACGGCGCGACGCTGGCTTTGCTACACGAATTCGGGAGAGTCCTGGATAGCCGTTACGAGGGCGAAGAGTGCATCGTGGAGGCGGAAGTCCCTGAGTCTCTGCAAAGGCGACTTCAGCGGTCCAAATAGATTCCACAGATCTGTGGAAAACTCTGTGGGAAACCGTCTGCCGATCTGTCAAACATCTGTAATATTGCCAACTTACCTCATTTTGAACCAATCGGCAGCAGTTCGTGCAAGCTGCTTTGTTTCAGTGGATTAACCCGACTTTTGCGGGAAAGGAAAGTAGGTTTGAGAAATCCCGTGGCGCGCACCCGGAGAATTCCAGATTTCCACAATTCGGATGAGGGAAGTCCTGGTTTCTGCCGCCCGGCGGTAGTCTGGTACACTGTTGAGTTGTTGGCGGTGTAGCTCAGCTGGCTAGAGCGACGGTCTCATAATCCGTAGGTCGGGAGTTCAAGTCTCCCCGCCGCCACCAAAACCACACCGCTCTTCAGAGCCCGTAGAGTTTCCGCGCATTATCGCGCAGCACCAGACGGGCAATTGCACTGGCCCGCGTACGCGAAATTTCGCCGTCGCGCACCATCCCGGTGAGCGCCTCCGCCAGCGCAAGCCGCGCATTCCGCGACCCTATCCACACAAATTCTTCCCAGCCGGCATCGGGCAGGTAGGGATATGCATCCGTCCCGAACATGACCTTCTCGGGAAGGGCCTCCAGCCATTCGCGCAGCACACCGGCGAGGGTCGCAGGTTGCAGCAGCAGATCCTGCGCGGAAAAATCGAGATAGACATTCGGCTTGGTAAGCATCGCGTCCGCCTCGCGATCGTACGGCCAACCCCCGTGGATCATCACGAAGTTGGTCCGGCGCAGCGAAGGATCGTTAAAGATTGGCTCCAGGTTCGATGGCCTGGCGCCCGCGACATCGAAATACCCGCCCGCGCCGGCCATGGTGTGGATGTGGACCGCCATGCCCAGGCGGCCGCACTCGCGCGCGATGTAGCGGAAGAGATAATCCTGCAGCGGCTGGTAATCGGCCGGCGATGGACCCGGCTTGCCGATGTACTGCGCATAGATTCGCGACGCGGTTGCCTCATCCACTTTCTCGAAACGCAGCGACCGCAGGTACGCCGCTTCGAACTTCTGCGCGATCGCTCCGCCGTGGCGCGCGCGCTCCAGCACGGGGGTGACGATCTGAGCGGTGTAGTCCGCCAGAGTCGCCGGCAGGTTCTGAATCCCGAGCTCAGCCAGGAAGCGCGACCGCACTTTGTCTTCGAGGGGGAAGAACGCGCCGCGGTCTGGATTCTCCGCGGCGAGCTGCGAATTATCGAGAGGGTACATCAACGCATCCGCATAGGGTACCCAGCGAAAGCGCGGCGGCGCGATGCTGGTCCCCATGGTCACGCGATTGGCCACCATGGTTTCGATGCCGGCCTTATCCAGCACCCAAGCGGGGTAGTTGTCGCCCTGCTGCCGGGCGATGTCCCGCTGGTGCTCCTTGCCGCCGAAGAGCGCGCGCTGCGCCTCGGCGAGCTGCGGCGAATCCGCTCGTAAACCGGTGGGGTCCGACTGCGGCTCCATATTGTCCACCGGGAGCGCGTCGAAATCGCGATCCGGCGCCTCTCCCGCGTGGACGGCGCGGACCGGATGCGCATGATTGTCCACGGCGCGAATCGCCTGAATCTCCTCCAGCAGGCCGGAATCGATGTTGGCACGCGGACCGGAGCAGGCGGCCGTTAGCGTGATCGAACAGAAGAGGACAAGGCGTTGCATCAGCCGTACGATACAGGCAGAAGGTCGCCTATGTCCAGAGGTTTGCGAGCAGTCGCGCTGCGCCCGACCCGACAGGAAGGATTCCTGTCGGCACGTGCCGCTAGCGCTACAATGCGGGTGCATGCGCCGCCGCTCCGCTGTTCGCAATCGTTTGGAGTACGCGGCCGTGGTGTGCGCGCTCGCCACGCTGGAATACGCGCCGCGCGGCGTCGCCGAAGGTCTGGCGCGCCTGTACTCGCGGCTGCTGGATCTCGCGATCCCGCGCCTGCGGCGGGTGGCGCGTCGCAATCTCACGCTCGCCTTTCCACAGATGGACGAGGCCGGCCGTGAGGGCATCATCGACGGCGTGTTCCGCTCGATAGCGCGCATCTTCCTCTCGTTCGCACGCTTTCCCCGGATACGCCGCGACACTGTCGACCAGTGGATTCGCTGCGAGGGCATGGAGCACTTCACTGCCGCGCGGGCGCGTGGACGCGGTGTGTTGTTTGCAACGGCGCATCTCGGCAACTGGGAGCTCAGCGCCTTCGCTCACGCGCTGATCGCCGGACCGATGCACGTGGTGGTACGCCCGCTCGATAATCCGCTGCTGGACGCGCTGGTGCGGCGGCGCAGGTCGCTTTCGGGGAATCGCGTGATCGCCAAGCGCGACTTTGCCCGCACGATTTTCAAAGCGCTCACGCTCAACGAAGCCGTGGGCCTGCTCATCGATCAGAACGCTGCCGTCGAAGAGGGAGAATTCGTCAATTTCTTCGGCGTGCCGGCCAGTGCGGGAACCGGGTTTGCGCGAATCGCGGCGCGCTCAGGGGCGACGGTGATTCCGGGATTCGCTCTCTGGGAAGAAACCGAGGGCCGCTATGTGCTGCGCTTCTATCCGCCCGTCGAACTCAGCGGTGATGCGGTACGCGATACGCAGGCGTTGCAGTCGCAGCTCGAAACGGTTATCCGCCAGTACCCTGACCAGTGGCTCTGGATCCACCGGCGTTGGAAAACAAGGCCTCCGGGCGAAGCACCCCTGTATGCAACCACACGGGAGGCCCCCCATGCGCTGTAGTATTCTGTGAACGGCGCCCGCTCAATGAATCCGCTGAAACGCTCCCCCTTGCACGGCAGCGTGTTCGCGCTTGCCGTTACCGCGCTGGCGTTGCTGCTCACCCTCCTGATGCGGCCGTTGCTGGAGCCCACCATCTTCCTGCTATTCGTGGTGGCGGTGTGGATCAGCGCGCTTTATTACGGGCGCACGGGCGGCTTCACCGCAACTATTGCCTCGGCACTGGCGGACCTCTACTTCTTCACGCACATGGTACCGGAGGGGGGCGCGCCGGTTCCGCCATGGGCCATTCTCTTCCGCATTCTCACGTTCCTGGTGCTCGGGTCGCTGATCACCTGGGTCACGGCATCGTGGCGCGACAGCAGCCAGCTTTTGACGGCGACGCTCTCCAGCATCGGCGACGCTGTGCTCGCCACGGACGCGGAAGGCAAGGTCACCTTCCTCAACCCGGTCGCCGAAACGCTTACAGGCTGGTCGCGCGCGGACGCACGGGGCAAGTCGGCGCACGAAATCCTGCGGCTGATCGACGAAAAGACGCGTGAGCCGCTGGAAAATCCGTTGGACCGCGCCATCAAAGACCGCGTCATGATCCCGGTTCACGACCGCACCGCGGTGGTGTCGCGCAGCGGCGTGGAAGTGCCGATCGAGCACACGGCGGCGCCCGTGCGCGACGATAACGGTGAAGTGCACGGCGCGATTCTTGTCTTCCGCGACATCAGCAAGCGCCGCCAACTGGAAGAACAGGCGACGCATGCGCAGAAGATGGACGCGGTGGGGCGGCTCGCTGGCGGAGTCGCCGGCGATTTCAATAACGTGCTCACCGTCATCACCGGTTACGCCGAGCTGCTGCGCTCCGAGATTCCCGCGGCCAATCCGCAGCGGCGCTTCATCGACGAGATCATCTACGCCGGAGAGCGCGCCGCCGCCCTCACGCGCCACCTGCTGGCTTTCAGCCGCGGCACCACGGCCCAGCCCAAGGTGCTGGACCTCAACGCACTCGCCACCGGCATGGAACCGATGCTTCGGCGCATGCTGGGCCAGAACGTCGAGCTGATTCTGCTGACGACACCGGGACTCGGCCGCGTGAAGGCGGACCCCGCGCAAATTGAGCAGGTGATCGTCAATCTCGCGACGAATGCGCGCGACGCGATGCCGCGCGGCGGCAAACTGGTGATCGAAACGGCGAACGCGGACCTGGAAGACACGCTCGCCAGCAAGAATATCGGCGTGAAGCCGGGGTCGTATGTGATGCTCGCGGTCAGCGACACCGGAATCGGCATGGACCCGGAGACGCGGTCGCGGCTATTCGAGCCGTTTTTCACCACGAAAGCGCCTGGTAAGGGCAGCGGACTCGGGCTGGCTACGGTGTACGGCGCGATTAAACAGGCGGAAGGCCAGGTGACGGTCTACAGCCAACCGAACTGCGGCACGATTTTCGAGATTTACCTGCCGCGCGTGAAGGAAGCGATCACCGAACCGGTGAGCCGCAACCTGGCCAAGGGATCGGAGACCATTCTTCTGGTTGACGACGAGGAAGGCGTGCGCAAGCTGGTTTATGCCGTGCTCACCTCCAACGGCTACGACGTGCTGGAGGCGCCGAACGGCAGCGCCGCGCTGGCCGCGTACGAGAAGAATTCGCATAAGATCGACATGGTGCTTACCGACGTGGTGATGCCGCAGATGAACGGGTTCGAGCTCGGCAAGAGCCTGGGCGAAAAGAACCCCGCGCTCAAGATTCTCTACATGTCCGGGTATCGCGACAACGCCGTAGGAGGCCCCGGCGAAGAGGCGCCGCGCGCATTTCTGCATAAGCCGTTCACGCCCGATTTCCTGCTTGCCAAAGTGCGGGAAGTGCTCGACGCGGGATGACACGCCGGGCTTTCGTCGCACTCGCCGCGGCCGGGGCCGCCGCCGACGGACGCCTGCTCGCGATTCCCATCCATCGCATCACGGACGCTCGCGCGAAATTTGCGCCCGCCGAGCTACGGCATTTCTGGACCGTTATCTGGCCCGAAGCAGTCCGCGACTTCGCGCGAGGCGGGATGGCTCTCGCCACAACGGATGGTCCGGGAGAGATCCGCTACACGGCAGCCGACCGGCCTCTTTTCCTGGGACTACAGCGGCACGTGCTCAACCTGGTGTTGACGCGTGACCTGCCGCTCTACTGGGACGAGGCGCGTGCGCGCGCCGGAGTCACAACGATCATCGACGGCTGCCACGTGTGCGTGATTGCGCTGCGGTATGCGCACGGAGACCAGGCGCCGTTCGTTTCGGTGAACACTTGCGTGCATGAAGTGCTGCATGCGCTGATGCAGGATGTGTTCGTGACGAAGCCCAAGTGGTACCAAAGCGGAACGCGCGAATTCAACGCGGATTACTACGCGACGTTGATGTGGCTGTTCCATGATGGCTCGGCTGTCCGGCGGTCGGCGGAAGCGTACCTGCGGCGATTGCGCGCGGTAACCAGCTGACGCTCAGCCCAACTGCGCGGTCGCGTCGAAACCCCGCACGGCCGAGCCGCCCGCCGCGCTTCCCCGCCACAATACGAACGCCAATACCGCGCACAGCACAGGGATCACAAACATCGCCTGATGCAGTCCCGCGGCACGCGCGGTTTCGGAGACTCCGTGCGCGAAGATGTCGCTCAGCTTTCCGGTCAGCAATGGACCGAAAGAAGCACCGCACAGATAACTGATCATCAGGTATGCGGCCATCGCCGTCGCGCGTAGCTCGGAGGGCACGGCCGAATGCAGGGCCGCGTAGACGAGCCCGTAATACATTTGCAGCAGACCGTATCCCGCCATCATGAGGATGAGGGTCGCGGCGATCTGCCCGCGCGGCGCGACAATTCCAGCGAGTGTCGCGGGAGCAGCCAGCAGCGCCGCCCAGCCGGCAAGGCGAAGACGATTCGGCACGCGGTCGCCGAGCCACGCTGCGGCGAGAGCGCCGATCACGCCCGCAACCCCCGACCCAATCCCCGTCCACAACCCCGCGTCTCCCACGGCTACTCCATGGACGCGCGTCAGGTATGCCGGAAGGAAATACGAGAACGTGTATAGGGCGGAATTCACGAGCGCGCCGGACGCCGCTATCCACCAGAACAGCGCCGCCGGCCGCAAGGCGCGCGCGGTCGCGGTATGAGAGGAATCGCTCCGCGGCGGTTCGCGGAGACGAAGAACCGCGGGAACCAGCAAAATCGCCGGAAGCGCGGCGGCTGCCAGCGCGGCCCGCCAGCCCTGCGCCTGGGCCAGAGGACCGCTGATAGCCAGACTCAGCATCACACCGATCGGCACGGCCATCATGAACCCGGCCATCGCGCGAGCGCGGCGCGCCGCTGGGATTAAGTCGCTGATCCAACTGGTCGCGACTGGGGCGCAAACCGCTTCGCCGATCCCCACCCCCAGCCGGGTAGCCAACAACGCGGCGTAGCTGCCCGCCAAAGCACTCAAACCTGTAAGCCCAGCCCAGACGGTTACTCCGATCGCCAGCAGCCCGCGACGGCTGCGCGTATCCGCCAGTCGCCCCAAGGGCAAACCGGCAATCGCATACACCACCGTAAACAAAGCCGGCATCAGCCCAAGCTGCGTATCGCTCAGCCCGAACTGATGCCGTAAGGGTTCGACGACCGCACCGAGAGCTTGCCGGTCGTAAATATTAAGGACGTTGACCAGGAACAGAGTTGTGAGGGTGAGGGAGCGGGACGTCTCCTTCACATCTTCACTTCGCTGTCCTTGAGAGCCTTGGCCTTGGAGCCCGAGTCGGAGTCGGTTGCCGGCGCGGCGCCGGCTTTGCGAAGCTCAATCTGCCCGCGATTCATGGTCAACTGCACGTGCGGACCATCGCCGACGGAGCCGCGCATGGTCGCCGTGCGCCCGTGGTGCTCCTGCTCGATCGGCGAACCGTAGTCGTTGACGGCTTCGCCATGCTCGGCGGTGGCGTCCAAACGGAACGTTGCCTTGTCCGGCATGATCAACTCAATGCGCCCGCTGCCCGCCTTCACGTCGATGGACGGCATTGGCATCGCCGGCTGCAATTCGATATCGCCGCGCTGCGACTCCATTTCGAGCGATTGCGTGAATTGCTCCAGATGGATGTCGCGGCTCCCGCTCACCAGCCGCATGGGACCGGTAATGCCAGTTCCGGTAAGCTGCCCGAGGTCCATGTTCAAGTGGCCGGGTACAGCCTGCGCGCTCACTTCGGTATTGCGCGCGCCTTCGAACTGAAGGGGCTTGGCGAGGTTTTTGAAGTCCAGCGTGCCTTGATACGATCCGCCGATGGTGACCTGCCCCCCAATATTTTCCAGTTCGATGTCCGTGCCACGTCCCTGCAGGTCGATGCGGCCTTTGATATCGGCGGCTCGAATGAGCTCGCTGTGCGCCACGTCCAGACGTGCGTTGCCGCCGATTCGCGCCAGCCGCACATCGCCGTGGTTGGTCGCCAGTTCCACGTCGCCGGTGAGGTCGGAGACATCGAAGTCGCCGGAACTGCCGTGCGCTTCCACAGCCATGCCGCGCGGCACCGTCACTTCAAGATCGTCGGAGATGCGCTGATTGTTCGGCGCGCGATCCTGATTGCACCGCACCAGCAGGCGATCGCCCTGCGGCACAATCTCGACGGGAGTGTTGCTGTCGGTGCGATTGGCCTCATCGCGATTGTAGGCGCGCACCGTCTTGTGCCCGCTGACGGTTACCTGCTGCACGTCGCCGCCGACCACTTTGATGTTGCCGCGCGGATCGTCGAACACCAGGCGCTGCATTCCCGCGGCCGGAGCGCTCACGGTCACCGGATAATCGAACTGTTCGCCGAACCACTCCAGGCTTCCGGATTCGAAGCGGAACTGATGGAGATGGCCTTCCCACATGCCCCAGCCGAAGACGCAGAGCAATACGATCAACACTACTTCGCCGCCGCCGAAGCTGCCGCGGCGGGCGTCGGGGGCGAACATCACTTCCACCAGCCGCAGCAGGCCCCAGGCAATCAACACGAACGGCCAGTACTGCGCCACGATGTCGAACACCGGGATTTCCGGATGCAGGTTGCGCCACAGAAAGAGTCCGCCGATGAGCAAGAGCAACAGCGGCCCTGCAATGGATCCACGTCTCATCGAGTGCCTCCCTGCCCCGGCGTCACGTTGCCAGGATCGCTGCCCGGAGCTGCCGGCGGCTGCGCGTAGGGCGTCTGCGAATAACTGCCAGGCCGGTAGGCGCCGGGATTGGGATAGCCGCCCGGATAGTAATTAGGTGGCGGCGGCGCTGCCGGAGGAGCCGGGGGAGCGGTGGCGCGTCCCAAGAGGCTCAGAATTCCAAACACAATCAGGATCACGGGCCACGTCTGGTCAAACCGGTACGGGGTGAAGTTGTTCACCGCGAACAGCACGCCGATGGTAATTACCGTGATGGGGCCGCGGATATTCCGCACCCAATGCTTCTCAGCGGCGTTCATGCGGCACCCCCGCCGTATCGCTCGGTCCGAAGAAACGGCCCCAGAGCAGATACGCGCCCGCCACGATCAACAGCACCGGCCAGAAACGGGCGATGAATTCGAAATCCAGAACATCCAAGGTGCGCAGCAGGAGCAGCACGCCGAGCAGGATCAGCACGATTCCGGCGACCGGCACGTTGTGACCGCCGCGAATATCCAGCAGGCTGGAGTACTCGTCCACCGGCTCGCCCGCGCGGCGCTTGCGCGCCGTGTGATACGCCTCGAAGACCATGTACGCCCACCAGGCGAACACCAGCATCACGAAAATTGGCTCCATGCCGTGAGCGGCGCGCGAATCCGCGATGCTCATCAGCACGCCCCAGATGATCGCGTGCACCAGGCCTTTGGCATATTGCCCGTTGTAGATAGCTCCCACGCCCGGAATCATGCCGAGGAAGAGCGCGAGCGGAGGCGAAACGTCCGAATGCGCGTAGCTCGGCGGCGGCGGCATAGTAGCGGCCACCGGAGGCACCACCGGATAGGGAGGCACGGAGCCCATATTCGGCGGAGGCGGCGGCGCTGCCGCGGATTGCGGGTTGAAGTGCTCGGCACAATACACCGTGCCGAAGGCGTCCCGCCTGCATTCGTCGCAAACCGGTTTGCCGCAGGTGCGGCAATAGGCCGTTGCCGGTACTTCAGGATGATTTTGACAGTTCATCGTATTTCCTTTCCTCGATGAATTAACGTGGTGCCCCGCTCTCGCCCGAGGTCTGCGAAGCGGGTGGCTTCACCGGCAATTTCCGCTCGTCCGTTGCCCCGCCCTGCGGCTTGGCGCCGCCTGCCGGGACTTGTTCTTCACTTTGTTGCTGCCACTCCCGCAGCATCGTCTGCACCTGATAGACAAACTTCAGGTTTTCGTAGAATTTCACCGTCCGCGCCCACGCCAGATCCACTTTCAAGGTGAGGGCGTTCCAAACTTTGGCCGGCTCCAGATCGCTCGGCTTCAACTGGTGCGGCACGGCCGATTGCACCAGGAAGGAAATCGAAATCACGGTGAGGGCGAAGCCCATCGCAAAACGCGGCTGCAGAATCGGACTCAACAACGCCCGGAACCATTTGCCCGCGCGCGTTTCCGGCTTCTGCTTCGTCCACGGAGCATCGAACAGAATGCGCGTGATCAGCTCGGGCGGCGGCTCCACTAACTCCGCACGCTCCATGAACGCCAAAGCGGCTGCCGAATCCCGCGCCAGTTCGGCACATGCGGCGCACTCGTACAGATGGCGGTCGAGTTCGCTGCGCTCGGCCGGGGACAGCGTTGCGTAGTCGCAGATCAGGATTTCCGCTTCAGCGCAGTTCATATAACCAGCTTCTGCTTTCGCAACAACCGGGCCAATTCCGCCCGGCCGCGATTGATTCGCGATTTCACTGTGCCTTCGGGAATCTCCAGCACTTGGGCGATTTCCCGGTACTCCATCTCCTGCAGGTCGCGCAGGATCACGGCTTCCCGCAGATCCGGCGATAATTTTTGCAGCGTCTGCTGCAGCACTTCACTGGCTTCCTTGCCTGCCAGCGCTTCATCCGGCCGCGCCATGGCCGACGCGCCTTCTTCTTCGAAGCGCGGCAACTGTTCCTCAATCGAATCGGTGGAGCGGTCCTGCCGCGTGCGCCGGTAATGGTCGATCAGCAGGTTCCGCGTCACACGAGTCAGCCACGTGCCGAAGCTTCCCTCGTCGCTGCGGAAGCTTTTCACGGTACGGAAAACGCGCAGGAACACTTCCTGCGTCAGATCCTGAGCTTCGTGTCCGCTGCCCGTGAAGCGGAAGCAAAGGCCATAGACTCTCCTGGTATGAATCCGCACCAGGTCTTCCCACGCGGTTTCATCCCCGCG
The DNA here is from genome assembly GCA_035606355.1 of Candidatus Limnocylindrales bacterium. Taxonomy (GTDB): domain Bacteria; phylum Acidobacteriota; class Terriglobia; order Bryobacterales; family Bryobacteraceae; genus Sulfopaludibacter. The sequence continues at coordinate 5,706 of DATNFO010000072.1, read as the reverse complement.
CAGGCATCTGGCTACAAGTGTGGAATCCGCGTCCAATCGTTTCTCAACCGGTACATCGCCGTCGTGCACTGCCGCTGCCAGATTCCAGCCGTCTGCCGCCGCGACCTTTACAGCCTCCGCGCGGCGCTTGTCCGGCGCAACAGCGGTTCCCGTACCGAAATTTGCGAAGGCTAATGTCGCGGTTCCCATCGCACTCGTTCTTTCAATTAAAAGAACGAGGCTTTATGATGATAGGTTCAATTTTTAAATACCGGCGGCCGCCCGCCAAGGAGTCAACCGATTCGCCATCATACATGGAAATGGGCCGCGGCGGTAGCGGTGGCAATCGCTGCCTTCGTCTGGATCGTCCGCGCACTGCTCACGTCCCATTCCTTCGATTGGAATCTCTTCGTCACCAGCCTTCGCCGCCTCCGTTGGAAGTGGCTGCTGCTGGCGGTAATTCCCATATTTGCAAGCTACTACGGGCGGGCGTTGCGGTGGGCCGTGTTCCTGAAGCCGCTCAAGCCGAAGCCGTCGATTCTGAATCTGTTGTCCGCCACCGTAATAGGCTTCACGGCCATCACCCTTTTCGGGCGGCCTGGAGAGTTCGTGCGCCCGTACCTGATCGCGTTGAAGGAGCGCGTTCCGGTGCCGTCTCAACTGGCGGCGTGGTTTCTGGAGCGCATGTTCGACCTGCTGATGGCGCTGCTGGTCTTCGGTTTCGCTCTGACCCAATTGCCGGCCAAGGCGGCCCACGTCGGCTCCAGCCTCGCCTGGGTACTGGCCGTAGGAGGCCGCGTGGTGGGCTTCACGTCGCTGGCGGTGCTGGTCCTGATCTTCGGTATGCGGCACTTCGCTGAACCGCTGCGGAAGCGGCTGGTCGCCCTGCTTCGGTTTGTGCCGGAGCGATATCGCCTGAAACTGGAGCACCTGCTCGGCGCGTTTGTGCAGGGAGTCGAGTCGACGCGCAGCGACGGCGCCTTGCTTCTGGTGTTTATCTACTCCATCATTGAGTGGGCGCTCATCATAGCGTGCTATTGGTGCCTGGCCCGGTCGTTTCAGGGGATCATTCCTTTTACATTTATCGATGTCGTTGTTTTTCTGGGGTTTATTTCGTTCGGCTCGACCGTTCAGATACCCGGAATCGGCGGCGGAATACAGGTGGTAGCGGTGCTGGTGTTGACGGAACTGTTCGGCGTACGGATCGAGCTGGCGACCACCTTCGCCCTCTTCTCCTGGATTTTGTCATTTGTAGTAATTGTCCCGGTAGGCCTCTGTTGGGCTCTGAAAGAAGGAATGGACTTGCGTAGCCTACGCCGTATAGGCAAGGAGGCATCCGTATGAAGTGCCCGTTTTGCAATCATTTAGAGGATAAAGTGGTGGATTCCCGGGAGAGCCGGGAGGGCGATGCGATTCGCCGCCGCCGCGAGTGCCTGGCGTGCGAGCGCCGCTATACGACGTACGAGCGCATCGACGAAGTTCCGTATATGGTGGTAAAGAAAGACGGTCGCCGTGAGAAGTTCGACCGGCAAAAGGTGCTCGGCGGCTTACTCAAGGCCTGCGAAAAGCGGCCGGTCAGTATGGCCAAGCTTTCCGAGCTGGTGAACAAGGTGGAATCGAAGGTCAGCGACTCCCCGGACCGCGAAATCGAAACTACAGAAATCGGAGAATACCTCATGGATTCCTTGCGGGATCTCGACAAGATCGCGTATGTGCGGTTCGCCAGCGTTTACCGGGACTTTCAGGATGAGCAGGCCTTTTTCAACGAGTTAAAGAACCTGATGCGGCAGAAGCTCACGTAACCGATATGGTGCCGGCGCCATTGCCGCGCACGGCCCGAAAATTGCCTGCCTGCGGACCTTCGAATCCGTGTAACCTTCTCAGTTTTAAGACATCTCTTAATTAGGGCTTAACTTCGCTGGCGAATGATGTTACCATCAGATGAAAGCCGAACCCCGAACCATGCCTTGCATTTCCTTTTTCCCTGGGGCGGAGCCAGCAAGTCGAACAATTTTCAGGCAATAACCCATTTTCCCAGACATTCGATCGCCCAATCGTGTGTCCATGGGGGAGGTGAGTCTTAGTGGACCAATTCGAAGATCAATTTTTAGCTGAAAACCCTGAAACTCTCGGCATCAATTTCGAAGACGAAACCAAGTTTTTCGACCCCGAGGCTGCGCACGAGGCAGATTTCTTACATCCCGCGCCGGTGGAAGAATCCATCTACACCGACGACCCCGTCCGCGTGTATCTCCGCGAGATGGGTGCTGTTCCGCTGCTGACCCGCGAAGGCGAAGTGGATCTCGCCCGCCGCATGGAACGCGGTAAGCTCCGCATGCAAAAGGCCATTAGCCGTTCCGCCCTGGTGCAACAGGCCGTGGTGGATCTGGCCGAGCAATTGAAAAAGGGCGCGATGGAACTGGAATCCGTGGCGGATCTGGGCGACGTCGAAGAGGGCACGCCGGCGGACGTGAAAGTTCGCTCCGAAGCGTCCCGCCTGTTCAGCGACGTCATTCTGCTGCACAAGAAATTGCAGCAACTGCAGGACAAAGTGGAAGCCACTCCGGTGGCCAACAAAAAGCCGCGCAAACGCCTCTGCGCGAAGCTCAATCGCGCCAAAGTAGAGACCTCGCTCGCCATTCGCCGCTGCCCGTTCAAGGGCAACAAATGGAAAGAGTTCTCCCGCGAAATTGAGCGCGCGGTGGACGAAATTTCTCACCTCGATAGCGAAATCAAAAAGCTCGAGGTGCGCAACAACCCGGTGAACCAGCAGCGCATTCGCGAACTGAAGCGGGAGCTGCGCAAGCGCGAAGCGCAGGCCGGCGCCAGCCTCACTGACGTGAAGCATTCGCTGACGGTCATCCGCCACGGCGAAAAAGAAGCCGAGCGCGCGAAAAAGGATTTAGTGGAGGCCAACCTCCGCCTAGTGGTTTCCGTCGCGAAGAAGTACGTGAACCGTGGGCTTCACCTCCTGGATCTGATCCAGGAAGGCAACATCGGCCTCATGCGAGCCGCCGATAAGTTCGAATACCGCCGCGGCTACAAGTTTTCGACCTATGCCACGTGGTGGATCCGTCAGGCCATTACGCGCGCCATCGCCGACCAGTCCCGCACCATCCGCATTCCCGTTCACATGAACGAGAGCATGAACAAATTCCTGCGCGCTACCCGCGAGTTGGAAAAGGAACTGGGCCGGACTCCGACGAACGAAGAAATCGGCCGCCGGATGGACATCCCGGTGGAAAAGGTCCAGAAGCTGAAGACCATCTCGCGCGACCCTGTGTCGCTCGAAACGCCTGTCGGGCGCGATGGCGAATCGGCGCTGGGAGACCTGATCGAAGACCGCTGGGTCGGCTCCCCTGTGGACGCCGTGATTGAGTCGAACGTGCGCGACGAAACCGCCGGCATTCTCAAGACGCTCTCTCCCAAGGAGGAGAAAGTGATCCGGATGCGCTTCGGAATCGGCTGTGAACGCGAGCATACCCTGGAAGAAATCGGCCAGGAGTTCGACGTCACGCGCGAACGGATTCGCCAGATCGAAGCCAAGGCCTTGCGTCAACTGCGCGCCCCGGAACGCGCCCGCCGCCTGCGCGCTTTGATGGCAGCCCGCTAACAGATACCGGCCTACGGGCCGGTACAACACCGCCGCGTCGTACAATCGGACGATGGCGAAAATCCCTGCCGCTCTTCCAGTTGCTGCTCTTCTGCTCACCTCGGCGTGCAATCGCAATCCGTCCGATCAGTTAGCCAAACTCTCCGAAGAGTTCGTGTACACCACTCTCTCCTTTTCGCCTTCCAACGCAACCGCGGCGGGCCTGCACCAGTACAAAGGGCAGAACCTCGACGACCTGCTCGACGACGAAAGCCCCGCCGCGATCGCTAAGCAACAGCGCTTTTACCAGGGTTTCAGCGACCGCCTCGGCAAGCTCGACGCCGAAAAGCTGGGACCCGAAGACCGCGCGGACCTCACCATTCTTCAAGATCAGACCGCCCTCGCGCTGCAGGATCTGACGGTGATCCATCCCTATCTCCACAATCCCGTGCTGTACGTGGAGACGCTCGGCAATGCGCTGTTCAGCCCCTTCGTTCTGGAATATGCCCCGAAGGAGCAGCGAATCCAGCACATCATTGCGCGCTTGCAGAAGGTCCCACTCTTCCTGGACCAGGCTGCGACGAACCTCACTGCCTCCCCGGGAATTTGGACGCAAGTGGCGCAGGACGAAAACGCGGGCAACATCGCGCTGGTGGATAAGTCGATTCGAGCCGAAGTCCCCGATAATCTCCGCGATGCCTATGCCAAAGCCGCGACTCCGGCGTTAGCGGCGATGCGCAAATTTCAGGACTACCTGAAGAACAGCCTCTCCGGACGCACCGATGCCGACTGGCGGCTGGGCCGCGAGAAATACGCGGCGAAGTTCCGCAACACCATGGAAGCCGGCGTGGAAGCCGATAACACTCTCGAAGCCGCCGAACGCGATATGCAGAAGGTGCGCGCCCACATGCTCGAACTCGCGCTGCCGCTGCATCACCGCATGTTTGCCGGTCATGGCGAGCATGAAGGCGTTGCCGGCGACGATCGCATTAACCTGGTGGTCGGCGAAGTACTGGATCAAATCGCCGCGGACCATTCCACGGCGCAGAGTTTTATGGACGATGCGCGCAAAGACCTGGAACAGGCCCGCTCGTTCGTACAGCAGAAACATCTGCTCACGCTGCCTTCGCAGGGCAACCTGCAGGTCATTCCGACGCCCGAATTCATGCGCGGCGCGTATCCGGTGGGCGGTTTTTCGCCTGCGCCGGCGCTGGAGCAGCAGCTCGGCGCCTTCTACTGGATCACTCCGATCCCGCCGGACTGGCCAAAGGACAGAATCGAATCCAAGCTCCGCGAGTACAACAATTACAAGCTGCAACTGTTGACGCTGCATGAGGCCATGCCCGGGCATTATGTGCAACTCGAGTACGCCAATCGTGTGCAGCCTGCGTCGCGGCGTTTGCTGCGCAGCGTCTTCGGCAACGGTCCGTATATCGAAGGGTGGGGACAGTATTCCGAGCAAATGATGCTCGACGAAGGCTACCTGAACCACGCACCGGAATTTGAGCTGACGTTCGCCAAGGAGCAACTGCGCGTCATCGCAAATGCGATTCTTGATATCCGGCTCCAGATGCTGAACATGACCGATCAGGACGCGCTCGACCTCATGGAGAAGCAGACGTTTCAGGAGAAGGAGGAGGCGGTGGAGAAGCTGCAGCGGGCCAAGCTCGGGGCCGCTCAACTGCCCACGTATTATGTGGGGTGGAACGGCTGGCTGAAGGTGCGGGCGGATTACAAAAACGCGAAGGGCAGCGCCTACAGCCTGGCGGATTTCAACGATCGGGCGCTCCAGGCGGGATCGGTCCCACTGCCGTCATTGCCCGCTCTGCTGACGCATTGAGTTACCGCTCCCCTACGGGGCTGTGAAGAAATATCGAATTGCTTGTTTGCCGCGTTCAGACGCGCTCGCATCCCCGGCACCTTTTACCGCTCCCTTGGGGGCTTGTGAAAAAGATATGAATTGCTTTTTGGGCATTCAAACGCACTCGCATTCCCGGCACCGTTTACCGCTCCGTTGAAAGTCACAATGGGAGTGCTGCGTCCGTAGCGGGTTTGATATTGACGGTGTAACCGAGAATTCGCAGTTCCCGGGCGATTTTCTGAGCACGGCGTTTGGCTGCTTGCGGAGTTGTGGG
>DATNFO010000071.1:0-9314 GCA_035606355.1 Candidatus Limnocylindrales bacterium | reverse complement strand
GGGGAAGAAGGTATAGCGGCCGCGACATGGACATCGACCACATTTGGCCATACTCGCGCGGCGGAAGCAACACAGAGGACAATTTGCGCGTGGTTGAAAGAAGCAGAAACCGGAGAAAGGGTGCTAAGAGGCCGAACCCTGTTGGCGAACATCAGAAAACGTAGTTTTCTGAACTTCGGGCCGAGGGCGAACGACATCATCGCGCCGAAAGGCGCAATCATCCGTCCGATCATCCATGGCGTATCTTGGTGGGTATTGATGGGCGTGACTCGGCACTTGGTTGTCTCTGGAATACCTCGCTCAAGAGAACCCGGCCCGCGCCGGTGTGCCTTCGTGCAATTGTAGTCCAACAAGGCACTGCCGTTGACGGTCAGTCCACCAACCCTTTTACCCCCGGCGTCATAATGGGGGAGGATTTGGCCGAAGCCCTGGTAGTGGGGAACCCGTTTGGCATCTGCAAACCCTAACCAACGAACACGCCTTCGGCGTGGATGATGCCCCGTATCTTTCTTCCCAGTCCTGTTCCCGGCCCGGGTCACTTCAGCCAAGCCCTAATGGGTCACTCTTGCCAAGCGCCGAAGCTCACGCGCGAAATGGCGAATAATCGCGCTATCCGTTTTGTCACCGCTGTTCGGGAAGCCCGAGCGCCGCGCGCGAACGGGCGAACTTGCGGGCCGGTTTCTCACGCTCTCGACGGCCCGGACCCCTTCCGGTTAACTGCGCGTAGCCTCGCCGACTACAGGAGGCGATTCACAGCGCCTTGCCGGCGCCGCGGAAGAAGACGGAGCGGCCGAGATGGAAGATCGGAGCGGCGGTCGAGTTCGTGGATGCGATCCTCGAAGCTGACCGGAAAGCGCCGCGAAGCAGCGGCTTACGGCTCACCGGATCTGGGTCCGGATTCAAAACGAGTTGCCTGGTTGCAATATCGCGGACGTACCATAGACCGCTCCAGGCGCAGGTCGCGCCTTTCTGTCGGGGCAAACCTGCGGTGGTCAGGTGAAATCCTTCAAGGGTTCAACGACAACGTTCCACGGGGACGCACGTTCACTACACAGGGGGGCAGCAGGATCGGTAAGCGCTGCGCCACTTTCGGGGTCTTTCTGTTCGATGGGATCTGTAACCTACAACGAGGTTGATTCAGAAACTCGGCCATCGATCCCCCGCTCAAGCGCGAAGGGACCTTGCTGACTCCATTACCCGCGGCGGGCTCCCATTTCGCCGCGGACCGCTGCGAGGACCAGGCCGGGCTCCGCCAGAGCGTTGATTAGAAAATGTGCCACTATACATGGCGCGAGCAATCGATGACTGGCGATGTAAACCAGCGCTAGTGCGAGGCCGAGTGCGCCCGTGGCCAAAGTTGCGCCGACAGCAGCAGCCAAGCTTCCGCGAAACGCGCCCCAAATCCCGTGCATGAGCCCGAATGCAAGTGCCGACGCGACGACTTGTAGAAGAATGCTGAATTCGTGTCGTGCCAGCGTGTCCATCAAGAGTTTCCGAAAGATCGCTTCTTCACACAATCCGGCTGCTATCGCGACCGCTACGGCCAGCAGCTTCAGGCCGGAGAGGGCCAAAAAGGTAGTGCGAACTGACGGCAAGCGGCGCGCAAAAGCCGTGAACCCCACGAAGACGAGGATGGAAAGCACCCACCCCAGTGGTTCAGGAGACTCATTGAGAAAGCCAACATACCGCAGGAATCCGCGAGGGTTCACAAGTAGGTTCACCAGCACCCATGTGCCCTCGACGATGGCAATGGCAGCAAGGATCAGAGCGGCCTTCCGTGTTTCTGACAACCGCTTCATGAGTATCCGCACCCACACACAGTGTGGCCCAACGGCGGTCGCTGAGCGGCGAGTCCTCTACGGCCATTCGACTGGCGCTTGCGGACCCATCTCCGCCCATATGGTCTATAATCCAACTCCCCCTCTGCAGTGGCCGGCCATCAAACCGGAGTCGAATCGGGTGCGATGCCGCCGATTGACAGAGCATTGCTCTACACCGCTGCCCATTATCTCAGGCCACACATGCTCGTGGTGCCCCACTCTGGGCGAGTGACGCACCAACCGGAACTTGGGCTGATTGACGCGAACTTGTCGGGAAACGCCCGTTGCTGACATTTACCGGTACGGCGCGGCCGGACCCTCGCTGCCTGCCTCTAGTGTTTACCGGAACAGGCTTGCTTCGAAAGTCAACTGGCTACGAACAGCCACCGCTGAAGCTGCGCTATCTCAGATCGGGTTCGCGCGGGCCGCCACGCCGACCCTTTACGCCGATGAATAGGGAGGGCATCAGCTTAACCGTGATGAGTCTACTGCTTGTTGGTGCGTGATCCAGGAAAGCAATCCGGAATGGGGCACTTCAAGGCTGGGACTTCTCACCCGATGTGGATTGGCCAAAGGTCCCAACCGTCCGGCTCCTGCAAACGCTCGTACTGAACAACTCGGTGCGTTCTTCGGGCTACGAACGTTTGCTTACTGTAAAAGGCTCAAAACCGCTTTTAGTGCTTCACGCCCGCGAACACGCGATCTAGCGGTGAGACTGTGGCGCATTGGGCCAACCCGGACTTGTTAATTCAATCCTCCAGACAGGACCACCAGGATACAGGCTTTGCTCCGCTTTGACGAAGGCCGGAGTCCCGCTCGCGACAACCCAGACTTTAGTATCGGGAGGTTGTTTGCCAATCACTGGCGCAATAACGCCGGTAATGCCGCCCAGTTCCACCTTTAGCACCAAAAAGCCTCGCTTTATAACTTGCGCCAACGACGGAGAATCTGTCCTCGCCACGTGGGACGATTGAGAGTTTGACGAGCCGCGGCTTTGGGGTAGCCGCCACGTAAGAGACCTTTGTCTCAGCCGTACCGGGCTGGATGTTCTTCAGGATATTCAGAATGATTCCATTTGCCAGATCCGACGGAAGCTCCATTTGTTCCTGCTCGACCTTCTCCTCACCCTTGTCTCTATAGCGGACGATCACTCGGCCGGTAGGGACATCGATTGAGACATCCGTCGGCTTAGGAAATGACGGGCCCTTCTGAATGTGGTGGTCGCTAATGAGCCGAAAATCACGCTGTTGCGAAAAAACAGCGGTCTCATCGTCGACCGATCCATCCTTGAAGCGGAAAACGAGACGCGACACCACCCGATTCCCCCGGACGTCCTGGGTAAGATCACCCGCTCCAAGAACTTTGCCCTCCAGCGTGCGGAGTGCGAGAAAACCGTGGACCGATCCCTCACGGTACCGTACGGGTACGGATTCGGCGCGCAAGGGCCCCGGCTGAAATAGAACGATCGCAAGCAGGCTTATCAGCGATCGGGCGCGAACACTTCGTTCGGGAGTGGTATCGTTTCGAGGTCCCATTGCCATCTCGAACAGACTCCTGGCTTATGGTCTCTGAGGAGCCCTCATTGAGAGACCAGCGGCCTCCCGATGGTGTTTCGGAAGCGCGAGAGCCCTCATCCCATGGCTCGGAAGAGACGCCGCGACGGGACGCGCCAGCCGGGTGTCCATCGCCTCGCCATTTTCCGACGTGCACGCTCTGTTCCAATTCTCGTCTTCGATTACATCTGCCGGTGAAGCTCGGAGATGAATAGGACGAGCCGGTCTCGGACCTTCTGAGCGCACCGGGAGCGTACCCAAATTGCGGGGAAGCTGTAAAGCGTGTCCCAGACGCCATGTGCCGGCGCTCGGAGTCCGCGTGCCGGCCCGCCGATCCCATTGTTGGTTAAGGTGTGCTCCGGTCGGTTTGGCGTTTTACCACGCAGCGGTAGGCTCGGAAAGGTGCGAGGAATCCGTGGTCAGAGGAAGCTTTGGATTCCTGGCCGCCGCCACCTGCAGTTGCGGAATTCTCAAGCCCGGTCTAGCTATGTGCTGCCGCGGAAGCCGCCGACGACCGTGCGAGCAGTTCCTCTATGCAACTGACGAGCGCCTTCGGCAGAAAAGGCTTTCGAAGGAATGCATATTGCGGTTTCTGCCATTCCGGTTCTTCGAGCGGGTCTGCCCAACCCGAGATGAACAGCACCGGCAACCTTGGTAGGATTTGCGCGACAGCCCGCGCCAGGGACACGCCATCCATTCGGGGCATTTTGATGTCGGTGATCAGTAGATTTACCGTGGCGCCAAGCCTCTCCACAACGTCGAGGGCTTCAACCCCGTCGCTTGCGAGATCTACGAGATACTGTCGCGCTCTTAGCGCCGCTTGGAGAAACGCCCGGATCTGCGGATCATCGTCGGCGAGCAAAACTCGACATTGCGGCATGCCCAACCTCATTTCGGACACCGGGGTAACGGTTCACACAACAGTAGCACACCTCAGGAGCAAAGTACCCCAGCATAAGGATCTTTGCTCGCACAGACGCCATAATAGGTCTAGGAGGCGACCGGATGGTCCCCGACGAGCAAACTCCCGAATCAGTCATCGAACCGGCACCAGGCTCAGAAGCCGGCGAAAGACAGGAGACTGATCCGCTGTTTCCGGTAGTCGCCATCGGCGCTTCGGCCGGCGGGCTGGAGGCCTTCACCACTCTTTTGCGGCATCTGCCCACGGATTCTGGCATGGCCTTTGTTTTCATCCAGCATCTGGCCCCCAGCCACGAAAGCATGCTGGCGCACTTGCTCTCAAGGGAAACTGCGATGCCCGTGGAGCAGATTGAGGATGGGGCGTTACTTTCACCCGACCACGTGTTCGTTATCCCACCGAACACCGCGATAACAGTTTCCGGCCTCGCGCTTGCGCTTACAGCAAGAGTTGCAGCCGGAACGGCGGTAGACGGCTTTCTGCGCTCACTTGCGGCGAGCCACAAGAGCAGAGCGATCGCCGTCATTCTCTCCGGCACGGGCTCGGATGGAGCACTCGGCGTGCAGGCGATCGCTGAAGACGGGGGTGTGGTCTTCGCGCAGGAACCGCAATCGGCGAAGTTCGATGGTATGCCGCGGAGCGCCATCGCAACTGGTTGCGTCGATTTCGTGCTGCCAGTGGAAGCGATCGCCACTGAGCTCGCCAGGATCTCTCACGAACCGCGTCTCATCGAACGGGATCCGCCGGAAGTGGGAGAGCGGCCTCCGGACTCTGAGCGGGAGTTTCAAACCATCGGAGAACTTCTGCGCAGCAATACCGGGATCGACTTCAGCCTCTACCGGCAGGCCACCGTTCGGCGCAGAGTGCAGCGGCGTGTGGCTGTACTCAAACAACGTGGTCTCCGCGACTACGTGGAGTATGTAAGGGAGAACCCCGAAGAAGCGCACGCTCTCGCGCAGGACATTCTCATACGGGTGACCCGTTTCTTCCGTGATTCGGATACGTTCGACACTCTGAGCCGGAAGGTGTTTCCGGCCCTGATCCGAAAGACACCACACGACCGCGCAGTACGGATTTGGGTGGCGGGTTGTTCCACTGGGGAGGAGGCGTACTCAATTGGGATGTGCTTCGCTGAAGTCGCGGAGCAGATGAAAAGCCGAGTACCGATTCAGGTTTTTGCTACCGATATCAACGAAGCGGCCATCGAGAAGGCGCGTCGCGGCACATACTTAGACAACATCGTCGCGGACCTCTCCCAGGAACGTTTGTCACGCTTCTTTGTCCGAGAAGGACGAGGCTTTCAGATCGGCAGAAGGCTCAGGGATATGTGCATCTTCTCCCGACACGACCTGCTGAGCGACCCGCCGTTCTCGCGCATGGGTCTGGTTAGTTGCAGAAATGTATTGATCTACCTGGACCATATGCAGGAGCAGGCGCTATCCAGGTTCCACTTCGCCCTCGACCCCGGCGGATTCCTGCTGCTGGGCAAGTCTGAAACCGCGACCTCCTCGCCCGGGTTATTTGCCACAGTGGATAGAGCATCCAGGCTCTACGTCAGGCAGGACGCTGCGCGACATTTCGTGCCTGTGAGCGCTGTGCATCATCGTGAGGCGGCGATGCCTGCTCCGCAACGGCCGCGCCCCCAGGCGAAGATTGACCTGTGCCGGCAGGCAGACCGCGTGATGACGGAGAGGTACGGCCCGCCACGAGTCATCGTCGACACCAATCTCGACGTTATCGCGTACGGCAATGAGCGCGTGTCATTTGCCCCGGACATATCGAATGAACAGCTTGTCGACTTGGCCAAGCAGAGTCAATCGTCTGCATTGAAAAACGCAATCCGTACGGCCGCCAAAACAGGCGAATCGGTCGGAATTGAACGGGTCAAGCTTGATGGTATCGCCTCGTCCGAAATCAGCATCCATGTCACGCCGTTGGCGGCGGAGAGGCTTCATTTCCTGCTTGTGTTTGAGACGGGTGCGATGAACCTGGGAGCGGATCTGCCGTCCGGGGCGCCTGAACGTAAGGAGGACAGACGACAGGCGGACATACGCGTTGCCAGGTTGGGAAAGGAACTCGCGGCCGCCCGCGGGCATCTGGAGTCGGTAATCATCGAGCAGGAGGCCGCGCATGAAGAGGTCGTAGCCGCCAACGAAGAACTACAGAGCCTGAACGAGGAACTGGAGAGTTCGAAGGAGGAACTGGAGGCGGCGAACGAGGAGCTGACCACGGTCAACCAGGAGCTTCAAGTTCGCAACGCGGAGCTTGAGAGTGCGCGCGAATTCGCTCAGGCCACCATTGACACCGTTCGCGGGGCGCTAGTGGTCCTCGGGTCCGATCTCCGTGTGATCAGGGCGAACCAATCCTTCTATCGGACATTCCGGCTTTCTCCCCAAGATGTGGAGCATCGGTTCATCTACGAAGTGGGGGACGGCCGCTGGGGCAATCCACAACTGAGGGTCCTCCTGGAGGAGGTCTTGCCCGAACGTCGCGACTTGAAAGACTTTGAAGTGCATCAAGACGTTCCATCGGAAGGCGTACGGGTCGTGCTCCTGAATGCCCGTCGATTTGAGGGAGAAGATCGTATACTCCTGGCGATCGAGGACGTGACGCAACTCAGACGTACCGAGGAGGAATTGCGGCAATCGCAGAAGATGGAAGCCATCGGCTTCCTGGCTGCCGGCGTGGCTCACGACTTCAACAACCTTTTGACGGGGATGATTGGCAACGCGAGCCTGCTGCTCGATTCCCTGCCGGAAAGCCAATCAACTACCTCGACACTGCAGAACATCATTAGTGGCGGGGAACGCGCAGCGGAGTTGACGCGCCAGCTATTGGCGTATGCCGGGAAGGGCCGATTCTATCTGGAACGGCTAGATCTGTCCCAAGTTGTCATTCAGACCGGTCGGCTGATTCACCCATCGATCCCCCCTAACGTGCAGGTTCGGCTCGATCTGGACAAGCATCTGCCGTTACTCCTGGCAGACCCAGGCCAAATCCAGCAGATCGTCATGAACCTTATGATCAATGCCGCTGAAGCGGTCGGCGAACAAGGGGGAGTGATCCAGGTCAGGACGGGTCGCCAGACCGTCGGTGACGAATCGTTGCCGGATCTGTTTTTCAAGGAAGCTGTAGTTCCCGGAAACTACGTCTTTCTGGAAGTGCGGGACAACGGCTCGGGTATGAATGAACAGACAATCCAGAAGATATTCGATCCGTTCTTTACCACCAAATTTACCGGCAGAGGGCTGGGCTTAGCGGCCGTTTTGGGAATTGTGCGGCAGCACAAGGGCGCCATACAACTCCACAGTGTTCCCGGCCGGGGAACATCTTTCCGGGTGCTCCTCTGCGTTGGTGAGAAGGAGCCGACGCCGGTCTCGACGGATATAAGCGAGGCTGAATTGCGCGGTTCCGGGACGGTTCTCGTGATTGACGACGAGGAACTGATTCGAAGCTATTGCAAAGCCGCATTAGCGTCCTACGGCTACAACGTGCTGCTGGCGCGGAACGGCGCGGAAGGTATCCGACAGTTCCAGGAGAAAGCTACTCAAATAGGACTGGTACTGCTCGACGTAGCGACGCCTGGAATGGATGGATCTCAGACGCTCGAGCGGATCCGCCAGGTTCGATCCGATGTGCCTGTGGTAGTCTGCAGCGGATTCGGCGACATGGACGTTGAAGCACGGTTCGCCGGAAAGCAGATCGCCGGCTTCTTCCCGAAGCCGTATACCGTGAAGCAGCTCGCCAGGAAGGTTAAGGAGTGCATCGTAGCGGTCGGAAGGAGCGCCTAGGCACGCGCTCGAGTGCTGAGGGGGTAATGGCAGCGCGGCCCACCCATCGGCTTCTTCCAGATGCAAACTCGGAAGGTCGTTCGTTCCGGCCATAGTCTGCTACCGGTCATCAGAGAGCGTCAATTATTGAGGATCGCCGGAAAGCCGAGGAGGCGCGATGAAGTTTGAAGCGAAAAGCCTCAAGGTAGCTTTTCCGCCCTGCGCCGTCTACTAGACCCCAGCGTCGGAAGACGTGCGCCCCGGGGCGAACATATCATCTGCGATAATCCGGCTGTTTCGCTCTGCCGCTTCGACGCACCGCGCCCACGTTACCGGAGTGCTTCTGACAGCGAATCTTGATGACGGTACTGCCGGCCTGAGGGCAGTGAAGAAATGCGGCGGCATCACGATCGTGCAGGACCCAAAGGACGCCCGTTATCCTGAAATGCCGCAGAGCGCTTTGAACAACGTGGAAGTGAATCATTGCGTCCCGGTTTCAGAAATGGGGAGCCTCCTCGAGAAACTTACAATAGAGCCTCCTGGCAAGAGCAAGTCTATCCCGAAAGCTATCCGTACAGAGGCACTGATCGCGAACGGCCGCAACGGCCCGGGAATGATGTCGAGCGTTGTCAGCCATTGTGACCCGGTCCGCGACGGAGCCGCCGCAGATTCCGGCGAAGCGCGGACGTGGCGTACCTTCGCCGCCCACCGTCGGCGGCCACCCGGAGCCGTTTCAGCTTACCGGCGTCCAGGTGCAGTTGCTGCGCGGTCGGGTTCACACCCTCCCGACGAGCAACGTTGATCGCCATCGACCACAGCTCATCTGGGATCGGAGTCTTCCGTGAGCGGGTCTTTCTCCATCCTCAAATCGCGCTCAAGCGCGGTCGATTCCATCCGCTCCTTTGATGTTTGTTGCCACGGGCGCCATACCGCGACAGTAACAGCTACGCCGACCTCATTCACGCATCCTTACCGGAAGCTCACATTGAATCAGCGCCACCGCTCGTCAGGTTAGCCGCCGACCGTACGCCTGGCGGACGTGATTTTGAGAGCGAGTTGGCCGGCCGTGAAAGGCTTCTGGACGAAGCCCGCAATCCCGCTTCCGAACCGTTCCTTGGCTTCCCGTTCGTGAAAGCCACTCATGGCCAGAACCTTGGCGTCAGGCCGAAGTTCAAGCAGACGCTCGAGAGTTTCTTCGCCCCCCATGACCGGCATGATCATGTCAAGCAGAACGATGTCTATTGCTTCATGC
>DATNFO010000070.1:0-17979 GCA_035606355.1 Candidatus Limnocylindrales bacterium | reverse complement strand
AACTCCGCAAGCAGCCAAACGCCGTGCTCAGAAAATCGCCCGGGAACTGCGAATTCTCGGTTACACCGTCAATATCAAACCCGCTACGGACGCAGCACTCCCATTGTGACTTTCAACGGAGCGGTAAAAGGTGCCGGGGATGCGAAAGCGTTTGAAGGCCAGAAAAAGCAATTCGAAATTCTTTCACACGCCCGTGAGGGAGGGCCGCTGACCGTGCTTCGGTGCGGTTTCTAACAGTTTGTTCGCCGGTGCGCTGATAGTCTTTTAGAGTACTCTCCAAGGGATTCCGGGTATGGATTGGGATTTGCCATTACAACTGCTGGTCGATGCTTCGGCGACTTTGTTGGGTCCTCTCGATCCAGGGCAACTTCTGCCGCGAGTTCTGGAGCTGGCGCAGAAGCTGAATTCGGCCGGGGCCTGCGCGATCTGGCGGCAGGAAGACGACTCGGGCGATTGGGAAATGATGTCGTCGCTCGGGTTTTCGGCGGCATCGACCGCCGTGAAGCTACCCGGAGCGACGGCCCAGCATCTGGACGATTCGCCACGCTACTTCGAAGACGTATTCGCCGCCCGGCTGCTGGAAAACCGCCGTGCGTTTTACGAGCGCGAAGGCGTGAAAAGCATGGCGCTGGCGCCGCTGAAACGGGCCGGACAGATTTCCGGAACGCTGGTATTTTACTATCGCGAGACGCACCACTTCACGGAGCCGGAAAAGCGCGTGATCGAATCGCTGGGACACCTGGCATCCTCGGCGATCGAGCGGGCGGAGTTGAACTCGGCCGATGAGCGGGCGCGGGTGCGGTCGGGATTGCTGGCGGAAGCGAGCGCGGTGCTGGCGTCCAGCCTGGACTACGAGACGACGCTCAAGGCGGTAGCCCGGCTGGCCATCGGCGTAATTTCGGACTGGTGCGTGGTGGATGTGCACGAGCCCGGCGGCGAGATGAAACTTCTGGAGGTGGCGCACGCCGACCCCGGGAAGGTGAAGCTCGCTCTCGAACTGCGCGGGAAGTATCCGTCCGATCCGAAGGCGCCGACGGGCGCAGCGCAGGTGATGGCGACCGGCAAACCGGGGCTGGTGCCGGACATTACAGACGCGATGCTGCGCAAAGCGGCGCGCGATGAGCGGCACGGGGAGATGCTCACGCAGCTCGGATTCCGGAGCTGGATGTGCGTGCCGATGATGGCGCGGAATCGCGTGGTGGGCGCCATTTCGTTCATCTCCGGGACGGGGGGGCGGAGGTTCGGCGCTGAAGATCTTGCGTTTGCCGAAGACCTGGCGCGGCGCGCTGCCATGGCGATCGACAACTCGATGCTCTATGCGGGCGCGCAGCGGGAACGCACGGCGCTGGAGGTCGCGCTGGCCGCGCTTCGAGAAAATGAAGACCGGCTGCTCATGGCTCTGGACGCCGGCCGCATGGGCATCTGGGAGTGGGACATCGCCAGCGGTGAGCTGACATGGAGCGAGAATCTGCAGGTGTTGCACGGGTTTGAGCCGGGCACGTTCGACGGCCGTTATGAGACACTGCTCGGGCTGATTCACAAGGAAGACCGCGGCCAGTTCGAAGCAGCCGTGGCGCGCGCGCTGGCGGAGCGGACGCCGCTACAAGTGGAGTTCCGGATCGTGCTGCGGGACGGCAGCGTGCGATGGCAGGCGGGTATCGGCAAATTGATGTGCGATGCCGGTGGCCAACCGGTGAAGATGATCGGGCTCGGCATGGACATTACCGAGCGGCGGCTGCTGGAAGATAAGCTGCGCAATTCGCAGAAGTCGGAGAGCATAGGGCTGCTGGCGGGCGGGATCGCGCACGATTTCAATAATCTGCTCACGGGCATTCTGGGCAACGCGAGCCTGGCGCTGGACCTTCTGCCGCGGGGGAGCGAAGTGGGTCCGCTGCTGGAGCACGTGATTCGCGCGAGCGAGCGTGCGGCGGACCTGACGCAGCAACTGCTCGCGTATTCGGGCAAGGGCCGCTTCGTGATTCAGCAGGTGGATCTTTCGGCGCTGGTGGAAGAGATCGCGGGCTTGGTGCACGCGAGCATACCGAAGCTGGTGCGCCTGGAACTGGACCTGGATCGCGATCTGCCGGCCATCGAAGCGGACGCCAGCCAATTGCAGCAGGTGGTGATGAACCTGGCGATCAACGCGGCGGAATCGATGGAAGGCAAGGCGGGCGTGGTCCGTATGACGACGGGAATCGACGCGGCGAGCGGGCAGGTATGCCTGGACGTGGCCGACGAGGGCTGCGGCATGGACGCGGCGACGCAGGCGCGGATCTTCGACCCGTTCTTCACGACCAAGTTCACGGGGCGCGGGCTCGGTCTGGCCGCGGTTTCGGGAATCGTGCGCGCGCATAACGGGAGTATCGAAGTGGAAAGCCTGCCGGGCCGGGGGAGCAGGTTTCGCGTGTTGCTGAAGGCGTCGGCGGCTCGCGCGCAGGTGGCGGCGGGGGATCGGGCTCCCGCCGGGGATCTGCGCGGGTCGGGCCTGGTGCTGCTGGTGGATGATGAGGAGACGGTGCGGACGACGGCATCGGCGGCGCTGCGGCGGTACGGGTATGAAGTGGAGTGCGCGGAGGACGGCGCAGCCGCCGTAGCGGTATTCGCGCGCCGGCCGATGGAGTTCGACGCCGTGCTGCTGGACATGACCATGCCGGTGATGGACGGTCGCACGGCGCTGGCGAAGATCCGCGCGATTCGGGCCGACGTTCCGGTGCTTGCCTCCAGCGGGTACAGCGAACTGGAAGCGTCGCGCGTGTTCGGTGCAGAGCCGGTGAGCGCGTTCGTGCAGAAACCGTACACGGCGGCGCGGCTGGCGGCTGCGGTGCGAGGGATTCTGCCGCGGCACGCGGCCGGGTTCGGAGCCTGAAAAGCCGCCCTGGTTCACCCGAGCGGAACTTCGCGATGCAGCAGGTGCAGAATGTTGCCATCGCAATCCGTGAAGAAGGCCGTGGTGTTTCCGTTCTTGGTATCGGGCTCGGTGAGGAAGACGATTCCCGCCCGGCGTAGCTTTTCGTAAGCGGCGGCGAAGTCCTGCACCTGAATCGCGAGATGGCGGAGACCGGCGTCGCGCATGTGAGCGGTGGCGGCGGCGGTCTCCGTGCGGGCCTCGATGATTTCGATCATGGAGCCGTTACTGGCTTTGACAAAGACGGTCTTGCCGACGTCGGAGCGCCAGTTCACGGTGAAACCCAGGTGATCGACATACCATTGGGCGAGGCGCTGCGGGTCGGGCGAAGCGATGGCGGTGTGCTCGATGCCTTGGAACATAGCGGGATTGTAGCATCCGCCGCGGCAAACTCATTTCGCGGCTCCGGCGTCTGAGGGCGGGGTATCGCCAGCCACGACCGTCTCTGAGTAGCGATCGTGCAGGCCGCGGTACGTGCGGCTAAAGTGCACGACGAGCACTTGAATAATCAACCATGCGCTACAGAGGAGCAATCCCTTGGGGAGGAACGCCAGGATCAGAAAGGGCGCATCTTTTGCGAGGTTGCGGCCGGTTGCCTCGCGGAGGCCGGGGCGACGGCCGCTGCAGGTGTAAACCCGTAAATGCAGGAGCCGTTTTCCCACGGTAGCCTGCCAGGGCGACGCTTCCAGGCATATCCCGTAAGAGAACCAGACGACGCACGTAACCGCGAACTTGCCGAGCGTGGGAGCGGTGGCGCTTCCCGTGACGAGTTTGAAAGCGGCCAGCAGCGGCAAGCTAATGACCAGCGAATCGACGAAGCGTGCCAGATAACGGCTCGAAAGGAGGCTCATGCCTGGATTCACTCAGCGGACCGCCGAGTTTGATCAAAGTAGTTCGAAGACCATGCTAGCAGGGAAGGATTATTGGCCGCCGATGAACGCCGATGAACGCCGATAAAGCAATGTGTTATCGGCGTTCATCGGCGTTCATCGGCGGCCGTAAATTTTTCGCCTCTAATCCAACCAGAGTTCGCGCGTAGGGGCTAGAACTTGCGCGGCGGGCGGCACGGCTCCGAAGCGGCGGTGCCGGCAGTGGAATTCGTGGACGGCGGCGTGCAGATCCGCGGGCGTGAAGTCGGGCCACATTTTGCGGCTGAAGACGAGCTCGGCGTAGGCGGATTCCCAGAGCAGAAAATCGCTGAGGCGGTGCTCGCCTCCGGTGCGGATGAGGAGGTCGACGGATGGGCCGAGCGTGGCTTCGATGGATTCGCGGGAGAGTGCGGGCGAATTGCGGGCGGCTTCGCAGATGGCGTCCCGGCCGGAGTAATCGATGGCGAGGCGCAGGTGGAGGCGGGCGCAGTGCGCAGTGGCGGATTCGGCGGCTTCGATGGCGCGGCGTACGGCGGGACTGAGGCGGTCGCGGCGGCCGATGATCTGGAGGCGGGTATGTTCGCGGAGGGCCGCTTCGGTTTCGGCGTCGAGGTAGAGGCAGAGGAGCTGCATGAGGGCATCGACTTCGGCGGCCGGGCGCTTCCAGTTGTCGCTGGAGAATGCGAAAAGGGTGAGAGTGCGGGCGCCGGCATCGGATGCAGCCTCGGCGATGCGGCGCACGGTTTCGACTCCGGCCGCATGTCCGGCGGAGCGGGGAAGGTTGCGCGCGATGGCCCACCGGCCGTTGCCGTCCATGATGATTCCGATGTGTAGAGTACTTTGTTGTTTAAAGTAATATGACATACCAATGTGTGTACGCGCCGGCAGGCAAGCGCCTAGCTTCGCGTGGCTCTCAGCAACGCTTCCATGTGATCGAGGTAGCGGTCCAGCGTTTTGCGGCCCGCGGATGTGAGCTGATAAGTGCTCTTCGGTTTGCGGCCCTCGAAGCCCTTTTCACACGCGATCAGGCCGGCTTCTTCGAGCTTGCGCGCGTGCACGCTGAGATTGCCGTCAGTGGCTCCGAGAAGGTCGCGGAGTTGCGTGAAGCCGAGAGAATCATTCACCGCCAGGGATGCAAGAATGCCGAGACGGAGTTTGTCATAGACGAGCGAATCGGCTTTGGCCTTGCCGGGCGCTACCGGGAGGGGCTTGGCCGGTTCGGCTTCTTTGCGTAAAGTGTTTCGTTTAGCCGCCATATCGAATTGCGATAGCCGTTCCAAATATGATGTGTAAACCGCCGAATCCGGCGGCGAGTTCCGCGTTGCTCCAGGATGCAGGGAGCGCGACCGCGGCGATACCCGTGGCCATAAAACAGAGGCCCATAATCCAGACAATGCGGACCGAACTGCCTCCGCCGGAAACGACTGCCGCTCCGTAGAGCAGCAACCAGACGGCGGGCAAGAGGGCCGCGGTCGCCGAGCGCTCCAGGGCGGCAGTGAGTACGGCTCCGGCCAGCATCGCGGGGGCGAACGCCGCGACAAACTTGCGTCCGGGTCCGGAGAGCAGCGGGACGCCGATGCGGCGCGCTTTCCAGAACGCCGCGGAGATTCCGATGATGAGAGCGAACACCGCTTCGGCCATCCAGACGGCGAGCCAGCGCGGATTGGCCGAGTCCTGTCCGGCGATCCATGCGGCCGCGATGGCAGTGGCTCCCATCAGCACTCCGCCGAGCCCTGGAACCGCAGTGAAGGCTCCGGCGCGTTCCATGGCTCCCCGAATGTAGCGGAGGTTTTCGAGCGCGTGTGACTCGATGGGGATCGCTTCTCGTCGGGGGAGTGCCATCGGGTCCAGGATACCGCGGGACGGCGAGATCGTCAAGTACTTTGTGGCATGAAGTTGTTTTGGGCGCGGCTTGAGTTGGTATGATTCGGCGGTATGCGATTGGCTGCGGCAGGATTGCTGGCGGTTTCCGCTTTCGCCCAAAGCTTCGAGATAGCTTCCATCAAGCCGTGGAGCGGCGAGCAGTATCCCGGAACCATCAACGGCGGACCCGGCTCGAAGAATCCAGGAGAGATTGTGTGCATCGGCTCCACGCTACAGGACCTGCTGCTCCAGGCGTACCGGCTGCCGCTCTTTCAGATGGACGCGCCCGGCTGGATTACCGAGGACCAGTGGAACGTGGTTGCGCGAGTCCCTGCCGGCGCCGCGAGGGCGGATCTGATGCCGATGTACCGGGAGCTTCTGGAAACGCGCTTTGGCCTGCGCACGCATCGCGAGACGCGAGAATTGCGGGGATACGCGATGAGCATCGGCAAAGGAGGCCGCAAGTTTGAGGAATCCGCACCGCCGCTGCCGGACCGGTCGGCATGGCCGAAAATGGGGATGAGCAAGGACGGATTCATCACCTTTCCTCCGGGATATGAGAACATGATGACCCAGCCTCCTGACGCTGAAGGCATTCGCCGCCTCAGCGCCGGACGAGCCACGATGGCGCGATTGGCCGGATATCTCGGCAGGTTCTTGAAAGCGCCCGTGGAAGATCGCACGGGGCTGAGCGGCTTTTTCGATTTTCATTTGGCGTACACGGAACAGACGCTCGTGACGGATGTCGAGCGATTGGGCCTGAAAATGACTCCCGCGCGGCTGACAGCTGACGTGCTGGTGATCGACGCCTTGCAGCGGAAACCTATCGAAAATTAGGGCTTGCCTGTTAAAATGTTCGCGTGGCACCGAAGGCGGAATACTCTCGCTCGGACGTCCGGCGGCAGTTCGGCGTCACCGAGCGCCAGCTTCGCGGGTGGGAACGGCAGCAATTTATTGCTCCGGCCGAGAACTATTCCTTCAGTGAATTGCTCGCCATACAGACGCTGATTAAGCTGAGCAAGAAACGCATCGCCGCGCGGCGCATCGGCGAGGCGCTGGATTCGCTGCGGCAGAAGCTCGGCATGAAGCAGCCGCTTTCCGAACTCAAGATCGTTTCCGACGGGAAGAAGATTCGGGTATTCATCGGCGGGCAGCAGATGGAGGCGATCAGCGGGCAGATCCTGCTGGATTTCGATGCGGCGGCGGTGGCCAGCATCCGCAATTTCCCCGGAGCCAAACGCCCGGCCAGCAGCGCGGCGCGACTGCGGGAGAGCGAGGTCTGGTTTCAGAAAGGTCTGGAACTGGAAGAAACAGGCGCGCCCATCGACCAGGCCGTGGAGGCGTATCGCAAGGTGCTGGAGCTGAATCCGAGCGCGGCGGGCGCGCTGGTCAACCTCGGCACCATTTACTACCGGCTGCGCAAGTTCGTCGAGGCCGAGCGATATTACGTGCAGGCCATTGAAGTGGACCCGACGTATCCTCTCGCACAGTTCAACCTGGGCAATTTGTACGACGAGCAGGGGCGGATGGACGAAGCTCTGGCGCACTATAAGCGGGCGCTGGCGCTGAATCCGCAATACGCCGACGCGCACTTCAACCTGGCGCTGCTGTGCGAACGCACGGGCGACGCATTGAAGGCCGTGCATCATTGGAAGACCTACCTGAAGCTGGATAGCTCGGGGCAGTGGGCGGACATCGCGCGGCGGCAGTTGGAACGCTTGCGGCAAGCGGTCATCCGGTAGGCGGCGGGCAGGCTCGCTGCTATCCTAAACCTTTGGAGTTTTCTCTTTGAATCGAATTGTATTGGCATTTCGTTGTTTTTTCGGAATTCTGTTCCACGGAGAGCTTTCCGGGCGCGCGCTGGAGGATTTGGGACTGGGCGCGAAACGGTCCACGCCCGCTCCGGCCGCTGCTCCGGTGGTCAAGGCGGCGCCTGCCGGACCCAAGCCTTCGGACGGCGCGCTGCAGTTCCTTTCGATTTTGCAGCGTGATTCGCGGCTGGTGGATTTCGTGATGGAGGATATCTCCGGTTACGCCGATGACCAGATCGGCGCGGCGGTGCGCGACCTGCATGACCAGTGCCGCGACGCGATCAAGCGATACGTGACGCTGCAACCCGTCATCGATGGCGTGGAAGGCACGTTCGCGAAGGCCCCGAGCGCGGATCCGAATGTGGTAAAGTTTGTCGGCAACGTGCCCGCGAAGCCGCCGGCGGGCGGCACGCTGCGTCACAAGGGTTGGCGCGTCTCCAAGGTGGAGCTGCCCTCCACTCCGCAGGACACCACGATTATTGCCCCGGCGGAAATCGAAATTGAGTAAGCGAGATTCCCAATTCGTCATCGGCATCGACCTGGGCACGACGAACTCGGCCCTGGCGTATGCCGAAATCCTTGCGGACGCCGACCCGTTCGCTCCGGCCAACGTGCAGTTGCTGGATATTCCGCAGCTTGTGAATCCGGGCGAAGTGCGTCCCGAGGATCTGCTGCCTTCCTTCCTCTACGTGCCGGGCGCGAGCGATTTTCCGGCGGGCTCGACGGCGCTGCCGTGGAATGAGAATCCCGGCTACGTGGTGGGTAGGCTGGCGCAGAAGCGCGGCGTGGAAGTCTCGGGCCGGCTGGTGTCGTCGGCCAAGAGCTGGCTGTCGCATTCGGGCGTCGATCGGACCAGTCCGCTGCTGCCGTTCAACGCGCCGGAAGGGGTGGAGAAGCTTTCGCCGGTGGAGGCGAGCCGGCGGTATCTGGAGCATTTGCGTTCGGCGTGGGATGCGGCGCACCCCGAGGCTCCGTTTGCAAATCAGCAGATTCTAGTGACGGTGCCGGCATCGTTCGACGCGGTGGCGCGCGAGCTGACGCTGGACGCAGCCAGGCAGGCGGGCTACGAAAACATCACGCTGCTGGAGGAACCGCAGGC
Source organism: Candidatus Limnocylindrales bacterium (assembly GCA_035606355.1). Classification (GTDB taxonomy): domain Bacteria; phylum Acidobacteriota; class Terriglobia; order Bryobacterales; family Bryobacteraceae; genus Sulfopaludibacter. The sequence continues at coordinate 9,432 of DATNFO010000070.1, read as the reverse complement.
GGCGTTTTATGCGTGGATCGAGCGGCATCCGAACTGGCGCGAACTGGTCAACGTCGGCGACCTCATTCTGGTGGTGGACATTGGCGGCGGCACCACGGATTTCACGCTGATCGCGGTGACGGAATCGAACGGCGAGCTGGCGCTGAATCGCGTGGCTGTCGGCGAGCACATTCTTCTCGGCGGCGACAATGTGGATCTGGCGCTCGCGGGCATCGTGGCACAGCGTCTGGCGGAAAAGGGTACGCGGCTGGATACCCGGCAGATGCAAGCCCTATGGGCGAACTGCCGTGCCGCGAAGGAGAAGCTGCTCGATCCGGAAAACAAGAAGGACGAGTATCCGGTGACGATCGCCGGCCGCGGCACGGGACTCGTCGGCGGCACGATTAAAGCGGTGCTGCATCGCGCGGATCTGGAGCAGGTGCTGAGCAACGGATTTCTTCCGGAAGTACCGAGCACGGAGATGCCGGCGGGCCAGCGGCGCGTAGGCTTGCAGGAATTGGGACTGCCGTATGCGGCGGACCCGGCGATGACGCGGCACATGGCGCGCTTCTTGCGGCAGCAGGCATCGACGGCCGAACACGGCGCGGTTCGTCGCGGACCGAGCGGCCTGGCGTGTCCGACGCACGTGCTGTTCAACGGCGGCGTGCTGCGTGCGGACCTGGTGCGCGATCGCATTCTGAATACGCTCAACCAGTGGCTCGCGCAGGAAGGGATGCAGGCGGTGGTCCCGCTGCGCGGCGAGGATCTGATGCATGCCGTGTCGCGCGGAGCGGCATATTACGGGCTGGCGCGCAGAGGTCGCGGGGTACGCATCCGCGGCGGCGTTCCGCGAACGTATTATGTCGGCGTGGAAAGCGCCATGCCGTCGATTCCCGGCTTCCCTGCCCCGCTGAAGGCGGTCACGGTGGTGCCGTTCGGCATGGAAGAAGGCACGGAGCAGCGAATTCCGGGGCGCGAGTTCGGGCTGCTTGTGGGCGCGCCGGCGGAGTTCCGATTCTTTACCAGCGCCAGCCGCAAAGACGATCAGGCGGGCGATCTGGTGGAGGATTACGGCGATGCGCTCGAGGAGCTTTCGCCCATGGAAGTGGCTTTCTCCGCGGGCGAGACCAGCGAAGTGGTGCCGGTGTCCTTCGAGACCGTCGTCACCGAAACCGGCATGCTGCAATTGTGGTGCGTGGCGCGCGACGGCCGCCGGTGGAAGCTGGAGTTCAACGTGAGAGAACGGGTGCAGCCGGCGTCATGAAGATCGGCATCGACTTAGGCACCACCAACTCCGCGCTGGCATACATTGACGATCGCGACGCGCAAGACCGCGAGTTTCCGCCGGTCCAAATCTTCGAAACGCCGCAGCTTGTAGCAGCGGGTCGTGTGGAACCGCGGCGGACACTGCCTTCGTTCCTGTTTCTGGAAGATTCGCAGCCGGTAGGCGTGTATGCGCGCGAGCAGGGCGCTTTAGTGCCGACGCGCCTGGTGCATTCGGCGAAAAGCTGGCTATCCAATCCGGATATCGACCGCACGGCCAAGATTCTGCCGTGGGATTCGCAGGAGACGGGCCGGGTGCTTTCGCCCGTTGAGGTTTCGGCGCGCTTCATCGCGAAGTTTCGCGAGGAGTGGGACCGCAGCGGCCATCCTCCGCTGGCCGAACAGGACATAGTGCTGACCGTGCCTGCCTCGTTCGATGAAGAGGCGCGCGAGTTGACGGTGATGGCGGCGCGCGAGGCCGGTCTGGAGAAGTTGACGCTGCTGGAAGAGCCTGCGGCGGCGTTTTATTCGTGGATCGCCACGCACCTGGCGCAATCACGGAAGAAGCTGTTCGACGGGCAGACGGTGCTGGTATGCGACGTCGGAGGCGGCACCAGCGATTTTTCTCTGATCCGCATTTCGCGCGACGGCGACCTGGTGAATTTCACGCGCACCGCCGTCGGCAAGCACCTGCTGCTGGGCGGCGACAACCTGGACCTCACGCTCGCCTGGCTGGTGGAAACCAAGTTGAACACTCCGCTCTCGATCCGGCAACGCAGCGGATTGCGGCGGCAATGTTCGGCGGCCAAAGAGAAGATGCTCAATGACCCGAGCATTCCGAGCGTGGAAATCACAGTGCTCGGGAGCGGCTCCAGCATCATCGGCAAGACGCTGCGCACGGAGATTCTGCGGGAAGAGGCGCTGGAGCTGGCGCTCGAAGGGTTCCTGCCGTTCAGCGAGCGCGGCGAGGCGCCCAAGGAAGAAAAGCGCAGCTTGTTTCGCGAATTGGGTCTGCCGTATGTGACCGACCCCGCGGTAACGCGCCACTTGAACGCGTTCCTGGAGCCCACCGGCGATGTGCCGGACGCCATTCTGTTCAATGGCGGCTTCTTCATTCCGCGCATTTTGCAGGAGCGCGTGGCGGATGTAGTGGGGAAGTGGTACGGCCGGCGCCCGGAGATTCTGGAGAACAACGAGCTGGACCTGGCGGTGGCTCGCGGCGCGGCATATTACTCGTACGTACGAAGCACGGGCAGCGGCGTGCTGGTGCGGGGCGGTCTGCCGCGCACGTATTACATCGCGCTCGGCGAGGCGAAAGAGGGCAAATTTCCGGCGGTGTGCCTGGTGCCGCGCGGGGCGGAAGAGGGCGTGGCCATCGAAGTGGATAACGAAGCACTGCAGCTTGTGGCGAACAGGCCGGTTTCGTTCCGCTTGTTCAGTTCGCTCACGCGCACGGAAGACAAGCTGGGCGATGTGCTCGAGTTCGCCGCCGATGAACCGGAGCTGCATCGTCACGCGCCTTTGAATGCGGTGATCCGCTTCGGCAAGAAAGCGGAGGAGCGGCTGATTCCGGTGAAGCTGGGCGCGCGTCTGACCGAGATCGGCACGCTGGAAACGTGGTGCGAGAGCAAGATCGGCGACAACCGCTGGAATCTTCAGTTTGAGCTGCGGAAGCAGGCGGAGCCGCAGGCCCCCGCGGTGCGGAAAGATGCCGCGGTGGTGAGCGAGCAGGCGGTGGAGCAGAGCCTGGAATGGATCGCTGCTCTGTTCGCGGCCGATGCGAAGGCTCCCATCGCTCCCGAGGAATTGCCGGCGAAGCTCGAACAGACGATGGGGCTCGGCAAGAACTCGTGGCCGCTGGCGGCGATCCGGCGCATGGCGGATATCTTTCTGACGCATGCGAACGGGCGCAAGAAGAGTCCGGCGTTCGAGGCTCGATGGCTGAATCTGGCGGGGTTCTGTTTGCGGCCGGGATTCGGCTTCCCCGGCGACGATTTCCGCGTCGAGCAGGCGCGGCGCATCTGGGCGTCGGGACTGACCTACGCGAATCAGGTGCAGTGCGAGATCGACTGGTGGATCTTCTGGGGCCGCGTGGCCGGCGGGATGAACCGGAATCAGCAGACGGATATGTATCAGCGGCTCTCCGGAGCGCTGTTGCCGCGCGGGAAGGATAAACCGCAGCGCCGGAACGCATCGCTGTTGCGGGAGATGTGGCGTACGGCAAGCAGCCTGGAACTGCTGCCGGTGGGCACTAAAACAGAACTCGGCGACGCACTGGCGAAACGCGTGAAGGCGGGCGATTTCCGTGAGAGCGAGCTGTGGTGTATCAGCCGCATCGGCGCGCGCAAGTTGTTCTACGGTCCGATGAACCTGGTGATTCCGCCGGCGGCGGCGACGCGGTGGGCCGAGGCGCTGTTAAACGTGCAAGGCGCCGGGGAAGCGCTGGCGGCACTGGCGCGGTGGACCGGCGACCCGACGCGCGATTTGGCGGCGGCGACACGGGAAGCGGTTCGCCGCAAGCTGCAATCGATGCCGCATGCGGACCGTTATCTGGCGCTGTTCGAGGGCGAAGAGCAGGACGATCGGGCTTTGGGAAGGATCTTTGGGGAGGAGTTGCCCAGCGGGTTGGTGCTGGTGAGCGAGTAGCGACCGGTCTGGGGACGTCTGCGACCGGTCTGGAGACGTGTCTGGAGACCGGTCGCTACTGTTTACTTCCGCTTTCGGAGTTTCGCCGCTATGGCCAGCAATCCGCTGCCGAGCGCGAAGAAACTGGCTGGTTCCGGAACGGCTGAGAGGTCGAGGTTCACGTTGTCGAGGCCCGTGTAATTGTCGGCCGACGGGGTCCCTTGGCCACGCAGTTCAATGGTGACGGGGCCGCCAGCAGTACCAAAGCTATAGTTGAAGGCTTCCCAGTTCACATGCCCGGTCGTGTTGTTGGTGTTCGTCGACGTTTGTACATTCACGTTGTTCAGAAAGAGCAGAACTGTGGACGGGAACGGGGAACCCGAGCCGTTTGGGTCACTGTAGTTGCCGACGGCATAGGTCACGACATAAAAACCGGAGCTGAGATTTACGGTTTGAGAGACGCCCTTGGCGACGCCGTTATCGTCCGTACCGGTCAAATCGAGAGATTGATGGCCATCGGCGGCGTTGTAGTTGATGCCGCAGCAAACGAACTGATCGTTCACCAAGGCGATGCTGCCGCTGGGTCCGGTAACCGTCCAGCCGGTAATGCCGGTGCTTCCGACCCCGAAACTGCTGAAGTTGCCCACCGGAACGATCGGGGTTTCAAAGCTGCCGTTTACCAGGATGTTGCCGTAAGCGGACGTCGCGAGAAGAGCGGCCGCCATGGCCGTTAGAAGTGTGCGCAAAATTCCTCCTAGGTGAGGTATTCTGCGTCAGAAACTGGCCAGACTCAAGGTTTTTCCTAATAGGCAGGTACTGGAAGTAATGGCGGAGACCGGTCTCCAGAGCGGCCGTTACCTTCGATTTACGTCCGATACTCAACTAAGAGTAGTATTGTTCCTTGCGGCGGCACCTGCGATTCTCTAAACGTTATGTCAGGGAATCGCAGGCGGTCGCGAGGCGTGGCCATGCTCGAACTGGCCATGATTTCCCCGTGGATCCTCATGCTGTTCATCGGGGTCCTGGATTGGGGATTCTACGCCTACGCGCTCATCAGCGTCCAATCGGCGGCACGCTCGGCGGCGCTCTACACCTCGAAAAGCGTTGCTACATCGAGCGACAGCAGCACGGCGTGCACCATCGTCGCCGCGGAGCTATCGAGCCTGCCGAATTACGACTCCGCTTGTTCCACGAACAATACGGTGACGGCTGCCGCAATCACCGGTCCCGATGGCGGGACTGCGACACAAGTGACGGTCACTTATGACACTCTGTCGATCATTCCGATTCCGGGCGTGCTGAAGAACAAGTTTCGAATCACCCGGATCGTGACGATGCACACCCGGACTTGAGCCATGCAACGAAGACAGCAGCAGCGCGGCAGCTCGATGGTGGAGTTCACGCTCGCCGGCGTGGCCGCGATTTTCATTCTGATTTCGACCTTTCAACTCGCAATCGGCATGTGGAACTACCATACGCTTGCGTATGCGGCGCACGAGGCCTCCAGGTACGCGGCGGTCCACGGTTACGGCTGCACCGAGCCGGGAAACACCTGTTCCATCCACGTGTCCGACATCGCAACTAAATTCAAGACCTCCGCCATAGGAGTGCCCGACAGCCAGGTGATCGTCACGCTGACGACGGATAGCGGCGCGGCAACGTCCTGCAATCCTCTGAACACGTGTTACTCAGGGGCGTCGACGACGACTGTTTGGCCGCCTTCGACGAACAACGACAACTTCGTAGGGAGAAAGATCAAAGTCAGCGCGACCTACCATTTCACGAATGCAATGGCCTTCCTCTGGCCGGGAGCGCGGAAGGTGGCGTTTGGGCAGGTGTGGCTACCCGCCTCGTCTACCCAGACGATCCTTTTCTGAGAGAGCAGGAGCGACGTATGCAGAGACGTTGGAATTCTCGTAGCGGACAAACACTGATTCTGTTTTCGATGGCCATCATCCCTCTGTTCGGGGTCATCGGGCTGGTGGTTGACGTCGGCTGGATGTACTTTCGCAAGGAAGCGGCGCAGGCGGCAGCAGACGCAACCGCTACCTCAACCGCTGCCGCCGCATACCAGGCCGCGGGAACGGGAGGAGCGATCACCTGCGCGACCACCGGGGTCAAATGCTATTCGGACCCTCACGCGTGCGACTATCCGGTACCCACCACGGCGGGGGACAACGTGCAGGCGGGCTGCATGTATGCGGACAAGAACGGCTTTGACAACAACGGACGTCAGGCGGTGACGATTCAATCCGGCGTAGGACATGCGCCGACGTCGAGCGGTGTAACCGTGGAGTATTGGGCGATCGCCAGGGTCTCCGAGCGCGTCCCACAATTGTTTTCCGCGGTGTTGGGATTCGGGAACGGAATGATCACGGCGCGGGCCACCACAGGGGCATTCCAATCGACGGCAGGCGGTTGCGTGATCGCGCTGAATCGAACTCTGCCCAGCGCTGTTCTGGTGTCGGGCAATGCGAGCGTAACCACAGGCTGTGGCGTCTATGTGAACTCCAATGACGCCAGCGCTGTTAACATCAACGGCGGCGCGACCATCACCACCACAGGCGGGTCGAAAACCGAGATCGTGGGCGGCTGCAGCGGTTGCTCAGGGAACGTAACGCCCGCGCCGGACACCGGAGTGGCGGCGTTCGGCGACCCGTTGGCGCAACTTTCTCCGCCGACTGTCGGCTCCTGCACGGACGGAGGGTCTGGCATCAACCTGGGCGGACACGATAGCCAGGAGATCAATTCGACAACGATGGGAGTGATTTGCGGCGGCATAAACCTGGGATCACACGGATCTCTCACGCTGGATCCGGGCTTGTACATCATCAAGGGCGGGATCACGGTGGGAGCGCAAGCCACTATCACGGGCAACGGAGTGACACTTTACGTCCTGACCGGAGGCGTCACGATGAACGGCGGCGCTACCATCAATCTGCAGGCGCCGAGTACCGGAGATTGGCAGGGAATCCTGTTTTACCAGGACCGGTCCGATACCACGGCTTCGTCGCTGGTCGGCGGCACTGGTGAAGCCATGAACGGAGTTCTCTACTTCCCCGCCGCCGCCCTCACTTATACGGGCAACGCCGGCGTGGTTGCAACCAGAACCACAATTATCGGCGATACGATTACGCTTTCCGGCACTCCGTCCATCTCCGCGGCAGCAACCACTGCGTTCAGCGGCACGTCCGGCGGCGTGACCCTTATCGAGTAGCGACGCTGCGCCCGAGTCGCACAGCGTTTTCCATCAGCTTGAGACCATGATCGCCTTCGGCGGTCAACAGGCTCTCCGGGTGGAACTGCACGGCTTCCACCGGCAGATCGCGATGGCGCACGCCCATGATGACGCCATCGGCCGTGCGCGCGGTAACTTCCAGGCACGCCGGGAGTTTCTCCGGAAGCGCGAAGAGCGAGTGGTAGCGTCCCACCGTGAACTCCCCGGGCAGTCCCTCAAACACGCCGGCTCCCTGATGGCGGACTAGCGAGGGCTTGCCGTGCATGGGGTAATCCAGCACGCCAAGCTCGCCTCCGAACGCTTCCACGATTCCCTGCAACCCCAGGCAGACGCCGAAAACGGGGATGCCCATTTCGACCGCGGTGCGCACCAGTTGAGGGACTCCGAAATCCGCCGGCCGGCCGGGACCGGGCGAAATCAGGATCAGGTTCGGGGCGATTTCGCGCAGCAGCTCCGGCGGAAAGCCCGCGCGATAAGTCACTACTTCAGCGCCGGTCTGCCGCGCGTAATTGGCAAGCGTGTGGATGAAGCAATCGTCGTTATCCACCAGCAGCAGTTTGGCGCCCGCGCCGCTGTTGCGGGGCGCAGCTTTCAAACGCGCCGCGGGCGCAGGCTCGGAAGCCTCGCCAAGAGTGCGGAAAAAGCCTGTGGCTTTGAGGCGAGTCTCGCGTTCTTCCATTTCCGGAATGGAATCGTAAAGCAGCGTCGCGCCCACGGGGTATGCTGCCATGCCGTCGCGCAGATACGTGGTGCGAATCAGAATGCCGGTATTGATATCGCCGTTCAGCGAGATCATGCCGACCGCTCCGCCGTACCAGCCGCGCGCATCCTTCTCCATTCGCTCCACCGTTTCGGCCGCGGCCTTCTTGGGCGCGCCGATCACGGTGACTGCCCACATGTGGCTGAGAAATGCGTCGAGCGAATCGAAGCCTGCGTCCAGAAAACCTTCCACATGGTCCACGGTATGGAAGACGCCGGCATAGGATTCGATGAGGCGCCGCCCGATCACCTTCACCGTGCCGGGCTCGCAGACGCGCGATTTGTCATTGCGGTCCACATCCGTGCACATGGTGAGTTCGGATTCTTCCTTGGTGGATGCCAGAAGATCGCGAATGTTGTCGGCATCGCGGAAGGGGTCGCCGGTGCGCTGTGCGGTTCCGGAAATGGGACAGGTCTCCACGCGCTGCCCTTCCACGCGCACGAACATCTCCGGAGACGCGCCGACAAGCTGTTCGTCGCCGAACTGCAGCAGGAACTCGTAGGGACTGGGGCTGGCGCTCTGAACGCGTTGAAACAACTCGGCGGCGCTGCCGGAATAGGGCGTGTGGAAGGTGCGGCGGAGGACCACTTCATAGTAGTCGCCGCGCGCCATGCCTCCACGCACCTGCTCCACCTTGGCCATGTATTCTTCGGCGGTATGATCGCTGGTGACGCCCGCGCGCTCGCGCTGAGTCGGGGGCGCGACAAGCGCGCCATCGCGCCGCAACCCGGCAGTGGACGTGCCGCCGGTTGCGAACTCGTACTGGTAGCGCTCGATCTGCTCCTTCTTGCGATCCATGAACCAGATGTCGTCGCAGAGGAAGAGGTGCAGATCCTTGTGACCGTCGCGCGAGAGCTTCTTTTCGATCGGCTCGAACTGAAACAGCAGGTCGTAACCGAAAGCGCCGACCAGACCGAGGCGCGAATTCTCTTCCCCGCGGAATTCCTCGATGAGTGCGCGGAGAATCGAGAACGCGGAGGGTTGCTTGCTGCGCTCCTCTTCCGGGAAAAGGCGCGGCAAAGGCTTCAGCACACCGTGCAGAGCGCCCTCCACAAGCGCAAATTCCTCCCAGTGGGGATGCTGTTTGAGCACTTCGAAAAACATGCCGGCGATGCGGACTCCGCGCTCATTCAGCGGGCGGAATTCCATGCGGCGATCGTAGGCAACGATTTCGAGCGGCGGACAAACGGACGCGATATCCCAGCGCGAGTACCTGCCGGGATACTCATATCCCGATGACAGATAAATGCCGCGGTGACGATCCAGGTCGCGCAGAAGCGCGCGCAGGCCGGCGTGGTACGGAGCCTTTTTGAGCGTGCGGGTAACCTGGATCCCGTGGGGAGTGGTATAGCGGTATTCGCGCATTGGAATTGCCCTTTGGGAGGTTATGTTTCAGGATAACAGACCAGCGCGTGGAAGCGCTCCAGACTCTTTTCTCATACAAGATGAGCCTGAAATCGGCCTTGGATTCTCATACAAGATGAGCCTGAAGGGCGGAACCGGGATGCTGGGAATTGACCATCCGGATGGACGATTCCGAAGCGACGAGCCTGGAGCAGATTCGGGC
>DATNFO010000069.1:0-66809 GCA_035606355.1 Candidatus Limnocylindrales bacterium | reverse complement strand
GGCGATTCGAACGTTCCAACTGTTCGTCGGTAAATAGGGCTTTGCCCCGCGGCGGAGTCGAGTCGTGTTCGTCCTCCTTCGCCGCGGCGTTTGCGGTGGCACGTATGGCCCGAGTTTTGCTCTGTTCATGGGCAACTCCTTACTCGGGCCGCAAAGCCAACAAACCGCGTTGGGGATGGGCTCGCTACCCATCCCCCTTTTTTCCGAAGCCCGCCGCTTTCATCTCTCCATGATTTCGGGGTGCTTCGCAACGATTTCACGGATGTCACTGGCAAGTGCTTCCGGCCGCGCTTTCAGAATCTCACGCGCAGTTTCGATCTCCGCGTCCTGTTGTTCGACGGCATTCTCGATAAAGAACAGCATGTCATCTATGCCCATGGTGTCGCCCTGTTCCTTGTGGTAGGCGAGGATCCCCGTTAAGGCGTGTGCGACCGGATCTCGTGACCGGCTTGCAGCAATCAGCAGATACGCTTCCTTCAGGAGATCGGCCGCCTTGCTTTCCATGTCCCAATCCTCCCAACTGTTGAGGAAGCCCAAGCCGACGCTACCGGCGCCGCAGTTGAACGCAACGCGAGGCACCGCTTCGGTGCCACTGTTGCACTTGTCGATGAAGCCGTCGAGAAATTTGATTTCCTCGTTTGACGCCCGCCCTAGCAGGCGGATGAACTTCCCCGTAATCGATGGCTCGAATCTGCGGAGCGGCTGAGCGGTCGGCGGAACAGCCGCAACCGCCGGTGTGACTCTCTTCTTGCTGCGTTTCATCGCTGCCCCCCGCGCTGGAGTTCACGCCGGCGTTTCGCCAACCATTGCTTGAGCAATACATCGATCGCTATCACGTTTGAGCCTTCGACTGGTGCCACGGCACCGAGTTTCGTTGTATTCCGTTGTCTCATTTAGTCTCCTGGGCCGATGCACAGCGCTGTGCATCGGCAGAATCAGTATGGCTCAATGCGCCTGAGAGTGTCAATTGCTTTTTCGCAGCGCAGCGCTATGCATCGCGTATACTTGCGTGTATGGCAACGAAGAGAAAGAACCCTGCGGCCGTCGCGCTCGGCCGGAAGGGCGGAAAGAACAGCCGGAAGAATCTCACGCCGGAGCAACGGAAGGAGCTGGCGCAGAAGGCGGCGAAGGCGCGGTGGAAGGCTTAGGAGTCATTATGACGAACGCCGGAGACAAATCTGACATCGAGAAGAATCCGTTCCCTGACGAAGTACATATCGGATCTATCAAAACGTCCGCTTTCTTGGCAATTATCGAAGCCCATGGCCAGGTAATCGGCCGGGAGAGACTCGGCCCGCAGGCGCCAGATCAGTTCAAGGTAATGGTGTGTTTCATCGACGGGAAACTTTCACACATTAGGCTCGACCAGATTCCGCCGATCCGGTAGCGCCACCGCGGGGGAGGTTCCACTTTGGTGAAAACCTTGGGGACCTTGAATAGAATTTGGTAGTAATCCAGAGTCTAATAGGATGCCAGAAACCCTCAGAAATAGCGGCGTTTCTGGCATCCTCAGTACTCCTGAGAAATCAAGAGCAATCTCCTATTTCCGCTTTACACCCAGAAGGTCCGCGGTTCGAGCCCGCGACCGCCCACCACGCCTCTCTAGCTTTCCGCCTCGAACATCACTTCGTCGATGTAGCACCAGCCCCAATCCTCACCGGGCTCGATCGACCGCATGAGCGGGTGGTGCGACGCGTGATAGTGTTTCGTAGCATGCTTGTTCGGCGACGAATCGCAGCACGCCACGTTTCCGCACACCAGGCACATCCGCAGATGCACCCAGTGGCTCTTCATCTTCAGGCACTCCTCGCAGCCGCGCGTCGAACTCGGCTTCACGTCGCGAATCTGATCCATGTGGGTACACTGCCGGGCCATGCGAATCCCCCTCTTGCAGTGTACCGTTGCCCTGACTGCTAACGGAGCCGCGACCGTCAGGGTCTGTGAAGAATTGAATTCTTTCCGCATCCCCGGCACCTTTTACCGCTCCCTTACCGGTCACGGCTCCGTATGTGGTTGATTCTCCGAACGGAGCCGCGACCGTGAGGGAGTGGTAAACGGTGCGTCGAAAGGCGAATGGAGTGTGACGAGAACGACAGCCGGAATTTTTCACAGACCCGTAAGTGGCGCGCCGAACAGCGCCGCGATCAACTCCGCGCTGTCCGTCATGGCGATTGCGGCCACGGAGCCACGCCGCGCGCCGGCCTCTTTCAGAGTGCGTGCAATCGCTTCACTTTCGCGCCAGAGTTCCTGGCACTCCACGGAGTTTCCTCCGGGCATGAGCAACACCAGTTCACCCGGATTCCGTGCCACCCGGCTTCTCAGCCACTCCACCGGAGCGGTCACTTCCACATCGCTGTCCTTTTCCGTCAGTATAGCCGGGCCTCCGTTATCGCACCGTCAGTTGAAACACGTCCGGCCGCGCGTAATGCCCCGCTACGTCCAGGTCGAACTTGCCCTCGGCGATCTCGCCTGAATCGAGATCGGCGGTCAGCACGCACTCGCCATCGCGCGCCGGACCCGCCAGCACCTCCCCCAGCGGACCCACAATCAAACTTCCGCCGCCGATCGACTCGCTCGCGCTCGCGCCCGCCACCCACTGGCACGCCGACAACACGAAGCATCTGCCCTCCAGCGCAACGTGCCGCATCGTCACCGCCCACGTTTCGCGATCGTCCACCGTCGGAGCGCAATACAACTGCACGCCTTGCGCATACAAGTGAGCGCGTAACAGAGGCATGTAATTCTCCCAGCAGATCGCCGCGCCCATGCGCCCATACGGCGTCTCGACGCACTCCAGCGTGGTGGCGTCGCCGAAGCCCCAAATCAGCCTTTCCATCGCCGTAGGCATCAGCTTGCGATGCTTTCCCGCCAGGCGTCCGTCGGGCTCAAAGAACAATACCGTGCAGTACAACGTGCCGCCATCGCGCTCGATCGCGCCCATCGCCACCCATGCGCCCGCGGCTTTCGCCGCTTCCCCGATGCGCGTTGCGGCAGGACCCGGCACGTCGATAGCGCTCTCGAAATAGCGGCGAAACAGCGCTCGCCCTTCCGCGCTGCGGCTGCCCACGCGAGCGCCGAAATCCGCCCCCTTCGGATATCCGCCGAGGAATGCCTCCGGGAACAGGATCACCTTCGCGCCCGCCGCCGCGGCTTCGCTGGTCAAGCGCTCCGCCTTCGCAAGGGTAGCCTCGAGATCGAAGAGAATGCTCCCGGCCTGCACCACTGCTGCTCGAAACCTCATATCTGCACGATAAACTAAAAGTAAAGGGATCAGTTATGCCGGAAACAAAAACCAAAATCACCAAATCCGAAGACGAATGGAAGCGGCAACTCTCGCCGGAAGAGTACGCCGTCACCAGGCAAGCCGCTACCGAGCCGGCCTTCACGGGCCGCTACTGGGATAATCACGAGCCCGGAATGTATCGCTGCGTCTGCTGCGGCGCCGAGCTGTTTAAGTCGGACGAGAAATTCGAATCAGGTTCGGGCTGGCCGAGTTTCTACGCGCCCGCCAACGAGGCCAACGTCGAAACCGAATCCGACAATTCTCATGGAATGCGCCGCATCGAAGTCCTCTGCAAGCAATGCGACGCGCACTTGGGGCACCTCTTCCCGGATGGTCCCAAACCGACCGGCCTCCGGTACTGCATCAATTCGGCGGCGTTGAAGTTCGACAAGAAGTAAGCTACGCAGTCCCGCTATACTCGAGCACAACAAGAGTAATATCGTCGCTCTGCCGCGCGCCCTCGGTGAACGCCGCTACATCTTTCAGAATGGCCTCATGCAGCGCCTGGCACGAATCGCCGGCCCGCTCCCGCAGCACCTTCCACAGCCGGCCGCGGCCGTAGAATTCCTCCGCCGGATTCTGCGCCTCAGTGACTCCATCGGTGTAAATGACTAACTTATCGCCAGGGAGTAACTGCTGCTCCAATACGGCGAACTCTGTGCCGTCGAGCAGGCCCACAGGCATTCCCGTGGTCTCCAATTCGACTAAATCCTGAGCGGCGCGCGCCACCACCGGCGGGCAGTGCGCCGCGTTGACATAATTCAAGCGTCCATCGCGATGCAGTAACCCGTGAAAGACGGTAGCGTATTTCTCGCCTGACGTGCGACCCAAAACAAACCGGTTCAACCGCTCGATGCGCCGTCCCAGCGCGATGGGATTGTCCGTCGCCGCGATCAACGCGCCCTGCAGCAGCGAAGCCAGCAGCGCCGATCCCACGCCTTTGCCTGAGACATCGGCCACCACCGCGCTCCAGCATTCCGAAGTTACTTCCATCACGTCGAAGTAATCCCCGCCCACTAACAGAGACGCCTCGCTGCTCCCGCAGGCGCGCAGCCAACCGCGGCTCGGCAGGCTTCCCGGCAACAGACTCTGCTGAATGGTCCGCGCCAGCCGCAGTTCCTCTTCCATCTGCTGCTTGCCGCGCTCTTCCTCCAGCAACCGCGCATTCTCCAGCACCGTGGATGCCTCGATCGCCAGGGTCTGCAGTAGTTCGCGATTTCCGCCCGCCAGGTCCGCCGACGCAAGCCGCGAATCCATGTACAGCACTCCGGTTGTCTCGCTGCCGGTCGAGAGCACGCTTGTGGCATCGCTCTGTCCGGTGCGTATGCGAACCAGCGGCACGCATATCACGCTGCGCAATTCCAGGTCGGCGATGCTGTTTTGCGGCTTCGTAGTATCGCCCGCCGCAATGGGATCGAAGTTCATGAACAACAGTTCCCGCCGGTGTTGCAGCGCGCGATGGATCACTTCACGCGGCACGCGCAGATCCGTCTCCGCCAGGTTGTGCCCGTGCCGGTTGCGAGCCACGCGCGTTTCCAGGCCGCGGGAGGCCCGCAGCAGCAGGAACCCGCGCTCCGCGCCCGTAATCGCCAGAGCGGTATCGACAACGCTCGCCAGCACATCCTGCACGCTAAAAGCGCTCTGCATGGTGCGCGCCAGATCCAGAATCGCCCGCAATTTCGAGAGATTCCCGCCTACGCCGGGCGGCGCCGGGCCCGCTTCCGCCGCGCCCACCTGCTCCAGGAGCCGCTTCAACTCCACGCCGTCCAGCGCGAAAATCAATTGAAACGAATCCTGCGCTCCAAAGTCGATGCGGTCGGAATTCTTCAGAGCGTGCCGCTGCACCTTTGTGCCATTGACAAAAGTGCCGTGCCGGCTGCCCGCGTCTTCTATCGAGTAACAGCCGTCTTCATAGAAGATGCGCGCATGCTCGCGCGAAACGCGGCTGTCCCGCACGATCAGGTTGCTGCCCGGCTGCCGCCCGATGGCGAATGGGACCGGGTCTATGGGCACGCGCGTGCGATGCCCGTTCGGATCGACAACAACCAGCGAGGCCGGCTCCATCGCCTATGCGCGCCGCGCCTTGCGGCCGCCCGCCTTCGCTCGCGGCTTCTTCTCGCTCTCCGCGGCGGGCATGGCGCGCAATTCATCCACCTCGCGCGCCCGCAGCGTCTGGCAGTGCGAACAGTACCCGCCCACTTCCGTGCGCGCCAGCAGCACCTGGAATCCGAAGTGGCTCTCAATCTGTTTGCGCAGCCGTTGCAGAGGCTCGCCGAAGAATTCTTCCACCTTGCCGCAGCGCAGGCAGATGACGTGGGCGTGCTCCTGCTTCAGCCGCGTCTCGTAATAATGCTGATCCCCCCCGTAATGCATGAGGTCCAGCTCGTCCACAAGTCCGCCCGCCTTCAGCATTTTCAGCGTACGGTAAACGGTGACGCGATTCAGCTTCGGATCTTTTTCCTTGGCCATCTGGTACAGCCGCTCGGCATCCAGATGGTCGCCCGTCTTATCGATCAAATCCAGCAGGATCTGGCGTTGGCGCGTCAGGCGGACGCCGCGCTCTTTTAAATTACCTTCGATGGAATCCAGCGCCATAAGTCGGGATGTCCCCATTCTATCAGGCGCAACTGCTGGTACAATCGCGGCTGTGTTCCGCAAGGTTCTGATCGCTAATCGCGGCGAGATTGCCGTGCGCGTGATGCGCACTTGCCGCGAAATGGGAATTACTTCCGTCGCCGTCTATTCCGATGCCGACCGTACGTCCCTGCACGTTCGCATGGCCGATGAAGCCGAGCACGTCGGACCATCTCCCTCCGCCGAAAGCTATCTCCGCATCGACCGCATCG
The DNA here is from genome assembly GCA_035606355.1 of Candidatus Limnocylindrales bacterium. Taxonomy (GTDB): domain Bacteria; phylum Acidobacteriota; class Terriglobia; order Bryobacterales; family Bryobacteraceae; genus Sulfopaludibacter. The sequence continues at coordinate 60,680 of DATNFO010000069.1, read as the reverse complement.
TCGATGCCGCCAAAAAGCACGGCGCCGAAGCCATTCACCCGGGCTACGGCTTTCTCAGCGAGAACGCCGATTTCGCGGCTGCCTGCGAGGCTTCCGGCATCGTTTTTATCGGACCCTCCGCCGCCTCCATCCGCGCCATGGGGTCCAAAACCGCGGCCCGTCGGATCGCCATTGCCGCCGGAACGCCGGTCGTGCCGGGCACCGATCATGGAGTCACTCTTGCCGGCGCGCGCGACTTCGCAGCCCGGCATCGCTACCCCATTCTCCTGAAAGCCGTCGCGGGCGGCGGCGGAAAAGGCATGCGCCGCGTGGACCGTGAGGCCGATCTCGAAGGCGCCCTCCGCGACGCCTCCAGTGAAGCGGAGCGCTCTTTCAACAACTCCGAAGTGTATGTCGAAAAGTTGATCGAACGCCCGCGCCACATCGAGATTCAGCTATTCGGCGACCGTCACGGCAACATGATTCATTTAGGCGAGCGCGAATGCTCCATTCAGCGCCGTCATCAGAAAGTGATCGAAGAGTGCCCCTCGCCGCTCGTCGCGCTCCACCCGGAAATGCGCCACGCGATGGGTGAAGCAGCCATCAAGGCAGCGCGGGCAGCCGGTTATTACAATGCCGGAACCGTGGAGTTTCTCGCGGACGCGGATCGTAACTTCTACTTCCTGGAAATGAACACGCGCTTGCAAGTGGAGCACCCGGTTACTGAGTTAGTGACCGGCCTGGACTTAGTTCGGCTGCAATTGGAGGTCGCCGCCGGAGGCCGCTTGCCGCTGACTCAGGATGAAGTCGCCTGGACCGGCTCGGCGATCGAGTGCCGCATCTACGCCGAGGACCCGTACAACAACTTTCTCCCGTTCCCCGGCAAGCTCACCCGCCTGGATCGCCCTCTTGGTCCCGGAATACGCCTCGATGGCTGCGTCTATACGGGATGGACGGTCCCCATGGAATACGATCCGCTGCTCGCCAAACTCGCCGTGTGGGCCGCCACACGGGAACAGGCTACGGACCGTATGCTGCGCGCGCTTCACGAGTACGATGTCGGCGGCATTCGCACCAATATCGGCTTCTTCCGGCAGATTCTCGAAGACCCCGAGTTCCGCGCGGCCAACTTACACACAGGCTTCATCGACGATTTTTTTCAGAGGAACACTCCGCCCGCTCCGCCCGCCGGGCTGAAGGCGGTGGCTGCACTGGCGGCAGCCCTGCACGCCAGAACCGAAGCGAAGATCCCCGAGCCGCAAGCCGCGCCGAATCGATGGCTCCAGGCCGGCAGGAGCGACTTACTGCGATGAAGCTGCAACTTACCCTGAATGGCAGCCAAAGTGAAATTGACTTACTAAGTCCGGCGCCCCATGCGCGTTTCCGGTTCGATGGCGAAGTCGAGCGCCAGGCTCAAGTAGAGATTCCCGAACCCGGAGTCTACTCCATTCTGATCGACGGCCGGAGTTACGATGCGCGCGTGGAAGAGCAGCCGGAAGCATTAGTGGTCGTGATCGATGGCTACCGCTTTGAGATTGTAGCCCGCGATCCGCGCCGCTTCTCGCGCTCCGGCGCCGGCCGCTCGGGAGAAGGACGTCAAACCGTGGTCGCCCCGATGCCCGGCAAAATCGTCCGCGTTCTGGTCTCCCCGGGTCAGGAAGTTGCGGTGAACCAGGGAATTCTCGTGGTGGAAGCCATGAAAATGCAGAATGAGATGAAAGCCGCCAGGGCCGGCAAGGTGGTGGCCATCTCCGCGCGGGAAGGTTCGGTCGTGAAAGCGGGAGAAGTGCTTGCGGTGATCGAATAATGCGCCTACCGCCGGAACTTGATGCCGGCGAAACTGACCACGCTGCCGTCGTCGATGTTCCACTGCTCGTACTTCAATAGCTCACCCTTCGCGCCGGGAGCCGTCTTGAGGAATGTATAGAACGGACTGCTGCCGCACCACTTCAGGTCGTCCTGCCGCTCGCGGACCATGTCCCAAAACCCGCCTGCATCGGAAGCGCAAATGCGCCCGATCCGTCCTTCGTCCCGGCCCGCCACGGCGGCCATCTCGCCCTCATCCGCCCGCGCCGTAAACGAATCGCCGTAGCGCGCGCCCATGTGCGCCATATCCACGCCCAACACCCAGAACAGCTTGTTGCCTTCCTTGGCGCCCATTTCGCCCAACGCATCGAAGAACGCGCGCACCCTATCGTCATCCTCCGGCATGCCGCCTTCGAACAAACTGCGCGCGAAGCTGCCGCACAACACCGGCAAAATGCGCACGTCCGCGCCCAACATGTGCTGTAGAAAGATCACCTGAAGCTCCACCGTATGCTCGAACGAGTGACAGTAGTCCTCCATGCGCACACCGGCACCGCCGCGAGCCTCCAGCCAATCCACCAGACCGCGGTCGGTAACCGCCTCGCCCAGCGGAGTCCGGAAATTCTTGCGCGTCAATCCGAACGTCTCCGGGTGGCCGTAATGCGACGTCGCCAGTATGACGAACGTGCGCCCTGCATGCTCGGGCCGCAGCTGCGCGTACGCTTCGCGATAACTCTGCCAGCCGCCTTCGGGACTCACATGCGGCGCCGCAATCGCAAACAGCCCATCATCGCGCTCCGCGGGCGACGACGGATTTGCCATGTACTCTTCCAGCGTCGCGCGCAACTCGCCAGGCTCGCCCGGGTACGCGGCTCCGGCGTGCGCCGGTTCGCGCACCGCATGGTCCGCGAACTCCTTTTCCCGCTCCGCGCGCATGGCGTCGAATTGCGCGTCTTCCAAAAACCCTGCCGAGCTCAATGTGCCGATCAGATTCTGCTCGATATCGCCGACATCCAGATCATTGAGAATGCGCACCAGCATCGCGCGCAGATCGAGCTCCGTCTGCCGCCCGTCGAAGCATTGCAGGCACTCCACCAGCGGGGGAGGAATGATCAGCATCGCATCGGAATACTTGTAGGGATCGCGGATGAACAGCCCCGGGTGATCCGGGGACGGAGAGGGCATGAAATCCAGACTGAGGCGGAGTCGCGAGAGGGTCTGTGCCAAATCTAATCGTACCCCGCCCAGCCGGATTTCAAGTTATGGGTGGGATTTGCGGGAGAAGCGCCCGGCGCCGATCAGCGACACGCCGCCCAAGACCAGAAAAATAGCTCCAGGTTCAGGCGTAGGCTGCGTGAGCAGGGAAACGTCATCGATGAAAACGGTCGAGTCTACCCCTTGTGTAGAGATACCTTGGAATTGCAGTGAATGACCGCCTTCCGCGAAAGTGCCCGTGAGTGTTTGTTCGCCCCACGCTGCAGGCGGATTGTAGGTTCCCAGGACCACGTTATCTACGAGAACCTGGTAAGCCGACTCCGGATAACCCGAACGGTTTTCGTCGAACCACGTCAGCGTGAAACTTCCCGTCCCAGTATCGAACGTCTGCAGTGCATTCGCCGAACCCTGCAGGATAAGGGCCTGGGTTCCGGTGTGAAATGTGCTTCCGAATGCATTGTTCCCGTTGCCTTCCTGGTACACTCCGGTCCAATCCGTGTACGGGGTGGAACAAGTGTGCCCCGGCACGACGGCTCCCAAATAACAGTAGTCGTTCGTTGCGATCTGCGGAGCTTCGAAGCCTCCGTTCGTGATCACGTCGACCGTCCCTGCGCTCAAGGGCAGAGCGATCGCGATCAATGCGAGTATCGTTCTTTTCAAAACCAAAAACCTCCCGGTTTGGTTCAGTTAACAACGAAAACGATCGCCGATCAATAGTTAATGGTACTGGTAAGTGGGGTGATTACCTTCGGAGTTCGGTAGTACGAGAACGCACGAAAAGGGCGCGGTACTTCCGCAGTAGCTCATAAATAACAACTCCACCCGCCGTGGCGACATTCAACGAATGCTTCTTCCCGAGCATCGGAATGCGGACGTGCGTATCGCAAAGATTCGCTACTTCGCGCGCTACCCCGTCCACCTCATGCCCGAACACCACGCAGACCGGAAAGCGCGGCATCCAATCGAACAGATCCACCGCGTGATTGCTGGTCTCCACGGCCGCGATCTCGCACCCCTTTTCCCGCCTTCGCCGTACCACCGAAGCCGCATCCGCCGAGTGCTCCCACGGCACCGTCTCCTCCGCCCCGAGCGCCGTCTTGGCGATCTCTTTCTTCGGTGGACACGCCGTGATGCCGCACAGCCACAGTTTCTCGATCGCGGCCGCGTCCGCCGTCCGGAAGAAGGCTCCCACGTTGTACATGCTCCGCACGTTGTCCAGCACGATCTCCACGGGCAATTCCGCAACACGTTCGTATATCGCTCCGGCCGTAGTTGCCTGAAAGGGAATTCGATCCATCTCTTTGTTAAACTATATGTTTCATTTCCATGCTGTCCATTGTTATTCCGATACACAACGAGGAACCCTCTATCCTCCCGCTGTATGACCGGCTGACCTCTGTGCTCGACCAGCTACAGCGCCCGTACGAGATTCTGTTCGTGGACGATGCCTCTACGGACCGTAGCTTTGAACTGCTCGCCAACCTCGTCGAAACCGATGGACACTTGAAGGTCATTCGCCTCCGCCGTAACTTCGGACAGACGGCCGCTCTCTCCGCCGGTTTCCACGAAGCCAAAGGCGACGTCATCATTGCCATGGATGGCGACCTGCAGCACGCCCCCGAAGACATACCCGCGCTGCTCAAAAAAATCGACGAGGGCTTCGACATCGCCAGCGGGTGGCGCAAGAATCGGGTCGATAACGCCATCATGCGCAAGATCCCGTCGCGCATCGCGAATTGGATGATGGCCAAAGCGTCGGGAGTCAAGCTCCGCGATTTCGGCACCACGTTCAAAGCCTACAAAGCCGAGGTGCTCAAGGACGTAAACCTCTACGGCGAGTTGCACCGCTTCATTCCCGCACTGGCCAGTTTTTACGGAGCGCGCGTCGCCGAGGTGCCGATTCGCAACACGCCGCGCGCCGCGGGCGATTCGCACTACGGCATCGGCCGGACCTTCCGGGTCCTGTTCGACATCATCACCATCAAGTTTCTTCTGAAATACTTCACGCGCCCGATGCACTTTTTCGGAACCCTGGGCCTTGCCGGCACCACCTTCGGCGGAGGCATCCTCCTGTACATCGCCGTGCTCAAGATCATGGGTTATGAAATCGTGCTCGCCCACGGTCCGCTGATGATCGGCGGAGTTCTCCTGTTGCTCGCCGGCCTCATGATGTTCTCGACTGGTCTCATCGGCGAAATGATGATGCGCACGTATTTCGAAAGCCAGGATCGCCGCATCTACGCCGTCCGCGAAATCCTCACCCGCAAACAACGGGGGGTCGCCGGCAACACACGGTAACAGCAGTGACCGGTCTCCAGACCGGTCACGGGCGAGCGAAGCGCGCCTCACTAAACTCCGTTCCCTAATCGCCCAAAGCCCGACCCATCCGCCAGTGCTGTTCGAACAGCCCCCGCATCGCCTCGCCCATTCCTTCGTGATGGAACACCACCGCCGTCCACGTGGGACGCGAGATCACCGGATCCAGCAGCGCGATCATCCCGTTCGTCTCGTCGAAGACCGCCAGTTTCATCGGCAGCGAATCGGCCAGGCGCACATCCACTCCCGCGCTCATGTATTCGCTCAAGCGCTGCCGGTGCCCACCGTCCAGCGATGCCGCTTCCAGCAGCAGCCGGCACGCCACCCCGGCGCTCCCCGCCTGTTTCACCAGCTTCTCCTCCAATGGATCCACTGCGTAAGGCGGACGTGAGAACTCCAGGTATTCGCGCTTCACTTCGCCGAGCATTCGCCGGTACTCCGCCGCCGTCTGCGTTGGTTCGGTCACGATCCGCAGAAAATCGAGCGTGCCGCGGCCTCCCTGCCCTTCCGAATACAGCGCCTTTAAATCGTCGATCAGTCCCGACCCCGCCCTGCTGTTGTCCATCAGTTCCTGTTCCAGGGTCTGCCGCTTCCGCCCGAGATACCCGGGGATCGCCAGGCTCGGCTCCACGGCTGAGAAGAGCTTCGTCTTCTCCTGAACTACCTGGGCAAAACCTTTCTCCACCAGGCTATCCAGCACTTCGTAGATTTTCTGGCGCGGAACGTGCGCCCGCGCCGCCAACTCCAGCGCCTTGAATTTGGAATGGCCGAGCAGCACCAGATACGATCGCGATTCATAAGCGTTCAACCCGAGTTGCTGCAGGCGCCGCCAGAATCGCTGAAAGTCGAGTTCGGCCAGTTCTTCCGTCATATCCTAATCACCTTAGCAAAGCCTGTTGCCAAAAGTAGCCCCGAATGTGCAATCATAAGAAACCCTGCTTCAGGCGTGGTATTTCGTCGAAATTTGACTTGGTACTAATAGAACCTTACAATATCGTAAGCGGAAAGTGTATGGCAGATAACAGTCCCGCAATGAATGGTTCCTCAATTGGGACCCCCGCCGCCTCCAAGATCCGGATCGTGGTCGCGGACGACCATCCCATCTTCCGCGACGGCCTCTGCAAATTGCTGGCTCTCGAAGATGATTTCGAAGTCGTAGCCCAAGCGTCCGACGGCCGTCAGGTACTCGATGTTCTTCAGCAGCACGAGCCCGATATCTTGTTGTTGGATTTGAAGATGCCCGGTTTGGACGGCCTTGCCACGCTACAGCGCCTGCAAGCTTCCAAGAACAAAACGCGCGTCATCGTGCTAACCGCCAGCGACGATAAAAACGAGTTTGTTCAGGCCATGAAGCTCGGCACCAGCGGCATCGTGCTCAAGCAGACCGCCACCGAGCTGCTCATCAAAAGCATCCGCAAAGTGCACGCCGGGGAAATCTGGCTGGACTCCCACACGACCGCTGCCGTGATCCGGCAATTCGTGGCGAATGATGAAGCGCCCGCCATGCAGCCGCCTCCCCCGCCGCGCGACCGCGAGCGTTCCCCGCTCAGCCAGCGCGAGCGTGAGATCGTCGCCTTGGTAGCTCAAGGCTTCAAGAACAAGGAAATGGCGGAGAAGATGTTCATCAGCGAGCAGACGGTGAAGAACCACCTGCACAACATCTTCGATAAGCTTGGCGTATCGGACCGTCTGGAACTGGCCCTCTACGCCATCCACAACAACCTGCACACCGGCCGCTGACGCGCACTCATTCTCGTGTCCCGGCGGGACAGCGGCCCGTTTTCTAGACTCCGACGCCGAACTCCCGTCCGGCCCCGTACTCCTTTAGTTTGTTGTGCAGCGTCTTCAGGCTGATGCCCAAAATCTCGGCCGCCCGCGTCTTGTTGTTTTTCGTGTGCTCCAGCGTGCGGAGAATCAGGCCCTTCTCCGCCTCCTCCACCGTGGTGCCGATCGGGATGCGCAACGAATCGGAGTCGTCCGAAGCCGCTGCCGCAACTGCCGGCGGCGCCGCCGGACCGCTGTTCGATTCCCCATTCGGAACCACAACCGGAGCCGGAGCAGCCGCCGCAACCATCGCCGGCTTGGTCTGCAGGAACGAAGGCAAATGCTTCGGTTCAATCGATCCTTCGGCCGCCAGAATCACCGCGCGCTCCAACACGTTCCTGAGCTCGCGCACATTGCCCGGCCAGTTGTAGCGCTGCAGCGCGTCAACCACGGGAGCGGAAATGTCGGAAACCCGGCACTCGTGTTTGCGATTCAAATCGCCGATTAACGCCTCGGCAATCGCCTGAATATCGTCCTTCCTCTCGCGCAGCGGAGGCAGATGGATGTGAAACACGTTGAGGCGGTAGTAAAGATCCTCGCGCAAGTGTCCGCCCTTCACCGCTTCGTCGGGAACCTTGTTCGTCGCGGCAACCAGGCGCACGTCCACCTCAAACTCGGTTCTTCCGCCCAACCGCCGGACCTTCGAATCCTCCAAAATGCGCAGCAGCTTTGCCTGCGTGGGCATAGGCATCTCGCCGATTTCGTCCAGCAGCAGAGTTCCATGCTGCGCCACTTCGAAGCACCCGGCGCGGCGTTCGCTGGCGCCCGTGAAAGACCCCTTTTCGTGCCCGAACAGCTCGCTTTCGATCAGCGTTTCCGGCAGCGCCGCGCAGTTGATGGCGATAAACGGCCCCTGCCGCCGCGGACTCAGCGCATGCACGGTGCGCGCCACCAGTTCCTTGCCCGTCCCGCTCTCGCCTGTAATCAGCACGCACGCCTTACTCGGCCCGGCCTGCTGCAGCAGCGCAAAAATTTCCTGCATCTTCGGCGATGTGCCCACCAGCTCGCCCAGCGAACCCTTGTAGACGAGTTGCCGCTCCAGCACCTTCTTCTCTGCGCTCAAGCCCGCGTGAGTTCCCGCGCGCCGCAACAGCACTTCCATGCTCGCCGGCTGGATGGGCTTTTCGAGGAACCAATACGCGCCCAGTTCGTGCACGGTCTTCACCGCGGTTTCCACGCTGCCGTAAGCCGTCAGCACGATCGTGGGAGGCATGTCGCCCGCGTCCCGGAGGCGCTGCAGGAATCCGAATCCGTCCAGGCCCGGCATGTTGAGATCGGTGACGATCACGTCGGCCGGAAACTCAGACAGTTTCACGAGCGCGTCGTTTCCATCGGACGCTGTTTGCGGGGTCATGCCCCAAGCTGAAACCATGGCGGCCAAGCCACTGCGCTGGCTGGCTTCATCATCGACGATAAGGACTTTAATGGGCTGATTCAAAGGAGAATTTCCTTCCGAGGGGGGCTCTCTGCAACCATTTTACTGTGCATTCACCCAATTCGGAGGGCGACTTGCTACATCAATGGCTGCGCCACGTGCGCGAAGGCGGCAAGTTTGACCGGAAGTGATAATATTAAGACTAATTCCTTACAAGAGACGTCAAATGGACAGAGCGCCGCGGAAGTGTATGGCGGTGTACGAGGGAGAATGGAAGCATTAGTTCGCCAGGCCCGGCGCCGGATGTTGCACAACGAACTGCTCGCTCAAGGCGCAACCGCCGGAAGCGCAGCACTCGCCGCCTTCATCCTTCTTCTGCTCACCGGCACCCAGGTTCTGAACTGGCAATGGCTGGTACTCATTCCCGCTGCCGCCCTCGCTTACGGCATCTGGCGCGCCCGCAAGCGCCTTCCCTCCCTGTATCGCGTAGCTCAGATTGTCGACCGCCGGCTGGATCTTTCGGACACTCTTTCCACCGCCTGGTTTTTCGCTCAATCTCGCGAAGCCAAGGCGTCTCCCGACGTGATGCGGACGCAGGCGGAGCGCGCCCACGAACTTGCGCGCACAGCCGACGTGCGGCAGGCAGTGCCCTATGCCATGCCGCGCACTGCATATTTGATGGCGGCGCTTGTGCTGGTCGCCTCCAGCCTCTTCGCCTTGCGTTACGGACTCACCCGCACGCTGGATCTGAAACAGCCACTCGCTTCCATGCTGCGCGAGCAGTTCGGCTGGCAGCCTAAACCCCAGCTCGCCAAGAACGAACGGCGCAACCCGGCCGCCAAGCCCGACGCGCCCGACGACAACTCGCTCGACGGTGATCAGAAAGATTCCAGCCAGCCCGAACAGAACCCCGAAGCCGCTCAGGACGGCGCCCAGGACAGCAACCAGGCTTCCGGCAACAAAAAGGAAGGCGGCCAGAAGAACGGGCAGGATCAGCAGGCGCAGAACGGCGACGATAAAGGCAATGAACCCGAGCCGCAGCCTGAAAATGCCGAAGGCAGCCAGAGCAACCAGAATCCGCAGAACGGGCAGCAGGGCAATAAGCAGAGCGACCAGCAGCAACAGGGTTCGCAGCAGCAGGCATCCGGCAACGGAGACAGCAACAGCCTGATGAGCAAGGTGAAGGATGCCGTCCAGAATCTGCTCTCCCGCGTCAAGCCGCCGCAGAATCAGCAGCAGGGTCAGGAACAGGCGAAGAACCAGCAGCAAAACGGCCAGCAGAACAACGGCAAACAGAACGGGCAGCAAAACAAGCAGCAACAAAACGGCGATAAACCCGGCGATGCGCAGGAAGGCCAGAACGGCGATCAGGCCAAAAACCAGCAGGATCCGCAAGGCAAAGGCGCCGGCAAGAGCGATTCCCAACAAGCCAGCAAGCAGCCCGGCAGCGGCATAGGCAGCCAGGATGGCGACAAGAGCATCAAGCAGGCGGAGCAACTCGCGGCGATGGGCAAGATCAGCGAGATTCTCGGCAAGCGCTCAGCCAACATCTCCGGCGAAGCCACGGTCGAGGTGCAGTCCACCAGCCAGCAGCTCAAGACAGCGTACGTGAACCGAGGCGCCGAGCATACGCAAGGCGGCGCCGAAATCAGCCGCGACGAAGTGCCCGTCGCACTGCAGGCCTACGTCGAACAATATTTCGAGCAGATCCGCAAGCAGAAAAAGTAACGCGCCTTTTCGCCGATTTGCCCTGCCCCTTGCGCTCCGTGCACTGTCGATCGTTGTAGTCGCGCTGACGCCCGAATTCGCCGGCGCCCTCTCCACCGATGAGGACAATCTAAAACAAATCGGGCTGGCGCTGATGAACTATCAGGCCGTCTACACCCATGTTCCCGCTGAGTTCATTTCCTCCGGCGGCACTCCGCTGTTGAGTTGGCGGGTCGCCATTCTTCCTTTTCTGAACGAAACGGCCCTTTACAATCAGTTCGATCTGACCCAACCTTGGGACGATCCCGTCAATGCAGCTTTGCTGCAGCAGATGCCCGATGTCTATCGTTCGCCACTGGATTCGGCCGCGACCACCTTCACGCGCTATGCCGGCGGCTCCGCTTCCAACACGATGTTCCCAGGCGCGAATGGCGTCACGCTTCTATCGGTCACCGACGGCACAAGCAACACCATTTTCGTGGGTGAAACTGAGGGAAGCGACATACCATGGACTGAGCCCATCGATATCCCGATCGGACCCTCGCCGTCACTGGGCGGCAGCGGATTCTCCAGCTTCATCGCGGGCGGCGTTCCCTTCGTTTTCGTCGACGGCGCCGTGCACATCCTGCCTGACAACATCGATTCCACGGCCCTGCTCGCCCTACTTACCCGCAACGGCAATGAGACAGTCACCATTCCGGACTTCACCCCAACGCCAGAACCCGGCTCCGCCCTGCTGCTGATCCTTGGAGTAGCGATCCTAGTGGTAGCCGAACGAGCCGTGAGAAAACAATCCTCAAAAACGACTCTCTAGCTCTCGCCCTAGCGGCGTCCGAAGTTTTTTGTTTTCTCTGTGACCTCTCAGCGCCCTCTGTGTCTCAGTGGTGAATCTGCGATGCCTCAACCCCGAACTGAAAGCGCTATCATGCCGGATAAGCCCCGGTAACCATGACGATCACCCGAAGATCCCTACTGATGCTCCCTGGCTTAGCCGCAATCACGCCGGCCCAGGCCGCGAACTCACCCGATTACACCGCATCGGCAATCCCGTTTTCCGACGTCGACATTCGCGACGACTTCTGGACCCCGCGCATCGAAGCCAACCAGGCCGTCTCCATCTGGCACTGCCTCGACCGCATGAACGATCGCGGGGATTTCGGTATCTCCAAAATCATCGAAGGCGCCGCATACATGCTGGCCAAGCATCCCGACGCCAGGCTTGAGGCCGCCATCCGCGATCGCATCGCGAAGGTGACGGCCCAACTGGAGCCGCGTCTATCCGATCCCGATCGCGCCGTCCGCGTCTCCGGCCATTTCCTCGAAGCCGCCGCAACCTGGTACCGGCTGACCGGCGAACGCAAAATGCTCGACGTCGCGCAGCGCGATTTCGACTCCATTGCCACCGCCTACGGTCCGGGCAAGCGAGTCTATATCTCCGAACATGAGGGCCAGAAGATCGGACTCCTTGCCCTCTACCGCGCGACCGGCGACCCGCGCTACTGGCAACTCGCCAAGTTCTTCCTCGACCAGCGCGGCCGCGACGATTATCCCCGCCGCGGCGAATATGCCGCCGACCGCACCTACGCGCAGGACCATCTGCCCGTCATTCGACAAGCCGATGCCGTCGGGCATTGCGTGCGAGCCATGTTCCTCTATATCGCGCTCGCCGACATCGCAGCGCTCACCGGCGCGCCCGAATACCATCGCGCGTCGCAGGCGCTCTGGAACGACGTGGTTTCGCGAAAAATGTACGTCACCGGCGCCATAGGCTCCATACGCTTCCACGAACAGTTCGGCGCGCCCTACGAGCTGCCCAACTTGAGCGCCTGGAACGAGACCTGCGCCGCATACGGCAACGTCGTCTGGAATCACCGCCTCTTCCTGCTCTATCGCGACGCGCAATACCTCGACGTGATGGAGCGAGTGCTCTACAACGGCTTCCTCGATGGCGTCTCCCTGAAAGGCGATCGCTTCTTCTACCAGAACCCGCTCAAGAGCTTCGGCAATTACCAGCGCTTCGAGTGGATCAATACCCCGTGTTGCCCGCCCAACGTGGTTCGCCTGATGGCCTCTCTGCCCGGATACATTTACGCGCAGGCGCCGGGCGTCGTGTATGTGAACCTGTTCATCGGCAGCACCGCGCGCGTGAAAATCGAAGGCGCCGAGGTGAAACTCACCCAGGACACGCGCTATCCCTGGGACGGCCGCGTTCGCATTCAGGTCGACTGCCCCCGCCCAACTGACTTCGCGCTCGCCATCCGCATTCCGTCGTGGGCTCGCGGAGAAGCTGTCCCCGGCGGCCTATATCGCTTCGCCGATCGGGTCACCGATGCACCCGCGCTCACCGTCAATGGCCGCAAAATCCCCGCGACCCTCGAGCATGGATTCGTCAAGGTCGGCCGCGCCTGGCAGAAAGGCGACATCGTCGAACTGAATCTCCCGATGCCCGTCCGCCAGGTAACGGCGCACGAAGCTGTGAAGGAGAACAACGGTCGCGTGGCGCTGCAGCGCGGACCGCTCGTCCATTGCGCGGAATGGCCGGACAATGGCGGCCACGCACTGAACATCGTCCTGCCCGCAAAAGCCGCCTTGAAGAGCAGCTTCAATCCGAAGCTGCTGGGCGGCATCGGAGTCGTCGAGGGCGTGGAGCAATCGAAGCTCGTCGCCGTTCCTTATTACGCATGGTCCAATCGCGGACCCGGCGAGATGCAGGTCTGGCTGCCCCGCGATTCCCGCGGCGTCTGGACCAGGCCCGTGCGCCCCGCTCCCATCGCGCGCGTCACCGCGTTCGCGCAACTGCCCAAAGTGAACACAGGCTACAACGATCAGAACGACGATCTCTGCGCCGTTTACGATGGCGTAGACCCGCTCAGTTCCGCCGACGAATCGTCTCTCTATTTCCGTGTGCGCCCGGCGGACAGTTCGCCGGCGTGGATCGAATATGAGTTCGCCGCGCCTGCCGGCGTTTCGTCGGCGCACGTCTACTGGTATGACGACCGGCGCTTCTGCCGCGTGCCGTCTTCCTGGCGAATCCTGTACAAAAACGCAGACGAGTGGAAGCCGGTGGTCAACCACACGCCGTACTCGGTGACGAAGAACCGGTTCGACGTCGTGGAATTTGAGCCCGTCAAAACCGCCGCCGTGCGCCTGGAGATCGTCCCCCAATTGGTGCAATACCGCTCCGGCCAGATAGGCCCGCCGGACGCCATGTTCATCACTCGAGACCTCGAATGGAGAGAAGCGGGAGTACTCGAGTGGCGAATCAAGTGACCGTGGCGACAGGAATCCCTCCTGCCGGGTCGCGCGGAGCGCGACTGCTCGTATATTAGCTGTCCCATTGACACTGTGACACCTTACGTGTACCATTGCGAATGTGACACCGCTGAGGATCCAGCTCCGGCCCGGCGAACCGATCTTCGATCAGCTCGTCTACGCGGCCAAGAAAGCCATCGTGAGCGGAGAAATCGGCCCCGGCCAGTTGTTTCCCTCCGTGCGGTCCCTCGCCGCCGGATTGAAAGTCCACCCCAACACCGTCCACAAAGTCATCCAGCATCTCATTCAGGAAGGCCTGCTGGAAGCGCGCCCAGGAGTAGGCACGGTAGTCGCCGAGCCGCCCGCCGCCCGCTCGCGTGAGCGCAAGCGGATCCTTCAGGCGGAGGCCGAACAACTCGTCATCGAAGCGCGCCGCGCGGGACTCACGCTTCCGGACGTGCTGCAGGAAATTGAATCGCAATGGGCTCGCATCGATAAACAATGGGAGGTCATCCGCAAATGATCGACGCTCAGGATCTCTGGAAAACCTTCGGCAGCCGGACCGCCCTGCGCGGCCTCAACCTCTCCGTCCCCGAAGGTTGCGCCTACGCGCTCATCGGCGTCAACGGAGCCGGCAAGACGACAGCCATTCGCATCCTCATGAACATCCTGGAAGCCGATCGCGGCCGTGCCACCGTGCTCGGCGCCGATTCGCGCCGCCTGTCACCGCGCGAGCTCTCCCAAATCGGCTATGTCTGTCAAAACCAGGGCCTGCCCCGTTCCCTGACCGTCGCCGACTATCTCGAATTCCTGCGTCCGTTCTATCCCACCTGGGACCGCGCGTTCGAATCATCGCTCGTCCGCACGCTGCGGTTGCCGCTCGATACACCGATCGGCGGACTCTCCCACGGCATGCGCATGAAAGCCGCGCTCGCCTGTGCCCTGCCATATCGTCCGAAATTGCTGGTGCTCGATGAGCCGCTCAGCGGGCTCGACGCCGTGGTGCGCGACGAGTTGATGGCCGCCCTCCTCGACCAGGCGGGCGACACCACCATCCTTATCGCTTCCCACGAACTCAGCGAGATTGACGGCGTCGCCACGCATGCCGGCTTCATCGAAGACGGACGCATGCTATTCCAGGAATCCATGACGGACCTCAACGGCCGATTCCGCGAAGTCCACATCACGCTCGATCGCGAAGCGGCGCCGCCCCCTCGCGCGCCAGGCGATTGGCTCAACCTGCGCACCGAGGGCAACGTCGTGATGTTCGTCGATAGCCGCTTCTCCGAAGACCGGCTGCGCTCGGAAATCGCCGCCCTCCCCGGCGCCATACGCAGCGTGGATGCCCGTCCCATGTCGCTGCGATCCATCTTCACGGCGCTCGCCCTTTCGTCGCGAGATGCCGCCGAAAGGAGAGTCTGAAATGCTCTGGCCCATCATTCGCAAAGATTGGAAATTGCTGCGGCGATCCGTCATCGTCGTCGCCATCTTCAACGCGCTCGAACGCATTATCGCCGCCGGGGGAGGGCCGTTTCAGGATTTCCACACGCGCATCCCGCGAATCCTGCTGCACGCGTACGATCCCGCCGCGCTCGCGGTGACCGCGCTGCTCATGATCCTGATTGTGCAGACAGACCCCATCGTCGCGCTGCGTCAGGAATGGGTGATCCGCCCAATTCGCCGCCGCGATCTCATTCTGTCCAAGATCCTTTTCGTCGTCCTCTTTGTGCAAGCGCCCATCTTTCTCCTCGAAGTAATCGAGTGCCTCGCATCGGGGTTTCCGCTCGCGCCGTCCATCGCTGCGCCGCTCCAGCACAGCGTTTGGATGCTGCTTGCGTTCGATGTGCCCATGCTCGCCCTCGCCGCCATCACCCACAATCTACGCGGCGCCGTCGGCGTTGCCGTGGCATACTTCCTGGGCATCACTGCGGTTGTCATCGTCGCTCAGCAAATGCGCACCGAACTGATCGTGCAGAACGATCTCTGGCTGGCCGCCGGAGCGCGCACTCTCTGGGCTTGCGCCGCGGGACTCGCGATCCTCGCGATGCAATACTGCTGGCGCAAGACGGCGCGCGCGCGCATTGCATTCGCCGCCATGGTCGCGATTTGGATGATGCTGGAGCTTCTGCCGTGGCGTCCCGCGTTTGCAGTCGAGGAACGATTGTCTCCGCAACCTTCGCCTGCCGGTCGAATTCAACTTGCCTTCGCGCCCGAAGCGGGCCTCGCCAGCCACCCAACCGCTGTCGGCCCCATGCGCGACCATCTCCGCCTGATGGTGCCGTTGCGCGTAACCGGACTCACCGGCACGCGACTGCTCATCCGCGACGCCGTGAAGATTGAGGTCATCGCGCCGAACGGCGAACGCATCGCCGCGTTCACCACAAACGGCGCGGTGCTCTCCGCTTCAAACACTCTCGCTTGGCAGCCTGCATGGATCGCTTCGGGCGATTACGACCGCATCCAACACGAACCAGTCACCATACAGCTCGATTACTCGCTCACGCTGTTGCAGCCTTCCCCCGAGCAGCGAATGCCCGCCGCCGGCGCGGACCGTTGGCTCCCCGGCGTGGGCCGCTGCGCCACGCGAATCGGGGATCCCGGTTCCGTAGAGGTCGGCTGCCTCGCACCCGGCTATGCGCCCTTCTTCACGTTATTCCTGGAGCCTCACGATAGCGGTACGCAGGAAGCCGGCCGCCCGCAAACCGATACCTACGGCTATGCCCCCTTTCTCGCGCGAATCTCCGGCGACAGCATCAGCCGCTTCAAAGCGGAGTTCGGCAACGTTGAGAATCCGGCGCGGCGGCAGATTCTCTTCCGCCCTTACACCGTCGCCTCGCACTTCGCGCGCAGAGTTACAATCACCGATGTTCGGCTCGCCGATTGGAGGCTGGAATGATCATGCGAATGTGCCTGGCCGTGACGCTGTTGGCCGCTGCACTGGAGGCGCAGACGAGTCCCACGTTTGACATCGCGTCCCTCAAGCTCAATAAGGGCTGCCGGGGAGGAAATCAGACGATGCCCGTTCCCGGGCACATACGCCTGGAGTGCATGAACGTGCGCGAGCTCATTTCCATGTCGTACGGCACATTCGCCGATGGAGTGAGTTTCACCCGCGAACAGCTGAGTATTGACGGACTGCCCGCTTGGACCGACACGGACCGCTTTGACCTCGACGCCAAAACCGAAAGCGCCGCTCCGGTCGCGCGCATGGCCGGGCCGATGCTGCGAGCGCTGCTGGAAGACCGTTTCAATCTCAAGACCCATCGTGAGTCGAAGGAAGTTTCCTCTTTCGCTCTCACTATTGGCAAGAGTGAGCCGAAATTGAAGGCGGCGAAAGACGCCGCGTGCATCCCCATTGATCTCGACCACCTCCCGCAGCCCAAGCCCGGCGAGCCGCCGCCCAATTTCTGCGGCAACATGCGCATGCAAGGCGGTCCCAAGGGGGCAACATTAGACGCCACCGCGATTACCCTGGCCGAGTTTGCGCAGTCGATCTCGCAGCAGGTGCAGCGCCCTGTTGTGGACAAGACCGGCCTCACCGGCAGGTACGACATTCACCTCGAGATGCACCGCGACGATTCCGGCGACCGCAATCCCTTCGGCCCGGATGTGATCCTGGAAGCCATCCAATCGCAGCTCGGCTTGAAAATCGTGTCCGAGAAAACCACGTCCACCCGCCTGGTCGTGGACTCCATGCAAAAGCTGGCCGAAAACTAACCAGCCTTGTAGCGACAGGTTCTCCAGACCTGTCGCAGGCGAATCTCCGGCCGCCTACTTCTTCTGCAGCTTCGGCAACCCCAGATGTCCGCCCAACTCCGCGAGTGAATCCAGATCGATCGGCCCCACGATATTCACCACCGTCAGTTCCTTCGGAGCCGCGCACAGAATCGCGATTCCCGCGATCTTACTCGCCTCCATACGCATGTAGATCTCTGCGTTCTCCCCGTCCGTAGAGCTCTTATACCCGACCATCTTTGACCATGCCGGCGCTTTGAGCTGGCTGCGAATGCCTTCCAGATCCACATCCGCATAGCCGCCGCCCTTCTTGAACTCGAAGCGCTTAATATAGATGCCTTCCAAGCCACCGATCAGCTTCTTGACCTTGGCCTCATCGGGATCTTTGCCGTCGAGAAACTTAGCCGCAAACTGGAGCATAGGCCCACTCAGCGAAAGATCCACGGAATCCGATGCTTTCGCGCCAACTCCGTCCAGGTTGAACTTGAATTGCTGCGCCGGAAGAACAGCCGCGAACATCAGCGCCGCCAGTGCCAGGCGTTTCATTGCTGCGCCTCCAGAATGTGCCGCTGAATGTGATTCATGTTGCTGCCGGCGATGCGCATCGCCAGCATCACCTTCTGCTTCGCCACCTGTCCTTCGTACTCGCGATACGCGCCACCCGCTCCCACGGCCAGCACGACCGCTGCCGCTGCCGCGAGCCAGTTCCGCACCGGCGCCACCGGCGCGCGCCGCGGCCGCTTCATGAAGTCCGGCGAAGGCTCCTGCTTTCGCAATGCTTCTTTGAGTTCCTGTTCCAGCCAATCCATTAGATTTCTCCCAAACCGCGCCGCGCCAGCTTTTCGCGCAGCAGCGCAAGAGAACGCTGCAAGTGGCTCTTTACGGTAGCCACAGGCATGTTCATCAGTTCTGCTATGTCCCCCGGGTCCAGGTCTTCCTGGTACCTCAAAATCATCACCATTCGCGGCGCTTCCGGCAGCGTAGCCACCAGGCGCCGCAACATCTCCTGCAGCATCGGGTCGCCCGGCCTTGCACCCGAGATCGGCTCCGCCACATCTTCCAGCGATACGTTCGATTGCCGCTTCCTCCGCCGCCCTTCGTCGATGGATCGCTGCACCGTCACCTTGCGCAGCCAGTAGCGCGCGTGCGAATCCGATTCAATGCTCCCGAGGTTGCGATGCAGGCTCAGAAACACTTCCTGCGCCACTTCTTCCGCTACCGCGCGATCGCGCAGGAAATGCAGCGCCACGCTGAACACCATCGCCTGATGCTCGCGGACCAGGGAATCGAAATCCCAAGTCATCTTGGCGGCCGTCATTCGGGCTTCCTGCAAGGCACTCATTAGTCCTTATCTTTGTCCTTATCGTCCATCGCGTAAGCGACTGTGCTGTTCACATCCACATGCTTGAAATCGCTGTTGGCCAGCGACACCGACATGGTCCGCTGGTACAAAAACACTCCCCTGATCTGAAACTCTCCCCCGTAGCTTACCGGAAACCAGACGTCGCCGAACTTCTCGTAACTGACGCTGAAGCCCAAACCTTTGATGTTCGTGCCAAGCAGCGTCTTCACGATCAGCGGCAGCTTCACCGCCATGCTCGTAGAAACGAACAGCGGCTGAAATTCGTCGGCGTCGATCAGCGCTTCGCCCTTCCACATCGCCGCCCCCGCGGAAAACCCCGTCTTCTTCGGCTGGAACTTCACGCGATACACCGGCCGGCCCTTGAACGTCTCGCGATCCTTCAACGTAAAGTCGTACTTGAGCTGCTGATGATAGGTGAGCGGAAACAAATTGTTGGCGATTCCGTTCTGCGAGTCGCCGCTGTTGGTGAGGTCGTCCGAAATGCTGTCGAGCAGGTCCGCATCAAGGTCCAAACCCTTATAGTGGTAACCCGGCTTCGTGAAACTTGTAAACACGCCCTTAGTCTGATAGCGCCCGTCGAAGCTCACCAGCTTCCGTTTCGTGTTCCGCAACTGAGGCACAACGGTGTACTCGCGATGCTCTTCCCGCGCCAGCTTGCCGCTCGCGCGCATCATGCGCAGAAACTGCTTCTGCGTGTAGACGTACTCCTTCCGCGCGTCGTACGATTTCGCCTGGTTTACGGCGACGCGCGACATGATCGAATCCACCTCGGGCAGTTGCGCCAGAAGCGGTACGGCGGCGGCAGTCATCGCCACGAGCAGCTTCATACCCCTATATACGCTGCTGATTCGCTGCCGAATGCAGCAATTTGACACCGGGGGCGGCAGCGCGAAATAATGCCAGCTACTCTTATGAAACGTTTTGCCATGCTCGGGAGCGCGCTTCTGGCCGCGGCTCTCGCTGTTTCCCCCGCGTTCGCGCAGGCGAAGAAAAAGGCTCCCGCCGCCGCTCCGGCCGGGACCTCGGCTCCTCAAAAAATGGATGAGGAGTACACCAGGCTCATCAAAGAATATCTGCAGGATCCGCGCATCACCACCGAGCTGGTGGACCACATGCCCGCGTCAGACACGGTGCCCTCGCCTCTGAAATTTCTGGGGCGCATTCCGGGGAAGCCCGGCGAACTGACCTACGCCAAGGACATCAATCGTTATTACGAAGCGCTAGCCAAAGCGTCGCCGCGCGCGAAATTCTTCAAGCTCGGGCAAACCGAAGAGGGCCGCGACCAGGTGCTGCTCGCCATCGCCGACGAAGCCACCATCCGCGACCTCGATAAATATAAGGACATGCTCGCCAAACTCGGCGACCCGCGCAAGATCACCGAAGAGCAGGCCAAAGAGCTCATCCACACCGCGAAGCCGATTTACTGGGCCGCGAGCGGCATCCACTCGCCCGAAAGCGGTGGTCCGGAAATGCTCATCGAGCTCGCCTACCGGCTGCTCGTCGAAGAGACGCCGTTCATTCAGGCCATCCGCAATAACTCCATCATCCTCATCACGCCCGTGATCGAAGTCGATGGCCGCGAGCGCATGGTGGACACGTATTACTTCAACAAAAAGCAGCCGCAGGGCGCGGCGCGTTTGCCGCTGATGTATTGGGGCAAGTACGTGCAGCACGATAACAACCGCGATGGCATGGGCCAGTATCTCAAGGTCACGCAGAACTTCATGAAGGGCATTCTCGATTGGCACCCCACCATCCTGCATGACCTTCACGAAGCGCAAAGCTATCTCTACGTCTCCACCGGCACAGGCCCGTATAACGTCTCGCTCGATCCCGTGGCTATCGACGAATGGTGGCTGCTCGGCGAAACCGAAATCATGGAGATGGCCAAACGCGGCGTGCCCGGCGTCTTCACCTACGGCTTCTATGATGGCTGGGTGCCGAACTACCTCTTCTGGATGGCGCTCACGCACAACTCCTTCGGCCGCTTCTACGAAGTGCAGAGCTACGGTCCCGATATCCAGGAGAACCTGCAGCTCGCAGGCACCACCACCAGCCGCGAATGGTTCCGGCCCAATCCGCCGCTGCCCTCCATTAAGTGGGGACCGCGCAACAACACCAACATTCAGGAATCCGCGCTGCTCATCGCGATGCATCAGGTGGCCACCAATCGCGAGCTCTATCTCGAAAACTATTACACAAAGAACAAGCGCGCCATCGACTTCGGCAAAGTGGGCGAAGACGGATCCCACAAACCCGTTCCGAACGGCTGGGTGATTCCCGCCACGCAACGCCGCAAGGCCGATGCCGCCGATCTTGTCAATGAGCTCCGCAAGCAGGGCGTCGAGGTTCACAAAGCCGGCAGCGGCTTCAAAGTCGGCAACATTGACGTCGCCGCAGGCGATTACATCGTGCGCGCCGACCAGCCCTATCGCACGCTCGCCGACATGTACTTCGCCGTGCAGAACTATCCGCCGGCTAATCCCCGTCCGTATGACGACACCGGTTGGACCATGCAGTACATGCGCGATGTCACCGTGAAGCCGGTCCACGACAAAGCCATTCTCGATAAGCCGATGACGCTGCTGACCGCCGATGCCAAGGCGCCCGGCGGTGTCGATGGCTCCGGTTCCACGCTGGTGGTGGAACACACCGGCGACAACAACCTGGTGACCTTCCGCTATACCAATCAGGACGTACGCATGATGGTCGCCGAAGATGATTTCGACCTCAACGGCCATAAGCTGCGCGCCGGCGCGCTCATCATTCCCAACGCGGACGCGAAGCTCGATGCTTCGCTGAAGGACCTCGGACTTTCCGCGTGGCGAGTGGGCGCGGCCCCGAGCGTGAAGACGCATGAGATGAAGCTGCCGCGCATCGGTTACGTGCATTCCTGGTCGCGCACGCAGGATGAAGGCTGGGTGCGCGCCGCGCTCGATTACTACCACATCCCGTACAAGTACTTCGCCGATCAGAAACTGCGCGAAGGCAATCTGCGCGCCAAGTATGACGTGATCGTGTTCCCGCATGTCGGCGGCAACGCGCAAAGCATGCTCAACGGGATCGCTCGCACGGGCACCGTTCCCCTGCCGTATAAGAAGACGGAAGCGACTCCGAATCTCGGCGGCGTGGATGAGAGTGAGGATATCCGCGGCGGCATGGGCATGGAGGGCTTGCAGGAGCTTGCCAAATTCGTGAACGAAGGCGGTACGCTCATCGCCGAGGGTTCCACCGCCGCGATGCTGGCGGAGTTCGATCTCGGCGGCGGCGTCACCGTGGAGCATCCCGCGAATCTCTTCGTACGCGGCAGCATTCTGCGCTCGAAACTCTCCGACCCGAAGAGCCCCATCCTCTACGGCTACGATTCCACCAGGGATCTGCCGGTCTACTTCAATCAGGATCCGGTGTTCATGGCCGGCGGCGGAGGCGGTGGCTTCGGGGGAGGCGGTGGACGCGGCGGAGCGGGCGGAGGGATCAACGGAGGTGAAGGCCAGAACGTCACCCCGATGGCCGTGCCGATCCACGTATCGCCGCTTGAACCGGCCGATGCAGGCGAGGATGGCGTCAACGCCGGCAACGCACCCGGACGCGGAGGTCGCGGAGGTCGCGGCGGCGGCGGCGGTGGCGGTCGCGGCGGAGCCTTCGGCGGAGGCGGCGCTGAAGAGCGTCCGCGAGTCGTGCTGCAGTTCCCCGCCAATGCCGCCGACATGCTGCTCAGCGGCACGTTGGCCGGAGGCGAGGCGCTATCGAACCGCGCAGCCGTCGTGGACGTGCCATACGGCAAAGGTCACATGGTGCTCTTCGCCATCCGCCCGTACTGGCGCTGGCAGTCGCAAGGCACCTACGGCCTCGGCTTCAACGCCATCATGAACTGGGACCACCTGGATGCCGGCAAATCCGCCGCACCCGCAGGGGTAGCCGGCGGCCGCCGGGGCCGGTAACGACCGGTCTCCAGACCGGTCGCAAAATCGGTGTTGGCGCAAGCGAAGCGAGCGCCGCTTACGCCAACACTACTTTCACCACCCGCCCCGAAACATCCGTCAACCGGTAACGACCGGTCTCCAGACCGGTCGCAAAATCGCTGTCGGCGCAAGCGAAGCGAGCGCCGCTTACGCCAACACTGCTTTCACCACATTCCCCGAAACATCCGTCAACCGGTAATCCCGGCCGGCATGCCTATAAGTCAGCTTCGTATGATCGAACCCCAGCGTATGCAAAATCGTGGCGTGAAAATCATGAACATGCACATCGTTCTCGGCGATCTTCAAACCGAAATCGTCCGTCTTCCCATACGCCATCCCACCCTTCACGCCCCCGCCCGCTAACCACGAGCTGTAAGCGCGATTAAAGTGCCCGCGCCCGATATCCCCCTCGGGACTCGGAGTCCGCCCGAACTCCGTCGTGAATACGACCAGCGTGTCCTTCAGCAGCCCCCGCGATTTCAGATCCGTCAACAAACCCGCGATCGGCTGATCGATCTTCCTCGCCAGCGGCTCGTGCGTCTTGATATCGCCATGCGCGTCCCAGTTGTGGCTCGAGCCCGTATCGATCAACTCCACAAACCGCACGCCCTGCTCCATCATTCGCCGCGCCACCATGCACTGCCAGCCGAAGCCGGTCGTCGCTCCCGGCTCCATGCCGTACAGCTTCAGCGTCGCCGCCGTTTCTTTCGAAAGGTCCAGCACCTTCGGCATCGCCGACTGCATCCCAAACGCAGTCTCGTAAGACTTGATGCGCGCGTCCAGCATGGGGTCGCCCGGATGCTTCGCCTCGTGCTTCTTGTTGAACTGCGCCAGCAGACCCAGTTCCAGATTCTGAAGCTCCGGCGTAGCAGCGCGCCGGTTCAGGTCGGGGACCGGCTCCGGTCCGCTGGTGATACGCGTACCCGAATAAATCCCCGGCAGAAAATCGCTCGACCACACCTGGCTTCCGGCATACGGCATCTCCGGCGCCAGCACCACGTAGCACGGCAGATTCTGATTCTCCGTGCCCAGTCCGTAGCACACCCAGGAGCCGGCGCTCGGCCGCTTGAACGTTACGCTTCCCGTGTGAATGCCGAGCGTCGCCTGAAAATGATCGTTGTGGTCGCCGTGCAGCGAACGAATGATGCACAAGTCATCGACGCACTCGGCGATCTTCGGAAACAGGTCCGTCACTTCGAGGCCCGACTGCCCGTGCGGCCGCGCGGCCCATGGCGACCCGAGCACTTTCCGGTTGCCCTCTGCCGTCTTCCCTCCGCGCTGAAATTCGCCGAGCTTCGGCTTTGGGTCGAACGAATCCACGTGTGACATTCCACCGCTCAGAGTGATCCAGATGACGCGCTTGGCCGTGCCGGGAAAGTGCGGGGCTTTCGGCGCGAGCGGATTTTCGGAAGCCAACAGATCGCTCACGATCGCCGGAAACAAACTGGTTCCCAGGGCCAGAGAGCGGAGCATGGTTCGACGGCTTTGCATAATTACTCCAGAATCAGAAACTCGTTGCTGGAAAGCAGAACTCGCATGAGGCTCGCCCACGCTTCGCGCGTGCGCTGAAAATCGGGCATGGCCGCGGACCCTAGCGCCTCGCGCGCTTTGGCAAGGTACGCGCGATCTCCTTTGATCTCGTCGGCCGTCGCCGTGCGTCCGTAAATCAATCGATACGCCGCGTTGATCCGGTCCGCATCGGGTCCGTAGGACATGCCGACGCGCACCGCGAGCGCGTCCGCCTGCTCGTGTACGAAAGCGTCATTCATGGTGAACAGCGCCTGCAGCGCGGTCGTGGTGAGCGCGCGAACTCCCGTTTCCGAGTTCGGGTCCGCGCCGTCGAACAGTTCCAGGAATCGCTGCCGGCGGATGCGCTGCTGCATCAGATAAATGCTGCGTTTCCGCGTGGCATAATCCTTGTCGGCGCCGATGAACGGAGTGTGCTGCGTGTACCTCCACGACATTTCCGGCGGGAACGGCTGCTCGGCGGCGGGCGCCGGATCCAGGTTGCCGCTGAGGAAGAGGATAGAATCGCGAACCTCTTCAGCTTCCAATCGCCGCGGCGGGAAGCGCCACAAATATGCGTCTTTGGCGTCTTTCAGCGCCTCCGCTTCCGAGTAAGTGGTCGCCGATTGATACGCCCGCGTCAGCATGATGCGCCGGTGCAGCTTCTTCAGCGACCAACCGTCCTGCATGAAGCGCGAAGCAAGATGGTCGAGCAGTTCGGGGTGCGATGGCGGGTCGCCGCGCGCGCCGAAATCGTCCGGAGTCGCAACGATTCCCTGCCCGAAGTGCCACTGCCAGACGCGATTCACAATCACGCGCGCGGTGAGCGGATTCTCCTTGCAGGCGATCCAATCGGCGAGCTCGCGCCGTCCGCTGCCGGTTTCACTGGCGGGCAACTTCTGGCCGCCGAGAATCTGCAGAAAGCCGCGCGGCACTTCGGCGCCCAGCGTGGCCGGTTCGCCGCGCACCATAATACGCGCATTCGCGCCCTTGCCGTCATGAACGGCGTACGCCTTGGCGATCGCCGGATACTCGTGCGACAAACGTCGCAGGTTGGCCTGATTGTCCTGCTCGGCCTTGCGCTTTTCCGCATCGCTGGCGAACTTGATCTTGCCGGCCTTCATGTCTTCGATGCGATTATCCAGGCCGGAGAGCTGGTCTTCGAATCCCTTCAGCCGGGCGGCGTCCGCGGCGTTCAGCGCGGCAAACCCATACGTGTGCGGATAAATCTCCGTCCCGGGGTGCGGATACGCGGTGCTTTTGAAAATGCCGTACAACGCGTAGTAATCGGCCGTCGGAATCGGATCGAACTTGTGATCGTGGCAGCGCGCGCAGGCGATCGTCAGCCCCAGCATGCTCTTGCCGAGGTTATCGATGGTGTCGTCGATCGTCAGATGAAACTCGTTGGCGCGCGACCCGAAACGCCGCGAGTTCGAAATGTAGCTGGTGGGAATCACCTCCGGGTCCGGCATCAGGTCGCCCGCAAGCTGTAGCTTCAAAAATCGGTCATAGGGAATATCGCGGTTGAACGCATCGATCACCCAGTTGCGATAGAGCGCCATCGCGGGCACCGGAAAATCCGCATTGTCGCCGGCCGTGTCTGCATACCGAACTACGTCGAGCCAGTGGCGCCCCCATTTTTCCCCATACGCGCGCGAAGCCAGAAGGCGATCGACAACTTTCGCGAACGCGTTCGGGCCGGAGTCTTTCACAAACGCGTCGATCTCTTCGGGCGTAGGCGGCAGGCCTGTGAGGTCGTATGTCGCGCGCCGGATCAGGGTGAGCTTCGACGCCGGCCTCGGTTCGCTGAGATGGTGAGCGGCGCGTGCGCTCTGCAAAAAAGCATCGATCGCATTGCCGACGGAGTGCGGTGGCTGCGGATCGCGGATCGGCTGAAACGACCAGTGCGGTTTCAACGGCGCGGCCGCAACCGAATCGGCACGCGGATCGGGAGCGCCGAGCTTCACCCAGGTCACCAGCGTCTCGACCTGCGCCGCATCGAGAGGCTTGCCCGGCGGCATTTTCAGCGATCCCGTGCCCCGCACGGCGGTAATCAGCAGGCTCTCTTCAGGCTTCCGCGGAACGATGACGCGCTGCGTACCCGCGGGCGAATCCAGCAGCAGACCGCGCATCGGAGGGTTCGACTTCGCACTGTGGCAGGGATAGCAATTCGCCGCGAGCAGCGGCCGCACATTCTTCTCGAAATAATCGACACCCTCGGACATTTGCGCGTGCACCAGGGGACCGAACAGACAGAGTACGAGCACGTAACGCATGTTGCGTCTCTTAGTATAAGACCACCGGGAAACCCCCGCGACGCGTCAGGGGTTGTGAAAAATATCGAATCACCGGCACCTTTTACCGCTTCCTCACGAGACTGTGAAAAACTCCGGCTGTTGTTCTCGTTGCGCTCCATTCGCCTTTCGATACACCATTTACCGCTCCCTCACGGTCGCGGCTCCGTATGTGATTGGTTCCGCTAACGGAGCCGCGACCGTGAGGAAGCGGTAAAAGGTGCATCGAAAGGCGAATGCAGTCCGACGAGAACAACCGCTGCATTTCTTCACAAAACTAGTGCACCGTATACCGGGCCTTCAACCCAAACGGCGCGATCGCCACATCAAACGCATCCCCGCTCGACCGCACCATCTGATAAGTGCCGTGCATCATCCCGGTAGGCGTCTTCAAAGGGCACCACGACGAGTATTTGAAGGACTCCCCGGGCGCCAAAACCGGCTGCGCCCCCACCACTCCCGGACCGTGCACCTCTTCGCTATGCTCCAGCGCGTCCGTGATGATCCAGTGCCGCGTCAGCAGTTGAACCGTATCCTCGCCCTGATTCGTGATGCGCACCGTATATTGAAAAACCCACTGACCCTGACCCGGCTGCGAATTCTCCGGCGAGTATTGCGCGATCACTTCCACGCGAATACCGTCGGTGATGGCCTCGGAAACGGGGGCGAGGTCGGGGAGAAGGTTGGCCATTACAGTTCCTATGATACTCGCGACTCAGTGCCTCAGGTGCGCCGGAAGCGTGCGGTATCTATCCTACCGCCGCTTACGGCCATGCCGCCGCGACCCGCCGCTCGCCGCCGGAGCCGCACTCGCCGATGCCGTCATCGTCGCCGCCAGAGAGGGATCCAGCTTGCTCAGCACGCGGTCCTTAATCCAATGCTCGTCCCACCACTCGCGAGGATTCGTCTGCACGCCATCCACCTGCATGCTGAAGTGCACGTGCACGCCGCCCGCAAGCCCGGTCTCGCCTGCGATCCCCATCTTCTGCCCCTTCTTCACCATGTCCCCCACCTTTACGTCGATCTCCCGCATATGCCCGTAGATCGATTGCAGCGAGTAGCCATGGTCCAGCACCACGCAATTCCCGTAAATCCCCAGATCCGCCGCCCACACCACCCGGCCGTCATTCGCCGCGCTCACCGGACCGTTCGTCACGTCCGATAGATCGAAGCCCAAGTGCACCTGCTGATCGATCTTTTTTCCGTGGTAGATGTAATTGCGGACGTCCGCGAAATCGGCCTCTTCCTTGCCCCAATGAAGGAACGGACCGTTCCACAGAATCTTCTCTTCCGTCTTGAATCGCAGATCGGCAAGCTGCTGGTTGTTCTTCTTCCGCAATTCGCTGTTGATGTAGACGAAGCGTTCCGCAATGTCCTTCCCCGGAAGAATCTGCCCGGTCGGGTCCACGGAATTCACCAGCTTCTGAATCAGCTGGTCGCTCAACTCGAAATCGCGCACGCGGAACTTCTTCGGAAACAGCTTGAACCAAAAGTGCGCCGTCGCTTCCGTGCCCGCCGTGTTGCGCGCATACACCAGCGGCGTGATGTCCGGCGGCAGATCCCACGGATATCCGAAGAAGGCGAAGCGTTGATCGGCCGGCTTTCCCGGAAGCGGAAAACTACGGAACGTGTACTTCCCTACCTTCACGCCCGATTCGTTGTACGCCCCCGTCGCCGTGAACGTCACCAGTTCCATGCCGCCCTGATTGATGTAATGCTGCGCGTCGTCCGGAATCACGCGCGGAGCGGTGAGCACCACGTCGACATCCGCCGTGGTCTTCGCCGTGCTCGCGCGCAGATCGTTCGATACCGCCTCCACCACAAGCTGCGCCTTGCCCTCTTTCAAATTCGGAGCCTTCGTCTTGCCTGCATCGAACGTCACCGTCCGATCGGCCTCATGCCGCTTCCAGAACAGCCGCGTCGCAGGCGCCTTTTGCTCGAAGAGCGGATACTGCGCGCCCCCCTGTTCGATATACGCGCTCACGCGCCGCAGCCCGTGCGGATCGCTGACCTGCGCGCTCACCGGCGTGGATATCCCCACCGTCTTCACAGGCGCCAGTTTCACCGCCGGACTCGCCGACATCGTAAAAAGGGCAACCACCACCACGACAATTAAGCCTACGAGGATTACAATCGCTTTCACTTTTTCACCCAGGATCCTAACCAATCGAGCACCGTGTTATACCACAGCACGCTATTCTGCGGCTTCATCACCCAGTGCCCCTCATCCGGAAATACCAACAGCTTCGACGGCACTTTCTGTAGTTGCAGTGCCGTGAACAATTCCAAACCCTGCTCATACGGCACGCGGAAATCCAGTTCGCCGTGCACCACCAGCATAGGCGTCTTGAAGTCCTTCACGTACGTGCTCGGCGACCACTTGGCGTAATCTTCCGGCTTGTCCCACGGCGTGCCGCCCATCTCCCACAGCGGGAACCACAACTCTTCGGTCGCGCCGAATTCGCTCGTCAGATCGTACACTCCATCGTGCGACACAATCGCTTTGAAGCGCGTCGTGTGCCCCTCCAGCCAGTCCGCCATGTAGCCGCCGTACGACGCGCCTGCCGCTGTCATACGCGCGCTGTCCACATACGGCAAGTCGGCCACATGATCCGTAACCGCCATGATGTCGTCATACGCGCGGCCGCCCCAATCCGTATTGATTTCGTCGATGAACTTCTGCCCGTATCCGGTGGACCCGCGCGGATTCGGCTCCACAGCCACGAACCCCGCCGCCGCGAACACCTGCGCGTTCCAGCGGTACGTCCAGCTATGCCCCCAGTTTCCCTGTGGACCGCCGTGGATCATCATCACCACCGGATACTTCTTCGATGCATCGAAATTCGGAGGCTTCACCACGAAGCTCTGCACGCGCACGCCATCCGGCCGGTCCACCCAAAATTCCTCGAGAGGCGTCATCTGGTATTGTGCCAGCACCGCGTCGTTGAGATGCGTCAGCGCCACCGGAGCCCCGCCCGTCGATGCCGCCCGATAGATTTCCACCGGCGACATTCCGGTCTGCTGAGTGTAGACCATCGTCTTGCCGTTCTTCGTGAGCACCATGTCGTCGAGCTCGCTATCGCCGCTCGCCGCCACGCGCATCGCTCCGCCCTTCACCGAAATCAGGCTGATGCTCTGCCGCCCGCGATCCACCGTCGTGAAGAACAGCGAGTTCGAATCCGGCGACCACGTGAAGCTGTTCACCCAACGGTCCAGCGACTCGGTCACATTTGTCAACCGCCCCGTCGAGCGCTCCAGCACCACCAGGCGAAAGCGATCGCTCTCATACCCCGCGCGCGTTTGCATGCGCCAGGCCAAATATTTCCCATCGGGCGAATACTGCGGACCCGAATCCGAACCGGGATTGCTGGTGATCTTCCGCGCTTCGCCGCCCGCCATCGGCACCGTGTAAAGATCGGTGTTCGTGCTTGTCGCCGGAACCGCGTCGGCATTCATCGCAAAGCAGACTTCCGTGCCATCGGGAGAAATGTCGTAATCGTCCGGACCGCCGAGCGAAAACGGAGGCACATCATGGGAGCCGGGAGTCAGGTCGCGAGCCGCGCCGCCGGTCACCGCAACGGCCATCAGATGACTTCGCCGCGGGGATTGCCAGTGCGTCCAGTGCCGGTACAGCAGATCCGTGTAGATGCGCGCGTGCACTTTGTTCGCGGCTTCGGCGTCCAGCTTTTGCTTGTTGCACGCGTCGTCCGCGCAATCGGGGAACACCTCGCTGGTGAAGACGAGGTTCTTGCCGTCGGGAGCGAAGAGGACGCCGTCGGCCTCGGTCGAAAGATTGGTGGCCTGCTTCCCGTTCCCGCCATCGGGATCCATCAGCCAAACCTGCGAAGATCCGCCGCGATCGGAAATATAAGCGATGCGCCTGGAATCGGGCGACCAGCGAGCGCGGCTGTTCGCCATCCCATCGCGAGTCAACTGCCGCGGCGATCCGCTCTCCAGCCCGACGATCCAAATCTGAGAAGGCTTCCGGTTCGCCGGAACGTCGACGCTCTGAACGGTGAACGTGACCCACTTGCCGTCAGGAGAAATTTGAGGGTCGCTCAGCCGCTGCAATTCCATCAAAGCGTTAACAGTAAAGGGCCGCTTCTGCGCGAAAGCAATCGCACCGAAGAGAAACAAAAACGCAAAGCTGCGGCGCATACAGCCCCAATTGTAACTCTCAAAATTTAAAAACGACCCGCTGCCACTCGACTTTCGAACGGCCAAAATTGATCAACAGGCAGACCGGAAGAGAGGAAGCCCGAAGATAATTCAGGCACTGAGCACCGTGTTCGTTTGCGAGCCGCTCCACGCATTTGAGTTCCACAACCAGGGCACCTTCAACGATGATGTCTGCAAAGTACTCGCCAACACGGCTCCCCTTGTACATAACGGAAAACGAAACCTCCGTCGCAGTCCTCAGTCCCCGGGCGTTCAGTTCGCGGAGCAATGCCTTTTGATACACCTTCTCCAGAAATCCGGCGCCCAAAGTATTCGAAACCTCAAAAGCCGCGCCCAGTACCTGCTCCGTTAACCCGTTCACCCATCCGCGTTCATCTGCGTTCATCTGCGTCCCCTAATCTTGTCCATGGCACGCAGCAAAGCTCTCCAGAAAATAATCAGGACGCTGATGAACGCAGATAAACGCGGATAAGGCGTGCTAGCATGGTCTTTCCAACTACCTTGATCAAAGCCGTCAAAGGAACCAGGGACTTACTGCCCCCATCCACATCCGTCTGGAATCGCGTCGAAGCCGTCGCGCGGGATGTTTTTCGCTCTTACAACTATCACGAAATTCGCACTCCCATCCTCGAAGAAACTCAGCTCTTCGCCCGCGGCGTCGGCGCGGACACCGACATCGTCACCAAGGAAATGTACACCTTCGAGGATCGCGACGGCTCCTCGCTCACCCTCCGACCGGAGAACACCGCCAGCGTCATCCGCGCCTACATCGAGCACCGCCTCGACCAGCGCCCCGGCGTGCAAAAGCTCTATTACATCGGCCCGATGTTCCGCCGCGAGCGCCCGCAAAAAGGCCGCTATCGCCAGTTCTTCCAGATCGGCGCCGAAGCCATCGGCTCCGAATCCCCGCTCATCGATGCCGAAGTCATCGAGCTCGTCGTCGAAATTCTCCAGCGCGCCGGACTCACCGGCTTCAAGCTTCTCATCAACTCCGTCGGCGACCACAACTGCCGCCCGCAGTACGTCGAACGCCTCCGCCAGGACCTCCGCGACGCTGCGCCGGGCATGTGCGCGGATTGCCGCCGCCGCGCCGAAACGAATCCGCTCCGCGTGCTCGACTGCAAAGTCGAAGCCGACCAGCCCATCATCGACGCGCTGCCCAGCATTCTCGATTTTCTCTGCGACGCCTGCCGCACTCACTTCGACGCCGTCTGCCGCTTCCTCTCCGACCGCGGCATCGAATACGAAATTCGCCCGCGCATGGTCCGCGGCCTCGATTACTATATGCGCACCACGTTCGAAGTGGTGCACGGTGCGCTGGGCGCACAGAATTCCGTGCTCGGCGGAGGCCGCTATGACGGGCTCGCCGAATCGCTCGGCTCCAAAGTCCCGGCGCCCGGCATCGGATTCTCCATCGGCGAAGATCGTCTCGTGATGAGCGTCGAAGAGAATGCGCCGCTCCCCGCGCTCGACCTCGTGATTGCGCCGCTCGGCGACCCTGCCGTGCGCCACGCCGCCGTTCTCGCGCGCGACCTTCGCCGCGACGGCGCCAGCGTCGAAATTGTCGAAGGCAAGCTCAAACGCGCCATGGAACTGGCCAATAAATTCGCCGCGCGCTTCACCCTCATCGTCGGCGAAAATGAAATGGCTGCCGGAAGTTACGCTCTCAAGGACATGTCCACCGGAGAGCAGGCCAACGTGTCGCGCGACGAAGTGGCCGCGCGGCTGCTCACCACGCGAAATTGAAGAACCATATGGAAACCTCCGTAACGCTCGATTTTCTGGGCGACCTTCGCCGCACTCACACCTGCGGGGAACTGCGCGCCTCCGACGAAGGCAAAACCGTCGTCCTCATGGGCTGGGTTCACCGCCGACGCGATCACGGCGGAGTCGTGTTCATCGATCTCCGCGACCGCGAAGGCATCACTCAAGTAGTCGTGCGGAATGACGCCGATGCCGCTGCCCACAAGCGCGCCGACGAGATCCGTTCCGAGTTCGTCATCGCCGTCCGCGGCACCGTGGTTTCGCGCGGCGCCGGAGTCAATCCGAACCTGCCCACCGGCGAAATCGAAGTGGTCGCCTCCGAGCTCTGGATTCTCAACGAATCCCGCACGCCGCCGTTCCCCATGGAAGAGCATGTCGATGTGTCCGAAGACGTGCGGCTCAAGTACCGCTACGTCGACCTCCGCCGGCCGCACATGCAGCGCAATATTATCCTGCGCTCGAAAATGTCGTTTGCCGTGCGCGAGTTCCTCACGTCGCAAGGCTTCCTCGAAATCGAAACGCCGTTCATGACGCGCTCCACGCCGGAAGGCGCGCGCGATTACCTGGTCCCCAGCCGGGTGCAGCCCGGCACGTTCTACGCCCTGCCGCAGTCGCCCCAAATCTTCAAACAATTGCTGATGGTGAGCGGCTTCGAAAAATACTTTCAGATCGTCCGCTGCTTCCGCGACGAAGATCTGCGCGCCGATCGTCAACCCGAATTCACGCAGATCGATCTCGAAATGTCGTTCCCGCAGGAGGAGCGCATTTTCGAAGTGATCGAGCCGCTGGTGCAGCGGATGTGCAAGGTCGCAGGGTACGATATCCCCACGCCGTTCACGCGCCTGACCTACGCGGAAGCGATGCGCAGCTACGGCAGCGATAAGCCCGATCTGCGCGTTCCGCCGATGTATCCCGTCGAAGACCTGCTGCCGGAGCTTGCCGCGGCGAACCTGCCGCTCGAAGCCATTGTCATTCCGAACACCGGCGCGCCCAGCCGCAAAGAGCGCGACGAGTTCAAAGCCTTCGGGCAGGAGCGCGGACTGCGCGTCTTCGACGATCCCAAGCGCCTCGAACGCGACTACCCCGCGCAAATGCAAAAGATCCGCGAGCGCACCGGAGCCGGCGAAAACGATCTGCTGGTGCTCGCCACCTGGAGCGGCGAACCGAAAGGACATCGCCCGGAAGAGACGGTTTACAAGGCCTGCGGCCAATTGCGCCTGCAACTCGCGCAGAAATTCAACGACCGGCACAAGCTTCTCGACCCCACGAATTTCAAATTTCTCTGGGTGCTCGATTTTCCGATGTTCGAATGGGATGAAGAGGATCAGCGCTGGATGGCCGCGCACCACCCCTTCACCAGTGTCCACGATAGTGACCTGGAGAAGCTGACGACCGATCCCGCGCGCTGCCGCGCCAAAAGCTACGACATTGTGCTCAACGGCATCGAGCTCGGTTCGGGCTCGATTCGTATTCACCGCCGCGATGTGCAGGCCAAAGTCTTCGCCGCGCTCGGCTTCAGCGACGAAGAAGCTAAGCGCCGCTTCGGCTTCCTGCTGGAAGCGCTGGAATACGGAGCCCCGCCGCACGGAGGAATCGCGCTCGGCCTGGACCGCCTAGTCATGCTGCTCGCCGGAGAAACGTCCATCCGCGACGTGATCCCTTTCCCGAAAACCGCGCGCGGCACAGACCTGATGTGCGACGCCCCGGCCCAAGTCCCGGAGCGCCAACTCAAAGAACTGGGAATTGCAATCCGAGCCGCGTCTGTGAAAGAGCGATAACTTGAGCCCGGGAACGAATCCTGACGGGGCTGCAAAAAATATCGCATTGTTTTATACCGCGTTCCAGACACCTCGCGTCCCCGGCACCTGGCCCGCTCCCTAACGGTCACGGCTCCGTAAGCCGTTGATGCTGCTAACGGAGCCGTGACCGTAAGGGAGCGGTAAAAGGTGTATCGAAAGGCGAATGGAGCACGACGAGAACAGCCGGATTCTTCACTGCCCCGTCAGGGAGCGGTAAATGATCTTACCGACTCTCCGCGGTCAGGCGTTCCACTGCGCGCTTCTGATACGGCTCCGAGTCCGCCTTCGAAAACGCTGGACGCGCTGCATCCAACAATTTCCGCGCCGCCGCGAAATCCCGCTCCCGCACCGCGATCTCCGCGCGAGCCACATCCACGTTCGCCGACCATTGAGGGAAGCCCGTCAACTGAGCCACCGGCTGCGGATCGATCCCGTTCAGCAGTGCCGATGCGTCCGCCAGTTTCCCGGAAGCGATCTCGCAGCTCGCCACCACGTACGCCGACCCGCCCGTCAACCCCGCCTTCGGCCCGTACGCCTTCCAACTGGTGTCGTACACCTTGCGTGCGTTCGCCTCGCCCTCCTTTACATGCCCGCCGCGGCACTGCGCCAGCGCAGCGTCCGCCAAAGTCGCCACCGCGAAAAACGATGCCGGACCCTGCTTCTGCATCGCCAGCTTGTAAATCGCCAGGTCGTCGCGAATTGCGTCCTCCCACAGCCCTTCCGTGCCTTCGCACTGCGCGCGCGTAGTCAGCAACTGCATCGTCAATTCGTGGCTTTCGCCCAACCGGGCCACATACTCGGGGTAGATGCGATTCGCCTCCTCGATCGCCTCGCCATTCTTCCCCTCGATCATGAATGCCTGGGCCAGGTTCAAGCGGACCCGCAGCACGCTCGCACTCTCCGGTCCGGCCGTGCGCGAAAACGCGGCGATCAACTCGCGGAATAATCGCTCCGCGGTGGCCCCATCGCCGAGCCGTATCGATGCGAACGCCAGCTTCTGCTTCAACGTCAGCCTCGCGTTCTCGTCGAACTCGGGCAGCTTTTGGCTCCGCTCGTAGGCCTCGCGGAAATTCGCCGCCGCTCCCTTGGCATCGTTCGCGATCAGCGCGATCATCCCGCGCGCCGATGCCAGATACACCGCCAGATCCGCGCGCGGGCTCCGCAGCTTCGCCATCACGGGAGCTTCCTGCGCCAGAATCGCGCGCGCCGTCTCCACGCTTCCCTTCTGATAACTGCGGGCCTCCATCGCGGCCTGCTGCAGTTTCACCGCAATCGCATCCTGCGATAGCGCGCCCTCGCTTTGCACGAACAACGCCGCCGCCCGCTCATACTCGCGCCGCGCATCCGGATATTCGGTGCGATTGTCCATCGCCCGCGCGATCGTCTGATGCAGCCGCGCCGCCACTTCCGGAGCGTTCTGAAATTGCCGGTCGATATCGGGCGATGCGTCGCGAACCGCATGCGACAACGTGACCTCGGCCTTGCCGCTCTGGAAGGGATCGCTGTGCCCCAGCAAATCGTTGCCCAGGAATCGATTGACGGCCGCCGCAATTTCCGTCTGCCGGTTCGCACGGTCCCGCTCCGCCGCCGCGTTGCGATACAGCAGCAGGCTCGCGGCAAGCCCCGCGGTCAGCGCCACGCCCGCGGCCACTGCCCACGGCCGCCGCACGCGCGCGATCTCCAATTGCCGCTCCGCCAGGCGCGCTCGCTCGCGAACGGTTGCAAGATCCGCCCGTTCGCGCCGTCGTCGCTCGAGCCCGTCGACCCGCGCCGCCAACTCCGCCACGCTCGACATTCGCCGCGCCATATCGCCGCAGGCAGCTTCCGCGATGTCCTCGCACAAGAGCGGATCCTCGATGCCGGCCTCCCAACCGGGCGAAAGCGGCCGGCGGAAGTCGCCTGCCACCATCTGATAGAGCAGCACGCCGAGCGCGTACACATCCGCCGCCGCTGTGGGCGCCTCCCCCGCCAGAACTTCCGGCGGCAAATACATCAACGTGCCGGTGAGTCCGGAGTTGCCGTTCATCGTCTCCGTGAAGCCAAGGTTGGTGATTCCGAGAGCGCCCAGCCGCGAAGGCTCCAGCAGCGCGCCGCTTCCGAAATCCACCAGCTTCACTTGCCATTCTTCCGCGTTTCCGCTCATCAGCACGTTGGCCGGCTTGAGGTCCTTATGCAGCACGCCCGCGCTGTGCGCCGCCGCGACGGCCGCCGCAATGTCGCGAATCGCACGCAGCCGCTCTGCCAGCGGGATCGCCTCAAGCCCGCCGCGCGCCTCCGCCCACTCCGCCAGGTTTTCACCGCTGTACTCGCTCTCGACGTAATACGGCGCCGTGCCGAAATTCCACTCCAGCACGCGCACGAACTCCGGCCGCTCGCCGAGCGCATCTTTCAGCACACGCGCCAGCGTGACCTCCCGCTTCAGCGCGCGCAGCCGGACTCCATCGGTCGCGAACTTGAAGACGCGCAGCTCGTGCGTCTTCGGATGTTCCGCGACCCACACCGCGCTCTCCGGCGATGCTTCCATCTTGCGTACGAATCGCCACTGATCGCGGCCCGGCACCGCAGCGCCTTCCGCGAACCGGAAATCGCGCCTCTCCGCCGCCGCGCTCGTCGCGCACTCCACCGGTAGGCCGAGCCGGTACCCCGTGCGAGGCACGGTCACGATCACCGAGCCGTGCGAATCACCCAGCGCTTTGCGCAGCTTCGACACCGCCGTCGGCAGCGACCCTTCCACCACACTCACGCCGGGCCACGCGGCTTCCAGCAGTTCTTCCTTAGCCACAACTTCGCCGGCGCGCAGCAGCAACTGCGAGAGCACTTCCAGAGGCTTCGCTTCCAATTCGACGACCGCGCCGTTTACGCGAAGAACCCTGCTGAGTTCATCGAACTCAAATTCGCCGAAGCGCCACAAGCGTCCCGCCGTTTCCCGTGCAATCCCGAATCCCGCGTGCAAACTCATGGGCTTAGTGGTCCTTTAGAATTCTTTAAGCCATCTTGAGACCGCGCCGCGATCATCGCGTGGCACCATTTTCGTGAACGGGTCCGGTCACAGCAGGAGCTATTCTACCCGACGAACCGCGGACTGACAGTACCGCCGATGCTCTATCTACGCGCGCTCTGTCCCATCTTGTGCACCGGACGGCCATACAGGAGCGTGAAATGAGAGTTTCCATACTTTGCGCGTTGTTATTGTGCGCGTACATACCTTCCACCGCGCAGACCATCACCACCGTGGCGGGCACCGCGACATGCTGCAGTTCGGTGGATGGAGCGCCAGCCACCAGCGCATGGCTCGCCAGCATCGGAGGCATGGCGGTGGATCCCGCGGGCAACATCTATATCGAGGCTGCCAGTAAGATTCGCAAGGTAAACACCGCGGGAGCGATCAGCACCATAGCCGGTAACGGCAATCCCGCTTACACCGGCGATGGCGGACCGGTGCTCAGCGCCAGCATCTTCGGCGGAAAGCTAGCGGTGGATTCCGCGGGGAACGTGTACCTCAGTGATCAGCAGAACCAGGTGATCCGCAAAATCTCGACCTCCGGCATCATCACGACGTACGCCGGAAACGGCTCTCCCGGTTACTCCGGCGATGGCGGACCCGCGACGAAAGCGATGCTGTCCTACCCCGGCGCGATCGCCTTCGATAAATCCGATAACCTCTACATCGCCGACGGCACCGATCACGTCCGCAAGGTGACCCCCGCGGGCATCATCACTACCTACGCGGGAAACGGCAACGTGGTCTACTCCGGCGATGGCGTGCAGGCCACCACCACCGCCGTCGTTGGACCCGCCGGTCTCGCCTTCGATTCCGCGGGCGACCTTTACATCTCCGAAGGCGCCGATAGCCGCGTACGAAAGGTCACGCCCGATGGAATCATCAGCACCGTCGCCGGCCAGACAAAACGCACGCGCGGCTTCTCCGGCGATGGCGGACTCGCGACGGCCGCAACCCTCACCAGTCCTCAGGGTCTCGCGGTCGACAGTTCCGGCAATCTGTACATCGCCGACAGCGGCAACAGCCGCGTGCGCAAGGTGGATGCCTCTGGCATCATCACCACGATCGCGGGAATCGATGGAAATTCTTCCACTCCTATCGGCGACGGCGGACCCGCGACCAGTGCGTTCCTCGGCGTCGATAGCGAGGTCGATCTCGACCCCGCCGGCAATCTCCTGATCCTCTCCAGTGCGGCGGGCGTGGTGCGCGTTCGCAAAATCACGGCTTCCGCCGGACTGGTTGCCGCGCCGTCTTCTCTCTCCTTCTCTTATGCCATCGGCGGCGCTACACCTGCCGCACAAACGGTCGCCATCGGCAGTTCCGGCGCCGCGGCTTCCTTCACCGCCACCACCAGCACGTCCTGGCTCACGGTCACTCCGAAGAGCGGTTCCACTCCCGGCAGTCTCACCATTTCCGTGAATCCGGCAGGCATGGCGGGCGGCACGTATCAAGGCGCGGTCACCGTCACTCCATCCGGAGGGCTCGCGCCTCTCACGTTCTCCGTGACGCTCACCGTAACGGGCGCGGGCGCTCCCTCATTCACTACTTCGGGCGTGTTCAACGCGCTTGGCTATCAGACGACCCTTGCGCCCGGCGCAGTGTTCGTCGTCTTCGGGAGCGGACTTGGTCCCGATTCGCTCGCCACCGCCAGCGGCACATCGTACCCGAACAGCATCGGAGGAACATCGATCTCGCTGACGCCGGCGTCGGGTGGATCGCCCGTCACCGCCCGCATGCTGTATGCATCCAGCGGACAGGTCGCCGGACTGCTACCTTCCTCCATCACGCCGGGCACATACGCCATGCGCGTCACGTACAACACGCTCACCAGCGCTCCCGAAAATGTCACCGTAGTCGCGCGTAGTTTCGGCATCGCCACCGCGAACAGCACTGGCGCGGGCACCGCTCAGGCAACCATCGGCAACGTCAACGGCGGCATCAGCCTCACTCGCTTTACTTCGGGCTCTACCAGCTTCAACGGCCTGAACTGGACGCTCACGCCCGCGCATCCCGGCGATACGCTCGTGCTTTGGGGCACCGGCGGCGGAGCCGACCCCGCGAACGATTCCGGCGGCACATCCGGCGACCAGACCGCCGCCGGTAATTTTTCCGTCAACGTGAATGGCCGCGCTATTACGCCGCTATACGCCGGCGCGTCCTCGGGATATCCCGGCCTGTGGCAGATCAACTTTACGCTCCCTGCCGACATCACGCCGGATTGCTTCGCCTCCGTGCAGGTCAGCGCGGGCGGCGAGCTCAGCAACGCCGTGTCCGTCCCCATCGCGCCCGCGGGCCAGTCCTACTGCTCCGATCCGCAACTCAGCCAATCCGCGCTGCAGCAACTGGACGCGGGCGGCTCGGTCACGTTGGGCGCACTCGCCATCGAAAAAATCTCCGCGACCAGTAGCGCCGGCACCGCAACTTCCGAGACCGTGACCGGAGCCTTCCCGAGTTACACGTCGTCTCAATACGCTGCCGCGTTCGGCGGCATGCGCATCGGCCTGTGCACGCTGACGGACCGGACTGCGTCCGTCACCGCGGCGAATCCCGCAGTGCCCGGAAAATATCTCGATGCCGGAAGCAGCTTACCTGCAACCGGGCCCGGACTTGCGGCGGGCGCGGCGCTCGGAATCGGCAGCACCAATCCCGGTCCCATTTACTCACTCTCCCTGAGCAGCGGTTCGGTGGCGTCCGGCGGAACGTACACGGTGACCGGCAAAGGCAGAGCGGGTGTCGGCCCGTTCACCGCAACGGTTCACTTCCCCAATGGCTTCACGGTAACGAACTGGGACGCGCTCAACAGCATCGATCGCAACTCGCCGCTCACCATCAACTGGAGCGGCAGCGGCTTCGATTC
Source organism: Candidatus Limnocylindrales bacterium (assembly GCA_035606355.1). Lineage (GTDB taxonomy): Bacteria > Acidobacteriota > Terriglobia > Bryobacterales > Bryobacteraceae > Sulfopaludibacter. The sequence continues at coordinate 20,746 of DATNFO010000069.1, read as the reverse complement.
GGTATCGATACTCGGCAGCACTTATGCCTACACCGGCAAGGATGCCTCCAACAACAACATTATTCACAACGTCAGCTTCAGTTGCACGGTACCGGCGGCGCCAGGCTCATACACTCTTCCCACGGCGCTGCTGTCTCATCTTCTCGCCGTGCCCGCTCAATCCACCACTGCATTTGGATTTCTGACGGTGGATACGCAGGCGAACTCACCCTTCACGGCTCCACTTACCTCAGGCGGGCAGGCGGCATTCGCGGTCTTCACCGCGGTGCAAGGCTATTCCAGAGGCGTGACGGTTCAGTAGACATCAGGAGACATGCAATGATACGCAGCATTCTCGCAAGTTTCGTTCTTCTCGCCGCGCAACAGACGGTTCACGCGCAGGCGGGCATCATCACCACAGTCGCGGGCGGAGGAAGTCTGACCGGAACCGCGGCCAACGGCGCGCAGGGCACCAGCCTCAAAATCACCGGCAGCCCGCTGAGCGTCGCAGCCGATTCCAGCGGCAACGTTTATGTTCTGGATGGCGGCGGCGGAATCAATCGCCTGTACAAGGTGAATCCCGCGGGCGTGGTCACGCTGGTTGCGGGCGGCGGAAACGGCGGCGATGGCGGACCCGCGGCCAGTGCGCAGATTTTCGCCACCGGCGTGGCCGTCGATAGCGCCGGCAACATTTATCTGGCCGGCAACGCGCTACGCAAAATCAACACATCGGGAATCATCAGCACGCTTGCACAAGTGGTGGCTTCTAATGCTGCCGTGGATGGCGCAGGTAACCTGTATATGCCCACTCTGTTGACGAACCGCATCGTCAAGGTGGACCCCGCGGGCAACGTGACCAATTTCGCGGGCAACGGCACGTCCGGCAATTCGGGCGATGGCGGACCCGCAATCGACGCCGCGCTCTTCCTGCCGCAAGGTATCGCTGCCGATGCAGCGGGGAACGTCTACTTCGCCGACAACGGAGCGTACGTCCGCAAGGTGGATACGCAAGGCATCATCACGCGCGTAGCGGGCAGCGGCAGTCCGCTCTCGTTCGGCGACGGCGGACCGGCCACCAGCGCGGGAATGACACCCGTTTTCGTCGCCGTCGACAAGGACGGCAACCTATACATCGCGGATACCGGCGGCGGCCGCATTCGCAAAGTAAACACCTCCGGCATCATCACCACGGTCGCGGGCGGCGGGCTCCACACGGACACGACGCTGGGCGATGGCGGACCGGCGACCAGCGCCTACCTCGGCGGCCCGCGCAGTGTCGCGGTCGACGGCCTCGGCAACATTTTCATCGGAGACGATAACAATTTCCGCGTGCGCAAAGTTTCCTCCGGAGCCGCTGGGTCGCCGGTTTCAGTCACTCCCACGGCTCTTTCTTTTTCCGTGAATGCGGGCGCTGCCGCGCCGCCTTCGCAAACGGTGGTGATCACAAGCCCGGGCGCAACACTCACGTTCACCGCGACCGCCACGACCACGCGCGGCGGCGGCTGGCTGTCCGTCAGCCCCGCAAGCGGCAACGTGAACGCCACTCTCACGATTTCGGTGAATCCCGCGGGACTCGACCCGGGTTCTTACACCGGCACCATCTCCATTCAGCCGAGTGGAGCGGGCAATCCCGCGCAGACCGTGCCTGTGCAGCTTACCGTCAACGCTCCCGCGTCTCAAGCGATCATCACGACGGTCGCGGGCAACGGCAATGTGCCATACTCCGGCGATGGCGGCGCGGCAACCGGCACTGCGCTCGCCGCGAACGCAATTGCACTCGATAGCTCGGGCAATCTCTACGTCGCCGACATTGTCAGCAGTCGCGTGCTGAAGGTCAGCGCGTCGGGCACCGTCACTACACTCGCCGGCAATGGAGCCACCACCTTTAGCGGAGACGGCGGACCCGGCACGAAAGCGGCGCTTTTCAGTCCCTCGGGCGTCGCCGCCGATTCGTCGGGCAACGTCTACATCGCCGATAGCAGCAACAATCGCGTCCGCAAGGTGGATGCGGGCGGCACGATCAACACCGTCGCCGGTTCGGCAACTCCGGGCTTCTCGGGCGATGGCGGTCCGGCGACCAACGCCGCTTTGTTCAGCCCGATCGCGGTTGCGGTCGACAACAACGGCAATCTCTACATCGCGGACAGCGGCAACGGCCGCGTGCGGAAGGTCAACGCGGCCGGAACCATTTCCACGATCGCGAGTTCTCTGATTCTTCCCGGCGGTCTCGCGGTCGATTCCGGAGGCAATGTCTACGTCGCGGAGATCGGACTCAATCGGATTCGCAAGATCACAGCCGCCGGGGCGATCAGCACGGTCGCGGGCAACAGCACGAAAGGTTTTTCGGGTGACGGCGGAGCGGCGACCAGCGCGGCCTTGAACCTCTCCAGCGCGCACGCGGGGTTGGCGGTCGATTCCTCCGGCAACCTATACATAGCGGACACAGGCAACCAGCGCATTCGCAAAGTGACTCCGGACGGCATCATCAGCACGGTGGCGGGAAACGGCGTCGCCGGTTTTTCGGGCGACAACGGCCCGGCCACCAACGCGGGCCTCAACAATCCCACCGATGTCGCGCTCGATTCCGGCGGCAATCTGTTCATCGCGGACACAACGAATAACCGCGTCCGCAAGGTGAGCAATGGCGGCAGCACCGGCGCGGCGCCGGCCGTCTCCAGCAATGGCATCGTCAACGGCGCAAGCTTCCAGCCGGGCATCGTTCCCAATTCGTGGGGCACGCTTCTCGGCTCTAATCTGTCGCCGGTGACGGACACCTGGGCCAATGCGATCGTCAATGGGAAGCTGCCCACGTCGCTTGACGGTGTTTCGGTCTCGGTCGGCGGCAAGCCGGCTTACATCTATTTCGTGAGCGCGGGGCAGATCAACTTCATTGTTCCCGACGTTCCTTCGGGTTCGACCCAGGTGACGGTGACTACGCCATCGGGCACGAGTTCCAGCTACACGGCGACGGCCGCGCAGTTCGGACCCGCATTCTTCGCATCGTGGCCGAATAGCCAGGTGGTCGCGACGCGGCAGGACTTCAGTTTCGCCGCGGCGGCCGGCAGTTTCCCCGGTGTCGATACTACGCCTGCGCATCCCGGCGACATCCTGATCTTGTGGGGCACGGGCTTCGGCCCCACTTCGCCTGCCGCGCCCACGGGCGTTCAGGTTCCGGGCACGCAGACGTACTCGACGCAGACGATGCCGACGGTGACCATCAACGGAATCCCCGCGACCGTGTACGGAGCGGCGCTAGCTCCCGGCTTCGCGGGGCTATATCAGGTTGCGATCCAGGTGCCGCCGTCTTTAGCGGCCGGAACATGGCCCGTAGTCGCGACCATCGGAGGAGTCTCCGCCCCACCCGCCTCGCTGGTGGTGAAGTAACGACCTCCCGACCGGTCGCATTCTAGTTGTTCTGGAGACCGGTCGGTACTGACCTCTCAGCTGTGCCACCATGTAGCTGATGAAGCCACTTCGCAAGGTTGCCGTCCTCGGAGCCGGCACCATGGGATCCCGCATCGCCGCTCACTTCGCCAATGCGGGCTTTCCCGTCGAACTCCTCGATATCACCCTGCCCGACGCGCCGGACCGCAATGCCGCCGCGCTCGCCGGTATTCAGACCGCCGCCACGCAAAAGCCGGTCGCGTTCTACACCGATGCTGCCCGCGCGCTCATACGGCCGGGTAACTTTGACGACCACATCGGCCGCATCGCCGAATGCGATTGGGTGGTGGAGGCTGTCGCCGAGAATCTCGCGATCAAACGGACGCTCCTGACGAAAGTCGCCGACGTGGCGCCCGCGGGCGGGCTGATCTCCACGAACACGAGCGGCATTCCTCTGCACGACATTTGCGCGGGCTTCGCTCCCGAGTTCCGCCGCAACTTTCTCGGCACGCACTTCTTCAATCCGCCGCGCTACCTGCACCTCGTGGAACTTGTGCCGGGTCCGGAGACCGCGCCCGAGGCACTCGCGTGGGCGGCGCGATTCTGCGATCTCCATCTCGGCAAGGGCGTCGTGCCCTGCAAGGACACGCCGAACTTCATCGCCAACCGCATCGGCTGCTTCTTCGGCGCGACGGTCCACAAACTGACAGTGGAAGGCGACTATACGGTGGAAGAGGTGGACGGGATGACGGGCCCGCTGATCGGCCTTCCGCGGAGCGCCAGTTTCCGCCTGGTGGACATCATAGGGCTGGACGTATGGGCGCACGTGCTGCGCAATCTTCACGACCTGGCGCCGCACGACCCCGCGCGGTCCCGCTACACGGTGCCGGACTTCATGGAGCGCATGATTCAGAATGGCTGGCTCGGGGAAAAGCGCGGGCAGGGCTTCTATAAGCGCGTCGGCAAGGGCGCGGAGAAGGAAATCTGGGCCATCGATCGCAAGACGCTGGAATATCATCCCGCGGCGAAGGTGAAGTTCCCATCCGCCGATGCAGTGAAGGGCGTCGAGGATTTGCCGCAGCGGCTGCGCACGCTCGTTTCGGGCGAGGATCGCGTCGGCCGTTTCCTCTGGCCGCTGTTTCGCGATTTCCTGAATTACTCTGCCCTGATGGTGCCCGAGATTTCCGACCGCATCGTGGAGATCGATCGCGCCATGCGCTGGGGCTTCGCGTTTTCGCTGGGTCCATTCGAGACGTGGGATGCGCTCGGGTTCGAACAGACCGCTGCGCGTATGAAAGCGGATGGCTGCGAAGTGGCGCCTGCCGTCGAGCGCATGATCGCGGGCGGCGCAAAGAGCTTTTACGAAGTTGCGGACCACGGCGGGGTGCCGGCGCAGCGCTACTTCGATTTCGGTTCGAACACGTATCGCGACCTTGAGCCTCGGCCCGGCGTGCTTGTGCTCTCGGATATCAAGCGCGCGCGCGGCGTGGTTTCGAAGAACGCCGGAGCGTCGCTTGTCGATCTGGGCGACGGCGTGCTCTGCCTGGAGTTCCACAGCAAGATGAACACGCTCGCCGAGGACGCTGTGCAGATGATGGAATCGGCCATTCAGATTACGCCGCGCGCGCACCTGGGGCTGGTGATCGGCAATCAAGGCGAGCATTTCAGCGCGGGCGCGAATCTCATGATGGTGCTGCTGGCCGCGCAGGAGGGCGAGTGGGACGAAATGGACCGCGCCGTCCGCCGTTTCCAGAATGTGCACATGTCTTTGAAATACGCGCCGTTTCCGGTAGTGACCGCGCCGTTCGGCATGACGCTCGGCGGCGGCTGTGAAACCGTGCTGCACGGCGCGCGCATTCAGGCGTCGGCGGAAACGTACCTGGGACTCGTGGAAGCCGGAGTCGGGCTGGTGCCCGCGGCTGGGGGATGCAAGGAGATGCTGCTGCGAACAGGCGCGCGCAAGGCGTTTGAGACCATCGGTTACGCCAAGACTTCGGCCAGCGGAGCCAATGCCAGAGAGCTCGGGTTCCTGCGGACGTCCGACAGGGTGACGATGAATCCCGAGCGGCTCATCGACGATGCGAAGAAAGCTGTGCTCGCGCTGGCGCCTACTCACGCCGCCGGTGCGCCGCGCACCGATATCGCGGTGGAAGGCGATGCCGGATATGCCACTCTCAAAATGGGAATGATTCTCGCGCACGAAGGCGGGTACATCACCGACTACGACATGGTCATCGGGGAGAAGCTCGCCTACATCCTGAGCGGCGGGCGCCTTACGGGCGAGCAGCGCGTCGGCGAACAATACCTCCTGGACCTTGAGCGCGAAGCGTTCCTGAGCCTCTGCGGCCAGCCCAAGACGCAGGAACGCATCCAGCACATGCTGAAGACCGGCAAGCCGCTTCGCAACTGAATCGAGACCACCATGCCAGAAGCCGTAATCATCGACTGTCTTCGCACGCCCGTGGGCAAAGCTCCGCGCGGCACGCTTCGCAATACGCGGCCGGACGACCTGGCCGCCGCGGTCATCCGTGAACTGCTTCGCCGCTACCCGCAAGCGAAGGACGGCGTGGAAGACATCACGCTGGGCTGCGCCATGCCCGAAGGCGAAGCGGGGAACAACATGGCGCGACAGGCGGCGCTCCGCGCCGGTCTGCCGGATACGGTCACGGGCATGACCATCAATCGTTTCTGCAGCTCGGGCCTGCAGGCGATCGCGATGGCATGCGATCGCATACGCTCCGGCGGAGCCGAGATTCTGATCGCTGGCGGCAGCGAATCCATGAGCATGACTCCCTTCGGCGGCCGCAAGCCCGCCCCGAATCCGTGGTTCGTGGATCATCGGCCTGAGGTCTATATGAGTATGGGGCTCACGGCCGAGCGGCTCCAGAAGATGTACCAGATCAGCCGCGACGACGCCGATGCGTATGCGCTGCTCAGCCATGAAAAGGCCGTCGCCGCCCAGCAGCACGGGCGCTTTGACGACGAGATTGTGCCGATCGAAGTGGAGACGGTGGAACCGGGCCGCCGCGACCGCATCGTCTTTAGACAGGATGAAGGACCGCGTGCGGATTCGAGCCTGGAAGCGCTCGCCCGGCTGAAGCCGGTGTTCCACGCAAACGGCACGGTGACGGCGGGCAACTCTTCGCAGACCAGCGACGGCGCGGCGGCGGCGCTCATCGTCAGCGAAAGCAAGGCGCGCGAACTCGGCCTCAAGCCTAAGGCGCGGCTGCTCTCTTACGCCGTCGCGGGGGTTCCGCCGGAGATCATGGGGATCGGTCCGGTGAAGGCGATTCCGAAGGCGCTTCAGATGGCCGGAGTAGCCCTGGAAGACGTGGAGATTATCGAACTCAACGAGGCGTTCGCGGTGCAGGCGATCGCGGTGATTCGCCAGGCGGGATTGAATTACAGGAGAGTGAATCCGAACGGCGGCGCGATCGCGCTCGGCCATCCGCTCGGATGCACCGGGGCGAAACTGACGGCGACGATTCTGCGCGAAATGGCCCGGCGGCAGGCGCGTTATGGGCTGGTGACCATGTGCGTCGGCGGCGGCCAGGGCGCGGCCGGAGTGTTCGAGAACCTACAGTAAACTGGCACGCGGCTTGCTCCTATCACGGTGTGAGAGCCGGCGTTGCAGTTGCGGCGATTCTGATGGTGGCGAGCGCGGGAGCGGCTGTAAACCGCGAATACCGGCGCTCGGTGATCGGAAAAGGTGCGATCACCACCAGTGCCGGGCGCGCGGCTTGGGGCCAGGTCAGAAACTCTCCTCATGAGTGGGGACGCGGACCCGTCGGATTCGCAAAACGAGCGGGTTCGGCGTTTGCGCAGCACGCCGTGAAGGAGACCATTCAGTTCGGAGTGGCCGCCGCCCATCATGAAGACCTCCACTACCGGCGTTCCCACCTGCAAGGCAAGTGGCCTCGTTTGAAGTACGCGGTCAAGAGCACGTTCATTGTGCCGAAGAGCAACCGGCCGGGGAAGAAGACGGTTGCGCTGGGACGCATCTCCGGGAACATGGGCGCGGGCATTATTTCGCGCGCGTGGCAGCCGGCGAGCGCGGCGGGACTGGGCGCGGGGCTTGCGAGCGGCGGGATCGGTATCGGTGCGGATGTGGGCGTGAACGTGACGCGGGAATTTTGGCCGCAGAAGCATCGGCGCGTGGCGCGGGCGAGAGTTCGGCGCGTGCATAAGATTTGATGGCGGGCCGTTCGTGTGTGAGCAGTCGCGCTGCGCGCGACCCGGCAGGAAGGATTCCTGTCGGCACCTACTGCGATAAAATTGCGGGGACATGCCAGCGAATGGGCCGTATCTCGTCGCGATTACCGCGGTTTCGATCGTACTGCTGCTGGTTCTGATTCTCTGGGTGAAGCTGCACGCGTTTTTGGCTCTGCTGATTTCGAGCATGGCGCTTGGCCTGGCGTCGGGGATGACACCCGAGAAAACGTTGAAATCGATTCAGTCCGGGTTCGGCGATGCCCTCGGTTTCATTGCGGTGGTGGTGGGACTCGGCGCGATGATCGGCCGATTTCTCGAACATTCCGGCGGCGGCCGCGCGCTGGCGGACTGGCTGCTCGGCAAATTCGGCAAAGATCGGGCGGCGTGGGCTTTGTTGATCGCAGCCTTTTTGGTGGGCATTCCGCTATTCTTTGAAGTCGGCGTCGTGATTATGGCTCCGCTCGCGTGGAGCCTCTCGCGCGAGACCAAGCGCAGCATGCTGTTTTATGCGCTGCCGATGCTGAGCGCGTTGACGATCATCCATTCGCTGGTGCCGCCGCATCCGGCGCCCGCCGCGGCTTCGCAGTTGTTAGGCGCGGACCTGGGCCACACGATTCTATGGGGCCTTGCCGTTTCCATTCCAACCGGCATTTTGGGCGGCGTGGTGTACGGCCGTTGGATCGCGCGACGCATGTACATACCGACTCCGGAGATCGCGCTGGCATCCATGGCAGCGCAGGAAAAGCCGCAAGATGCGCCGCCTCTTCCGATGATCGTGGCGCTGCTGGTGATGCCCGTAGTGCTGATCTTCGGCGCAACTCTGGCGCAGTTATGGCATGTTCCGTTTCAGAAAGCCGCGGTGTTCTTCGGGCATCCGTTCACGGCCCTGGCGATCACGGCGCTGGTGGCGATCTACTTTTTCGGAATCCGGCGCGGCATCTCGCGCGAGAAGGCGGCGAAGATGGCGGCCGAATCGCTGGCGCCGATGGGCGCGCTGCTGTGCATCATGGGCGGCGGCGGCGCGTTCAAGCAGATCATTGTGGATTCGGGCGTGGGAGCTTATGCGGGCAGACTGCTGATCACCTCGGCCATCTCACCGCTGCTGGTGGCCTTCGCGATTGCCACGGCGATGCGGATTGCGCAGGGCTCGGCTACGGTGGCAATCATCACCGCCGCGGGAATCGTGGCGCCGATTGTGAAGGGGATTCCGGGATACAGCCCCGACATTATCGTGCTGGCGTTGTGCCTCGGCGGTTCCGGATGGAGCCACGTGAACGATTCCGGTTTCTGGCTGGTGAATCAGTACTTCGGCATGACAGTGCCGCAGACGCTGAAGAGTTGGAGCGCGATGAAGGTGATCACAGCGTTCGCGGGGCTCGCGATCGTGCTCGCGGCGCACGCGCTGATACGATAGGTACGTGACCAAACTGTACGACCTTGAGCCGGGCCCGGATATGCCCGAGATCATTCGGATGATCGTAGAGATCCCGAAGAATTCCAGCAACAAATACGAATACGATGGCGAGTTGGGCGTGTTCCGGCTGGATCGGGCTTTGTATTCGCCGCTGCATTACCCCGGCGATTACGGTTTTGTGCCCGGCACGCTGGCCGATGACGGCGATCCGCTCGACGTGCTCGCGATTGTGGAAGCCGCGAGCTATCCGGGCGTTCTGATTTCGGTGCGTCCGGTCGGCATGCTGGAGATGCTCGACCAGAACGAGCCGGACCAAAAGATTCTGGCGGTGCCGAATCGCGACCCGCGCTACGACCAGATCCACACGATCGACCAGGTGTTTCCGCATAAGCTGCGGGAGATCGAGCACTTCTTTTCGATTTACAAAGAGCTCGAAGGCAAGCACACTGAAATGAGAGGGTGGAAGGGTCCGCGCGAAGCTCGCGAGGCGGTCCGGAGAGCTCGCGAGCAATATTGCGACCGCCATCCCGAACACGTGAAGGCGTAGGTCACGACAGCCGGCAATAGAGGCTGACCAGTTGTTCCATGCTGAGTTGTTCCGCTCGCTGGCTTGCTTCCGGATGGTCTTCAATACCCGGGTACGACACTAACAGGTTGTTTCGGAGAGTCTTTCTTTTTTGGCGGAAGCAGTGTCCGGCGAAGGCGAGGAAGGCATCGACGTCCGGCACAACGGGTTCGTGCGGTTCCAGGAGCACGACCGCGCTATCCACTTTCGGCGGCGGGCGGAACGAGCCAGGCTTTACCGTGAAGAGCAGGCGCGCGTGTGCGAATGCCGCGGTCAGCACGGTGAGGTAGCCGTAGTCTCGCGTGCCTGGCTTCGCGGTGAGGCGCTCGGCGACTTCCTTTTGGATAAGGAAGACGGCGCGAGAGGCGCGGGCGCGCAACGTTTTTTCGATAATCGGCGAAGCGATGTAGTAGGGCAGATTGCCGGCGATGGGCGCTCCGCTCCACGGAGTGAGGTCCTGTTCGAGCACATCGCCGTGGATGACTTCGAGGGTGGGAAATCGGAGGCGGAGTCCGTCAGCGAGCTCGCGATCGAGCTCGATGGCGACCACGCGATCGGCGCGCTGCAGCAGATGTTCGGTGAGCGCTCCACGGCCAGGTCCAATTTCGATGACGAGGGGTTCGCGCGCGGGACAAGCGGCGGCGGCGATGCGTTCCAGAATGCCTGTGTTGGCGAGAAAGTGCTGGCCGAGCTTTTGACGAGCCACGCGGGGCGTTAGCCCTTCACGTTGATTTCGTTCATCCGGAAAACGAGCGTGCCCCAGGTATCGTGGCCCAGAACCTTGGCGGGCGTGTACTGATAGAACAGGATCATGTTAATCAGCTCAGGGGACAACTCGCCGCCGGTGACCTGGCAATCCATCACTTTGCCGCGCGGATCGATGAGAAGAGTGACTACGGCGTTACCGCCTTTGTCGGTGGGAGTGAATTGGAAGCGGTCCAAGCTGGGGGCCGTCATGATCGGCGTGGGAACATCGCCGCTGATGCGCGGAGCTGCCATCGACGGCACCCACGCCGCGAAGAGGAACAGAGCCGAGAGAACGCCGCCGGCGAAAGGCAGCGCCATCGGACGCATGAGATTTTCGAACCAGAGATGAACGGTGTCTGACCAGCGGGAAGTGCGAGTTTTCTGGGTGGCGCGTGAGATCATGCGGAGACGCTCGCTCGCCGCCAGATCGCGAAGGCTGGCGCGCAGTTCCGCGGGGACCGGCGCAGCATTTAGTTTCCCGAGGGAGAGCCTCATTTTCTGCATCGACTCATAGGCGGTCTCACACGTCTGGCACGAAGCAATGTGCGCCAGCGCGTTCTCCCGCTCAGGACCGGCGATTCTCCGGTCAAGGAGTGAAGAGATCAATTGTTGCTCATTCTCGCAGCTCATAAATTCACTCGGGCCGTTTTTGGCACCAATCGCAAAGCCGGCCTCTTTTTGAGGCTGCCTGCGAGCTCATCCCGCAGGGCTTCCCGGCCGCGCAGGATTCGGGACTTTACAGTTCCCAAAGAAATACTGAGGACGTCTGCAATCTCCTCATAACTCAGGTCCGCGACGTCCCTCAAAACCACCGCTTCACGGAAGATCGGATTGATCCTGGCGAGGGCAGTTTCGATCATGGCATGCCGCTCACGATCCACAGCGAGATCGTACGGTGAGCGGCTTTTATCGGGCAAACTCTCCTTCCAGTTGCGCGATTCGTCCGGTTCGTGATCCAACTCAACTTCCCGGCCGCGATGGCGGAAGAACCACCGCCGCGCATTGTGCGCCTCATTCACGGTGATGCGATAGACCCAGGTCTTCAGGGTGCTTTGGCCGCGGAAGTGGCCGATGTTGCGGAAGACCTTTAAGAAGACTTCCTGCACGACGTCGGCAGCTTCGCTCGGATCGTTGAGAAGCCGGAGGGCCAAGGTATAGACCGGCTGCTGGAAGCGTGCCAGCAATTCCTCATAGCTGGAATCGGCGCCGGCGCGAAGCCCTTCGACAAGGCGCAGGTCCTCGGTATCGGCGGAAGTTTCCGCCATGCGCTCGGCACTGAGGTCCAGGATTGAAGTGGCCACCGGCAGCCTCACATTTCACCTGATATTTACGCTATCAGGAATACCTTTCCCTTGCAAAGGTATGGACACCGTTGGTCCAGGAAAGTTCCCGGCGAGCGAAAACGGTGCGCGTTGCACGGTCCAAAACGTGCAAGTGATTGATTATAAAGGAAAGCACTCTCGAAAAACGGTTCGCGTTGCACCGTTTTTTTGGGGCCCCCCCTCCCATTGACTATTCTAGCAGGCGCATTCGCCGCTACCGGCTTTCGTTCAGGAGTTCCTGGAGGTACTGCTTCCAGATATTGCCCCATGTATGGGTGCTGTGGCCGTGAGTTTGGTCGCTGGCAGGAATGAGGATGAATTTGCCGCGCTTCACTCGCTGGATCTCGCGCTCGGCGATGTGCAATTCCGGCGGATTGATGAAATCGTCGGCGGAGTTGATGAACATGACGGGTGCCTGGATTTTTTCGAGGTCCTTCGAGGGATCGTAATCGATGGAGGAGGCGGTGGCGTAGAGAAGATCGTTGGCATCGGTGGTCTTTCTGCGCTGTTCGACCTGTTTGGCGAGGTACTCGTCGACGAGCTGGGCGGTGGGAAGGTCCTTTTGCATAACGATGGGCACACTGCCGGCGATGAGCGAAAAATAAATGGCTTCGGTGAGTCCGTACGGTTGCTCTTTGTAGTCGCCGTTATTCCAGGAGGGATCGTTGCGAATGGAATTCATAAGCATGTCGCGCCAGAGTCGATTGCGGCCGGCAATCGGCACGGGCAGACAGGCGAGCGGCATGAGCGCGTCCATCATTTCGGGGTAGCGCTCTCCCCACATCCAGGAGTGCATACAGCCCATGGAGGTCCCCATCACGAGGCGCAAGCGGTCGACGTGCAGACCCTCGGCGACGAGACGGTGTTCGGCCGTCACCATGTCGCTGTAGCCGTAGTGCGGAAACTTGGCGCGGAGGCCGTCGCTGGGTTTGGTTGAACCTCCGTGGCCGATATCGTCGGGAAGGATCAGGAAGTACTTCGCGGGGTCGAGGAGCTGGCCGGGTTGGAGGAGCGCATCGCGGAATTGCGGTTGGAGAAACTGTTTGCTGCTGCCGCCGGTGCCGTGCATGATCAGGACCGCATTATTGACGTGGCCCTGAGCGTCACGCGTGGGCTGTCCGAAGGTCATGTAATGGAGGTTCAACCTGGGGAGCGTCTCGCCGTCGGTGAAGTGAAAGCCGGAGATGACGAAATCGCCTTCGTGGGGGGTCTGAGCGGGGAGTGAGGTGGTGCAGAAGAAGAGAAGCGCGAGGAGCGTCAGCGGTTTCAGCATGGTGTCATTTTCGCAGGGTTGGGTGGGTTGGGGGAAGCTTGGGGCAGTGTCGATTCATTACTGAGGCGCAGAAATCAGGGAGAAAACAAAGGTTTGCCCTAAGGCTCGGACGGTGGACTAGAATATAGCCCTATGCGTTCTCTCATTGCGGCGTCCGCTTTGCTCCTGGCGATTGCCGCTTACGGGCAAGAGACACGGAAGATCGCCGCCGTGCGTGTGTTCGGCGCTGCCGGCCAAACCGCTGTGTTTGTGGCCGCTGCGGATGGCAGTGGCGAGCATCCTTTGTTCTCGTCGAACTCCTCGGATTACGACCCGGCGTGGGCTCCCGATGGGTCATCCATCGTTTTCACGTCGGAGCGCGATGGATCGGCTGACCTGTATCGCGCGAAACCGGATGGCAGCGCGATCGAACGGTTGACGAAGGATCCGGCATACGACGATCAGGCGGCTTTTTCTCCCGATGCGAAGCAGCTTGTCTTCGTGACCACTCGAAATGGCGGACACGCCGTTTTGTGGACGATGGACCTGGCGACGCATCACGCGAAACCTCTGACGTCCGGCAGCGGCGGCGACTTCCGGCCGTCGTGGTCGCCGGATGGAAAATGGATCGCATTCTCCTCGGTGCGAGGCAACGGGTTTCCGTTCAGCCACGGGCGCTGGGAGCGCCTTCAGTTGGCCGACATTTATGTTATCCATCCGAACGGCTCCGGATTGAAGAAGATTTCGAAAAGCGGCGGGTTCTGCGGGAGTCCGAAATGGATGAGCGACAGCCGTCACGTTTTGGTGTATTGCATGACCGCCGAACAGACACTAGCGAATCGCAGGCCGAGTCCGGAACCGGGCAATGATACGCGGCTGGTATCGATCGACGCCACGACTGGCGTTTCCACCGATGTCGCGGCGGGACCCGGAGTAAAAATCGATCCTTCGCCGCTGGGAAATGAAGTGGGCTATGTCCGCAAAGATGCCGCGGAGCCCGGCGCCGGCATTTATTACACGAGCGGCAAGCGCGGTCCACGGGGCGACATCCGAACGGCGTCGTGGTCGCCCGACGGGAAGTACGTGGTGTTTCACAAGCGAGTGAATGGTCCGCCGGCTCCGATCCGCAAGGCATTCAGCAGCAATCCGAGGTACGAGTTGAGCCTGACGGGCACCATTCTACCGGCGTTTCGCCCGACCGGGGATGAATTTGTCGCGAGCAGCCGCCCGGCGCAAGGCATTCTCGGCTCTGGAATCGTAGTCACGAACGCGGCAACAGGCGTTTCCAAAGTTGTTTTTGAGGATCAGAAGCGAAATGTGCTGGCGCCGCAGTGGTCCCCGGACGGCGAGAGAATCATCTTCAGTATCGGCGAGTTCGGCGCGTTTTTCGACGGGTTTCATAAGCTGTTTCTCAAGTCCGCGGACCGCGTCGAGACCGGAGCGCGAATCGCCATGATCCGGCGGGATGGAAGTGAATTCGAGGAGCTGATGGCGGGCGGGGAGAACAATGCATTCCCGTCATTTTCGCCAGACGGGAAGCGGTTCGTGTTCCGGGCTTTCGAGAAAGACGGCTACGGGCTGCGCATTATGAATCTGGAGACGAAAGCGATCACGACGCTGACTGCCGGGTACGACAACTTTCCGCTGTGGTCGCCGCGCGGCGATTCGATCATGTTCTCGCGGCTGGTGGACGAAGCGTACGAGATCTACACGATCAAGCCCGACGGCTCGTCCACGAAACGGTTGACGTTCACGCACGGGAATGACGCTCACATGGCATGGTCGCCGGACGGGGAGTACATCGCATTCGCGAGCTCGCGGATGGGATTCAAGGATGAGGTGGTGTACACCGATGCTCCGCAGCCGTATGGGGAGTTGTTTGTGATGCGGAAAGACGGGACGCATGTGGAGCAGGTGACGGACAACCAGTGGGAGGAGGGCACTCCCGCGTGGCAGCCGTCGTCCGGCGGCGGGGTAGCGCAAGTTCGGCGGTGAGGGGTAAGTTATTTGGCGTTGAGGCTCGCATTTGTTACCGCTTTCTCGTCGCGCTTCATTCGCGTTTCGATACACCTTACCGCTCCCTCACGGTCGCGGCTCCGTTAGCAGCATCAACTACATACGGAGCCGTGACCGTGAGGGAGCGGTAAAAGGTGCCGGAAATGCGAGCGCGTTTGAATGCGGCAAAAAAGCAATTCGATATTTTTTCGCAAGCCCGTCAGCGAGCGGTAAAAGGTGCCGGCGATTCGAGTGCGTTTTGAAGTCGGCGTAAGAGCAACTCCATTTTTTTACAGTTCCGTCAGCGAGCGGTAAAGGGTGTCGGCGATTCGAGCGCGTTTTGAAGTCGGCCGGTCGCTACCTGGCTGGCATTTTGAGATCGAGGATGGCTTGGCCGGCTTCCGTTTTGCCGGCTTCCACGAGTTCGCGGCCGTATTCCTTTAGGGCGTCGGGCGACCAGCGGGCCGCGGGATACGCTTGCCTGATTGCGGCGAATTCGGCGCTCAGGCGGGTCTTGCCGCCGGCGCTGAAGGCGCGTTCCAGCCGCTTGAGGGGATCGGGCGTCGCGACGCGCTCGATGGCGGTGCGGACCAGATCGGGCTCGGAGAGCTGGATGTAGTGCGCGCTGTTGGGAGTGAGGATCACGGTGACTTCGGAGAGAGTGGCGGCCCACGCGGTGAAGGAAGCGACGCGGGCCTGCACGTTCTGCCGCCATAGCTTCTGCACGTCAAAGGGGATGTGTTCCGGGGAAAAGCCGGCGGTGTTGCGTTGCGCGATGAGGATCACGACCGGGACATCCGGCATCGGGCGATCGCGAAAATCGGGATAGCCGTGTTCGGTAGCGGCGTGCGCGACGGCGATTTCGTCCTGAACCGCTTTCGGAGCACCGGCGCCGGAGGCCGCAAGTTCGGTGAAGAAGGCTTCGCGGTCGGCGGGGGTGAGTCCGATGGGTCCGAAGATCTCCTTCATTTCACGCTCCGGTGTGAGCGTGAAGTCGGTGGGATCGACAAGGACGAGACCGGCGGTTTCGGCGGGATAGAGCGCGGCGAACATGCGAACGCGCGGTCCGCCCCAGGAATGTCCGACGAGCAGATAAGGCGGATTGAGGCCTGCGATGGCGAGCGTGGCATGCAACACCCTCGCAATGTGCTCGGCCCTGGGTGGTTGGCCGTCGGGGTCGGATTTGCCGAGCGCGGGGCGGTCGTAAGCAACGATGGTGTTGGTGGGAGGCAGAAGGGCGATCACGCTGTTCCACACTGCTGCCGTGTCACCGAGGCCGCTCTCGAATACGATGGGGGGACCTTTTGGGGCGGAGGGCTGCGCGATGCGGATGTGGACTTTGTGGCCGCCGACATCGATCAGACGGTCCTGAAGGGTTGCGGCGGGCGCGGCGCAGAAGGATAGCAGAAGAGCGGCGTATGCGGTTTTCCACATAACGCACTTATTGTAGTGCTGCCGCGGTGAAGCGGCTTGACGGAATTAGGGGGCTAGTGCTAGATTTCCAGCAGGTAGCTAAAAAAGCAGCAGCAACTCGGAGGCATTATGAGTAGGGTAGCGGTCTGGTTGTGCGGGGCGGCGCTGGCTTGGCCGCAAACGGCTTCCCGGCCGGCATTCGAAGTGGCTTCCGTGAAGGCGAGCGTCGCCAATAGCCGGTCAAATACGAACATACCGCTGGGTCCGGGAGATGCGTTTGCAGCGACAGGCGGAAGCTTCTCAGCGACCGGTTTTCCGCTGGAGGCGTACATCGTTTTCGCATACAAGCTTAGCGGGAACCAGGTGCAGGCATTGCGGGCGCAACTGCCGGGTTGGACGGCGACGGATCCCTACGACATTCTGGCGAAGGCCGCGGGAAACCCGACCAAGGACGAGTACCGGATGATGCTGCGGGCGCTACTGGCGGAGCGATTTCAGCTTGCGATGCATGAGGAGACGCGGGAGGTCCCGGTGGCCGCGATGGTGATGGCGAAGGAGGGCAAGCTCGGCCCGCAACTTCGCGCTCATACGGATAATGAACCGTGTCCTCTGGACGCCGCTCCGGGCGCGATGACGCCTGACGGCCGGTTTCCGCTCCTCTGCGGCGGGCTGGTACAGTTGCAGCCGAGCGTGCGCGGGCGGCTCCGTTTCGGCGGCCGGAACATCACCATCGAATTCATCGGGCGGGCGCTGAGCGCCGGTACGGCGTCGGGGCGGCCACTGGTGGATGAGACCGGACTGAGCGGCAAGTTCGATTTTTCGGTGGAGTTTACGCAGGAGGGACGGAGTCCGGTGAACGAGGCGGATGCCGCGGCGCCTACGCTGGAGGATGCGCTTCGAGATCAGCTTGGGTTCAAGCTGGTATCGCGGAAAGCGCCGCAGACGGTTTTGGTTGTGAATCACGTGGCGCGGCCTACGGAAAATTAAGCCCCGCGAGGCCGCGCTCCAGGTGAGTGCCGCTTATTAATGAGCGGCTTTGGTGCGGCCGCCTTTCGATTTTCCCTTGGCCGTTTCCCGGCTGACCAGCTTGTTGAAGTTGCTTTTCTGTCCTTCGGCCGTGGTTTCCTGCACGAGGAGGGCTAAGCCGCGCTCGTCGAACTTTTCGAACCAATCGTCCCAGGAGATTTCTTCGAGGGATTCTTCGCCGGAGTATCCGGGGAAGTTGAGGCGCAACATTCCGGTGTCGCCCTTATCGCCGGTGCCTCGCACGCAGGACGGGACGGCATTGCGCTCTTCGGCCCACTGCTGAATCTCGTCGTGATCCATAAGCGGGTGCGAGCCGTGCCCGGAAGATCTGCTCGACGAAGATTTACTCGACGAAGATCCGCTCGATCTCGCCGATTTACCCGATTTCTGCGATTTGCTACTACTCGTGCTGCTGCCGCCGCGGCTGCTGCCGGATTTCGAGCGCGCCGGTTCGCCGCCTCCGGACTGCATCATCGCGCCGGATTCCTTGAGCAGGCGCTTGCCGAGATTGGCCAGCAGTTTGTCCGTTTCCATTTCCTCGCGGAGAGTCTCATTGAGGAGCTGCTCGGCATCGCGCAAACCGAGTTGTTTGGCCATGGCGATGACGCTGGCGTAGCCGGCCATCTCATAGTGCTCGACACGGCGTCCGGCGCCGATAATGGCAGCGTCCATGAGACCTTCGTCGAGGTCCTCCTGCAGCGTTTCGTTGCCCTCTTCGACGATGCCTTTCATGCCCTTGCAGGGCTTGCTGCGAGCCTTCTGGTCCATGCCTTCGAACACCTGTTCGAGGCGCTGAACCTGGCCCTTGGTTACTTCCAGATGATCGCGGAAGGCGTTCTGCAACTCCTCGTTGGAAGCCGCCTTCACCATTTTGGGGAGTGCGCGGACGAGCTGCTTTTCCGCGTCGTACAAATCCTGGAGTTCTTGCACCAGGAGTTCTTCGAGACCTGCGACTTTCTTTGCCATTGAAATTCTTCTCCGGATTGGGGGCGCGCTCGCCTCCTTGTCTCCAAGTTTCTCAGCAGCCTGGGGAAACGTCTGTGACGCGGCATACGGCTAACCGCGGAACGGCTCAGAAGGGGCCCGCGCGGAGCGTTGCGGGTTAAGCTATGGGTTCATGCCTAACATATCCGCTACTCAACTGACGGAGTTCGTGCGCTCGATTTCGATGGCGGCCGGGGTCCCGGCGCATAAAGCCGACATACTCGCCCGCTCGCTGGTTGCTTCCAATCTGCGGGGAATCGATTCGCACGGCATTCAGTTGCTGCCTTTTTATGTGGATCAGCTTCTGGCCGGGGAAGTGGACGCGGCGGCGGATGGGCGTGTGGTGTCGGAGGCGGGATGCTGCCTGACGTTCGACGGGGAGAGCGGGTTGGGGCAGTGGGTTGCGGAGACGTGCTGCGGCCACGCCGTGCGCATCGCGCGGGAGCACGGAATGGCGCTGGTCTCGGCGCGCGAATCGAACCACTTCGGCGCGGCCGCGTGGTGGGCGCAGAAGATGCGCGACGCCGGGCAGATCGGGATCGTGATGTGCAACGCGTCGCCAATTGTGCCGCCGTGGCAGGGGAAAGAGGGCCGAATCGGCACGAATCCGATTTGCATGGCGCTGCCGGGTCCGTGGCTGCTGGATATGGCGACCACCACAGTGGCGGCGGGGCGGATTTTTAAGGCGATGATCAACAATCAGCCGGAGATTCCCCCGGGTTGGGCGTTCGATTCCGAGGGCGTGCCCACCACCGACACGGCTAAGGCGTACAAAGGCATGCTGATGCCGCTGGGAGGGTACAAAGGGAGCGGGCTGGGACTGATGGTGGAGATTCTCTGTTCGGTATTGAGCGGCGGGGCGATGGCGAACGAGCTCGGCGGCATCCGCATGCGCGGGCGGAAGGTGCGGAACAGCCAGATGTTTCTGGCGATCGATATCGCGCGATTCATGCCGGTGGAAGAGTTCACGGCTCGTGTGGAGAAGCTGGTGGAGCTGATCAAGTCCACGCCGGCGGCGCCGGGCTACGACGAAGTACTGGTGGCCGGCGACCCGGAATGGCGCACGGAAGAGGAGCGGCTGCGGAACGACATCCCGATCGCGGACGGCAATTGGAAATCGCTGGTGGATGCGGCCGCCCGGGTGGGAGTGGCGGCGCCATCGCTACAATAAAGGGAGTGCTCCATTCCATTATCCCCGCGGTAGAACGGCCGAAGTGGCTGCGCGCGCCCGCTCCTTCGGGCGAGAATTATGCGGACCTGAAGGAGATCATGACGCGACTGCGCCTGCATACCGTGTGCGAGAGCGCGGCGTGTCCCAATGTGGGTGAGTGCTGGAACCACCGGACGGCGACGTTCATGATTCTGGGCAATGTGTGCACGCGGCGGTGCGGGTTCTGCGCGGTGCAGAAGGGCGCACCGCTGCCCGTGGATTATGACGAGCCGCAGCGGGTGGCCGAGGCCGTGGCGGCGATGGGGCTGGAGTTCGCCGTGGTCACGAGTGTGAATCGCGACGATCGGGAGGATGGCGGGGCGGAGTTATTCGCGCTGACGATCAAAGCGATTCGCGAGCGGGTTCCGGGTTGCGGCGTCGAGGTGCTGATCCCCGATTTCCAAGGCAGCCATGCGGCGGTGGATATCGTGATGGACGCGAGGCCGGAAGTGCTGAACCATAACACCGAAACGGTGCCGCGGCTGTACAGGCAGGTGCGGTTGGGCGCGCGATACGATCGCAGCCTGGACGTGCTGCAATACGCGAAAGGCTGCTGTCCCGCGACTCCGGTGAAAAGCGGACTGATGCTCGGGCTCGGCGAGACGAAGGACGAAGTGCTCGCGGTGATGCGGGATTTGCGGGCGCATCGCGTAGACGTCCTGACGCTGGGCCAATACCTGCGGCCGTCGCAGAAGCATCTGCCGATTGTGCGGTATGTTCCTCCTGCGGAGTTTGACGAACTGCGCGCGGCGGGACTGGAGATGGGATTCGCTCACGTGGAAGCGGGTCCACTGGTTCGCAGCTCGTATCATGCGAAGGCTCATCAGACGGTTCGGTGAGGTTGTGAGGAAAGCCGACGCTTCATTCTCCTTTAGATAGACCTTT
The DNA here is from genome assembly GCA_035606355.1 of Candidatus Limnocylindrales bacterium. Taxonomy (GTDB): domain Bacteria; phylum Acidobacteriota; class Terriglobia; order Bryobacterales; family Bryobacteraceae; genus Sulfopaludibacter. The sequence continues at coordinate 358 of DATNFO010000069.1, read as the reverse complement.
TACCGCTCCCTCACGGGTTTGTGAACAATCCGGCTGTCGCTCTCGTGGCGCTCCATTCGCTTTTTGATACACCTTTTACCGCTTCCTTACGGGACTGTGAAAAAATCCGGCTGTTGTTCTCGTCGCGATTCATTCGCCTTTCGATGCACCTTTTACCGCTTCCTTACGGTCGCGGCTCCGTTAGCAGCATCAACCACATACGGAGCCGTGACCGTTAGGGAGTAACCATGGCCCTGTGGGCCGCCGATAGAAATGAAAGTCGGCGTAGTGCATCCTGGTATCGGTAGCGGCGCGTTTGAGGTCGGTATTCCGCTCTGGAGATGTTGAGGCCGAAGGGAGTTTGACCCGGAACGCGGTC
>DATNFO010000068.1:0-7476 GCA_035606355.1 Candidatus Limnocylindrales bacterium | reverse complement strand
GCGGAATACCGACCTCAAACGCGCCGCTACCGATACCAGGATGCACTACGCCGACTTTCATTTCTATCGGCGGCCCACAGGGCCATGGTTACTCCCTTACGGTCACGGCTCCGTATGTACATGATTCCGATAACGGAGCCGCGACCGTCAGGGGAGCGCGACGAGAACAGCAGCCGGATTCCTTAACAAGGCCGTGAGGGAGCGGTAAAAGGTGCATTGAAAGGCGAATGGAGCGCCACGAGAACGAGAGCCGGATTTTCTTACACCCCCGTGCCCCGCAACGCGGCTCCGTACTACTGCTTTTTCAAGTGCCACTCGATGGATTGTCCTCCGCCTGGGCCTCCCTGGAAATCGCTGGTGAGCGTGATGGTGTCGCCGGTGACTTTTCCTTTGTAGACGATCTTGGATTCGTTCCCTTGAAAGTTGGCAGTGATGCTGAAGGAGATGTTGTCCCCATCGATCTTGCCGTCCTGAATGGTGGATTTGCCGAGCATCTGACTGGTGGTGTCTCCGGTCAGCTTGGCGCCATCCGCTTTGAAGGTGAAGGTACGTTCGAGGGCGCCGTTGGGTCCGCCTTCCGCGGTTCCTTTCCAATTGCCCGAAATGTCCGCGCCGAAGGCGACGGCGGCGGCGAGTAACGTGATTGCGAGCATGCGTTTCATGGGATATAGTCTACCCCCTGGAACGCTTAGCGGGTGGGCAGTCCGTGATCCGTCCCGCAGACGTTTACCGCCATGCCCATTGCGCGGAACATGGCTGCCTTGAGCGCCAGCGCTTGATTAGCGCTTGCCGCGTCGCGCCCGTACGCCACCTGAATGTGATTGGCCTTGTGTTTGGCCATGAGTTGATCGCGCGAAACGCCGTAAGTTACCGCGTGCATCACCGGCCATTGCGGCGTTGTGATGCGCCAGCGGCGCTCCGTCTCTTCCATGGGGAGTTCCATCGATTTGGCGCGGCCGATGTCGGCATGTACCTTGCCGCCTTCCATGTAAATGCGGCTCCAGACCACTTCACCGGGCTTGCTGATGCCCTTGATCGTGCCGCCGCCCAAGCGGAAGTACATAGGAGGCTGCCGCTCGCTCACTGCGCCTGCATAACCGCCGATCAGGTGGTTCGGCGGCACCGAGCCGGAAATCTCCAGCACCCACACGAACTCGCCGCCGTACTCCTCGCCGTAGCGCACGTCGTGCAGCGTCGTCTCGGGGTCGAGCCCGAGGGTGGTCCACACGCGATTGGTTACCAGGGCATCCAGACCGGCACACTCGTCGACTTCGTTGAAGTGCGGCAGCGGCCTGCCTTCATACAACACGCGGCAGTTGCCTGCCGCCGTTACCGGGGGCCGGTCCGAATTGTTGAGCAGCCCTTCGGCGAGATCGGACGCCGGCGCGAGATCCTTGAGACCCTGCTGATACTGAATACCGACTACGTCGCAACCGAAATCGTCGGCGATCCGAAGGGCGGCAATGTACATCTTGCACTGGCCGAGAATCTGGTCCTCGGTAAGATCGGTTTCGGCATTCGGCCCCGTGCGGAACTTCATGCCGCGCGCATCCAGCCATTTTCGCACCGCCTGCGCCTCGGCGTCCGGCACGTTGCACATGGCGGCGTAGAGACTGGACTGGCTGAGCCGCTCTTTGAAAACGCCCATCGGCATGAGGCATTCGTCGGGAATAATGGCGTTGTACATGCCCATGCAGCCTTCGTCGAACACGCCCATGATCGCTTTGTCGCGCCGCAACTGCGCAGCCATGCGGCGCGCCGTCTCTTCCGTCTCCGCCGCGATGCGGAATTGTTCGAGCGCGCGGGCATGCGGCGTAGCGTGCTCCACACGGCCGCCGGTCAACCATTTTTTCAGGCCGCAGACGAACATCTCGTCGCTGAAATCTTCGCTCCACAGCGTGGAGTACTTTACGTCGGCCTTGGTAAGGCAGCCGTTCAAATTCAGCATGCCGACCAGGCCCGGCCACTCGCCGCTCCAATTCGCGACCGTCAGAATCGGGCCGCGATGCGTTACCAGACCCGGCAGCACGTGATGGCTGTACTGCCACACTGCTTCGCAGACAATCAGAGGAACTGTTTCCGGAATATTTCGGAAGACCTGGTTGCCATATTTCTGACTGTCAATGAAGCCGTGACCGCGTTCGGGATCGAATTCATGCCCTCTGACGATCTCCCGGCCCTCGCGGCGGACCGCCTCCATGATTGCTTGTTCGGCGTTCTGCTGCGCTGCCCAGCAGTTGCGATTGGCGGATAACCGCAGGTCGCCATTCGCGATCAGATAAATTGTTTCCGGCATAGGCTTCGAAAAACAGTTACCGTTAAATTTTGGCACATTTGAACCAAACTTGGCCACCCATCAGGAAACGAAATACAATGAACGCTCGGATTCCGCCATGTCCAATTATCTGGCAGTCGATCTAGGCGCCGAAAGTGGGCGCGTGATGTTGGGAGCGCTGTCCGCCGGCCGGTTGGCTCTGGAAGAGTTGCATCGCTTCCCGAATCAGCCGGTCTCGCTGCCGGCGGGGCTGTACTGGGATTGCTACCGGCTGTTCCACGAAATCGTCACCGGCCTTACTACTGCCGCGCAGCGCAAACTGAAGGTGGATGGCATCGGCGTCGACACCTGGGGCGTCGATTTTGGCCTGCTCGGGCCCGATGGCGGCTTGATTGACACGCCGCGGCATTATCGCGATCCACGGACGAACGGAGTTCCCGAGAAACTCTTCTCGGCCGTGCCGCGCGCCGATGTTTTCGCCGCTACCGGAATACAGGTGATGGCGCTGAACTCGCTGTACCAGTTGTATTCTATGAAGCTGGCCGGTTCGCCCGCGTTGGAACACGCCGAGCGCCTGCTCTTTATGCCGGACCTGCTGAGCTACTGGCTCACCGGCGTTCAGCGGTCCGAAGTAACCATCGCAAGCACCAGCCAGTTTTACAATCCGAACACGCGCACTTTCGACGCCGCGCTGCTGGACCGTCTCGGCATTCCGAGCCGTATTCTTGCGCCCCTCATCGAACCGGGCAGCCGCCTGGGGCCGCTGCGCGCGGAACTCTCAGAAGCCACCGGCCTGGGACCTGTGCCCGTCTTCGCGACGGCGTCGCACGACACCGCCTCCGCAGTCGCCGGCGTTCCGGCCAAGGGTGATGACTGGTGTTACGTCAGCTCCGGCACGTGGTCGCTGATGGGCATCGAAACCACGCGGCCGATCATCAACGAGCGTTCGGCGGAATTGAACTTCACCAACGAAGCCGGTTTCGGGGGCCGCACGCGGTTCCTCAAGAACATCGCTGGTTTATGGCTGCTGCAGGAGTGCCGCCGCGCCTGGGCCGCACAAGGGGAAACGTTTAGCTACCAGGCGCTTGTCTCCATGGCGGAAGAGGCCGGACCCGCTAGAGGCGCGATCGATCCCGACGATTTTCTGCAGCCCGGCGACATGCCCGCACGCATCGCCGAGTGGTGCGCTCAGCACGGCATTCCCGAGCCGCGCACGAAGGGCGAAACTTGCCGCCTGATACTGGAGAGCCTGGCGCAGCGCTACAACCAGGTGCTGGACGGTCTGGAATCGCTCTCGGGACGCAAGATTCGCACCATTTACATCGTGGGGGGCGGTTCGCGCAATGGGCTGCTGAATCAGTTGGTGGCGAACGCGACCGGCCGCACCGTGGTGGCGGGTCCGGTAGAAGCAACGGCGGCGGGCAATGTGGTGGTGCAGGCAATCGGAGCGGGTGAAATTCCGTCGCTCGAAGACGGCCGGGAACTGGTGCGCCAGTCTTTCGAGATCGAAATGTACGAACCCACCAGCACCCGTGCGTCGGCTCAATAAACCCACGTCAGCTATTTCGCTTTGATGGTCACGGTGGCTGGAGTTCCCACTCCCGTGGGATTCACGGCCGCGACACTCACGGTATGCTCGCCGGATTTCGCGCCGCTCACGGTAGTGAACGTGGTGTGGGTGGTGGTCTGCAAGGCGAGCACGTTGCGGCCCGTAAATCGCACCGTTTGGCCATCCACCGTAATGTCATACGCGATCACGGGAGCGCCCGGAGCTTTCTTATCGACCGCCGCCGGATCCTGGAAGTGCACACTGACGCGACCCGATGCATCCGCCGATGCGGTCACTCGCGCCGGGGCCGCCGGCAACGGGATCGGCTGATTTTCCGGAGTGACGGGATGCGAAGGCAGCGAAACGCCGCCAAGGCCGGCGGCATTCCGGGCAGTTGCGCTGAAGGTGTATTCCGTCCCGTTCTTCAGTCCGTCGATTCGTACGTAGCCGATCCGCCAGAAATCGGCCGCGCTGATGGTAGCCGTCGCACCGCTTGAAGCGGTCACGGTATACGCGTCCACCGGCGCGCCGCCTTCGAAAACCGGAGGACTGAACGTCACGAGCGCCCAGCCGTTGCCCGCGAATGCCGCCACACGGCTGGGAGGCTCGGGCGGCACCGGCGGGCCGAACTTACGCGCCAGCAGCGGGCGGTATTGTTTCTCCAGCCCCGCCGCGTCCACCAGGGCCGCCGGCGCATCCGCCATGGTCAGCATCAAGTGATTGCCTGCCACGGTGACGTTGTCTCGGGAAACATCGTTGGCGTCCTGCTGCCACCAGTTGCCGCGAATCAAAAGCGGATCGTTCTTACTTCCGTCCTGCCCGTCGTAGTAATCCTTGTGCCGGCTGCCCCAATTGTCGAAGTTGGTGTGGAACATGATGTTGCCTTCCACTGTGATGTTGCAGCTTCCGTTGTCGGTATAAATGCCGTGACCGCTGCCGAACTGGTCCGTCACTATGTTGCCGGTCACTTTTTCGCCGTGTGCGAGATCCGGCCCGGTAAGCCCTTGCGTGTAGATGCCGCCGCCATCGGCCAGCACAAGCATGAAGTTGGAGATCCGGTTGTTCGCCACGAGATTGTCATGCGAGTAATTGCTGACGCCGGCCTTTTGAATTTTGTCCGGCCAGCCGCCCCAGCCCATGGAAATAGCCGCGTAGGGCGTGTGATCGATCTGGTTGTGCTCGATGCGGCTGTTCTGCGCGTAGCCCACTACGATCGCGATGCCGTCGTGATACTCCGCGCCGATGTTCCAGAAGTGGTTATTGCGAATGCGGTTGTCGCGCGTGATCTCATTGCCCGTGGCTTCGGGCTTATCCACCGCGCCGAGCTCGACGCCGTTCCCGGAAACGTCAGTGAACACGCAGCCTTCAGCCGAATTGCCTTGGGCTCCGTCGCCAAGGTCCAACCCGGCCGCGCCGAGATGGATGAATGCATCATTGCGGAACTGCACGTTGTGGCCGTACCGCACGGTTACGTTGGCAGGCATCTTCGTCCAGGCGCCGTAAGGGCACTCGCCGCCCGGCACGAGCGTGCACAAGCCCTGCTTCGCCCAGGCGTCCTGACCGGTGAGCGTGTAGTTCGCCTGAATCTCCGAAAAACCTTCGGGCCCGGAAGGCTGCAAATAGGTGCCGTACGAGAATTGAATGCCCGTGAACTGGATGTTGTGCACGGGAGCATTCGCGCCGCCCTGCAGAGAAACAAGCGTCTCCAGGCGCGCGGCCTCCAGATCGGCCTTAGTCAAATCCTCACCTGGGCGCGGAACGTAATAGAACGTGTGCGCGGCGAGATCGAAGTAAAACTCGCCCGGCCGGCCCAGCAGCTCGAAAGCATTTTCGATGTACGCGGGTTGCTTGCCGACGCTCGCCGGACCCACCAGATTCGCAGTGCGAGCGCCACTCGGCAGCATGATCCGTTTCGTTGAATTGTCCCAACACGGCTGAGCCATGGTGATGGCCGTACCCTGAATCAAGGCCACGGGGCAGCGCGGCTCGGTCCAGCCGCCGAGCCCTTCTTCGTGCTCGCTCCAGATGTTGTTGCCGCCGGTGTAGACGAACTCGATGCCACTCACGTTCTTCCAATAAGACATGAGGTCGCTGGAGGCGGTGTACCCGGTCGCGGTCATCGTCACGGAGACGGGCAACCGTCCACTGGCGCGATGGGCGCGCACGCCATCCACCCACATCTGTCGTGTATTGTCGAGGTCCGCCGGCGATGCCGCCGTCCACACATTCCGCGCACGATCCATCAGCTTCCAGCCAGTGAGGCGTACGCCGCCGCTCACGATTGCGCCGCTATCGCCCGCCCACACCACGTTGTGTCCGGCGCTGCCGGAATCGCGAGCATCCAGCACAAGCGGCCGGCCCAGGCGGTAAGTCCCGGATGCGAGGTGCACCGTAAGATCGGCGGTCATTTGCGGAATTCGGGAGCGAATCAGATCGCGAGCGTGCTCCAAGGTGCGAATAGGATGCGCCTGGGTACCGGTCGCGGCATCGTCACCGGAAGGCGACACGTAGATTTGCCCGTAACTCAGGGACGCCCATGCGCACAACAGGAAGCCAACTCGTAACATACTCTAACGTTAACGCTAAAAGGTGTCCTCTGCGAACTTCAAGCCGGAGCGAACCCGAATAATACCGACGATTAAAATTTTCAATTGGACGCGCCCCCGGGGAACCGTTACGTTGATAGCATGGCGGTCACTTCCGAGTCGGCAGTTTCCATCCTCCACCAGGTGAGCAGCCTGGTAAGCTCCAACCTCTCGCTCGACGAAATGCTGGGAGAAGTTCTGGGCCTTACGGTACAAGCGACCGCATGCGATGCCTGCCTGGTGTACCTGTTTGAACCGCTCACCAACGAAATTGTGCTGCGCGCCAGCCAGGTGCCGCACGCCGCGGCATTGGACAACCTTCGCATGAAGCTCGGCGAAGGCGTCACGGGCTGGGTAGCCGAGCATAAGAGTGTAGTCGCACTCTCCGCCAACGCCGCGGCGGACGCGCGATTCAAGCGTTTTCAGGGTCTGGTGGAAGACACATACGAAGCGTTTCTCTCCGTTCCCCTGGTCAGCGGAGGCGACCTCATCGGCGTCATCAACGTGCATCACCGCAAGCCGCACGAACATGCGAAGGAAGAGGTAGGCACCATCGTTTTCATCGGCGAACAGCTCGGGATTGCGATCTCCAAATCGGTTCTCGAAGAAGAGAACGCGCGCCTGCAGCAGGAAACCGAAGAGATGAAGCGCGAGCTGGAAACGCGCAAGTTGGTGGAGCGCGCCAAAGGCATTCTTCAGCAGCGCCACAAGATTACTGAGGAGGAGGCGTATTTGCGCCTTCGCAATCAGAGTCGCCGGTTACGCCGGCCGATGAAGGAGCTTGCCGAGGCTATTATTTTGTCGGAAGACTTGAACCGCGAGGGCGGTGATGTTCCTATCGGGCGGTCACAGGCCTAAGGGTTACCGCTTCGTGATGGGGGTGTGAAAGAAATGGAATTGCTTTTTGCCGCGTTCAAACGCACTCGTGTCCCGGGCACCTTTTACCGCTCCGTTGAAAGTCACAATGGGAGTGCTGCGTCCGTAGCGGGTTTGATATTGACGGTGTAACCGAGAATTCGCAGTTCCCGGGCGATTTTCTGAGCACGGCGTTTGGCTGCTTGCGGAGT
>DATNFO010000067.1:0-141420 GCA_035606355.1 Candidatus Limnocylindrales bacterium | reverse complement strand
CCGCGTTCCGGGTCAAACTCCCTTCGGCCTCAACATCTCCAGAGCGGAATACCGACCTCAAACGCGCCGCTACCGATACCAGGATGCACTACGCCGACTTTCATTTCTATCGGCGGCCCACAGGGCCATGGTTACTCCCTTACGAACGGAGCCGTGACCGTGAGGGAGCGGCAAAAGGTGCGTCGAAAGGCGGATGGAGCGCAACGAGAACAGCAGCCGCATTTTTCGCAGACGGGTGAGGGGAGCGGTAACACCTTCGAGCACCACGCCGAGGTTCTCGTAGTCTGGACCATCCTCGGCGGTGTCGCCGGCGCGGTCATCGCCGGCATTGCTGCGACCTACCTCCGCGGCCCCCGCCGGCCCAACCAGAACGTTGACATCCCGTCCGCGAGCCTCGCCTCCAAGACCCGCTAAAGCGCCTCCGCCCCCGACGTGCCTAGACAAAAAAAGCCGGAGCCTCCCAAACGGAAGCTCCGGCCCACTCACCACTCCTGCCTGGCGATTACGCCGTGCGCTGCGCCTCGCTCTTATCGCCGGAGATCGCAGCTTGCGCCGCCGCCAACCGTGCGATCGGCACTCGATACGGGGAGCACGACACATAATTCATCCCGGCCCTGTAGCAGAACTGCACCGAGCTCGGCTCCCCGCCATGCTCGCCGCAAATTCCAACCTCCAGGTCCGGCCGGGTGCCGCGACCCAGCTTCACCGCCATTTCCACCAGCTTGCCGACGCCTTCCTGGTCCAGAACGCCGAACGGATCGTTGGCGAAAATCTTGCGATCCTCGTAGTCCTTCTGGAACTTCGTATAGTCGTCGCGCGAGAGGCCCATCGTGGTCTGCGTGAGATCGTTGGTGCCGAAACTGAAGAACTCGGCTTCCTTCGCCACCGAATCCGCAGTGAGCGCAGCGCGCGGAATCTCGATCATGGTACCTACCATGTACTTGAGATCCTTCATGCCAGCCTTACCCAGCACTTCCTCGGCAACCTGCACCACGATTTTCTTCTGATTCTCCAGTTCCTTGACGCCGCCGATCAGCGGAATCATGACTTCCGGAATCACCTTCTTGCCCTTCTTCGCCACCTGCACGGCAGCCTCGAAGATGGCCCGCGCCTGCATCTCAGTGATCTCCGGGTACGTGATCCCAAGACGGCAGCCGCGATGGCCAAGCATCGGGTTGAACTCGTGCAGCTCTTCCACGCGATGCAGCAGGTCTGGCAGCACCGTCTTGAGGTTCTTCACCTCGGCGCCGAACCGCCCGTACTTCGCGACCAGTTCCTTCTTCTTTTTGATGTCGGCGTACGGCAGCGTCGCTACGTCCACCATCAGCTCTTCGCGTTTTGGCAGGAACTCGTGCAGCGGCGGATCGAGCGTGCGGATCACGACCGGGAAGCCATCCATCGCTTCGAACAGCCCGGCGAAATCCTTGCGCTGGAAGGGCAGCAGCTTCGCGAGAGCCTTGCGGCGGCTCTTTTCGTCGCGCTGCAGGATCATGTGCTGCATGTGCTCGATGCGATCCTCGGCGAAGAACATGTGCTCCGTGCGGCAGAGCCCTATGCCTTCGGCACCGAAGGCACGCGCCACCTTCGCGTCACGCGGAATATCGGCATTCGCGCGAACGCCGAAGCCGCCGCGATACTTGTCAGCCATCTTCATGAAGCTGGCGAATACCGGCGAATTCGGGTCCGGATCCTTAGTCTCGGCCTGGCCGAGGTAAACCTCGCCCGTCGTGCCGTTCATGCTGATCCAGTCGCCTTCTTTGATGGTGATCGTCTTATCGCCCACCTTCGCCGTCGCGACCTTATTCCGCTCGCTGATCGAGATTGCGCCCGCGCCCACCACGCACGGACGGCCCATGCCGCGCGCCACCACGGCCGCGTGGCTGCTCTTGCCGCCGATGGCCGTCAGAATCCCTTTCGCGACGTCCATGCCATGAATATCGTCAGGCGTCGTTTCCTTGCGGAGCAGAATCACCGGACTCTTCTGGCTGAGTACGACAGCGTCATCCGCCGAGAAAGCCACACGGCCGACCGCCGCGCCCGGCGAAGCATCGATGCCCTTGGTCACCTTCACGAGCTTCTTCAACGATGCAGTGTCGAACACCGGGTGCAAGAGCTGATCGAGTTGTTGCGGAGCGACACGCAGGACAGCCGTCTTCTCATCGATGAGGCCTTCCTGATGCATCTCCACCGCCACGCGCACGGCCGACGGACCGGTGCGCTTGCCGTTGCGCGTCTGCAACATGAACAGCGTGCCGTCCTCCACCGTGAATTCGAAATCCTGCATATCCTTGTAGTGCTTCTCAAGGCTGCTGGTGATTTCGACCAGGTTGTTGTAGACGGCTTCGTTCCAGTTCTTCAGCTCGCTGATCGGCTGCGGTGTGCGAATGCCGGCCACCACGTCTTCGCCCTGCGCGTTCACCAGGAACTCGCCGTAGAAGACCTTCTCGCCGCTGCCGGGGTCGCGCGTGAAGCCGACTCCGGTGCACGACGTCTCGCCCATGTTGCCGAACACCATCGCCTGCACGTTCGCGGCAGTGCCCAGGTTGTCGGCGATCTTTTCCATCTTGCGGTAATAGCTTGCCTTCGGATTCCACCAGCTATTGAAGACGGCATTGCGCGCCAGCGTGAGTTGCTCTTTGGCGTCCTGCGGGAAGTCCTTCTTGGTTTCCTTCTTGACGATCTTCTTGTACTCGCCGATGATCGCCTTCAGGTCATCGGCCGTGAGGTCGGTATCGAGCTTCGCCTTCACCTTGTGCTTGCGCGCGTCGAAGGCTTCGTCGAACTTCTCCATGTCGATTTCGAGCGCCACTTCGCCGAACATCTGAATAAAACGGCGGTAGCAATCGTACGCAAACCGCGCATTGCCGGTCTTCTGCGCCAATGCTTCGGTGGTCTCGTCGTTGAGGCCGAGGTTGAGAATCGTGTTCATCATGCCGGGCATGCTGAACTTCGCGCCGCTGCGCACGCTGAGGAGGAGCGGGTCGGCGGCATCGCCGAGCTTCTTGCCGAGGCTCTTTTCGAGCTTGGCGAGAGCCGTGTCCACCTGGTCTTCAATCTCCTGCGGCACGGTGCGCTTGTTGTCGAAGAAGATGTTGCACACCTCCGTCGAGATCGTGAATCCGGGCGGCACCGGCACGCCGGCCCGCGACATCTCCGCAAGCCCGGCGCCCTTGCCCCCGAGCACGTCTTTCATCGTTCCGTCCCCGTCGGCCGTTCCATTGCCGAACGAGTAGACAAACTTCTTCATTCTTAGCTCCTATGAAGTAGTAACAATTTCCGAAAAGTCCGCTATCGTGGAAAATTCACGTAACAGCGTGTTGAGCAGCGTCAAACGGTTTTGCCGGACATTCGGATCCGGCGCGTTTACCAAAACTTTGTCGAAGAACAGGTCCACCTTGGGACGCAGCCGCGAGATGGTGCTCTCGATGGGCTGGCCCGCGATGCGTCGAGACTCATCGTAGAGGTCGCGCTCCGGTCCGGGTTCGAGGAGGGCTTCGTCGATCGTGCCGCCGCCCGCGAATTTAGCCTGCTCCAGAATGTTGCGTATGCGCTTGAAGCTGGCTGCCAGTGGTTCGAAATCCGGCGTGGGGCGCAGGTTCTGAATGCGCGTGAGGCGCGCATCCAGGTCCACCAGGTTGTTCCAGCCGGCCGCCATCGCGGCGTTCACTTCGTCGTACTTGAAGCCGCGTATGTCTTTGAAGTAGAACTTGACGCGGTCTTCGAAGAAGCTGATGAGCGCTTCGTCGCCGCGGATCAGATCGAGGAGCGGTAACTCCAATTTGCCTTCGACGATAATCTTTACCACGCCCTGAGCCGCGCGGCGCAGCGCAAACGGATCGCGCGAGCCGGTCGGGATGAGGCCGGCCTTGAAACAGCCGCGCAGCGTATCGAGCTTGTCGGCGAGCGCGACCAATTGTGCGGTGCGATTGCGCGGAATCGCATCGTCCATGCTCTCCGGCTTGTACTGATCGTAGATGGCCTGCCAGACTTCGGAGGGCTCGCCCTGAACGCGCGCGTAGAGGCCGCCCACCACGCCCTGCAGCTCCGTGAACTCTTTGACCAGTTCCGTAGTGAGATCGCACTTCAGCAGTTCGGCCGCGCGCTGCGCGTAAACATTGCCGCCGAGTTCCTTCACCAGCTCGACGTTGCGGTTAGTCTTTTCCAGATAGCTGCCGAGTTTGGCCTGAAACGTGACGCTCGCCAGATCCTGCTTGCGCGCCTCGAGGCTCTTCTTCTGGTCCGTTTCCCAGAAGAACCGCGCGTCGTTGAAGCGGGCGCGGAGCACACGCTCATTGCCGTTGCGCACGAAGCCTTCGGGGTCGGAATCGATGTTCATCACCGCCACGAACTGCGGCGCGAGCTTCCCTTCGCGGTCTTCGATGGAGAAATATTTCTGGTGATGCCGCATCACCGTCACCAGCACCTCTTCAGGCAATTCGAGGAATTGCGCGTCGAAGCTGCCGGTGATCGGCGTAGGAAATTCTGTGATGTAGACGAGCGTTTCGAGCAGCGCCGGGTCAGGTTTCACCAGCACGCCCGCGAGCTCGTTGGTGATCTTCGTGCGCCGCTCTTCGGCCGAGAGAATTACGAAGTGGTCGCGCAGCCGCTGCTCGTAATCGGCAGTGGTGACCACGATCTCTTTCGCGCCGAGGCGGCGATGCCCGCTCGTGAGCGCATCGCTGCGAACGCCCGCAAGCTCGAACGGCACCACCTCTTCCCCGAGCAGCGCCACGATCCATCGAATCGGACGGATGAAGCGCGGACCGCTCTTGCCGGTCCAGTACATCGTCTTCGGGAAGTAGATTTGCGGAATCAGTTCGGGAAGCGCTTGCGCCAGAATCTCCTTGGTCTCGCGGCCACGCGCCTTCTTCGTAAAGCAGTAATACTCGCCCTTCGGCGTGGATTCGATTTGCAGATCTTCCACGCGAAGTCCCTGCTTGCGGGCGAAGCCTTCGACCGCTTTCGGAGGAGCGGATTTCGCGGGCCCCATCACTCGTTCTTCGCTATCCGCCTGCTTTTCGACGACCCCTTCGGCGCGCAGCACCAGGCGCCGCGGTGTCGCGTCCATGCGCAGAGATTCGTGTGGAATTTCCAGCTTTTCGAATTGCAGGCGCAAGCTCTGCAGCGCCTGCGGAATCATCCAATCGGGAATCTCTTCGGTGCCGATTTCGAGCAGAAAAGGGAGACTCACCGCGCCACCTCCGTTACACCTTTTAGCGCTCCGTCAGGGGTTGTGAAAAAATCGAATTGCTTCCGTATCCCCGGCACCGTTTGCCGCTCCCTTACGGTCACGGCTCCGTATGAGTTGATTCTGCTAACGGAGCCGCGACCGTCAGGAAGCGGTAAAAGGTGCATCGAAAGGCGAATGCAGCGCGACGAGAACAGCAGCCGGTTTTTTTTCACAAACCCGTCAGGGAGCGGTAAAAGGTATTTCGAAAAACGGATTGAGTGCGAAGCGCCGGATTTTTCGCATGTGCCTCGAAAGCGACTCACTGCGCCACCTCCGCGACTTCAGCGACTTCCTTCTGCTGATCGACCCACGCCGCCGCAACCGCCACCGCCAACTTGCGCACGCGCTGAATCACGCCAACCCGCTCCGTGACACTGATCGCGCCGCGAGCATCCAGCGTATTAAAGATGTTCGAACACTTGAGCACCTGATCGTACGCAGGCAGCAGAGGGAAGCGCTTCTTCGCCGCATCCTTGGCGTTGTACAACCCAAGCAACCGCGCGGCTTCGGCCTCATGCAGATCGAACAGCTGCCACAACATCGCGATGTCCGCCATCTCGAAGTTGTAGACCGAGTATTGCAGTTCGTCCTTGTACCGCACATCGCGGTACGTGAAGCCCTTGGTCCACTCGATGTCGTAAACGCTATCCTTCACCTGCAGAAACGCGGTGAGCCGCTCCAGCCCGTATGTAATTTCAGCGGGAACCACTTCCAGATCGATGCCACCGCACTGCTGGAAGTAGGTGAACTGCGTGACCTCCAACCCGTCCAGCATCACCTGCCAGCCGATGCCCCACGCCCCGAGCGTCGGCGCCTCCCAGTTATCTTCTTCGAACTTAATGTCGTGCTTCCGCAGATCGATACCGATCGCTTCCAGGCTGCCGAGATACTGCTCGATAATGTCCGCCGGCGAGGGCTTGAGGATCACTTGCAACTGTGAATGTTTGTAGAGGCGGTTCGGATTGTCGCCGTAACGGCCGTCCGCCGGCCGGCGGCTGGGTTGCACATACGCGACGCGATACGCATCCGGCCCGAGCACCCGCAGGAACGTCTCGGCAACCATGGTGCCCGCGCCCACTTCGACATCGTAGGGCTCCTGAATGATGCAGCCGCGGTCGGCCCAGTAGGCTTTGAGCTTGAAGATGATGTCTTGAAAAGATTGCATGTCAGGTTAGTTTCCGGCCGCCGCGGGCCAGGCATCGATGAGCAGCGGAGCGGTGATGAGACGGCGTTCCGCGTGCGCTTCGATCTGCTGCACCAGAAACCGGCGCAGGTCCGCGGCAGTGGTTTGGCTCCACTGCGTGAGCGAGAGGTTCGCCACGGGTGTGCGCAACATCTCGGCCGCCGTCGATCGTGAATCCGCGCTCAATTCCCAGTTGTACCCCATCCCCGCGCCGCGGCAGTGGCCGCAAATCAAGCCGGCGCGTCCGCGACTGAAGAACGCCCGTTCGCCGGGTTCCTCCAGCGCGCTGCCGCAACTCAGGCACACATTCAATTCCGGCAACCAGCCGGAGAGCTTCACAGCCCATAACGCGAAGTAAGTCACCGCGCGCCACGCGGCGCTTTCATCCGCCGCTTTCAAAAACTCAAGTACCGCCAGCAGCAGCCGAAAGTACTTCTCATTCGGCTCGGAAAGCGGCATCATCTGCTCGCTCACTTCGGCGAAAAAATCCAGCGCCACTCCTGTCCAGTAATCGGAAACCAGGGCGAATTGGGAATGGATCAATTCGCAGGAATCCAGGCTCACCAGTTCCCGGTTTTCGCGCTGAAAGTACGCCATACGCACGTGCGACAAGCGCTCCAGGCCCGCGCCGAAACTGCTTTTCGGACGCCGCGCCCGCTTGGCTATACCGCGCAACTTACCCTGATCCCGGGTGAAGAAACTGACGACGAGGTCGGCCTCTTTCAGAGGATAGGTTCGTAATACGAGAGCTTCGCTGACACGCGACGGCACACGTGGAAATTTCAGGTTATCACAGTTGAAATACTGAACCTGATGGTTTGACGTGCCGGCAGCAATCCTTCCTGCCGGATCGTGCGGAGCGCGCCCGGTTTAGGTAGTTGTGCCGGCGGCGGTGAGGGCCGGTTCCGGGGAACCTCTCCACATTTTGGCGAACCCTTGGCCTACCGGTCTGATGGTGACGTCCCATTTTTTGCCTGGGGCCGGGGCCGCCAAGGGAGCTTCCCACCTGCGAATGTCGCTATAGACGTTCCCCTTCGCGCCGAACCGCCATCGAACGCTTGCTCCTACTTTTTCCCAATGCCCGTAGGTGCGGTCGGATTCTGCGATTTCCGGCTCAGCGGTAGGGAAACCGGGCGCAGCGCTTCGCCGGTTATCGGTCGCATACCAGACATATCCGTCGGACTTAAATACGAACATTCCGAGCCACGGTCCGATTCTTACGGACCATTTCCCTTCCATGCCGACTGTAGGCTCGCTCCAAGTGAGTCCGTGCTCTTTGAAGATTCTTGTTGCGATGTCCACGACGTCCTGTCTGGTGGCGTTCTGAATGCCCCGGCTGCCGCCCCAGTCTATTTTGCCGCCGACACGGGTGTCTCGCGGGCCCATTAACAATCCTCCCGGCGCCCTGACCAAAAAATAAGCCTCGATGGGAGACCTGAACGTTGAGATATCGAGCTTAGCCTTGAGCCGCGTAAAGTAGGCGGGAAGGAGATCGAGCTGTTGCGTCGGGGTCATGTGTTCCCAAGCCCCACCGTCGGCTCCTGTGAAGCCGATGATGCCTCCGCCGTGGTCGAAGGGGTTTCGGCCTCCCCATGGCGGTCCCGAGGCCTTGAAGTCGCTGGTTTCCAGAGCGATGATCGCCAGCAGCCATTCGGCGGGAATGCCGATTTGCGAGGCGATCGCAGGCGCCCGGTTAACGAATTCGTCGCCATATTTGTAGGCGTCGTGGGCTAGTTTTTCGTAAGTGGACATGTCCCCCCTCTCGCGCTCGAAACGTTTATATCGCGCTCGTCGGAGCGAGGTCAACGAATTGAGGGGCGCGGCGGAATAGAAATGTCCTATTCAGAGCAAAGTTGGCATGTGTGTTGTGCGGGATTGAGCGGGCGGGAAGCCGAGAGGCGCGCGTAGCGCGTCACGCCAGGAAAGATTCCTGGTGTCACGTGCCGACAGGAATCCTTCCTGTCGGGTCGCGCGGAGCGCGACTGCCAAAACCGCCCGGCAGGTAAAGGCTGCGTTATCACGTTATATTGGTGACGCATGGGCCGCATCCGCATCCTTCCGGATCAAGTGGCGAACAAGATCGCCGCGGGCGAGGTCGTGGAGCGTCCGGCGTCCGTAGTGAAGGAACTGCTCGAGAATTCCCTTGATGCCGGGGCCAGGGAAGTACGCGTGGAAGTCGAAGCCGGAGGCCGCCGCCTCATCCGCATTGTGGACGATGGCTGCGGCATGCTGCGCGACGATGCGCTGCTCGCCTTCGAGCGCCACGCCACCAGCAAGCTGCGCGATGTGAAGGATCTGCTCTCCATCGCGACACTCGGGTTTCGCGGCGAGGCGCTGCCGTCGATCGCGTCGGTGTCGCGGCTGCTGCTGGAAACACGATCCGCCGAAGAGACCACCGGGACGACCATCGAAATCGCCGGCGGCAAGATGCTGCGGTGCGACGAGGCGGCGCTCGGCGGCGGCACCACCATCACGGTCCGCGACCTTTTCTATAATGTGCCGGCGCGCCGCAAATTTTTGCGCACAGAGCAAACAGAACTCGCGCATGTAGCGTCGCTTGTGACTCATTACAGTCTGGCGCATCCCGATAAGACGTTTCAATTGACCAGTGCGGGTGCGGAACTGCTGTACGTAACGCCCGTGGAGTCGATGAAAGAGCGGGTTTACCAGGTGTTCGGCAGCCAGGTGCTCGATGAACTGGTGGAGGTTGGGAATCGGGAGAAGGAGATTCTGCTGATTCCGCCTTCGCTGCCGCCCTCGGAAGCGATCGCGGAATACCGGCGCGAGCCGGACGAAGCGCCCACCCATCTGTTTCGCTTGAACGGTTTTTTCTCGCGGCCTCAGGTGCAGAAGGGGAATCGCAATTCCATCTACATTTTTGTGAACGGGCGGCTGATTCGCGACCGGCTGATTCTGCATGCGATTTCGTCGGCGTACCACAACCTGATGCCGCCGAGCGCCTATCCGTTCGCGCTGCTGTTTCTGGAGTGCGATGCCGAAGAGGTGGACGTGAATGTGCACCCTTCGAAGACCGAAGTGCGGTTCCGGCACGGCTCGTTCGTGCATGACTTCGTGCGGGATTCATTACGCGAACGATTGATGGAGAGCCGGCCCGCGCCCACGTTTTCGCCGCGTCCGCCGGCTGTCGCAGAACAGGCGGCGGCTCGATTGCCATATTCGGAGTTCAGCCAAATGCTGGCGAATGACGCTCCGGTGGCGGAGACGCTGGTGGAAGCGCCGGCGACGGCGGCTCTGCCGGAGTTTTCGCTGCGGCCGGCCGCGGCTCCTGAGCCGCGGCTCGATTTCAGTGCGCCGCCGCTAGAGGTGACGCCCGGTCCGCCCCCGTCGGGCAAGTTGATGCGGCGGCTTTCGGCGCACGATCCGCACGGCGAATTTCCGCCGGAAGCGATTCCCGCGCCGGAGATGTCGCTATCGTCGCTGAGCGATTTGCGCCCGCTCGGGCAGATTCACGAGAGCTTCATCATCGCGGTGGGACGCGATGGATTGTGGATCATCGATCAGCACGTGGCGCATGAGCGGATTCTGTTTGAGCAGGTGATGAAGCAACGGGCCGCGGGGCGAGTGGAAATGCAGCGATTGCTGATGCCGCTGATCGTGCAGTTGACGCCGGAACAGCAGATCGACTACGCGCGAATTGCGGAGGAGTTGCATGCGTCGGGGTTTGAGACGGAGCCGTTCGGAAATCGGACGATCGCGGTGAAGGCGGCGCCCGCGGCAGTCGGTCCAGCGGATCTGGAAAAGGTGCTGTTCGAGATTCTGGAGGTCGCCGAGGGCGAACTGCGTGGTTCGTCACTCGATGATTTGCGCAGGAACATCTGCGCATCAATAGCGTGCCGAGCGGCAATCAAGATCAACATGCGCCTCGACGCGGCGAAGATGGAATGGCTGCTGCGGGCGTTGGCGGCAACGGACTGTCCGATGAGTTGTCCGCACGGACGGCCGATCGCGATGCACTACTCCACGCGGGAGATCCTAAAGGCATTTCATCGTATATAGAGGCAGCGCGGATTCACCACGGAGACGCAGAGGACGAGAGAGAGATCACAGAGAAAACGAAAACCACCTTCCTTAGGTTTTCTCTGTGAACCTCTGCGTTCCTCTGTGTCTCTGCGGTGAGATGCGATGCCGCAACTCTACCGCGGAGGCCGGCTTGCGGATCTCCGGCCAGCGTCGCCCTTATGTGTTCTCTGTGAATCTCTGCGTTCCTCTGCGTCTCTGCGGTGAGATGCGATGCCGCAAGTCTACCGCAGAGGCACTAGCTTGCGGATCTCCGGCCTGCTCGCCCCGTTCCATCGATATTCGAAGTGCACTCCCGGTCTCACATTCAGCACTCGCTTCGGCCGGAAGCAGGCGACGCAGCGTCCTTCGGGGCGGCGCACACTCGGGTAAAGAATGCCATTCGCCCCCGATTCCAGCAACTCTCGCGCGTATGCCTGACTCGCCGTGTAGGAGTCGGGGTCGAGCAGCGCGGCACGATTCGGCGTGCGCGGAGCGATTTGCTGGAACGCGCAGTCGAAATCCGCCTGATACAGCCGGACCTGCACGCGCGTGTCGAAGACCCCGATTTCTTCCAGTTCCCGCGTGCGGTGATAAACGACTTCGGCGTGGGCGGTGGCAAGATCGAGCGCTGCATACCAGGCGCCTCGGTCGCCGGAGTTGAAGCGACCGCCGGTAGGGCGAGGATGGCAGAACGCCGCCATGATAACGCTCGCCATCGGCCGGCCCACCACCCATTCGTCGGGCGGTATGCGATGGATGATCCCGAGCTCGTTGGAAATACGGTCGTTGGTCCAGGTTTCAAGCTCAAAAATGTAGGGCAGGTCTTCGGGTGTGGCGATGCGATCGAGAATGCCGACTGTGGGGTAGCGGCTCGGAACCAGCCGGCAGGTGTCGCTCAGGTGCATCAGTTCCAGCCGCCGCGGCGCGCATCCAGTAGGCGGCGAAGTTGATAAAGGGCATCGATTCCACCGTCCTTGAGGTAGTCAAGCGCGGGGCGGCCGCCGAAGAGCGGGTTAGAGTTGGGAAGGTGCACCCATCTATCCGCAAGTGCGGCGTCGGGGTAGAGAATCTGCAGGTCCTTATAGATGCCGAGCAGGAGCGAGATGCGGATGAGCGTGTCATAGGAGAGAGTGCCCGCATCGCCCGCTTTGTATTTATAGAAGGTGGATTCGGCGGGCCAGCCTAACAGCGCGCGCTGATCGTCGCCGGTGAGCTTCCACGCTGCGGCGAGTTGAAAAAATGTTCGCAAGGCGGGGCCAGACATCTGCTTGCGAACTTTGGGATCGCGGCGCCGGTCGGGGGCGACGGGCGGAATCGCAGTGGGGCCGGGAACCGGCCGGGGCCGGGGGAGTCTCTCCATATCTGGAGTCTACGCTACAAATCGAGAGATTGCAACGAGAGGCGCCGCTGACAAGAGGGGATTGACAGCCGCCCGAGCCTTCCGGTAAAAATAGAGTGCAGGCGAATAAAAGGCGAATTAATGGGCGCGGCTGTCCTCAGAAAAGATTTTGAATCGCTGCTCGGCGGGCAGTTCGATTGGCAGTCGCGCCGCGCTCCAGAGCTTGCGCCCACAGGCGTTTCAGGGGTCGATATCGCCACCGGTGGCTTGCCGCGCGGGGCTTTGACGGAGATTTTCGGGCCGCCGTCGAGCGGGCGCACGAGCCTGCTGCATTCCATTCTGGCGTCCGCGACAGCGCGCGGCGAAGTGTGTGCCGTGGTGGATGCCGAAGATGCATTCGACCCCCCATCGGCCGCCGCGGCCGGGGTGCGCCTGGAGCACCTGCTCTGGGTTCGCTGCGGGCATAGCGCGGAGCAGGCGCTGCGGTCGGCGGACCTGCTGATTCAGGGCGGCGGTTTCGGCGTCATCGCGCTGGATTTCAGCGAAACGCCTGCGACCGGGGTGCGCCGGATCTCGCTGACGTCGTGGTTTCGTATGCGCCGCGCAGTGGAGCATACGCCGGCGGTGCTGGTGAGCGTGGCGCGGCAATCGAACGCGAAAACGTGCGCGTCGCTGATGCTGGAATGCTCCCGGGCCAATGGGGAGTGGAGCGGCGCTCGCGGCACCTCGCGGCTGCTGCGGGGCATCGGCGTGGAGGTGGCGCGGCGCAAACCGGGGCGGGCCGTGGCCGCGCGCTTTGAGGCGAAGGGGCGAGGGTAGCCATGTTCGCGTGTATGCATGGAACGGGCAATCTGACGGCAATTGCGGCGGAGTTCTCGCCCCTTGTGGAGCAGACGAGCGCGGACACGGTGACGCTCGATGTTTCGGGGCTCGACCGTCTGTTTGGACTGCCGCAGGAGATTGCTTCGGCCATCGCTCGCCGGATGCGTGAAGTTGGCGTGGAAGCGAGGCTCGCGCTGGCGAGCAATCCCGACGCGGCGATCTGCGCGGCTCGCGGGTTTGCCGGGGTGAGTGTGATTCCGTATGGCGACGAGGCCAAGTTTTTAGCGCCGCTGCCGGTGAGTATTCTGGCGCCGTCGGCGGAATTGGCGGAAACGCTGGAGCGGTGGGGCATACGGCGATTGCACGAATTGGGCGCGCTGCCGCCGCTGGGGATCGCCGAACGGTTGGGGCCTGAGGGGCTGCGGCTGAGGGAGTTGGCGCGCGGCGAGGCGGAACGGAAGCTGGCGGCCATCGACGAACCGCTGCTGTTCGAAGATGCCGTGGAACTGGATTATCCCGTGGAACTGCTGGAGCCGCTGGCGTTCATCCTGGCGCGGCTGATCAACGGCTTATGCACGCGGCTGGCGACCCGTGCGTTGGCGACCACCGAGTTGCGGCTGCGGTTGAAGCTCGAGGCCGGCGGCGTCCATGAGCGCACGCTGCGATTGCCTGTGCCGAGCACCGATGCGAAAGCGTTTTTGAAGCTTTGGCAACTCGATCTGGAAGCGCATCCGCCGGTGCGCCCCGTGATCGACGTCTGGATGCAGGCGAATCCGGTGAAGCCGCAAGCGGCGCAAAGCGGCCTGTATGTTCCGGCCGCGCCGGAGCCGGTGAAGTTGGAGCTGACGCTGGCGCGCATTCGAGCGATTGTCGGAGAGCAACGCGTGGGCTGGCCGGAATTGCTGGATACGCATCGCCCGGAGGGTTGGCGAATGGCGGCAGCGCCCACCGGTGGCGGCGTGGCGGTAGCGCGGCCGGCATCCACGCGACTTGCACTGCGCATGTATCGCCCACCGCGATTGGCGCGAGTGATGTTAAGCGCAGGGCAGCCAGGGTTTGTGTCGGCGGAAGGAATTCGAGGCAAGGTGCTGGAACTGGCAGGTCCATGGCGCAGCTCGGGAGATTGGTGGACGGCGCAGGCATGGAGTCGCGATGAGTGGGACGTGGCGCTCAGCGATGGAGCGCTGTACCGCTTGTTCTGTGAAGAGAGAGGGTGGTTCGTGGAAGGCAGCTATGATTGACGCGGCAAAAACCGTTTTCTCTGTGACCTCTCTGCGTCCTCTGTGTCTCTGTGGTAAATCTGCAATGCCTCTCGAACCAGCACCATGTACGTAGAGCTTCTCGCACGCTCGGCTTTCAGCTTCCTCGAAGGCTCCTGTCTTCCTGAGGAACTCGCCGGCGCTTGCTCCGCTTATGACATGCCTGCCATGGGCATCATGGACCGCAACGGCGTATACGGCGCCGTGCGCTTTCACATGGCTGCTAAGAAGGCCGGCGTGCGGGCTCATATCGGGTCTGAACTGACTTGCACCAACGGGCATTCGTATCCCTTGCTGGTGGAGAATCGCGAAGGCTATCGCAACCTGTGCCGCCTGGTGACTCGCATGAAATTGCGCGCGAAGAAGGGCGAGGGCGCCATCACCTTGGACGAGATCGCCGAATACGCTCGCGGCCTCATTTGCGTTACACGCTCTCCGGATGAGCGCCTCGTCAATATCTTCGGCCGCACTCACGTTTTTGGTGAACTGCAGCGGCATTTCAATCGCGAGGAAGAGGCTCGCAATCAGGAAATCGTGGAGCGCTCGCGGCGACTTGGGATCGGAGTGGTGGCATCGAACGGTCCGGCGTACGCGGTGCGCGCGCAGCGGGAACTGCTCGATGTCTTCACCTGTATTCGCAACAAAGTCACGCTGAAGACGGCCGGCCGGCTGCTGGAGCGCAATTCCGAGCGGCATGTGAAGCGGCCGGAAGAGATGGCGCGGCTGTTTGCCGATTTGCCGGAAGCCATCTCCAACACGCTCGAAATTTCATCGCGGCTCGAGTTCACGCTGGAGGATCTCGGCTACGAGTTTCCGCGCTATCCGGTGCCGGAGGGCGATACCATGGCGACCTTCCTGCGCAAACGCGTGGAAGAGGGCGCGCGCCGCCGCTATCAGCCTTATTCCGAGCGTGCACGCAAGCAGATCGCGCGCGAGTTGGACCTGATCATCCATCTGGGACTCGAAGGCTACTTCCTGATCGTCTGGGACATCGTGCGCTTCTGCCGTGAGAACGATATTCTCGTGCAGGGTCGCGGGTCGGCGGCGAATAGCGCGGTCTGCTACGCGCTCGAAATCACCGCAGTCGACCCCGTCGGCATGGACCTGCTGTTTGAGCGCTTCCTCTCCGAACAGCGCCACGAGTGGCCCGATATCGATCTCGACCTGCCCAGCGGCGATAAGCGCGAGCGCGCCATTCAATACGTCTATCAGCGTTTCGGAAAACTGGGCGCTGCCATGACGGCGAACGTAATCACGTATCGCGGACGCAGCGCGGCGCGGGAAGTGGGCAAGGCGCTCGGGTTCCAGATCGAATCCGTCGAGCGGCTCAGCGGCCTTGTGCGCGCGTGGGAGTGGAAGGACCCGAAAGATACCACGGAACGCCAATTTCGCGAGGCCGGCTTCGACCTCAATCACCCGCGCGTGCGCAAATTTTTCGAGCTGTACCAGATGGCGCAGGATCTGCCGCGTCACCTGGGCCAGCATTCCGGCGGCATGGTGATCTGCCAGGAGCAGCTCGATTCCGTCGTGCCGTTGGAGCCGGCGACCATGCCCGGCCGCGTGGTGGTGCAGTGGGACAAGGAAGACTGCGCGGATATGGGCGTGGTGAAGGTGGACCTGCTGGGGCTCGGCATGATGGCCGTCATCGAAGACACGCTGAAGCTCATTCCCGAGCATTATGCCGAGACCGTGGACCTGGCGCATCTGCCGCAGGACGACCCCGCCGTCTTCGATGCGCTGCAGAAGGCCGATACGGTGGGCATGTTTCAGGTGGAGAGCCGGGCGCAGATGGCGTCGCTGCCGCGCATGCGGCCCAGGCGTTTTTATGACGTGGTCGTGCAGGTGGCGATCATCAGGCCCGGCCCTATTGTCGGAAAGATGGTGCACCCGTACCTGAAACGGCGGCAGGGCAGGGAAGCGCCCGACTGCCTGCATCCGTCGCTCGAGCCTGTGCTGCGGCGGACGCTCGGCGTGCCGCTGTTTCAGGAACAGTTGCTGCGCATCGCGATGATCGCGGCAAGTTTTTCAGGAGGCGAAGCCGAGGAGTTGCGGCGGGCCTTCGGGTTCAAACGCAGCGAGAAGCGCATGGCCGATATCGAGGTGAAGCTGCGCGAAGGAATGGCCCGCAACGGCATTGTGGGCGATGTGCAGGATACTATCGTGCACGCCATTACGTCCTTCGCGCTGTACGGATTTCCCGAATCGCACGCCGCCAGCTTCGCGCTGCTGGCGTATGCCAGCGCGTATCTGAAGTGCCATTACCTGGCGGCGTTCACGTGCGCCATGTTGAACAACCAGCCGATGGGTTTTTATTCGCCGGCGATCCTGATTAAGGATGCGCAGCGGCACGGGTTGCGTGTGCTGCCGGTGGATGTAACCCGGTCGCAATGGGAGTGCACGATCGAAGGCGGCGCGCTGCGGTTGGGCTTACGATACGCGAAGGGTCTGCGCGAGGAAGCGGGCCGGGCGATCGTGCGTGCGCGGCCGTTCAGCAGCATCGACGATCTGGCGGTGCGCGTCCCGGAACTGCGCAAGGATGAAATGAACCGGCTGGCGGAGATCGGCGCCTTGAACGCGCTCGAAAACATTCACCGTCGCGACGCGCTGTGGCAGACGCAGCGAGCGGTGCTGCCAGTCGGTCCGCTGCTGGAGCAGTTGGAGGAGACAGGGCCTTCGCCGCTGCGCTCAATGGAAACCGAAGAGCGGCTATGGGCGGATTATCGCGGCACCGGACTCACTGTCGGCCGCCATCCCATGGCATACCGGCGCGCGGAGATGAATGCGCTCGGCGTGACCCCGGCTCTCCGGCTGCCCCGCGTACGCAACGGCAAGCGGGTGCGGATTGCGGGAGCGGTGATCGTGCGGCAGCGCCCGGGAACGGCGAATGGATTTGTGTTCCTCAGCATGGAAGACGAAAGCGGCATCATGAACGCGATCGTCACCCCGGACACGTTCGACCGCTACAAATTCGAAGTATTAGCCGAGCCCTTCCTGCTGATCGATGGTGAACTGCAAAACCTGGACGGAGTAATCTCGGTCAAGGCAATCCACATCGAGCCGCTGCGAGCCGGAGCAACAGCCAACTCCCACGATTTCCGGTAGGTACCGGCCTCCCGGCCGGTACCAGGCGCGCGAAGCGCGCCAATGGGCGAGTTCTGCTCGCCGCAACAGGAAAGATTCCTGTTGCCACGTGCCGGCAGGAACCCTTCCTGTCGAGTGGCGCGGCGCGCGACTGCTCGCAGACTAACGGTGAAATGGCCAAAATCCAGAGGCGCGCGAAGCGCGCCATATCTAATCTTCGCCGGGACCTTTTCCGCATGGTCGATAAATATAGACCGCGGTTCTTAGTACAAAACGCCGCGCATCGAGCGCGTGAATAGCATCCATTGTGGCGGAGCGGCGGATAATGGGATTAGGCGATCGAGGAAACGGATGACCAGCGAGGAGAACAGGAAGCTCGTACTGGAGCACTACGAATCCTTCCTGCAGAAGCGAGATGCTGAGGCGATCAGGAAGCAACTGGCGCCCGATTTTCTGGACCACGAGATGCCTCCAGGGACGCCGCCCGGCCCGGAACCCGTGCTGCAGTTCGGCGCTCTGCTGCTCGCCGCATTTCCCGACCTGCGAATCGAAATTGAGGACATTGTGGCGGAAGGCGATCGCGTAGCCGTACGCGCCCGATGGACCGGAACGCATCGGGGTGTGCTGCCGATGATGCCCTTCCCGCCCTCGAATCGCACGGTCTCCTTCACCGGGATGGTGTTCTGGCGTATCCGCGACGGCAGGATGGTGGAGCGTTGGGCGACCATTGACCGTCTCGGTTTGCAGCAACAACTTTCGCCGAAGTGACGGCAACTAATCTTCGCGAAGCGCAGCCCACGGCTCCACCTGTGATGCGCGCAACGCGGGACCATAGCTGGCCGCGAGCACGGCTCCGAGCAGGATTGCGACGGCTGCGGCTAATACCATCGGGTCGTTCGGTTTGACCTCGAACAGGAACGTCTCCAACACGCGCGAGGCCGCGATGGTCGCAAATATTCCGATGCCGAGACCAACTGTCGCCATCGCCATCGCTTCACCAAGCACCATCGAGACCACGCTGCGGCGCTGCGCCCCCAGAGCCACTCGAATTCCAATTTCGCTGGTGCGGCGCGCAACGGTGTATGCCATGGTCCCATACAAACCCACGCAGGCGATCAGCACCGCGAGCAGGGCGAAACAGGTGCACAGCGTCGCAAATGTGCGCTCCTGGCTCATGGCCTGATCGATGTGCTGGGCTTGCGTCGAAACGTCGGAAATAGGCACATTCGCATCACACTGCCGGACTGCCGCGCGCGCGGCTTGCGCAATCGCATTCGGGTCGCCGGCGGCACGCACCTCGAATACCATCCCGCCCTGCAGCGTAATCAAGTTGGTCGAGTAAGGCAGGTATACCGTCGGTGGAATGTCCTGCTTTAACGAATTGGACCGGGCATCCCGGGACACACCGACAATCTCAAGATCCGGAAGCGCGCCCAGCATGCCCATGCGGAAATGCCGCCCGATGGGGCTTTCGCCGGTGAAGTAGGTTCGTGCAAATTCCTGGTTGACAACCGCGACACCGGTGCCCCGGTCCACGTCTCGCTCGTCAATTTCACGCCCAAGAAGAACCCCAATCTGCATGTTCGAAAAGAAGCCGGCCCCCACGTATAAGAAGGATGCCGGCCGGCTCTTGCCGGTATAGCCGGGCAGCTTGACGCTGGTGCTGCTCTCAGAGCCGGAGATCAACGCGAGATTGGACGCGCTCACTCCACGCACGCCGGGGATCCTGCTGAGACGCGCCCTCACCTCTTCGTAAAATCGCACCAATGCCGAGTCCCTGTATCCAGCCTGCCGCGCGTTCAGACTGATCAGGAGGACCCGTTCGCTGTTGAATCCGAGATTGACAGCATTCAGATTACTGAGCGTGCGCACGAAGAGGCCTGCGGTCATTAGAAGAGGGAGCGATATCGCGATTTGAGAAATCACCAGTGCCTGGCTGGGGCGGACGTGTAGGCGCGCGAACAAACGCAGAGGTGGCGCGCCGGCGCGCGTCTGCCGGAGCAAGTGGTTCAGATCGACGCGCGTCGAGCGAAGCGTGGGAGCGAGGCCGAACAGTATCCCCGTCACCAGCGACAGTGCTAAGCCGATGGCGAGCACGTGCCAGTTCAAGGTTGCATGCAGCGTGAAGTTCTCACGTCCGTTCCCAATGAGTGCAGTCAACCCGCGAATCCCCCACACTGCGAAGCCCAGGCCCAGCGCGCCACCCGCCAAACTCAGCAGCACCGATTCGGTCAGCAACTGCCGCGCCAGGCGGCCGCGGTCCGCGCCCAGGCTCAGCCGGAGCGCGATTTCACGCTGCCGGCCAGTAGCTCGCGCCAGCAGGAGATTGGCGATATTGGCGCACGCGATCGCCAGAATCAGTCCCACCATCGTCATCAGGACGTAAAGGGGCTTGGCATACTGACGGCGCAGCCGGTCCAACCCGCCGGCGCCTTCCTGCAAGAGGAGGGCAGGGAGATCCGTGCGTTCTTTATCGGTGGCTGCGCTGGCTTCTACAAAACGGCGGAACACCGGGGCCAGCGAAAGCTGCGCCTGGTCCATCGTGACACCGTGTTGCAGGCGCCCCCACAACCGCACCCAGTAAAACGTGTCTTCGGTAAACTTCCGGTTCGGATCGAGCCCGGTCAAGGATAGCGGGTCCATCAGCGGTTCGGCATGCAGCGGAACATAGAAATCCGGGCGGCTGGACGGGTCGGTCCCGAAAAACTCCGGTGGTGCGACGCCGACCACAGTGAAAAGCACATCTTCAACCCGTACTGTCCGGCCTACAGCGCGGGAGACATCCCCGAAGCGGCTTTCGGCGTACTGGTAATCGAAAACCATAGCCGGGGGAGCCCCGGCGCGGTCATCCGACGGCGAGAGCACGCGCCCCGCGGCGGGAGTGATCCCGAGGCCCGCGAAGAACTCGCCGGACACGTATTCCCCGTTGGCGAGACTGTCCGCGTCTCCGATCGCCAGGTTTCGGCGCCCCGCCGCGCTGAACGCGAACACGGATGCGAAGATCCTCGAGTTGCGCAGCAATTCGCAGGCAGCGTAAGGGAAACCATCGGCGGTGAATCCGGTTCTCGCGTCTTTGACGATATCGCCGTTCAGGCTCCGCGCAACGGCAGGCTGCGCCTTGCTGTGCCACTTCAGCGCCACCAGCGACCCGGGATCGGTCACCGGCAGGGCGCGCAGCAGAATCGCGTCGATGAAACTGTAAATAGCCGCGTTCGCTCCAATCCCTAGCGCCAGCGAGAGGGCTGCCACGGCCGGGAAGAGGGGCCGCGCCACCATCATGCGCACGCCATAGCGGACATCCTGGAGCAGTTGCTCCCAGTAAAAGAACAGTCTCATGGCTTCGCTCCTCTCATGGATACTCCACCGGCAAAGAAAGGTTACCGAGCCGCGATGTCGTGCCGCGCTTGCGCGGCCGGTGGTTGTTTCAGTTTGCCGATGGCCTCTCGATGTGATCGATCACCAACACGTCCACGGGGCCCTTCGCCGGCACAAGCCGTAACCCGAGTTGTTCCTGAATGGCTTGAAACAGGCCGGGATTCACTGGCGCCGCGGGGGGCGCGTCCGGACCAGCCATGCCCGGTTGGGTCGCCGCGAAATTCTCGGGTGTAAATGCCAGGTGTATCTCGAACTTACCTGTAATTCCGGTCTTGTCTATCACCGGCCGCCCCAGGATCCTGGCAAGCGAGTCGGCCAACATCGAGAGCGTACCGCCCGCGATGTCCACTGAGCCCCGAAGCGAGACCACGTTTCTGCAAAGTTGCTGGCCTTCCGTCAACACCGGCAGGGGGGCGCCCAGGACCAGGGGAATGCAGCTTCCCTCCGGGACCGGCGTTAATTTCGGAGAGCCTTTGCCCACCGTGAGTTCATAAACGGCTCCTAGCCTGATCTCCCGATGAAGTGTGAGCTTGAAACGGTCCTCGAGGATGGCCTGCATCATGGGCCCCTCCATCATCGAGATGCTCGGGTTCCCGTCCGCCCTGGCGTCGATTTCGTACTTTTCCGAGTGGATCCAATCCGGTCCGCCCTCGATGGGAATTACTCTCGTGGAAGTCAGGCGGCCGCTTGCATACCTGTTGTACGCCGCCTGAATCAAGCCGGTGGAATTGGCGTCGGCCAGAACGTCACAGTCGATTCGCAGCCTGCCCGGAGCTGAGCTTTCGTCGGGAAAACCGCTCGCACCGCCCGGCTTACATGGCTTAATCGAAACCACATCGAACCGCGGGCGCGCAGCGGGCTCCGCAGTGGACTGCCCCGCGTGCGACTGAGCTTGCTGCGCCGGCGAAGCAGGTGTGGCCTCCGTAAAACTGATGGCCGCAAGCGGAAACGCCCCTGCGAGCGCCAGAAATAACGCACTGGCTACTCCCGCGCGCGCCACCGTGTCGCGCCTGAGGTCCGGATCGAGCAGCGCATATAACCGCCGCGTCAGGCAACTCTGGTGCGCAATTCCAACCGCAATCCCAGAGTCCATTCCCCTACGGGCATGCCACTCCATCAGCAATTTCGCGTAGGCGGAAGGCTTTCCCCCCTCCGCCAGGACGCGGTTGTCGCACGCCAGTTCCTGCTCCTCGCGCAATTGCCGCCGCACCGTCCACATGAGAGGCTGAAACCAAATCAGCGCGCGAGCGATCTCCGTCAGCCCGCGCATCAGAAAGTCGTGCGCCTGAATGTGCGCCAGTTCGTGGCGGATCACCGCATCGCGGCTTTCCGGCGGCAACTCTGCGAAACCTGCCGGGACCAGAATGACGGACCGCACGATTCCCCAGGTTACGGGAGCCCCAATCGCATCGTTTTCCAACATCCGAACGCGCCGGCCGAACCGCACTGCATGCGCGAGCGTACCGGGGTCGGTCACCGCATTCGACGCCTTCCCTACCCGGTACAGCCCGGCCAAACTGACGGCGAATCGCGCCAACAGCATCGCCGAGCCTGCCAACCAGATCAGGGGAACCAACCACGTCTCCAGATCGATCCGGCGAGATGAAGTTTGTAGTTGCACCCGCGCGCTGGCAGGCGCTGCAACTGCCGCGGTATCGCCGGCCGTTGGCGAAGCCGGCGATCGCCCGGCTACAGCCGGCGGCAGGGCACGGTGAGAGTGAAACCACAGAGGAGTCACCGCTGTCCAGCGCGGCAAAGCAGGCGCCACTGCCGCAGCGGCAAACATGGCGACGATGGTGGTGGAGAATACCAGGCGGCGCAGATCGGCCGACCGGTTCTTTAGCACCTGAGCGATACAGAGCGCGGCGCCCAACGCAACGCCGGATTTCCAGAACACCGCAAACAAGAGGGCACGGAATGCAAACGGCATACTCACCGTCCTTCCTTTTCACGCCGGGCAATCAATGCCGACAGTTGATCTCTTTCCCCGGCGCTCAACTCCTCGCCGGACATTTCCAGAAGTGCAGCCGCGGCGGCCGTGGGCGACCCCGCGAAGAATGTGGATACCAACTGCCGCAGAGCCGACTGCCGCGCCTTTGCGGGAGCGACCGCCGGCGTGTAGATGTAACGCATCCCCGCCCGTTTGTGACGGACGTGTCCCTTGTCCTCCAGCAGGGCCAGCATTCCACGAACAGCCGAATAGCTGGGAGGATCCGGCAATTCCGCTAGTACTTCCGCTACGCTAGCTTTTCCGAGCCGGTAAAGAACCTCCATGATCTGGCGCTCCCTGCGGCCGAGTTGCGTTCCGATTTGCATCCGAACCTCCCCAACGTGCTATTCGATTAGCACATGCTAGTACACTAGCAGCAATCGCCGTGGGGGTCAAGCAGCCCGACTCTCATTTGTGTTGCGCAAGACGTCTCAGAATCGCTTACGGAACTTTCCACCGCGTTTTTCGTAGAAAGAGTGGTCATGACTAAGTCGCCGCGAAAGCCTCTTCGCACCGCCTGCTCGCTTGCGCTTGCGTTTTCGCTCGCCATCGCATGGAGTCTTTCAGCCCAATCGCCGGCGCAGCAGCCGCCCTTGCGTTTTGAAGTCGCCTCAGTCCATCCGCACCGGTTCGCCGGCGATGAACCCTCTAATCGCCGCGTATTTCCCGGCGGACGCTTCGTCGCCACCGCCACGAGCGTCCGCACGCTGCTGCGCATCGCCTTTGGCGTCGACGATAACCGCATGTCCGGCGCGCCCGGCTGGGTCGATAGCGAGACCTTCGATATCAACGCTACCACCGCCGGTCACGCCGAAGTCACGAATCCGCAGCAACTTCAGCAACTCATCCTCTCGCTGCTGGAAGACCGTTTCCAATTAAGATTTCATCGTGAGCAAAAGGAAGGACCCGTCTATTGGCTGGAACTCGAAAAGCCCGGGGAGCTCGGCCCTGCCCTCAAGCCAAGCACTCCGGAATCGCAGCCCGAGATGAGCACCAACTCGAACGGCTCGAGTATCGTCATGAAGGTTTCGAAAGCGTCCATGGCTGATATTGCCGCCACCCTACGCCGCCAGGCAGGCCGTCCCGTCGAGGATCACACCGGCCTCAAAGGCGCCTTCGACTTCGAGATCAAATGGGCTCGCGAGGATACTCCAGACTCCGCCGATCCGCCGCTCAACGCCGTTCTCAAGGAACAACTCGGCCTCAAACTGCAGGCGGCGAAGGGCAATATCGAAATCCTGGTCATCGACCAGATCACGCACCCCACCCCCAACTGAACGCCGCCATTTTCGCGCTTCCGCTTGCCGCCGTAGGGCCCACTCTACCCCAACAAATGGAAGGCAACGAACGCGCCGGCGTATGCCAGGAAGCCCATGTACGCAAATTGCAGCGCCGGCCATTTCCACCCGCCGGTCTCCCGCCGCACCACTGCGATGGTGGATATGCACTGCATGGCAAACGCGAAGAACACCAGCAGGGCGACCGCTCCGCCGCGCGTCAGATCGTGCTGCAATGCTGCCTGTAGGCCGCCGGCGTTGCTCTCGGCATCCATCCCGTAGATGCTGCCGAGCGTGCTCACAATGGTCTCGCGAGCAGCCAGCGATGTAATCAGCCCGATTCCGATCTTCCAGTTGAAGCCCAGCGGCTTGATCACGGGCTCGATCGCGTGTCCGATTGTTCCCGCGACGCTGGTCTCGATCGGCGCCGGCTGTCCGTTCACGAACGGCACATGCGCGAGCACCCAGAGCACTACGGTGACCAGCAGAATCACAGTCCCGGCCCGGCGCAGAAACACCACGGAGCGGTCCACGAGCCGCAGACCGAGCGACTGCACCGTCGGCCAGCGATACGACGGCATCTCCAGTAAAAACGGAGTGCGGCCGCTCTTCAAAATCGACGATTTCAAGATCCGCGCCGTCACCACGGCCGCCAGGAAGCCCAGAATATATAAGCCAAGCATCGCCGCCGTCTGCGTGCTCAGGAATGCCCCTAGCAGATGGCGATTCGGAATAAACGCCGCGATGATCAGCGTGTACACCGGCAGCCTCGCCGAGCACGTCATGAACGGCGCAATCAGAATGGTCGCGAAGCGGTCGCGCTTGTTTTCGATGGTGCGTGTCGCCAGAATCGCCGGCACGGCGCACGCATATGCCGAGAGCAGCGGAATGAAACTCTTGCCCTGCAGTCCCACCTTCGCCATCGTGCGATCCGCAATCAGAGCGGCGCGTGCGAGATACCCGGAATCTTCCAGAATACCGATGAAGAGGAAGAGCAGCAGAACTTGCGGCAGGAACACAATCACCGAACCGACGCCTTTCCACACTCCGTCGATCAGCAGAGACGTCAACAAGCTGTGACCGAGCGCCTTTTGCACCCACCCTCCGCTCACGTCGAACATCCACTGCAAACCGTCATGCAGCGGCGTCGCGTACGTGAACATGGTTTGGAAGACGAGCACGACGACGGCGGCGAATACCAGCGGGCCGCCGACGGAGTGCAGCAGCACGGAATCCAGCCGCCGCGTCCACTTAGGCGCGACCGGCGGCCGGTACTTTGCCTGGCTGCCCACCTGTCCGGCCCACTGGCGGCACTTGGGCACATCCTGCAAAACCGGCAACTGTTTGGGCGCGGGCTTCGGCATCGCGCCGGCCAAAAAATCGAAAATCTGGTCGAGCCCCTGGCCTGCACGCGCACTCACCAGCGCGACCGGAGCGCCGAGTTGCACCGCCAAAGCCTTGAGATCCAGACGGCCGCCGCGATTCCGCAGATCGTCCGCCATATTGAGGATGACGAGAGTCGGAAGGCCGAGCGCCAGAATCGGCGCCGCCAGCATCAGGTGGCGTTGTAAATTGGTGGAATCCAGGACCAGCAGAATCGCTTCGGGCTTGGGTGTGTCTTCGCGCTTCCCGGTGAGCACATCGAAGGCGACCTGTTCGTCTTCGCTGCGTGCCTCCAGGCTATAGATGCCGGGTAAGTCGATAATCCGCACCGCGCGGCCATCGGCCAGTTCGGCGACTCCCGTGTGCTGCTCCACCGTCACTCCGGGGAAATTGGCGACCTTCTGCCGCAGCCCCGTCAATCTGTTAAAAAGGGTAGTCTTACCGGAATTCGGAGGGCCGATGAGCGCGACCGTCTTCGGCGCGGCCGCGGAACCGGGAAATTCGATGACAGCCGCCGCCGCGTTACCGCAAGATCTGCAATCGCTGCACTGGCTCATTATGCCCTCGGGAGTTTGGGAATCCGCACCTTCAATTTGCGGGCTGTTTCGCGGCGAAGGGCGACTTCGGAGCCGTCCACTTGAAAGACGCGGGGGTCGCCGCCGGGAGCGCTGAAGCCGGCAGTTACCGTGGTACCGGGCAGGAAACCCAACTCCATCAGGCGGCGGGCATCGTCGCCCGGAAGATCGATCGAATCGAGCACCGCGGCATCGCCGCGGCGGAGGTCGACAAGCGTCGCTTCGAAATTTTTTGCGGGAGCGCTGTTGCCACTCAGTTGCATCTCAGTTTCAGTATGCGCAAGTCTGAAATTGTTGTCAATAGCCCGGCGCTTATTCCTACGTTTTTTCGACCCCAATGGTTTCGGATAGCCTCCAAGTGGTCCAAAATAAAGGATAACAGAATGAACGCGCCTCTTTCCGTCCGTCTTTTCCGGGTCCGCGATCTTGAGGAAATTCTCCGCATCGAGCACGCGAGTTTCAGATCCGAAGCATACGATCGCAAATTGTTTGCAGATCTTCACCGCAAATGCGGGGGGCTGTTTCTCGTCGCCGAAACGCCCGGGCGCATCTGCGGGTATATGGTTACCTGCTTCCGCCCGGAAACCGGCCGCGCCGAGATTGTCTCCCTTGCTGTGGAACCCAAAGCACGGCGCAAAGGCGCGGCGAGTTTACTCATGCAAAGCACCCTGCGCCGCCTGAAACGCCGCGGAGCGAACCGCGTAGGACTCATGGTGAAAGAGAGGAACCGCGGCGCCCGAAGGTTCTACGAAAAGTATGGCTTTCTTCGCGTCCGCCGCGTACCGAAGTACTACGATGATGGTAGTGACGGGGTTTTTATGCGGAGGGAGGTCTGACCTATACAGGTACTTAGACATGTATAGGTGGCCCCCAATACCCTAAATATCGGTCAAGTGATTGAGCTCGCCGGTGCTGTCTCCGATAGATTCCGCGTTGACTCCCATTCTGTCCAGCAGCGTTAAATAAAGGTTCGTCATCGGAGTGCCGCGCGGGTAGCGGATGTGCGTGCCGGGTTTGATGTCCGCCGCGCCTCCCCCGGCTAGCAGCACCGGCAGGTTTTCGTGCGAGTGCACGTTGCCATCGGCGATAGCGCTTCCGTACACGATCATGGTGCGATCGAGCAGCGTGCCGTCGCCTTCGCGCATGCCGTCGAGTTTCTGCAGGAACGAAGCCAATTGCCGCGTGTGGAATTCGTTGACCTTCGTCACCTTCTCAATCAGCGCGGGGTCGCCCCGGTGGTGCGTGATCGGATGATGCTGGTCCGGCACGTCGATCTCCGGGTACGTGCGCGTGCTGCCTTCCCGGCCGGTGACGAAGGTCGAGACGCGGGTCAGGTCGCCCTGAAAGGCGGCGGCTTGCAGAGCATACATCAGGCGCAGGTGCTCGGAAAAATAGAAGGGCACGCCGGCGGGCGTCGGCATCGACGGCTCGGCACGACGCGGATCGGACTCCGCCGCTTCGATGCGCCGTTCAATTTCGCGGACGGCGAACAGATATTCGTCGAGTTTCCTTTTGTCTCCGGCGCCCAGTGTCGCGGCAATGCGGCGCGTGTCGTCCTGCGCCATGTCCAGAATGCTCTTGCGATACGACATGCGGCGCGCGCGGGCACCAGGATCGAGCGTGCCGTCCTCGCTGCCGAAGAGCCGTTCGAAGACAAGCCGCGGATTTGTCTCAGGCGGCATGGGCGATGCCGGCGCACGCCAGGAAATGGAATTCGTGTAGGCGCACGAATAGCCGGAGTCGCAAGCGCCCGTCGTGCGATTGTCTTCGGTGCCAAGCTCGAGGGAAGGGAAGCGGGTGACACCCTCCATTTTCGCCGCTACGATCTGATCCGCCGAGATGCCCACCTGAAGATCTTTACCCGCGGTTTTGCGCGGATGGACTCCGGTGAGGAAGCAGGCTCCCGCGCGGGCGTGGTCGCCGGGACCGTCGCCCAGCGGCTTCGCATTCCTGTGATCGAGGCCGGAGAGCACGGCGATTTTTTCGCGCAATGGCTCCAACGGCTTGAGGATGCGCGTGAACTCGAACGCGTGGCCGCTCGCGGCCGGGGTCCACCGATCCATCACGATGCCGTTGGGCACATACACAAACGCAATCCGCAACGGCGCGGCCGTTGTCGCCGCGAACGCTGGGCACATGGCATCGAGCCACGGCAGCGCAATGCCCGCGCCGAGTCCGCGCAGAAACGTCCGCCGTGCGAGGTGCTTGCGGGTCACGATGTTCACTGCTGTGTCTCCATCCTCCTGGCTATCTCCACAACAAGCGAGGAAAACTTGTAGCGATGCGCGGCCACTCGTTTGACGATATCATCCAAGGCCGCATTGTCGGACTGCTCGAGTCCGCGCCCGAGCGCGTAGGTCATCATCTTCTGCGTGAGGCAGCGCGTGAAGTCCTGAGCTTTTCCGCGCAGCACCTCCTGCAACCCGGCAGCGCCCGAAAACTCACGGCCGCCCGGCAACGTTCCGCTGGCATCGATGGGGAAACTGCCGTCCTTATCCCGCCACTTTCCGATGCCGTCGTAATTCTCCAAGGAGAAACCGATCGGGTCCATCATGGAATGGCATCCGGCGCAGGCCGGGTTGGCGCGATGCTGCTCCATCTGCCGGCGCATGCTGCCGGACGTGCCGGCGGCGCTCTCATCGAGGTTCGGTACATCGGGCGGCGGTGGAGGCGGCGCAGCGTTCAGGAAATTTTCCAGAATCCACTTGCCGCGCAACACCGGAGAAGTGCGGTTCGCATAAGACGAGACGGTCAGCACGCTGGCTTGCGTCAGCACGCCCGCACGCGGAATGCCCGTGAGATCCACTTTGCGGAATTCCGTTCCGCTTACGTTCGGTATGCCATACAACGCGGCGAGCCGCTGATTCACGAACGTTGTGCGGCCGTCGATAAAATCCAGAATGCCGCGGTCCTCGTGAATGACGTTTTCGAAAAACAGCTCCGTCTCGCGCCGCATAGAGTAGCGCAGGTAGTCGTCAAAATCGGGGAACTTGCGGACGTCGGGTTTGACGGATTCGAGGCGTCGCGTCTCCAGCCACTGGCCTCCGAAGTTCTCGACGAAACGCGCGGATTTCGCATCGGCGAGCATGCGATGCACCTGCGCTTCCAGCACGGCGGGCTTGCGCAGCGATCCGTTACCCGCCGCGCGCAGCAGTTCGTCATCGGGAATGCTGCTCCAGAGCCAGAACGAGAGGCGAGAGGCAAGCTCGTATGCGCCAGGCTGCGGTTTTTCCACGCGAAAGACGAAATTCGGCGAGACCAGGACTGCTTCGATCGCAGCCGACACTGCTTCGTCGTACGAAGCGCCCTGCTGTTTCGCCAAGGCCATCAAGCCAGTGAGCTTCTCGATTTCCGCCGCGCTTGGCGGACGCCGGTAAGCGCGCCGCGCCAGATTCGTCACAATGATGCGGTCGCAGGCAGGCGTGTGCCGGCCATCGAGGTGACCGCAGGAATAGATAAGCTTCAGCGACTCGGGCGAGGGGCCTGCGGTACCGTCGAAAGGGCCGCCGAGATCGAGGACTGCAACGCGTCCGATGAACGGATCCAGAAACGTCACGGAAAGGACGTGCTCGCCTCCGCTCACCTTCGCGCGGGTCTCGAGTCGCTGGCGGCCTGCCGCGGCCGCGGAGACTTCCTGCGTGGCGGCGAGTTGGCCGTCAATCCAGATTCCAACGCGCACTGTGCCGGGCGCCTGCGCCGCGCCGCCATCGATACCGGGACTGAAGGCATACTCTCCCGTTGCCGGGAATCGGTAGAGCTTGTGCATCGCCGAATGAAGACTGAGGCCGGTCGCGTCGGCAGCGTCCGCGTTGAGCGGATCCCGCCGCGGCGCCTGAAACTTCACGAGAGTGGGCTGCGCGGGCGGAAGGCCGAACATCGCCAACCGGGCGACAGTTTCGGCGGCGTGCAGATAGCGCTCCATGAGGAGCGGTGAAACGGAGAGCACGTCGCCGATATTGTCGAAGCCGTAGCCGGAATCGTCCTGGGGAAAATCGTCGGCCGGCTGCGCGAGCACACCCAGCAAATCCCGAACGGCATAGTTGTATTCCGCGCGATTCAAGCGATGGGGAGTGGATGCAAGACAGATGGCCGGGAGAAGCAGGAGAGCGATCTTCAGCGGGGTTCCCTCAACGGTCAATGATACAAAAAAGCGCCCCTCACCGTTTGGCGATGAGGGGCGCTTGGCGAACGATGGAGGTTAGCGATTTAGAAGCTGAACTTCGCCGTGACCACGAGAATGCGGCCGCCGACGAGGGAAGCTCCCTGACCGGAACCGTACGGGCTGGTGGGAGGTCCGACCAGACCGCTGGTGGTGCCGAGCGAACCTGACGTGATGGAAGCCGTCGGGTTCGAGAAATTCGGGTGATTGAGCGTATTGTAGGCCTGGGCTCCGATTTCGAACGCGTACTTCTCCTTGACGAAGAACTTCTTGGAGAGGTTGGAATCGATATCGAAGTAGCCCGGACCGCGGAACACGCCGGGGCCGGTCTGGCCGAAGTCCGTTTGGATCGGCGTATTCACGCCGGACGTGCTGTTGTAGGTCATGAACTGATTGACCGTGAAGCAGGGCGTATCGGCCGTGCCGTGAACGGCGGTGCAGTTCGTCTGAATGTTCGGATCGATTACCGTAGCGAGAGGCGTAGCGCCGGTGCCGCCGCCCGAATTGATCTGGGCGGGGATCTTGCTATCGCTGGACGAGAACGGGCTGCCGGTGTAGATGTACATCTTCATGCCGAAAGTCCAGCCGCCGAACGCCGCTTGGAGCGCTTTGTTGGCGAAGCGGTGCGGCTCATTCCAGATGAGATCGCTAACGATGGCGTGGCGAACATCGAAGCTCTGGTTGCCGTAACCGAAGTGCAGGTTGTACGGGTTGTACACGGTGCTATCGCCGAGCGCATGAGACCACGTCCAGGCGATCTGCCCCTGGAAGCCGTAGTTCATGGAGTGGCGCAATTGCACGGTCATAGCGTCGTAATTCGAGTAGCCGGCCGTCAGCACCTGCGTCACGGTCAGGAAGCGCGGATCTGGCGCGGCCGTCGGCAGCCCGGCGAAGTTGGTGCCGTAGAACTTGTTCTGGCCGTTGGAGGCGAGCAGCAGAAACGAATTCGCCCATTGATTGCTCATCGCCTGGTCATAACCGTGGTTGCCGGTGTAAGTAACGGCGAGCACTTCGTGATTGGTGATCTGCCGCTGGAGTTCCGCGCTCCACTCCGTGACCTTGGGGGCGACGAAATCGTTGGGGGCGGAATAGTAGTTCGGAGCGGCAAACGGAATCTTACCCAGCGCCGACTGGACCTGCGTGAGCGTGGCGCCTTGCGAGAAACTGCTGCGGAACACGTTCGCGGCGGCCTGTGCGGCGTAAGCCGAGCTGTTCGGATCGGTGATGAGACCAACCTGGCCGAACGAAACGCGCGGACTAAACACGCTCGGAGCATTGCGGAACACGCTGGAAGCTACGCTGCCCGCGAAGAGATTGGCGAAAGAGCCGACGCCGCCGCGGAGCACGGTCTTGTTGTCCAGCTTGTAGGCGAAGCCGAAGCGCGGTTCGGGAATTACGGACTCGAGGCTGTTATAGAGGTTGTGAAGTCCGCTGGTAATCGTCTGGTTGTAGGGAACGGTGGCTCCGCCCACATAGCCCGGCGTGCCGAATTGGGTGTTCATGCGCGCGAAGCAATTGTCGACGCAGGCCGGGTTGCCATCGTGCTCGACGCGGAATGCGAGCGTGAGGGTGAGCTTGCGGTTCACCTGCCACTCGTCCTGCAGGTAAGCGCCCAGCGAACTCATGCGCAGGTGAACGCGCGGCAGGTTCGGGAACGCCTGGCTGAAGGAACTGCCCAAGCCGGTGGAGTTGATCTGACCGGTTGCAAAGTCAGTGAGGTCACTGAAATTGTACTGGCCGACATATGCGCCCTCGGAGTTGGTGTAGTCCGTGATTTTGTTGTAGCGCCAGTTGACGCCCGTCTTGATGCTGTGCTTGCCCTTGACCCAGGTGAGATCGTCGGCGATCTGCGCCTGGCCGACGTTGCGGCCCTGCGGGAAGTTCGTGGCGATACCGATGCCGGAGCAGCAACCGTCGCCGGGGCTCATGGTGTCCGGCATCAGGCTGATGGCTTTTTGAAGGTCCGGGTAAGTGAAGATGGCGCTGTAATACGAAGCCGAACCGATGAAGTTATTCACGATGGTCGGGTTGATCGCATACGTGTACGTGAACTGGCCCTGATGAGCAGGCTGATTGCTGACCTGATTGAAATCCGGGCTGATGAAGTTTACGCCGGTGGCCTGAAGGCCCCAATCGTAGTTATAGCGGGCGCTGATCTTCTGCTTGTCGCTGATGTTGTAATCGGCGCGGCCGGTGATGAGGCTTTCCTTGTTGACTTCGCCCGCGTTTTCCGCGAAAGCGTAGCTGCAGGAGACGTCTTTACCGAAGATGCCGCCGCCGGGCGCCTGGATGTTCCCATTCCAGAAAGTGCCGGTTCCGCAGCCGAGGTGCTTATTGCCGTCCTGCAGCGGACCGTTG
Organism: Candidatus Limnocylindrales bacterium; assembly: GCA_035606355.1. GTDB lineage: Bacteria > Acidobacteriota > Terriglobia > Bryobacterales > Bryobacteraceae > Sulfopaludibacter. The sequence goes on along the minus strand of DATNFO010000067.1, from coordinate 109,369 downwards.
CCGTTGATCACCGGAATGGCGTGAGCAGCGCCGGTAGCGCCGTTCCACAGCTTAAAGGCATCCTGATAGAGGACGGTTGCGGAAGACGGGATGTGCGCCAGCGTGTACTGCTGTAGCTGCGGCGAGGGAATGGTCACGTTGCCGGAAGCAGGCAGCGCGTATTGCAGGCTTTCGTAGTTGAAGAAGAAGAACAGCTTGTTCTTTTTCACCGGTCCGGCGACGTAGCCGCCGAAGTTGTGCGAATCGCTGCGCGGCTCCTGCAGGCCCACCTGGTTGTTGAAGAAGGTGTTGGCGTTCAGGATCTTGTCGTTGTAGTTATGGAATAGGTTGCCGTGGAAGCTGTTGGAGCCGGTGCGCCCGACGAAGTTCACCTGCGCTCCCGCCATGCGGCCGTAATCGGCGCTGAAGGCGTTGAGCACCACGGAAGCCTCGGCCACTTCATTCGCTCCGAGCGTGTTGTTGCTGGCGCCGGAGTTATTGATGTTGAGGTAAGGATCCATATCATCGGCGCCGTTCAACGTGAACAGGTTGGATGCGCCGGGGATTCCGTTGGTAATGAAGTTACCGCCGCCCTTGCCGACGAGCACGCCGGGGACGGTGAACGCGATGGTCGTGATATCGCCGCCGTTGGCCGGAAGCTGCGTCATCTGCAGCGTATCGAAGCCGCTGGCGAGATTCGCGTTTTCCGTCTGCAGAATCGCGGTGTTGCCCTGGACTTCGATGACCTGCTGGGCCGACTGCACTTCCAGCTTGAGATTCATCGCGGCTTCCTGGCCGATGAGCAGGTTGAAGCGCTGAGTGTTGGAACGCAACCCCGGAGCTTCGCCGGTAACTTCGTACTCGCCCGGTTGCAGGAGAGAGAAGCGATATTGTCCGTTCGCGTTGGTTACGGTGCTGCGAACTTCATTCGTTCCAGTGAATTTAGCCGTGACCTTGGCCGCGGGCACGACGGCGCCGCTGGCATCAGTTACCGTGCCGACGATATCGCCGGTGGTCATGGTCTGGCTGTAAGCAGAAATGGATGCAAACAAGAGCGCTGACAGCGCAAGTGCACGCATTCCGGGGCGCCGATGGCGCAACGTATCCCTCATGAACTACCTCCAAAAATAAGCACGGCCGATGACGGCCGCCCAACTCCCTTAAATGAGACCGCTACTGGATTAGGTTTACTTTGTTGATCTTGTATATCAGCTTTTTGGGGGCAAAGCAACCGTAGGTGGGGAATTTAACGGGTCGAACGGTTACCCCCGGCATCCGCACGGGTATTACTTTGTTGCCGTGCCTGCATTCCAAGCCAGCCGCGAGAAAGCTGACGAGCGGTCCCATATCGCGGGAGTGCGAGTTGGTTCATTGCTCCCGCAGTCGGGTTCCGACTGCGTCCGAGGGGCCGTCGCGGTAGTCAGCCCAAGACCTTCGTTCCGCTCAGACCCTTCGATTCACGGTTCGCAGATGAGGTGCGGCAGTTGGTGTTTGATCCACTTCTTACGCTTCAGGCGAGTACCTGAGATCGCGTTTACAGCTTCGAGAGTGCGGTGGTGGCGAGGTCTTTCAGCTTCGGCTGCGCTTCGGCCACGGAGAGCCCGTAGATGCGCACGAGAAGGTACTTGGATCCTTTTCGCACCCACAGGCTGGAGAAATTCTGGACGCCTGTGAAGAACGCCTCGTCGCCAACGCCAGAGACCGGCGTTGTGGCGCCTCGCTTGGCGCCCTCGAACATCCTGTCGCTCTGCATCGAGACCGTGACCGTCAGGTTCGTTTTGCCCGTCGACGTCCAACTGCACCCAGTGGTGGCAATCGGAGCGCCGGCGGTGACGCTCACCCCGACGGCGTGGCTCACTTGAGTTTGCGTGAGGAGATCGCACGGCGCAGTGTCGGCGTAGGCAATGTGCCAACTGCAGAAAATAGCCAGGGTCCCGGAGAGAAAAGCCAGACATCTGGTGCGAGTACTCATGCAGCCCAGTTTAATGGAATCGTCGAAAACCGGCGTTCACCCCCTTGTCTCCTCTTTCCGGTCGAAACGCGCGATTTCAGGCAGAGGTAGTGCGGGCTCGAGAGATGCCAACTCTATACGTCCGCATTCGCCGAAGCGGTGCGATGAGCAGCTCGTTAGAACGGTGCGGGTGCGAGTGTGTCACGCGCTACTCGTACGAAGCACAGGCGGCACGAAGCTTTGTACGAACCGCCGACGATCCGGACGAAGGTCAACGACGACCCTTTGTGAGCAGGGCGGTAAACTATGGCTGATCCGGTTCATGTCGGTCCAAGCGGCCAGATGTAGAGGCACATCATCATGGAATTGGAGCCGTATGATTTTCAGCGGACGCTCTTGGCGCTCGATGATCTTGATGCTTGGTTAAGATCATTGGGGCATAATTGCCACGATCGAATCCGCCGATATAGAGACAACATTCGACAGATGCTCGGCGTCGAAACCCGCAATGAAATGGAGCTACTTCAGGCCAGCATTTCTTGGGCAAGGGCTCGCGAGATTCTTTGGAGCTACATGGAAGCTGACGAGTTCGTTCGCGCGGCTTCTGCACTTCGGAGAAGCTTTGGCGATCACATTCCGGCCGCGCCCATCGAGCGCGCGCTTCAGGGTCCGGCCGATCCATTCCTCGAAACGGCACAGAATAATGCTGGGCGTAATTTTGGTTTCGAATTGGTAATCGCTGGCCGTCTTGCCGCAGCCGGCCTAACTCCGGCATTTGATAGCGGCCCTGACATTTCATTCGACTTCGCGGGCCTACGGGTCGCGGTGCAGTGTAAGCGTCCGCTGAGTTCGGCTGGATTGGAGAAGAACATTGGAAAGGCGATTTCACAGTTGGGAACTGATAACGCGGACCTCAAGGTTCTTGCACTGTCGGCCTCACGCCTAGTAAATGCGGGTGACCCTGAAGAAATCCCCGAGGTCGAAAACATAGCGGATGGACACCGGTTCCTCGACGAACGTCTTCGCTCGCTTGCGCGTGAAACCGAGCGGTTTTGGGCTGGAAGGAGTGCGCAGGCGGCCGTGTGGTTCTACATCTTTACTCCGGTCCGAACTCGCAGACCGTTCGGTTATCATCCGTATCGGCGGGAACTTTTGGCGCCCTTCCACCTTGATGAGTTCACGCGCACGATGTTCACGTGCCTAATCCAAACCATCGGAGTCTAGCCACTGTTAAAGTTCTTTGGAATGCCTACAGCCGTATGCCAGGTTTGGGCTGGACGCTTCCGGTGCCGTACGAATTGCCGACGGTACGGACAGAGTTAGATCGGCGTCCTTCGGCCGCCGTCGCTTCCGCAGTCAACCATATTGGCAATGATGACCAACCGGGAGCGACCCACTCCGGCCGGATGAGACGCGCTACCCGGAGGCAGCTGTATTTGAGTGACGGCTGTCCAGTCCGCGTCGAGAGTCACGACGAAAGCGTTCTTCCGGAGTGCGAATTCATGAATTTTCTCGTCATCGGCTGCTGACATCCCGACCTCGCCAACATGGATGCACTCATGTCCGAGGTCACGCAATCTACCTGCGCCAGCGCGGGACGCCCGCGGCACCGGAGCTCTTGCACCCGTCGCCGGGTTCGAGAAGATCGTATGACGGCCACGTTCCCGGGGCATGCCGGTGGAGGTGGTCCAGCAATTCGTGGCGTTTCACCTCGGAGCGCTTCCTGCGTGAACCGACGGCGGCACCAACTCGATGAGATCGGCCTCGGGGCTGTATGCGTCGTCCGAAGGTACAGGGAGCGGCCTACCCTCCTCAAGCAACGCCGCGGCAAGATCTTCGAGAGCACTTGCAATCATCAGGCGCGCGTCCGCCAGGTCGAAACCTTGCGTTGCCGCACCTGGAAAATCGAGAGCCTCCGCCACGACCATTTGGCCCGTTTTCTGTGGGAGGTAGAACGCGACGTGGTAACGGAGCATAGCCAAATGATAATACTTGGCCTGGCATGAATGCGTGGCGAGCCGCTCTCCCGGCTGCCGCGTCCGCCGCCTTTCCTAACCTTTTGACACCCGGGACGTCCAAACTCTAGAGTGAGGCCTAGCTAATTAGGCATAGCTAGATTGGTAGTCGCGTGGGAACAAGAAAGAACGACATTCTGCAAGGCACCCTGGTGCTGCTGATTCTGAAAACCCTGGCGCGGCAGAAGCGCTTGCATGGATACGCCATCACCGCGCACATCCACTCCGTTTCGGATCAACTGCTGCGCGTTGAGGAAGGGTCGCTCTACCCGGCACTGCACCGCATGGAGCAGGCCGGTTGGGTGCGCGCCGAATGGGGCATGACCGAAAAGAATCGCGAGGCGCGCTTCTACTCGCTCACACCCTCCGGCCGGAAACAACTCGCCCAAGAAGAGGAGAACTGGACGCGCCTGACAGCGGGTGTCGGCAAGGTTCTGGATTATGCGTAGATGGTTGGGCCGGCTGCTGAACGCGATCCGCCCGGGGCGCCTGGATCGCGACCTGGAACGCGAATTGCGTTTCCACGTCTCTGAGCGCGTCGCGGAACTGCAGGATTCCGGTATGGACGCCGAGGCCGCTGCCCGCCTGGCCCGGCGGCAGTTCGGCAATTACACCACGCAGATCGAAAGGACGAGGGATATGGACATCTCTGAAGGGTTTGATGCGATCTTGCGGAGTCTTCGCCTGTCGTTACGCGCGCTCGCGAAATCTCCCGCCTTCTCGATCACGGTTGTGCTGACGCTGGCGCTGGGGATTGGAGCCAATAGCGCAGTTTTTTCGGCGATCAATTCGGTGCTGCTGCGGCCGCTGCCCTTCCCGAACAGCGAGCGGATCGTGAGCATTGTGCAGATCCAGGCTAAGACGCCGCAGCCGCAAATTTCTCCCGCGCGGCTGGAAGACTGGAACCGGATGAACCATACCTTCCAGGCGATCAGCGGCTACTATACCGAGGACGACTCCGAATTCTCCGGCGATTTGCCGGAGAAGTTGACGCACGCCTTAGTAGCGCCTCGATTCCTGCAGGTGTGGGGCGTCGCCCCGGAACTCGGCCGCGACTTCAGTCCCGCCGAGGAACACGCCGGAGGTCCGAACGCGATCCTGATCAGCGATCGCTATTGGCGGAGGCGCTTCGGCGCGAGTCCCGATGCCATCGGTAAGACTGTCCGGCTGGGGCAGTCCGCCGCCACCATCATCGGCGTGCTGCCGCCCTCCATGGCGTTCGTTCAGCGGAATGTCGACCTTTGGTCCGTAAGCGCGCCGGATTACCCATTCGCCCGCGGCCGCGATCTGACCTGGTTCAACGGAATCGGGCGGCTGAAGCCCGGTGTGCCGCTCGCCAAGGCGCGCGCCGATCTGGCGACGTTGCAGGCGGATCTCGGCCGCGAATTTCCGAAGACGGACTCGCAGATCCGCGCCGTGGTGGAGCCGCTGAAAGAACAGACGGTTGGGGGAGTGCGGCAGTCGCTGTGGGTGGTGTTCGGGGCGGTGACGCTGCTGCTGCTGATCGCCTGCACCAACATCGCGGCGCTGCTGCTTTCGCGAGCGGCCGGACGGCAGCATGAGATCGCGGTGCGCTTCAGCCTGGGAGCGTCGCGCGCTTCGGTGGCGGGGCAGTTGCTGATGGAGATTTTTCTTTTGGCGCTGACGGGTGCCGGCGTGGGTCTTGGCCTCGCCTCGGCCGCGACACATGTTTTCCGCGTCCTGGCCAAGGATCTGCCGCGCGTCGATGAAATCGGGCTCGATTGGCGCATCGTCGTTTATTCGCTGGTCTGCGCGGTGGCGGCGACGCTGGTGTGCGGGCTTGTGCCGGTGATTTCCGGGACGCGCCGCAGTTTGTCGGGATCGCTAGCTTTGGCAGGCCGCTCTCAAGTGTCGGCGCGCCGGCCGGTGCAGTTCGTGCTGGTGGGTGTGCAGGTAGCGCTGGCGGTGATGCTGCTCGCCGGCGCCGGCCTGCTGCTGCGCAGCTTTCAGGCATTGGGCCGTGTAGCGGGAGGGTTCGATCCCAATCACGTGCTCACGTTCCGAATCAGCGCGTCCTGGGGAGAAACAGGCAACTTGAAGCAGTCCGGGCAAACGGTAAAACGCATCCTGGAAGCCGTGGCGGCGGTGCCGGGAGTGGAATCCGCGGCCGCGACGTTCCTGCTTCCCGGTGTGCCGAGCAGTTTCCCGGCGGAACTCAGCGTGGCAGAGGGCAGGCCGCAAAGCGAATCGAAAATAATTGCCGAATCGCGCATCGGCAGCGCCGGATATTTTGCGACAATGCGCATTCCGCTTCTGGCGGGAGACATGTGCCCGGAGGAGTCCAATACTCCCGGAATGATGGTGAACCGTTCCTTCGCGAATACCTATTTCGGCGGCTCCAACCCGATCGGCAAACACCTGGGGCAGCCGAGCAGTCCGTACTTTCCCACCGCGGTGGTGCGCGGCATTGTGGGCGATGCGCGCGAACGCGGCCTGGATCACGAGCCCGTCCCGACCATCTATTACTGCGGTCTGATTATGCAACCCGGCCTGTACTTCCTGGCGCGCACGCACGGCGACCCACTGGCGCTGGCGGAAAGCGTGCGCCACAAACTGCACGAAGTGGAGCCCTCCCGATCCGTGTATGACATTTCGCCGCTTACGACACACATCTCCGATGCATTCGCGGAAAACCGGCTGCGCACCGTGCTGCTGACCTTCTTCGCGCTCACCGCGATTCTGCTGGCGTGTATCGGCCTGTATGGCACGCTCAGCTACCTGGTGAACATACGGCAACGCGAGGTGGGACTGCGGCTGGCGCTCGGGGCGGTGCGTCTTCAAATTGTGCGGCAGTTCCTCGGACAGGGAATGCTTGTGTCGTTGATCGGGTGTGCGGCGGGACTGGGGCTGGCCGCGGCGTTCACGAAGGTGCTGGCCGGAATGCTGTTCGGAGTCTCGCCGTGGGACGCAGTTACGATGACGGGAGTGATTGTGCTGGTGGTCGCGGTATCGATGGCGGCGTCGCTGCTGCCGGCGGCGCGGGCGGCGCGGGTCGAGCCGATGCGGGTGCTGCGGGAGGAGTAGCGAGGAGCTGCCGTTCCTGCCTACGCTGCGGGAGTCGATTCCTGCGATGCAGTCTCGACCGGATAGTTGAAGAAGAGCTGATTGCCGTCGGGATCGTCGACTACCAGGAGGCGGTAGCCCCAAAAACCTTCCCTCACGGGAACGCCGCCGGCGACAAGCTCCGCGCGCAAGGCATCCAAGGCCTCGATTTGCGCCTGGCGCTCGAGGTTCACGGAAATGAAGACCAGCCCCTTGCCGACCTTCTCCGGCCACTGGTCGGCGAGGATTACCGCGCAGCCCTGCCGTTCGACCTGCGCGACGTGAACTCTGCCGTCCTCCGCAAAACGCCACGGGCTTGTGAAGCCGAGCCGGCCCATGTAAAAGCGGAGTGAGGCCTCGACGTCGGAAACGTGCAGGACGGGGCGGCCGAACCAATTGTTAGCAGGGTCTGGCATTTGCGCTACTTCTTTTTTGGAGTCAGGGGCTGCCACAACTCGATCTTGTTGCCGTCGGGATCGTAGATCCACGCGAACCGGCCATAGTCTACGTCCTGGCGCTTGGGGTCGATCTTGACGCCTTCCTTCTGCAAGCGTTCCAGCAGCGCATCCAGGTCGTCCACGATGTAATTGACCATGAACGTCTGGTTGGGCTCGAAGTATTTCGTGTTCCCCGGGAAGACGGTCCAGACGGTCATATGCTCCTTATCCGGATTGTCTTTCTCGCGCCACGGCAGCATGGCGCCGCCGCCTTTATCGGCGAGTCCGAGATGCTTGCTGTACCATTCGCGCGTTTGTTGTTGATTGGCGGACTTGAAGAATATTCCGCCGATTCCCAGGATTCGTCCTCGCTCGCTCGGCACGGCTGTTCCTTCCTTCGGGCTCGGGGCGCTTTGGGAGGCGCTCGCCTGTTGCTGCGCGCAGCATACGGGTAGCAGTAATACAGCCAGAACGCATAAACCGGACAGTGGGTTGCGCAACATGCGTGGATTGTAGCAAATGCCTATGCGGCGCGCGATTTTCTCCATACAATTGAGTGGACGCGGATCGCGCATTGGAGTGGTGGAATGCGATGGGAATGGGCCGTTGTCATTGCGATGCTGGCCTCGACTGTTCACGCCGCAGATGGGCATCTCGAGGGCCGCGTCCTGGACTCGGTGACGCACGCCGGTCTGGACGGTGTGGGCGTGACGTTGTACGGCAGGTCGGGGACGAAGTTGCTGGCGGACACGGATGAGCAAGGCCAGTTCGCGATCGACGGGATCGCCGACGGCGAGTATCGCGTGGAGTTGAGGTACCAAGGCTACGGCATTACTGCGCCCGGTACCGATCGTCTCTTCCCGATTGGAGGATACACTCCGAAATCGTGGATTGTGACGGTTGCCGGTGGGAAGGGATCCTTTGCGGGCGAGTTGACGCCGTTTCCGCGGATGGTGGGGAGAGTAATCGACCCCGCGGACAAACCGGTGCAAGCTGCGTGGGTGACGCTGGCGTCGCCGGGTTCGACGCAGAGCTTTCCTACGGACCGGAACGGCCGCTTTGAACCAATCGGGTATTTTCTGCCGGGCACTTACACGGTGTCCGTGATGCCGCCGATCAGTATGCCGCCTCCGCCGGCCGCAGCGGATGGAACGCTGCTCGCCTGGACGCGCCTCTGGTATCCGGGCGTATTCCAGCGGGGGTTAGCGTCGCAATTCACGATTCGCGCCGGGGAAACAGTGGAAGTCGAGTTGAAGCTGAAACCTGCGCCCGCCCGTCCGGTGCACGGGACGGTGCTTCTGCCGGACGGCAATCCGGCAGAGGGAATTGAGGTGGCGGCTGGTGAAGGGATCGAAGCAAGGTGGCGAACGAAAACGCGCGCCGGCGGCGCCTTCGAGCTGGCTGCCGTGCCCGAGGGGACATGGTCGCTGCACGCAGGCGATGAGTTGAAGGCACGCGCGCGAGTCACGGTGGCGGAGAAGCCCGTCGACGTGAAGTTGTATCTGGCGGCTCCCGTCGGCGTGCGGGGGCGAGTGGTCGTGGCGGGACGCGAGGGAGTGCCGCTTCCCAAATTGATCGTAGTCTCCTTGCGCGCCTTCGAGGCGGTGGAGAGTATCGCTTCGGGCGCGGCGGAGGCGGACGGCAGTTTCCACATTGAGGGCCTATACCCGGGAGCGTACACCGTGGAGATTCGGCCCGAACTGCCGCCGCCCTTCTACGTGGACACGATCCGAATTGGTGGACTGCCGGTGCCGAAGATCGACGTGCTTGGCGAAGTTGCGGACTTGACGATCACGTTAAAGAACGACGCGGGCCGCGTACAGGGAAAATTCCCCGGTTGCGGGGTGGTGAGCGCCGTTCAACTGGTTCCGTCGGAGCCGGCGATGCGCATTTCACCCTACGCGCAAATGACGCTGTGTTCGGGGGACCGGTATCGATTCGCGTCGGTGCGGCCGGGCAATTACCAGGTGTTTCCGGGGGGAGCGGTGGTCGCGGTCCGGGCCGGCGAGACGACGATTCTGGATCTTAACTGAACTGGCTTCTCACTGGGACGGGTGTTACTGAGATGTAATAGGATTTCAGAACAAATCGGCTACAGTGCAGAGCGCCAGCCCAGTAATTGCCGGGCTCAAAATATCGCGTCCCGAGTAGACGTGCATGCCCGTCGTCTTACTGTAGACTGTGACCGTCTCAGCTTTCAGATCAACAATCCAAACTTCTACGGCGCCTTCGCCCGCGAGCGTCGTCATTGGCTTGTCGTGAAGCTCTTCTTTGCTATTCGACGGCGACTTGACTTCAATGACCAGTTCGGGCGAGCCAAGAAGCCAGTTGTCGACCGCCGCGTGCCGTTGCAAGCGAATCGTGGCGACATCCGCACCCCAGACTTCATTTTCCGGCAACGGACGATAGGCGTACTCAATATCGACGAGAAAGCGGCGGTTTTCACACTCGGGCTGAAAGCAGATCCCGCAAGCGGCGCTGGAGATCCCAGTGACGCCGTATCGGGCGCGTTACAAGTACAAGTTCTCCGTGATGAAGCTCGTACCATCCTTGGGACGGAGCCGGAGTGCGTTCATATTCTTCAACGGTAATTGGAGCAGGTATGCGTTGCGCACCCACGGTCCCTCGATTTTATATTAGGTTTACTGCTCTCCAATGAACTGTCGCACCGCCGGCGCGCAGACTAAGATATGAGAATGATTGGCCCACAAATGCCTCGCTGGTGTGTTTTGTGAATACCGCTCTGATACCGCGAGAAGCTCTCTTTGGGAGCCCCGAGAAAGATCAAGCCAGGATTTCGCCGGATGGGAAGCGGCTTGCGTATCGCGCGCCGTTCGAAGGGAAGATGAGCGTGTGGGTACGCACCCTGGGCGAAGACGATGCGCGCCTGGTGGCGCACGATCCGGCGAGACCGATTCCGTGGCTCGCCTGGCAAGGCGACAGCCTCAACGTGCTCTATCTGCAAGACGCGGGCGGCAACGAGAACTACCATCTTTTTCAGGTGGGGCTCGACGGTTCGGCTCCGGTTGAGTTGACGCCCGGCGAGAACGTCCGCTGCATGCCGCTCGCGGTGGACCACCGTTTTCCCGGCGAAGCGCTCGTGCAAATCAACCAGCGTAATCCCGCGCTTTTCGATGTTGCTCGCATCGATCTTCGAAGCGGCGCAGTGACGATCGAGGTCGAGAATCCCGGCAATATCGTATCGTGGCTGGCCGACAATACGCACGTTGTTCGCGCCGCTCTGGCGCAAGACGCCGACGGATCTATGATCATTCGCGTACGCGATGCCGCCGCGGCGCCGTGGCGCGATCTCGATCGCATTCCGTCCGAAGACTTCGTGCCGCGGCTGGTTGCCTTTTCACCGGACAACCAAAGCCTCTACGCGATCACCGCTAAGGGGGCGAACGCGGCGAGGCTGGTTTGTTACGACGTCGCTTCCGGAGCGTACGATGTTCGGCTGGAAGACGCGGAGTACGACGTGAGCGGAACGTATGTCGACCCTGCGAGCGACAAGATCGTCGCCGCGAGCATTCTGCGGGATCGCCTGCACTGGAAGGCGCTCGACGACGGCTTTGCAGATGCCTTCGCCGCCCTGAAGCGGCTACACGACGCCGAGCTCGCGGTTCTCGATACCACTGCGGACGGCAATACGCTCGTAGTGCGGTATACCTTTGATACCGCGCCAGGCCGCTACTATCTGTACGATCGGAAAGCGGGCGAAGCGACGTTTCTGTTCGAGGATCGGCCCTCCCTGTCGGGCTACACGCTGGCGCCCATGCAGCCGGTCCGCTTTGAAGCCCGCGATGGTCTGCCCCTTCGCGGCTATCTCACGCTTCCGGTGGGCGTCGAGCCGAAGAATCTGCCGACTGTGCTCTATGTTCATGGCGGCCCCTGGCACCGCGACCGCTGGGGCTACGAAGACATGGTCCAGTGGATGGCCAATCGTGGATACGCGGTGCTGCAGGTGAATTTCCGCGGATCCACCGGCTACGGCAAGGCATTCCTGAATGCAGCGAACCGCCAGTGGGCGGGCGCAATGCGAACCGATCTGCTCGACGCGCGCGACTGGGCGATTGCGGAGGGCATCGCCGATCCGTCGCGTTTCGCGATTATGGGCGGCAGCTACGGCGGGTACGCGGTTCTGGTCGCACTGGCGTTCACGCCCGACGCGTTTACCTGCGGGGTCGATATCGTGGGACCCTCGAATCTCAACACGTTGCTCGCATCGGTGCCGCCTTACTGGAAGCCGCTTTTGAAGATCTTCCACGAGCGTATGGGCGAAGACGCCGAATTCCTCTCATCGCAATCGCCGCTCTTCAAGGCTGGGGAGATTCGCGTTCCGTTGCTCGTCGCGCAAGGCGCTAACGATCCACGCGTCAAGCGGCAGGAGAGCGATCAGATCGTGGAGGCGATGCGCGCCAACGGCATTCCGGTAACCTATGCGGTTTTTCCGGACGAAGGCCACGGTTTCGCCAACCCGCGGAATTCGAAGCGATTCACTGCGCTCACCGAAGCGTTTCTTGCGCGGTATCTCGGCGGACGTACGGAGCCGCAGCATCCCGACGAAGATTACGAGCCGTTCCTCGCGTGAAGTACAAGAGGAGTAGGAAAGTCTGATGGCGGTTCCTGACAGAAAGCGTGAGACATCACGCAGGATCGACAAAGTCTTCGGCGGGCCATTGGGAAGGAAGCCGGCGACACTGTGACCGTAATTCTGGACGAGCGGATCTAGAGGGCATAAGGCGGCGGTCCGGACGTGCCGTCGGCGGCGCGCTTACCGCTTGAGATGGGCTAGCGTGCACTGAATTTCCCGAGTCGCTTGACCGGCGTATTCGGCAAAGTGCCTTGAGCCGATGTTCGCAATGTAGCCATCGGGGCGGATCAGGATCCGAAGCCCCTCCGGTGTGACGATCTCAGTCGCATGAGTACCGCGCATATGATCGAAGAGCCTGCTGTTGTCTTCCAGGCGGCGGTCGGGCATTCGATCGCCCGGATGCAGGTTTCCGATAGGGCGGCCGGTGGAAAGCGAGCTTGTGCGGTAATGCAACGCCAGTTGATCCGTCGCGTCGCGGCGCTTGATCGATCGCGTTTGGTACAGACGTTTGCTCAAACCGAGCACGGCGGCGGCGACGGGGAGGCGCTCGGCCTCGTATGTATCGAGTAGCGAATCGGGACCACCGCTCAGCACGTGCGCGAGTTTCCAGCCGAGATTGTAGGCGTCCTGAACACCGGTGTTGAGCCCTTGTCCGCCCGTCGGAGGGTGTACATGAGCGGCATCGCCCGCCAGGAACACGCGTCCGGCGCGGAAGCGATTGACCATGCGAACAGCGGGCCGGTAAATCGAACTCCAGCTTACGCGGACGATGCGATGTCCGGTGATTCTGTGCACCGCGCGCTCGATGTCCGACCCAATCGTCTGAGCCTTCGCAGTCAATTGGAACAGCGTCGTACCGGGCAGCGGGCAAAGGGCCACAGGCGAGCCTCCGGCGAAAGGCCAGATATGCCAGTCCTCGCGGCCCAGGCCTTCGACCTCGACGTCAGCCACCAGCATGGGTTTCGCATCGAGCGCCTCGCCTTCGAGACTCAGGCCAAGTAGTTTTCGCACGGTGCTGTGGCCGCCGTCGCAACCGGCTAGGAACTCCGATCGCACGATCTCGCCGGTGGAGAGTGTCGCCTGAACACCGCGGTCATCCTGCTGGAAGCTGAGCAACGCTTTTCCGAATTCGACGTGAGCCCCCAGCGCGGCCAAGCGGTCGCGCATGATGGATTCCGTGCGCGATTGCGGCACCATCCAGAGGTTTGGATACGGCACGCGTTCTGCCGGCTTTTTTCTGCCACCGAGCGAGCCGGCTCGCAGGGAAAAAGGACCGAGATGAATCCGCAGCGTCGGATAAGCGCTGCCGGCGGCCAGAATCTCATCGATTACCCCAAGGTCTTCGAGAATTTCCAGGGTGCGAGGTTGGATGCCTTTGCCACGCGAACCCGGAAAAGGCGCTTCGGCGGCGTCAATGAGGCGGAACGCGATGCCGCGGCGCGCAAGATCGAGGGCGAGCGTCAGTCCCGCGGGTCCCGCGCCGGCGATGAGCACTCTGGTTTGGTACACCGTACGAAGAGTGTAATGGTACGCTGTACGAATGTCAAGGCAGAAATCGCGGTTGACGCGCGAGAAGATAGCAGCCGTCGCGCTGGCCATAGCCGATAAGGAAGGTTTTGAGGCCGTGTCGATGCGGCGCATCGCGCAAGAGCTCAACGCCGGAACGATGAGTCTGTATTACTACATAAAGACCAAAGACGATCTGATTGCCGCGATGGACGATGCATTGATGGCGGAAGCCCTCCTTCCCACGCTGCCGAAAGGTTGGAAGCGCGCCATCGTCGAGATTGCCAGGCGGACGCACGCGTTGTTCCTGCGTCATCCCTGGGCGCTCACGGCCATGTTGTCCGCTCCTCCGGGACTCAACGCGATGCGCCACATGGAGCAATGCCTGGAAGCTCTCGCCGAAACGTCGATGACGGGTGCGGAGAAGTTCACACTGCTTGCGATGATCGACGACTTCGTATTCGGCCACGCGCTGCGTGAAGCCGCGGACCGTTCCAAGATTGACCGCCGCTTCGCCGCTGCCCAACTGCGGAGCGGAGCGTTCCCACGGCTTCGCGAGATGGCCGGCGAAGGCGGCATCTTCGCGGAGAGCGATCGCTTCGAGCAAGGGTTGCGGCGACTGCTCGGGTGGAAGCCGGAAGCCAGCCGGTGAACTTGCGGCTTCTCTTTCGGCATTGCCGCTGCGCTCCTTAGTGGCGTACGCTGAGGGGGTGCACTCGGAGGTTGATTATGGGCATCCTGCGATCGCGTTCCGTTCACCTTTCGGCGCTTCTTTTTGCGGCGCTGTTCCTTTCGTCTGAAACCAGAGCGCAGTCGAACGGCTCGCCCGAGCCGCTGAAGTTTGAGGTCGCTTCCATCAAGGTCGCCACCTCGGGAATTAATGGCGTCCGCGGAGGCTGCCGCGGAATCGATTCTCAGTTCAGTCCGGAGGAAGAGAAGCGCGGCGCAACCGCGCCACTCGGCCGGTGCGTGATCACCGACGCACGCTTGAGCCATCTCATTGGAATCGCTTTCGGGGTAAACATGCAGTCGCTGGACACCGGCGACGACTGGATTCAGCGCGGCGACCTGAGGTTCGACGTAAACGCGAAGGCCGAGAATCCGGCCACCACGACGAGGCAGCAACTGATCGTGATGCTGCAAAATCTTCTCATCGCGCGATTCAAGATCAAGTTTCACTGGGCCGATAAACTGGAGCCCGGGTTCGCATTAGTGGTGGCGAAAAACGGTCCGAAGCTACGCGAGTCCACGAGCGCGGATGAGAAGCTGACGTTTCTTGGACCTAAGGGTGAGGAATTGGGGAAACCGATGGGTGGGGCCGTCAACGTGAATGCTCGCAAGTGTTCCATGGATGAGCTGACGCGCCTGGTGGCGTTTGCCGGCGGTTTGGGCCCGGGAGTCGACAAAACGGGTCTCACGGGCCACTACGACTTCACGCTGTCGTGGAACGAGGAGGGCGGTCCGAGTCTCGCCTCCGCGCTTCATGAGTTGGGTTTGCAAGTGAGACCGGAGAAGATTCCCGTCACGCGCTTCGTTTTAGATTCGGCGGAGAAGCCCACGGCGAATTGACCGAATCGCGTTAGCTGCTTGCATGCCTGGTATATAATCTTCTTCCAAATGTCGAATCTACGATCCCGCCGCGATCTGCTGCGCGCCTTAGGCGTCTCGGCTGCCGCCAAACCTTTCGCCGCGTCTGTGTTTGCACAGGGGCGCTGCCAAAATGGCTACAACACGCCGGGCTGCCCGATGAGCAAGGAAGTGGCGACCGGCCCCATCAAGCCGCTCTTCGCCCCGACCGGCTGGAAGACTGCCGGCCTCGAACAAATCTCGTTCCAGGTGCCGGACTATCGGAAGGAAGCGGCGTTCTATATCGCCCTGATGGGCTGGAAGCTGCGAAGCGATGACGGGAATCGGGCCATTCTCGACATCGGCGATTGGGGGTCGGCGATCTTCAAAGCTGCGCCCGCGGAACAAACCACGGTGCTGGTGGACGGCTTCGGTTTCGCCATCGAGCCGTGGAACGCGAAGACGGTAGAGGCGGAGCTTCGCAAGCGCGATCTCAATCCCGTAGCCGACAACGATGGCAAGGGATTCGAGAGCTTCCATGTTAAGGATCCGGACGGCTTCGATGTGCAGATCGGAAACAGCAAGGGGCTGGTGAAGGCGCGCAAGACTCCGGCCACAGCCAAGCTTGCCGTGGAACTGCCGTTTGAGCCGACGAACTGGCGCTCCGTATGGCTTGACCACTTTTCCTTCGGCGCGACCAACTACAAAGCGAGCGTCTCTTACTACACCAACCTGCTGGGCTGGAAGGGCACCTATGACGAAGGCAGCCAGGAAGAGGTGCTGATGGGCGACGTGGGAGACGCCCTCATCCGCGGCGGCAACCCCAACGATCCGAATTTTGGCAAGCCGCCGGCCAACGGAAGGCCGCAGCGTCCGCGCAATATCCGCATCGATCATATGTCGTTCGGCATTCAGCCCTTCGATCCGGACGCCGTGAAAGAAGCGCTGGAAAAGCGCGGTCTGCGCGCGCAGATCGACACGGGCAACACAGGGGACATCCATCAAACCGCGTACAAAAGTTTCCACACGCGCACGCCGAACGGATACAACCTGCAGATGAGCTGCGTCACCAAAGAGACACGGCTGATCGGCTCCGTTTCCATGAAGCCGAAGCAATAGGCCGGAGTTGTCCCACTCGATTTTGGGACTCGCGATCAGGCGGACGTGCGCCCGTCGGTGGTAATTTCCTTATGTGGACGAAGCGCAGCGGCTGCGTCAGATAGTTGAGGATTCGCTCGACGAGGAGCGGAACGGCAACGGCCTGGCGCGGGAAGCGTATAAGAGCCGGACGCAGTTCTATCGCTTGTTCCGGGCGATGATCGAGGAGACGCCGGTGGGCATGCGCCGGCGGTTGCTGCTCGAGCGCGCGGCGTGGCAGTTGTCGCGTACTCAGTTTTCCGTGACCGACGTCGCTCTGCACGCCGGCTACGGATCGCTGGAAGCGTTCACGCGGGCATTTCGCAAGGCGTTCGGCGTTTCTCCCAGCCTATACCGCCGCATGGGCGCCACGTTCACGCAGATCCACGCCGCGAGCGGAATTCATCGCCACTCGGGTAGCGGCGATACGAAAGGAAACGGCACATTTATGGACCTATTCGATATCTTTTCCGGACAGGAGTCCTGGCATACGCGGCGACTGCTGGAATTGGCGAAGACGCTCGATGACGCACAGTTGGACCGGCCTTTGCACAACCAGATCCCGATATTTCCGTGGAGCGGTCCGGACCAGAGCCTGCGGCAGCTTCTGGACCGGATGGTGCAAACCAAAGAAGCCTGGTCGGCCGCGCTTACGGGCGGCAGCACGCCCCTTCTGGACCGCGCTCCGGCGGAGGACCGCACTCCTGCGGCCATGCTGGCGCGGCTGGAAAAAGCGGACGCAGGCTTCAATAGCGTGCTCACGGACGTGCGCAATCGCGGCGCGTGGCTGGATACATTTGTGGATGCGCTGTGCGAGCCGCCGGAGGCCTTTACGTTCGGCGGAATGTTCGCGCACGTAATCACGTTTAACGCGTACCGCCGGATGGTGGCGATCGACGTACTGCGAGGGCTTGGTGTGAAGGTGGAAGGCGTGGGCTGTCCCATGGAGTACGTCGAGAACCTGGTCAAGGCGTGAAGCCGGCCGATAGGCTGTAGACGCTCTACTTGTTCGGGAGTAGAATGCCTACAGCCATGCGGAAACGGGAAGGCTATCGCAGCGGAATCGAACTGCTCCAGGGCACGCTCGACATGCTGATTCTTCAGACGCTGCGCAGCGGGGAGCAGCATGGCTATGGGATCGCTCAGGCCATCCGCTACGGTTCGGGTGAAGTTCTGCACGCGGAAACGGGGTCTTTGTACCCGGCATTGCACAGGCTCGAAACGCGAGGCTGGATCAAATCCGAATGGAAGTCTTCCGAGCACAAGCAGCGTGCCAGGTATTATCGTCTGACCCGTGCTGGCAGGAAACAGCTCATCAGCGAGCATAGCCGGTGGACCCAATTTGCCGCCGCGATTGTCCGGCTGATGAATCCCGGCGAAGAACGCGGTGACGCATGAACCTGCATCTGGACCGCCTGTTCCGGCGTAAGCGCAGCCACCTGGAGTTGGACGAGGAGATTCAAACACACCTCGCGATGGCTACGCGCGATCGCGTTGAACAAGGAGAAGATCCGCAGGCAGCCGCGGCGGCGGCCCACCGGGAGTTCGGCAACAGCGCGCTCGTCCAGGAGATCACGCGGACGATGTGGAGATGGAACGCGGTCGCCACATTTTGGCAGGACGTTCGCTACGCGCTGCGCGGAATGCGCCGCAGCCCGGTGTTCGCTGCCGTCGCGGTACTCTCCCTGGCTCTCGGCGTCGGCGCGAACACCACGATCTTCAGCGTGGTCAATGCGCTGATGCTTCGCACGCTGCCGGTGCGCAATCCCACCGAACTGGTGGAACTCCTCTTCAAGGCGCCGGGGCAGGACCATTTCAACGCCTTCGACTGGCGGAACTTCCAATACTACAGCGAGAACAATCATGTGTTCTCGGGGATGATCGCGGCCTCCGATACTCCTTTCGCCATACACGGCGAAGGATTGGAGCCGGAGACCGTGCGCGGCGGATACGTCTCCACCAACTATTTCCCGACGCTTGGCGTGAATGCTGTTCGGGGCCGTCTCATCCGTCCGGAAGACGGCATGCCGGGGTCGCCGGCCAACGTCGCCGTCGTGAGTTGGTCGTATTGGGTAAGCAGGCTGCACTCCGATCCGGCGGTGGTTGGAAGGCAGATCGGGAATGCCGATCGGTCCATGACGATCATCGGAGTCGCGCCGAAAGGGTTCGCCGGACTGGAGCCCGCGAACAGACAGGACATCTGGTTTCCGCTGACTCCGGTACAACCTCGCAACGCTGCGTCCGCAAAATACTGGCTGAAGCTGGCGGCGCGTTTGAAGCCGGGCGTCTCCATCGGGCAGGCCCGTGCAGAGATGAGCGTGCTGTGGCGGTGGACCCAGGAAGAGGAATTCAAAGTGAGCGGCGACCGCACCGTTCGCAACTGGAAGATCGAAGTGCAGCCGGCGGCGACCGGTCTTACGCAATTGCGCGATCAGTTCGGCAAGCCTGCCCTGGCGCTGATGGCGGTGGTGGCGCTGCTGCTGCTGATCGCCTGCGCGAATATCGCCGGTCTCCTGCTGGCGCGCGGAGCGGCGCGCCGCCGCGAGATGGCGGTCCGAGTGTCGCTGGGAGCCGGACGGCTTCGCCTGTTGCGGCAGGAACTCACCGAGTCAGTCGTGCTGTCGGTTTCCGGCGCCGTGCTCGGGATTCTGCTGGCGAATTGGGGTACGAAGGTGCTTTCCGCGATCATGGGCAGTGGGCGTCTGCGAGTCGAACTCCAGGCGCGTCCTGATTCCACGGTGCTGCTCTTTACGGCAGGCGTCGCGCTTCTTTGCGGCGTTCTGTTCGGCATGGCGCCGGCGTGGCAGACGTTCCATTCGGCTCCCATGTTTTTTCTGCGCGAATCGGCGAACGCGGGCGAACCACGCGGACGGCGGCGCTTCGTCAATGGTCTGGTGGTGATGCAGGTGGCGCTTTCGATTGCGCTCCTGAGCGCGGCCGGCCTGTTGATCAGGCACCTGTCACAACTGGAGCATCTCGATCTGGGCTTTCAACGCGACCACGTTCTGCTGGTGACTCTGAACACGGCCGGCAGCGGCTATGATGGCGAGAGATTGTCGCGCGGCTACCAGGAACTGCTGCGGAGTTTCGAATCGATTCCGGGGGTGCGCTCCGCCACGATGTGCGGATTCTTCCCGATGGCAGGGGTGGGAGCGATGCGGCCGGCCACGGTGGAAGGGTATCAGGCCAAACCCGGCGAACGCCGCTTTCTCTCGCAGAACTGGGTGGCGCCGCACTACTTCGCGACCTTTGGAATTCCGCTGCTGATGGGGCGCGATTTCAGCTTGCAGGATCAAGACCGGCCGCGCGTGGCGATCGTGAATCAAACGCTGGCGCATTATTTTTTCGGCGAGAGCAACCCGATCGGGAAACACATTGTCTTCGATGGCGACAGCCAGCCCTTCGAGATCGTGGGCGTGGTTCGCGACGCGAAGTCCGGCGACCTGCGCGAACCGCCGTTGCGCTTCGTGTATCTGAATAGCTTTCAACTGCGGCGCAATTCCTCGCAGTTTGTGCTCAGCACGTCAGGCGCGCCGCAGGCAATTGCGGGCGATGTGCGCCGCGTGGTTCGAGGAGTGTTGAAGGGCGTGGGCGTAGAAGACGTGAAGACGATGGACGCCCAGGTGGATGGCGCCCTTGTCCCCGAACGCCTCAGCGCCCTTCTCTCGGGGTTGTTCAGCGGGCTCGGCGCGCTGCTGGCAGCACTCGGACTTTACGGACTGCTGGCATATTCGGTAACGCGGCGCACGAATGAAATTGGAATTCGCGCGGCCCTCGGCGCAACGCGCGGCGACATTGCGTGGATGCTGCTAGGTGACGCATTCCGAATGAGCGCCGCCGGCCTCGCAATTGGCGCATGCATGGCATACTGGGGCAACCGTTTCGTCGCGAGTTTGATCCCCGGTGTCCCGGTAGAAAGCGGCACGCCGATTCTAATGGGCGGCTCCTTGATGCTGATGCTTGCTCTGCTCGCCGCGTACGTGCCATCGCGGCGCGCGGCTCGCGTAGATCCCATGGAAGCTCTGCGGTACGAATAGCATGGCGCTGGTTGTCTTTTTGAGAGGCATCAACGTCGGCGGGCACAGAAGCTTTCGCCCGAGTGTACTGGCCGGAGAACTGGGCGCTTATGACGTCGTGAACGTCGGCGCCGCGGGCACGCTGATCGTTCGAAAGCCCGGCCGGCGTTCTCAGTTCATCGCCGAGCTGCGGCGGAAGCTGCCGTTTGAAGCGGCGATTGCAGTCTGCGACGGCGGCGATCTTCTCGCCTTGGAAATGGACGCTCCGTTCGGTCGCGAGCCGGTCAGTCCGGACACAATCCGCTTCGTCAGTGTTCTCTCGAAGCCGGGGCAGTGCAAGGTCCCGCTGCCGTATGCGATTCCGGGGCGGGAGAACTGGTTTGTGCGAGTCTTTGGCGCAAAGCCGCCATTTGTTTTTGGAGTGTACCGGCGTCACATGAAGACGATCGGTTATTTGGGGCAACTCGACGAACTATTCGGGGCTCCGGTAACAACGCGCTCGTGGACGACGATCATTTCGGTGCTGCGGATTCTGAAGAGTTGAGCGGGATTCATTCCATCTTCATCGGCGAGCAGCAGGCGTCCGCACCGGCTTCGGCTCCATCAGCTCCACGCGAGTGAGGTCCGGATCAAAGAGATTGAGCTGCGACTTGCCGTCGCGGCCGATCTTCGGTTTTTCGGGCATCTTCACGCCGCGCGTTTCGAGCTTCTGGTACGTCGCTTCGACGTTGGGCACGCCTAAGCCGAAGTGGTGCATGACTCCGAGAGTTCGCGGCGAGGGATTGTGCACGTTCAACATGTACTCGAGCCAATCGGTCCCCTCGGGGACGCGCATGTCCACCCAGTCGACGGCATCGTCCGTTCGCCCGCCGTGCCATGTTTCGGTGAAGCCGAGAATGTCGCGCCAGAAGCGGTCGGCCGCGGCGCGGTCAGTCACCGTCAGCCCTGCGTGAATGATGCGCGCGGAGATGCGGCTTTCCGGCATGGATTGTCCGAAGCGTGCGGCGTGCATTCCGCCCGGAAGGAGCTGCTGGAATTCGATGTCGTGGCCCTCGGGATCTTTCACTTGAAAGCCGAGATTTCCGTCGCGGAGAGGCTCGAGTGCCGCTGGGACGGACACGCCTTAAGAAGCGAGGTAGGCACGCAGTTGCCGCGCGTCGGTAGTTTCGAAGGCGAGGTGGGAGCGGCGATCTTCAGCGGCATCCTTGAGTTCGGGCCGGACCTCAATGTATTGGTGGTCATTCACCTTGAATAGCGCAAAGAACACGCCGTCCTGCCGATTATTCATGGTGAAGAGCTCGGCAAAGCCGAGGTCGCAGCCGTAGAACGCGCGGGCAGCGGTGAGGTCTGAGGTCTTCAGTGCGAAATGGGCAATACCGACGATTGGCGGCCGCGCCGGCTGGCCTGCGAGAGGCGCAGCCAGGAGGAGCATGAGGCAGAAACGGCACAGCATAGCGCCAGTATACGCCGCCCGCCTGAGAGAGAATCCGGCGACGGACAAAGGTCGTGCTTCGTGACGCACAGCGACAGTCGCCGTCAACGCTGGCGGGCGATCCAGCCGGCAATTCTCTGCAACACCGCGGGCGACATAGTCTCTTCCGCCCAGTTGGCTTCCCGCCCGATTCCGGTGTCGGCGGTTTGAAAGAGCAGATTCACGTCCGGCGCCTCCTCCACAGTGGCGGCTTTGTTGGCGGACAGAGCGGCGCGCATTGCCGGGACGTTCCGGCCGGCCGGAACAGAGAGATCCTTGGCGGCATATAGCGCCAGCACGGGACAAGCGATCTTCCGCAGTTGCGGCACGGGGTCGTAGCTCATGGACCGGAGGAATGCAAGCGAGGTCCACTGCCTCAACTGAGCTGCAATTTGCGCTTCGGGAAGCTTGCCCGCCAGCATATCGCGCAACCTCGCTGTCAAAGCAGCCGGATCGTTTTCCTGCGTGACCGCGGACATGACGCCGCGCATCATTGAGGCCTGCTCGTCCGCCTGTGCACGGAGCGCGCCGTTGGCTACGGCACTGAGCCAACCCGATTCCACAACGTTCTCCGCGGCGGGAACGGCGGGCGCCCCCAGCATGACGGCGAATGCGACAGCGAGATCGCGCGCGGCAATCACCGCTGCGGCCAAGCCGCCATCGCCGTGCGCAATAAGGCCGACGCGGCTACCATTCACTTCGGAGCGTGTTCTCAGATACGCGAGTGCGGCTGCGGAATCGCCGGCATAATCCTCTAGTTCGAGGCCGGCGGACTTGCCGCCCGATTTACCGGCGCCCCGGGCATCCGTTCGCAGAACCGCGATTCCCGCGCGCGTCAGATAATCGGCCAGCACGAGAAATGGACGGTGATTGTACATGCGCTCGTCGCGGTCCACTGGCCCGGACTTGGGAATGAGCACGACAGCGGGGAATGCTCCCTTGCCTTCGGGAATGGTGAGCGACCCTGATGCCGGCGCCCGTTTCGAAGGAAACATCTTCGCTCGTGTAAGGAAGAGGCTGCGCGGGGTCCTGCCGTCCGGCGTCGATCTTCTGGGCATTCAACGTGTACACGTACGTGTGGATCATTCCGTTGAGCGCCCCTCCGCCATTGCCGCGATGCAGCAGAATGACCCCGGCGTGACGGCGCGGCTCGAACCAGAAGGTCGCGCCGAAACCCGGCGGCGCATTGTCGATGGACGGAATGAAGTAATAGTGATTGCTGGTCCAGGTCTCGCCTTCGTAGCCGATGCCGAACCATTCGCTCGGATTCACGACAGCCACCGAGTTGCCGGTCCACACGCGGCGATAGTTCTCTTCCAATTCGCTACGGGACAGGACGCTTTCAGGACCGCCCAACATGAGGAATGAGGCGAAGTGCGCCAGATCGCCAATGGTTGTCTGCATCGCTGGCGCGACTCCCGCGCCGCCCACTAATATGCGCGATTGCGACATCGCCAACGGAGACAGAATGTGCCGCGCCACATATTCGCCGTATGGTTGACCCGCGGCTCTGGTGAGCGCGAGTGCCAGCACCGCATTATCGAGGTCCGAAACCGCGGCGTGCGTTCCGGGCTCAAATGCGTATTTCGTACGAGGCAGAGCGGCGAGCAGGTTTTGCTCCCAGGTAGCGGACTTTTGCGCATGCGCTGTCTCCGCTGCGCCGTCAAAGCCGGAAGTATGCAGCGCCAACTGCATCAGCGTGACCGGAGACGCGCCAGGGTACGGGCTGCGCATCGTCTTGAGCTCGGGAACGAATCTCTCCGCTGGATCGGAAAGATGGACCTTGCCGTCGCGCATCAACTGCAGGAGCATGACCGCGGTGAAGGCGCCGGTGCCGGTTTGGTACTCCGTATCGGGGGTTGCGGGAGTCTGCCGGCCGGCGTCCGCAAAGCCGTAGCTCTTGGTCCAGGCGAGCCCATTGCGAGTGACCACGGCGAGCGTGTAGCCGGTGTCGGCGGCGTTCTTCACGGCGTCCGATGCCGTGCGATCGAGGTCGCGCATCACGTCCGTCATTCCGGGCGGCAGATTTTCGGACTGGGCCCGCAGACCGGCTGCGATTGCGAAAAGGGCGCAGACGATGATGAGGCGTGAAGACATAGGTCTGCTGGCGGTACTCCGCTAGCTTATACGCACGGCCTCGATTTTGGTAACGGGATGCTGGAATGCGGGCGGAGATATCAAAGAAGTAGATACCGCCGCCCACAGGCGTGCTATTGCAGGGCGCTTTGCACGAAGTCGCTGAAGTCCTTCTTCAGCTTGGCGTGCTGGTCGCTATCGATGTAGAGCATATGTCCGGCCTGGTAGAAATCCCACGTGATTCGTTTGTGCATTTCCGGATGCAGGCCCATGTGGTTGAAGGTATACTCCACGGCGTAATACGGAGTCGCGAGGTCGTAGTAACCCGCCGCGATCATCACCTTCATGTATGGATTCTTCACCATGGCATTGCGCAGCAGGCTGGTAGTGTCTCCGAAGCCGTTCTGCACGCCGTAATCCCACGGCTGGATTCCGCCGCTCGGATAATAATACATATCCGTCTTGTAACCCAGTTCGTTGCGGATGTAGCTGGTAAATACAGCCGTAAACGGCGGTGTGATCAGCGTGCTCGACGGATCGTACTCGGCGGTTTCGCCGGTATTCAGGCCGGAAGCTCCAGTCAGGCGGCCGTCATAACGCCCGATGGTCAGGCCTTTGTCGCGTAGTAACTCGCGCGCGAAGTGGGAGACGTCGAAGCGCAGGTTGGTCTGATCGAGATAATGCGCGTCCAAGCCTGTAAAGCGAATGATTTTGTCGATGGCCGCTTTCTTCTCGGCCGGAGAGATTTCGTCGCCCTTGGCGAGTGCAGTTGCGTAATCGCCGAGCGCGAAGGCTTCGGCATCTTTGAGGAAGCTCTTCAGGTCCTTGCGCTGCAGGTCGGCGGATACCTTCTTGTGATACCAGGCATCGGCCGCATAAGTCGGAAATTCCAACTCGTAGACCAGATCGTCGCTCCGGCTCCAGATGGTCTCCAGATTCAGAGTCGTCCCTATGAGCACTACGCCATTGAAAGCCATGCCGCGATCGATGAGATATCCTGCGAGGCCGGCGGTACGGAACGTGCCATAACTTTCGCCCGCGATAAATAAGGGCGAAAGCTCGCGGCTATTGCGCGCGACATACAGGCGCATGAATTCGCCGATGGATTGAATATCGCCCTGAACGCCATTCATGCGGCGCGCTACTTCGATGGTTTTGGCGCGGCTGTAGCCCGTCCCGACCGGGTCGATGAAGACAAGGTCCGTCTGATCCAGCCAGGTGTCCTGGTTATCGACCATCTGGAACGGCGGCGGCGGCATGCTGCCATTGGGCATCAGTTTGGGGCTGCGCGGACCGAAGCCGCCCATGTGCACCCACATGGATGCGGAGCCCGGGCCGCCATTGAAGGAGAAGGTGAGCGGCCGCTTGGAGTGGTCCTGCCCGTCGAGAGTGTAGGCCATGTAGAAGATATGCGCCTCAGTATCGCCGGCGGCGTTCTTCAGCGGCATCTGCGCGACGGTGGCGGTGTAATTCAGAGTCTTGCCGCCGAGATTGATGGAGTGGTGGGTGACCACGGGTGTCTCATCCACTTCGCCGCCCAGCGCAGGCCCGGGGCCTGCGAGGCCGCCGCGACCGCGTGTAGCAGCGGCCGGAGTCTGCACGGCGGGCTGTGCCTGGGGGCGATTCGCAATGGTTTCCGAACCCTGCGGCTGAGTTTGCGGCTGAGTTTGTTGCTGGGTCTGCGGGGGGACTTCCTGGCCGCGTCCCTGCCTGGCCTGTGAGTGCGCGGCCGGCTGAATCATGGCGAAAAGCACGAGCGGCGCCAGGGCCGCGGCTTCTCCGCGAAATATCTTGAAGAGCATGTGGTAAATGATAGTCCAAAACGGCCGTTGCCAGTGTTGGAACGGTCGCCCTTAGCCCCAGATCTCTGTGAGCACCCGCTTCCAGTTTTCGCCGAGGATCAGGCGAATCTGCGCATCCGTGTATTTGCGGCGGATCAGCGCTTCGGTGAGGATGAAAGTGCGATGGTCGCCCGCGAGATCCCCGACGGCCTCGCGATGATGGACCTTATACCGCTTGTCCGCGCCTTCGAGCACGCGGCGCAGCGCATCGGCCGGCATGAAGTCATTCGATTCGATGCCGAAATCGCTGCCGATGCCGGCGTGCTCGATGCCCACCAGGTCGCGGACATGATCGATGTGGTCAATGACGTCGTCAACCGTCGTGGGTTCGGTGGGTTTGACCATGAAGCTGATGAAGTTGATACCCATCACGCCGCCTTTGGCCGCCATCTTTTTAATATTCTCATCGGGGACGCAGCGCAGATATCCGGGATTCAGTGCGCGGCAGTTGCCGTGCGAAATAATGACGGGCTTTTTCGAGACGTCGAACGTGTCGGCCATGGTGTGGTCGCCAACGTGCCCGCAATCGACGGCCATGTTGACCTGGTTCATGCGTTCCACGATGCGCGCGCCGAAATCGCTGAGCCCTTCGTCGTGCGGCTCGAAGGCGCCGTTGCCCAGCAGGTTGCGAAAATTATAGGTCACTTGGCCGGAACGCTGGCCAAGTCCGTAGAACGTGTCTACATCCTCGACGCGGCGGAAGTGAGTGGAATTCTGCAATCCGAGAATGATGCCGTAGCGCCCGCTCGATTTGACTCGCGCGAGATCGCCTGAGGTGGAGATGCGCAGCAGCCAATCCGGATACATGGCGAGGAAGGCGTTCCAATCGGCGAAGAGTTTGATGCCGGAGTCGTAATCCGCGGCGGCGTCGCCGAAACTGATGGCGTTGATCCCGCTGTCTTTGAAGCGTTGAATGTCGACGGCCGTGAAAGCGCCAGGTTGGGTCATCCAGCGGCGGAGCTTATCCTGCATGTCGAGGCGGTAGAGGAACTGGTCCAACATGTCGATGACCAGCGACTCTTTGACCAGTGTGATGGCGCGCGAGGAGACCTCGGTGTGCTGCGGAGCGGCGAGTGCGTATCGATTGAGGTTGATGAAGGGTGCGGCTGCGAGAGTCGCCAGTGCGCCGCGGCGGGTGGTCTGCATTCGACAGAGTTTACCACCCGCGTTATGGTCCGGCGGCCGTCAGGCGAGCTGCGCTCGCCGCAACAGGAAAGATTCCTGTCGCCACAGTGCCGACAGGAATCCTTCCTGTCGGGTCGCACGAAGTGCGACTGGTTTCGAGGCTTGGCGACTAATTATGGCCGTGGTGTTTTTCGTGACGATCGTAGAGTGCGCCTGCTCCCGCTCCTGCGACGCCGCCGACCACTGCTCCCGGTCCGCCGCCGATGAGCGCTCCGGCTACCGCTCCGCCCGCCGTTCCGATGCCCACCCTCTTCAACGTCTTCATATGCCGGCGGTGCCGGATGTAATGCGACCGGCTGTAATGCGACCGGCTGTAATGATGGCGCGCGACGGCAGCAGTTCCGGGAAGCGCAGTCCCAAACAGCATCCCCAGCGAAAGTGCGGCAGTCATGATTTGTTTCTTCATCGGTTGCCTCCCGCCTGAGAACTTGCAACCATGGTGCCAAATGGGTTGGAGGCTTCTTCTTCCGCTGCTTGTTGCGACCGTGCTGCACGCCGAAGCCGACGCCAACCGGCTGATTCAACGCCTTCTCGACGCGCAGAAGCTGAATCAGGACCGGATTCAACCTTACACATACGTGGAACAGTCCACGCACTACACCTACGGGAAAAACGGAAAGCTCAAGACGGACTACACCGAGACGCGCGACATCGTGTTTCTGGAAGGCTTGCCGTTCCGCAAGTTGGTAGCGCGAAATGGCAAGCCTCTGCCGCCGAAAGAGCGCGCCGCCATCGAACAGATCGCACGTCAAACCGCGGAAGAGCGCCGCCGGAAAATGGCACGCGCTCCAGGAGGCGGACAACTCGTGATGGGCGATCAAACCATCGACCTCGGCTCCAACGAGGAACTGCTGACGCTGTATGAGAATCGGATTGCAGGCGAAGCGGAGATCGGCGGCCGCAAGACGTGGCTTGTGGAGTCGGAGCCGCGCACCGGCTACACGCCGAAGAGTCCTCACGAATTCGAACTCCTGAGCTTCCGGCGCAAATTGTGGATCGATCAACAGGACATGCTGCCGGTGCGCGTTCTGTTCACCGTTTCCGGGCCGGGCATTCACTTCGCTCAACCCGGCTCGACGATTCAGGTGGAGTATACGAAAATTGCGCCCGAAGTGTGGTGCCAGGCGTCTTTCACCATCGACATCTGGCGGCAGGCCGGCGGGGTCGCGCGGCCGTGGAAACGAACCGAGTACGTCAGCGGCAATTTCCAGAAATTCGACGTACAATCAACCGTTACCGTCATTCAGCGCTAATTTGCTGTCACAAAATCCGCCCGCCAAACGTTTTCCCGTTTACTGGGTCTAATGACAATACGAACAGGAGCAGTTTCGGAATGAAGCGACACGCTATCGCAATCGGTGTGCTCATGCTGGGATGCTGCGCCGCGCAAGCGGACGAGCGCCCTACCTTTGAAGTCGCCGTCGTCAAGCATGCGGCGCCGCCGCAAAATGGACTTCTCGCAGTGCGCATGGCAGGTGGACCCGGTCACGGCGACCCGGCGCAGTTGACCTACACGAATGTCACCATCCGCGACGTGCTGACGGTCGCGTACAACGTCAAGGCCTACCAGGTGACGGGACCGGACTGGCTGAACGCCGAGCGCTTCGACATCACCGCGAAAATTGCGCCCGGCACTACTGAGCCGCAGTTCCGCGAGATGCTGCAGAGTTTGCTCGCCGAGCGTTTCGACGTGAAGCTTCATCACGAAACCAAAGATCTGCCGGTGATGTCGCTGGTGGTGGGCAAGAACGGTCCGAAGATGACGGAATCGAAACCCGATGAAACGCCGGCCGGCGGCCCGAGCGCACCCGGAGCAAATTTCGGCGGCGGAGCGAACTCGGGCGGCGGACCTGTGCGATTTTCGAACTCCGGTGGTCCTGGCCGCGGCGCCCTGCCGCCCGGCGGAGGCAACCGCATGATGATCATGAACGGCAAAGCCACAATGGACGGCAGCGGAACCATGTCGCAGTTGGCGGATATGCTGACCCGGCAATTGGGGCTGCCCGTAATCGACAAAACGGGACTTACCAAGAAATACGATTACAAGCTGGAATACACGCCGGATATGAGCCGCATGACCGGCATGCCGATACCCATGAGGGCCTCCGGTAATGACGGTAGCGCTCCGGCGGATGCGGGCGAGCCCACCGGCCCTACGCTGGAGAACGCGATTCAACAACTCGGCCTGAAACTGGAGCGCGGCAAGGGTCCCGTGGATACCATCGTGGTGGATAGCGCCAACAGGACGCCCTCTGAAAACTGAACAAACGCGGAGACTCTCTTTCGTTCTCATTGCGGCAGGCTGCTGCGCAGCGTATGCGCAGAGCACGGAAAGCCTTACTTTCGATGTGGCTTCGGTGAAGCCCGCGGAACCGATGCAAGGCGGCATGTTGTTCGTGCGCATGTCCGGTGGTCCGATCAGCGGCGACCCTGCGCAGCTTACTTACACGAATGTAACTATCAAAAACGTGCTCACCATGGCGTACAAGGTGAAGGCGTATCAAATCGAAGGGCCCGCGTGGATGGATACGGAGCGCTTCAATATATCGGCGAAGGTGCCGCCCGGCACTACTGAAGCGCAGTTCCGCGTGATGCTGCAAAACCTGCTCGCCGAGCGATTCCACTTGAAGCTGCACCATGAGACGAAAGAGATGCCGTTAATGGCGCTGGTGGTAGGCAAGAACGGGCCGAAGCTGACGGAATCTCAGCCCATCGCGCCGCCCCCGGACGGCGGACCGAGCGCCAGTGCGGCGGCGTCGCCCACATTCGACCCCACGCGCCTGCCGAAAAACCCCGACGGCTCGATCAAGTTCCCGGGCGGAGGCCGCGGCGCGCGCATGACAATGAACAACGGTCATATGCAGATGGACGTGAGCGGGCAGCCGATGGGAGCGTTCTGCGACATGCTGACGAATCAGCTTGGCATCCCCGTGGTGGATTAAACCGGCCTCACCGCGAATTACGATTTCAAGCTCGAATTCGCACCGGACGCGCGCGGATTGAAATTTATGCCGATGGGCGCGATGCTCTCCGGCGAACACGAAGCCGCCGCGGATGCCGGTGAGTCCAACGCCCCGACGCTCGAGGCCGCCGTTCAGGCGCAACTCGGTCTCAAGCTGGAACGCAAGAAGGCTCCCGCGGACATGCTCGTGATCGACAGCGTAGACAAGACTCCCGTCGAGAACTGACGCGGCGCAGCGTATAGTGAGGGTAGGGGAATTCGTGAGGGTCGCCTATCTCCTGCCGGTTCTTGCTGTGGTCGCAGCGGCACAACCATCCTTTGAGGCTGCTTCTCTGAAGCCGTCGCCGCCGCCGGAGCCTGGCCGCATGATGACGATGATGAGGGGCGGTCCGGGCTTCGGAGATCCGGCGCAATTCACTGCAACCAACATCAGTGTCAAGCAATTAATTACGCGCGCCTATAACCTGAAGCCGTTTCAGGTCTCAGGGCCCGAGTGGCTGGACGGAGATCGGTACGATCTCACCGCGAAGATTCCGCCGGGCGCCACGCAAGACGAATTCCGCCAGATGCTGCAGCGCCTGCTGGCGGAGCGATTCGGGATGAAGGTGCATCATGAAACCAAAGAAGTGCCGGTAATGGTGCTGGTGGTTGCGAAGGGCGGACCTAAGTTCGCGGCTGCGAAGCCACTGGTGCCCATTGACCCCAACAATCCTCCTCCGCCTCCGCAGCGCTCTCCCAATGGCGTGCCGGGAAAGATGCGTGGACCCGGTGCGCGCATGATGATGGAGAACGGCGAGATGAAGCTGGATGTAGTTTCCCAGGCGATGGACGCGTTATGCGATATGCTCGCGAACCAGCTTGGCGTACAGGTGGAGGATCGCACCGGCCTCAGTGGAATTTACGATTTCAGCCTCGAGTTCGCTCCCGATTTCAGCCACATGGGCGGAATCGGACCGCCTCCGCCGCCGCCCCGCGATGGGGGCATGGCCGCCGCCGCGGAAACAGCGGGTCCTACTCTGGAAACGGCAATCCAGCAGCAACTCGGGCTCAAACTGGAGCGCAGCAAAGGCAAGGCCGATTTGCTTGCGATCGACAAGATCAACCGGACTCCAGCGAAGGACTAAGCTCCCGATAGAATAGGATCGTGACCTCGAAAATCGGGCGCGTTCTCTTTCCGCTCTACGTGGCCGCGCTCCTTTTGTACTCGCAGACTTGGGCGGCGACCGGCGACGAGGGCTTCCACATGCTTGCCGCACAACTGATCAAGCGCGGGATGCGCCCGTGGATCGACTTCTGCTTTCCCCAGGCGCCGCTGAATGCATGGTGGAACGCCGGCTGGATGCGCGTCTTCGGCGAGACATGGCGGGCATCGCACGGAGTCAGCGCGTTGCTCATCGCGGGCGCCGTTTTTCTGACGGCGCGCTTTGTACAGACGCGACTGCCGGACGATGGATGGCGCTGGCCCGTAGCGCTCGCTGCGGGGCTGATGACCGGCCTCAACGTGATGGTCGTTGAGTATGGGCCGCTGGGGCAGGCTTACGGCACCGGACTCCTGCTCAGTGTGGCGGCATTCCGGCTAACCGTCTCCGCGGCAGAACGGCCGGGGGTACGGCACGCGGCCGCGGCGGGGTTGTGCGCTGGGGCTGCGGGAGGATGCACACTGTTGACCGCGCCGGCCGGACCCGTACTCGCGCTGTGGCTGGTTTTTCAGAGCGGAGCCAAACAGCGCTGGAGCAAGCTGGTCGCGATGTGCGGCGCAGCGCTTGTGCCTTGGCTGCCGGTGGCATGGCTCGCGGCGCAAGGTCCCCGTCAGGCGTGGTTCAACCTGGTCGAATACCATACCAGGTGGCGTCCGCTGTATTGGCCGGATACGACGCAGCACGATCTGGAAACGATCGCACTCTGGGTGGATTCCGGGCAGGCCGTGGTCATCGGGCTGCTCGCGCTGGCGGGCCTCGCGCACGTCTATTTTCGCAGCGAGTGGCCGCGCGGCCTGAAGGCGGAGTTCTATCTCTGCGCGTGGATGTCACTGGGACTCAGCATCGAAGCCGCGCGCGCGCATCCCACGTTCCAGCGCTATTTCGTTTTCATTGTGCCGTTCGTGGCGATTCTCGCCGCGGCGGGTGTGTACGCCATGGCATCGCGGCTGCTATCGCCGGCACGCGCATGGCTGCCGGTCGCGGGGCTGGCTTTCGTATTTATCTTCGGGCTGGGCAAATCATTGTATGACCGGCAGGACATCTATACATGGCTCGACTATGAACACGTCGCACACCGCATCGATCAGATCACGCCGCCCGGCGCTCCCCTGTTTGCCGAAGAGCACGTCTACTTTCTCACGCGGAGGCAGCCACCGCCCGGTCTGGAGTTTACTTACTCGCACAAGCTGACGCTTCCGCCAGCGGAATTGAAGTTACTGCATGTGATTCCGCAGGCTGAACTGGACCGGCAGATTACGGACGCGAAGTTCGCCACGGTGTACATCTGCGAAGACGAGGACACGTATAAGAAGCTACGCCTGCACGAGAATTACGAGCTCAGCGAAGAGAGCGAAGACTGCATGCTTTTTTGGAATCGCCGCCATCCGCCGGGAGTTGCCAACCAGTAGCGGCGAGTAAGTGGTTGATGCTGCTTAGGGAGCCGTGACCGTGAGGGATTGTGAAAAAATCTAATTGCTTTTTGCTATTCAAACGCACTCGCATTCGCGGCACCTATTACCGCTCCCATACGGGTTTGTGAAAAAATATCGAATTGCTTTTTTGCCCCAATCAAACACACTCGCATTCTCGGCACCTATTACCGCTCCCTTACGGTCACGGCTCCGTATGTAGTTGATGCTGCTAACGGAGCCGTGACCGTGAGGGAGCGGTAAATGAAACTCAAAAGGCGGACTTCACCCCCGGACTTAGAAATACAGCTTCACTCCGAACTGAACGTACCTTGGTGTGTTGCTGTTATACAACGTGCCGAAGTTAGTGGCGTATGCCTGACGAAGCTGATAGTTCTTGTAGCCCTGCAACGTCGTGATGTCATACGCATTCGCATTGGTCCCGTAGAAATTCGCCGGCAGCGGAACTGAAAAGAAGTTCGCGGGTAAGGCACCAGCAGCGGTCTTCTGCGCGTTTACCATGGCCACGATGTTGTTATAGATCGAGGCTCCGGCGGCCGTGGATTGCAGCGGCTGGTTGTTAAACGTTGCCCAGGTGTTGTAAGCGGCCGTGCTCAGCGTGGCGGTGCTCGGCGCTCCCATGAAGTCGGCGCCTCCGGCGTTGTTCGGATAAACCGTGAAGATCGGATGATTGAACGCGTTGAGCGCGTCCATGCGGAACTGAATGCGGCGCTTCTCGCCGATCCGGAAGTTTTTCTGGATGGAGAGATCGAAGGCTTGGGCCCACGGTCCGCGAAGTGAGTCGAAATCGCGCGGCGCATTCCCCAATTGACCAAGCGGCGGACGTTCGAAAGCCGACGGGTTCACGTACGGCTGGCAACCGGTGCCGACGGGGCAATTGCGGTCATAGAGCGGATTCACCAGCGGCACGCCGGGAATCACGTTCGGTCGCGCACTGTGCGTCTGGTCGCCGAGCTGGTTGGTGTCGGACAAGTAATCCACGTACGGGAAACCGCTGTTGAGTCGCACCAGCCCGGTGACGGTCCAGCCGCCGAAGGCCCAGTCCGCCGGTCTGGGAGCTGTCGTCCAGAACTTACGGCCGCGGCCGAATGGCAGGTCGTAGATTGCCGAGCCGTGGATCACGTGCCGTTGATCGTAAGTCGACACGGCACGGTCGCCCGCGCGCGTCCCGCCGAAAATTACCTGGCCCGATACCTGCCCGTTCACGGGCGTCAGCACGTTCTTATCGCCTCCGGCGCTCGAAGCGTCGTCGATCGATTTGCCAAATGTATAGTTTGCGTTAAATGTAAGTCCCGTGCCGGTGCGATGGACTATGTTGACATAGCCGGCGTGACGGACGCTGTTACCGGCCGCATCATACCAGAGGTATAAGCTAGAGAAACCCAGATATGGACTGCCCAGGGTTCCGTTCTGAACGGTCAGTACCTTACCGGTAAGTGGGTTGACACGGCCGAGTGGGTCAGCAATCGTAGCGGTGGTGCTGATGTTCTGGCCTAACTGCGCACTCAGCAGGTTACTGTTTTTCGGATTGATGTTTTCCTGGCCCATGAACAAGTGAATTCCCATTGCTCCCGTGTAGCCGACTTCCATTGTCGTGTTATGGTTCACCTGCCAGCTCGTAGTCAGATTCCAGTTCTCCACATAGGGGGTATTGTAGTTCTGCGAGATTGCGTAGCCTCCGAAGCTCTGCTGATAATAGAGGCTGTTTGCAAAGCTAAGTCCGTTGGAAGGCGGCCCGCCCGGTCCGTAGATTTGTGTATTGGGAGATACGGGAGTAATCACCGGAGGATTCTCGCCCAACCGCATTACGTTAGCCGGATTGGCCGTCTGCGAAGGAGACGTGGTGGCCAAGCCCGCTGTGGCGCCGAAATCCGGCTGCGGCAACTGAGTAAAGCCGCCGATAGGAGCGTGCGAGAGACCCCAGCCGCCGCGGATCACGAAGGGCTTGCTGCGTACTTGGCCCGGCGTCCATGCAAAGCCGAAGCGCGGCTCGAAGTCCCGCCGCCGCACGGGAGTCATGTACTTCGAATTCCCGCCGATGCCGCTGAACTGAAACGGAACTGTCTGAGTGGACGTAAGCACTTCGCCGTCTTGAAGAGTAAGTGGGGCGGGTAGCGCCGTATTTTGTGCCAGGTCCGGACGGAAGACTCCCTGATGGTTATACTTCTCCGTTCGCGGCATTTCGAGCGAGTAGCGCAGTCCGATGTTCAACGTCAGGTTCGGCCTCACCTTCCAATCGTCCTGAATAAATGCTGCGCCCGCGTTCCAGCGGTAGTAATATGGCACCTCCACGTTGCGGGCGGTGACGCTGCCGTTCACCACGCCGAGCAGGAAACTCGCAAAGGGATCGCCGCCGGTTCCGGCGCTGGTGCCCGTGGAATTCGTCTGAATATTGCTGAAAGCGTAGATGCCGCCGAACGCTCCGAACAGCGGGATCACATTCTGCAGCGAGTGGGAGACATCCACGCCGAACTTCAGGCTCATGTTTCCGTGCGTCTTGTACACGATATCGGTGATGCCGTACCGTTCCTCGCGATCGTCTTCATTCGTCGATCCGGCTCCGCCGAAGCCGGTAGCCGTGCTGCCGCCGCCGCCCAGGCTGGAGCCTACGAAGAGCCCGTTAAAGGAAGGCAGTCCGCCCTTTGTGATCGAGGGCAGGCCGAGTTGCGTATTGAGGTTCTGGCCGGTCGAGGTATCGTACTGCGGATCCACTGTGTTGCTGAAGCGGCCGCGAGTGTAATTCAAGCGTAAGTCATTGAACACCGTCGGGGTGAACGTATGGGTATCGGCCAGCATCGCCTGCGTGCCCCAGCTATAGAGCGCGCCGTTGTTAGTCGGACTTACCGGCGTGCCCTGGATCTTCACGATCGGCGTAGTGGTAAAGCGGCCGTACAGGCGGTTCTTATCCGAGATCACCTGGTCGATGCGCACGGTGTAGCGGGTTTCGTCCTGGCTGAGCAGGCGCGGCGCGAAGATATTGGAGATTCTTCCATTGGAGTTCAGATAGTACGGACCAGCCGGTGCAATCAGGGCTAACGCCTTCTGTGCACTGCTATCGAGATAGCTCTGCGGAATCTTATTGCCGGGAAAAGGAGTAAACGTGGTTTGTCCGGTGGGAAGCGTCGCCGTCTGGAACTGATTGCCGATGTGATTGTATGTGTCGTAAATGTTGCTGTCTGCCGCCGTCAATGCCGCGGCGGGTGCGATACCCGTAAACTGGCTAACCACGCTCTGCGGCAGCCAACCGCTCGGCGTGTTCACCAGGCCGCTATAATCGCCCGTGCGCATGGCGTCGGTAGGCAGAAGGCCGTATTGATCCAGGTGGTCGCGCCGGAATTGCGGTTCGATGGCGGCGAACCAGAACGTCTTGTTCTTGCCGTGATAGATCTTCGGAATCCACACCGGACCGCCGGCCGCCAGCGAGAACTGGTTGTACTTCAGCGTGGGGACGGGCCGGTTCGTGGCAGCGACTGTGAACGGCGCAGCCGCGAATTTTGGATTCCGGTTGTACCACAACGCCGTTCCGTGAAAATCGTTGGTGCCGCTCTTGGTGGTGGCGTTGATGACGCCGCCGCCCGTGCCGCCGTACTCCGCCGAGAATGCCGACGTCTGCACCGTGAACTCCTGCACCGTCTCCGGCGTGAAGCTTACGATCGTGCGCGCCAGGCTGACGCCTGTGTTGTTCGTGCCGTCGGCCATCATGAGGGTGCTCATCGGGCGGCCGCCACCCAGCGTCAGGTTGCAACCGGGACATGGCGTCACGCTGACGATCACGGGATCTTCACTGCCCGCGTCGCCACTCACATTCGGCAAAGTCAGCGCGAGGTCCAGCACGCTGCGGTTGAGCAGCGGCGCGTCTTCGATCTGGCGCTCGGTGATGGTGTTGCTGGTCGTTCCCGATTCGGTATCGACCATGGTGGCATCGGCTACCACGGTCACCTTGGTATCGACGGAGCCGGCCTGCAGCGTGACATTCACAGGAGTGTTCGACGCGGTGTCGACCTTTACCGACTCTACGACCGCTTTCTTGAACCCCGTCGCCTCCACTTCCACTCGATACATCACAGGCTCGAGATCGAGAACGGAATAGGTTCCGATCGCGCTGGTTTTTACTTTTCGGGTTTCGTTAGTTCCAGCGTTAACAACTGTGACTGAGGCGGCGGCAATAACGGCGCCGCTGGAATCGGAAACGGTTCCGCTGATACTGCCGCGGTTGGTCTGCGCGAAAGACGCAAGGGTAGCCAACAGGAGCGTCGCAACAAGGCGTGACATCGAAAATCCCTCCAAAGTGTCTGTCGGGGTATCTTACGGCAGTTGGTCGCTTACGGCAAAAGAAGGAATGTAACAACCAGCAGTTTCGTAATGGAAAACGGCAGCCGCCGCCGCAGGGATATCGGAACAGACGTCTGGACCGCCTACCCCGCTAGTCTATAGCTATAGTGTGTACCCGGCCGGCCGGCGCATCGCCGGGAAAAATGCCGTTCCGCTATCCGGAACGCTGCGTTCATCTCCAGCCTTGGTCCTGCAGCAAGCGGCGAAAGGCGGCATTATCCAGCGACAGCGCAGGCAGCCACGGACCCATCAATTCGCGCTTCCACCAGGCGCCGGTCTGCCTGTGTTCGGCGGGCGTCGTGAACTGGTACCGGTACAGCAATGCCCGAACATTCTTCGGCGGCGGATCGGGAAAGGGATTGACCCGCAGCAATCCAAGAACATCGCGGTCCCCCGACAGCAGTTTGGCTGTGAAATTCACGAACCACGGATAATCCTCGTAAGAGCCCATGGCGGCGAACCACATGAGCCAGTCCAGGCGCAGATGATATGGCGCGATTTGCGGCGGCCGGCGCATGGCGTCGCCGGGCTTGCCTTTGAATTCGTACTCCCTCCAGACGCTTGCCGCATTCGGCACGGCGTCTGCCGTTCCCTCCACGATGATTTCATAACGCGTCTTAGTGACGCTGCCGAACGCGCCGTAAGTGTTCACTAACTGCAGCGGGTTGAAGCTTGCATTCATGAACTGATGCGGCGAAATCATATTCAGAGTCGGCTGAATACTGAGGGCCGCGGCCATCAATCCCAGTGCGGCCATGGCATAAGTTGTAAGTCGCGCCGGTGGAGAAAGCGGCGGCACATGGACGGGGAGCCATGCCAGCAGCCGTGTATCGAGCGCCGGTATCGCGATCACGATCGTAAGCCAGTTCAGGAAAGAGAGATTGCCGCCCGCGATCAGGATCACTTGAAAGAGGATGATGAGGATTGCGGCTACACTGGCGAAGGGTTGCGGCAGCAGCAGGCCGAACGGCACGATCAACTCGACGAAGTGGTTCACCACGACGCCGCTCTTGTGCACCCACTCGGGCGACCAGTGCGAATACCAGCTCAACGGATTGGGAATCGGCTGCGTCTCGGAGAAGTAGTTCAGACACGTGAGATCTTTCCAGCACGGGTCGCCGCGGAGCTTAATCAGGCCCGCGCCGAACATCACGCGAAACTCCATCCAGCGAATGATCCAAAGCGGGATGGCGCGCGGCATGGTGCCGCTGCTGCCCATGAAAATGGCGAAGAAGCCCGCTTCCAGCAGCATGCTTTCCCAGCCGAATCCGTACCACGTCTGGCCTACGTTGACGAATGACAGGTAAATGAGCCAGAGCAGGCCCCAGACGGCGACGCTGAGCCAAGGTCCGTAGCGGTCCGAAATCCCGGCCATCGCGATGAAGGAAAGCACGAGACCGAGCCACGCCGCGGCCATGAAGGCGGAATCGTGCGGGTATAGATAAAAGAGGCTCGGCGATGTGCGAAAGGGGACGCGATTGACGAAGAGAGGAACGGGCGAGAGTCCATGTTCGCCGAGCAGCGGCTTGAACTGATTCACCGCTATCAGGAATGCGATGACGTAGATGAACCCGAGGCCTCGCTGAAACAAAAAGCGCGGAAGCCAATATTCGGGAGCGCCCATAGCTCATCGTAGGACACGCCAGCCGCCATGTTCAGCGCTTCCGGATACAATTTCGGGCGAGAGAATGTTAGTGCGGACGCGTGCGCGGCCTTCGGCGAAAGCCGGCGTCAGACGCTTGTTGCCGCCGGTCCGTACTTCCCCGATACAATTGGGCGGGGGCTTATGATTACGGACCTTCGCCGCGCGCTCCGGCAATTGGCGCGTACGCCGGCCTTTACACTGATTGCCGTCGCTGCGCTTGCAATTGGAATCGGCGGCGCGTGCGCCATGTTCACGCTGGTCGACGCAGTTTTGCTGAAGGCGTTGCCGTATCGCGACCCGGGGCGCCTGGTCGCGGTTTACGAAGGCATTCCCACCGCCGGGCTCGCGTCCATTCCGTTCGCCACGCCGGATTATCTGGCTTTCGCGCGCGACAACCGTCTCTTCGCGAGCGCGGGCGGATTTCAGAATGCCGATTACGAAGTGGCATTCGATTCCACACCGCAGCGCATGGTGGGAGTCCGCGCCACCGCGACGCTGTTTGCGACTCTCGGCATTCAGCCGGCGCAGGGCCGTGTGTTCACCGAAGAGGAGGACCGGCAGGGCGCGCAAGTCGCTCTGATTTCTTACGGCTTATGGCAGAGCGTACTCGCGGGCGCGCCGGTGAACGGCCGCATCGTGCTGATCGACCGCCGGCCGTATCAGGTGATCGGCGTACTGCCGGAAGGACTGGAACTGCCGAGTCGCGGACCCGCGTACAACAGTGAACCTGCATCGGTGATCGTGCCGATGAGTTATACCCCGGCCGAGCGCGTACAGTACGGCGCGCGCTTCGCAACCAGCGTGATCGCCCGGCTGCGGCCCGGTGTGAGCCTCGATGCCGCGCGCTCGGAGGGCGGCCGCATCGCTTCGCAACTGCTGGAGTTTTACCCGCCCACCATCAAGGGTCGCGGGCTGGCTCTTTCCGTCACCTTCCGCCCCCTGAAAGAGGACATCACCGGTAGTTCGCAGACCCTCCTGACCATTCTGCTCAGTGCGGTGATGCTGGTGCTGCTGATCGCCTGCGCGGACATTGCAAACCTGATGCTCACGCGAGCCGCCGGCCGCCGGCGGCAGTTCGCCGTGAGATCCGCGCTGGGCGCGAGCCGTTGGGATTCGGCGCGCACCGTCCTGGCGGAAAGCCTGTGCATCGCCGCCGCGGGCGCGGTGTGCGGCGCGTTGCTGGCGAGTGCGATTTTGCAGGCGATTGTGCGCTCCTCGCCGCTGGACCTTCCGCGCTCGGCGACCGCGCACCTGGATACCCCGGCTCTCCTTTTCACGATCGCAATTGCGGCGCTGGCGGCGGCGTTTTTCGGAGTGGCGCCCGCCCTTGCCGCCACCCGTAGCGCTCCGGGCGACGCAATGAAGCAGGCCGCTCGCGGATCTGCCGGACGCGGGCAGACGCGACTGCTCGGGTCCTTCGTATCGCTCCAGTTTGCCCTCGCGCTGGTGCTGCTCGTGGGCGCCGGCCTGTTGCTCCGCAGCGTTCAACGATTGACTGCGACGGATCCTGGTTTTGCTCCAGACCACGCCATCGAGGTCAGCCTCTCGCTTCCCAGCAGCACCTACGCCTGGGCCGCCGATATACGCTCTTTCTACCAGCGTCTGGGAGATGCGGCGCGGCAGTTGCCCGGCGTGAAGTACGCCGCGGAATCCAACGCCACTCCCCTTCACATGGCGCGCCAGGTGACGTTCAGCATCGACAATGCCGCGGCCGTGCCTTCAGGAGTTGCGCCGACCGCCTCGGCCGAATACATCTCCGGCGACTACTTTCCGGCGCTGGGAGTCAAGTTGGTGGCCGGGCGATTGTTCACCGCGTCCGACGGCCCGGATTCGGAGGGCGTGGCGATCGTCAATCGCACCCTGGCCCGCCACTTCTTTCCGAATGGCGCGCTTGGCCGGCGGATTAAGTTCGGCATACGTGGATCCGCGCCGTGGTTGACGATCGTCGGCGTTGTCGCAGATATTAAGCAGGGCCCCCTGAGCGAAGACGCCGTTCCCGGAATCTATCAGCCGCTTGCGCAGACGCCGGAAGCGACGGTCGGGGATCCTTTGGCCGGAGGAGTGCGCGCGCGCCACCTGATCGTGCGTACGCAGGGCGACCCCGCGGCCATGGCGCATGCTCTTACCGCCGCCGTGCGGTCGCTCGATCCCGGTCTCGCCATCGGCAGGGTGCAGACGCTTGCGGAAATGGTGCACGAATCATCGGCGGCGCAGCGCTTCGATACCGTGCTGCTCGGTTGGTTCGCGGGCATTGCGGTGTTGCTCGCGGCACTAGGTTCGGCGGGCGTGCTCTCCTACACTACGGCACAGCGCACGCGAGAGATCGGGATTCGCGTGGCACTGGGAGCGGAGCGCCGCGCCATCTTCCGGATGGTTGTCGGCCGGGGGGTGCGGCTCGCCGGCCTCGGTGTGGCCGTGGGAGCGGTGGCGGCATTTGCGGCCACGCGATTGATGGCCAACCTGTTGTATCGTGTGAGCCCCCACGATCCGTGGAGCTTCGTGACGGGATGCGCGGTGCTGGTGCTGGTCGCCGTCGCCGCCGCGGTGATTCCCGCGAGGCGCGCGCTGCGGGTCGATCCGATGTCCGCGCTCCGGCAGGAATAGAATGCTGAGAACGGTGGCATTGATAGAACTGGCGATCGCCTGGGTTGTGTGGTGGTATCCATTCCTGTTTCAGGCGCCGCACGTGCAGAAGCGGCCGTCGATCACCGTAGCTGGGCCGACGCGAATCGGCTTGCTGCTGGAAGTGGCGGCATTCGCGATCGCATTTGCGTTTCCCGCGCCGGTGCAGTCCATTGTGCGGCTTGCGTCGGGGATGCTGCTGACGGTAGTTGCCGTGCTGCTCGCCTTCACCAGCGTGCGCCACTTGGGCCGCATGTTTCGCGTTCACGCGGGGCTGTATCACGATCACGAACTTGTGCGCACCGGGCCGTACGGAGTCGTGCGGCATCCGATCTATGCATCGCTATTCGCGATGCTGCTTGCGACGGCGTTGGTATGGACCTCGCCCGTTTGGATTGTGGTCGCCGTAGCGATATATATCGCCGGTACGGAGATCCGCGTTCGCTGCGAAGACGGTCTGCTCGCGGGCCGCTTCGGCGAGCAGTTCGAGAACTATCGGCGCCGTGTGCCGGGTTACATTCCCTTTGTGCGGTAGTTGCATCGTTTACCGCTCCCTCACGGATTTGGGAAAAAATCCGGCTGCCGTTCTCGTCGCACTTCATCCGCCTTTCGATGCACCTTTTACCGCTCCCTAACAGGCTTGCGAAAAATCCGGCTGCCGTTCTCGTCGCACTTCATTCGTCTTTCCATACACCGTTTACCGCTCCCTCACGGTCACGGCTCCGTTGTCGGAATCATGTACATACGGAGCCGTGACCGTTAGGGAGCGGTAAAAGGTGCCGGGGATGCGAGTGCGTTACGAAGTCGGAAAAAAGCAATTCGATATTTCTTCACAAGCGCCGTAAGGGAGCGGTAAAAGGTGCCGGGGATGCGAGTGCGTTTGAATGCGGGAAGAAGCAATTCGATAATTCTTCACAAGCCCGTAGGGGAGCAGCAAAAGGTGTCGGGGATGCGAGTGCGTTACGAAGTCGGCAAAAAAGCAATTCGGTCAGCTAGTGCGCTTGGCGACCACCAGCGTGATATCGTCCGCTTGCGGCGCTCCGGCCGCGAATGCCGTGAGCGACTTCGTGACAGCCTGCACGATCTCCGAGGCGGGCCGGTCGCGATGCTCTTTCAACACTTCGATGAAGCGCTCCTCGCCGTACTCGTCGTACACGCTGTTGGTCGCTTCGGTGACGCCGTCGCTATAAAGCACCAGCATGTCGCCGGGATTCAGCACGGCGTGCTGCTCGCTATACGGTGCGATGGAGAGAATGCCGAGTACCGGCCCTCCGCCCTCCAGCAACTCGGCCTGTCCGTTGGCGCGAATGAGGATCGCGGGATTGTGTCCGGCGTTGGCGAATGCCAAATCGCCGCTCATGGTGTTGAGCACGCAGAAAACGAACGTGATAAAGCGGTTGGACGGGCAGTTGGCGCAGGTCGCCTTGTTCAGCCGCATCATAAACGCGCCGAGGTCGCCGGGGTCCTCGGCCAGCACCTGCACGCGCGCATGAAGCGCCATCATCATGAGGCTGGCCGGCATGCCTTTGCCGGAAACGTCGCCGAGCGCCATGCCCACGCGGCCGTTGTTGTACGGGAAAAAATCGTAGTAATCGCCGCCGACGGTGCGGCAGGCGGCGTTGAAACCGGCGAGGTCCGTGCCGGGCACCGGCGGGGGCGCTTCGGGTAGCATGCGGCCCTGAATTTCGGCAGCCTGCGAGAGATCGCGCTGCATGATGCGTTCGGCAGCCTCTACTTCGGCGAGGCGAGCGTTCTCGATGCGGATGGCCGCGACGTTAGCCATCACTGTAAGCAGGTTCAGATCGTCTTTCGTGAATTCGCGCAGCACGAACGGCGAATCCACATAGATGAGGCCGATAATCCGCTCTTTGGTTTGCAGCGGCGCTGCCATCATGGTGTGGACCTTCTGTTCCACGATGCTCATGCGCGCCTTAAACGCATCGTCGAGTTGCGCGTCGCGCACCAGAATGGAGCATTTTTCATTGATGACCCGGTCGCGCACCGCGCTGGAGATGCGGAAGCCATCGCCTTTATGCGCGCGCGGCAAAAGCTGGTCGCCTTCGAGGATCATGACGACTCCGCGCTGCGCATTGACGGCGGAGATGGCGAGATCGAGAATCACGGGGAAGAGTTCGTCGAGCGGCCGGTTTTCGCTGAGTTCCTGGCCGGCGCGGATGAGCGCCTGCAGCGGCGCCGACGCTTTCGGTCCGGGCTTTTCGAACGCCAGCGTCTGGTTGGAGAGCGCGCCTTCCAGGCTGGTGACCACCGTGGAAGTGCTCGGCGAACCGGCGTCGCCGCCTTCGAACACCACTACGCCCGGCTTATCCGGCATGGATTGCGGTGCGTAGATGATGGAGAGGTGGCCGGCCGTAATGCGGTCGCCCGGCTTCAGAATCAGGCGTGCTTTTAACGGAATGTTATTGACGAACGTGCCGTTCTTGCTGCCGAGATCCTGCACGGTCCATGCTTCGCCGTCGGGTTCGAAAGCGAAGTGCTGGCGCGAAAGCCCGGCGTCTTCCGGGAAGCAGAGCTCGGCGGTGTTGGAGCGGCCGACCGAAACCCGGTCGCGTAGGAGCGGTACGGTTTTCACCTGTCCGTCCGGGCACTGGATCAGAAGTTCAAGCGGCATGGATGCTACAAATTGTAGCTTGAAAGGACGCCCGCGGCGTCTATTGCCCCCGGGACTTCCCTCGCCAAAACTCCTGGTCCGCGGCCGCGAAGTCATTGGAGACGTAGCTGAGAACGGGGTCGACGCGGAAGAGGAGGTTCTCGCGATTGAGGTCCACGGCGGCCTGCTGCTGGCCTGCTTCTGCCTCGGCAGCGGCAATCGGTTCCGCGTATGTGGG
The DNA here is from genome assembly GCA_035606355.1 of Candidatus Limnocylindrales bacterium. Lineage (GTDB taxonomy): Bacteria > Acidobacteriota > Terriglobia > Bryobacterales > Bryobacteraceae > Sulfopaludibacter. The sequence continues at coordinate 65,496 of DATNFO010000067.1, read as the reverse complement.
AAGCGCGGCCACGGAGTCGTCGAGGATCTTGAGCGAGACCATCGGCGCAAGGACAACGTAGGTCGCCGATTCCGCGCCGGAGACGATCCGGTAGATCAGGTCCGGCCGGTCCAGATTCACGCTGTTCATCTTCTCGCGCCGCAGGCGCATGAGTTCGCCGAGGCCCTTATCGCCGCCCGGCCGCATATGGTAGATCGAAACCAGAACGAAGCGGGCTTTCGGCAGCAAGGTGACTGCCTCGCGCGGACGGTAGCTCCACCCCGGCTGGTATATGCCGATCATGGTGCGCGGCGGCAGCGAGGGCTCCAGCGGGCGAGGTTGCGCGATGCCCGCGGTGGTGAAGGCACGGTCAAGGGCTTCGATGCTGGCGAAAGCATCGTGCATTTCGACCTGCCACGTTTCCGGCACCCCGGTCATCGCCGTAATGCCAAGCACGTCCACGGCGGCGCGAACGCTGGCGTAATCCCGCAAAGGGACGGCGTTGATTCCCGGCCGGCGCACGATCTGTACGAGGGGCGGCGGTTCTCCGGGTTGCGCCGCTGCGGCAGCCGCCGTGATAGCAGTGAGGATGAGCACTCGTCGAAACATGATGACGCTCTAACTCCTTGACGCATCCGACCGCGTTTGCGTGCACTGTGTGATGACTTCCACTTTGGTCAATTGTAAGCCTCCGGCTGGCAGACGGCATGCAGCAATCCCACGGGCACATGTGGAACCGGTTGATAGCGATCAGTTTGTTTCTGGCCGGAGCGGCAATGGGGCAGTCGCAATTGTGCGACGTGCGCCTGGCGGAGGACTTTGTTCCGATGAGCCGGACCGAGCGCGCGGCCAACTATGAGAAGCAGATCGCCGGACCCCAGGCATTCTTCGAGACCGCGGTGCAGGCCGGAGTGTACCAGGGCGTGAACCGCCCGCGCGAATACGGGCAGGGAACGGAAGGATATGCGCTGCGGATGGGCAGTCTGTATGGGCAGCGGGTGATCGGGCAGACGTTCGAGAATGGGCTCGCGCTGTGGCGTCATGAGGACAATCGTTACTTCGCTTCAGGGAAGCGGAATGTGGCGGCGCGGATTGCCTATGCGGCGGAGAGCGCACTGCTGGCGCGGCACGATGATGGAGGACGCTCCGTGTCCGTGTCCGCGATCGGTGGAACAGCAATCGGCGCATTTGTTTCGCGGACGTGGGCTCCCCGAAGCACCACCTCGCTTGCCGATGGCGCGGTGGAATTTGGAATCAGTATGGGCTTGCGGTTCGGATTCAATCTGGCGCGCGAGTTTTCGCCCCGGGTGCTGGGAAGGATCTGGCGGTGAGGGCTTCGAAATTCCGTTTACCGCTCCTTCACGGTCGCGGCTCCGTTAGGACGTCATTCTGGATGCTACTTTCGAAATACCGTTTACCGCTCGCCCACGTTTTTTCCCGCGTTCGAAACGCCCTCGCATCCACGGCACCGTTTACCGCTCCCTTACGGTCGCGGCTCCGTAACCGCCGCATGCTCCTAACGGAGCCGCGACCGTCAGGAAGCGGTAAAAGGTGCATCGAAAAACGAATGCAGCGCGACGAGAAGTGCAATGCTGTTCGTCATCCAATTCTCGCGATTTTGCTTCTGGCCTCAGCCAGCTTGCACGCACAAACTCTTTGGCGCGCTCCGCGGCCTTTCACCATAGAAGACTGGACGTGCGGAGTGGAGGGATGCGGAGCCGCGCCTGCTCCGCCGTTTCATTTCGAGAAAGAAGATTTGAGCGGCACTACGCCGAAGCTGACCGTCCGCGACGCCAAGGGTCGCACGTGGAGCGTGAAGTTCGGGGCGGAAGTCATTCCGGAGTGCTTCGCGCCCCGCTTTCTCGGCGCCATCGGGTACTTCGCCGAGCATACTTATTTCGTAGCGGGCGGAAAAGTGGAAGAGATGCCGAAGTTGCTGCACCGCGCCCGCCGCGTGGTGAAGCCGGATGGCACGTTCGCACGAGCGCGCTTTGAGCCTCGCGGCGATAAAGACATGGAGTTTCAGCAGGGCAAGGTGTGGGCGTGGCAGGACAATCCCTTTCGCGGCACGCATGAGCTTGCCGGGCTGAAGATCGTGATGATGCTGCTCTCCAACTGGGATGCGAAAGACGCCCGCTTCGGCGACGATTCCAACAACGCCATCTTCCGCACGCCCCAAGGCGAGGTGTATTCGATGTATGACTGGGGCGCGTCCATGGGTCGCTGGGGCGGAGCCTTGCGGCGCGACCAGAGCGATTGCGCGGCGTTCGCCCGGGACACTCCGGATTTTGTGCGGCGCGGGCCGGATGGATCGTTGGTCTTTGCGTATGAAGGCAAGAATTCCGCGGATATCAAGGACGGGATTACTGTTGCGGACGCGCAGTGGCTGCTGCCTTACCTGCAAAGAGCGAAGCAGGAACAACTCGAGGCGGGCCTGCGGGCTTCAGGGGCGACCGCCCGGCAGGCCGCGTGCTGGGCTGCGTCCATCGAGACTCGAATCGGGGAACTCGCGAGCGCTAGTTCTCGGTGAGTTTGTCGATGCTGTCGATGACCAGGTGATCGACGGGGACTTTGGTTTTCTCCAGTCGAAGGCCAAGCTGCTTTTTCAGTGCATCGAAAACCGTCGGCCCGGATGGCATTTGCCGGAACATCGCCGGGCTTTGTTCAGCGGGAGCGCCGGGCGGCTGCGGAGGCGCGATGAACGTGCTCGGGTCGGGATACCATGTGGCCTCAAAATCGTAGTGCCCTGTGAGGCCGGTTTTATCTACGACGGTCTGCCCAACTTCCTGCGACAGGAAGAAGGCGAAGTATTGCATGGTGACATTCTGCGCCGTGTGTGGGCCGAAACCTGTGATGGGCATACTCACGTGGTCCTCGGGATCGTGATCCTTGAGCTTCGGCGCGCCATTGTCCACCACCAGCGCGTAGCCGTTTTCCATTCTGGTTTCGCGATGGAGCTTCATGTGGAACCGTTCTTCCAGCAGATGCTGCAGCATCTCATGGAGCTCATCGGCCGTACAGGTGCGTCCCGCTTTGGCTTCTACGTCGATGAGTTCGGAGTTCACCCACTCCGGCGCGACGATTTGCGCCGGCCGGATTTGATACGCAACCTGCAGGTACAGCATCAGCGGCGCGTTATTTCCGCGATAGCCCACCTCGCCGGGTAGATGCACGATCCTTCCGGCGGCTTCGCGATCGACTGTGTGTTTTACGGACGCTACTTCAAATTCAAGCGGCGCTTTTGTGGCGGGTGTTTGCGCGGCGGCAGCCAAAACCATGGCCGCAAGCAGGAACCTCGGCATGTGTCCCTCCAGTTGGGGACATTATAAACCGCACAGGCGTTCCACATACGCTGCCGAGCCGTCGCGCAGCCAGGCATCGAGCTGCGCAGGCTCCTTGAGCTGCTGGCCGCGTTGCCGTTCGACAGCGATGAAGCGGCAGTCGAGCTCGGTCAGCATAGTCATATCGCCCCAGAGCTTCTCGAACTGCGCCACCGGGAATACGTCTTCCTGACCCTTGCCCCAGCGCTTCTTCACATCTTTCAACGTGATGTATGTGGGCACGCGGCCGGCCATATTACGGACCGCGGCACGCACGCGCGCCGCATCGGCGAGAGTCTCGCGATCCAGCGCAAACGCGGCCAACAGCCGGTCGATATCGATCCAATAGCTCGCGCTGTTATAGAAGGAAAGCCGGGATTCGATGCGCTCGTCCGGCAGCGCGAGCCCTTCCACGAGTCGCAACCGGCCGTCCACGCGCGCGAGACCTCCGCCGCGATCTTCGACGTGCCGGAGAATCACTTCGCACGTCATGGCGCGGCCGTGGCGCCGATGGAAGCCGAGAATCGCGGGCTCGATGCCGACGCCCGCGGTGTCGATGTTGTGCACCAGAAGGTGGCGCAACCCGGGTCGCATCTGGAGGAGATGCTGGAGCGTGCCGTTGAGCAGCAGGTTGGCGACTTCATACCAGTGCCCTACCGGGTGGAGGCACTGCGCAGGCAGATTATCGGTGTAGTCGCTGCCTTCACCCATTTGCCGCGCCCAGGCAATGAGCGTCGCATGAAGACTCTCGCGGACCTTCTGCGCCTGTTCGTCCAGCACTTGCTGCGCGGTTTCTTCCCAGGCAAAGCGCAGGTCGCGTTCCATGGGAACGGTGCGAAGCCCGATCGTTTTGCCGGGCGAGAGCAGAAGCGGCCCTTCATAGCCGCAATTGTCATTTGCGCCGAGCCACGCCGCGATGGCGTCGTGCGTGAGATAGCTGGTGGTGATCACGTGCGGCACCGGAACGCCATATTGGTACGCGGTGCGAGCGCTCTTGGCAAGGTGCAGTTCCAGGAAGCTGCGGTATTTTCCGCCCAGCCGGCAGAAGGCGTTCAGTGCTTTCACGACGCCTGCGCCATGCGTCCATCGCGTTCCAACACCGCCTGCGAGCGTGACCACGGCAACTTCGCCGTCGGCCAGCGCTCGCCATCCGGCGGCGAGGTCGCCGACTTCAGTCCGGCCGAGATCGTCGGGTGCGGCGTCTTCGATGCGGCTGGAAACGGGAAGCCGGTTCTGCGACAGCCCGATTCGCCCGGCGCGTAGATCGGCCTGGATCTGTTCATGCTGCACACGATCGAAGCCGTAACGTTCCAGCAGGCGGTCAAGCGAGTTGCACTTGGCGGCATCCTCTTCCTGTGCGCGCGGCAGCAGCCGGTCGAAGAGTTGCTGCACCATACCGCCGAGTTCGGGCGAAGTGCGGCACGCCGAGCTGAAGACGTCCAGTTCGGCGCGGCGCGCGGGCGGCACGAGGCGCGATTCGGCGCGCAGCAGTTTCGGTACGGTGAGCGCGTAATATCCGGGTGGCATCAGCGCGCCGGCGCCTTCGCGCAGCGTGCTCCACGTGCCGCGCTCGTTAATCGCGAAATCATAAACCACTGGCTGCATGGCGAAGGGCGCTGCCGTTTCCAGTTCGCTCCGCGTTTCGTTCATGATCTGCTGCATACGGTCTTGCGCTTCGGGCTTCCGCTGCGGCGCGAACAGGAAGCCCATGCCGCCGCCGCTCATGCCGCCGAGCATCCAGAAGCCCCAGAAATCCGTGCCAAACGCTTCACGCGCCCTGCGAACGAGCGTTTCGGTGTAGACGTTGCCGGCCCATGGAATGATGGTTTGAATCGGCCCATCGAAATTGCGCTGCGTGCAATCGCCGATAGCCCGAATATCGCCCGCGCGAAGGCAGGCAACCGCTTCATCGAGGATCGCGATGGCTTGTTGGCGGCCTTGCCACTCCAGATCGCTGCGCAGCAGGTAGCGCTCGGTGACCATCTCGAGAATCGGACCCACATCCTGAGCCATGCCGCCGTGCACCAGTACGAGGCTTTCCTGCAAGCGGCGGCGTGTTTCGGCGGGCACTTCAGCTTCGCTAAAGACGTGGTGCCGCGGAAGCAGGCAGCCGCGACTGAGCCCGAATTCCGGATCGCCCTCGGCGGCCACGACTCCGTGAATGAGCTTAACTCCGGGCCAGACTCCGCCCGAATCCTGCCAGCCGCCGCCAGACCCGCCGAGCCATTCACCGAGAATCGCCCGCGCGGCGACGATCCGCCGGTCGGGTTCTTCGATTCCGCCGGTGAGCGCGTGAATCTGGTTGGTGGCGCGCATCATCGCCGTAATCAGACAGGCCAGCAGATTCGTGGAGACGGCGAGGCGCGAGCCTTTCGGAATGTCGTTGACGCTGGATACGATTTCGATGCCATGCCCTGCGCGCCCGGTCAGCCGCGCGAGTAAATCGGCCAGCGGCGCGGCGGAGCCTTCCATGCCGGGAGGCACGATACCGGCGGCGATCACCGCGGCTTTCAGCAGCCCCAGGTAATCCCTCGCAAAATCGAAAACTTCCCGGATACTGGTAATCTCCACGGAGGCTTCGAGGTCAACGCTAACAAGCCGGATCACCGGCTGATCGATCACGCGGAAGTAAGCTTCCACCGGCGGCTTGGGGATCGCGGCGGAATCGCCGCGAACCGCCAGGTCGATGGAGATGTTCAGCACGCGGGCGCCTTCCGGAAAGTCCATCCCGAGGAAGAAAATGTCGCTCCAGCCGCTATGGGAAAGATCCATGCGAACGGGCGTGGCTTCGGCAAGAATCGGGAAGAGCGGCTCGCCCGAAGCGCGTGCGAGCAATTCAGGGCGGACGCGCAGCGGATACTCGGCGGGGTCGCCGGTGCGGAACATCCATTGGTTTCCGCGCACGCCGCGCACGCTGCGGCGGACCTGGTCGGCGAGCGTGGCGAAAGCGAGTCCGCGATATGCCGCCGCCAGCGCGCTGGAAAGCGCGGCACTCGCGCCCTCGGCGGCTTGCGCGCGCAGGAACTGCTGGATGGCCTCTTCGTAGCGGCGCTTCAATATATTTTCGTAGCCCGCCGCGGGAATATGCGCGGTGCGCTGCGCTGCCTCATGCTGCGGCACGTGGAAGCGATGGATCGCATAAAGAAAGAAGAGGGCGCGCACGCGGTGGTACAGATTGTCACTGGTGCGGCGGAGTTGGTCGAGCGCAACGCATTCGCGGAGGAGAGCGGCCAGGTCGAGATCCGCAACCAGGGAACCCAGCGAGCGGTCACGGACGGCGGGATCTTCGCTGAGTATGGTGTCGGCGAGCCGGCTCATGCACCGGCACCAGTCGCGAGAAGTTCAACCATGAGCGAGAGCACGTGCGCGCGATCCTTACCGCTCAGCGCGAGCGCCAGTTGCGCGGAGAGCAGGCCGTATGGCGCACCGATATCGAAACGCCGTCCACAGGTTTCCATGGCCAGGTATTGCTCGCGGCGGGCGAGTTCATCGAGCGTGCTGGACAGGGGCGCGCGGCCCCCATCAAGCAGCTCCATGACGGCTGGGGTGAAAACGTGAATGCCGAAGAAGCAGAGATAATGGGCGGCGCGCATACCGGGAACCACGAGTTTCTGCTCGGCCTCTGTGGGAGTAGGTTTTTCGATGACGGTTTCGACGCGGTAAACCCGGTCGCGCGCGGCGTCGCGGCGTCCGCCGATGGTGCCATAGCGCGGAAGGAGGCTCTCGCGCGTTTGCTGCACAGCGGAAACAGAACAGCCTTCGGCGCGGGCAAGGTCCACCACTTCCCTTGCGCAGGCATCGCCGATCGGGAGATGGTCGCCGACCAGGTGCAGGAAAGCTTCGCCGGCCGCGAAGTCGCGGGCACACCAGAGGGCGTGGCCGTAACCGAGCGGCTCGGGTTGGGGAACGAAGCGGATGCGCGCGCCATGCCGCGCCACGGCGTGGGCGTACGGCTTCTCGTCGCCGGGGAAAGTGACGATGCACACTTCGTCGATACCGGCGCTGAGGGCGAGTTCGGAAAGAATGCAGAGGACCGGCTTTTCGTGGCCGTCACGATCGGTCAGGGTCTGTAGAGGGAGGGCCCGCTGGTCCCGGCCCGCGGCTGTGATCACCGCTTTGCGGAGTTGCATGCTGTTGTAGTGTAACAGCGGACGGCGGGCTTCCGTTGACTTCCGCCGATGTAGCGCGGCTTGACCACGTCCCCCGCGCTTGGTAATCGTTTATGATGCAGTGCTGCCCGCGCCGATTTCTGGTGGCGCTTCCGATGGCCCTCGCCGCGTTCGCACAGGAACCGCCGGCGAGCCCGCGGTTCGATTCCGCCGTTATCGAGCCTGCTACGTTATCGAGGACGGGACCTCGCCATCGCGTCGATGCTTCTCGCGTCGAATTCCTCGGTACGTCGCTGGCACAATTGATTCGCACTGCTTACCGCCTGGAGCCGTACCAGAATGTGACCGGCCCCGACTGGATGAGAAGGGCGTACTTCGATGTCTTCGCAACTCTGCCGCAGGGAGCGGCCAGGGACCGGATTCCCGAAATGCTGCAAGCGTTGCTCGCCGGCGAGTTGAAGCTCGTGCTCCGGCGGACCAGCGTGATGGAGCCGGTCTGCGTGCTCTCGACCGGCAAGAACGGACCCAAGCTCAAGCCACCGCAAACCGATACCACGCTGAACGCCTTTCTGACGCGCATGGGCCGCCGAGCGCCCCTCCGCATGCAGACGAGCGCGGAGGGATATGTCACGTATTCCCGCGTGAATGGGTCGGTGATTCTGGACGCTTCGAGAATCAGTCTGGCGGAACTTACCGCGCTGCTGCGCAGAGAAATCGGCAGGCCGGTTTTCGATCACACGGGCTTGCAAGGACTCTATGAAATCTCGCTCTTCGTGCCCGGGGGATGGCTGACTCCGGCGAATCGCAGAGGGGACATTCAGGATGCCGGCGATTCCGCTCCGCCCGACCCGCAGGCGCTGCTGCTTGCGTCGGAGCCGCAGGGCGTCAATCTCTACAAATCCATCCAACGGCTCGGCTTGAAACTGGAAAAGAGCAAAGCGCCCATCGAGCACTTCGTCGTCGAGAGCGCCGAACTACACCCGGTCACTCGATGAAGGCTGTTACTTCTTCTTGGTCACGGGCGGCGTGGCCGGTTTGTTCGGATCTACTTCACCACCGTACGTGATTGTGGAGCGGCCTTCGTACCGCTTGTAGTCGGTGTAGCGGACCGTCATGCGGATCCGCTGGTCGGAGTCTTTGAAGTGCAGGACGTCATCGGCGTGCGTGTAGGTGGGGAACCAATACTTGCCGTCGATCTGCTCGCGGTATGTTTCGAAGCGGGGGAATGCCTGCCCTTTGCTGGAGCCGCGCTTGAGTTCGCCGACGCCTTTTCCGAAGGTCTTTACGATTTGCAGATCGCGGTCATCCACCCAGATCTTTCCTTCGAAATAGCGCTTGCCCGGGGTGAGCTTTTTCGGCTTCACATCGAACGTGTACGTGCCGATCTCGTCGACCTTTTCGCGGCCGAGATACTTGATGTCGTATTCCGGCAGTTCGGGCGTGGTGAGCACAAACGGCTGCACGTTGCGAAGGTCCTGCTCGTCTTCCGGCGTCAGCAGGATGTTCCGCAGCGTGACCACAGGTGCATACACCACCTTTTCCATGCGCTTGCCTTCCGGTGTGAAGATGACGTCTTCCACAATCTCCCACTGTCCGCCTGTGGGGTTGCCTCCAGCGTCGAGTTCCTGCAGTTTCACGCTCTGCCGGTACGTATAGTTGTTGCGCGCGGCGGCGAACTGAGCCTCCTTCGCGGCGAACTTCTGTATGATTTCGTCCGGATTTACGTCAGAGGCGGCGGGGGCGGTCTGAGCCGCCGCCCCCAATGGCAGGTACATAGCGGCCAGAGCGGCCGATACAACGATTAAACGCATGGAACCCTCAATTGAGTGAGACGGGCTCACTTGCCTAACAGTTTCTTCGCGATGGTCACCAACTGTATATTGCTGGTGCCTTCGTAGATGCGGCCGATTTTGGCGTCGCGATACAGCTTCTCCACCGGATAGTCCTTGGTAATGCCGACGCCGCCGTGAACTTCGATGGCCTTCGAGGCGACCTTCTCCGCGACCTCCGAACTATAATATTTCGCCATGGCCGCTTCGGTGAGGAACGGCATCCCGGCATCGCGCAGCCGGGCGGCGTTGTACACCAGCAGCCGGGCGGCTTCGATTTCCGTCGCCATCTTCGCAAGATCGAATTGCACGCCCTGGAATTCGCCGATCGCTTTGCCGAACTGCTTGCGTTCGCGGGCATACGCGACGGCATGATCGAGAGCGCCGCGGGCGAGGCCGATCATTTGCGAGCCAATCGCGATGCGCCCTTCGTTCAATGTTTCGATCGCGATTTTGTAGCCCTTGCCGACTTCGCCCATCACGTTTTCGCGGGGCACGCGACAGTTATCCAGGATGAGCTCGCAAGTCGACGAGGCGCGCAGCCCGAGCTTATCCTCCTTTTTGCCGACCTGAAAACCAGGGAACGTTCGCTCCACCAGAAAGGCGGTAACGCCCTTGTATCCGGCGGCGGGGTCGGCGTTGGCGAACAGGAGATAGAATCCGGCTTCGGCGGCATTGGTGATCCAAAGCTTGCGGCCGGTGAGCAGGAAATGGTCGCCCTTGTCCTCCGCGCGCGTCGCCATCGCGAACGCATCGGAGCCGCTGCCCGCTTCACTGAGCGCATAAGAAGCCACTGTGTTTTCGGCCAGGCGGGGCAGGTATTTTTTCTTCTGCTCCGGCGTTGCCCAGCGCAGCAGCGCGTTATTGCAAATCGTGTTCTGGACGTCTACGATGACGCCGGCCGAAGGGTCCACCGCGGAGAGTTCTTCCACCGCGAGAATGGCCTGAAAGAACGTGCCGCCCTGGCCGCCGTACTCTTCGGGAATCTCAATTCCCATGAGGCCCATTTCGAAAAACTGAGCGATAATCTCTTTCCGGAAAACGCCGGCTTCATCCATCTCACGAACGTAGGGACGGATCTGCTCCCGCGCGAATTTCCGAACCGTCGATTGGAAAAGCTTCTCATCGTCGGTCAGCGCGGTGAGCGGCAACGGAGCCGCATCGATTGCGTTGGTCGTGGACGCCATAGGAACCAGTGTACTCCGGGTGTACTCTAGCGTCTGTGATGGAAGTGCGCGAATTAAAGGGCGGCGAAGCGCGGGCGTGCTTGCCGGCGCTTGCGGAGGTGCTGCTGGATTGCGTGCAGGGCGGGGCAAGCGTGAGTTTCATGCACGGATTGACGCGGCGGGAAGCGGAGCGATTCTTCGAAGAGTGCGTCGAAAAAGCGCAGCAGGGCCGGCGGGTATTGCTGGGCGCGTTTACCGGTGATGAGTTGACAGGCACGGTGCAGGCGGTGTGGTCGCCGGCGCCGAATCAGCCGCATCGCGCCGATATCGCGAAGTTACTGGTGCGGCGATCGGCGCGCGGGCAGGGAGTCGCTCGTGCGCTCATGTCGGCAGTGGAATCGGCTTGTCTGCGCGCGGGAAAGTGGCTGCTGGTTTTAGATACCGTGGCCGGCGATCCGGCGGAGCGCTTGTACCTCGCCACCGGATGGCGCAAGGCCGGCGTGATTCCAAATTACGCCTTGTATCCCGACGGGCGATACTGCGATACCACGGTATTGTATAAGGACCTGAGAGACGGAGGCACGAGAGATGAGGCGTCGTGATTTTTTGGGGCTCGCGAGCTTGGGCGCGGCAGGAGCGGCTTGGGGCGATTCGTCTCCGGACCTGGTGGTCACGAACGCGAAAGTGTATACCGTCGATTCGGGAATGCCTCGCGCTCAAGCTTTTGCCGTCTCCGGTGGACGCTTTGTCGCCGTGGGGCAGGACTCCGAAATTCGCGGGCTCGCCGGGAAGAACACCCGCACGTTCGATGCGCGCGGAATGAGCATAGTTCCCGGCTTCATCGATACTCACAATCATGCTCCGGGCATGACCCTGTTATACGAGGTGCTGGTCGGCAACCCTTATGAAGTGGAGTTCGTGACGATTGCTTCCATCGTCGATAAATTGCGGGCGCGTGCTCGCTCGACTCCGCCGGGCACATGGGTAAGCGGATACTTCTTCGACGATACGAAGTTGAAGGATGGGCGTATGCTCAACCGCCGGGATCTTGATCAGGTCTCGACGGAGGATCCGGTGGCAGTTCATCATCGCGGCGGGCACACGGCGTTTTACAACACGAAAGCGTTCGAGCTTGCGGGCATTACCAAGGACACTCCGAATCCCGCCGGAGGAACTTTCGATCGCGATGCCGATGGCATGCTCAATGGCCGTGTAACCGATGCCGCGATGGGCGCGGTGAATCGCGCGGGTCGCCGCGTGACCTTTACGCCCGAGCAGCGGGATCAGCGGCAGCGCGATGGCTTGGCGCACATTTCCAAAATGTTCGCGCGTTATGGCGTAACAACGGTGCATCACGAAGGCGGCAGTCTGGCGGCGATGCAGAAGGTGCGCGCCGACGGCAACTTGAAGCATCGCATCAGCTATGAGGCGGGCGGCCGCGAATTGGATGCGTTCCTTTCGGCGGCGGTGGAATCCGGCTTCGGCGACGAGTGGCTTCGCGTGGGCGCGACCAGCGAGCACACCATCGATGGATCCTTCTCCGAGCGCACCATGGCGCTCAGCGTGAACTATCCCGGCACCACGTACAAGGGCAACGTCACCATCACGCAGGAGGATTTGAACGCGTGGGTCGAGCGCGTGCATCGCGCCGGGGTTCAGGTGAATTGCCACGCCAATGGCGACGTGGCCATCGATATGTTCCTGACCGCGGTGGAGCGCGCGCAAAAAGCCTTCCCGCGTGCCAATTCGCGGCCGAAGATCACGCACTGCACTCTCATTAACGATGACATCGTGCGCCGCATGAAGGCTCTCGATTGCGTGCCGGCGCTGTTTACCACGTACGCATACTACAACTCCGACAAATTTGTGTTTTATGGCGAGGACCTCATGAAGCGCTGCATGGCCTATCGCACGCTGCTGGATGCCGGTATTCATGCGGCTGCCGGTTCGGACTTCGACCCGGGCCCGTTCGATCCTCGAATGGCGATGCAGGGCATGGTCACGCGTACGGGTTGGGACGGAAAGACGTGGGGCGCGAACCAGCGGATCACTTTAGAGGAGGCGTTGCGCGTAAACACGCTCAACGGCGCGTATAACTCGCATGAGGAAAAGGTGAAGGGTTCGATCAAGGCGGGGAAGCTGGCGGATTTCGTAGTGCTGGGCGCCGATTTATTTTCGACGCCCGTGGAGAAGATCAAAGACCTGCCGATTGTGCGGACAGTGGTCGGCGGCGAGGCCGTGTTCGAGGGCTAGCGCCCCCGGCCATGACCCTCGTGGCCGCCTCCGAAGCCTCTTTCGTTGTGCTGCTGAGGCGTAAAGTTGCGGTGCTCCATCTGGCTGGGAACGCTAAAGTTCCGCTGCTCCATCTGTCTGGGAGCGGTAAAGTTGCGCTGCTCCATCTGTCTCGGAGCAGTGAAATTCCGCTGCTGCCTTGCTTGAGGAGCGGTGAAGTTTTGCGGCGCCTGCCGGTTGAAGTCGCGCCCGGGCTGCTGCGCCTGAAAGCTGCGCTGCTGCGGTTGCTGTTGGGGCGCCGTAAAGTTCCGCTGCTCGGACTGGCGGCCGAAGTCGCGCCGCTGCGATTCCGCCGGAGGCGTGTAGTTCCGGTTCCACTCGCGATTGCCGCCCGTGAAACTCCGCCCGTTATTCTCGAACCTGCGCTGTTCGAAGCCATTTCGAGGCCACGCGTATGACCGCGCGGGCGCCGTCCACACTCGACGGTTCACAAAGAGTTCATGCCGTCCCCAATCGAAGCGGTTGTAACCGGCGGCCCACCGGAAGCCGCCGCCGAAGCGAATCGCTCCACCGACGAAGAACCCCGGACGAGGCCGGGCAAACACGACGAACGGGTCATACATCGGCACATACATGTACCCGCCCACCGGCATGATGTCAATGTACCCGCCGTCGTCTACCACCTGCATCTGCGGACCGCTTTGGAGGTATCCATATTGCTGCGCTTCACGACGCAGATTCTGAATCGCGTCCATCACAGCGGCGTCGTTCTGCATCACGGCTTGACCGAGAGCCTGCGTCCAGCCAGGGTCGGACGCCATCATCTGCAACACGCTTGGATACTGCATCAATGCCTCGACGGAAGGGTCGAACGGCCCGCCCGAACCTTGTGCGGCGGCGGCAATCTGATCCGGGAAAGCAGCCGCGGCAAAGATCTGGGCCAGCAGCGGATCCGGATACAGCGCAATGCGTGACACCAGGCTGTCGAGTTGTCCCATTGCAGGGGCGTTGTAAGCGCCTGGATACCCGTAATCCTGCGCCATTGCCGGCGCACTATTTAATACCATTGCGCCAGCAAGAACCAGTGCCCCAGAGATCCATCTCACGCGATTTGATTTTTTCATGGCGTCCGCTCCTTGTTGACTCCACACTCTCAAGAGCAAGCCGAGAGCCGAACGCTATCTCTAATCAACTCAACTGATTAACGAGGTGCGTCGGCCGCCCCGGGCAACCACTTGGTGCAATAGAACCACCAGGCGCGCGGAGCGCGCCCCGGGCGAGCCTCGCTCGCCTGCAACCGGTCTGGAGACCGGTCGCTACTTCCGATCGAGCTGCCGGATGATTTCCGGTGACGTCCTGTGGGACACCGGGCGTCCGCGGCCGGAGGCCGGCGACTGGGCGGCGGAATCGAGGGAAGTGCTCGTTTATCGACGTACTGCGCGATCAATTGGGTGAGTTAGGCGTCCCGTGCTTGGCGGACTCCCGATCGGGCATGGCCCATATCCGCGAACGATCCCACTGGGAACAATGGCGACGCTGGATACGGCGACGCGAACACTGAAGATCGAGCCAGGCGTTCTTTAAAGCCTCGGGATCTACCGAGGCCGATTCCCCGGCGCCCCGTTGCAAAGCAGATAGATCGCCACTTCCGCGAATAAGTTCGGCCGCCACGTGATTCTGCGATTTCCCGAAAGAAAGTAGCGCCGCTCGATCGTGACTTTCTCCAGCGCGGCCAGCGATTCGAAATCCTGTACGGTCAGAAAGTGTATGTTCGGCGATTCGTACCACTCGTACGGAAACAGGCTCGTTCGCGGCGCGCGTCCGCTGAGTAACATCGCCGTTCGCACGCGCCAGTGTCCGAAGTTCGGGAACGCCACGATGCCGCGCCGCCCCACGCGCAGCATTTCCCGAAGCACCCTGCGGGGGTCGCGCGTCTCCTGCAGGGTTTGGCTGAGGATCACGTAATCGAAAGCTCCGCCGGGATAATCGGCCAGGCCTTCGTCGATGTCGCTCTGGAACACCGAGACACCTCGCGCAATGGCGCGCTGCACACGGGCTCCATCAATCTCCACGCCGCGCGCGTCCACGCCCTTGTTCGCCGCCAGCCAGTGCAGCAGTTCACCCTCGCCGCAGCCCAGATCGAGCACTCGCGTGCGCGGCTCCACGATCTCGCCGATGATGGCGTAATCGCTGCGCCCGAGGAGCTCGCGGACAAAAGCCTGGTCCGGCTGCGCGCTCATTGCACCTTCTCGAACGTGCTGGCGAGGAACCCGCGGACCAGGTCGGCCTGCTCGGCCACATCCACCAGGAACGAATCGTGGCCATAGTTGGATTGCAGTTCGACATAAGCCACGTCGCAGTTGCGGGAGCGCAGGGCGCGGACAATTTCCTGCGATTGATAGGAAGGGTAAAGCCAGTCGGAGCTGAAGCTGATCACCAGGAAGCGGGCGCGCGCGGGCTCAAGCGCCGTGGCCAGGGAGCCGCGGCCGTTCGTGAGGTCGAAATAGTCCATCGCTTTGGTGATGTACAGGTAAGAGTTGGCGTCGAAGCGGCCGACGAACTGGCTGCCGCGGTAGCGCAGGTAGCTCTCCACTTCGAAATCGACATCGAATCCAAACCCGAAGTTTTCTTTTCCGCGCAGCCGGCGGCCGAATTTTTCGCGCATGGAATCGTCACTCATGTACGTGATGTGGCCGACCATGCGGGCCACTGAAAGTCCGCGCGCCGGCGGATTCTTGCCGTAATAGTTGCCATCGCACCAGTCGGGGTCGGCCATGATCGCCTGGCGGCCGACTTCGTTAAACGCGATCTGCTGCGCGCTGTGCCGCGTCGTGGTGGCGATGGGAATGGCGGCGACCACCCGGTCGGGGTACGCCACTGCCCACTCGAGCGCCTGCATGCCGCCCATCGATCCGCCTGTCACCGCAAGCAACCGGCCGATGCCGAGCGAATCCACCAGCATTTTCTGAGCGCGCACCATATCGCCGATGGTGAGAACCGGAAACGACATCGCGTAAGGGCACCCCGTGGTGGGGTTGATGGACGAAGGGCCGGTGGTGCCGCGGCAGCCCCCCAGAACGTTGGTGCAGATGACGAAGTACTTCGAAGTGTCAAAGGCCTTGCCGGGCCCGATCATGTTGTCCCACCAGCCGGGCTTGCCGGTCTCAGGGCTGATGCCGGCAGCGTGGGCGTCCCCGGAAAAGGCGTGTTCTACGAGAATTGCGTTGGATTTAGCGCCGTTCAGTTCGCCGTAAGTCTCGTAGGCGATCTCGATTGGCGCAAGCGTGGAGCCGGAGTCGAGAGAGATAGAGTCGAATCGCGCGACGTGGGCTTCAACAATCATCTTGGGGAGATTTTCATGATAACAAACCGCTTTGCTGGCGATAATAAAGGTCTGTATGAGGCGAGTGATTCTCGCGGCTTTTGCACTGGCTCTGGCAGTGCATGCCGATACCCTGCGGCTGCGCAGCGGCGCGATGGTGAACGGAACGTATTTGGGAGGCACGCCGGACGACATCCAGTTTCTGGTGGGCGACGAAGTTCGCCATTATCGGCCCGGCGATGTTGTCGACCTGACGTTTGGCGCGGGAGCGGCTCCCCGGCAGGAGGGCGGCGTCGCCGATTTCGGCGCCGAATTCGTTGGCGTGCCGGTTATGCGCGGACCGGCGGGCGACATGCCGCTGGAACGGGCGATGGCCACACGAACACGAACAACCAGCATCATGGGCCCCGGCGGCTTCGTCTACCGCGTTTCCGGTGGGCGTTCGCCGGTGCGGGTGCGGGAAGGCGACCGGGTCACGTTCATCATGCGGGTTGATTCGGAGGCCGACATTCGCCGCTTTCAACTTTATAGGCTGGAGTCGCGGCGGGATTACCGGCAGACGCCTCCTATAGCGGGCGGACTCCCGCCATCCATCGGCGTGACCATCCGCAGAATTGGAGTCCTGGTGTATGAGATGACGCCGGCTTACGGCCTGACGGCGGGCGAATATGGAATCAGCCCCACGAACTCCAACGACACGTATTGTTTCGGTGTGGACCGCTGAAGCGCGGGTGTCCGGCGCGTCCCGAAATCGGACAGTACCCGGTGTGTAAGTGCTTTAAAAAAGTTCCCGAATGCGGCACTAAAGGTGCGCTTTGATCGTCGATAATCGTGGATGCCAGCGATGCAAATGGAGTTAGCCGCGTCAGTGTCACCTTCGCGTCCCGTGCGTGTGTTGGTGTGCGACGACCAACCGGATGTGCTGGAAGCCATGCGCCTGCTGTTAAAGGGTGAGGGCTTTCAGGCGATAACCGTGGATTCACCGAAAGCTCTGTTGCACGCCGCGCAGGCAGAGGCCTTCGATCTGATTCTGGCGGACCTGAACTACACGCGCGACACGACCAGCGGTGAGGAAGGCCTTGAACTGCTCGCCGGGTTGGACGCCATGGGCAATCGGGCTCCGATCGTGGTGATGACGGCGTGGGGCAGCGTGGATTTGGCTGTGGAGGCCATGCGGCGCGGGGCTTGCGACTTCATTCAGAAACCCTGGGACAACCAGAAGGTGATCTCTGTAGTCAGGAAGCAGGCGGAGGGCGAGCGGAAGCGCAAGAGCGAACTGGAGATCGCCGCGAACGTGCAGCAGAAGCTGTTTCCGCGGACGCTGCAACCGCGCGCTACGTTGGACTATGCGGGGCGCTGTGTTGCGGCTCGCGAAGTCGGCGGCGATTACTACGACTTTATCGAGGTGGATGACGCGACCATGGGTTTCGCCATCGGCGACGTTTCGGGGAAGGGAATTCCCGCAGCGCTGCTGATGGCGAATTTGCAGGCGTGTTTCCGAAGCCAGCCGCCGACGGCGCTGCTGGCTCCCGCGAAGATGCTGGAGACGGTGAATCGCCATTTCTACGATTCGACCGCGGTGGAGCGATTCGCGACTGTTTTTTTCGCCGTCTATAACGACCGAACGGGCGTCCTGCGGTACGCAAATTGCGGTCATTTGCCCCCGCTGCTGCTGCGGTCCACGGGCGAGGTGGAAAAGCTGGGACCCACGGCGACGATGCTGGGCGCCTTTCGCAACTGGCATTGCGGCGAGTCGGTGGTGGACCTTCGCACCGGCGACGAACTGGTTCTGTACTCCGATGGAGTTACCGAGGCCGGCGGCGAGCAGGGCGAGGATTTCGGCGAAGCGCGCGTGATCGAGACGATGCGGCGGACCCAATCGGCCAGCGCCATGGCGGTCACCGACGCGATTCTGGAAGACGTGCTGCACTTCAGCGGGGGCGCCCGCGCCGACGATATTACGGCGGTAACCATCCGCTCCATCTAAACGCCCCACATAAGTTCCCTGGCGAAGCCGTTCCCACGGCGGCGCCGTGAAAGTGCATAATACCTGATAGTCCAAAATTTGGAGGTTAGCCTATGAAGTGGTTCGCAACAGCCCTGTTGCTTGTTGCCGTGACCGGTGCTTTCGCGCAGGACGAGCCTGCGCCGCAAGGCGGTGGTGGCGGCGGACGCGGAGGAATCGGAGGAGGAGCGGCGTTGACCGCGCCGAATCCGCAACCGTTCGATCGTGTCATTACGAAAAACGCAAAGTCGAAGAAGGGGCTGTTTACGGTCCACCAGATCGGCGAACGTTTTTATTACGAGATTCCGAAGAGCGAACTCGGGAAACAGTATCTGTGGAATACGCAGATCGCGAAAACAACCGCCGGCGTGGGTTACGGCGGCGGCCAGGTGGCCAATCGCGTAGTGGCTTGGGAATTGAGAAATGACCGCGTCTATCTGCGCGACATCAACTTCAGCATGACCGCGAACCCCGATTCACCCATTTCCGAAGCAGTCAGGAACGCCAACAACGCCACCATCATTCTGGCGTTCAACGTTGCGGCGTACCATGATGGCGACCCGGTGATCGATGTCAGCCGTCTGCTCAATGCCGACGTGCCGGAATTCAGCGCGCGCCAGCAGTTGGGTGCAACCGCGTTCGACGCGACCCGGTCTTTTATCGACCACGTGGCAACTTTCCCGGATAACGTGGAAGCGGAAGTCACCGCTACCTACACTCGCGCGGGCGGCGCCGGCGCGGCGGCAGGCGGCGGACGCGGCGGCGGGCTGGGCGCAGGCGCAATGCGCGGCAACAGCGCTTCCGTTGTTCTGCATCACAGCATGGTGCGTCTGCCCGAAAAACCCATGATGCCGCGGCTCTTCGACGAGCGTGTCGGCTACTTCACCACGGCGCAGATGGACTTTACTGCTGACGAGTATCGCGCCAAAACCGTCCGTTATATCGCCCGCTGGCGCCTCGAAAAGAAAGATCCGAACGCGGCGATGTCCGAGCCGGTGAAGCCGATTGTGTACTACATCGACGCGGCGACGCCCAAGAAGTGGGTGCCGTGGCTGAAGAAGGGCGTGGAGGATTGGAACGAAGCGTTCGCAGCCGCCGGTTTCAAGAACGCGATCATCGCCAAGGAAGCTCCCACCGCGCAGCAGGACCCCGATTGGAGCCCCGAAGACGTGCGTCACTCGGTCATCCGGTGGCTGCCTTCGACAGTTGAGAATGCGAGCGGTCCACACATTTCCGATCCGCGCACCGGCGAGATTCTGAACGCCGATATCCAGTTCTATAACAATGTGATGAACCTGGCGCGCGATTGGTACTTCGTGCAGGTGGGTCCGCTGGATCCGCGCGCGCAGAAATTGCCGCTCCCCGATGATTTGATGGGCCGCCTGCTGGAATACGTTGTGTGCCATGAAGTCGGTCACACGCTCGGGTTCCAGCACAACATGAAAGCCAGCTCCATGTACCCGGCCGATAAGATTCGCGATAAGGAGTGGGTCCACAAAATGGGCCACACGCCTTCGATTATGGATTACTCGCGATTCAACTACGTCGCGCAGCCCGAGGATGGCATCGCGGTGGAGGATTTGATTCCGCGCATCGGTCCGTACGATGTTTGGGCGACCAAGTGGGGCTATTCGCCGCTCTCCGCCTCTACCCCTCAGGACGAGAAGGCCACGCTGGATAAATGGGCTCGCGAGCAGGATACGACGCCCTGGCTGCGCTTCTCCACGCCCAACGCGCAGGGCTCCGACCCCGGTGAAGAGACCGAGGCCGTGGGCGATGCCGATCCGGTGAAGAGCACGGCGCTCGGCATGAAGAACCTGCAGCGCGTCGCCAAGATGCTGATGCCCGCCACCACGTGGAAGGAAGGCGAGACGTACGAGGATCTCGGCGAGGTGTACGGCCGTATGCTGAGCCAGTGGCAACTCGAGATGAATCACGTCGCTTCGGTGGTTGGTGGCTTCAACAGCCAGGAGAAGGTGGTCGGGCAGGAAGGCCGCGTCTTCACGCTGATTCCGAAAATCAAGCAGCAGGAAGCCGTGAAGTTCATCGTGGACAATGCGCTCTCGACGCCGGTTTGGATGGTGGACCCGGAGATTCTGCGGCGCATCGAAGCGACGGGCGCGCTAACCCGCATCCGCAATGCGCAGGGCAGCGTGCTGAACACCGTGCTGAACGACCAGCGCTTCGCCCGGCTGATCGAACAGCAAACCATCGACGGCACGGCAGCGTATACGGCGGCTGAGTTGCTCTCCAGTGTCCGCAAGGGCGTCTGGAAGGAACTGGATGGCACGCAGGTGAAGATCGACGCGTACCGGCGCAACCTGCAGAACGAGTACCTCGACCTGCTCGATCGCAAGATCAACGGGATGGCAGGTGCGGCTGCGGGCGGTCGCGGCGGAGCGGGCGCTCCGGGTGGCGGACGCGGCGCGGCTCCGGCCAGGAGTGACGATGAGAAGCCGTTCTATCGCGCTGAGTTGAAGGCGCTGAACGCCACCATCGCATCGGCGCTGCCGAAGGCGACCGATCACGACACTAAGGCGCATCTGGAAGCGGCGAAGGACCAGATTCAGAAGATTCTGGATCCGAAGTTTCTGCCTCCGGCTCCGGCGGCTGCTGCGGTTGGCGGTCGCGGCGGGGCTGAAGTCCGGCGGTAGGTTCCCGCGAGGGTAGTCACCGCTCCTTCGCGCTTCAGGGCTCCGTCATCGGAGCCGTGGAGCGCGGGGGAGCTTTTTTTTTGCGGGCTACGCTGCGTCCTCGAAACTGAGAACGATTCTCTTGCCGAGCGCAGCCAGCGCGGCTTGGATCTTCTCGGGTTTCGTATTGTGTTTCGGGTCCAGCATGCGGCGTATCACCGTTTCGCTTACGCCCAGCCGCTTTGCCACGTCCGTGTTTCGAAGATTGCTTTCTCTCATGGCGAGGTAAAGTGCCAGTTTCGGTGCGAGATAGAGAGGAACGGTGATCGGATGCTGCCCCCGTTTCAAAGCGGACGGCTTGGGGATGTCCTCTCCGCGCGAAATGCGGCCGGCAAGAGCCTCCGCAAGGCAATCGGTAGCTTCTTCGCGGGTGTCGTTGAGATCCGTTCCCCCCGTGAGTGCTTCAGGAAGATCGGGGAATCGCACGTGAAATCCGCTGCCATCTCTTTCGCGGAGAAAGCTAGCCGGGTAGGTGGGGCGTAAACATCACAGGTCCTCAGCCTTCACTTTGCGCAGAAACTCGCTACCCTTCACTGTCTGAATTGTCGAACACTTCTGTTCGATCTGCAACGCTGCCGCGTTCGAAGCCGGCGCGCCTCGCCCGTCACCGACCCGAGGGATTTCTGTTGGCGCGTACTAGTTAGGGCAGGAGCGGCCCATCAAAGCCGTCATGATGCGATTCACTACTTCTTCCCGCACGTGATCGTTGGGCGCGGAGAGCGGCGATGTTTGGATATGAACCAGCTCGTGGACGATTGTGCATTCCATGTCCAGCCGAAGGTCTCCGCCCTTCAGGTTGTAATCGCGCGGGTCGAGCACGCTGATGACTGCCGTCTTCGCGTCCGGATTCCACTCCGCGGTGCCCCACGCATTCGAATCGATTGCGTTCTGCCGCACCACGCGAACTGAAAGATCCCAATCATCGAGTCCCAGGCGTTTTTGCCAGGATCGCATTTGATGATCCAGGCGGGTTTCGAGGGGGTTCATTGCGGAACACGAGAAGACACACAACAACACGGCCCAAACTACTCGCATTCCAGAATTGTACTATGCATCACGGTACCCCGGCGCAAGAAGTCGACTGTAAATTTTGTCCACATCGAAAACGCATCCGCCCCATGTGCCTCCGCTGGCGTTCTGCAGCGCGGCCCAGAGGCGAGTTTCGGGCGGAAGGGCCGGGTCGGGCGCGAGGTCGGCGCGCAACGGACGGGCGTTGAGGTCGCCCAGGAAGTTCACGGTCCCGGTTTGCGTGGCGCGGTCGATCACGATCTCGATGCTGTCGCCGTCCAGCACTTTCCCGATCGGGCCTCCGGCGAGCGCTTCGGGCGTTACGTGCCCGATGCAGGCGCCCGTCGAAACGCCGCTGAACCTTGCGTCGGTGAGCACCGCGACGTGCTTCCCGAACGGCAGGTAGCGGAGTGCCGATGTGATCTCGTAGATCTCTTCCATGCCGGAGCCCATGGGGCCGCGGCAGATGAGCACCAGCACATCGCCTGCACGGATGCGGTCGTCGCCGTGGCTTTTGATCGCGGCGATGGCGGTCTTTTCGCTGAGGAACACGCGTGCGGGGCCGGTGTGCCGGAAGATGCCATCCGCGCCAACCACACTCGGGTCGAGTGCAGTGCTCTTGATGACCGATCCGCCGGGAGCGAGATTGCCTGTCGGGAAGGTGACCGTGGAGGTGAGCCCGCGGCGGCGAGCGCCATCGGCGTCCATGATCACATCGTCCGGGTCGACGCCGTCCCGCTCGCGGAGCTCGCGGCGGAGGATCGCACGGCGTTCGGACTGCTCCCACCAATCGAGCGCGGTATCGAGCGTCTCGCCGGTGACGGTGCGGACACGGGTATCGAGCAGACCCGCGCGCCGGAGATGGAGCATCGCTTCGGGTACGCCACCGGCAAGGAACACTTGAACGGTCGGATGATTGCGCGGACCGTTCGGGAGCGCGTCGACGAGGCGCGGCGTTTGCCGGTTGACGCTCGTCCAATCGTCAATCGTGGGCCGTGCCAACCCGGCAGAGAAGGCGATCGCGGGCAGATGCAGGATCAGGTTGGTGGAGCCTCCGAAGGCGGCGTGGACCACGAGAGCATTCCGCACGCTGGCTTCGCAGAGCACATCGCGCATCGCCAGACCGCGGCTGCGCAGGTTGAGGGCCGCGTGCGCGGACCGGCGGGCCATATCGAGCCAGATCGGATGACCGGAGGGCGCGAGCGCGGAGTGCGGCAGCGACATGCCAAGGGCTTCGCCGACCACCTGCGACGTCGCGGCGGTTCCCAGGAACTGGCAGCCGCCGCCGGGAGTCGCACAGGCGCGGCACAGGTTGAGGGCGGCATCGTCGAGCGAGATTTGTCCGTGAGCGAAGCGCGCCCCCGCGCTCTGGACCTTAGCGGCATCCTCGCCTTCTTCGGCGAGGAGAGTGACGCCGCCGGGAATCAGAACGCACGGAAGGTCGCGCGTGGCGGCGAGCGCCATCATCATGGCGGGAAGACCTTTGTCGCACGTGGCGACTCCGAGGACACCGGCCCGCGTTGGCAAGGACCGAATGAGGCGCCGGAAGACGCTGGCGGCATCGTTGCGATACGCGAGCGAATCGAACATGCCGGTGGTGCCTTGCGTGCGGCCGTCGCACGGGTCCGTGCAATACGCGGCGAAGGGCACGGCGCCGAGCGACTTCAGCTCTTTCGCCGCGGCATCCATGAGCAGGCCGACCTCCCAGTGACCGGTATGATAGCCGAGCGCGACCGGCGTGCCATCAGCGGCGCGGATACCGCCGTGGGTGCTGAGGATGAGGAATTCGGGCCCACCGAGCTCGGCTGGATTCCAGCCCATGCCGGCGTCTTGCGAGAGGCCAAACAGATCGCCGGAGGGCCGCTGGAGCAGCATTTCGGCGGTGATCGGAAGGCTGCCGCGAGGACCCGGGGCGCGAGTGGCGATGACGAAGAGCGAAGGGTCGCCGGAATCGAGAATGCGGTCAAGCGAGGTGGGCACCAGACTATTATGAAGCATGGCCGCGGTTTGACTTGAGGGTGCGCGGCGGGTTATTTTGCAATCAGGCCCTCCGGTGAGGCGCGGTAGCCAAGTGGTAAGGCAAAGGTCTGCAAAACCTTTATTCGTCGGTTCAATTCCGACCCGCGCCTCCAACTTACTGGAAGCAAACGTATGGCAGAATTCGACCGCAACGCGCCCTCGACGAAAGGCGACCTCCAAGACCTCAAAGACGAACTCATCGAGGCGATTCGCGACAACCAGACCGAAGTGCTGAAGGCCTTTTACAACTTCGCCGAATCGAACAACAAGCGGCTCGCGCAGAATGAGGTGAACGAAACGGCGCTCCGTAGCCGCGTCGACACCCTGGAACGCCGCCTTTTGGAAGTCGAGAAGCGCCTCAACATCCCTCCCGCCGCATAATGCCTTGACCCCGCCGGAAGTTTGTGGCGGGTCGTGATTCTCCCCGCGACAATGCTTCCCTAGCCCCGCTGTTCCGAGTTGCTCTCCCGCAACCAGGCGTAGCCGTACGGCTTCAGCTTGATATGCAGCCGGCCGTCCTGGGAAACCGGTGATTCCGTGTGCTGCAGAAGATCCACCACTCCTTGAATGCCTCCGCACAGCTCGATCTCCGCCTCAATTTCCCTCCCGCTCAAGTTGTGCACCGCCGCGACGCAGCCGCGGTCGGCGGTGCATGCATGCGCCAGCACGGCGGGGTCGCTCACCGTAAGCCACCGGCACTCCTCTTCTCCGAATTCGGGGCAGCGCAGCCGCAGTCGCGTCATGTGTTCCATCCAATTGAGCAGTGATTGCGGATCCCGTTGCTGCGCCGCCACGTTCACGTGCTCGTAGCCGAACTCTCCGTGCTGAATCACCGGAAGCACAAGCTTCTCCGCGGATGCCGCCGAGAAACCCGCGTTCGCGGCATTGGCCCATTGCATCGGAGTGCGGATCGGATCGCGCTCTTTCAGCGAGAGATCCTCGCCCATTCCGATTTCGTCTCCGTAGCGGAGCACCGGAATTCCAGGCAGCGTCAGCATCAGGCTGTTGGCGAGTTCGATCCGGTCGCGGTTATTGCCGAGCATCGGCGCAGCGCGCCGGCGGATTCCCCGGCCATAAAGCTGCATGTCCGGCGACGGACCGAACTCTCGAAACACTTCCTCGCGCTCGCCATCGCTCAGGCGCGCCAGATCCAGCTCGTCGTGAGTACGCAGGAAGTTCGCCGACTCGCAGTACTTTGGAATCTTTGGCAGCGCCGCGTATGCATCCCGTATGGGCTGCGCCTTCTGCCGCGCCAGCGCGAGCCACAGATGCTGGTTCACGAAGAAATTGAAAATCACGTGGACCCTGTCGCCTTCGCCGAAGTACATCGACACCTGGTCCGGCGGCAGATTCGCTTCCGCCATGAATACGGCGTCCCCGCGCTGCCAGGACAGGCACTCTCGCATGTCCACCAGATACTCCGGGCAGTCTCCGAAGTTTGTTTTGCCCGGACCTTTTGTCGAAATCACGAACGGCAGCGCGTCCACGCGAAAGCCGCTGACCCCGAGTTGCACCCAGGTCTTGATGATGCGCGCGATCTCGGCGCGAACCTCCGCGTTTCCGGTGTTGAGGTCCGGCTGGAAATCGTAGAAGCGGTGGTAGTAATACTCGCCTGCCTCCTCATCGAACGTCCACGTGGTCTTCTGCACGCCGGGAAATACCATGCCCTGCCCGGCATTCGGCGGCTTCTCTTTCGACCAGACGTACCAGTCGCGGTATTTGGATTTGCGGTCGCGGCGCGCCGTCTGAAACCACGCATGCTCGTTGGAAGTGTGGTTGACCACCAGATCGGCGATCACGCGGATGCCCCGATCGCGCGCGGCCTGCGAAAACTCGACGAAATCTCCGAGCGTGCCGTACCTTGGATCAATCGCGTAGTAGTCGCTGATATCGTAGCCGTGATCGCGAAACGGGGAAGGGAAGAACGGCTGCAGCCACAGGCAATTGACGTTCAGGCCGGCAAGGTAATCCAGCTTCTTCGAAAGCCCCAGAAAATCGCCGATGCCATCTCCATTGCCGTCGGCGAAAGACTCCACATCGATCGTGTAGACAATCGCGTTTTTGTGCCACAGGCCCTGCACACGATTGATCGTCGCGTATCCCGCGTTCGTCCGTCCACCGCCGTATGTCGCCAATCGCACGGCGGTGTTTCACGCGTTCGAAAATCGCTACTTCCGGCCCGCGCCTGCATGTTACTCAGAGGCTATGAGCAAATTAGCGATGTTTCTCGGCGGTGTGGCGGCGGGCGTGATTGGCGGCAAACTGGTGCCTCCTCTCATCGGAATAGTGACGGCCTCCGGCCGCGTCAAAGCGGGCGGCGACCCGTTCGAGCTTCTCATTGAAGATCACCGGCAGATTCTCTCCGTCTGCGAACAGTTGAGTCAGGCGCCGCAGGATTCCAAGATGCAGCGATCCCGCCTCTTCCTGGCGCTCAAACGCAAACTGGCCAAGCACGCCATGGCTGAAGAGGATGTGGTGTACCCGATCGTCCACGGGCAAGCCCGCGAGTCCGATGAGAGCAAACAACTCTATGACGACCATGCCGAAATGAAGATCCTGCTCTACGAAATGGAGGACAAGCTGATGAGCGGCGCCGATTGGAGCCCGCAGGTGGCCGCGCTCACGGACCTCATTCGCAGCCACGCTGCCGAAGAAGAGCAAGTGGTGTTCCCGATGCTGCGTCGGCAAATGGAGCAGTCCAGGCTGCCCGCAATGTCCGGACAGATCTCGCGCGAAGAGGCGCTCGTCGTTTAAGCTGGCGCTGTGGATGGGTTTGTCCTCGAACGCGATGTTCTGAGCGCCGTCAAAGAGGCCGCACTGATCGATTTCGTTCGCGGCATCTCGTTCGGCGAAGTACGCATGCACGGCGTCACCGCGAAGCGGCGAGTCGCGCAGTTCGGGTGGAGATACGCGTTCGAGAGCTTCCGCTTGACCCCGGGACCTCCGATTCCCGAGGAGTTCCACGACGCGCGGAGCCGTGCAGCGGCGCTGGCCGGTATCGCCGCGGAAGAGTTCTCCGAAGTCCTGGTCACCGAGTACGCCCCGGGCGCGGGCATAGGCTGGCATCGCGATGCTCCGCACTTCGGCATCGTTGCCGGTGTATCGCTGGGCGCGGCGTGCCGTATGCGATTTCGTCGCGGCCAGACGCGGAACTGGGAGACTGCTGCTGTTGAACTGCCTCCGCGCTCCATCTATCTTCTAACCGGTAGCGCGCGCAAAGAATGGCAGCACATGATCCCGCCCGTTGCCGCACTCCGCTGGTCCATCACCTTCCGCACTTTGCGCGCTGCACGGGGCGCTGGGTAGCTCACATCGAAGGCGTGCGGGTGCGTTCCCCCAGGTCCGCCGCGTCCGTGCTACTTTACACAGGCTTAACAATTCGGCCGAAACGCTGAATATGGCCTTTACATTCCGGCCATGCAATAGAAGCAGAGGGGACAAAGTGAAGCTACTGCTTGCGGTATGTTGCGCCGCTCCGTTGTTCGCGCAACCGGGCGGCGGAGGCGGCGCCGGTGACGGCATCTGGCGGCGGAATGCGGCCTTCGGAGAATCGCAGACCTTCGATGCGTGCCAGGGACACCAGCCGCAAAACGGGCAGTATCACTATCACGTGAACCCGGTCTGTCTGCGTGCGCAGTTGAATGACAATCTTACGATCGCCAGAGTTACTCGAACCGGAACGATTTACAAGGAGAAGTCCTCCGGTTGGGCGCATTCGCCGATTCTGGGCTGGGCGCAGGATGGTTACCCCATTTATGGCCCGTACGGCTATTCGGACGCTACGAATCCGAAGAGCGCGATTCAGCGTATGAGATCGAGCTTCCAACTTCGCCAGATCACCAGGCGCACCTCTCTGCCGGATTGGGCGCTGCCGAACCATTCCGGCATCTCGCAGCAACTCGCCGCGAACCAATACGGGCCGGACGTCAGCGTTAGTTATCCGCTTGGGCGTTATGTAGAGGATTACGATTATGTCGCCGGTTCGGGCGACCTGGACCAGTACAACGGCCGCACCACAGTCACGCCGGAGTTTCCCGCCGGGACCTATGCTTACTTCGTCACTATCGATGACAATGGCAACCCGGTATTTCCATACATTGTCGCCGGGCAGTTTCGCGGCGCGGCTACCGGCGGTCAGGTGCAGCAGGCGCCCGGCACATTGACCGATTACTTCGTGAACGGTGCGCTCAGTGGGACCGCTGCCACATCGCCGCTCCTGAATACTTGGGAGACGAATGCAACTAAGTACGCGCAAATCGTCAGCCCGGCGAATCCAGCCGCTGGTCCAATTACTACGTGGCCGGGTGCGCTGCCCGCAGGCGTACAGACCAGTGGAAGCGTGACTACTCCCGCGCTCGCGGACGTGCAGCGGGTGCGCTATTCCTCGAGCGCGGTCTACGTCAATGCCACCGGCCTGCCGAGTTATACCTTCGGACCCTGGTTCGGCTTCGCGAACAACGGCGGAATCTTCGCTAACTTTCCCGCCGTGCAGAGTGTCCAGTTTCAATTCCCGAGTGCGCCCGCCGCGGCCTCCACGCCTACGGCCACCGGCCTCGGCGATTGCGGATTGTGGGTGAACGGCGTTGCCGTCTTCAACTTCCTGGATGGCGCCAGTTATTCGAACAGCGGCGGCGCGGACCGCGGCGGCGGAGGTGTAGCCCCCGGTGTGCTGATCGTCTCGGCGGCATCGTATGAAGGCGGCCCAACGGCGCCGGGTTCGCTGGTCACCGCGTACCCGATCTTCAACCCCACCATCGCTACTTCCACGCAGGCGGCGGCCTCCGCGAACTGGCCGAACTCCCTCGGCGGCGCGACGGTCACGGTCCGCGATTCGGCTGGAGTGTCAAGGCCCGCTCAGATATCGTACGCTTCACCCGGCCAGATCAATTTCGCCGTCCCGGCAGGAATGGCGAACGGAGTGGCCGCCGTCACCGTGAGCGCGGCGGGCAGTTCCACGACGGGTAGCATCAACGTAGTTTCCACTTACCCGAACCTCTTTATGCTGGATGATACGGGCCTCGCGGCGGCATACGGTATAAGTGAATCGGGAACGGTCACGCCGGTAACTTCGGCTATTCCGGCAGGCTCCTACCTGGCATTATTCGGAAGCGGACTCGGAAGCGCCACTTCGGCAGCGGCTACCATCGGCGGAGTAAGTGCAACGGTAACTTATGCGGGTCCGCAGGGCACTTACCCGGGCCTGGATCAGTACAACATTCTGATTCCACCGGCATTGGCGGGAAAGGGCCAGGTCGATGTCGTGGTTACTGCCGCGGGTTTGCCTTCCAACGCAGTGTACATTACCGTTCAATGATTCCTCTGCTCATCGCCGCGCTTTTGGGGACGTCTGCCGCGTCGCCCGAGTTGCACTGTTGGGTAATGTCCGCGCCTGCGAACGCGGCGGCGCTGGCGATTGCGCCGGACGTGCATGCCGTGCGATGGGATCGGGATTTCGTGTATGTCGATTCGGCGGGACTCTCGCTACATTCGTTCGGGTCGCTGGAGGCCAATCAGTACGAAGCGCCTGCCGGGCCGCGCAAATTGGAATTTCGGATTCCCAGGGATCCACGGCCTGCGGCGCGCCCGGTAATCACGCCCCTCGGAATCGTCGGCGTCTTTGCGACCGGAGTTCCAATCTACAACTCCATCGGGACCGTGTCCTACCGCGACCGGAATCTATGGCATCAGGATGCGATCGCGGCATCCGCCTCCGGGAAGTCACCGCTGGTGGCAGCGCTGAAAGAGAATGCATCGCGGCACTCCCCGATCCTCGGCTACGCCCTTGATGGATACCCCATTTATGGGCCATACGGCTGGGACGGTGCAGGCAATCCCCATCGCATGACATCCAGCTACAAGCTGCGAAACATCGCTCGCCGCCTTGTGCTGCCCGATGGCACAGTGCTGATGCCCGGCCAGGAGGGTCCGGACGTGAGCGCGTCCTACCCGTTGGGTACATTTGCCGAAGATTACGAGTACGACGCCGGCAGCGGTGACCTGGACGAGCACAACGGCCGCTGGGTGCGCACGCCCGAGTATCCGCACGGAACTTACGCGTACTTCATGACCGCATGGCCTTATCTGGTTGGTCCCACTTATTACGGTGAACTCCCGGCGTCCGCCGTTGTTGCGCCCCACTTACTCACGTTTCAGTTCAAGGATTCCGCCGGCCGGCCCCTCCGGTTTCTCGAAAAGGTGCATGAGAAGCCTGTCCATCTGGTTGTAGTGTCGGATGACTTAGCCGAGTTCGCGCACATCCACCCCGAGCCCGCTGCCGGCGGCGTGTTCACCGTCGAGTATGGCTTCGGCCATGGCGGTACTTATACGATGTTCGCGGACTATACGCCTCCCGGAAGCGGCGGCGTCATCGACCGCCGGGAGCTCACAGTGCCGGGTCCGCGAGGTCCCGTGCGGAAGCTCACGCCGGATACCGGGCTGAGTAAAGTTGTGGATGGCGTCCGGGTTACTCTCGATTTGCCGCCGGCCATCGCCGCCGGCCGCGATCTCGAACTTGGCTTTCGTTTGGATGCAAACAATCTGGAGCCTTATCTTGGCGCGTGGGCCCACATCATGATCGTTTCCGCGGATCGGAAGGATTTTATCCACGCCCATCCGCTCGATGGTGTAGCGGCGATGGAAACCACCGTCCATACTCACTCCGCTCCTCTCGCGGGTCCGAGCCCTTCCGTCATTCGAACGGTCACCGGCTTTAACCGGCCCGGACTGTATAAGCTCTGGTTTCAGTTTCAGCGTGCAGGGCGAGTGAGCACGGTGTCGTGGGTGATTGCAGTCGAAGAAGGCGAGGCGGCGAAACCGGCTGCGGACACCGCCGCGGATGCTCGCGTATCCGTGGGCCGCGGCGGATTTTCGCCCGCGCGCGTGACAGTTCCCGCCGGACGCGCGTCAAGGATCGCGTTCACCCGTCAGGATGCCGAGAACTGCGCTTCTGAGGTCGTGTTCCCCGAGCTGGGCATTCGGCGGAAGCTGCCCGCGGGAGAATCGGTGGTGGTCGAGCTTCCCGCGGGGCCGGCGCGCGAGCTGAGCTTCGCGTGCGGAATGAACATGTACCGCGGCGCGGTGGTTGTCCGCTGACTTACTTCCGCAGTAAGTCCAGAATCGCACTTACTTCGGCCGTGATACCCGTCTTCAATGCTGGGTCCATCTTCGGGTAGAACTTACTGGAGTGTAGAGACGCCGTGGAACTGGCGCCCAGCATGAAGAGCGTCACGGGAATCTGGCGTTGCAGCCCAAGTTGCCCGAAGTCCTCTGACACCATGACCGGCCGCGCATCGATCACATTGGTCGTGCCCAACGTGCTTGCGAACGTCGCTTTCAGCCGCTCGGTAAGCTTCGGATCGTTATACGTGATTGGCGTCGATTCGTAGATCCGCATCGTGGGATAGCGGTCTTCGGGCATTCCGGCGGACATCGCCACGCCGTTCGCCATCCTCTTCAATGACGAAAGGATGTTCTCGCGAACGTCCTCGTTAAACGCGCGCACCGTGAGCCCCAGAGTTACTTCATCCGGGATGATGTTGTTCTTCGACCCGCCATGGATCGAGCCGACCGTGACCACCGCCGGATCCAGCGGCAGAGTCTGCCGGCTCACAATCGTCTGGATCGCCATGATATATTGCGCCGCCATTACGATCGGATCCTTGGTGGCCTCAGGGTGCGCGCCGTGGCCGCTGATTCCTTTGATGGTCACTTCCACCGAACTCGCGCCCGCATAAACCGGCCCGGAGACCACCCCCACCTTCCCGGCTTCAATCGTCGGTTCGTCATGCATGGCGATCGCGAAGTCCGGCTTCGGCACAATCGAGTACAGGCCGCCATTGAGCATCGCGTGCGCGCCGTCGATGGTTTCTTCCGAAGGCTGCCCGATCATCACCAGAGTGCCGCTCCACAAGTCCTTCGACGCGGCAAGCACGCGTGCAGTGCCCAGAAATGAGGTCATGTGCAGGTCATGCCCGCAGGCGTGCATTACTCCTACGTCCTGGCCTGCCTGATTTTTGGAGCGCACCGTGCTGGAGAACGGCAACCCTGTAGCTTCCACCACCGGTAGAGCATCCAACTCGGTGCGGAGCAGGACTACCGGTCCGGGGCCGTTCTTGAGCACGCCCGCGACCCCGTAGGCAGCGCTCCCATCGTCATACTTGCCGATGTGTTCGGTCACCGTGAAGCCCGCCTTGCGCAATTCGGCAGCGATAAACGCGGAGGTGTGCTCTTCCTGGTGCGAAAGTTCCGGGTGCAGATGGAGGTCGTGATAGGTCTCGAGTAAGTCCGGAATTTGCGCGTCGATGCGGGCTTTTACTTCGGCCGGAGTCCCGGCGGAGGCAGCACCGGCAAATAAGACACTAATCAGTGCAGTGCGGAGAATCATTGTTGGGTTCCGAGTTTCTTCTGCATGTCTTCCAGGGTGATGCCTGACGTTTCGGGGAAGACGGCGAGGACTACGAAGAACTGTACCACGATCATGGCGGAGAAAAAGGCGAATGGCGCGGGCCGGGAGAGCTTCGCGAGATAAGGGAACACGCCGCTGATAATAGCGTTCATGATCCAGTGCGTGAAACTGCCGAGACTCTGGCCTTTGGCGCGCACCAGGTTCGGGAACACCTCGCTCAGATATACCCAGATCACGGCGCCCTGCGAAAACGCGAAGAAGCCGATAAACCCCACCAGAAGCCATACCAGGTAGCGCTCGCCGGAATTCAGAAAGAAGATCGCCGCGACTCCGGCCTGGCAAACCGCCGTCCCCGCCGCGCCAATCAGAAGTAACTTCTTACGGCCCAGCTTGTCGATCACGCTCATCGCGATGATGGTGAACAGTAAGTTCGTGAAGCCGATCGCTACTGCTTGTAAGTCGCTCGATACTTTGTTGAATCCGGCCTGCGCGAAAATGTCGTTCAGGTAATAGAGAATCGCGTTGATGCCGCTCAACTGATTGAACATACCGATCGCGATAGCAAGGAAGATCGGGAAGCGGTAACGGTGCTGAAACAGCGGTTCCTTGCTGCCGAGGCGCTCCTGGCCGATAGATGCCTGAATCGCGCGCAGTTCGCCCTCCGGATCCGGTTCCCCGATCTTCGTGAGAATCGCCTTGGCATCCTGTGGCCGTCCCGCGCGCACCAGCCATCGCGGGCTTTGCGGAATCAGAAACAGCATCGCGAAGAAGAGCACGGCAGGCACCCCCGCGACCCCCACTTTCCAGCGCCACTCCACGTCGCCCAAACCCATCGTGCCCACCAGATAATTGGAGAGGTACGCCAGCAGGATACCGGCAACAATGTTGAATTGGAAAAAGCCCACCAGCCGTCCGCGCTTTGCTGCCGGCGCGATCTCCGCGATGTACATAGGCCCGATGACGCTCGATCCTCCAATAGCAAGTCCGCCGATAAACCGGAAGACGACAAAGCTGGACCAACTCCAGGCGAACGCGCAACCGAGGGCGGAGACGATGTAGAGTACCGCCAGAGCTTGCAGGGCAAGACGCCGCCCGAAGCGGTCGCTGGGGGCGCCCGCGGCGACCGAGCCCAACACCGTTCCCCAAAGCGCGATGGAGACGGTCAGCCCGAGCATTCCCGGAGTCAGATTGTACAGCGTGGTCAGCGGACCGGTTACACCGGCGATCACCGCTGTGTCAAAGCCAAAGAGTAAGCCGCCGAGCGCGGCGACAATGGCGCTGGTGAGTAAGTATTTGTTGAGTCCGCGTTCCCGTGACATTCGTTTCCTTTTTATGACTTAGACGCTTCGCGGGCTGGGATGAACCCAGGGCGAACGGTACGGCCGCGTGAGCAGGCGATTGGCTTCCTCGTCGCCCTTCACTCGCTGGGCTTGAGCGTCCCATTCGAGTGTGCGGCCCACCTTCAGGGCATTGTTCGCCAGAATGCAACTGGCCGTGGAGATGTAGCCCTCTTCGATATCCGCCACCGGACGTCCACGCGTTGCGATAGCGTTCAGAAAGTTCAGTAAGTGGTAGCGGACCGCCGGAGCAGTGTGTTTCTCCAGATCCTTTTCGGTATTGTCTTCGGGGTACTTGTCGAGCTCATAGGTTACGTCTTTGTGTACCGGTTGTTGCTTTTTATCGGTCGGGATAAAGTCGTAACTGAAGACGCCCGCCTTCAAAGTTCCCTGATCGCCGTAGAGCGTGGCGGCCCAGGGGTATTTCTCGTCCGGCGCATCGCCCCACGTCCGATGCGTCCAGACGATTCTTACGTCGTCATAATCGAATGTCGCAACTTGCGTGTCCGTGATGTTCGCCTTGCTGCCCTCGGACACCAGTATGCCGCCCGACGAACTGACGCGGTTAGGCCAACCGAGGTTCATCATCCAGCGCGTCATGTCGAACATGTGTACGCACATGTCGCCGATGATGCCGTTGCCGTATTCCATAAACGCGCGCCAACTGCGCGGATGCACCAGCGCGTTGTAAGGCCGCATCGGCGCCGGTCCGGTCCACATCTCGTAATCCAGATTCGGCGGAGGCGCGGTGTCGGGCGGGTTGGATTCGGCGCGCATGTGGTAATAACAGCAAATCTCAACCGCGGCGATGCGCCCGAGCTTGCCGGATTGTACGAAGCGTTCGCGTGCCTCCACCAGGTGCGGCGTCGACCGCCGCTGTGTGCCGATCTGTACCACACGCCCGTATTTGCGCGCCGCGGCCAGCATCGCCTGCCCTTCGGTGACATCCACGCTGATCGGCTTTTGGCAGTAAACGTCTGCGCCGGCGCGCATGGCTTCAATCGCCGTTAGGGCGTGCCAGTGATCGGGAGTCCCCACCAGCACGATGTCCAGATCCTTTTCCGCTAGCATTTTGCGGTAATCGCCATAGGTGCGCGGTCGCTTCCTGGATTTCTGCCTCGCAGCGGTCATGTCCGCCGCGTCAGAGAGCATGCGGGAATCGACGTCGCACAGCGAAACCACCTCGACCGGTGCGATCTGCAGCAGGCGGAAGAGATCGATCTTGCCGTACCACCCGCAGCCGATCAGCCCCACGCGCGGACGGCGTTCCTGTGCCCAGGCAAGACCCGCGGCCGAGCCGGCGAGAAGGAATTGGCGGCGATTCATAAGACTACATCATATGCGCTCTCGCCACCGGTGCGCTTGCGGCAGCCCCAACCGCACCCGTAGTGTGGTATCGATGAACGGTATGAAGTGGTTTGCCGTTTTCTTCAGTGCGCTCCCCCTGTTGGCCCAGACGCCTCCCAAGAGTTGGATCGACCCCGATACCGGCCACCGCATCGTGCGCCTCACCGATGAGCCGAACAGCGCAAGCCTGTACTTCAACCAGAACGGCTACACCGCGGACGGCAAGGAGATGGTCTACACCACTCCGGAAGGCATCTCCGCGCTGGAGTTGGCGACGGGTAAAGCGCATTCCGTCGTGAAAGGCCGCGTGCAGATCGTCGTCACCGGGCACAAGACACAGAACGTTTATTACAAGCGCGGCGACTCCATCTTCGCTACCGATGTCGATACGCTCACTACGCGGGAAATCGCGAAACTGCCTGCGGGCGGTTCCGTGGCGACGGTGAATGCCGACGAGACGCTGCTCGCCGGAACCTATATCGAAGGCGAAGCGGCGCGGCGCGCGAATCCCTATCAGCCGCAGCCGGGCGATCAGCCGCAGCGGCTGGTGCAACCTCGCAATAAAGGTCAGATGATGGAAGAACGGCTGGCGGCACACCTGCCGATGGCCCTGTTCACCATCAACGCAAAGACCGGCGAGGTGAAGGTGGTGCATCGAGCCACGGATTGGCTGAACCACCTGGAGTTTTCACCCACGAATCCGGATCTGCTGATGTTTTGCCATGAAGGCCCGTGGCATAAGGTGGATCGCATCTGGCTGATGCACTCGGACGGCAGCAACATCGTCAAGGTGCACAACCGCACGATGGCGATGGAGATCTTCGGACACGAATTCTGGTCGGCCGACGGCAATACCATCTGGTATGACTTACAGACACCGCGCGGCGAAGTCTTCTGGCTCGCCGGGTACAACGTAAATACGGGCGAGCGCACGTGGTATCACCTGCAGCGCAACGAGTGGAGCATCCACTTCAATGTAACTAAGGATGGCAAGCTGTTTTGCGGCGATGGCGGCGATCCGGGGCAGGTCGCGCATGCGCCCGACGGCCGTTGGATTTACTTATTCCGTCCGGAGAAGTTTGAGAATAAGGGGCTGGCCGACAAGAGCTTCGTCAATCCCGGAGTGTTTCACGCCGAGAAGTTAGTCAATATGAGTAAGCACCAATACCATTTGGAGCCGAATGTCAGCTTCACACCCGATCAGAAGTGGGTGGTCTTCCGAAGCAACATGTTCGGACCGACCTACGCCTTCGCGGTAGAGATAGCAAAAGCCAACTAACCGTCAGGGTCTGCGAAAAAATCGGATTATCTCCGTATCCCCGGCACCGGTTACCGCTCCCTTACGGGGCTGTGACAAAATCGGATTGCTTCCGTATCCCCGCACCGTTTACCGCTCCCTCACGGGTCTGTGAAAAAATCGAGTTGCTTTTACGCCGACTTCAAAACGCACTCGAATCCCCGGCACCGTTTACCGCTCCCTCACGGCCACGGCTCCGTAAGTCGAGTTGCTTTACGCCGACTTCAAAACCCACCCGAATCCGCGGCACCGTTTACCGCTCCCTCACGGTCACGGCTCCGTAAGTGCTTCATGCTACTAACGGAGCCGCGACCGTAAGGAAGCGGTAAAAGGTGCATCGAAAAGCGAATGAATCGCGACGAGAACGGCAGCCGGATTCTTCCCCAGCCCCGCGACCAACCGGTAAAAGGCACCCCTCTATGACCAGTGCTGCGAAAAAATCGTCACCAGATTCCACGCGATCAGCACGGAGAACCAATAGTTCAAAAACACCACGACTCGCGGCCGCTTGAACGCAAGAGCCGCCGAGACCAGGATGATCGCGAAAACTTTCGAGATGATCAGCGCCTCCACGGGGCCAAGCTGCATCAGCCGTCCGACGAAGAAGCTCGCTTCGCGTGCCCCCTCATGGATGCCGATGAGCGTCGTCAGGACATCCAAACCTTGCAGCAGGAAAAACACCGTCATGGACGGAGTAGGCATTTCTCTGCGGGGTATCGAGAACATTGTTGCCCCAATTTTCATCGGGTTCCGGTAAGGGGTCTAGCTTTACTTTGGGTATCATAAACCCATGTCCGTCTGTAAATGCGCTGTTGTTTTCGCGCTCTCCCTCACGCTGCACGCCGCCGATAATCAGCTCACAAGCGCCGAGAAATCGGCCGGCTGGAAGCTGCTGTTCGACGGCAGTACCTATGCCCATTGGGTCGATCCCACGGCCAGGAATCCCCGCGGCGATTCCTTCACGATCGAGGATGGCTGCTTGAAGAGCGTGCCCCACCCGAAGATCACCGAAGACCTCTTCAGCGCCGATTCGTACACCGATTTCGAGCTCGAATGGGACTGGAAGATTTCCACGGCAGGCAACAGCGGTGTGAAATATCGAATCCAGAAGCACGTGTTCCTGGTGGAAGGGAGATTCCCGAGATTCGAGGATTCCGTCAACGCCAGCTTGGAGCATCCGCGCAGCGACCGTCCGGCAAAAGGCCAGGATTACGTCATCGGCTTCGAGTATCAGATCACCGACAACGCGAAGAATTCCGATGCCACGCACAACGGGCCCCTGCACCAGGCGGGCGCGCTGTACGGCATCGTCCCGCCCTCGAAGGATGCCACTAAGCCCGCGGGCGAGTGGAACCACTCGCGCCTCGTCGTCAAGGGGGACCACGTCGAGCACTGGGTGAACGGTGAGAAGGTGGTCGATACCAGTCTGAAAGGCCCCGCGGTGGAGCAGAGTATGGCCAAGCGATGGGGCAAAGGTTCGCCGGTCTACGATCTGCTGGTCAACCAGCCGCGCACCAAATGCCCGATTTCCCTGCAGAACCACGGCGACGCCGCGTGGTTTAAGAACATCAAGATTCGCGAGACGCCGTAGGGGTCTGAGCGGCCCCGGCCAGCATCGCGGAAATCTCGCCGTACAGCCGCTGCGTCAGTTCCATGCGCTGGGAAAGTTGCATGCCGCGTGTCGGAATCGGTTCGCCGACCCGCAGAACCACCGTGCCGCTGCGAATGTTTCCGGATCCCATCGGCAGCAGTTCGCGCATTCCCACCAGCGCCATCGGCACCACCGGCACCCCCGCCTTGATCGCTATGTAAGCGGCGCCTTCCTTGAAATCGCGAAGGCCCTGCGGCGACCGGCCGCCTTCCGGAAACAGCAGCAGTGACGTACCGCGCTCGGAAATAATTCGCGCCGCTTCGCTCATAATCTTCACCGCGGCGCGCGGATTCTGCCGCTCCACCGGCAGATGTCCGGCGCGCAGCAGGTGCGTCCCAAGGAACGGAATTTGAAACAGCCCCTTCTTCGCGAAAAACCGGAACTGATTGTCCACCTTTGAGAGGATCGCCGGAATGTCCATGAAGCTCGCGTGATTTGCGACAAAGACATACGTCGCGTTCGGGTCGAATTTTTCGATGCCTTCCGTGCGCACGCGTATGAAACTCACCGCCAGCAGCATCTTCGCCCAGATCCGCGCCAGGCGGTGCATGGCATTGCCGCTGGCGTCGAAAAAGGACGTGAGCAGCGACAGCGTGCCCATCACGATAGTGGCGATGCCTATGAGCGGGATGGAGAACACCACGGACCGGAACTGGCTCATTAATTCGACTCTATCAAGTCGCGCGTGTGCCACACCATCCGAAAACCCTCCGGAACATCGAGCTTCTCGCCGGCCACGCTCACGACAGCGACGCCCGGCAGCTCGCGCAGCCACCGTTCGGCCCGCGCAGGTGGCGCAGGTTCACGAAGATCCGCGAAGAAGCGCAGCGGACCGGCGGGCATATCGATCTCCGTGAACTCGAGCGCGACATCGTAGCCCGTGGAAGTGCGTTCCATCTGCCGCACACGCCCGTGCAGCACCGTGCCCTCCGGAATAGCCGCCTTACCCTTCGCCGCCACCAAGCCCGCGACCTTGCCGAGAATTGGCGCGCCTACCGCCGTTGCGCCGTCAATCGCCGTGGTCAGGATCACCGGGATATTCAATCCGGCGTCCAGCGCCTGCCTCGCCTCGCCCTTTTTATCCGCCGGCCGCATAAAAATGTCGTCGCCAAAGCGGATCGTGCTTTCCGCCTGAAACGCACGGCAATGCGTGAAATCGAACTGCGCCACGGACTCTTCGCCGGCCGTCCCCAGCAATCTCACGCGCGCGCTCTGCGCCAGCCGCACTACCCCATCGCCGATGCGCACCCTGTCGAAATCTACAATCGAGACCAGCGAAGCAATCGCCGATGCCGGCATCATTTCATCGCCGTTTGCCTGGATCCGTAGCAGGTCGTAAGTCTTTGCGTCCGCCCAGAACGCGCCGCGAATGCCCAGATTCTCCGAACTGCCGAACGCATTAATCCTGAAGTTGCTGATCATCTGCGGAATCCGGTAGTTGTACTTTACCGCCGCAACCCCGCGGATTTCTTCTTCTCCCACGTATTGCACGTACGCGCCATCGCGCACGAAAATGTTCACCGCGTCCGTGGCGAAAATGCCATCGCTGATCATCCCGCCATGAATGTAGCCGGTCACCGAATCTTCGCTGAATGCCGCGGCGCCCGGCGGCGAGTACATCTCCTTTTCGCCGCTGAACAATACCTCCAGCCGCACGGGGTCGAGCCGCTGCAGCGTTTTTTGAGCTCCGTTATGCTCCGCGCGCTGCACCGTTTCGAGGCAGGTGTAGTCCGGCAGGTGCTGCATCTCTTCGCGGACGTGCCGCTTGATTCGCGAGAGCAGCAGCACTCCGGGTGGAAGATCCTGAGCCGCTGCGGTTGCGGCCAGCAGCAGGATGCCGAGCGTGCGCATAGCCGCTTACTCCTTCGGTAAAAGCATAGCGCGTGCTTCAGCCACCAGGAATAGCGACCCTGTAATGAATATGGCGTCCTCGCGCGGCGTCCCGCGAAGCAGCGCCATCGCCCCTTCCAGCGTTTCCGCGACCTCGACATTCGGGTGGTCCGCCATTTCTCTCAGCGCTTCGGGCGCTAGTGCGCGCGCCTGCTTCGGCGCGGTGACGATTACCCGTTGAGCCCGCGGAAACAGCATGCCGGCGATCTCATCCACCGCCTTGTCCCGCATCGCGCCGAACACCAGATGAATCCGGCGGTTCGCATAAAACCGGTCGATGTACGCCGCTAGGGCGCGCGCCCCCGCCGGATTGTGCGCGCCATCAAGAATCACATCCGGCCGCCGTGACACCAGTTCCAGCCGGCCCGGCCATTGCGCCGCCGCGATGCCCGTCTCGATGTCTTGCGGCCGGATCTCCAGTTCCGTGAGCACCAGCGCCGCGGTGCACGCATTTTCCACCTGATGCTCGCCGGCCAGCGGACACGTGAGCCTGAGCCCGCGATATCGAAAGCGGCTTTCCCGCGCCGTCATGTGCAGCTCTTCAACCGGAGAATCGATCGTGCGCTGCACCTCAATCCCCAACTCGGCTGCACGCGCCTCAATGACGCGCCCCGCTTCCGGCCGCTGCCGCGCGATGATCGCAGGGACGCCCGGCTTGAGAATCCCGGCCTTTTCGCCCGCGATCGCTTCCAGGCTGCGGCCCAGAAACGCCTCGTGATCGTAATCCACGGGCGTGATCGCGCACAGTTCCGGCATCACCACGTTGGTCGCATCCAATCGCCCGCCCAGCCCCACCTCCAGCACCACGCATCCGACGGCCGCATCGGCGAACGCCAGCAGCGCCATTGCGGTAACCGTCTCGAAGTAAGTGGTGTGCATGTCGACCGCGCCTTCGGCCATCAGCCGCTCCACCACCGCGTGAACCCGGTCGAACACTGCCGCGAATTCAGCGGATGAAATCGGCTGCCCGCCGATGCGGATGCGCTCCGTCGGCTCCATCAGGTGCGGCGACGTGAACAGCCCGGTCCTGCAGCCGGCCGCCTGCAACCCCGCCGCGATCATCGCGCATGTGGACCCTTTGCCGTTCGTGCCCGCCACGTGCACAATTGCCAGCCGGTCCTGCGGCCGCCCCAGCGCGTCCAGCACCGTGCGGATGCGCTCCAGCCCAAGCTTCGCCGTCTTGATTTCGTTGCCGAGCGCGTAAAGAAACTGTACCGAATCGGGGTAGTTCACGCGACGAAAAAGTCCAGCGCCTCGGCGATGTACTGTTTCATCTCGGGGCGCGGTACAACCGCATCCAGCATGCCGTGCTCCAGCAGAAACTCGCTCCGCTGAAAGCCTTCCGGAAGCTTCTGGCGAATCGTCTGCTCAATCACGCGCGGACCCGCGAAGCCTATGAGCGCTCCCGGTTCGGCGATGTTGAGATCGCCCAGCATCGCATAGCTCGCCGTCACGCCTCCCGTGGTCGGGTCCGTGAGCACGCTGATGTACGGCAGCCGCGCCTCATCCAGGCGCATGAGCGCGGCGGATATTTTTGCCATCTGCATCAGGCTGATCGCGCCTTCCTGCATGCGCGCGCCGCCGGACGCGGAGACGATGATCAGCGGCGTGCCGCGCTCCATTGAGCGTTCCACCGCGCGCGCGATCACTTCGCCGACTACGCTCGCCATGCTGCCGCCGATGAAAGTGGGCTCCATCGCGCAGACCTGCACCGGCCGCCCTTCCAGTGTGCCGCTCGCGGAAATTACCGCTTCCGGCATATTGGTCTTCTCTTCGGCTTCTTTCAGCCGCTCCTGATACGGTTTCTTATCGACGAATCCCAGCGGGTCCGTGCTGCGCAGTTCCGCATCGTGCGTTTCGTACTCGCCGCCGTCGAGCAGCAGCTTCAGGCGAGTAACGGCGCCGATCTGCGAGTGCGCCCCGCATTTCGGACACACGTTGACGTTCGCTTCCCACTCTTTTTTCCAGATGATCTGGCGGCAGCCATCGCACTTCTGCCAGAGCCCTTCCGTGCGCACACGTTTTTCGTGGTCGTCCACTTTGGGGAGGCTTTCGCCGGCCGGTCTGTCCCGCTTGAACCAAGACATGGAAGTCTCTACGTTAACGCGGGTACGGATGGCCCCGCAAGGTCGCAAACCCGCGATAGATCTGTTCGGCGACCATTGCTCGCGCCATTTCGTGCGGAAACGTCATCTTTGAAAGTGAGAGCAGCATGTCTGCGCGCGACGCCCAACCCGGCGGAAGCCCATCGTGGCCGCCGATGAGGAACACCAAGTCGCGACCCTCCATTTCGGCCTTCGCGATGAGCGCGGCGAAACCGGCCGAATCCATCGGCTTGCCCGCGGGATCCAGAAAAATCTTGCGGGCGCTCGCGTGCTTCGTGAAAAGGTCCGCGCGCTCGGGCCGGATTTCGCGCATTTCGCAGGCGCAGTACCGGGCAGCGCGTCCCAGAAAATCTTCCGCCAGGCCGTTGGCGTTCGCGTCCTTCGGCTTGCCGATGAAGTACAGGAAAATCTTCACTCGGGCGGAATTTGAACCGTCTTCGCGCCCCGCCAGAGACGTTCCAGCCCGTAGTATTCGCGCGCCTTGGGAGAAAAAATGTGCACCAGCAGGTCGCCGTAATCGGCGAGCACCCACTCCGCCTGGTTGTAGCCTTCCAGCGAGATCGGCAATTCGCCGTTTTCCTTCTTCAGCCGCTGCCCTACTTCATCCGCGATGGCCTGCACCTGCTTCTGATTGCCTCCCGTGCAGATCACGAAATAGTCCGCAAACGACGTGATTCCGGTGAGATCCAGCACTGTGATGTCGGTCGCTTTTTTGGATTCCGCGGCGCGGACGGCGAGAAGCCAGGAAGGAGTAACGGACTCGGCTGCGGCGTTTTCTTTGACGTCGACTTTTGTCAGAACACGCTCCTGTCCGTATCGTAGCACGCGGCTTGCCAACTACCGGCTGCGGTTCTCGTCGCGATCCATTCGTTTTTTCGATGCACCTTTTACCGCTTCCTCACGGGCTTGTGAAAAATATCGAATCGCTTTTTTGACGCATTCAAACGCACTCGCATCCCCGGCACCATTTACCGCTTCCTCACGGTCACGGCTCCGTATGTAATTGATTCCGCTAACGGAGCCGTGACCGTGAGGGAGCGGTAAATGGTGTATCGAAAGGCGAATGGAGCGCGACGAGAACAACAGCCGGACTTTTTCACAACCCCGTAAGAGCGGTAAAAGGTGTATCGAAAGGCGAATGGAGCGCCACGAGAACAGCCGCCGGATTTCTACCCCAGCGCCAGAACCAGCGCCCCCAACACACCCGCGCGATTCCCCAGCCGCGGAGGCACCACGTAACTCTCCAAACCCTCGCCGCACAGCGCGTCCGCCTGGATATACCCGTTCAACAACCGCTCCAGTTCCGCCCGAACCAGCGGAAACATGTGCGCCTGTTGCATCACTCCGCCACCCATCACGATTCTCCGCGGCGAAAGCGTGCACACCCAGTTCGCCAGTCCGAGCGCCAGATAGTGCGCCTCCAGTTCCCACGCTTCGTGTCCGGGCGGAAGCTCATTCGCCGGAGCGCCCCACCGTGCCTGCATCGCCGGACCCGAAGCCAGCCCTTCGAGACAATCGCCATGAAACGGACACACGCCCTCAAACGCGTCGCGCTCCCGATCGTGCGGAACGCGAACGTGTCCCATCTCCGGATGCACCAGCCCGTGGATTGTGCGGCCGCCCACAATCGGGCCGCCGCCGATTCCCGTGCCGACCGTCAAATACAAAAAATCGTCGATGCCCTGTGCCGCGCCCCACCGGTGCTCCGCCAGAGCCGCGGCGTTCACGTCCGTGTCAATCGCCACCCGCGCCTTCAACCGTTCCGCCACCGCCTGCGCGAAATCGAAATTCTCCCACCCGGATTTCGGAGTCGAAGTGATCCGCCCGCGCGCCAGGTCCAGCGGACCGAAGGACGCAATCCCTACCACCTCGGGAGCGTAGCTGGAAAGAAAAGCGGCGGCCCGTTCGATTGTCGCTTGCGGATCCGTGGTCGGAAACGTCTCGGTGACAAGGTCCTCAGGGGCAGTCCCCGCGCCGCAGACAAACTTCGTGCCGCCCGCTTCAATGCAGCCGGCGATCATTCCTCTTCGTCGTCCTCATCGTCCAAGTCGAACTCGTCGTCTTCGGCGTATGCTTCCTCGGCCATGGACATCGCCTCCGAAGCGGCTTCGGCCACCTCTTCATCCTCGGAATCGGTGAGCGGCAGGAGCGCATCGCGGGTCGTGTCGAGGGGGAAATTTCCGGCCGCCTGAATCGCCGTCAGCAGGAGCACCTTGTCGGTCGTAGTGCTGTCCAGAACTTTCGCGATCGTAGGCCACGCGTCGCCCACCGCGTGACTCCCCGCGGCCTGTATCGCGTGGAAGAAAATGTCTTCGTCGCTGCTCTTGAGCGCCTCCACAATTTCGGAGTCGAAGCCCTCCACATAGTTCATCGCGAAAACCGCCGTAAGCTGCCACTCGCGGTCGCCGCTCGCATACGCTTTGCGGATCTCGTCTGTCTGCCAGGTGTCCTCGGCGCGTACGGCGGCCTCCAAGGCGCGGCGGCGCACCAGTTTCGGAGTGGCCTCGTCCGCATAGACATCGTGCACCGCCTTGCGAATGCGCAAATACGTATCGGCCGAAACGGGGATCATCTCGGGGTCGTCGAAAATGCCGTCCACCATCTCCATATCGCCGGCTTCCAGCACAGGTCCGCACGCGATCGCGGCATTGGCGCGCACGCTCTCCGGCTCAGAGGGG
This sequence comes from Candidatus Limnocylindrales bacterium, assembly GCA_035606355.1. Taxonomy (GTDB): domain Bacteria; phylum Acidobacteriota; class Terriglobia; order Bryobacterales; family Bryobacteraceae; genus Sulfopaludibacter. The sequence continues at coordinate 21,105 of DATNFO010000067.1, read as the reverse complement.
TCTTGCAGCGACTTCAGAAGGGCGGCCGCAAGCTTTTCATCCAACACCGTGAGATCGCCCGCCAGCCCCGCGGCGATCGCTCGCTGCTCTTCAGTACCCCTGCGCTCGGTCAAGGTCTGCAGAATGGTCCCGGCGGCATCGGCCGGCCACTCCCAGGGTGCCATTTCAACTAGGTGTTCCACCGTCAGCTTCATGCGTGCAGTGTACCAAGCCGCGCGCGTCAAAAACGATTCACGCCCGGCTTCAGCGGACGCGATCGTCCCTTCCACACATACTCGCCGGTCACCCCCGGAGGCAGCGTGATTTCCGCTGTGCCGGGTTGTTTCACACGTACGGCGATTTCGCCTGCCGGATGCGGCATTTTGCCGCTGATCTCCGGCACCGGACCCAAATGCGGTTCGATGCGCACCCGCGCAAACCCGGGCGCGATGGGAGTGATGCCGAGCATCCCGCGAAAGAAATTGATCGTGATGTGCGAACTCCACGCGTGCGCATCCGAACGCGTCGGCTCGGGTTGTTCGGGCCATGTTGTCAGGCCCAGTTTCAAAGCGTCGCGCCACGGGCCCAGCCGCTCCAGGAACCGATCGCCGAACCCGGCGGCGAACAGCGCCGAATCCACGTAATACCGGAAGTACAACGTCGCCTGCGTCAACGATGAGTCTTCCATGAGTGCGCGCCCGATTGCCGCAAATTCGCCGGGCTGCGCGGCGCCCGTGAGAATCGCCAGCGCATTCACATGCTGCGAGAACCCGCCGCCGGGCGTATCCCGAAACAGGCCCCTCGACGCATCGAAATACTTCGTCCGAATCGCCGCACGCAGACGCTCGATAGACTCCGCGTAGTCCGCGGCAACGGCCTTCGACCCCTCGGCGCGCTCCATCTCTTCAGCGGCGCGGTACGCGGCCAGCCACTCCAGATCCAGCAGCGCGGAATCGCCCGCCGCGCTCGCTGGCGCAACACCGGCGGGCCATGACTTCACCCAATCGGCGAAGTTCCACCACTCCAGCCGCCCGAGCACTCCATCCGCTTTCCGCCGCGCCGCGAACCACGAAAGAATGTGCCGCGAAGCCGGCAGCATCCCGCGCACGAACTCCGCGTCCCGCGTGTACATCCAGTAGTCGTGCAGCATGTTCACCCAGATGAGCGAAAACGGCGGAATGTACTGCGCCAGTCGCGAGGGCCCGCGCGAGAACGTCAGTCCGTCGGCCGTCTGAGTCTCTTGCGTGAGAGCCACCGCGTTGCGTACCAGCCGCGCGTCGCCGGAGAGAGTCATCACCGCCAGCGCCTCCAGTCGCGTGTCGCCGATGTACTGCAGTTGTTCGTAATACGCGCAGTCCATGAACGTTTCATGCGCGTCCACGCGAAGCGTGCGCCAGCTTACGTCCAGCATCTTCTGTAACTCGGCATCTTCTCCGCCCGCCGCGTGCAGTTCCCCCTTGCGCACGAACGGATATCCGGAAAATGTTGTCGCGAGTTTCTCCACCGTCAGGGGCTCGGCCGCCGTCTTCACGCTGAGCTCGATATATCTCCAGGACCGCCACCAGAGCGGACGCCACTCGCGGTCCCGCCCCCCATCGGCGATGAACGTGTCGCGATACCCTCTGAACTCCTTGCCGTCCACCTCATCGCGATTGCCTTTCACCCACGTGCCCGGCTGGAACAACGATTCCGCATACCGCAGCGATACTGTTGCGCCGCGCCCGGCCGAAATGCTGAGCTGCGGATATCCCGTCGTGAAGTAGCCTTGGTCCAGGATCACGGTCGCCTCGGAATTCGGCGGCACCGTCCACGGCGCTCCCGTGTACGCAGCCGCGCCTTCCGTCCGGCGCGCGCGCAGCGGCGGCTCGGCGTGCTCTTCCTGCGGCGGAATGTCGCTGTCCACCAGCATCCACGGACTGTGAGCATCCCGCGCCCCGCGATCCGACGCGCCATCGAGAACCTTCGGCCCGCTCCACCGCGAATCGTCGAAGCCGGCCGTTTCCCAACCCCACGGATATTGCGCGCCATCGAGCGCTTCTCCCGGTCCCGCGGCCCAATAACCGCCCACGCTGCGACCAACGGGAATCGGCGAATAGGCCCGGTCGATCGCGCATTTCCACTGCCGCCCCGTTTCCACCGCGGCCGGACCTTGCAGCAGGAATCCCGTCTCGTTCGTGATCTGCGCCAGCGGCGCCTGGTCGCCGAAGTTCCACGCCACCGCGGCCAGCACATTGCGGCCCGCGTGCAGATTCGGCGCAAGATCCACCGTCTCGCGGCGCCAGTGATAAAGGTCTCCACGCGCCGGGCCTGACGAAACGCGTGTCCCCTTGACGAATAACTGATACCGGTTGTCGCCCGACACTTTCACCACGAAGGACTCGGGTTTCGCGGCAAGCTCGAACGCGCGGCGGAAATGCAGCACGGTGAACTCCGTGCGCGGCGCGCCCGGCGCCGTAATCCATTGCGCGGCAAGGGCGGGGAAGGCCGCCAGAAGAGCAGCTAAAGCACGCATCTCGGTTGCGATTATATCGAGTGGCGCGCCTCTTCCACGCGCCGCCAGATTTCCGGACTCTCGCGATGCAGTTTCAGCGCTTCGTAGGCGAGAGCCGCGTCGCCGCCATCCCGCCGCACAAGCTCGATCAAAAACTCGATGGCGGCATCCTGCCGCGACGCGCTGATGGCGCGCAGCAGCACGCCGCGGAAATCCTGCTCCCGCACGCCGTCCAAAGCTTCACGCAGCACCGTCACCGCGGCGGGAATCCGCGATGCCCCTAACGCCAGCGCCGCCTCTTCGCGTTGATCGCTCCGCATGAAAAACTCTGAGATGAAGCCGATGGCGTCGCCGCGCTCCGTCGCCAGCAGCGCATCGAACACTTGCCCGCAAACCTGCGATTCTTCATCGCCCATGCGCGCCTTGATCCGCAGCACCAGCGCCGCTTCGTCGCCATCCATTTGGGCCAGCGCGCGTGCGGCTTCAATGCGCACCGTCATGTCGCAATCCGCCAGTCCATCCACCAGTAGCCGCAGAATCTCGCCGCGCCGCAGGTCCGTGCACGCCGGTAGCGCGGCGGCACACTGCGCGCGCACCGTGCCGGCGGTATCTTCGCTGCGGCCCCACGATGCTTCCAGTTGAATGTGGCGCACTCCCCTTACGAACACCGCGCTCTCGCGATATTCCAGTTCCGCGAGCGCTTTCACGATCGCCGTCTTCCCCCAGCATTGCGAGTCGCGCTCCACGGACTTCTCCATCAGTCGGTCGAAGGCTGCAACGAGATCGGGAATGAGCTCCACCGCGCGCCGCTCCGCCGCGATCTTTGCCGCCTTCGCCACCAGCAGATTCACGCGATCGCGCAGCGCTTTCCTGAGTGCGGCTTCGGCCTCCTCCGCCGGAGCCTCGCGCGCCGCGTTCAGCCGTTCGATCTCCTGTTCGACGTTGCGGACCGCCATCAGCTCATGTACCAGCCGCCGTTCACATTAATGGTTTGCCCAGTGATGTAGCCGTTGCCCGCAAGCATCACCGCCACATCGGCAACTTCCGTCACTTCGCCGAAGCGGCCCACCGGAATCATGTTCGCGTTCGCCACGGGATTGCTCGCCACCATATCGGTGTACACCAGCGCGGGCGCAATCGCGTTCACCGTGATGCCTTCCTTGGCCAGCAGCTTCGCATATCCGCGCGTCAGCCCGAGCATCCCGGCTTTTGACGCGGCGTAATGCACACCCACCACGCTTCCGGCCTGCGCGGCCACCGAAGAGATGTTCACGATGCGTCCCCAACGCGCCCTCCGCATTTCCGGCAGCACGGCCTGCGTCACCAGAAAACACGACGTCAGGTTCACCGCGATCTGCTCATCCCAATCGTCGGGAGTGATCTCTTCGATCGCCTGAACTTTGGCGATTCCCGCGTTGTTCACCAGAATTTCGACAGGCCCCAGCCGCTCGGCGATCTCGCGCACCATCCGCGCCACCTGGCCCCGTGAAGCTACGTCGGCCTTCACCACCATGGTCTCGGCATCCTCAATCAGGCACGCGGCCATTTCGGCGTCCTGTTTGCGCTCGCGATAGTTCAGCGCCACCCGGCATCCGGCCCGCCCCAGAGCCAGAGCAATGCCGCGGCCGATTCCCCGGCTAGCACCAGTGACCAGCGCCACCTTGCCGCTGAGATTTTCCATCGTCCCCAGAATACCGGCTTGTTACCACGTGCCGACAGGAATCCTTCCTGTCGGGTCGCACGAAGTGCGACTGGTTTTGTGCTAGTCCGCGCCCGACTCCACCTGTGTCGGACGTTGCGCGCCTTCCGCATGGCCATTGAAGTCGACCGTCCCACTCTTCTCCGCGCCATGCCACCGCTGAAAGCAGTCCCTCGCCACGCGATAAATGGATCGCCGGTTCTGCATCGCCAGCACGAACCACTTCCACGTACCCTTCTGCGGGAAATAGATGCCGCGGAAGAACAGCCGCGCCATCAGGTGGCTGATCTTGTACGCCGCCGGTTCATGGTCGATATACTCCAGCGCGCGCCCGATCGCTGCCGGGCTGTACGAGTTCTCCCATGCATACCGAACCTCGTCCTGCACTTCATCGATCGAGATCTTCAGCGGCGTATGCGCCATTCGGAAAGGCGCGAACTCGAGCCAGTGTTTCGGCCGCGTCAGCCGGCCCTCCTTTTCCAGCCGCGTATACAACGGCGTGGCCGGAAATGGCGTGATCTGGCCGAACACCGGCAGCCCCGGAGGCCACTTGGCGATTTGCGAGAGAGTGCGCTCACCCACCCCGGGAGTATCGTTGTCCAGCCCGAAAATGAAAGATGTGATTGCGTACACGCGCCGCTTCGCCAGCGCCTGCAGCACGCGATCGTAATCCGCCGGCTTGTTGAAGCTCTTATTGACGCTCGCTAGATTCGCCGGGTCCAGCGATTCCATTCCGATGAAGATCCACTTGCCGCCCGAAGCGGCGATCAGATCCAGCAGTTCCTCATCGCGCAGCAGGTTCGCGCTGATCTGGCCCACCCACGAAAGTTCCGCCCCCGCTGCAATGATGTCGCGCAGCAGGGATTTCGTTCGCTTCACGTTGATCGCGAAATTATCGTCCACGAAAAACACCGCGGCCTTGCCACGATTGCTCGCGGCGCGCTGCTTGATCGTCAGCATCTCCCGCACGATGCTCTCGTTCGTCCGGAACCGGATCGAATCCCCAAAGAACCCCGTTACCGTGCAGAACTCACACCCATACGGGCAGCCGCGTCCGGATTCGATAGGGATGATGTGAAACGTCTCCCACTCGTATCCGAACTTCCGCATCACGGGACGCAGGAAGTTCGGAATGCGGTTGAACTGTTGCAAGTCGGTCGTGTCCCACGGTATCGCGGGGTAATCCTGTAAGCTCGGCTTGCGCTCCTGCCCGAAGGCGTCCACCGGGGTGTAAATCTCTTTCAGTTTTCCGCGCGCCGCATCTTCCACAATGTGCGGCCACGTCTCATCGGCCTCCCCGAGCGCCAGCGCATCGGCGTGGCGAGGTCCGCCGTTCCGTCCCAGCGCCTCGTCGGGCGTCTCCGTCACGTGCGGTCCTCCCATCACCACCGGAATGCCCGCGGCGCGTAGCGCATCCGCCACCCGGTACGCTTTGGCGATCATGCGGGTCATCGCGCCTATCCCGACCAGCCCAATCTTCCGGTCGAGCGCGAACTGCACCAGCTCGCTATCGCTCATCGGTTGCGTGTTGCCGTCGATCAGCACCACTTCGTGACCTTTCGGTGTGAGCGATTGAAGCAGGAACATCCACAGATGAGGCATGAAGTTTTGCGTCACGCCGTTGTCGGGATTATAAAGAAGAATTCTCATACTTGCCGCTGCCCCGCCGATGCCGGCTGAGGGCTTTCCTTTCCCCGGCAAGTTGTCCGCGGTTCGATCGGATCGCCTCATTCGGTTTCTGATCGGCAGGTGCGTGTCGGTACAGGTAATCGTAACACCGTCGCCGAAATACCGGTGTCAGGAGCCGTAGGGTCCGCCTCTGCGCCGTGCTTTTATCGCCACATCGTCCCCGTCTCCGCTACACTTTGAACGGAGGCCCAACGCAATGAAACGTACAGCGTCCGCGCAATGGCGCGGCGATTTGAAGAGCGGCAACGGGACCGTATCTACTGCCAGCGGAGTTTTGAAAAACTCGGCATACTCCTTCCATACGAGATTTGAAGACGGGCACGGTACCAACCCCGAAGAACTGCTCGCCGCCGCTCACGCGGGCTGCTTCACCATGGCGCTCTCCGCGCAGTTGGGCCAAGCCGGCCTCACCGCGGAGTCGCTCGAAACCACGTGCTCCATTAGTCTCGAAAAGCAGCCCGACGGCTTTGCGATCACCGAAAGCCATCTGGACCTGCACGCCAAAGTGCCGGGGGCCAGCCAGGAGGCTTTCGACAAAGCCGTGCAGGCGGCCAAGAGCGGCTGTCCCGTCTCGAAGCTTTACAGAACCAACATCACCCTTACTGCGAAACTTGAGAGTTAGCCGCCGGGCGGCCAACCCTCAACTTTAGTGACGCCTGCAATCTCCAGAGCCGCGCAGCCCGCTCCCGCTCGCCGGACACTGCTGCTGGCCGGCTTGGCGATGGCGTTCTTTTCAACCAATTCGCTGCTCGCGCGATTTGCGCTGCGCGCAGGCGAAATCGATTGGGGCAGTTTCACCGCGGTCCGCATCGTCGCCGGAGCCCTCGCGCTCGTGCTGCTCACCGGGTTCCGGCCGGAGGGCCTGCGCGCCGTCCTCCATCACGGCTCCTTGCGCGCTGCCATTGCGCTATTCACCTACTCCCTCGCTTTTTCCTATGCCTACCTCTCGCTGAACGCCGGCACCGGCGCCCTGGTGTTGTTCGCGGCCGTGCAGATGACGATGCTGGCGATCGGAATCGCCGGGGGCGAGCGGCCGGCATACTCGGAGTGGATCGGTCTGGCGATGGCGCTTGGCGGGTTGGTGTCGCTCGCCCTTCCCGGCTTGGCCGCGCCTTCCGCTGTCGGGTTGTCGGTGATGGCTTTATCGGGCGCATCCTGGGGTTATTACTCGCTGGCAGCCCGCGGCTTCTCCTCCATGGTCGCGGCGACCGCGGGCAACTTCGCAAGAGCCGTTCCACTGGCGCTCGCCGCGCTGATTCTCGTTTGGCGAACAGGCCATGTTCACGCGACCTGGTTCGGTATCGGTTTGGCGGCGGTCTCCGGAGCAGTAGCCTCCGGCCTGGGGTACGCCATCTGGTACGTTGCGGTGAAGAACCTGCGCACGAGCGTCGCTGCCGTCGTGCAGTTGACGGTTCCGGTTCTCACCGCCATCGCAGGCGTGTTGCTGTTAGGCGAGCAATTGACGTGGCGCCTGGCGCTGGCCTCCATCGCAATCCTGGGTGGAGTGGCGCTGGCGCTCTCGGGGAGGGCCCGCTCCCTGCCGGGGCAATGAAGAAATCGAATTGCTTCCGTATCCCCGGCACCGTTTAATCGAGTTTCTTTTACGCCGACTTCAAAACGCACTCGAATCACCGGCACCGTTTACCGCTCCCTAACGGGGTGGTGAAAAAATATCAAATTGCTTTTTGCCACATTCAAACGCACTCGAATCCCCGGCACCTTTTACCGCTCCCTGACGGGGTTGTGAAAAAATATCGAATTGCTTTTTTGCCGCATCGAAAACGCACTCCGATCCCCGGCACCTACTACCGCTCCCTTACGGGGTTGTGAAAAAATATCGAATTGCTTTTTTGCCGCATCGAAAACGCACTCGAATCACCGGCACCTACTACCGCTCCCTTACGGGGTTGTGAAAAAATATCGAATTGCTTTTTGCCGCATCGAAAACGCACTCGAATCACCGGCACCTTTTACCGCTCCCTAACGGTCACGGCTCCGTATGTGGTTGATGCTGCTAACGGAGCCGTGACAGTGAGGGAGCGGTAAGAGGTGTATCGAAAAGCGAATGGAGTGCGACGAGAACGGTAGCCGGATTTTTTCACAACATAAAAGGTGCATCGAAAGGCGGATGGATCGCGACGAGAACAACAGCCGGATTTCTTCCAGTAAAAGGCGCCGTGCGCCCGTGACCCGCTAGCGCCTCCGTCTCCCCGAACCGTGTCGCATCATCCCGATCCCACTGGCCCCCATGTAACTTTCTCCAATCGCCGGCCGCCGACCGCAAAGAACCATCCGCTTTCTCCGCCCCGGACGTAATCCGGCACACTAGGGCACCGAACTTGCATTCATGTACGCCAATATGGCGTCGCGTCCTGCGCTGCAGCGGTGTCTGGTCTCCGTGTGTCTTCTTGCGTTCGTTCCCGGCGCATTCGCCGCTGACGATCTCGCAGGTCCCACCACTTACGAAGGCAAGCCCATTGCCGCAATCAAGTTCGAACCCGCCGTCCAGCCGGTCGCCGAAACCGACCTCAATCGTCTCATCGGCCTCAAGCCCGGCACGGCGCTCAGCCTCGACGAAGTCCGCGACGCCATCAAGCGGCTCTATAGCTCCGGTCAGTATTCCGATATCGAAGCCGATACACAGCCTTCCGGCGCCGGCCTCGTGCTCGTCTTCCGCACGACCGATCAGTGGTTTGTCGGTCCCGTCGAGACGCACGGCAAGATCAAGCTGCCGCCCAATCGCGGCCAGCTCACCAATGCTTCGCGCCTCGAACTCGGCACGCCCTTCAGCGACGAAGACGTTAATACCGCCGTTCGCGGCATCAAAAATCTCCTGCAGCGCAACGGCCTCTACCTCGCCACCGTCACGCCGGTAATCGAGCGCGACCCCGCTCACGAGCAGGTTGCCATCACGTTCCAGATCGATTCCGGCAAGCGCGCCCGCTACACCATGCCGGTCGTCGCCGGCGATACCAAGATCGACGCGCAGAAGCTGGAAAAGGCCGCGAAGTATCACGGCATTTCCAGATGGAAGCAGGTCACCGCGGCCACCACCCAGAATGGCGTTCGGAACATCCGCGGCAAGTATCAGAAGCAGGACCGGCTCACCGCGTCGGTCACACTGAGCAAGCCCGAGTATCTTGCCGCCGAAAATCGCGTCCGCGAGCACATACAGGCCGACGGCGGCCCCAAAGTGAAGATCACCACCAGCGGCGCAAAAGTCAGGAGGAGCAAGCTCGAGGAATACGTTCCCGTCTTCGACGAGGAAACTGTCAACCGCGACTTACTCGTGAACGGCGCGCGCAACCTCCGCGACTATTTCCAGAATCAGGGCTACTTTGACGTCCAGGTGGACTTTCAGGAAAAGGCAGTTAATCCTGACCTGGAACAAATTACATATGACATCAGCCGCGGCGAGCGCCACAAAGTGGTGTCGCTGACCGTCACCGGGAACCACTACTTCACCACGCCGGAAATTCGCGAGCGCATGTACATTCAGCCTGCCGGGTTCCTGATCATGCGTCACGGCCGCTACAGCGGCGGCTTTGCCACCAAAGACGCCGAAACCATTCAGGCGCTCTATCACGACAACGGTTTTCACGATTGCAAAGTCGACATCAAAACCACCGACGATTACAAGGGCAAAAAGGGCAACGTAGCCGTCACAGTAGCCATCCAGGAAGGGCCGCAATATAAGGTCGCCGCCGTTTCCATCGCCGGCATGTCCAACTTCCAGCAAGGCGATATTGAGCCTGAGTTGGAGTCCATTCCCGGCGAACCGTTTAGCGAAACCGCCGTAGCGATGGACCGCGATTACATCATTCGCCGCTATCAGTCCGACGGCTATCCCAACGCCGCGTTGGCGCCGCACGTCACTCCCGGGCCCGGAGAATACGAAATGACGGTGCGCTACGACGTCACCGAAGGGCAGCCGATGTACGTCCGCGATGTGCTGCTGGCCGGTTTGCACATCACCAATCAGCGGCTGATTAAACCGAACGTGCTGCTGCAGCCCGGCGATCCGCTCTCCTGGACGGTGATGGGCGATATGCAGCGCCGTCTCTATGACCTCGGCGTGTTCGACACCGTCGATATGGCCATTCAGAATCAGCAGGGCGACACCGAATCGAAGTATGTCGATTACCACTTCGTCGAGGGACACCGCTATAACATGGCCGTCGGCTTCGGTGCGGAGATCGCGCAGATCGGCGGCAGCCAGTACAGCTTGAATAATCCCTCCGGCACCACCGGGTTTTCGCCGCGCATCAGCCTGCAGCTTTCGCGCCTCAATATGTTTGGCCTCGGCCATAGTCTCACGATGAAGGCGAGATACTCCACTCTGGACCGCCTGGGCTCCCTCAGCTATCTGCTGCCGCGATTCCACAACGTTGATGGCCGCAACATCTCCATCACCGCGCTCTATGACAACACCCGCAACGTGCTCACATTTACCGCCGTGCGGCTGCAGGGACAATTGCAGGTTTCGCAGAAACTCAGCAAGGCCACAACCCTCTTCTGGCGCTATTCGTGGACGCACGACCAGGTGCTTCAAAGCACCTTGAAGATCAATCCGTTACTGATTCCGCTGTACTCGGCGCCCTCGCACGTCGGCTATTCCGGCTTCAATATCGTGCAGGACCGGCGTGACGACCCCACTGACGCGCATCGCGGCTTCTACAACAGCCTCGACGCCGGACTCGCCGCCCATCAATTCGGCGGCAACCGCAATTTCACGCGGTTGCTGCTGCGCAATTCGTACTACCATCCCGTCGCCACGCAGTTCGTTCTGGCCAGCAACACCGAGTTCGGCATCCTTCATCCGTACAACACCGGCGGTATCGCGGCCCAGGATTATGTGCCGCTTCCCGAGCGTTTCTTCGGCGGAGGCGAAAGCTCCATGCGCGGTTTTTCCGAAAACCAGGCCGGCCCGCGCGATTTGGTGACCGGTTTCCCGCTCGGCGGCAACACGCTGTTCTTCCACTCCACGGAACTGCGCTTCCCGTTCCTCAGCTCCAACATGCAGGGCGTGTTCTTTCACGATTTCGGCAACATTTTTTCGAACATGGGCGCATTCTCCTTCCGCGTCCACCAGAAAGACATCACCGACTTCAATTACATGGTGCACGCCGTCGGCTTCGGTGTCCGCTACAAAACGCCGCTCGGGCCTATCGCGGTGGACCTCGCGTACTCGCTCAATTCGCCCACGTTCCAGGGGCTCAAGGGCACCGCCCAGCAGTTGCTCTTCGGCGGCGCGCAGACCACCATCCAAAACACCGGACATTTCCAGTTCTTCTTCAACATTGGACAGGCATTCTAAAATGGGACCCCGCATCGCAGCTTTATTACTCGCCGGCTCCGCGCTGCTTTCCGCGGACGTCGTGGACCGCATCGCCGTCGTTGTCGGCAACACCGTCTTCACGGAGAGCGAAGTTTTGCAGGCCGTGCGGCTCACCGAGTTTGTCAACGGCGATCCGCTGGATGTCAGCGCGCAAGCGCGGCGGGATGCCGCCGATAAGCTCGTCGACCAGCAACTCATCCGCAATGAGATGGCGATGGGCCACTACGCGCCCGCGCCCGCCGCCGATGGCGATAAACTGGTGCGCGCCTTCCGGCAGCAGCATTACCGCAGCATCGCGCAGTATCATGCCGCGCTCCAGAAGTACGGAATTACCGAAGATCAGTTGAAAACCTACCTGCTCTGGCAGGAGTCCGTTCTCCGCTTCACGGACATGCGCTTCAAGCCCGGCCTGAACGTGCCCATCGCTACCCAGGGCACGGCGGACCGCTCCGTCGCCGGCTCGCCCACTCCTCCGAAAGACGTGCAGACCGCCAACCGCGTAAAGAAGGAAGGCAACCCGACAGCGGGCACCGTTGACGAGCAGCTCGATTCGTGGCTCAAGCAGACCCGCGCCGCCACGCGCGTGGTGTTCAAGCAGGGAGCATTTCAATGAGCCGGCCGCGCAAAATACTGGCCATTGTCGCGGGCTCCATCGGCGGCCTCATCGTTCTGCTTTTCCTCGCGGTCATTATCATCGTGCAGACAAGCTGGTTCCGCAATCTGGTCCGCGAGAAGATCGTCACCGCCGTGGAAGATGCCACCGGCGGCAAAGTCGATATCGCTTCCTTCAACTTTGAGTGGACCCATTTGCGCGCCCAGGTGCGCGGCTTCGTGGTGCACGGCCTTGAGCCTCCTACCGCCCCGCCGCTGCTCAGCGCCAAGCTCGTCCAGGTGGATCTGAAACTTCTCTCGCCCTTAAAAGGCTTCGTCGATATTGCTTACCTGCTGGTGGACACGCCGGCCGTGGACGTCATGGTCTTTCCGGACGGCCGCACCAACATCCCCGCGCCCAAAATACAGGCGAAGAGCAGCAACAAGACCGGACTCGAAACTATCGTCGATCTCGCCATCGGCCACTTTGATCTGCGCAATGGCAGTATTCTCTTCGCCAACCAGCCGAGCCGGCTGAACGTGAGCGGCGCCAACCTGCGCGCGCAAATCGGCTACAACGCGCTCACCCCGAGCTATAAGGGCGAGATCGATATCGCCCCGCTGTATGTCAAATCGGGCAACAACCAGACAGTAGACGTGTCGGTGAAACTTCCCCTCACTGCCGAAAAAGATAAAGTGACGCTGACCAACGCGGAGTTGACCACGCCGGAATCGCACCTCGTCATCTCCGGAGCCATGGACCACCTCATCGATCCACGCACTTCGGCGCACGTGAACGGCAGCATTGCGCTCGATGAAGTCCGCCGTGCCGCAGGACTCACCGTGCCGCTCGATACCGTGCATGGCCCGCGCATCGCTACCGTGGATCTGCTCGCAAACATGGCGGATAACCGCATACAGGTGCAGACTGCGCGCCTGGCTCTCGGTCACACCAACGTCGAAGCGTCCGGCACGCTGAAGGATGCGTCGGGCGCAGCCGGATCGCTGCAATTCAATGCATCGCTGGCTCTCGGCGAGCTCGGCAGGCTCATGCGCCTCGCGCAGCGCCCGGAAGGCGAAGTACAGATCGGCGGCAACGCGAAGCTCGATGCCAACAATAATTATCTGGTGACCGCGAACGTCGCCGCGCACAACGTGGCTTTCCGGTCAGGCACAATGCATCTCGCCGGCGTCGATCTTGCCTCCGCCGTGTCGGCGGACCCGCACCGCATCGAGCTCACCGGCATGCGGCTCAGCGCGCTCGGCGGGAACTTTGCCGGCTCGGCATCGCTCGTCGATATGGCGCAGTTCCATGTGAACGGCGATCTGCGGCACTTCGATATCGATCAGCTTGCCCGTCTCGCGATGCATCGCTCCCTGGGATATGACGGCGTCGTCTCCGGTCCGGTGAACGCCGAAGGCAATATCAAAAACATGAACACGCTGGTCGCCAGTGCCAACCTCGGCATCGTGCCCGGCCGCCGCGGGATTCCCGTGTCCGGGCACCTCGGCGTGAACTACAACGCGCGCGCCGATTCCATTGTGCTGGACCGCTCTCACATCAATCTGCCGCACACCACGCTGGATCTCGCCGGCTCGCTCGGCAAGCAGGTGCAGGTGAAGCTCACCACGCGGGATTTCGCCGATTTCCGCCCGCTCGCTGTGGTTCCGGTGACCTTCGCGCGCAATGGCGAGCTCACCGTAAACGCTACCGTCAACGGCAGCCTGAGCGCGCCGCATATCGTCGCGAACGTAACAGCAGCGAATTTTGCCGTCGAGGGCCGCCCCTTCACCAGCTTCACCGCCGGAGTTGCCGCGGCGAAAAATGGAGCCACCATCACCAACGCAGTGCTCAACCGCGGAGCGCTTCAGGCCAACTTTTCGGCGAGCGTCGGGCTCACCAACTGGTCGCCGGAAAAAAGCAATTCCCTGCGTGCCGATCTCACCATTCGCAATGCCGATCTGCGCGACATCATGGCCCTCGCGGGACAGCCCACTTCGCCTGTCACGGGCACTCTCACCGCCGACGCGCACATCAACGGCACCATCGGTAGTCCGCAGGGCAACGCGGATCTCGCCGTTGCCGGCGGCGCCATCGAAGGCGAGCCATTCGATCGCCTCACTGCTCACGCGGCCATGACTCCGACCGAAATCGATGTGCCCACGCTGCAACTGGTCGCCGGACCCTCGCACGTCGATCTCACCGCCACTTACCGTCACGCGCTCAATGATCTTCAGAACGGCAACCTCGTTGCGCACGTCGCCAGCAACCAGGTGCAGCTTGCGCAGTTTCAGTCGCTCGTGAAGGACCGGCCCGGTCTGCATGGCATCCTCAACCTGAACGCCGATGCCGCTGCCTCCATTCGCGATACCAAAGCCGGCACGGACGTTCAGATTTCGAATCTGAATGCGGTTGCAGCCGTGCATGGCCTCGCGATGGAAGGCAAGAACCTCGGCGATGTCACCGTCAACGCGAACAGTTCCGGCAACAACATCGTTTACGCCATTAATTCCGATTTCGCCGGCTCGACGATCAAGGTGAGCGGACAGTCCGCCATCGCCGCGCCGCATCAGACCACCGCGAACGCGCAGATCTCCAACCTTCCCGTTGATCGCGTTCTGGCCATCGCCGGCCACCGGGATCTGCCGGTGCGCGGCACCCTTGCTCTCAACGGGCAGGTGTCCGGAACCCTGCAGGATCCGCGTGCCGCGGTCAACGTCCGGGTAACCAACGGCGCGGCGTACGATCAGCCATTCAATTCGCTGCGCGCCGATATCGATTACACCAGCACGCTCGCCGACCTGCGCAATTTCCGCCTGGATATTGGCTCGTCTTATTTGGAGGCGACTGCTTCCCTCAATCATCCTGCAGGCGATCTTCAGGATGGCCAGGTGCGCTTTGACGTCCGCAGCAACACCATTCCCATCAACACGATTCATGCGGCCGCGCAGGCGCAGCCCGGACTCGCCGGCACTCTGCAGGTGGTTGCGCAGGGCGCCGCCACGCTGCACAAGAATGGTGATCCGGTCATTCAAAATCTGAACGCCAACATTTCCGCTCACAACATCTCGCGCAATAAGACGCAGTTTGGCGATCTCACTCTCACCGCCTCGACTCGCGGCAATGCTGTGGATTTCAATCTGAATAGCGATCTCGCGCATTCCAACATTCGCGGGAATGGCGAACTGAGGCTTACCGCGGGCTATCCCGTAAACGCGCAATTGAACTTCTCGGGTCTCACGTACCAGGGCCTTGCGCCGTTGATCAGCACGAACCCGGCCGAGCCCTTCGATGCTTCACTAGCCGGGCAACTCACCGTCTCAGGACCGGTTGAACACACCGATGCGCTCACCGGCACGCTGCAACTGACGCGCCTTGAAGCTCATTCCATTCCGCCCACCACAGCGGGCAAAAAGCCGCGCGTCGATTTCAATTTGCACAATGACGGCACTGCTACCATCGCGCTCGCGCATAACGTTGTCACGGTCCAGAATTTCCATATCACCGGTCCATATACCAACCTCGCGCTCAGCGGGACCGCCAATATCGCCGCTCCGCAAGCTGTCAACCTCCGCGCCACCGGCAACGTGAACCTGGAACTGCTGGAAGCCTTCAGCTCCGATATCTATTCGCAAGGCGCGGTCACATTGAATGCCGATGTTACGGGGACCACCGCGAATCCGGTGGTCAACGGCCGCATCCAGCTTCAGAACGCCTCGTTTAACGAACTCAGTCTTCCGAACGGACTTTCAAACGCGAACGGAACCATCGTCTTCAACGGCAGTCAGGCGCTCATTCAGAACATCACCGGCGAAACCGGTGGCGGCAAGGTGGTTGTCAGCGGAGTGGTGAGCTACGCCTCCACCCCCATGCAGTTCCGCATTCAGGCAACTGCCACGCGCGTGCACATCGAAGCGCCCGCCAACGTGACCACCGAAGCCTCGGCACGCCTCACGCTCACCGGCACCACCGATAACAGCCTGGTGAGCGGCAACGTGATCATTCAGGATGTCGCGCTGCACTCACACTCGGACATCGGCTCCATGCTCACGTCGGCGGCGACTCCGCCTTCGGCCAGTGGACCCAGCACCGGTTTCGCCGGCGGCCTGCACTTCGACATTCGCATTCAGACCGCGCCCGGCATCCAGTTCCGGACCACCTTGACGCAGAATTTACAGGCCGATGCCAATCTGACCCTCCGCGGCACGCTGGATCATCCCGGCATGCTCGGCCGCGTCACCGTCACCGAAGGCGAAGTGGTTTTCTTCGGCGCCAAGTACACCATCGATCAGGGAACCGTTGCGTTCTACGATCCCTCTCGCATCAATCCCGTATTGAATATCGATCTCGAAACCACGGTTCAGGGCATCGATGTTTCGCTGAGCGTTAGCGGACCTATGGATCGCATGAAGCTCAGCTATCGCAGCGATCCGCCCATGCGCTTTCAGGACATCGTCTCTTTGCTCGCGTCCGGAAAAATTCCCACCACGGACCCGGTGCTCGCCGCCAATCAGCCGGCCGCGCCGCAGCAGAGTTTCGAGCAGGCAGGCGCTTCTACATTGCTTGGGCAAGCGGTCGCCAACCCGGTCTCCGGAAGGTTGCAGCGTCTGTTCGGTGTGACAAAATTGTCGATCAATCCGGAAATCGTTGGTACTTCCAACACGCCGCAGGCAACCCTTACGTTGCAGCAGCAGATCACGCGCGACCTCACCTTCACTTATGTGCAGGACGTCACGCAAAGCAATCCCGAAGCGATCCGCGTGGAGTGGAGTATCAATCCGCAGTTCTCCGCCGTTGCCCAGCGGGATATCTATGGAATGTTCGATCTGGACTTCTATTACAAGAAGCGCTTCCACTAAGAGTGGCGTACCGTACAAGCTCATATCCGTAGGGGAGTTCCCAGTGGCGCGGTCATTGCACCTCAAATAGGCGTAAAGCGGGCGGCCGTGTTGCCCGCGAAAAGGAGAGGAAAATGTCCAAGCTAAACACCCTAATTTGCGGCGCCGCACTCGCATTCAGCCCGGCTCTACTGCTCGCGCAGACAACTACGAATCCCAGGGGCACGCAGAATCAGGCGAATTGCACGCAGCAACAAATTGCCAACGGAACGTGCATGTCGAATAGCGGCACAACCAGCTCCGCTACTACGAGCCAGACAACCGCGGGTCAGATGAACGGTTCCAATAACAATAACAACGGAACCACCACAACTAACGGGACCACTACCGGCCAGAGCACGATGCCGCAGAGCACGGCCGGACAGCGGAACGGTACCAATAACAATAACAACGGTACTTACAACAACGGGACCACGACCGGCAACGGGACCACGATGGGAGCTGCAACTACTCCGGTGACGGGTCAGGGACAGCCAACCAGCAACGGCTACAACACCACCACGGGAGTCAGCAGCGGCGCGAGCAACAACGGCTACTACAACTCCAACCAGAACAAGAACAATACCAATAGCAACACCACCACCGGCCAGCAGACCACCAACGGCGCCGCGACGTCGCAAGGCACCGCGGGCCAGTGGAACGGCACGACGACCACCAGCGGCGCCACCGTCGGACAGCAGACGAGCAACGGCTACAACACCACTACGGGACGCCAGTCGGTAAAAGGAAATCGCTACCACAACAACACGACCAACAACGGAACTACGACCGGCGCGGCAACCATGGGCGCGGCAACCGGAACTGGAACCGCGGGCGCGGTCGGCACCAATAGCGACAGCTACAACAACAATGGCTCGGCGAATCGCGAAATGCCGAACACCGCAGCCGGATGGCTCGGCATGTTGTTTGGCGGATCGCTCCTGAGCGGCGCCGGTTTGAAGTTGCGCAGTTTGGCTTCGCGCCGCCGCTAAACCGGAGGTCTTAAACCTGTCTTAGACATGTCTAAATTGAAAAAATGGGCAGGGATGCGCTCCCTGCCCATTTTTTCTGTGCCATAATCCTTGCGCATGGCTTTGGATATCCAGCGGCGGGAACGCGAAGGCATCATGATCCTCGACCTGAAGGGCCGGGTGACCGTGGGACCGGAGGCGAGCGCCCTCCGCGAGGCCATCACGCAACTCAATGACAGCGGCGCGCGGCAAATCATCTTAAATCTGCAAGCTGTTGATTACATTGACAGTACCGGCCTCGGCGCGCTCGTGATTTGCGCCACCAGCCTGCGCAAAAACAACGGCAACGTAAAACTCGAAAACCTCAACCGCCGAAATATCGAGCTGCTGGTGATGACCAAGCTCGCCACCGTCTTCGAGATCTTCAACGATGAACAGGACGCGGTCAACAGCTACTACCCCGATCGCGAAATTAAGTCCTTCGATATCTTAAACTTCGTCAAGCAGATGAAGAAAGATTCCTAGCGCGCTGTTATCCTGTTGGATTGCCTGACTCCTTAGTGATCATCGGCGGAGTTGCCGCGGGGCTGAGTGCCGCCGCGCGCGCCCGCCGCACCGATTCGCGACTGCCGATCACCGTCCTGGAAAAAGGTCCGGTGATTTCCTACGGCGCCTGTGGACTGCCTTATTTCGTGGAAGGCCGCGTCCGCGAAGCGTCGCAGCTCATCGTTTACACTCCCGAGTATTTTCGTAAAGAGCGCAACATCGAGGTGCGCACCGGCGCGCGGGTAGTTTCCGTTTCGCACGCGCGGCGCGAAGTGCAACTCGAATCCGGCGAGCGCGTGCGTTATGAGCGGCTGGTTTTCGCGACCGGGGCTCGCTGCGACAGTGCGGGCATCGCCGGAGCGTCGCAGCCGCACGTCTTCACGCTGCACACGCTGGACGATGCCGCGCGCATGCGCAATTTTATTCGCGAGCGCAAGCCGCGCCGGGCGGTGGTGATCGGCGGCGGATACATCGGCCTGGAAGCGGCGGACGCGCTGCGGCGGAACGCCGTCGCAGTCACGGTCCTGGAACGCGGCAAGCATTTGCTGTTGCGTGACGACGAACACTTCACTTCCATGGTGCGCAAGCAGCTCGAGCGGCATCGCGTGGACGTGCGTTGCGAGGCGGCGGTGAACAGCATCGAGCCCGATTCGGTCGCGGGCATTTCCTGCGACATGGTAGTGCTCTCGGCCGGGTTCAAACCGAACGTGGAGCTGGCGGCGGAGGCGGGTGTGGAGATCGGGCGCACCGGCGCGGTCCGCACCGACGACCGCATGGAAACGTCGGTGCGCGGCATCTACGCGGCGGGCGATTGCGCCGAAGTGAATCACATCGTCACCGGCCGGCCGGCGTACATTCCGCTCGGCACGACAGCGAACAAGACGGGCCGCGTGGCAGGCGCGAATGCCGCGGGCGGACGAGAGCGATTCGCGGGCATCGCCGGGACCTCGATCGTCAGCATCTTCGGCATGGGGTTTGCCGCCACCGGACTGTCGCAGAGCGAGGCGAAGGCGGAGGGCTTTTCTCCCGTGTCCGCGCGGATCGAAGCCAATTCGAAGCCGAAGTATTTCCTCGGCGTGCCGACCACGGTCGAGTTGATCGCCGACCGGACGTCGCGCAGGTTGATAGGCGGATCGGTGATCGGCGAAGACGGCGCGGCCGGACGCATCAACGTGATCGCCGCGGTACTGCAGAACCGCATGCGCGTGGAGGATTTCGAACAACTGGATTTGGCGTATTCGCCGCCATTCTCGCCTGTTTGGGACCCCCTGCTGATTGCGGCGCAGCAACTTATGAAAGAGTTGTAGGCTGAAAGTATGGCGGTTCGAAACGGGCGAATTCTGTTAGAGGCAGGAACGCGCGCTCCCGGGTTCCAACTCGAGCGGCTGGGCGGCGGCACGCAGGGACTGGGCGATCTGATTTCGGGTGGCCCGGCGCTGCTGGCGTTTTTCAAAATCAGCTGCCCCGTTTGCCAGATGACATTTCCGTATCTCGAACGTCTGCATACTCCGGGACGTCTCGCAATTTACGGAATCTCGCAGAACGATGCGGATCCGACGAGAGAGTTCGCCGAAGAGTTCGGCATCGGCTTTCCCATGTTGCTGGACAGCCAGGACGCTGGCTACGTGGTGAGCAATGCCTACGGTATTTCGAGCGTGCCGACGATGTTTCTGGTGGAACCGGACGGCGTGATTGCGCGCGTTGTCCAGGGCTGGAGCCGGAAAGACATCGAGGAATTGGGCGCGCGTGCGGGTGTGGCGCCGATCGGCGAGCGCGACAACGTTCCGGCCTGGAAAGCAGGTTGAGGGTCTCGGAACTAGGCTCCCGGGCGGAGCCACGCTAGAATGAAAGTAGTTCATGGCCAACACATTCAACATTCTGGGTAATGCCGCTGCCATCGCGAAAGGGATGGGGGTCACGCTCAAGGAGATGATGTCTCCGACCGTGACCGACGATTACCCGGACGCGCCGCCGCGTTTTGAAGAGCGCTTCCGCGGCATACACGTGCTGCAGCGCGATGTGAACGGTCTGGAGAAATGCGTGGCGTGTTTTCTCTGCGCCGCCAATTGCCCTTCCAACTGCATTTACATTGAAGCCGCGGAGAACACGGCGCAGGTGCGCATCTCCGGCGGCGAGCGGTACGCCAAGGTTTACAACATCGATTACAACCGCTGCATATTCTGCGGGTATTGCGTGGAAGCCTGCCCCACGGACGCGATCACGCACGGACATGGTTTCGAAGCAGCCAGCTACAACACGGCCACACTGGTGAAGCGCAAGGAAGATATGCTCGCGCCTCTGCCGGCCGGCGTGCAACCTCCGGTGGTGGCGCCGGAAGAAGTGGGCGCGCACTAAGCGGCCCGCGGCTCGGAAGCGCATGTTCAGCACTGTCCGGGAACAGATTGATACCGTCTTCCGGGAAGATCCGGCGGCCAAGAGCGCGCTTGAAATCTTCCTTTGCTATCCCGGATTCCACGCCGTACTTTCCCACCGCCTTTGCCATAAGCTTTATCGTTGGCACGTGCCGCTACTGCCGCGTTTCATTTCGCAGATCACGCGATTCTTCACGGGAATCGAGATTCACCCGGGCGCGACCATCGGACGGCGATTCTTCATCGATCACGGAATGGGCGTGGTGATCGGCGAGACTACCGAAATCGGCAATGACGTTCTGTTGTACCAGGGAGTGACGCTGGGCGGCACAGGTAACGAGAAGGGGAAAAGGCACCCGACTCTGGGCAACAACGTGGTGGTGGGAACGGGCGCGAAGGTGCTCGGCAATATTCAGATCGGCGACAACGTGAAGATCGGCGCGGGGAGCGTGGTGGTGCATCCGGTGCCGAGCCATTCGACGGTGGTCGGCATTCCCGGGCGCGTGGTGCGGGTGCGGCCGGAGGGCGGAATGCTGGAACACGGCCGCCTG
>DATNFO010000066.1:0-165350 GCA_035606355.1 Candidatus Limnocylindrales bacterium | reverse complement strand
ATTTGGCCGATTCTTCGGGCGGAGTCGGGTTGATATAGAAGCCGGTACCCCACTCGAAGCCTGCGACTTTGGTCAGCTTGGGGATGATCTCCACATGCCAGTGATAGTACGGCAGCTCGGGATCTTGGACGGGCGCGCTATGAACGATAAAGTTGTAGGCGGGACGCTCCAGTACCTTGTCGATCTTACGCATGGTGGAACGTAAAACCCACGCCAGATTTTGCAGCGTGGGGGCGTCCGACGCTTCAAAGTGCGATTCGTGACGTTTCGGCAGAATCCAGGTCTCGAACGGAAAGCGCGGGGCGTAAGGCTCCAGCACCGTGAAGCGGTCGGTTTCCGTTACCAGGCGCTCGCCCGCGGAGGTTTCCTGGTGGATGATATCGCAAAAGATACACCGCTCTTTCAGATCGTAAAAATGCCTGCCGGCGTCCACCTCTTCCTTCACCCGCTTCGGGATTACCGGCAGGGCAATCAGTTGGCAATGAGGGTGTTCCAGCGATGCTCCGGCGGCCTCGCCGTGATTCTTGAACAGGAGGATGTACTTGAAACGGCGGTCGCGCTTCAGATCGTTCACCCGGTCCTTGAAGGCCCACAGCACTTCCTCGATCTGTTTTTCGGGCATTTCCGCCAGAGTAGCGGCGTGATCGGGCGTTTCGATGATTACCTCGTGCGCCCCGATGCCGTTCATCTTGTCGTACATGCCCTCGCCCTGGCGGTTGAGGTCGCCATGAATGCCGAGTACGGGAAACTTGTTCGGGAACGCGCGCACGCGCCAGCCCGGTTCATCGCGGGCGCCGGAATCGCGGTATGCCAGCACTTCGGGCGGAGTCTTAGGCTCATTGCCGGGACAGAACGGACACACAAGCTGGGTGCGACTTGTAACCGGCTGGCGTAGAAAATCGTTGGGACGCTTCGCACGATCGGTGGCTATGATGACCCATCGTCCCGTGATGGGATCTTTACGCAGTTCGGGCAAGTGACGATTATAACGTGGCCGTCACATCGGATTTGCCGAAAGCATCGCGCAGCCATTCGATGCGGCGCTTCGGACCGAGTGTCACTGTCACCACGTCAAAACGAGTCTGCTCCAAGGGCACGCCGCTATGCCGCGCATAGTCGCGAGCCCCGCGAAAAATTCGCTGCCGCTTCCCGGCATCCACCGCACGATCGGGCGTCCCGAACTCGTCCGACGAACGGGTCTTCACTTCCACGAACACCAGCGTGTTCCCGTGCCACGCGACGATATCGATCTCGCCCGACCGCGACAGCGGCCGGTAGTTGCGAGCCACGATCGTGCACCCGCGGCTCCGCAAATATCGATGGGCCAGGTCTTCCCCGATGCGTCCGTGATTTTCGGCGTACGTCCGGCGCCGCAGAGCATCGGCCAAGCGATAGAGAATCCCAAGCAAAGAACAAAGTGTCCCCGGCGCCCGCAGTTTCTCAAGTAACGGTGTTGCCACGTGCCGGCAGGAATCCTTCCTGTCGGATCGCGCGAAGCGCGACTCAGGCACGCTTCGCGCACCTCCAGTAGGAAGGATTCCTGTCGGCACGTCGGGGTACCGCATAATGGCCATATGGCCATTCGCGACGTTTCTGATACCGCCCTCTGGGCGGCGGTCTTCCGGGCCCGCGAGAGCGAGCGCGCCGATGCTCTCTTCCGCGACCCGTACGCTCACCGGCTGGCGGGCTCCCGCGGCGAACAAATCATGACCGAAGTGGCGCACGCCGGCGACAACGATTGGGCCTGGGTCATGCGCACTTACCTCTTCGACCGCGTGATTCGCGAAGAACTCCAGCAGGGCACCGACATGGTTCTGAATCTCGCCGCAGGTCTGGACGCTCGCCCTTATCGCATGGAGTTGCCGCCGCACCTGGACTGGGTGGAAATGGATCTGCCTCGCATCTTCGCCTACAAGAACGAAATTCTGCGCGACGAGCGTCCGCTCTGCCGGCTGGAGCAAGTCTCCGTCGATCTCTCGGACCCCGAAGCGCGCCGTGCCGCGTTTGCGCGCGCGATGACGGGCCACTCGCGAGTGCTGGTTCTGTCCGAAGGCCTGCTGATTTACCTGACCGCCCCGCAGGTAGGCGAACTGGCGCGCGACCTCGCCGCCGCGGGCGCGGCCACCTGGATCATGGACTTACCGTCGCCGGGGCTGCTGACGATGCTCCAGAAGACCACCGGGCAGGCGACCGAACGTGCAGGAGCCCCGCTCCAGTTCGGGCCGCGTGAAGGCCCGGCATACTTCGAGCAGTTCGGCTGGCGGCCCACTGCCGCGCTGAGCGTCTTTACGGCAGCCATCGACACCAACCGCGTGCCGCCAGAGCTCGCCGCGTTCCAGAACTTTCCGCAACCGCAACCGCCGTTCGGCGAGTCCGAAATCTGGAGCGGCGTATGCGTCTTCCAGCGCGCATAGACATCCCAGAAACGGACGTTGCAGGTGTAACGGCAACTGAAACGGCGAGGGTTATCCGCGGCGGATGACTTGCACTGGAGCGGCCTATGCTTCGGAATGACATCCGCATCGCGATCCGCTCCCTCCGGCAGAACCCGGATCTCACTCTGAGCGGCATCGCGACGCTTGCCGTCGCCGTTGCCATGGCGACTTGCGTCTTCGGAATCGTGAATGCGATTCTGCTGCGCCCGCTGCCGTATCCCGATTCAGGGCGGCTCGCCGTCATCGAAGGATCGTCGCACACCGAGGCGCGCGGTCCCGTCTCCTTTGACGATTTTGAAGATTGGCGCATCGGTAGTAAAACCATCGAGTCCGCCGCAGTCTATTCGTCCTATTACAATCCCGTTCTCACCGGCAACGGCACCGCCGAGCGTCTCTCCGCGCTGCTGATCTCTCACGAGTACTTCGCCGTCCTCGGCGCGAGGCCTCGACTCGGCCGCTTCTTCAATGCCGCTGAGGATCGCGATGGCCGTGACTTTGTGGTGGTCCTCTCCTATGCACTCTGGCGCGAGCGCTTTCAATCCGACCCAAGTGTCATAGGGCGGACGATTCTGTTGAATGCGCAGCCGCACGTGATTGTCGGCGTGGCCGGCCCCAGTCTCCTCCCGCTACCGACAAGCATGGACGTCCGAACGCCGCAGATTTACCGGCCGGTAGGCGAGCCGTTCGGAATGGGATCGCGTGATGGACGCCATTTGGAGACGATTGTGCGTCTGCGTCCCGGCGCCACCATCGCCCAAGCGCAAGCCGAGTTGAACGTGCGCTGCGAGTGGATGCGCAAGCAGTATCCGGATGCGGATGCCCACCTCGCCGTGCACATCGCCGGCCTGCACGACGCGATGACGCGGGACGTGCGCGCGCCGCTGCTGTCACTGCAGGCCGCCGTGCTGGTTCTCCTGCTGATGGCGTGCGCCAACATGGCGAATCTCCTGCTTGCAAAAAGCAGCGGCCGGCAACGGGAGATGGCGATTCGCGAGGCACTTGGCGCAGGCCGCGCGCAACTCGCTCGGATGCTGCTGACAGAGAGTCTCCTGCTGGGGCTTGCCGGCTCCTTTTGCGGTGTCTTGCTCGCGGTTTGGGGATCGGCCGGCCTCACTGCCGTTGCGGCACGCGTGCTGCCGGACGCCGGTTTCATCGCCGTCGATTCGCGCGTGCTCGCTTTCGCCGCCATACTCTCGCTGGTTGTTTCGGCGATGTTCGGAATGGCGCCCGTCACGCGCCTCGGGGCCTTGCGCCTGGACGACGCTCTGAAGCATGGCGTACGTGTCTCCGGCGATGGACGCAACGCGCTCCGCCGGAGCCTCGCGGCTATTCAGGTGGCGCTCGCCATGATCTTGTTGGTCGCCACCGGATTGCTGGGTAAGAGCTTCCTGAGGCTTCGCAGCGTGAATCCAGGCTTCGACGCGCGGGGCGTGTTGACTGCCTCGCTAACGCTGCCCTCGGCGAGGTATAGCACCCCGGCGCTGACCAGGGATTTCGTGAATCGCCTGCTCGCCGGAGTGTCGGCGATTCCGGGAGTGCGCGGAGTGGCGATGACCAGCGTTGTTCCCCTCTCGGCGAACTTCGACCGCACGGGTTTCGACATAGAGGGCCGCCCCACTTCCGGCAAAGAAGAGGTGTCCCCGGACCGCTACATTGTCACTCCGGATTATTTCCGCGTCATGAAGATCCCGCTTCACGATGGGCGCCTTTTCACCGCGCGCGACGACGCGGCCGGCCTCCCGGTCTGTATCATCAGCGAAACGGCCGCGCGGCGCTGGTTTCCCGGCGAATCGCCGCTGGGGCGCAAGATCCGCGCGGGCGGCTTCAACACGGAGTTCGCCAAGACGCCGTTTCGCAAAGTGATCGGTGTGGTTGCGGATGTCGCGCAGTACGGGTTAGGGCACGGCCGCACACCGCAGATTTATTTGCCGCACGCGCAGTATCCGAGTCGCTACCTCAGCCTGATGGTGCTTGGTCCCGCGGAGCCGCAATTTCTCGCGCAGCCCATCCGCACGGAAGTGCTCGCAATGGACAGCGAACTGCCTGTCTTCGACGTAGAGCCGCTCGAGGATATCGTCGCCGATACGGTCGCCTCGCGCCGCGCCGGCTTATGGATGCTAATCGCCTTCGGCTTCGGCGCTCTGGCGCTTTCAGCCGCGGGGATCTACGGCATGATGAGCTACTCCGTATCCCGGCGCATCGCCGAATTTGGAATCCGCATGGCGTTGGGAGCGCGGTCCGGCGACGTTTTCCGCCAGGCGATCACGGACGCGCTGCGAATCACGGCGATCGGGCTTGCGGCGGGCGTGGCGGGCGCCGTCGCGGTAGCGCGCCTGCTCGCCCGCTACCTGTACGGAGTGAAGCCAGACGACGTGGCAACCTTCATCGCCGTAGCTGGCGTCTTGGCAGTAGTGGCGCTGGCAGCCTGTTATCTGCCGGCCCGCCGCGCCGCGACCGTCGACCCGGTGACGGCTCTGCGCAACGAGTAGACTGAGTGGTTACTGGCAGCAACGCCGATGCGGATTGACGTAGAAACCTATGCCGGCTTCAAGAATGACGAGCGCCCGGTACGCCTTCGTCTGCGTGAACGCTGGCTCGCTGTCGTGGACGTCGTAGACCGCTGGTACGATCCCGAGGCAATTTACTTCAAGGTGCTCGCGGAGGATGGTTCCAATTACATCCTGCGTCATGACGAGCGGCAGGATGAGTGGACGCTCTCGGCCTTTCGCGCGCCATAGTATGATTACCGTCGGTGGCTGCCATGCGAATCACCGGCGTTTTTCTTTGGACAGCCGCAAGCATCGCCTTTGCCCAAGCCCTCACGGTCACCCCTGACCACGTACTTTCCGACGAGCCCGCATCCGTTCGCGCCTCGGGCCTGCAGCCGGGCGAACGCGTGACCATACGCGCCGAACTCACCGACGGCGCGGGAGCGCAGTGGACCGCGCAGGCGGACTTCGTCGCCGATGACGCTGGCGCCGTCGATACGGCAAAGCAGGCGCCCGCCGGCGGCGCATATAAAGAAGTGTCGCCGCTGGGCCTCGTCTGGTTCATGATGCCCGCGCAGAAGAATGTAGCGGCGTACGCCGCTCCGCGAAATCTGGCCCCGCAGACCATCGGGTTTGAGTTACTGCGCAAAGGAGAGAAGCTCGCGTCCGCGCATCTGCAGCAGGACGCCGTAGCTGAAGGCGTTCGGCGCGTCGTGGTGCGCGATGGCGCGCTGCGTGGTGTGATGTTCGTGCCGGCAGGCGGCGAGCGGTCGGCGGCAGTCCTGGTGGTCGGAGGGTCCAATGGAGGAGCGCCCACTCGCCAGGCGGCGTGGCTGGCATCGCGGGGTTTTCTCGCGCTTGCTCTGGCGTACTTCCGTTACGAGGATCTGCCGGACCAGTTGGAAGCGATCCCGCTCGAGTATTTCCAGCAAGGCTTTACCTGGTTGGCGGCTCGTCCGGAAGCCATGCCGGGGCGCCTCGCCGTGATGGGTACTTCGCGCGGCGGCGAACTCGCCCTGCAATTGGGCAGCATGTTTCCGCGGATCGGCGCTGTGGTCGCTTATGTTCCCGCCAACGTTCGCTTCCCCGCCTGTTGCCGCAACACCGGCGGCCCGGCGTGGACGTGGACGGGCCGGCCGCTGGCCTATTCGCTGCCGCGCTTTCGAAGTCCCGAATCAGAGATTCAAGTCGAGCGGACCCGCGGACCGATCCTGATGATCTCAGGCGAATCCGATGGCGTTTGGAACTCGTGGGACATGGCAGACGATATAGTATCCCGCCTGAAGCGCCATCACTTCGAGTACGAATTCGCGAACCTCAAATATCCACACGCCGGCCACGCGTCCGGGCGGCCGGAGATTCGCCCCACGTGGCACGGCGCGATCCGGCATCCCGTCTCGGGCCGCATTAACAATCCCGGCGGTACGCCGAAAGGGGATGCCGATTCGTCCAGCGATTCAATTCCGAAAGTGCTGGCGTTCCTGCGGAAATTCGCAGACGCGCGTTAAAGCGAGTAGCGACCGGTCTCCGGACCGGTTGCAGGCGGCCGATCTACCAGCATTCACCCGCGGTAAACATGGGCGCGCGCACGTTCGAAACGCCCGCGGGCGGAGGCACATTCACCGTGCCGGTGGTCTTCAAGCCGCCGCGCGGCCAACCGTTGTCACTGAATTCCCGCTGCCAGTTCCCTTGCGGCACGCCGTACTGCACGTTGAGGTATTGTTCCGCCTTGGACCGCAGAGGCAGGCCCACCACCCCGATGTTGAACAGCAGCAGCCGCTCTTTATGCTGACCTGCGGTGGGGATGTTGATGCCGGGAATGTCGTGGATCTCGATAATCAACTGTCCGCCATTGCGTCTCAAATACGAGCGGACCATCTCGGCTTGCGCGGCATCGCCCGCGATCGGGCCGCCCAGTTGGGCCATGGTGACTTTCGCGCCGGCGGTCGTCTTCAGTTCCACCTTGCCCTTTTGGACATAAGGCGCCGTGCCGGCCACGTACCGGTATGCCTCCAGATATCGCCGCGCCCAGACAATCAGCGTTGCGCTGCACGGGTTGTGCTCATACATGTTGGTGTCGAACACCCAGTTCTGGTGGGTCTGGTGATCGTTCATCATGATCGTTTCGTGCCAGTCCAGCTTGGGTAGCTCTTCAAACTTGCCGAAAGTCGAGGGAGTGTACTTCAGATGAAAAATTGCATGATAATTGGTCCCGAAGTACGGTGCATTCATCGGTGAGCTGTGTGTGGTGAGTCGTTCGAGTTTCCATGATCCCATAGTGATTTGCCTTGACGACCCTCGATCATATCAGCACCCGGGCGAATCGTCAGCCTCCGCGGTTATAATTTCGAGTGATGCCTGATATTCGGCACTCCGTCTGTGCGCTCGATTGCCCCGACTGCTGTTCTCTGACGCTCAGCGTCGAAAACGGTCGAGCCGTGAAGCTTCGCGGCGATGCGTCCCACCCCATCACGCGCGGATTTCTCTGCGGGAAAGTCGCGCAGTACCTCGAGCGTGAATACTCGCCGGCCCGCCTCCTGTACCCACAGCGGCGCACAGGAAAAAAGGGTGAAGGGCGCTTCGAGCGCATCTCGTGGGATGAAGCGCTCGACGAAATCGCAACCCGTCTTAAGAAAATCGCCGCCGATTTCGGACCCGAAGCGGTCCTGCCGTACAGCTATGCCGGAAACATGGGACGGCTCAATTTCGGAGGCATGGATCGCCGCTTCTTTCACCGCCTCGGAGCCTCGCAGCTCGATCGCACCATCTGCTCCACGGCGGGGATGGCCGGCATGACGGCCGCCCTCGGCATTCGCTACGGCACCGAGCCCGAGCAGTTTGCACATTCCAAGCTCATCATCGCCTGGGGCGCCAACGTGCTAGGCACCAATGTTCACTTGTGGCCGTTCATCGTGGAAGCGCGGCGCAAGGGCGCCAGGTTTTACGTTATCGATCCGCACCGCAACCGCACGGGCGCTGCCGCCGACCGTCACTACTTCATCAATCCCGGCAGCGATACCGCGCTCGCCCTGGCGATGATGCACGTCATCATCTCAGAACGCCTGGAGGATCGCGAGTACGTGGATGCGCACACTTCGGGCTTCGAAGATTTGCGGCGGCGCGTCGAGGAATGGACGCCGTCGCGAGCTGCCGAACTTACCGGCATCGCGGCAGAGGAAATCGTCGCCCTCGCCCGCGAATACGCGACCACGCGGCCCGCGGCGATCCGCCTGAATTACGGCATACAGCGTAGCGAGCGCGGAGCTATGGCCACTCGCACGGTGGCTCTGTTGCCCGCTCTGGTGGGCTCGTGGAAAGATGCCGGCGGCGGCATTCAGCTTTCCACCTCGCAGGCATTTCACCTGAACTTCAAGGCGCTCGAGCGCGAGGATCTTCAGCAGATTCCCCTCGGCCGTCCCGCGCGGATCGTCAACATGGCGGAGCTCGGTCAGGCGCTGAACACGCTCGGCGATCCGCCGGTCAAAGCCCTCGTGGTGTATAACTCGAATCCCGCGGCTATCGCGCCGAACTCCAACGCGGTGCTCGCCGGCCTGCGCCGCGAGGATCTGTTCACCGTCGTTATGGAACAGTTCCAGACGGACACCGCGGATTACGCCGACATTCTGTTGCCCGCGACGACGTTCCTCGAGAATACGGACCTCTATCTCGCTTACGGCCACTACTACCTGCAACTCGCGCGCCCGGCGCTCGCGCCGCCCGGCGAGAGTAAGCCGAATACCGAAATCTTCCGCCTCCTCGCCGCGCGCATGGGTTTTGACGACCCCTCACTGCGCGCTAGCGATGACGAGATGATTCGGGAACTGCTCAATACAGCGCATCCGTTTTTCAAGGGAATCACGCTGGAGCAACTCGATCGAGAGCGGTTCGTGCGCCTCAATGTTTCCGAGCCCGGCACTCCGTATCTCCCGTTCGCCAACGGCGGCTTCGGAACGCCCGATGGCAAATGCCATTTCAACGCCGAAACCTTGCAATACACGCCGCCTGTGGAATCGCGGCACGGCGACGAAGCGCTCAAGCGCCGCTATCCGCTGGAATTGGTTTCGCCCAAGAACGACGACAGCATGAACTCGACGTTCGGTTATCGCGATCGTGTGGATCGCGACACCGGTACTCTTCATCTCTGCGCGGCTGACGCTGCGCAGCGCGGCATACGCTCGACGGATCAGGTGCGCGTCTTCAATGCGCGAGGTTCATGTCTGCTGGTCGCGCAAGTGGATGAGACGGTCCGGCCCGGCGTGGTGTGCGCGCCTTCCGTGCGGTGGCAAAAGCGCGCGGCGGGCAAGCGCAACGTGAACGCGCTCACCAGCGAACGCCTCACCGATGCGGGCGGAGGGCCGACCTTTTATAGTTGTCTCGTGGAAGTGGAGCGGATTGGAGACTGATGAAACTGTTGCGATGGCTGTGCGCCGCCGCCGTGCTGGCGTTTTGTTCGTGCAATAAGCAGCCCGATAAAGTCCCGGTGGGCCAGCAGGCGGTGCAGGAAGCGCCCCAGCTTGCCAGCCAGATTCCCATGGGCGAAGCCAAATGGGAGCCCCAGCTCCTCAGCGGCTTTTACGGCATTGAAGGCAACTCCTGGCGTTGGACGGCGCGTCAGTTTTCGGTTGCCCTGCGGCCTCCCGCCGGCGCTGCGCAGAACGGCGCAGTGCTCGAATTCGACTTCACCGTCCCCGATGTGATCGTGCAAAAACTCAAATCGGTGACGCTCTCCGCGAGCCTTGGCGGCGCCGATCTCGGCTCGGAGACATACTCGAAGTCCGGACCCGCCGTGTACAAGAAGGACATTCCGGCTACCGCGCTCGGCGGCGATTCCGTGAAGGTGCAGTTCTCCCTCGATAAAGCCATGCAGCCGAACGGCGATGAGCATCGCGAACTCGGCGTAGTGGCGAACTCGGTGAAACTCACGGCCAAGTGAGGCGAATGGACGCGCGCGCGACCCGCAACGCCGCTTACTGGATCGCGCCCCTGGCGTTCTGCCTCGCCCTTCACTGGCTGAGCTTTCGCACGTGGTTCCGCGCCGACGATTTCGCCTGGCTCGGTCTCGCTTCCCACATCCACAACTGGCGCGATCTGGCAGCCGCTCTGTTCACGCCAATGGCGCAAGGCACCATCAGGCCGTGGAGCGAGCGGCTCTTCTTCATTGCCGGATTCGATCTCTTTGGCCTCAACGCGCTGCCGTACCGCATCGTCATCTTCGCCACGCAATTCGCCGATATCGTTCTCATGATTGCGATCGCGCGCCGCATCGCGGGCAGTCGCGCCGCGGGCTTTTTGGCCGCCGTGCTGTGGATGCTGAATAGCGCCGCGGTGCAGCCGCTCGATTGGGCGTGCGCCTACAACGAAGTGCTATGCGCGTTTTTCCTGTTGGCGGCGCTCTATGCGCGCATGCGCCAGAACGACGCGCTCGAATGGTTGGCCTTTCTGCTCGGTTTTGGCGCGCTTGAACTCAACATCGTCTATCCCGCCATCGCTGCCGCCTATTCCCTTTTTGTCGCCCGCAAACGATGGCGCACCTCGCTGCCGATGTTCGGCGTTTCCGCGGCATACTGGGCCGTGCATGCGATGGCCGCGCCGGTTCCGAAGGCAGGTCCGTATGCGATGCACTTCGATGGGTCCATGTTTAACACGCTGCTGACCTATTGGACGTGGACCATCGGCCCCGTTTTCAATTCGGTGTTGCCGCATATCCGCCGGTGGATGCTATGGTCGGCCCTCGCGGCCATGTCCATTGCGCTGGCGTGGTTCGCCTGGCGCAAATTGCGCGAAGGCGGCTCCTCCGCCGCGTTCTGCTTCGCGTGGTATGTGGTAACACTCGCGCCCCTGCTGCCTCTGCGGGATCACCTCACCGAATACTACCCCTACATTCCGGAAATCGGAATCTGCTGGCTGGCCGGCTGGGCTCTTGCCGAAACGTTGGAGCGCCGCGACCGGTGGCCAAGAGCCGCCGCGGCGGCGCTTGTGGCCCTTTATTGCGTACTGATGATTCCGCAACTGCGCGCCCTGGAAAAGAGCGGCTACACTGCGAGCCGCGGCGCGGAGAAACTGATCGCCGACATCGCCGAGGTGCATCGAGCGCATCCCGCACAGACCATCCTGCTCGCCGGTATGGACGGAGAGTTGTTCTGGGCGGCCATGGCAAGCCGGGGCTTCGAGGTCGCCGGCATCCCGGACGTGTACCTCGCGGAACGCAGCCGCGACACCAGTGCGCAGCCCGGATTCTGGAATAGCGTCGAGTATTTCCTGCCCCCGGAGAATGTCGCATCCGCGATCGTCTATGACGTGCGCGGCCGGCGCCTGCGCGAATCGGGCCTGTCGCGTTATGTGAACCCGGCCGACGCGGCTTCCGCTCCGCTTTTGGGCCCGGAATGGTACGCCTCCGAAGGCGATCATCGCTGGATGCCGAAATCGGCCACGCTGCGAATCGGAGCCCCGCCGGTCTCCGGCCAATTTCTCCACCTCAACGCAACGTGTCCGCAAGCACCAGTGACGCTCACCGTCACAGTGAACGGAATGCCGGCCGGCAAAGCAAAAATCGACCGCCCCGATTTCTCTGTTTCCGTTCCGCTGCCCGACGCCGTCGTAGGACTTCCGGAGATGCGGGTGCAACTCGAAGTAGACCGAACCTTTCGCCCGCCCGGAGAACGCCGGGACCTCGGCGCGGTGTTCGGAACGTTGGAAGTGCGATAGGACTCCGAAATCAACCACCGGGCCAGCCAAAACATCGCGACCCCATTCTGTTTTACCGGGATTCGGTGTATTCTGGAAAGTCAAGGGAGGCCGCACAATCGTCAAGTTCTGCGTGCTGGCAAGCGGCAGTTCTGGGAACGCCGCATGGTTGGCCACCGAAAATACCCGCATTCTCATTGACGCCGGGCTCAGCATGAAAGAGCTCGGGCGCCGCCTTGCGACCATCGGCGAGACCCTTGAAAGCGCCGACGCCATCCTCATCACGCACGAACATTCGGACCACGTTTCCGCCCTTCCCGTGATGGCCCGCTGCAAGAAACTGCGGCCCACCATCTGGATGACCCGCCTTGCCGCCCCGTGCATCGAATGGGGCGAGAAGAAACCGGAGCGCCTCGAGGCGTTTCAAGCCGGCTCCAGTTTTCAAATCGGCGACATTGAGGTGCAGAGCTTCAGCATTCCGCACGACGCGATCGATCCCGTCGGCTTCGCTTTCCAGGCGCAAGGAGTGCGCATTGGAATCGCCACGGATCTGGGCTACATCCCCGAATCCATCAAATTCCATCTTCGCCGCGCCGACGTGCTGCTACTCGAAGCGAATCACGATCTCGATATGCTGAAAGTCGGCCCGTACCCGTGGAGCGTCAAGCAGCGCGTGATGAGCCGCGTCGGGCACCTTTCGAATATGGTGATGAGCGAATACCTCATGCAGGATCTGGATTCCTGCACCAGCCGCATCATCCTGGGTCATTTGAGCGAACACAACAACCATCCCGAGATTGTGCGAATGGTGGCTACCGAAGCGCTGGAGCGCCGCGGATGTGCCGCCACTCTGACCATCGCTCAACAGCAGCAACCGGGCGAAGTTTTCACATACTAATGATTCCTCGTTATACGCGTCCTGAAATGGGCCGGATCTGGAGCGACCAGAACCGTTTTCAGCAATGGCTTGAAGTGGAGCTAGCCGCCACCGAAACGCTTGCCGATCTGGGCGTGGTGCCGCCGGACGCGGCCCTCGCGCTGCGGCAGCATGCCGGCTTCGATGTCAGGCGCATCCACGACATTGAAAAAGAGGTGAAGCACGACGTCATCGCCTTCACTACCGCGGTCGCCGAGACAATGGCGTCCGCCGGCAAAGCGGAAGCGTCGCGCTGGCTGCATTACGGCCTCACTTCCAATGACGTGGTGGATACCGCGCAGGCGCTGCTCCTGCAGCAAGCCGCGGCTATTGTGATTCGCGGCATTGAAGATCTCCGCGACGTTCTCAAGCGTCGCGCACTCGAATTCAAACACACCGTGCAGATTGGCCGAACGCACGGCGTGCATGCCGAGCCCATCACCTTCGGGCTGAAACTCGCCATCTGGTACGAGGAGTCGCGGCGGAACCTGGCGCGCGTCAAAGCGGCCGCCGAAGATCTGCGCGTCGGAAAAACGTCCGGCGCGGTGGGCACGTTCGCTCACATCGGTCCTGAAGTGGAAGAGCGCATCTGCGAGCGCTTGAATCTGAAACCGGCGCCCGTAGCTTCCCAGGTCATTCAGCGCGATCGTCACGCCGCCTTCGTCGCCGCACTTGCTCTCGCGACGGCATTGTGCGAGAAGATTGCGCTCGAAGTGCGCCACTTGCAGCGCACGGAGGTGCGCGAAGCCGAGGAATACTTCGCGCGCGGCCAAAAAGGCAGCTCGGCGATGCCGCACAAGCGCAATCCAGTGACCAGCGAGCAAATCTGCGGACTCGCCCGCGTTGTCCGCTCCAACGTGCAGGCCGCTTACGAAGACGTGGCGTTGTGGCATGAGCGCGACATTTCGCACTCCAGTGTCGAGCGCGTTATCCTTCCCGATTCCACGATTCTCGCCGACTACCTGCTCGACAAAACCACGCGCCTCGTGGACCAGATGTTTGTCTATCCGGAGCGCATGAAGCGCAATCTGGAAATGACGCGCGGCCTCGTCTTCTCCGGTCAGCTATTGCTCGATCTTGCCGCCGCGGGCATGCTCCGCGAACAGGCGTACAAGGTGGTGCAGGCCCACGCCATGCGCGCATGGGAAAGCGAAGGCGATTTCCGCTCTGCCATTGAAAGCGACCCCGAAATCACCGCCGTGCTTTCCAAAGAGAAAATCGCCGAGGCGTTTTCTCTCGAACGGCAGTTGCGTAACGTCGACAAGATCTTTGCGCGCGTGTTCGGCGATTAGCACGCGCGGCCTAACTTTCGATACTGAAGAACCCTCCCGGGATCGTGCGTAATAATACAAGTCCACGCGCCGCTGTTTTGGCGGGTGGAGCTTTAGACCGAACCCTGGGAGGGAAGATTTGTTCCAACGATTCCTCGTTTCCGCAGTACTGTGTTCATGTGCGGCCATCAGCGCCACAGCGGGGACACTCTACGCCATCGACAATACAGACAACAGTTTGATCACCATCGATCCGGCCACTCTGGCGATTACCATTGTGGGCAACACCGGCGCCGGAGGCAGTTTCGGCGACCTGACCTATGACTCCACGAACGGAAACCTCTACTGGGTTCCAGGCCGGGGTAACGACAATCTCTATACCATCAATCAGAACACGGGCGTGGCCACGCTGGTGGGCGCTCACGGCATCGACGATCTCTTTGCACTCACGTATTATCAGCCGGCCGATGCGCTTTACGGCGAATCGAGTACCGGCGACGTATACACGCTGAATTTGAGCGACGGAACGCCAACCCTGATCGGCAACAACGGCATCTATCCCGGCGGACTTACCTACAATTCGAAAACCGGCCAACTGATTCTAACCGCAGCAGGGATCGCGGACTTCTACTCACTCGACCCCGCGACCGGCGCGGCGACACTGCTCGGCGAATCCGGTTTCCTGGACGACGGCGGTGTCACTTATGACGCGGACCGAAACATTTACTGGGTGGATGAATATGGCAGCGGCAGTGTTTCGCAATATGACACCGCTACTTACACGCCGACCCAGGTACTCTCCGGCGCCGGCGCACTCGATGGTATCGCATACGTCGCCTCGCCGGTTTCCGCCACTCCGGAGCCCGGCACGATTATGCTGCTTCTCGGGGGTGTCATGATATTCTGCTTCCGCCCGCGAAAAACCGGAAAAAGCTGAAGGAGCGACCGGTTCTCTAGAGAGAATGGTTTCTGATTGTCGGGCATTGCAGGTTCACCACTGAGACGCAGAGGCCGCAGAGAGATCACAGAGAAAACAACTGCAAAAGAACATTTTGCGTTCTCTGTGTTCTCTGTGAAACCTCTGCGTATCCGTGGTGAATCTGCGATGCCCCTCCCGCCAGAGGTAGAATGAGGCATGGAGTTCACGCCCTCTAACTCCCGGCCGGGCCTTTTTGGCTCGGATTAGTTGTCCGCCGCTACCCCAGCGGCGCGTGCCGGTGCGCCCGGCATGCAGGTTACCTTTTTCACAACTGACAACTGAATAGGAGTTACTCATGGGTACGACTGTGAACCAGGTCCGTGCGGACCTGCCGCATCTTGTCACGTCTCTTCCCGGTCCGCGCGCGCAAGCGATTATTGCCCGCGACCGCCAGGTAGTTTCGCCTTCCTACACCCGCTGCTATCCGCTCGCCGTCGAGCGCGGTGAAGGAGCTATGGTCGAAGATGTCGATGGCAATCGATATCTGGATTTCAACGCCGGCATTGCCGTCGTCGCCACGGGCCACTGCCATCCGCGCGTTGTCGATGCCATTCAGAAGCAGGCCGCCAACCTGATCCACATGTCCGGCACCGATTTCTATTACGAAGGAATGGTCGGCCTGGCGGAGAAGCTGGCCGAGATCGCGCCCGGCGATTCTCCCCGCCGGGTCTCCTTCGGCAACTCGGGCGCGGAAGCCATGGAAGGCGCGATCAAGCTCGCGCGCTATGCCAGCGGCCGCGAAAAACTCATCGCCTTCTACGGCGGCTTCCACGGGCGAACTATGGGCGCGCTCTCGCTCACGGCGAGCAAGGCGACGCAACGCGCGGGCTTCGGTCCTCTGGTTCCCGGCGTTGTGCATGCGCCGTATCCGTATTGCTACCGCTGCCCGTTCGGTAAAGAACCGGAAGACTGCGCGGTGGAGTGCGTGAAGTTCATCGAAGACACGCTGCTGAAGACCGTCGCGCCCGCGGACGAGGTCGCGGCCATCGCCATCGAGCCGGTGCAGGGCGAAGGCGGATACATCGTGCCGCCGCAGAAGTTTTTCGACGAGCTGCGGCGCGTCGCTAAGGCCCACCGTATTCTGCTCATTCTGGATGAAGTGCAGAGCGGCATGGGGCGCACCGGCAAAATGTGGGCCGCCGAGCATTTCGGCGTGGACCCCGATATTTTCGCCGTCGCGAAAGGCATCGCCAGCGGCATGCCGCTCGGCGCCACCGTCGCGCGCGCGGACCTGATGACATGGCCCCCGGGAGCGCATGCCTCCACCTTCGGCGGCAACCCGGTCTCGTGCGCCGCTGCGCTCACCACCATCGCGCTGCTTCAGGAGGAGCTCGTCGAAAACGCGCGCCGCATGGGCGAGCACCTGATGGCGCGCCTCCGCGATTGGCCGCGCCGCTTCCCGAATGTCGGCGACGTTCGAGGCCTCGGCCTCATGATCGGCATAGAGCTCGTGAAAAACCAGGAAACCCGCGAAAAATTCCCTCAACTCCGCGATAAGCTGGAGGATCTGGCGTACCATCGCGGACTGCTGGTGCTCGGCGCGGGCGATTGCACGATTCGTCTCTGCCCGCCGCTGGTTATCTCGCGTGACCAGTGCGATTTCGCCGTAGAGACCCTGGAAGAGTGCCTCACATCGCTGACAAGCTGAGAACCCTCGACGTCGGCTGCGGGATTCACAAGCAGCCAGGAGCCATCGGGCTCGACCGGAATCCCGCCAGCCGCGCCGACGTGATTGCCGACCTCGACCGCTTCCCCTATCCTTTCGCCGATAGTTCCTTCGATCGCCTCACAGCTATCCACGTGATCGAGCACGTTGACGACGTGATTCGCACCATGGAGGAGTTTCACCGCCTGGTGCGCGCCGGAGGAACCGTGCGCCTCGAAACGCCGCACTACACCGACTTCAGCTCCTTCTGCGATCCCACGCACCGCCACCACTTAAATAGCTTCAGTTTTCGCTATTTCGGAGAAGATCACGGAGGCTTCGGCTATTATTCGAAAGCCCGCTTCCGTGAAAGAATCGTGCGCCTGAGGCTACTGGCGCTATGGCGATATCTGGGCTTCGAATTTCTGGTGAATCGTTTCCCCCGCTACCGCCGCTTCTGGGAACACTACCTTTGCTATGTAGTGCGAGGCAAAGTCATGACCTTCGAATTCGAAGTTATTAAATAGGTTGGCGCATACCCTATAATCGGCCTTTAGGGCCCTCATGCTTTTCCGCCTCGTTCTCGCGGCGTTCTGCATCCTCCCCGCCGCCGCGCAAATCGTGCTTTCCGGCCGCGTCGTCGACCAGAACGATGCCCCCATCGCGGGCGCGCGTATCACCGTCCGGCGCGACCCCAACCCGCCCATTGAAGCCACGTCCTCACCCGCCGGAGCCTTCCGCGTCACCCTCCCTGCGCCCGGCGAATACCATTTCACGGTCGACCGGGCCGGCTATTTCGAACTCAAGAACCGCCTCCTCGACGTTGCCGCCGGCCACGACGTCACACTTGTCCTGAACGCCCAGCAGGAAGCCTTTCAGAGCGTCACCGTCGGCGAAAACCCAACCCCCGTGGACCCCGAGCAGACGCAGCGCGAACAGCGCCTCAGCGGCACCGAGGTCAACGACGTCCCGTACTCCGGCAGTCACAGCCTGCGCAGCGGCATGGCTCTCATCCCCGGTGTCATCCGCGACCCCGCCGGCGCCCTGCACTTTCATGGCGGCTCCGAATCGCAGACGCAGTACACCCTCAACGGCTTCGACATCTCCGACCCGATCGACAACACGTTCAGCACACTTCTCGCGGTCGAAGGCATTCGCTCGCTGGACCTCTATTCTTCGCGCGAATCGCCGCAGTACGGCCGCGGCTCTTCCGGGAATCTACAAATCCACACCGACACCGGCAGCGATGAATTCCATTACACGGCCACCGACTTCATTCCCGGCGTCGACAATCGCGGCGGACTCCGTATCGGCGATTGGAACCCGCGCGCCGGCTTCTCCGGACCCATCGTCAGAGGCCGTGCCTGGTTCAGCGACAGCTTCGACGGCGAGTACAACAGCGGCTACGTTTCCGGTCTGCCCAAGGGCCAGAACACGAATCAGTATTGGCTGGCCGGCAATCTCATCCACACGCAGATCAACCTGGCGCCGTCGGACATTCTCTACGCCGACGTGCTTACCAATTTCGATCACCAGGCGCATTACGGCCTCGGACCGCTCGATCCCGTCATCACCACCAGCGGCGTCAGCGACAACGAAGAGCTCTTCGCGCTCAAGGAATCGCACGCCTGGTTCGCCGGAGCGCTTCTCGAAATCGGCGGCGCGTGGCAACGCGTGTACCATCGCCGCGTGCCGGAAGGCACCGCCGGGTACCTGATTACGCCCAACGGACGGCAGGGCAATTTCTATGTCGATTCCACCCAGACTGGAACGCGCGGCCAGTTCTTCGCAAACTACTACCCGCGGGGCTTTCGCTTCTTCGGCCGCCACCAGTTGCAATTCGGCACGGACCTGCAGCGCCCCGACTACACCGCGGACGTCAACCGGTCCTCATTCCAAGTGATCGGCCTGGATGGTGCGCCCCAACTCATCACCGCGTTTCAGGGCTCCGGTAATTTCCGCCGCCCCAACTTCGCCGAAGCCGTCTACGCCAACGATCACTGGCAAGTAGCCGAGCGCCTCACGGTCGATGCCGGGTTGCGGCAGGATTGGGACGAGCTCGTCCGGCACTATGCGCTCTCGCCACGGATCGGTGTTTCGTATTCGCCCTTCGGCGGCGTGCGCACTAAGCTGGTTGCCGGCTTTGACGTGCTGCACGATGCCACCAGTCTCGCCGAATTCTCCAGACCGCTCGACCAGCGCGCCGTCACGACTCCGTACGCCGCCGGCGTGCCGCAAGCGCCGCTCGTCACCACGTTTAGCGCCGGCCGGGACCTGCGCCTCCCCGCCTATCAGGTGTTCAGCGCGGGCGCCGAGCACGAATTCGCGCGCCGCATCGCCGCTCGGCTGGATTGGATGCGCAAAAACAGCAACAACGGCTTCGTCTATGCGCCGCCCGGCCCGTTGCAATACGGCTACGGCGGCGATTACACGCTGACCAATCAGCGCATCACGCGCTACCACGAAGTCGCGGTGACGGTGCGCCAGTCTTTCGCCGATCAGTATGGTTGGCTTGCCAGCTACACCCATTCGGGCGCGATCTCGAACGCCGTCTTCGATCCGAATCCGGATCAGCCGCTACGAGTTGTGAACGATGCCGGTCCGCTGATGTGGGACGTGCCGAATCGCTTGCTCGCCTGGGGCTACTTCCCGTTGCATCGGCCGAACTGGGCCATCTCCGCGCTGGCCGATTATCGAACCGGCTTTCCGTTTTCGGTGACCACCGCGGCGGGCGTGATCCCTAACATCGATAATGCTCGCTTCCCGTCGAATTTCGATCTCAATATCGCCATTGAGCGGCGTTTCGTCTTTCGAGGCTATCGCTTCGCCTTACGCCTGGGCTGCAACAACGTAACCGCGCACGCGAATCCCACGGCTGTGAACGCGGTGGAAGGCTCGCCGCAGTTCCTGCAGTTTTTCGGCAACGAAGGAAGACACCTGGTCATCCGAATCCGCCTGTTCGGGCGTGCCGGGCGGCATTAAAGTCGAAACAGCCGCAGCGGGGCTAAGTCCGTTTTCCGCCGGGTGTTAGAATTGTCTTTCATGGCAACGCAGCCCCAGGGACCAGTCTGCCACCGCTGCATGCAGCCCGTGCCTCTCCGCCGGCCTCGTTGCCCCCACTGCGGCACTCCCCAAGGCCCGAACAATCGAGCGGTAATCGTCACGCTCGGCGGAGCCGCCCTGCTGGCGCTCATCTTCCTCATCTGGGTGATGATCAGGGCGTTTCAAGAGGAAGACCTCATGCAGGATGCGCCAGTGCCCGACGTAGCCGTGTTCCTGGTAGCGACCGGTCTGCCGACCAGTCGCTAACCAGTTTCTTGCGAGTTACTCCACTTCGTCGACGTCCGTGCGGCGAGTTTCCGGGGGATGCTCGCCGTACAGTTCCTCATCGGTAACCACACCCCCCGCGCCGCGCACGCGAGGAGCCGGCTTGTCGGCATTCGCAAAATCGCCGGCCTTCTCGTTCGCCGAGGCGACGTCCTGCGCGCCGGTGTGCTCCAGCATCTCCTTCGCGCGCTTGACCCAATCGGAGTTGTCGCAATGCACGCTCAGCAGCACGCCGCCCTCGCGAATGCGGCCTTCGTAGCGCTTGGCTTCGTACTCCGGAATGCCCATGCCGACCAGCGCGCCGACAATTCCGCCGACGGTGCCGACCGCGCCTGCGCCCGCGAGCGCCGCCACAATCGGACCGGCCGCGATCAGCGGTCCGAGGCCCGGAATCGCCAGCGCGCCGATGCCGGTCAGCCATCCCAGCACTCCGCCCGTAATTCCGCCCGCGATTGCGCCCGTAGTCACCCCTTCGGGCGCTTTGGTGTTCTTCTCATGCGCGAAATCCTTCGTCCCCTGATTGTCCGGGAACAAAACCGAGATGTCCGCGCTCCTGAAACCGCCCGCGCGCAGCCGCTCTACCGCTTCTTCCACTGCTACGCGGTCGCGGTAAATTCCGAACACTGCCGTATTCTTGCCTGCCATATACTGCTCCTTAATTCGAATTTCGAAGTAACTTCGCGGGTATGCCCGCGGATAACCATCCCGGGTGAAAACGCACTTGGCCGCCGAGGCCACGTACGTGTCCCAGTACACCGATAGAGAGCAAAATCACTGCCACTGCGCCGGTTCTGCGCGAAGCTTTGTACTATGGAAGACGGTATGAAAATTCCCACAAGCCGCCGCAGTTTCCTGAGTACTGCCGCCGGCGCAGGCATCGCCGCCGCGTGCGCGCCAACCGCGCCTGCCGCCATTCAGCCGGAGCCCTGGGGCATCAAACTTGGAATCGCCACCTACACGTTCCGCAAGTTCGATCGCGCCAAGACCATCGATTTCATCAAGCAGCTCAAGACGCCTTACGTCAGCATCAAACAGGATCCTCACCTGAAGCTGAATTTGCAGGGCGCCGAGCTTCGCGCCGCTGTTCAGGAGTTTCGCGCCGCCGGACTGAAGGTGATGAGCGCCGGCAATACGGACATGAAGGTGACTACGGTGGACGGTCTGCGGCCGTTATTCGAATGGGCGAAGACGGCGGAGATTCCGATGTTCGTCGCCGCCCCCGTGCACGAGGCCCTCGACGCCATCGAAAAGCTCATCAAGGAGTACAACATTAAGGTCGCGATTCACAATCACGGACCCGAGGACAAGAATTTCCCGTCGCCTGAATCTGTGCTCGCCGCCGTCAAAGGCCGCGACCCGCGGTTCGGCCTCTGCATGGATGTCGGCCATTCCGAGCGCGCCGGTTCCGACCCGGTGAAAGCCATCGTCGAAGCGGGTCCACGCCTGCTGGACATACACGTGAAGGATCTGAAGTTTTTCAAGGACGGGCCGGAAGGCACGGCGAAGGAGAGTCAGGTCGCCGTCGGCGAAGGGATCATCCCGTTCCCACAGATTTTCAAGCAGCTCAAGAAAATGAATTATCAGGGCTGCGTTGACCTCGAGTATGAGATCCACGCGGACAATCCCATGCCCGGCGTGGAAGAATCCTTCGCGTACATGCGTGGAGTGCTCGCCGGTCTGGCGGCGGCATAAGCCAAATCTCTATGGCAAACATTCCGGTTGGCACGAAGGGCGAGGAAAAAATACTCGTAACCAGCGAAATCGCAATCAACTTCCTGGGGATGCAGAGCGCGCGAGTGCTCTCCACACCCAACATGATTCTCTACATGGAGCGTACATGCCGCACTACGGTGTTCCCCCTGCTCGATCAGGGCTACGACACCGTAGGAACACACGTGGACGTCTACCACCTGGCTGCGGCGCCCATCGGTATGGCAGTGACGTTCCGTTGCGAAATCACAGCAGTGAAGGATCGCCGAATCGAATTCCGGGTGGAAGCCTGGGGCGAGAACGAAAAAATAGGAGAGGGAACCCACGAACGAGCGATCATCAACGTGGCGAAGTTCGCGACGAAGATGGCAAAGTAGGCACCGGCCTCACGTCATGCATCCGTGGGCCACGCCGGTCGCAGGAATTATCCGCCGATCATGCCGGAGGCGGGCCGGAAATTGTTGATGATCGGCTTGCCTTTGGCTTCCGGCTTCACCGCCTCACCGGACATCACGCGATGATAGAACGCCAGCAACTCGCCCTCATCGTAATCGATCGCGCGCGCATATTGCTTGATGTAACTGGTGTTGTAAATGCCGCCCGGAAGTTTCCGGAAGTCGCCGCCCTCAATCGCTTGCAGGCAGCGCACGCTGATCTTGGTCGAAGCCGAGATGTCTTGTAGCGATACGCCACGATTCTGGCGGATTGTGGCCAATCCGAGTATGCTTTCTTGCTCTTTCATTGGGTCGCCAGGTCCAAGAGGAAGCCGGTATTGAAGATAACACTATATCACCAGTTTCCTGTCTGTTACACTCTTTTTGCATGAGATTTTCACGCAGAAACTTCGCTTTTTCACTTTCTGCGGGCTTATGCCTACCGAAGGTATGGAGTGCCCCTAGACCGAAGCTAGTGGTCACTGTAGTCCTGGAGCAATTCCGGCCGGATTACCTGGACGCCATCTCTCCGCAACTCTCCCTGGGGGGATTCCGGAAACTCATGGAGCACGGCGCATATTTCCCGGATTGCCGCCATGCGGCGAGCGCTTTCACCTCTACCGGCATAGCCACGCTGGCCACCGGCGCCTGGCCGGCGCAGCACGGAATCGTCGCCGAATCGTGGTACGACACGGTGGCCAAGCGGCCCGTTCCGGCGTCCGAGGAAGCGCTTCTCGCCACCACTCTCGCCGCCGAAATCGCAGCCGACAGTCGCAATCGCGTCTACGTGATTGCGATGGATCGGTCTGCCGCGGCGCTCTTCGCCGGATCCCCCGATGCCGGGCTGTTCTGGATGGAGGAGAACGGCGCGTACACCACCAATGAAGAAGCGCCGCAGTGGCTGGCTCCCTTCAATCAGCGGCATTCTCCGGAAGCGGTGCGCGACGGCAAGTGGGTCGCGGTCGGCGCCAAGTCCGATGCGCCGCCACTGCGCGTCCTGACGTACGATCCCGCGCATCCCGACGATTTTCTCGCGCTCTATAAATCGTCGCCCTACGCGCAGGATGTGCAGTTCGATCTTCTCAGCGAGTTGATGCTTCGCGAGAGCCTGGGGCAGGGAGGCGGCGTCGATTTCGTTTGCCTCATTGGCGGCGCTCTGTCGCGGCTCGGCTACGAAACGGGCGGCCGGCATCCTCTGATGCAACAACTCGCCTTGCGCCTGGACCGGCGGCTCGAAGGGTTGCTCGCGCAGGCCAATTACAATTTCCTGCTCACTGCCGCGCACGGCGCGCCTCCGCTGCCCAGTGACGAAGCGCGCGCGCGTCTCACCGTCAACGGCGAAACACTCGCGCTTGCCATAGACAAGTCGCTCGCCACCAACAGTCTCGGGCGCGTGCGGAAATACGTTTATCCGTT
Source organism: Candidatus Limnocylindrales bacterium (assembly GCA_035606355.1). Classification (GTDB taxonomy): domain Bacteria; phylum Acidobacteriota; class Terriglobia; order Bryobacterales; family Bryobacteraceae; genus Sulfopaludibacter. Next base: position 142,044 of record DATNFO010000066.1, on the reverse strand, counting down.
CCTGTATCTGAATACGGAAGGGTTCCGCGACGCAGAGGAGGTGCGCAGAGCCGCGGCTCGCGCAGCCATGGAGCAACCTTCCATCGCCGGCTATTACACCGCGGGCGGCAATTGCTCCGCGCACGATGAATGGGAGCGCCGTTTCCAAAACAGCTTTCATGTGAAGCGCTCGGGCGATGTGATGCTCTCCTACCGGCCCGAAGCGATTGAACAATACGGGCAGGACCGCGGCGTTTCGTACGGCTCCCTGTATAACTACGATGTTCGGGTGCCGCTGTTTCTCTACGGTCCGGCATTTCGCACCGGAGTCTACGAAACGGCTGTGCAGAGCGTCGATTTCGCGCCCACACTGGCGCGGGTTGCGGGCTTCGCCGCGCCCTCCTCGTCGACCGGCCGGGTGCTCGCCGAGGCCATTCTCGAATGAGCGCACTGGCCACAAAGGTCTGCGGCATCGAACTGAAAAATCCCATCATCGCCGCGGCCGGCACCTTCGCTTACGGAGTCGAATTCAAGGAGCAGTTGGATCTCAACGCGCTGGGCGGCTTCGTCGTGAAGGGGCTCTCGCGCGAACCGATCGAAGGCAACCCGGCGCCGCGAGTGGTCGAAACGGCGTCCGGAATGATGAACTCGATCGGCCTGCAGAATATCGGAGTACAGGCCTTCGCGCGCGACAAACTTCCGGCGCTGGCGAAGCTGAACACCGCGGTAATCGCAAACGTTTTCGGCTACCGTACCGAGGACTATGTGGAAGTCGTGCGCGTGCTCAACGCTCACGCTGGACTCGCGGCGTATGAGCTGAACGTCTCCTGCCCGAACACGAAACACGGAGGCATCTTCTTCTCGAACGACTCGGTGCTGCTGGCGGAAGTCGTGTCGGCAGTGAAGGCGATCGCACGCAGGCCGGTGATCGTAAAGCTGTCGCCGAATGTCAGTGCGATCGAGCCCGTGGCGATAGCGGCGGAGCAGGCCGGCGCCGACGCACTCTCCCTGGTGAATACATTCGTTGCGTTGGCAATCGATTCAAAAACGCGCACCACGAGAATCGGAGCAGGCTTCGGAGGCTTGTCAGGTCCCGCTATCAAACCGATTGCACTGCGCATGGTGTATCAGGCAGCGAAAGCAGTGAAGATCCCGGTGATTGGGTTAGGAGGAATCGCGACAGGGACGGATGCGGCTGAGTTCCTGATCGCAGGAGCGCAAGCGGTGCAAGTAGGAACCGCGAGCTTCTGGGAACCGCGTGCCGCGCTAAACATCGCAAAAGAACTGGAGCAGTTCCTGCGTCGAGAGAAAATTGGGAGCGTCCGGGATTTGGTAGGAACGCTGAAGTTCCCATCGTAGTGGCGGGCTAAGATATTCGGCCGCCGATAAACGCCGATGAACGCCGATAATAAAAGATATTAGTTAATTTTATCGGCGTTCATCGGTGTTCATCCGCGGCTAATAATTATCTCTGCCGCTCTTCCAGCATCGCCTTCAGGCTCCCGATCTCCCGCTTCAGGCGCTTCTCGCGGCTGAACATCATCAGCACGTAGATCGTGAGAATGGTCCAGGCCGCAATCAGCCCGTAGCTCAGAAAATCGTAGTTATGTTGCAGGCGGTGAATTTCGCGCTGGATATCGTCCGCGCTTTGTAGCCACATCGCGATCAGCATGATTCCCTCACAGTGCGTGCGCCATGCGGCGCAGCGAATCTAATTCCCTTTGAGCGTTTTCCTGGCGGAGGCGGACCACCGTCAGCACGATTCCGAGCATCACCATGGCCAGCATGTTCCACAAAAAGATGGGCAGCCACTCCTTGGGGAAACTGCCGCCGCCCCAGAACACCGGCTGCGGATGCTGCGTGCGCCACCACTTGATGGAGAAGATTACGATCGGCACATCAATGAACGCGAAGATTGAAAACACGGCGGCGAAGGTAGCTCGCTGCGTCGGCTCTTCGATAGCGTGGCGCAGCATCAGGTAGCCCGCGTAGAGCAGCCAGCACACCAGCGCGCTGGTCAGTCGCGCGTCCCACGCCCACCACACGCCCCAGATTACGCGACCCCATATGGAGCCCGTCACCAGATTGGCCGCGAGGAACGCGAGTCCCACTTCGGTCACCGAGACGGCGAGCGCGTCGAAGGTGAAGTTCTTGGTGATGAGGAACAGCACGCTCGCGATTAGTGCCGCGGCGGCGCAGATCATTGCCGTAATCGCCACCGGCACGTGGAAGAAAATGATTTTGAAAATCGCGCCTTGATTAGCCTCTTCGCCGATCTGCGTCATGCGATAGAGATCGAACGCGATGATCGCCACGGCGATCAATCCGACTGCGTAGACTATCTTTTCGCGCATAGAAATTAACCTACCAAAACAGTTTCCACCAGGACCATGGAGGCCGCGGTGTAAATTAAGTCGAAACCCGCGAGCATCTTCAGCCAGGAGACATTGTCCGGCCCGATGGGCTTGCCCGCGACCAGCGCGCTGCTCAACTGCATCGCGCCCAACAGCGCTGGCACCATGATGGGGTACGTCAGCATCGGCAGCATCACTTCGCGCAGCCGTATGTTCACCGTGAGCGCGCTGAAGATAGTGCCGATCACCGTGAGCCCCCAGGTGCCCAGCAGCAGCACCAGCAACAACTCCCAGATTTGCTTCGTCCAATCCACGCTATAAAAGATGCCGAATACCGGGAGCGATACCAGTTCCACCGCCAGCACCAAAACGAAATTCGCGATGGCCTTTCCGAGGAACAGCGCTGCGCCCGGAATGGGGGCGGAGATGAGCGCATCCAGGCAGTCATTGGGGAGTTCGCGCGCGAAACTGCGGTTCAGAATCAGGGTTCCGGCGAACGCGAACACGATCCACAACAGGCCGCCCGAGATTTCCTGCACGCCTTCGATGCTGCGCTCAAACGCGAAACTGAAGAGAATCAGAATCACCAGCGCAAAGCCGAAGGAAGCGTTGATGGCTTCTTTGGTGCGAAGCTCGGCGCGTAAATCTTTGACAGCCACTACGCCCACCAGGCGAAAAAAGCTCATCCACCCTCACCGTATCGCGCATACACATAACCGGGGTCGGAGACCATTTCCGGCGTGCATGGGCCGTGAAATGCCACCTGTCCGCGATTGAGCAACGCGACGTGCGAGGCAAGCTCGAGGGCTTCCCGCAACTGGTGGGTGGACATGACAATCGTTTTGCCTTCCGCGAGAGCTTCACGCAGAAGGGTTTGCAGCACCGCGATGGCGCGGTCATCGAGAGCGGTGAACGGCTCATCCAGCAGGAGAACGCTGGGTCCGTGGAGAAATGCGCGCGCGACTGCGAGCCGCTGCCGCATGCCTCGTGAAAACTCGCGCACCAAGCCGCCGGCGACGCGCGCAAGACCCGTGCGTTCCAGCCACTCCAGCGCGGTCTGCCGCGGATTTTCGAGGCCGTACAGCTTCCCATACAGCATCAGGTTTTCGAGAGCGGAGAGTTCATCGTAAACGCTGATGCCGTGGCCGATGTAGCCCATGCGCTTGCGCGCTTCCAGTTCGCGGGGGTCGTGTCCGAAAATGCGGATCTTGCCTTTGCCCGGACGGGAGAAACCGGCCAGCGCGCGCAGCAGCGTGGTTTTACCCGCGCCGTTGCGGCCGATCAAAGCGAGGCACGCGCCCTCCGGCGCCTCGAGTGCGATGTTTCGAAGCGCGGGATAGTCGCCGTAGAACTTCCAAACTCCTTCCGCGGCGACGGCCGTCATGCTTCTCCTTTGCGGTATAGCAGCACGAAACCGAGCGCGAGAATCCCCATCGCCAGAACGATAATCAGCTTCGCTTTGGAATACAGCCGCGGCATGATCTGCTCGATTTGCGGGCCGCTATTGCTGTCGCTATCGGCGGCCGGCTGCTCCGGGGGCGCGACTTCGGCTCCGGTGAGCTGAATTGTATACGTCTTGCCGGTGAGGCCGTAAATATGGGCTTGCGTGCGCGGCTCGGTGCCGAGGTCGGCTAGATCGCCGGCCTTCATCGTGACGCCCGCAGGCGAGATGAGATAGGTGTTGTCGTCCTGAGTGAAGATCTTGCCCGTGAACGGTTCGCCCTCGGTATAGGGCACGGTGTAGGTGATGTCAAAGCGGGTTTCGCCCGGCTTCACTTCGAACTTGGCGGCCTCAATCTCGCCCTTGCCTAACTTTTCCGTGGGCACCGGGACGGGCATTCCATCCGGCGCAGTCGCCTTCACGTCCGCCTGATCTTTGGCGCTCGCGGGGAGGAAAAAGTGCAGCGTGCCGTTCTGCGAATCGGTCCAGGTGGTCTTTGTGGGGTTGTTGAAGAGGAAGGTTTCGTTGACCACCATCTGCCCGTTGGCGGGTTCGAATAGCAGCATGTGCTTAGAGACCTTCGCGGCCGCGGGCTGTTGTCTGGTCGCGTTGTAGACCATCATGTTGAAGCCGGTGGTCGGAGTGCCCGGCGGCATCATGTGGTTGTAAGTGACGCCGTCGAGTTCCACCCGCACCATGGCGGGACCGGGATTCTGCGACGTGTCCTGCGGGAATGAAAAGGCGCCGTTCGAGTCGGTCTGCGCCTTCGCGAGAGGCTCCATGCCGCCTTGTCCGAATTTGTAGAGCGTGACAGTGGTGTTCGCTTGCGGCTTGCCGGTGGTTCCGTTGACAACGGTTCCGGTGACTGCGGCGTGCACGGCTGCCGCGGCCAGGGCTAGGAGAATGAACACCTTTCGATGCACCTTTTGCCGCTCGCTTACGGTCACGGCTCTGTACGTGCTTGATCCTGCTAACGGAGCCGCGACCGTAAGGTAGCGGTAAGAGGTGCTCTTCATGAACACCATCATGCCTGGCCTACTTTCATCGGCTTGCCGCATTCGCCGCAAAACTTCAGCGCGTCTTTGAAGCTGGCTCCGCAGGAATCGCACACGAATTCGCCGGCGGGCTTCTTAGCCTTCGCCGGAGCGGGCGCGGACTTGACCGGTGCATCGGGGACTCCCAACTCCGCCTTGAGCCGATCGACTTCGGCCATAACGACGGCGAGTTCCTTCTGCAGATCCTTCTTCGTGCTTTGATAATCGGCGTCGGAGAGCTTGCCCACGCGATATTCGAACTGCAGGTCGCGGAGATTTTCGTAAATCGCGGCTTTGCGTTCGTCCAGGTGGGCGAAGGGGGAAACGGGTTCAGGGGCAGGCAGGTCCTTCGGCCGGACACCGAGCACGAAAGCGATGACGGCGATCGCCACAATGCATGTCAGCGCGATAATCACGGTTAGTCCAAATCCGCCAGATCTTTTTCGATCTGATCCTTATACTTCGCCAGCGCGGGGTCGTCCATTTCCAAATTCACAGGTCCAACCTCCGCCAGCGGACGCGGCTTGCGATAGCTCTTCACAAAAGCCCAGATCACAAGGAGCCCGAAACCCGCCACAGCATAGGGGACGATCCAACCGAATGGGCTGGGCGGCGCGAGATAAATGGCCGCGCCGTTATCGCGAACGAAGGCCTGGATGATCTGTTCGTCATTCATGCCGACGCTCTGCATCTTCGCGATTCTTTCCTTGGCCGGTTTCGAGAAGCCGCACTCCAGCATGCTGCAAGTTGCCACGGAATCCTTGCAGCCGCACTGGCATTGCAGCCGCTGGCCGACGCGCCGCACGTCCACACTCGGTTTTTCCGAGGCGGTTTGCGCCAGCGCCGCAACAGCGACCACGATCGCCAGAAAACTAATTCTTAACCGTTGCATGTTTCTTCGTAATCCCTACGACCTCTGTGCGCGCGTACTGCCGCTTGACCTTGCTCGGCACAAGGCACACAAATGTGCCGCCGATCAGCACCAGGCCGCCAATCCAGATCCAGCTCACGAGCGGGAACACGTACGCCTGAATGACCGCGCGCTGGTTGTCGTCGCTCATACCGCCGAAGTTCAGATACAGATCTTCGTTCAGTCCGGGTTTCAGCCCCACTTCGCTGGTGCCTTGCCGGCTCGCTTTGTAGAAGCGCTTCTCGGGCTCGAGATGCCCAATCACGCTGCCCTTCTTGCTGGCCTCGATATAGGCGCGCGACCAGGAGTAGTTGCCATCCGGGCTCTCGCCCTGCTGCATGTCCGTCATGCGCAGCGTGTAGGCGCCCACCTGCATCGTGTCGCCCTTGTTCAATTCCTTCACTTCGGCCTGGTTGAACGCGTGACCTGTGAAGCCGATGAACATCAGCACGATTCCCATGTGCACCAGGTATCCGCCGTAACGCCGGGTGTTGCGATGCGTCAGCTCGACCGTGGCGCGCAATAGGTTCATATCGTTCTTGGCGGCGATGGATTTCGCGCCTTTGTAGAATTCGATCGTCACCGTCAGCGCGACGAAAAGGCAGAACCCGAAGCTGATCAGCGCGTAGAAGTTGCGCATTCCGGCGGCGAACAGGGCGCCGATCAGCACGAGCGCGGCAATGCCCGGGAATTGGAAATTGCGCCGCAGGCTTTCCACGCTGGTGCGCCGCCATGCGAACAGCGGACCCACGCCCGTGAGCAGCAGCAGGAACAGGCCGATCGGCACCATCAGCCGGTTGTACCAATCCGCATCGAGAGAGATTTTATCGCCCGAAACATATTCGCTGATGACCGGGAAGAGTGTGCCCCAGAGGACCGCGAAGCAGCTCGCCAGCAGAATGAGGTTGTTAAATAGGAAGCTGCTCTCGCGGGAGATGACGCTTTCGAGCTCGGCTTCGCTCTTCAGATAATCCAGCCGGTCCAGGATGAGATAGATAGTGGCCGCGATGCCGATGGCCATGAAGGAGACGAAATACTTTCCGATATCGCTGCGCGCGAAAGCGTGCACGGACTGCACGACGCCGCTGCGCGTGAGGAATGTCCCGAGAATACAGAGGAAGAAGGTGGCGGAGACCAGGACCATGTTCCAGACCTTCATCATCCCCTTCTTTTCCTGCATCATTACGGAGTGAAGGAAGGCCGTGCCGCTGAGCCAGGGGAGCAGGGAAGCGTTTTCCACCGGATCCCAGCCCCAATAGCCGCCCCACCCGAGCACGTGATACGCCCAGGCGGCGCCCAGCATGATGCCGCAACTTTGGAACAACCAGGTGACCAAAGTCCAGCGGCGCGTCGTGTGGATCCACGCCTCGCCGGGCTGGCGCGTGATGAGCGAGCCCATGGCGAAGGCGAAGGGAATGGTGAAGCCCACGTAGCCGAGGTAGAGCATCGGCGGGTGTATGGCCATCGCGGGATATTGCAGGAGCGGGCTGAGGCCGTTGCCATCGGGGACGGCGACGATGAGCTTGTCGGTCGCCAGCATCTGGAAGGCGTTGGCGATGAAGTTGTTCAGAACGAGAAAAAAGGTTTGGACGGTCGCCATCACGCCGACGATGTACGGCATCATGTCGCGGTGCTTGCGGCGGTTGGTGAAGACCACGACGGCGGCGTAGGTCGAGAGCAGCCAGCTCCAGAAGAGGAGAGAGCCTTCCTGGCCGCCCCACCACGCCGCGAACTTGTACAGCGTGGGCATGGTGCGGTTGGAGTGCTCGGCGACGTAGGCGAAGCGGAAATCCCCGGTCATGAGCGAGTAGACCAGGATGCCGGAGGCAAGGGTCATCAGCACCCACACCGCGTAAACCGCGCGTTCGCCGCTAACTATAAGGAAGGGCTTGGCTTTGACGCGTCCCACGACGCTCGCCACGGCGGCGTAGATGGCAACGCAGAAAGCCAGTAGGATGGCTAGCGACCCGAGATTTTCCATTACTCCCTCTGTGAACCGGCCTCTTCAGATACTGGATTTCTTGCCGGTGTTGATGTTGGCAGGCGCACCGCCGGTCATCTGGCCGGGCTTCTGCTCATACTTGGACGCACACTTGGCGGTAATTCTTGCAGCTTTGAAGGTGCCGTCCTTGTCCAATTTGCCATCGGCCAAAGCTTGGGCGCCGTCCTTGAAGGTGTCGGGAAGAGGGTCGGTGCCGGTGTAGGCAACATTCAGCTTTTTGTTTTCCTGCACGAGGGTGAAGTGGACCTGGTTGCCGACGCGCTGTATGGTGCCCGGTTCGACGTCGCCGCCGACGCGCATCTTCATGCCGTACGCCTGGGAGCCCATCTGCCCGATTTCGGCGACGCTCTTATAGTAGGTTTTGCTCTCGGACATGCCCGCGGAGGCGAGCCACACGAGAACCCCGATCACAATAGCGATCAAAGCTGCGAATTTGCCGTAGCGCTTCATTTCATCCCTCTGAAGTTACAGTATAGCGCCGGAGTCCGAGAAGCATATTCGGACATTTTTAGGTCTTTTGTGGGAATGCTCGACATGCCCCCATCGGAGGGGGAAACGGGCAGCCGCAGAGGGGGTAGCGACCGGTCGGCGAACGAAGTTCGCCCGGGCGCGCAGAGCGCGACTGACAATAGAAAAGATTTCTGTCGCCACGCCGGCTTTGGTCGCCGGGAACTGTGGCATCACGCCTGCATTATTCATTCGGAACCACCAAGTCGGACACGCTTGAGCGGGAGGTGCTGCCGTTCGGTACGGCTCAGAACATGTCGCCTACATCGAAGGAGCAAGGATGCTTACACAAACCGCAATTATTCCGGAAGCGAAATTAGTCCAACCGGCCGCCGAAGTGGGCGATCTGGCCAGCGCTTTGAAAAAACGGATCGCTGGGGAAGTCCGCTTCGACAACGGGTCCCGCGCGCTGTATGCCGCAGACCTTTCCATCTACCGCCAGACGCCGATCGGCGTCGTGATCCCACACACAATTGAAGACGTAATCGGCACTGTCGATGAATGCCGGCAGCGTGGCGTTCCGATTCTCAGCCGCGGGTGCGGCACCAGTTTGGCCGGCCAAACATGCAATGTCGCGGTCGTTATCGATTTCTCGAAGTATCTCAACCGGCTGCTGTCGATCGATCCGGAGGGTCAGTCTGCCCGCGTGCAACCGGGCATCATCCGGGACGATCTCGACCATGCCGCGCAGCGCCACCACCTTACGTTCGCGCCCGATCCGGCGACGCACCAATACTGCACGGTCGGCGGCATGATCGGTAATAATTCCTGCGGCGTCCACTCGGTCATGGGCGGGAAGACCGTCGATAACATCGAGGAACTCGACATACTGACTTACGATGGCGACCGTATGCGGGTGGGAGCTACCAACGACGCGGAATTGGAGCGGACCATCGCCGAAGGCGGCAGCAAGGGAATCATCTTCCGTAAGCTGCGCGATTTGCGCGACCGGTATGCCAACCTCGTGCGGGAACGCTACCCGCACATCCCGCGACGCGTCTCGGGCTACAATCTCGACGACCTGCTGCCGGAGAAGGGTTTCAACGTGGCGCGCGCGCTGGTTGGCTCCGAAGGCACGTGCGTGATCGTGCTCGGCGCCAGGGTACGGTTGATGCACAGTCCGCCCCATCGCGCCCTGCTGATCATCGGCTACCCGGACCTGTTTCACGCCGGCGATCACGCTGCCCCGATCCGGAAGTACGGCCCGATCGGTCTCGAGGCATTTCAGGCGCACGTGATCGAGAATATGCGGCGGAAGGGGAAAGAAGCTCCCGGAGCGAAACTGCTGCCCCAAGGCGATACCTGGCTTATCGCGGAGTTCGGCGGAGAGACGCCGGAGGAAGCGCGCGACAAAGCACGGGAAGCGCAGCGGGATATCGAAAGCCACCTCAATGGGCAAACGGCAATGAAGGTAATCGATGACCCGGCGGAGCAGCACGAGGTTTGGCACATCCGGGAAGCGGGTGTCGGCGCCAGCCGCGTGCCGCATGTCGAGGAGGCATGGCCCTCGTGGGAGGATGCCGCGGTCGCACCGGAAGTGCTGGGCAACTACCTTCGCGACTTTGACAAGCTGCTGCGCAAGTTCCAATACCGTTGGACAATCTTCGGCCATTTTGGCGATGGCTGCGTCCACTGCCGCATCACATTTGATTTGAAAACGGTCGAGGGAGTGCGTGCGTACCGCAATTTCATGCAGGAGGCCGCGGATCTGGTGATCCGCTATGGCGGCTCACTTTCCGGCGAACACGGCGACGGTCAGGCGCGCGCCGAACTTCTTCCGAAGATGTACGGTAAGGAGATCGTCGGAGCTTTTCGCGAATTCAAGGCGATCTGGGATCCGCAGTGGAAGATGAATCCCGGCAAGGTCGTGGACCCTTATCCGCTCGATTCGAACCTCAGGATTGGTCCGGACTATCATCCGCGCCCGGTCGAAACATATTTCCGGTTCCCGCACGATAACGGCAGTTTCGCTACGGCGGCGGAGCGTTGCTTCGGCGTGGGCAAATGCCGGTCGCTGGAAAGCGGCACAATGTGTCCGAGTTTTCGCGCGACGCGCGAAGAGATGCACAGCACCCGCGGCCGTGCGCACCTGCTGTTTGAAATGATGCGAGGCGATGTGCTCGCCGACGGCTGGCGCGACGAGCATGTCAAGGAGTCGTCGGACCTGTGCCTGGCGTGCAAGGGATGCAAGAGCGATTGCCCCGTGTCCGTGGACATGGCCACGTATAAGGCAGAGTTTCTGGCGCATTATTACGAGGGCAGGGTGCGGCCGCGGTCTGCCTACGCGATGGGGTTAGTCGCAGACTGGGCTCGCCTTGCTTCCCGTGCTCCGGCTGTAGCCAACTTCCTTTCGCATGCGCCGATTCTGGCCAGAATCGCCAAGCTGGCGGCGGGTGTCTCTCAAAAGCGCGAGATTCCGCGGTTCGCCACTCAGACGTTTCGCGGCTGGTTCACGCGACGCGAATCGAAAACGGCCGGCGGAACACGGGTTCTGTTGTGGCCGGATACGTTCAACAATTACTTTCTGCCGGAGACCGCACAGGCAGCGGTTGAGGTTCTGGAGAGCGCCGGTTGCGAGGTCGCAATTCCCGAACGCATTCTGTGCTGCGGCAGGCCGTTGTACGACTACGGAATGCTATCCGCGGCCAAACGTCGTCTGGAGGAGACGTTTGAGGCTCTTCAGCCGGAAATCGAAGCGGGCACTCCCGTGGTGTTTCTGGAGCCAAGCTGCGCCGCGGTTTTTCGCGACGAGATGCTTAGCCTGTTCCCCGATCGCACCGCGGCTCAGCGTCTTTCGCGGCAGACATTCCTTTTCGACGAATACCTGCGGAAGGTAGGCTATCGTCCTCCGCGGCTGGAACGCCGCGCCATCGTGCATGGCCATTGCCATCGGAAAGCTCTGATGGGTATGGATCCGGAAGTGGAGATGCTTGGCGCGATGGGAGTCGACGCCGAACTGCTGGATTCCGGCTGCTGCGGCATGGCCGGGAGTTTCGGATACGAGCGGGATCATTACGATGTTTCGATGAAAGTGGGTGAGCACGAGCTTCTGCCGCGCGTCCGCAGCGCTCCCGCTGAAAGCATCATTGTGGCTGACGGTTTCAGTTGCCGTGAGCAGATCGCCCAGACCACGAACCGTCGCGCGATGCACCTTTCGGAAGTTCTCGCGATGGGGCTGCCGCGTGCCGTCCATTCGCCCAGGCGGTCGCGTATTCACTGGAAGCCCATAGCGGCGGCTGCGGCGGTCGCGGTCACGGCCGCAATTCTGATTCACCGCAGATGAGGAGAAGATATGCCCACGATGAATAAACCTCGAGGAGTCAGGTCCGGCAGAACCGACCACATCACCGTGCCGCGGCCCGAGAACCCAGCGCTGGCAGCTGCCAATCCGGATTCCACGGTCCCGCCGCTCTCCGATGTCGGCAGTATGCCCGTCTTCAAATATCCGTTCTCGCTCGCCAACAAGCGCGTTTATCAGGGCGGCTGGTCGCGCGAAGTTACCGCCCGGGAACTGCCTGTCGCCAGGGAACTCGCCGGCGTGAATATGCGGCTGGAAGCCGGCGGCATCCGCGAACTGCACTGGCATAAAGCCGCGGAGTGGTCGATCATGCTCTATGGCGGGGCGAGGATCACGGCAATCGATCTGGACGGCCGCAGCTTCGTGCGCGATGTTTTTGAAGGCGACCTCTGGTATTTTCCCACCGGAATTCCGCACTCGATTCAAGGGTTGAATCCGGATGGAGCCGAGTTTCTGCTGGTCTTCGACGACGGCAGTTTCTCGGAGCATGAAACGGTGTTGCTATCGCATATCATGGCGCACATGCCACGAGAGGTCACCAGCAAGAACTTTGGCATCGACCCGAAAGCGCTGGAAGGTGTCTCCAAGGATGAACTCTTCATATTTCAGGCCCCGGTGCCCGGGCCATTGCGGTTGGACCAGGAGGAAGCGGCGGCACGGCGTGGCCCCTCGCCTCACGAGTTCTCGTTCCGGCCGCGAGAACTGAAGCCGGCCAAGGATACGAGGGGCGGCGAGGTGACGATCGTCGATTCGAGCGCATTCCGCGTATCGACCACCGTTGCGGTCGCCATTGTGACCGTACATCCCGGCGGAATGCGTGAGCTGCACTGGCATCCCAACGCGGACGAGTGGCAGTATTACATCAGCGGAAAGGCCCGAATGACGGTGGTCGGCACCGGCGCCCGGGCGCGCACGATGGACTTTCAGGCCGGCGACGTCGGCTATGTCGAAAAGACGCTGCCGCACTATATCGATAACACCGGCGATGACGACCTACGGTTCCTTGAGGTCTTCCGGGCCGCTCATTTCCACGATCTTTCGCTTTCTGAATGGCTGTCGCACACGCCGCGTGAACTCGTCATGGCTCACCTTGATATCGATGCGGAGACCTACGAGCGGATCCCGAAGGAAAAGCCGGTCGTGGTGCCGGAGTAAAGACCCGCTCGGCGGTTATTGCTTAATCACGATGAACCAGCCGGCGATGACTGGTCCTTGCGGACCACGGCCGCGGCCACGACCTGCTCCCTGTTCCGGCGGTGTTGCTCCGGGCGCCGGCTGCGGGGCTGGACCGCGCTCCGGCTGGAAGAGGTAGACGTTGTGCGTCTTGGTATCCACCGTGATGGTCTTTGCGCCCGGGAACGTATCCACAGTGGCTACCGTGGTGTACTTGTCGGGCGAATCCTGGTGCACTACCGTGACGTTGCCCTGACCGCCATTCGGGATGTAGATCAGCTTCTTACCGGGATCCCAACCTAGAGCGTCGACGCGGGTGCCGTTCTTGATGGTCGCGACGATCTTGCCGTCCGCCGGGTCTATGACCACGGAGGTATTGCTGCAACCGGAGAAGATGCGATTGGACGCCTTATCGTACGCGATGCCGGTCGGGCCTTCGCATGGCGCGAGCGGCCAGGACGCGGTGGCTTTCCAGGTCTTCACATCGATCACCTGAATGGTGCTTTTGCCCTCGTTGTTCACATAGATGTGACCCTTGCCGTCCGCGGCAGCGCCTTCGGGCGCAGTATCTTCGAGCTCGACCGTCGCGAGGATGTCGCCGGTCTTGGGGTCGATCGCGGTGAGCGTGCCGATAGGCCGGCTGTGGTTCGTCAGAATGATCTTGTCGTCCGGCTCGTCATACATGATGCCGTCGAGTCCAGGTCCCACTTTGATCTGCTTGATGACGTTGAGAGTCTTCAAATCGAACATCGTGACCGTCTGGTCGCCGCCGTTCGTAGTGAAGCCGTGGCCGGACTTCGGCGCAATGCCTGCACCATGAACCCCGGGGGTGTTCGGAATATCGCCAACCACTTTTCCGGTGGCGCCATCGACCACCATCATATGGGTGCCGCGCGAAACATAAACTCGTCCGGTGGTCGAATCGGCTGCGACGTAATCGGTGCCGCCTTCGCCCTTGATATCGAACTTCTCCACCTTAAATGTTTGCGCCAGTGCGGCCGTGGACGCGAGCAGACCGGCGGCGAAAACAATCGCCGGTACCGTGAAAATCCGTTTCGTCATTCGCTCTCCTTACTATTACTCTTTCGTTTCGGCGCCGCCGGCAGTAACCAGCACTTCGTGCTTCCTTCCGGCCTTGGTTGTGTAAGCAGCTTCGTACAGGGTTGTGCCGCCACGGACGAATAGTTCCACCATGCCGAGGTTTCCGTCCGCGACCTTCTTGAGAATCGCGGCCCTGGCCGGCGCGGGAATGGAATCGAGCGTGGTCTGTTCTTCCACTACCAGCAGCTTACCTTTGGTGTCCACACTGAAATCGCGATGCTTGCCATTGCGTATGGTCTCGATCTCGTATTGGGTAACCCCGTCTTCCTTTTCTTTGCCGATGGTTCGAATCTCGCCGCCCTTGAGTTCGGCGGAGACGGTTTTTTGCGCTTCGGGCGGCAGGTCCTTGAGGGTGAGCTTCTTCTGTGCGAAACCCGACGGAAGAAACAGCGCAGCGCAGGCGGCAACAGCCAGTATTCGCACGATGCAGACAGTATGGCGCGCCTTTCTGAAGAATTGCTGAATGCGCGATCAGTCCACAGCCAAAGTGACCCGGACCGTAGTTCCGCGGCCCGGTGTGCTGGCGATTGCAATGGCGCCGCCGTGCTCCGTGGCAATGGAGCGGGCGATGGAAAGGCCCAGACCGACGCCATCGATTTTCCGGGAGCGGTCTTTAGACGCACGATAGAATCGTTCGAAGACGTGCGGCAGATCTTCCGCGGGGATGCCGATTCCGTAGTCGCGGACCTCTAATACAGCCTTGTCACCGGCCTTTGCGAGCAGCACTTCGATGCAGCCGCGCGGTTGCGAATACTTGATGGCATTGTCGAGCAGAATGAGCACGAGGCGCCGAAGCGCGGCGGCGTCTGCTTGCACCGTGCAGCAGTCCATGGGTCCTTCGCTGAGGGTAATTCCGGCCGATTGCGCGAGCGGACCGGCATCGGCGCACGCCGCCCTCAGGAGCCCGGCGAGGTCGACCGTCTCCCGGACGGCAGTCCGCGACCCGGTGTCTGCGCGGGCCAGGGTCATCAGGTCTTCAACCATACGCGTGGTCCGCTCGCATTCGGCGACAATGCGATCCAGAGCCTGGCAATACTCGGCTTCCGCGCGCGGCCGGCGGCGGACCACTTCGGCAGTGGTTCGCATGATCGCCAGCGGCGTGCGAAGCTCGTGCGAAGCGTCGGCGGTGAATTGCGTAGTGCGGCGGAAGGAATTCTCCAGACGCTCGAGCATAGCGTTCAGGGTGGTGGAGAGGCGATCCAACTCGTCGTCGGCGCCGGAGAGCGGCAGGCGTTGAGAGAGGTTCTGCGCCTCTATGGAAGAGGCGCTGCGAGAAATCTGCTCCACGGGGGCGAGCGCGCGGCGGCTCATCACGTATCCACCTGCCGAGGCCAGTAGTAGCAGCAGCGGGCTGGCAAGCAGCGCGCTCCACGCGAAACCGTTGAGCATCTCTTCGAATTCATCCAGCGGAACGCCGATCTGTACGGCGCCCATCGGCACGCGGGCGGAAATTACGCGAACGGGCCGTCCGCGGTGGGCGGTGGTCTCAAATCTGCCGCGCGGCGGCAATTGCGCAGGGATGACGGAAGCGGTTCGCCAGTCCGTAGTGGCGCGTGATTGGTACAGCCAGCGGCCAGATGGGTCGGCGAGGCGGAAGGCGAGTCCGGCGGGGCCTAGAGAGGCGTCCTCCATGAGCTCGTCAATGGAATCTTCGTGGGACTCTTCGGCCTGCCGCAGGAATTCGCGCATGGCCTGAGCGCGGGAGCGGAGCTCTTTGTCCACGGTGATGTGGATGCTCTCACGCAACGCCAGCCACACGCCAATGCCCGCGATGGCGAGCGTGGCTGCGAGTATCGCGGCGTACCAGGCGGTGAGGCGGACACGGATGGAACGGGTGTTCACGGGTCCTCCCGCAGGATGTAGCCGTATCCACGGACGGTGTGGATGAGCTTGCGGGTGTGGCCGACATCGATTTTTTCGCGGAGGTGGCGGATGAAGGCGTCCACCGTGTTGGCCTCCACGTCCTCTTCGAAGCCCCAGACACCGTCGATGATCGCGGAACGGGAGACCACGTGGCCGGCGCGCCGCATGAGGAATTCCAGCACGCGATATTCGGTCGGGGTGAGCGTGACAGGTGCGCCGGCGCGCCAGACGGCATGGGACGCGGGGTCGAGGAGCAGATCATCGGTCTGGAGGCGGGATTTGGCCGGCTGCGCGGCGCGACGGGTGATGGCGCGTAGGCGGGCGAGCAGCACGTCAAAGGAAAAGGGCTTCGTGAGGTAGTCGTCTGCACCGGCGTCGAGGCCGCGGATGATGTCGGCGGCATCGTCGCGTGCGGTGAGCATGAGGACCGGAGTTTGGCGGCCGCTGCTGCGCAGGCGCCGTACGAGTTGAATGCCATCGAGGCCGGGCAGCATGACGTCCAGCAGGATGGCGTCGAAGTCGCAGGTTTCGGCGGCGTGGAGGGCTTCGAGACCGTCTGAGGCGACAAGCACGCGATGATTCTCTTCTTCGAGCCCCTGGCGCAGAGCGGCCGCGAGCGAGTTTTCATCCTCAACGATCAGAAGCCACACAAGTTATAGATTAATGACACATTCTGAAGATATGGTGAAGCGCGTCGCTCGCGCAGCCGGGCTCCGCGCGCTTGGTATCGGCGTGGACGCCAGTACCGACTGTATGGCGGATCACATGCCGCTGGGAGTCCCGGTACTAGAAGGACTGGAGCGTGCTCTTTGTTCGAG
Source organism: Candidatus Limnocylindrales bacterium (assembly GCA_035606355.1). Lineage (GTDB taxonomy): Bacteria > Acidobacteriota > Terriglobia > Bryobacterales > Bryobacteraceae > Sulfopaludibacter. Next base: position 125,564 of record DATNFO010000066.1, on the reverse strand, counting down.
GCAGAATAGTTCCTGTCTTTGGTATATTTTTAACTCGGCTTGCTGCTCCTCTATTTCGGTAAGTACGAATGATGACAGATCACTTCAGCATCGAACAATGGGCCGATTACGGCCGGGGACGCGCGCCTTCCGAGGAGCGTGCGCGCATGCAGAACCACTTGGCGGAGGGCTGTAAGCGTTGCTCCGAAGCGGTGGCTCTGTGGAATGGAGTCCTGCAGACGGCCGCTGCGGATTCCGCCTTCGAGCCTCCGGCCGACATCCTGAGGACGGCCCAGGCACTGTACGCGACCCTGCGTCCGTTGGGCGCCGCGACCCTGCGGGTGGCTCGCCTGAGCTGGTTCGGCCAAATGGCGATGGAAGGGGTGCGGTCCGCGACGGCGGCTCCGAGTCAACAGCCCGTCCATTACCTGTATAAGGAAGGCACGCTGCTACTGGATATCCATGTGGCTCCGCAGGCTGACCGGGTGGCAGTCACGGGGCAACTTGTGGACTCCTCCAACTCCGCGAGGCGGTTCGATAATCGCTCCATTTCCGTGATGCGCAAGCGGGACGCCCTGGCGCGCACACAGACCAACGGCTCCGGTGAATTTTCGCTGGAGTATGCTCCGGGCGAGGAACTCGTACTCCTCGTTGAGCTTGAGAACAATTCCTATTTAGTTTCGAATTTGCCCGCATAGGCTATTTAGATCTGCTGCTGAGCGCTCCTATGAGACACGCCAAACACGTTGCTGTTCTTCTGTTCCTGCTGACTTTCTCCTGGTTCGCCCCTTCGGCGAAGGCGGATACGCGCCTGATCCTGCAGGTGAGTGGCGGTCTTCCCGGTGCTCAACTCGTGTGCCTTCTGCTTCACTGTACTGTCCAGGAAAGCTTGGGAGACCCCAAAGGCCAAGTCTTTCTGGTCACCACTCCGCTGAATCTCGGTCTGAATCTCTTCCTCGGGCTGCCGGGGGTTCTCAGCGTCGAGGTGGACCAGACGGGCAGGGCGATGGATGCGGTGACGCAAGCTTCCGCGCCCGCTGCGCTCTACGATTCCACTCCGATTAACTACTACGGCACGACGGTGCGCGAAGGCTACGTCGTTCAGCCGGCGACGCACATCATCGGGCTGGCCGGTGTGCAGAGTAAGTTCCACGTCAGCGGATCGGGCACTGTTGCCGTGATCGATACCGGCGTGGACACGACGCATCCCGTGCTGCAGAGCGTTCTGCTGCCGGGTTACGATTTCACGCGCAACCGCAGCGGCGCCGATGAGAAGGGCGATGTATCGCAATCGACTACAGCCGTGGTGGACCAATCGACGACGGCGGTGGTGGATCAATCGACGACGGCGGTGGTGGACGGCACGACGGCGAAGACCTTGGACCAGCCGCAATATGCCGATTTCGGCCATGGCACGATGGTCGCAGGCGTGATCCATCTGGTCGCGCCGACGGCTCAGATTCTGCCGCTGAAGGCTTTCCATGCGGATGGAACTGGCTATCTTTCGGACGTACTCCGTGCGATTTATTACGCGGTGAGCCACCATGCGCGCGTGATCAACATGAGCTTCAACTTCACGTCAGCGTCGCAGCAATTGAATTCCGCGCTCACATGGGGCAATTTGAACGGCACCATTAACGTAGCCGCGGCGGGCAATAGCGGGCAGCAGGCGCTGGTATATCCAGCGGCGTACCAGAGCCTGGTGATGGGTGTGGCATCGACATCGAACTCGGATACGCTTTCCACGTTTTCGAATTACGGTTCGCGCATCGTATGGCTGGGCGCGCCGGGCGAAGGCGTGGTCACGCTATATCCGTACGGCACGTACGCAGCGACGTGGGGCACGAGCTTCAGTACGCCGATGGTATCAGGGGCAGCGGCACTGCTGCTGAACCTGAATCCGTTCTGCACCGAAGCGCAGGCGGCGCAGTCTCTCTCGCACGCGGTGTACATCGATTCGAGGCTGAATCACGGGCGGTTGGATCTCAACCAGGCGCTTTCGGCCTGGCTCCTGGGACAGTAGCGACCGAAGGTACGGCCGCAGCGCAGCGCGCGATGGGGAACTTCACCCATACCGTTTTCAATGAGGTCTGGATAGAATAGCCGGCATATGCCGGCGACCGTCACCAACTGGTTCGGTAACATCGTTTCCCACCCTGCCGTCGTGGTGGAGGCCGCCACTCGGGACGAGATCGTCTCGATCCTCAAGAATCCATCGCAGTACCCGGCGCCGGTGCGGGCCGTCGGGTCAAACCATTCGACCTCCCCTTGCGGCACCGCCGATGGCGGCACTCTCATCAAAATGTCGAAGATGAACAAGATCCTCGACATCTCCGCCGATAGCGTCACGGTGGAGGCGGGCGCCATCTACATCGACATCGCCAAGGAACTCGAAAAGAAAAACCTTCAGGTTTATGTGAACACGGAGATCGGCAGCCTTTCGGCGGGCAGCGCGGCGTGCTGCGGGACAAAGGATGCGTCCATGCCCGGCGAATTCGGGCAGGTGAACTCGTATGTCACGCACATCAAGATGGTGCTGCCGTCGGGCGACTTGATGGAAGTTACCAAAGCGCAGCCGGAGCTGATGCAGCAGGTGCGTTCGAGCTACGGGACCTTCGGCATCGTTTATGAGGTGACGTTTCGGGTACGGCCGATTCTGCCCATGGCGGTTCATCATGAGACGTTCAAGCTGGAAGACTTTGTGGCGCGGCTGCCCGAACTGAAAAAACGCGGCGACTCGATGATGTTTTACATCTTCCCGTTTGACAATCTCATCACGGTGGAATTCCGGCATTACGACCCCGAGACGAAAGCTCCCGTAAACCGCATCGCGTGGCCGCTCCGCAACTACATGTGGGCAAATGCGGGGCCGCTGTTCTGCTCCCAGGTGACGGCGAACATCGGCGATAAGGACATACGGTACGGCGTCATCGACGGGTTCTGCGCGATGTGGCGCTTCAAGCTGGAGAATCTGGTGTGCGGCGATAACACCGTGGCCACGGACCAGATCATCCGATACCCCGCGGTTGCCGATGCGAGCCGGTATACCTTCAGCCTCTCGGCGTTTCCCGAAGCGCAGTACGGGGACACGCTGACCGCTTATTTTGCGTTCTGCAAAGACTACTACCGCACGCAGGGATATCGCACAAACATGCTGAACGTGGGGTATTGGATCGCGCAGGATCAGGGGTCGCTGCTGTCGTATTCGTGGGACGGCCCGGTGATGACGATCGATCCGGTGTCCACGGGCAATCCCGGCTGGCCGGAGTTTCTGGTGGCCTACAACGGCTTCAACGCGGCGCATGGAGGCATTCCGCTGTTCAACCAGACGGACGCGATCACGCCGGGGCAAATGCAGCAGGCGCTTGGCGGAAGACTGCAAACGTTTGCCGCCGCGCGACGCACGTATGACCCCTCGGGCCGCCTCTTAAATTCTTATTTCCGCGACATGCTCGGCGCCTAGCCGAAAAGGAGACCGAATGCTCGCTACTCCGTGGGACAAGCGAAAGCCGGCTTATGATTTCGTCGTGATCGGTTCGGGCTACGGCGGCGCGATTTCGGCGGCGCGCCTGGTTTCCGCCGCGCTCGATAAGAAGCCGAGCGTCTGCATTCTGGAGCGCGGCAAGGAGTGGCAGCCGGGCGCGTTTCCGGAGACTGCCGTGGACGTGCTCGGCGCGACTCGCAGCGATCTGAACCCGCTGGGGCTGTACGAGCTTCTCAACTATCCCGATATTTCGGTGATTAAAGGCTCGGGTCTCGGCGGCACTTCGCTCATCAACGCAAATGTGGCGCTTGTGCCGGATCGCGAGGTGTTCGAACAGTTTCACTGGCCGAGCGCGATCACATACGACACACTGGCGCCGTATTATCAGCGCGCCGCGCAGGTATTGGCGCCGAATCCGCATCCTCACGCACTGGATCTCGGCAAAGTGAAAGCGCTGGATCAGCGGGCGCGCGAACTGGGAATGCGCGCCGAGGCGCTGAATATCGTCGTCAACTTTTCGATCGATGGAACCAACACTTACGGCGCGCATCAGACGCCGTGCATCAATTGCGGCAACTGCGTCACAGGCTGCAACACGGGCGCGAAGAACACGTTATACATGAATTATCTGCCGATGGCGGCCAAGGCCGGCGCCACGATCCTGACGCAAACCAAAGTGGAGTGGCTTGAAAAACGCGCGTCCGGCGGATGGCGCATCCACGGCAAGCACGTCGACGATGATGGCTCGGGCGACGACTTCCAGATCGATGCTACGGAAGTGATTTTGGCGGCGGGGTCGCTGAACTCCACCGAGATTTTGCTGCGCAGCGAAGCAAAAGGGCTGAGTGTTTCTCCGGCGCTCGGCACGAAATTTGGAGGCAACGGAGATTTCTTCGGACTGGCCTACAACGGCGCGCTGGAGACGGACGTGCTCGGGTATGCCGTGGCCGGCCGGCCAGGCGCGGGCGATTCGCCGGAGCCTGGTCCGAACATCGTCGGAACGGTCCGCTACACGGACGGCTTGCCGGAATCGCAGCGCATCACGATTGAAGATTTTTCGTTTCCGCGCGCTTATGTGGAAGCGAGCAAGGCGGTCTTCGGCCTCATCCGCGGTGAAGACACGGTGACCGGCAATGAGCAGGCGCAGGCCGACCGGCTGAATCGCGACCTGAATGCATTCAACCCGCTGCACGACCCCAACGGCGCGATGAACCATTCGATGCTGTACCTGGTGATGGGGCAGGACAATGCGCGCGGCACCATTCTGTTCGAAGCACCGTGGACTGAGCCCGACGGACGCATCCGCATATCGTGGGACAAGGCCGGGCAGCAGCAGATTTTCACGCGCATGAACGGCGAACTGCGGCGGCACGCGCGCGCCCTGCAAGCCAACTTCATCACGAACCCGACCTGGAGCATCTTCAACCTGGGGCACCTCATAACGGCCCATCCGCTGGGCGGATGCCCGATGGGCGACGACCATTTACAAGGCGCGGTGGACCCGTTCGGACGCGTGTATGCCGCCGACGGTAGTGTTCATACCGGACTTTCGGTGACGGACGGCTCGGTGGTGCCGAGCGCGCTCGGCGTGAATCCGCTGATGACCATTTCGGCTTTGACGGAACGCTTCGTGGAGCGCAAGATTCAGCAGCTCTCCGGCGTAGATTATCCCAAGCCACCGGCTGCCGTGAGCATGTCCGGGATCGACCCGCTCGACGTGGTCACTTACGATGAAGGGCAGCTCGAGATGCTGTTCCGCCGCTGTCCCACGATGGGCATTGATGCGCTGTTGAACGCGGGCGGCGCGCCCACGATCGACACTGCGGCGGAAACGATTCGCAACGACCAGGCGTGGAAAGGGTTTTTCCCGCGGGGGCACGTGCTGAATGCCATGTCATCGGCGATCTTCACGGGATTTCGCAAAGAGTTCCACAAGCAGGGCGGCACGTACACGGGCATTACGAGCGACACCGACGGCCGCATTCACGCGCGCAACAGTTTGGAAGAAGTGGAGGTGGGGCACGGCGGCGGGACGCTAGAGCCGGGGAAGTATATTCTGCTGAAGTATGTGGATCCGCCGTGGCAGGGCTTCTACGATATTTTCAAAATCATCAATGAAGATTTACTGATCGGGCGAGTGTACCTGGGCGAGTATCCGAACGGGGCGCGGCTGTTCACGTTTCCTATGACACGCCGCTATGCGTTCACGGACATGACGGTTGAAGATCACGCGTCAATGTACGCAGCGGGCGCGGCTCCCACGGCTGCACAGCTGAACGGCGTTTGGCGCATGGACGTGATTTCGAACGCAAATCACTCCGCAGGCGTGGCGTATCTGCAGTTTAAGAATTTGCCGGACGGGCGGTTCACGGCCAACTACCAGCTGATGGGGTTGATGGAAGGACTCGTCACGCCGGCATTCCTGCAGGATCATTTTCAGCTCAACGACTTCACCACGTTTCACGACGAGATCCGCAGCGTAACAGGCGATTTTCTGGTGGGCAAGTACATGACTCAGCTTCCCGGCGCGCTCGGTCCGCTGGTCGGGAGCACATCGCTCGGATTGTTCCACACCGAAGCGGGCGGGCAGTTCGGCTTCTATTACATGCTGACGCGCATGGAAGGCGCGCAGCTTCCGGAGAACACGCTGCTCAAGCCGTTCCTCGACGTTCAATTACCCGACGGGGTCGGGATGACCTTCGACGAGACGATGACGGGCTGGTATCTGCCGGGCGGCGATGCGCCCGCGGCCGGCACGGATCCGGCGGCGCCCGGTGGATCGGGGGCGTGTGAGTTCGCCGTGCGGATGGCGATTCGCGACGTCAACGAGTTCGTCGATGGCTATGAGCATGAGGCGCAGTTGAAGGGAACGATCACGTTCGCGAATTTCGCCGGACACGCGCCCGCGACGTTCACCATCGATGAAGGCAACAGCAGGTTCAACTATCTTCGCGTCAACCAGCAGACCGGCGAGGCGGAGATGCGGTATCACATCGAATTCGCCGACACAGCCGGAAATCGCTATGCGCTGGACGGCACGAAGTACATGCAGAAGGGCTCCGGCTTCACGTCGATGGCGGATCTCCTGGGCGATTACACGACGCTTTACACGCGCGTGACGCAGGTGCTGGCGGACGGCACGGCGAAGGTGCTCGGCGGCGGCTGCCTGAAGTTCGAGACGTTCGAGGATCTGGCGGCCGTCTCGAATCTGGCCGGCTTTCTGGCGTCTTTCCAGGTAACCGGCACCAGCGATCCGGTGATGCAGCTTCAGGCGCGGCTGCGATTCATCGCGTTCACGGCGCAGTTCGTGCAGCGCGAATACGATCCGCTCGGGTTTCCCGCGCTGCAGCTTGCTACGGATGTGCGCGCGGAAGTGGCCCGTGGCGCGGAGACGCCGGATTATTTCACGACGCGTCCGAGCCCGGACTTACAGAAGATACTGCATGACACACCGACGCGTCCGCTGGAGGAGCTGATCAACCGGCAGACGGTGCGCATCGATTACAATCAGCGGCGGATCTTCCACGATTCGTTCTGGAAGGGATCGTTTGCCGAGGATACGATTCTGGGTTGGGAGCAGAAGATTCGCGCGGCACTGTTGGGCAACGATGCCGTCGGTATGGGTCGCGTCTTTGCGGGCGGAAGCTTCTGGAAGCGTTTCGACAGCATTCAGGATTCGGTGGTGAAGGGTTACGTGGTGAATTACGAGTTAACCGCGCTGCCCGGCCTTCCCGAAGTGCGGCAAGTGGCGTATCCCGACGACCGGCGCGCGTACTTCAAGCAGGGCGACCCGATTCTGCTGCTGCGCTATACGAACGATCCCTACAAGATGGTGTACGACTGCATCAAGATCATCGACGAACAGAACGCCATCGGGGTGATGCATCTGGGCGATTTTCCGAATGGGTTTGAGTTCGCGACGTTTTTGATGTCGCGCAATAACTATCCATTCGAGAATATGTCGGTGGCGGATCACGCGATGATTTTCGCCGACGCGCGAAATCGCGTACCTACGGCGGCGGAGGCAGGCGGCAATTGGAATGTTCGAGTGCTTGCCGTGGAGAGCACATCCGCCACTTTGTTGAATCAGGTGTCGCCGGTTTTGTTCACCACTACGATTGATCCGGCGAAATGCAGCGACTTCCGCCTCGTGGATGCGCAGACAATTGTCGGGAGCCTGGTAGTCGCGGGCGCGCAGCGGGCGGTACTGTTGACGCGGTCGTAGGTGCGCTTCGGGCGCCTGGTACCGGTCTGGAGACCGGTACCTACTTCGTCGCTACTGCGGCCAGGTCTCGTTGTTTTTCCAGCGCTAAAATTGGCCCGGTGAGGACCATGCGCGCTCCACCTTGCGGCTGCACCAGCAGGTTCATCGCAATCAGTCCCCACGGTTGGCCAAACTCTTCTCTCGTGGTCTTGGCGACATCCAGCAAGTGCGCGGCGAGTTGCTCATGCGTAGTGGACCGCGATTCGAGCAGCTGCGCGGTTTTCGACATCGCGTCGGCCCACCAGCGGATGGTCAGGTAATCGGAAACGATGGCGCGCTGGATGGGTTCCGCGAAGAACACAAAGAGGCTCGGGATCGTGGTGGGCCCGGCCTCCTTCATGCGCTTCCAAAGGATGTCATCGCTTGCCGGTTTGAGGCGGGCTTCGTCGTCATCGCCGGGCATGACCACGAACTGAAGCGCCATGCGGCCCATTCGTTCATATAACTCCACCGGCAGTGCTGTGCCCGTGGAATCGAGGAACATCGAGCGGACCAGCCGGTCGTCATAATCGGCGCTGGCGAGGAACAGGGTGCGCCCAAAATCGGCAACATCTTTGGGAAGCATGACGTCGGCGAGCGTAAGCAGTCCGAGTCCGATGCCAGTGTGCAGCTTGGCCCACATCTCGCTCACGCCCGTGGAGTTCTGCAGGTCGAAGTACGAGTGGCTGCAACGAAGCGTAGGCGCGCTCAGTTCGTGGTTGCTGCCGTGGTATGCGGCCGTCAGCAGGAAGCTCTCGGCGAGCACCCGTCGCAGCTTCTCCGTATCCGCGCCGAAGTTCACCTGAGTGGAGCGGATGCGGTCGGCGGTGGCGGTATCGGTGATGGTGAGCGCGCCGCTGACGGGCTCGACGAGCACCTTGCCTTCGAGCGCAAGCGAAGAGACGGAACGGAAATTGAAAATGCCCAGGAGGTTGACGTCGAGCTCGAGGCTGCGCTTCCGCACGTCGTCCCAGATGCTGCGGACGCAGGTGACGCCACTGAGAGCGCCGGCGTGCAGCAAGGAGAGGTCGCCGGTGAGGGCGGCATCGATGGCATGCTGCGAGGCGTCGTCCCACTTCGCGGGGTCGAGTTCATAGTCGAACGCAGTGGTTTGCGTATCGCTTGCGGTAAACGCAGCCTGGACGGAAATCTCTAACTTGCGCGCGACGGCCGCCTTCACCGCCTGCTGAATTTCGGCGGACTGGTCCGCGGAAAGCCCGGCGCTCGTCAATTCCTTCAGATCCGCTTCGGGATCTTTGCTGATGGCGCCGATGATTTTCGTAAAGAGCTCGGTGCTGCCGATTTGCGCCTCTATCCCTTCGCTCGCGCTCGCGCTGACCGTGACCTGCGATGCTTTCTTGCGACGCCAGCCCAGACGCACCAGGCCGGTATCCAGTTTGGTGGCGCTGACTGCAAACTCGGTTTCGAGCGTGCAGGAGACGCCGACGCTGACGTTCCCCGCGGCCTTAACGGATACGCCCGGCAGCGGAGACGGCAGGGTTACGGCAGCCAGCGGATTGGTCACTGCCAGCAGATTGGCACTGCCTGAGAACCGCAGTTTGCCGTTCACCGAAACTTCGCAGCGCTGGCCGGCGGCCATGCCCTTCAGATCGCTCGCGGCGGCTGGAATGGTGAACTGGTCCACTGTGTCACGGACAGCCTGAGCGAGCGTCACGCCGCTGTTTCGCGGAAAATGCGAAGTGCTTGTGATCTCGACTTTTGTGGACGGCGCCGCGCCAAACGAGAGGACACCGGAAGCCTCTGATAACTTCGCGGAAGCGGTGGCTTCGATACCAAGCGAGCAGGAAGCATCGTCGCCGAACTTGAGAGATCCGCTGACGCCCGCCGCGATGCTGAGCTTGGGCGCGTCTTTGCCAAGGTCGATGGGCTGACCGAATGAAATGCCGGTGCTGATATTGCGGACGGCCGGCTGATCGAGCGTGAGACCGGCGATCTTAGTCAGGTCGAGGGATTCCAGCTTGAGCGATGGGATCTGCTTCAAGTAAGTGAGCAGAGCGGAGGTGTTGGCGGGTTGTGCGTCAAGCGCGATGCCGAATTGGTCGGTGATTGGAATGGCCGGCATAAGTTACTCGATGGTGTAAGGAGGGTCGAAGTTGGGGATACCGGCATGGCGTCCGGCGATCCACCGTAAGACATAAACCTGCCGCGGATCGGAGAGCGAATTGGTCAGCTTATTGGTGATCACTTCAAGCAGCGCGTGCGCCGCGAGGTCCTTGTAATAATCGATATCCGGCTCGATCATCACGCACTGCACGCCGCCGATCTCCTTGCGGTCGTTTTCATGGAAGGTCAACTGCACATTGGCCTCACCGAACTGCACCTGCTTCCAACTGCGCGTAGCGCCCGCATGGAAAAGAGCAGTGCCGACTTCCGGAGTGAACTGCTTTTGCGCTGCCGCCCGAGTAACCTGGTCGATGACCGCCGGGTCTGCCCACGCGAAGAAGCGGTCCTGGGCGAACGTTTCGTCCCAGATGATTTCCTTGATATACGCCATCGGCGTTTTGTCGGGCAGATGGATCTGCGACATGGCGGTGGCCAGGTTGAAGAAGCAGGCCAGGGAATCGGCATGCTGCTCCATCCGGTCCGAGTAGCGATTGGCGGCCGTTGCCTCGTCGACCGTTCCCGCCGATAGCAGAGCCGCATAGTCGGCGTGGTTCAGCTTGAGCTTATCCCAACGGGCATCGCGGAAATTGTAGTCCGCGTTCTTGTTGAGCAGCATGATATCGACGACGGCCGGGGCATCGGGAGTCACCTTCACGGGGAAAAAACCGGCCTGCTCGTAATCGTTCGCCGAAGCGACCACGGCGTAGTTATCGCCGAAATTATCGAAGAAGGGAAGCCCGGAAATGCTGGCCGACGATGCCGTGAGAAAGCCGTTGTCCGGCAGCGTGACGGTGTTCTGATTGCCGTCGCGCACGGTCAGTAGCGGTTCGACGGCGGGAGAGAGAGCGTCGCGCGCTCCGGAAAACAGGTTCACGACGATGGTACAGGTTTGAAAGCCGGTGACCGGAGTTGCCATGGAAATTCCCCTCCCCTATGTTCCCAAGATCGTACACCGAAATGACTTCGGGCGAAACCACAAAATGAAGACGCGCCGGCAGGACGGATTCCTCGCGCTACCGTATGAGTTTAGAGATTGTACGAAAGTGCTCATTTGCGGCATCGCCCAGCCATTCGAACAGTAGCGATTCCATGTTCGTTATGACGATTCCGGCGGCGGCCATCCGGTCCAGGGCGTTGCGCGAGTTTGCTTCCGTGCGTGAGCAGACGGCGTCGGCCACGACGAAAACTTCGCGGCCGGCAGCGCGCAGCTCGAAGGCGGTCTGCAGCACGCAGACGTGGGCTTCCATGCCGGCAAGCACTACCTGCCCGCGCGTCAGTGGCAAACACCCGCACGCGGAAAACGCCGTCTTTTCGACTCGTTGCGCCGTCGCCGGCAGGTTGGTCGACAGTTCAGAAACGGTGTGCCCGAGTCCTTTGGGATACTGCTCCGAAAGAAACACGGGTATGTTCAGCAAGCCTGCCGCTTCCAGCAGAATCGCGATGGCGCGCTCCACCTGTTCCCGTGCCGCCATGGCAGCCGCGAGCTTCTCCTGAACATCGATGACCACCAGTGACGAATCGGCGCTCCGAACCAACATCGCTCCATGCTACTTCACTTCCGGCAACTGCACGGGAACGGATCACATCCGCTATCATCTTAAGTTGCCCACAATGGATTCCAGTGCCGACCCCGCGTCGCCGGATGTGCGCCTTGTCCGGGAGTGCCGTGCCGGAGATGAGAACGCCTGGGCTGCGCTCATCCAAAAATATAAGCGCCTTATTTACTCGATTCCCATTCGACGCGGGTTTTCGCCCGCCGATTGCGGCGACATATTCCAGAGCGTAGTGGCCGATCTTCTGACGAATATCGATACGCTCCGAGATCCACAGGCCCTGCCGGCGTGGCTAATTCAGGTGACCATGAGCCGCTGCCGTCAATTTCACACTCAGCAGGCGCGCGAGTCACCGGTGGAAGAGGCTGGGCTGCCGGAGAAGTCCGACGATTCCATGGCCGCGCCGGACGAACTCTTGCTCGCGGTGGTGCGCGAACAGGCGCTGCGCAATGCCGTAATGGCGGCCCCGCCGCGCTGCCGGCGGCTGATCGAAATGCTGTTCTTTGAAAACGTGCCGCGCTCCTATCCGGAGATCGCGGAAACCCTGGGGCTGGCGATCGGATCCATCGGATTCATTCGCCGCCGCTGTCTGGACGGTCTTCGGAAGCGTCTGCTGGAAGCCGGATTCTGATGCGGATGGCGGGCCGGCGGGTTACAAGCGCGCTGGAAGCGGATGCGGACGCCGCATTCGCGCGACATGGCCGCTGGTTGGGCCGGCGAGTGGCGGAGCGGCTGACCGAGCTTGCGCGCGACGCGCTGCGCGTGGATGCGCAGGAGAGCCTAAAACTGTCCGAAGGCGCAGTTGCGGTGGCACGGCGCCGTGGGGACACATTGAGCCTCGCCTTCGCTCTTCGCGCCAATGCCAACGCGCTGTGGTTTCTGAATCGGAATCTGGCGGCGGTTGAGCTGTACGTAGAGGCAGTCGCGATGTTCGAAAGCCTCGGCGACCGCACGGAGGTGGGCCGTACGCTCAGCTCGTCACTGCAGCCGCTGATCCGGCTGGGCGAGTACGGCGCTGCCACGGAAAGCGCCAATCGCGCGCGGACGATCTTCGCGGAGACGGGCGACGCGCTGCGCCTGGCGCGTCTGGAGTTGAATGCCGCGAACATCCTGCACCGGCAGGACCGTTTTGCGGAAGCCTACGCCGCGTACGAGCGCGCCTACCGGGAATTGCTGCCGTTCCGCGATGCCGAAGGAATCGCCGCCGCGCTGCACAACATGGCTGTCTGCCTCATCGTGTTGAACGATTACCGGCGCGCCCTGGCCGTTTATGAGGAGGCGCGCGAGTTCGCCAGCGCGCACGGCATGCCGGCGCTGGCGGCGCAGGCCGATTACAACATCGCGTACCTTTACTTCTTCCGCGGCGATTACAGCAAGGCGCTGCAACTTCTCCGCGAGGCTCGCGAGGCTGCTGAGCGGGCCGGCGACCAATACCACCGCGCGTTGTGCTTCATGGATCAGAGCGAGATTTATATCGAGCTCAACATGCATGAAGAGGCCGCCGATACCGCGCAGGAGGCGTTCACGGGCTTCGAGGCGCTAGGCATGGAATACGAAGCCGGCAAAAGCCTCACGAATCTGGCGATTGCCAGGGGCCGCATGGGCGAAGTGGGCCGCGCGCTCGACCTGTTTTCCCGCGCGCGCGAGCTGTTCGTGCGGGAAGGCAATCAGGTCTGGCCCGCGCTGGTGGATTTGTACAAGGGCGTAATTCTGCACGATGCCGGTAAGGGGCAGGATGCCCGGCGGCTTTGCCTGAGGGCCTTGCGATTTTTTCGCTCGCGCAAGATCGTCAGCCGCGAAATCTTTTGCCGCCTGCTTCTGGCGCGCATCGCGCTGGCTCACGATCCATATGCCGCCGAAGCGCACTGCGCCGCGGCGATTCGCCTGCTGAACAAGCTGGATGCGTCCCACTTGCGGCGCCAGGCGTATTTACTTTTGGGCCAGGTGGCGGAGCGGCAGGGCAATCCGGACGCTGCCCGGGACCACTATGCGGCGGCATTGCAGGAGGCCGAACAATTGCGCAGCCTCCTGCGCGGCGATGAGCTGAAGATCGCTTTCACAGCGGATACTCAGGGCATCTATGCCGGATTAGTGCGCCTGGCGCTTACGCCGGAAGAGGCGTTCAGTTATATGGAGCAGGCCAAGTCGCGAAGCCTGCGCGACCTTGTAGCAGGTTCGGGCGCTCCGCGTGACTTGAGCGGTAAGTATGTCGACTTACAGCAGGAGTTGAATTGGTATTATCACCGTCTTGAGGCCGAGCAGTCCGGTCCGGCGTTTCCTTCGAACGAACGAATTTCGGAGTTGAACCAACGCGCCCGCGCTCTGGAGAGGGAACTGGCGGCTCTGCTGCGAGACGCGCCAGCCGATGACGCGGAGAGCGCGCCCGCTCTTCCGCTGGACGCAATTCGCCGCGCGCTACCCCCTGGCACCACTCTGCTGGAATATTTTCAAACGGGCGAACGCTTTGTTGCCGCCGTCGTCACCGATAAGAGTTTAGATGTTGTGCCGCTGTGCGACGCTAAACTAATTGAGCAGGCGGCAAACTTACTGCGGTTTCAACTTTCGAAATTTCAACTGGGCGCCGAATATGTGGCGGCATGTTATCCCATTCTGCTGGATGCGACATGTGCGCACCTTGGGGAGTTATACCGGGAACTGATAGGTCCGGTGGAGCAACTGCTGGCGGGCGACACTCTGGTGATTGTGCCGCACGGCCAACTGCATCACCTGCCGATGCACGCGCTGTTCGACGGTGAGCGGTATCTGATCGATCGATTCGCGATCACTTACTCGCCGAGCGCGGCGGTGTACGCGACGAGCCAGCCACATGCGGCGGAGACCGCTCCGGGGGCGTTGGTGGTCGGCGTCCCGGATGAGAAAGCTCCCATGATTGAGGACGAGGTGCGTGCAGTGGCGGCCATGTTGCCGGGAAGCGAACTGCTGCTTGGCCCCGCCGCGACGCGCACGGCATTGGAGGAGCGCACGCCGGCGGGCGGCCTCATACACATCGCCACTCACGGCCGTTTTCGTGAAGACCGACCCATGTTCTCATCCATCAAGCTGGGCGATGGTTACCTGACGTTGTACGATCTCTATCGCTTGAAGCTGCCGGTAAATCTTGCGGCGCTGAGCGGATGCAGCACGGGCCGCAGCGTGGTCGCGGGCGGCGATGAATTGCTGGGACTGGTCCGCGGCATGTTTCACGCCGGCGCGAGGAGCCTGTTGCTCACGTTGTGGGACGTGCACGATCGCAGCACAGCCGGGTTTATGACCGCGTTCTATGGCGCGTTGCGCGCCAATCCCGATGCGGGTGAAGCGCTTCGCGGCGCCATGCGAGCCGTTCGCGAGACCCATCCCCATCCCTACTACTGGGCTCCCTTCGTTCTGATCGGCAAGCCGTAAGCAGAGACACAATCGCGGACATCGTGGAGAATTACCCGCGCGAAGGGTGTGGCGATGCGGTTGCAACGGTTTCGGCATGGCACAGAACGACCAACGGTTTGAGCAACTCAAACAGAAGTATCAATCGGTTCAAAATACGATGGCGCAGCATCAGGTGCGCCTGGAAAACCTCAACATGCAGGGCGACAAGCTGTTTATGCGCGCCGAAGCACCCTCGCAGGAAGCGAAAAATCGCGTTTGGGACCAGATCAAGCTCGTAGATCCTACGTACTCCGATTTGGTTTGCGACATTTCCGTGAACGAATCCGCTGCGCCGCAGGCTCAGCAGCAACAACAGGCGCCGAAGACGCAGACGGCCGGCGCCGGCATTGGCGGCGGCCAGGCGACGCGCATGTACACCGTGCAATCCGGGGATACGTTATCGAAAATCAGCAAACAGTTCTACGGGAACGCCAACGAATACATGAAAATCTTCGAAGCGAATCGCGACCGGCTGCAGAGTCCGGACAAGATTCAAGTGGGTCAGCAGCTAACGATTCCGGAGTAAGTCAATGGATTGGATGAACGCAGTCAGCGACCTGGTTCAGCGGTATTCGGGGCAGGGCGGTGGAACGGCCGCCGCGCCGGCCGACCCGCACGGCGATTATCAAACGGTGGTGCAGAATGCGCCGCCCTCGGCGGTGGCCGGCGGATTGTCGCAGGCCTTCAGAAGCGATCAGACACCCGCGTTTCCGGACATGCTTGCAAACCTCTTCGGCCACTCGGATCCGAATCAGCGAGCCGGTCTGTTGAACCGGCTGATCGGGTCCGCCGGGCCCGGCATTCTCGGCTCGCTGGGCGGCGGCCTTTCGGGATTGCTCGGCGGCGGACAAGTGACGCCGCAACAGGCGAGCCAGGTTTCGCCGGAGCAGGTGAAACAAATCGCCGCTCACGCGGAGCGGCAAAACCCATCCATTGTGGATGAGGTGAGCAGCTTCTACGCGCAGCATCCCGACGTGGTGAAAGCGGTCGGGGGACTCGCACTGACAATCGCTCTTCAACACATACTGCAACGAAGGTAAGGGATAACTGATGCGTTGGACACCGGGAGGCATTAGTAACGACGTCGAAGATCGCCGGGATTCGAGCGGTGGTGGCGGCGGCTTCGGCGGATTCGGCGGAATCCATTTAGGCATCGGCGGCATGATACTGGTCGCCGTACTGAGCTTGGTGTTCCATCAGAATCTGTTTACGGCGCTAACGTCTTCCGGTCCTGCGCCGGGCGCGTCGGCTCCGGATACGACGCGAGACGCGGCCGAGCAGCCGGAGATGCAGTTCGTCTCATTCGTGCTCGATGACGTGCAGAAGACATGGGAGCAAATGCTGCCCGCGCAGGCGGGTGTGCAGTACCGGCATGCGAAGCTCGTGGTCTACCGCGACAGTATCGATTCGGCCTGCGGGATGGCGCAATCGGCAACGGGTCCGTTCTACTGTCCCGAGGACGAAAAGGTATATCTCGACCTATCGTTTTTCCAGGAGCTGAGCCAGCGTTTCGGCGCCCCTGGCCAATTCGCGCAAGCTTATGTGATCGCGCACGAGATTGGCCACCATGTTCAAAAAATCCTGGGAATTGAGCAGAAGTATTCCAACTTAGTCGAGACAAATCCGAATGCGCGCAATCGCCTCTCGGTCGGGTTGGAGTTGCAGGCCGATTGTTTCGCGGGGGTTTGGGGTCACTCCACGGAGCAGAGAGGCATCCTGGAGAGCGGCGACGCGCAATCGGCGTTGCAGGCAGCGGCGGCGGTGGGTGACGACCGGTTACAGCGCATGGCGACCGGCCACATCAGTCCCGAAACCTTCACTCATGGCAGTTCGGCCCAGCGCGATCAATGGTTCAATACCGGTTTCCAAAGCGGCGATATTGGGGCGTGCAAGACATCGAACGCGTTCTAGTTGGACAAGAGCCGCCGATTAACGCCAAAAGTGATTCGAGTTGAGGGGAGAGGCAATGTTCGGGTTTGTGAAACGGAGTTTCAACCGGTTTCTGGATGACGATTGCACTACTATGTCCGCGGCGATCGCATATTACACAACATTCTCGATCGCGCCGTTACTGCTGATTGTGATTGCCGTTGTGGGACTTATCTTTGGCCACGACGTGGTACAGCACCAAATACAGGACCAGGTTCAGGGACTTATCGGCAAGGGATCGGCGGCGCAGGTCGGCGCGATGGTGGAGAGCGCGGGCAAGCATGCCTCCACCGGAGTGATCAGTGTGGTGCTCGGCGTAATCGCGCTGCTGGCCGGCGCTACCGGGGCATTCACACAGCTTCAATCTTCTCTAAATCGCGTCTGGCGCGTTAAGCCGGATCCGAATCGAGGTGGCGTGAAGGCGTTCATCGGCGTACGAATTCTCTCACTCGGAATGATTTTCGCGGTTGCCTTTCTCTTAGTGGTCTCTCTGGCGGCGAGCGCGGCAATCTCCGCACTCGGCACCTTCATGAGAGGTTACCTGCCGCAGGGACTTTCCGGGGCTCTGTTACAAGCCATAGGATTTGTCGCGTCTTTCGTGATTCTGGCGGCGTTGTTTGCGTGTATGTTCAAGGTGCTGCCGGATGCGCGCATTGAATGGCGGGATGTGTGGATCGGCGCGGGTTTGACTTCGCTGCTGTTTACGATCGGCAAAACACTCATCGGCATCTACCTCGGACATAGCGGTGTAGCGAGCGCGTATGGCGCCGCGGGTTCGTTTGTGCTGATTGTGCTGTGGATCAATTACTCGGCGCTGATTTTCCTTTTGGGCGCCGAACTGACCGCGGCATGGAGTGAGGCGCACTCGCGTCCCGCCGCGCCGAAGCCCGGTGCGGTGCGCGTGAACGTGGAAGAAAAGGTAGAACCGCCGCGTCGAGCGGCTTAGTTGCGTGTGATGGCTAGGTCCCCGGACCGGATGGTTCCACCACCTGGCGGGAGCCGCCGGCATTCGGTAGGGGATTGTACCAGTCGATCTTCCGCGTCAGGTACATCGTCGCAGCCACTGCGAGGAAGCTGGCGATGGCGCCGATGAGCAGCGCATTATCCTCAGCCCGCAACAGCATATAGATCAAGACATACAAGACTGAAAATAACGAATGCGCGGAGCCCCTGTGCCCGGCTCGCAAACACGGCGCCCGCGTTTGCGGCAAGTAGGGCCACAGTCACTCCGCCCGCAATCAGGAATGCCCAGTCGAAGCCGACCCTTTCCGCCAGCGACAGCAACAGCAGGTAAAATGATTTGCGCGATTCCAACCAGAATGTATTGCGCCGGGTGAACTCGCTTGGCGGTTGCGACCTCCATTGCGAAATACGAGAGGAAAATCAGCCCAACGAAGAGCAACACGTACTTGAGGCATCGATTCACGGACTGATATGGATCCGCTACCTGGATGAAGGATGTGCCAAGCGCGGTGGTCTCAAGCCCGGCGATGGAGTCCGCCGGACCTTCGGAGCGCACTGCGCGTGCAATGAACGGGATGAACCACTCCGCCGTATACCCGTTTCGCGAGATTGATCGCCTCGCCGGCAGAAAACCTCCATCGAAGCCCGGATTCGGCCAGTCGCCCTGCGCGGCGAGGCGAGTCGTCTTTCCATACGAAAGAACAGCGACGCGTTGTGCGCCTGAAAACTTCATGTTGGACGTCACATGAAAGCGTGAACCTCGGATTGCCGTCGCATCGATCCTGGTCCCCAGCAACTTCAGCGCGCGACGCCCCTTCTGGTCAGTGCCGATTCCAAGCTCCGGCAGTGTGGACGACGGTGCCAGCACGGCAAGCTTGCCGTCGGCCGTTATTCTCGCGTCGTCCACTGCTCCCCGGAGATAGGTGGCGCCGACGACGAGCTCGCCTCTTTCCCAATCTAACTCGACGCCAGGAGGTATGGCGGAGGGCTCCGCGGTGAGGTCGAAGGTGGCATCGAACGCCAGATCCGCACGGAATACAGGGACTTTAAACAGCGACCGCCGGCGCTCCTCAGTTACGGTCTTGAGCACCGCCGAGCCTTCCGCGGGGAACACTATGTACACGTCGCGGGAAGACGAGCTTGCGGGCGACCGTCCTTTGTACGGAACCACAAGAGTGGGGCCAAGAAAGGTCTGTTGGCCGCCGCTATACCCGCTGATTTGGCGAACAACTTCAGCGGAGCGATTGGTCCGCTCTTCGACCAGTCCTCCCAGGAAGGCTGCGGGGACGGTCATCGCGAGAGCAAGGCCGCAGACCACGATCAGTTTCACGCCGATGGAGCGGCCTCTGACTGCCCTTCCTGCAACTGGCGGTGTAGTCAAAATACTACTCATTCACTATCCCTTTCTTCTAGCATTGTCTATAGAAGTACTTTAAAAGATAAAGTAAACGCTGTCAAGATGTCATTCGCCGGCAATTCCGGGATACGCTGGAACAATGACTGCGAGCACCGCGTCGATCCTGGTACCGGGCGTTCTCTTTGTGGCAACTCTCATTCGCTCGTCTCTAGGATTTGGCGAGGCGCTGGTTGCCGTGCCTGTCCTCGCGCTGCTCATTCCCGTTAATGTGGCAGCGCCGGTAGCTGTGATGGCGTCGATCACTGTGGCCTTGATCGTTATCGCGCAGGACTGGCGCAAGGTCTACGCAGGGACCGCGGTCCGGCTCGTGCTGCCGACACTGTTGGGCATTCCTCTGGGCCTGATGGTCCTGAGGGCTGGAGCGGAATCTGTTGTCAAAGGTGCGTTGGCGCTGGTGATTCTTGTGTTCTCGGCGTACTCGTTACTCGCCGGTCAACAGCGTCAGTTGAAGGACGACCGATTTGCCTGGCTATTCGGATTTGGCGCAGGTGTTTTAGGGGGCGCTTACGGTATGAATGGCCCTCCACTGGCTCTGTACGGCTCGCTCCGCGGATGGTCGCCACAACATTTTCGCGCGACTTTGCAGGGTTACTTTCTTCCGGCCAGTGTCGCGGGATTGTGCGGTTACTGGCTTGCCGGCCTGTGTACGTCCACGGTTAGCCGCTTGTACCTCTGGTCGTTGCCTTTAGTCATCGTCGCGACGTTCCTGGGGCGAGCGATCAACGCCCGGATTGGCGCGGCCCGTTTCGTGCGCTACGTGCATGGCGGGCTCATTGCGATTGGGTTCGTTTTGCTGTCACAGGCGTTTGTCAGGTAATCCATTCGCCTTTCGATGGACCTTTTACACCCGGCTGTTGTTCTCGTCGCGCTCCATTCGCCTTTCGATACACCTTTTACCGCTTCCTGACGGTCGCGGCTCCGTTAGCAGAATAAAGTACATACGGAGCCCTGACCGTGAGGGAGCGGTAATAGGTGCCGGGCATTCGAGCGCATTTTGAAGTCGGCATAAGAGCAATTCGATATTTTTTCACAACCCCGTAAGGAAGCGGTAAAAGGTGCCGCGGCTCCTCCATCCGAGTACCCTAAACCAGCATCTTACTAACAACGTTCCCGGCGACGTCCGTCAGCCGGAAATCGCGACCCATGTGGTGATATGTCAATCGTGTATGGTCGAGACCCAGGCAATGCAGAATTGTCGCCTGCAGATCGTGAACATGCACCTTGTCCTCTACCACATTCATGCAGAGCTCATCCGTTTTTCCGATGACCTGCCCGCCCTTGATGCCGCCGCCCGCCAGGAACAAACTGTACGCGAGCGGATGATGGTCGCGGCCCGCATTGTTCGCGTCGCGCGGATCGCGAATCTCCACCATCGGGGTGCGCCCAAACTCGCCGCCCCAAACCACCAGCGTCTCGTCGAGCAGGCCCCGCTCTTTCAAGTCCTGTAGCAGTGCCGCTGTCGGCTGGTCCGCGATATCGCAGTTCTTTTTCAGCTTGCGATTCAAATCCGTATGGTCGTCCCAGCTCGCGTGCGTCAGCATCACGAAGCGCACGCCGCGCTCCACCATCCGCCGCGCCAGCAGGCAATTTGTCGCGAACTGCCGCGTCGGCGCCTTATCCACGCCGTACATCGCGAGCGTCTCCGGCTTCTCCTTCGAAAAATCCAACAGCTCCGGAGCCGCGATCTGCATACGGAAGGCGAGTTCATAACTCGCGATGCGTGACGCAATCTCTTCGTCGCCCGTCTGCGCCCGGTGCTCCTCGTTCAGATCCTTCAGCGCATCCAACTCCGCTCGCTGCATCTCCTTCGTTACTCCCGGCGGATTCGAAAGATACAGCACCGGATCGCCGGAGCTCCGAAACACGACGCCCTGATACGTCGATGGCAAAAACCCGCTCGCCCAATTCCCCGTGCCTCCGCTCGTCCCAACGCCCGACCCCAACACCACAAAGCCCGGCAGGTTCTGCGATTCGCTTCCCAGACCGTATAACACCCATGCGCCCATCGTCGGACGCCCCACCTGTATGCTTCCGCCGAACAGCAAGAGTTGGCCCGGATGATGATTGAAGGCATCGGTGTACATCGAACGGACCAGGCACAAGTCGTCGGCGCGCGAGCCGATGTGCGGGATATAGTCCGAAAATTCGATGCCGCTCTGCCCGTAGGGCTGAAAGGTGCGCGGGCTCGCAAGCACCGCGGCATTCGGCTTCGTGAACGCCAGCCGCAGATCCTTGGTCATTTCGGCTGGTAGCGGCTTGCCGCTCCACTTTTGCAACCCCGGCTTTGGGTCGAACAGGTCGATCTGACTCGGGCCTCCTTCCATGAACATGAAGATCACGTTCTTGGCCTTTGCGGGAAAATGCGGAGCCTTCGGCGCCAGTGGATTCACCACTGTCTCAGCGCGCCCCTCCCGCTCCATCAATTGCGCCAGCGCGGCAATGCCGATTCCACCCGCGCACTCGCGGAAGAAACTTCGCCGCGTCTGAATTCTCCGGAACTCCTGCGCGTCCATGACTTACTCCTTGGTTATGAACTCGTCTAAGTTGAGCAGCACGCGGCTAACCTCGAGCCACGCACTTACTTCGCCGCGCGCCTGAACGGCGTCGTCATAGTATTTCCCCAACCGCTCGCGCTCGTGCGCATTCGGCTCGCGGCCCAGCGTCAGGGCAAAGGCAAACCTTAGCCGCTCGCCGAATGCTCCCGTGCTCTCGTGCGTCACCCGGTAGGCCAGCGCCTGAGCCGCTTCGTAAAAAACCGGATCGTTCATCAGATTGAGGGCCTGCAGCGGAGTATCCGTGCGCTTGCGCCGCGAGCATGAAAGCGACGCCGAAGGCGCATCGAAGTTGGTGAGCTGCGGATACGGCGTCGTCCGCTGAAAATGGATATACAAGCCGCGGCGATATCGATCGGCGCCCGTGCTCTCCTCCCACTTCACGCTGCCCGCGTAACTCAACTCCGCGACTCCCTTCGGCTGCGGCGGCCGCACGCTCTTCCCGCCAATGCGCAAATCCAAAAGGCCCGATGCATATAGAGCCTCATCGCGCACCAGCTCCGCCGGAAGCCGCAGCCGCGACATCCGTGAAAGCAGCGCATTCTCCGGATCTTTCGCCGCGACGTCGGGCCGCGCCGCCGAACTCTGCCGGTACGTCGCGGACGTCACCATCAGCCGCACCATCTGCTTGCGGCTCCAGCCGTCCTTCACGAACTCCGTCGCCAGCCAATCCAGCAATTCCGGGTGCGACGGCCGGTCGCCCTGGGTTCCGAAATCCTCACTGGTGTTCACCAGCCCCCGACCGAACACTTCCTGCCAGATGCGATTCACTTCCACGCGCGCCGTGAGCGGATTCTCCGGTGCGACGATCCACTTGGCCAGCGTCAGCCGGGTTGCCGGACCGGCGGGCAGGGAAGGCAGAAACTCCGGTGTCCCCGGCTGCACTTCGTCGCCATGCTCCCGCCAGTCGCCCTTCACGTGAATGTAGGTCTTGGGAGGAGTGTCGTTCTCCAGTAGGACAGGCGCAAAACTGATATGTGCCGTCTGCGCTGTCAACTTACTCAACTTACTCCGCAGGTCACCCAACTTGAAGCCGTTGCAGTAATCTTTGGGAAACAGGTTGCCGCACGACGAGATGGCATAGTCCCTCATCGCGAGCTGCTGGACTTCGCTGCGCTTCGCCGGGTCCAGGAACAGCACTTTCCGCGCATTATCCACGTTATGCGTGAACTCGCCGTAAGCGAAGTCCCAGTCCTGATGCTCGCCCGGATGCAACGCGGCATAACGCAGGTGGTCTTCCCATTCCGCTTGTAGGCGCGAAATCTGATACTCGTCCAGGAGTTCCCGCCGCTGCTTGTCATAACCCGGCTTCGCCGCCAGGTACGGGCCCAGTTCACCCGGTTCCGGCGCCGGAATGTTGACTTCTTCCTGCGTGTTGAAGAACGCGCTCAGCCGGTAAAAGTCCCGCTGTTTGATGGGGTCGTACTTATGGTCGTGGCACTGTGCACAACCTACGGTCAGTCCGAGCCAGACCGTGCCGAGCGTCGCCGTCCGATCCAGAACCTGCTCATCGCGGAACTGCTCGGGATCCGTGCCGCCCTCGCGATTCGTCAGCGTGTTGCGGTTGAAACCGGTGGCGATCAAGTTGTCGATGGTGCGATTGGGCAACAGGTCCCCGGCGAGCTGTTCGACAGTGAATTCGTCATACGGCATGTCGTGGTTGATCGCATCGATCACCCATTCGCGATACCGCCACGCCCATGGACGGGAGCGGTCCTTCTCATATCCATCGGAATCCGCGTATCGCGCCAGGTCCAGCCACTGCCGCGCCCATTTTTCGCCGAAATGGGGCGACGCCAGCAACCGGTCCACCTGCCGCTCGTACGCATCGGGGCGAGTGTCGCTCAAGAATGTCGACATCTCATCGGGGCTCGGAATGAGGCCGGTGAGGTCGAGTGATAAACGTCGCAGCAGGGTCTGCTTATCGGCTTCGCGCGAAGGTGCAATTCCTTCGCTCTCGAGCTTCGCCAGCACAAAATTGTCGATCGGGTTGCGGGTCGCACGCTTCACCTTGGGAACCGCCGGATGCTGAATCGGAGCAAAACTCCAATGCACGGCCGTTTGGTACACGAGCCCTTCGTCGATCCACGCCTTGAGTTTCGCCACCTCGTCCGCCGTCAGCCGCGCGCCGATCGGAGGCATCACAATCGGTCCTTTTCCCGAAACAAGGGGAACGATTTTGGCGGAGACCTTCAGCGCTTCCTCGCGCCTGTCCAGCCGCACTCCCTTCATCTGCTGCTGCGGACCGTGACAGCCGAAGCAGCGCTTCTCCAGGATGGGTTGAATGTCGCGGGCAAAGTCCACCCGGCCGGCGGCGAAACCGCTGACGGCGAACAACAGCAGGAACCCAGCGCGCAGCATGGCTAACATTATAGTTGCGATGAAGCCTTGAGCGGCGTCCAGCCCCGCAATTCAACGCCGGAAGATGTTTCACAAGTCCGCGACGGTCGCGGTTCCGTGCGCATAGCCGATTAACTTCAGCTCCTTCGGGCCCATCACGTTTAACGCTTCGCGAGGCTGCCAGTCCGGCGAGCAGTCAAAATGCGGGATACGCTCCATCAGATCCGAGAGGGCCACGCGCGCTTCGATGCGGGAGAGCGCGGCGCCCAGGCAGAAATGAATTCCGTGGCCGAAAGCGACGTGCGGATTCGGATCGCGGGTGATGTCGAAACGATCGGGGTCTCTGAACTGCGCGGGGTCGCGATTCGCCGAGCCGACCACCGGCAGCACCAGAGCGCCCTTCGGTATGCCGTTGAAGTCCCTGGTGGGCACACGATAGACGAACTGCAGGGGCGAGCGAAAGCGCAGCACTTCTTCGATCGCGCGCGGCAGTAGCGCCGGCTCGCCGCGGAGTTGCTGTTGCGCCGCCGGATGCTCGCTCAAGCAGATCACAGCGTTGGCGATGAGATTGGTTGTGGTATCGTTGCCCGCCACCAGCAGTAATTGGAAGAAGCTGAGGATTTCCTGCGCCGAAAGTTGGCTGCGGTGAAGCTGAGTCAGCAACCCGCCGGAGCCGAGCCATGCCGGAAGCGCGCCGGACATCTCTTCGGTCACGGCGAAGTATTCCTTTGCCGCCTCTGCTTGCCTGGCAGCGTCGAATGCTGTGTAGCTCAGGCGCAGGATGGCCTCGCTCCAACGCCGGAATCGCTGCCACTCGGAAAGCGGAATCCCCAGCATGCTGGAGATCACCTGCATGGGTAGCGGCGCGGCGTAATCTTCCACGAGGTCGAACTCGGGTTTCGCCAGCGCGGCATCCAGCAGCGTGCGCGAGAGTTCGCGAATGCGCGGCTCCAGCGCTGCGACAGTGGCCGGCGTGAAGGAGCGCAGAATCATGTCGCGCAGCTTGGAGTGGCGCGGCGGATCGAAAAAAATTAACCATTCCGGACGCGGATAACCGCCGGTCATCGGATCGGAGCTGAAGGTTTCCGGATCGCTGAGAGCGCGCTTCACGGCCTCATACCCGAACATCATCCACAGACCAGTGCGTGGGTCGCGAGCCACCGGCATCATGGCGCGCACCTGCGCGTACAAGGGGTACGGATTGCGCCGGACCTCCGGTGACATCAGGTCTATCATTCGACCATAGTAAGCGGAAAACGATGCGCTGGCCACGCGGCCACTTCTCGTTTGTTCATTCCCGGAGGCACAATAGAACCGTGAGGCGAGGCTGGGCAGTATTCGGGACATTGGCATTGGCGGGGGTGCTGCACGCCGAGTGGAAGATCGTCACGCGCACTGACGGCCGCGTCACCACGGAGTACTTCAAAGGAAAACTGGAGCGCACGGATTCGCCCGGCGGCTACACCACGGTTCTGGATTCCGGGCAGCGGCGTCAGTTTGCCTGGCGCGCCGGCCGTAAGGAGTACACGGTGATGGAATGGCCGCCCCAGCCGACTGTGCCGCCGGCGGCGGGGCCGGTGATTACGCTCGAGCGGACCACCATCGACACCGGCGAGCGCAAGCAAAGTTTCGGTCGCACGGCGCGGCATCTGATTTCTACAACGAAGCGCAGTGACGCCCCGGGCATCAACACGATCGACGCCTGGTATATCGACGTTCCGAATTTGCCGGCCGGAAAACGCGGCAGCGCGGTGGCCGTGCTGACCACGGGCAGCACAGGAGAGCATCCGGCGATTCCGCACATTGAAGTGAAGCAGACAGGTCCCGCGCCTACGGGATTGGTTGTCTACCAGAAAATGAAAATGGATTCTCCGAGGCTGCGCGAGATCGTTACGGAAGTCACCGAGTTACAGGAAACCAATCTGCCGGACAAGTTGTTCGCACCGCCCGATGGTTATAAACGCGTCGCTGCGCTCTCGAAGTAACATGCGGCGAGCCAACGTTTTTCATTTAGCTACGTCAACTCAAAGGTGCAGCCGCTGTTCAGCGACACTATCGTTTACGAGTCGCCGCTGGTTCGAATCGGCGCGTTTCGATGTCACCGCGAGTATCCGAATTTCCGCGACACCGGACCCGCGCAGAATGATTGCTTCGTGTTTCCCCGCACCGCCGTGCAGATTGAGCATGAGGGCGCCGCGCCATTTGTCGCGAATCCGAACACCGTGACGTTTTATAACAAGTCGCAGTGTTATGTACGGCATCCCATCAGCGAACGCGGCGATGAGTGCGACTGGTTCAGCGTGCGCCGGGAGTCTGGCGGGGAGGCGCCGTTCCGGCGGCATCGCGGGCTCTGTGACGCGAAGACGTATCTATTGCAGCGGCGGCTGTTCGACGCCGTCTCGTGCGGTTCGCTGAATGATGCGATGACGGTGGAAGAGACGGTGCTCCTGCTGCTGGATCGGGTCAAGGGAGCGCCGGCGGCGGTTCAGCGAAGCGTGCGTGCTCGCAGCGTGGTGCATGAGGCCGAGTGCCTGCTGGCGGGGCATTTCGAGCAGGATCTGGATTTGAGCACAATCGCGAATCGTGTCGGCGTATCGGCGTATCACTTGTGCCGGTTGTTTCGCGGGTACACCGGTTTCGCGGTACATCAATATCTGCGGCAATTACGGATTCGGCATGGCTTGGAACGCGTGTGCGATAGCGAAGCGCCGCTGAGCCGGATTGCGGTGGACCTCGGGTTCACTCATCATAGCCACTTCACCAGCGCATTCCGCCGCGACTTTGGGGTTACTCCCTCGGAATTACGACGTTCGCAGCAGCGATGCCGAAGACTTGATATACTAAGTGGGAATGTACAAATCCCAATACACCCCGGAAGAAGCACAGGAACAGTTTCGACTGATTGATGAAAGTTCGCACCACCAGGCTCGCAAGGATCGCGTAAAGCGGTATATTGAACGCCGAACTGTGGACAGCTCGGAGGTTGTCGAGAACTAATAGCTCCACACAAGATCAAGAGCCCGGTTCGGTTATGCCGAATCGGGTTTTTTCTTTTCTGAGCGTTACTTGCTTGCGATCCCCGACGAGATCAGAAAAATTCGGCCTGAGTGGTAGCCTTTGACTCCGCTCCACGCCGCTGTGATGAGGAGGTCTGTGGAGCCGTCTCCATCTACATCGCCGATCCCCATGGCGTCGAAGCCCAGGGTGTCTCCCGGTATGCGGCTCGTGTAGGTGGCTAGCAGCGCTCCGGTTTTTCCGGAATAGAGGTAAGCTCGTCCGGCGGAATTCGCTTGCGCGCTGTACTGCCAGGACCCAATGATGAGGTCGGGGCGGCCATCGCTGTCGACGTCACCGGCTATGGAGGCGCTAGTGCCGAAGCCTTCACCCGGGGTCTCGCCCGTGAGCGTGAAGAGCCGGCGGCCGTCTTTGCCGGAGTGCAGGTAGATGCGTCCGGCTCCGGGCGCTTTGCCGCTATCCGCGAAATCGGATGCGAAGACGTCGGGGACGCCGTCGCCATTCAGGTCGCCCGGGACGGAGACGAACATCGCGCCCAGCGCCTGTCCGCCTTCTTCGGCATCGAAGGTGAAGGCGGGAGTTGCGGTGAGCGAGCGGTAGACATAAGTGCGGCCGTGACGCTTCGTTCCAGCCTGCGGCGCGCCGACGACGAGCATCGTGCCGCCTTGGCCGCCGTGACCCGTGACCGCCGCGCCGAAACTATCGCCTTCCCGTTCGCCGCTGAGTTTCAACAGCAGCGCGCCGTCGTGTCCGGAAAAAATGTACGCGGCGCCGGTCCGCTTGTTGTGGCCGGGTGCGCCGACGATCACATCGTCATAACCATCGTGGTTGACATCGCCCGCACGATCCACGTGCCGCCCGAAACCGTCAGCCGCGTTTTCAGCGGAGAGGGTCACCAGCACCTTGCCGTCTTTGCCGGAGAGAATGTAGGCTCTACCCGCGCCGGGTGCGCTGGCGACCACATCGGGAGTGCCGTCGCGATTGGCGTCGCCCGCCGCTTCGATGCCTAGGCCGAGTTGGTCGCCCGGCTTGCCATCGACGGTCCAGAGCAGCTTGCCGGATTTCGTGGAGTAGACGTAGACGCGTCCGGCATTCTCTCCATGGCTGGGCGCGGAAGTGACGAAATCGGAAACGCCATCGCCATCCACGTCGCCGATCGGCCGCGCGATCCAGCCGAACTGATCGCCGCCCGCTTCCCCATCCCATTCGCGGATGATCTTGACGCGCTCGACGAAGGGATTGTCGAAGTCCGCCGGTCGGGGAAGCAGCGCGGTAAAGTGTGGGTCGGAGCGCATGGCCGCGAATTCCGGCGCGACCTCCGCTTGCGTGAGATCGAGCTTGTGAGTCGCCTTGGCCTTGGCCAGCCACTCGAGCGCCGCGGTGGTATCGTGCTTTGCGCCGTAATCGATGGCGATGTTGAGGAGCGGTGCAATCATTTCGGGTTGCACTTCGAGAGCATGGCGATACGCGGCGATGGCGTGATCGAGATCCTTGGTGCGGTCGTAGGCGACGCCCAGGTTACGCCACGCGCGACCGTTGGCCGGGTCCTGCTTGACGATGACCTCGAGGAGTTTGGCGGCTCCGGCAGCGTTGCCGGACTGGAGGAGAGCGAGGGCGTCGGCGAGGGTCGGGTCTGTGGGAGCGGCCAGGAGGAGGATGGCTGCGAAGAATTTGAGGGCCACGGGGGCAGGGTACAGCGCCCGGGGATACGGGCGCTGTCAAAATGATGCGCGCCGGTGCCGCCCCGAGGAGAATCGGGGATATACCTGCGACAGGAAGAGGGCGGTCAAGATTTCTTTTCGTTTGCTTCCAGTTGTGATAGTGTTGCCGGGCAATGGCTACTCGTCAACGCCTCGTCATTTGTCTGGATGGCACCTGGAACCTGCAGGATAGCTCGACCAATGTTCTGCACCACTTCAACCTGACGTTTCGGGGGATGGCGGCGGACGGGCTGGAGCAGAAGAAGTATTATCACCGCGGGGTGGGCACGGGCGTGCTGGACAGCATCACGGGCGGCGGCTTCGGTTTCGGACTGGAGCAGAACGTTCGCGATGCATATGACTGGCTGGTGGAAAACTATCACGACTACGACGACGGTACCGGCGACGAGATCTACATTTTCGGATTCAGCCGCGGGGCATACACCGCGCGGTCGCTGGTGGGCTTCATCAGCCTGTGCGGTCTGCTTCGCCGCGGGGCTCCCCAGACGGTCAGCGAGTTGTGGGACAACTACTGCGTTCTGGGGCGCGAGAAAGAGGAGCGCCACAGCGTATGGGACTGGATCTTTCCGCCGGCTACGCCACGTATGGCTCCGATTGCGGACCTCACGCCGGACCCGTGGGCTCCCGAGATGCATCCGCGGCGGTCTCCGCGGAACTCGGCCGAGGAGTTGCTGGTGCATTGGTCGCGGCGCGTTCGGATCACCTATCTCGGCGTTTACGATACCGTCGGAGCCATCGGGTGGGACGCGCTGGCGATTCCGGGGCTCACCAGCAAGATTGCCCTTCACAATAATGTGCGGCCGACCTCGTTAATTCAGCATTGCCGTCACGCCTTGGCGATTGACGAGCATCGCAGCAGCTTCAATCACACTCCGTTTCTCGCTTTCGTGGGGCATGAGGCGGACAAGCGCGAACTGGAGAGCAGCGGTTTCGGAGACACGACGCAGCCGGAAGCCGAGCGGGTGCGGAAAATGTGGGCCGGGAAGATCGAGCAATGCTGGTTTGTGGGCGCGCACTCCAATATCGGCGGCGGGTATGACGACAACCGGCTCGCGCAAGCGCCGCTGCGGTGGCTGCTGGACGGCGCGCGTAAAACGGTGCGGCCGGACGGCACGGAGCAGCGGTTGCTAGAGTGCGAAGACGTGACGATCGACTGTTTCCCGTCGCGCAAAGAGCAACAGCCGACCGATTCCTATGCGCAGTTCGCGCCGCCGCTGTGGACGAAGATTTTGCGCGCGAAGCCGAACTACCGGACCATGTGCCCGGAGAGTTTGCCGCAGGCGAGTGCCAAAACCGATGAGCGCGGCTTCACGATGGAGTCAATCCACGAGACCATCCATGACACCGTGGCGCAGTATTGGGCAGGCGGTGCGGTGCCGCCGAACCTCTGGTCGGGATTGGGGCGGCTGGGTAAGACGATTGCCGATGCGCAGCCGGCACAGCATCGATGGCTTGCCGCGAAGTGGGGCGAGTATGTTGCGGTGGTGCTCTGGGCGTCGCTTGCGGCAGGCGGCCTTTTCGCGGTGGAGCAGTTGATCGGCGTGGCTCCGGCGCTGGATGGGAGCGTCGGCGCATGGTCGTGGAATCTCACGGCGGGTTTGTGGGCGGCCATGGCGATTGCGTTGGTGCTGCCGCTGATCGATTGGGGCGAAAGTTTGTGGGGCTTCGACGCGGCGCTGAAGGGCGCGAATCCCAGGGAGCGCGCCTCGCTGGACGCCATGTACTGGCTGCGCGCCATGGGGTTCGTGTTGCTCGCATTTGGAACCGTGCACGTGGTGACGCGACTGGTTCCGGCGGGATGGCGCTATGACTGGAATTTCCTGCTGACGTTCGCGAAATCCTACTGGCGCGTTCCGGTCGCGGCAGGAGTTGGGGCTTGCATCGCGGCGATGTTCAATCGCAAAGTTCCCTGGAAGGGATTTGCCTGGCTGGCGATCGGCGGCCCAACGGTGGCGGCGGCGATTGCGCTGATGCTTTATGCGGTGGGGGCAGGTGCGCATGGCATGTTTCCGGAACTGTCCGGCGGAGCGGCGCCGGCAAGTGTCACCCGGCTGTCATTCGCTGGTGTCTTGCTGGCCTTGCAACTGTCTGGAGTTTTTTTGTGGCGGTCCCTGGTGTGGAATGCGGAGCCGATGGGCAAGGCGAACCTGGGGTCGATCGTGGCGCTGCAGATGTGCTCCAGCGGGCGGAAAGTGAAAGCGCAACTGGATGACTGGACCGCGCGGCTGGACTCGGCGAGGAAGGCTGACCCGGCCGGCAAGGCGGCGCAGAGAATGCGGGCATTGGTACGCGAGGCTCTTTGGCGCGACATGCTCGGGTTCATTCCCGTCTACTCGATAGTGTTGTTGTTCGGGTTGTGGTTTTGTGGACGGCTGTTCGGGGTCGGCGCTTCTGTAATGGATTGGTGGTGGACGCCGGTGGCGCTGGTCGCGGCTGCTGATTATCTGGAGGACCTGTGCCACTTGCGGTATTGCGCCTTGCATGAGCGGCAGGCGAACATTCCGAACGCACTGGCGGCGTTTTCGTTTGTTATGTCTTGCGTGAAGTTTCTGGGCTTTGGAGCCGCGGCGTTGTTTACCACAGCGGCGATTGTGTGGGGCACGCTGCAATTGCGCACGCGATCTTTCCTGGATGGGGAAACGGGCGCATCGCTAGGTTTAAGCGACCCGTTCGGCGACTGGCGGGCGAAGATCGCGTTTGCGATTACCTGGGTTGTGGCAGCGGTGGTTCTTGCGATCGTCGCCGGTGCCGTCTTTTACCGCCGGAAGAGGGGCTTCGGAGGCGGGGACGCAGATAAACGACGATGAAATTAATGTCATCGTCGTTCATCCGCGTCGTCCTCTTTTATTTGTTCGGCGTCGGAATAGTGACGGCCGGGATGTTCTGCTCCCTCACCAGCTTATTGAACGCAGCTACGTCGGTTTTAAGGAGGCCGTCCAGTTTGTTGACCTGGGCGTTGGTTTGCGTAGCCACATCCTCATATACCTGATACGACTGCTGGGTGGGCGCGTTGTCGCTGCTTTCAATTACTCCCATCACATATGCCAGCTTATTGTTCAGCTTGATCGGGAAGTTGAGAGGATCTTCACTGGCACGGTTCTTGGTCTGATAGAGCTCCTCCTCGACTGAGGCGAGCTTCTTTTCCAGTTCTTTGGCGGCATCTGACACCACCTTGTTATCCGTTCGCTTAGCGTATTCGTCGAGCTGCTTGCGCGCCTCCCTGATTTTAATTACTCCTTCGTTGGCCTGACTCAACTTATCGCGGATCTGCAGCGTCAGGCTAAGCTGCTTGGCATAATCTTCCGTAGTGGTCGTAAGTCGCGGGTCCTTCTTGAGCTCGAAGCTCTGGGTATAGATCTTGCCGTCGACAGTTAGCCGCACCTGATAGTTACCCGGCGAGGCTATCGGCCCGGTGACGCTGCCGGCCCACATGATGAGCCCGGGGAAGGTAGTCGCGTCGGGGTAGCGTAAATTCCAGATGAAGCGGTTCATGCCTGCATTTGCCGGCGCGCGCGCCGGTCCGGCGAAGGCCCGGAACGGGTTCTCTTCGGGAATCGCTCCCTCAGTCACTTGCGGACGCGGAGCTTCGTTGCTCGAGAACTTGTGGACCACCTTTCCGGCGCCGTCCAGGAATTCGAGCGTCAACTCGCCCTTCGGCTTGTCTTTCAGCCAGTAATAGACCACTGCTCCGGCGGGTGGATTCTCACCCACCGCCGCGGCTCCGCGCCCTCCGCCGAAACGGCCGCCACCCATGCGGTATGGGTCTTTGGGCTTGAATAAGTGCGCGGCTTCGGTGGCGACGGAATCGTTGATCTGATAGACAAGCGGCATGTCGTCAAGCACGTAGAAGGCGCGGCCTTGCGTGCCCACCACCATATCCTTCTCGCGCTTGTGGAACTGGATGTCGGTAATCGGGACAATGGGGATGTTCTGCTGGAAGGATTTCCAGTTGGCCCCGTCGTCGAAGGAGATGAAGAGCCCGAGCTCGGTTCCCGCCACTAACAGCCCGCGATGGTTGGGATCTTCGCGAATAACTCGCGTGAAATGGTCGTCGGGGATGCCATTGACGATCTTGGTCCAGGTCTTGCCGTAGTCATTGGTCTTGTATAAGTACGGGCGGAAGTCGTCTAACTGATAGTTAGTTGCGGCGACGAAGGCTGTGCCCGCGTCGAACGAAGACGCATCGATGGAGTTGATGCGGATCCACTCGGGCATCCCTTTCGGAGTTACATTGTCCCAGTGCTTGCCGCCGTCGCGGCTGAGGTGTACCAGGCCATCGTCGCTGCCCACCCAAAGAACGCCGGCCGTTACCGGCGACTCGGCGAAGGTAAAGATGGTGTCGTAATACTCAATGCTGGTGTTGTCCTGCGTGATCGGGCCGCCAGAGGACTTCTGTTTCGACTTGTCGTTGCGCGTGAGATCGGGGCTGATGTCCTGCCAGCTCTGGCCTTCGTTGGTCGTTTTCATCAGCACGTTGGAGCCGATGTAGAGTTCCTTCGGATCGTGCGGCGAAAATGCGATCGGGAAGCTCCACTGGAACCGGTATTTCAGCGTCTCGGCGCCGTAGCCCATGGGATTATCGGGCCATGCATTGACGTTCCGCATCTGGCCGGTGGCATGGTCGTAGCGCGTGATGAGGTTGCCGTAAGAACCTGCGTAGACGATTTGGGAGTTGCGCGGATCCGGCGCGATCCAGCCCGATTCGCCGCCGCCGACGTCGTACCAATCATGGTCCGTGATGCCGCCGCTGGTCGTGCGGCTGGCGATACGCACGGTGGAGTTGTCCTGTTGCGCGCCGTAGATGTGATACGGGAAGTCCTGATCGAGCGCCACGCGATAGAACTGGGCGGTGGGCTGGTTCTCTTCGGTGGACCAGGTGCGGCCGCCGTCAACCGTGATGGTTGCGCCGCCATCGTTGGAGAGAATCATGCGCTGCGGGTTATTGGACGCGATCCAGAGATCGTGCATGTCGCCGTGAGGCGCGCGAATCACCTGGAAGGTGCGGCCGCCATCGGTAGAGCGGAGGGTGCTGGTGTTGTTTACGTAAACGGTATCGGGGCTCTTGGGGTCGGCGAAGATGTGGGAGTAATACCAGGCGCGCTGGCGGAGATCGTTGTCGGTATTGGTGCGGGTCCAGGCGCGGCCGCCGTTGTCGGAGCGGAAAACGCCGCCGTCGCTGGCTTCCACGATGGCATAGACGCGGTCGGGATTGGCGGGGGAGACGGAGACGCCAATGCGGCCGAGAACGCCGCGGGGGAGGCCTGGAGAGCGGCTGATGTCCGTCCAGTTGTCGCCGCCATCGGTGGATTTCCAGAGGCCGGAGCCCGGACCGCCGGAGTCGAACCGCCATGGCTTCCGGCTCTCTTCCCAGAAGGCGGCGTAGAGGACCTTGGGATTATTGGGGTCCATCGAGATATCGACGGCGCCGGCGTTCGGTCCGCGAGTGAGAACGAGTTTCCAGGTTGCGCCGCCGTCCATGGAACGGTAAACGCCGCGCTCGGGGTTCGGGCCCCACAGGTGGCCCAGCGCCGCTACGTAGACGATGTCCGGATTGTGCGGGTGAACGGTGACGTTGCCGATATGATAGGTCTGCTGTAGGCCGACGTTCTTCCAGGTGCGGCCACCGTCAGTGGATTTGTAGACGCCGTCGCCGTACGACGCGTTGCCGCGGACGCAGGCTTCGCCCATGCCCGCATAGACGGTGTTGGGATCCGAGGGCGCGACGGCGATCGCTCCGACGTCCCCATTTTTGAACTGCCCGTCGGAAACGGGAGTCCAGGAGATGCCGCTATCGACCGTTTTCCAGACGCCGCCTCCCGTGCCGCCGAAATAATAGGTGTTGGGCTGCGCGTCGCTGCCGGCAACCGCGACCGAACGGCCTCCGCGGAAAGGTCCGACGAGGCGGAAGCGGAGCTCTTTATAAAGGTCGGGGGATTGGGCGAGAGCCAGGGCGGCCGCGAGGAGCGGGAGGACAAAACGTGTGGGTCTCATAAAACAGGCATCGTATCAGAAAGGGCAGTCGCACGATGCGGGAGTGACGGCTCGGTTCCGAAGGATGCCGACCACATGCGGGTCGGCGCGGTCACCACTGAGCGCGGTTGCTATTGCGAACTCGGGAAAACTTCTTCCCACCGACGAAGAGTATTGTTCCCCTTCGGCTTCCTAATCGTGGTCCGAATGTCTCGTAAGTCCTCGAAATTGCTGACGGAGATTCCGGTATACCGCTTCACCACTGGATCTGGGCGGTAGTCTGCGTGCCGCAACTTCTCGGCCAACGACTCATCGAGGTAGCAGCACACATCGAAAATGCGGTCGCGTGTTCTGACCGGATTAGGTGAAGTACAGATTGTGCAACGGAACATCGGCGAGTAGTTACCGTCCACGCCGAATGCCAAGAGAATTTTGTCACCAGAGCGGAGCCGGCGCACCAAAGGCATTCGCAATCCCGCTGTGTTGTGGATTTGTGCAACTATCGCCTTCGTAGCTTTTACGAACTCCCTCGTGATGGTGAATGAGGCGCGTGATGGCGTCGCAAAGTAGATGTAATCGCACTTCGGGAGTGCGGCTGAAACGGCGATCGGGGCATCCGCAGACATGCCGTTACTCTACCTTATGGGGTGCAACGTAAACGAAAAAACATTTGCGTACCCACACAAGACTCGAAACTGCAACCCTCCAGTTAACATCTGAGGGAAAAGAATGCCTGAATCTGCGCCATTCCGCGCGATTTCGAACGGGATGCCTCGCGATGGTGGGATGGAGCCGTTTTGCGGTCAGGTCGCCTTTATCGCGTATTCACGTTCGCTTTCCTGTACGCCGTAGGAGTTGATCAGACGTTGTGTTCGCCGGTCCGTAAGATCCACACGAAATGTTGGTCTGATTTTGGTCGTGGGATCGAACGCCTCACCTTCGATATACTGCTCCCCTATGGGCGACGGCGTCCTGCTGCCGGGCACGGCGTTCCTGGTGCCCCCACACCTGCCGGGCGATTCGGCGCAATTCCGCGTACAGCGCGGGAGAAAGCGTCTGTGAAAGTGATGCTGCCAATTCGATGGTGCGCCGGGGCGTTCCTGCAATTTTTTCGGCTGGGCGGTCGAGCAACATGCGACCGGCCTCTCTTCGCGCATATCGGGTCCACATATTTCTCGAGATCGTGGCCTTGGGAATGGCAGAGATCTGAGCCGGGTGGGCGAGGCACGCACATGCGCGTCACCAACTCCCGAAAGGAAACCGGCGGCGCGGCAGGTTGAAGCCGTCGAGCAGCCAGATATCGAGCCGCGCCTGACCCACGGACGTGATGAAAGTTTTGCCGTCCGCCTTGAAGCTCATGCCCGACACCGTCGAGCCCACCGGCAGATCGAGCGGCGATGATCCAGCCGGCGCGCCCGAAGGAACGGAAAAGCGCGCCAGTTCCCATTTGCGGCCGCTGGACAATCGAATCGCAAACAGCGTCGCGCTATCGCGGGAAAATGCGAACGCCCCTGTTCCGGGGCTCGCGATGGATACGTGCTTGGCGCCATCGGAAGAAACAAGCTGCAACCCGCCCCTATATTCCTGGCAGATCCATTCGCCGTTCGGCGACCAATCCGTGCCGCTGCCTCCGCCGGCGGCAGGTCCAAGGCGGACGGCGTCGCCCCCGCCGATCGGCCGCTTCACCAGCTCCCAAGCGTTCCCGTTGAGCCGCCGATACGCGATCCAGTTGCCGTCGGGAGACCACGAAGCGCCGTGCTGGTCGGGACTCTGTGTATCGAGAATGACCGGCCTGCCGCCGAAAATGCTGCTGATTCCGATCACGTGCTGGTTGCCATAGATGTCGTACGCCAGATGGCGGCCGTCGGGCGAGAAGCGAACGCGCTGCACCGCAGACCAGGGCACTGCCGCGTCCGGCGTTACCACGGGCCGCGCGTTCTCACCGTCAGCGTCGCGAAGCCAAATCTCGTAATTCGCGCCGCTCTTGCCAATGTAGGCGTATTGCGAGCCGTTTGGCGACCAGCTCGGCCATGCCTCCAGCCCCGCCGTCGCGAGAAACGTGCGCGGCGTTGAGTTGCCCAAGGTCACCTCGACGATGTCGATATCGGTATCGCCGGCCGCGAACGCCAGGCGCCGGCCATCGGGCGACACCGCGGGCTGCGATGCGCCGGTGGTATTCACCAGCAGCGTCCGCATCCGGTGGCTGCGCGTGTCGATCGCGTAAAGACGGCCCACGCCGCCAAGAGCGACGGTGCGGTTGTCCGGCATCCAACTGAGGCGGTCCACCCGGGCCCGCTGTCCCAGACTGTGCACCGGCAGGCGCTCCGCTTTTGGACCTGCCGCGCCGTTGTGAAACGGAATCACCCAGAGTGCGGAATCGGCGCCCGCTGCGCGAAGCGACGCGATCTCCGCGATCTTCGAGCCATCCGGGGAGAATTGCGGGGCGCTTACAAGCGCAAGGCGGTCGGAAAATGGCGGGGTCCGGTAAATCTGCGGAGCGCCGCCTGAAACCGGAGCAATCCAGAAGGACATCGCGCCAGGAATGCCACGGACGATGGCGAAGGTTTTGCCATCGGGCGAGATTGCGGCGCCGGTGACCTCGTCGATTACCGCGCGCGGCTCGCCACCCGCCGGACCGATCGACCAGAGTTTGTTGCGGGAGATGTAATAAATGCGGTCGCCGCCTGGCGACCAGAACGGCAGCAGACAGTCCTCGTCGGAACTCGTCACGCGACTCGCGGCCAGCGCATCCAGGCTGCGCGTGTAGATCTGCTTGACTCCGTTGACGGCGAATTCGTACGCCAGAGTTCGTCCGTCTGGCGACCACGCCGGCGAGCTTTCCTCGGCGGCTTCCGTGGCGAATGGGGTCAGGTGATAATTCGAAAAGTCGGTCGAGCCGGGCTCGCTCACAATCCACGCGCAAGAGACGATCAGCACGACCGCCGCTACTCCAGCCGCCAGGTATTTCCAGCGGCGCGCAATTGCACCGGGCCCCGTGACTCGCTCCGGCGCTGGCGCCGCCCCGGAATTCTGAGGCTTGCGGCCTTCTTCTGCAATCCACGCCAGCTGATACGATACGTCGGCGGCCGATTGCCAGCGTTCGTCGGGATCCGCCCTGGTGCAGCGGTCGATCAGTGCGCCAAGTTCTGAGGAGGCAAGGGCTGGGTGATCGGACGGGTCGGATTTGCCGGTGAGCATCTCGCGGAGGACGAGGCCGAGGGCATAGATGTCGGTGCGATGGTCGGTAGGGCCGCCCTTGCGTTGTTCGGGCGCCATGTAGGCTGGCGTGCCCATGATGAGGTCAGCGCTTGTGAGAGTGGGGTCGACTTCTGACTTGGCAAGTCCGAAGTCGAGCACCTTTGGCCCGGATTTTCCGAGGATGATGTTTGCGGGTTTGAGATCGCGGTGGATGATGCCTCGTGTGTGCGCTGCGGCGAGCGCCGCGGCGATGACGGAGCCGGCTCGGGCGGTTTCTTCCGGGGTGAGCGGGCCACGCTTGAGACGCGCGGCGAGGGTTTCGCCTGCGCAGAACTCCATGACGAGGTAGTTAGGCCCGACGTCGTAGAGGGTACAGACGTTCGGATGATTGAGTGCCGCGATGGCGCGGGCTTCGCGTTCGAAGCGGTGACTGTAGCGGGTCTGGGAGACCTTGATGGCGACCTTGCGGCCGAGGCGTGTGTCTTCGGCGAGGTAGACGGCACCCATTCCACCTCTGCCGAGTTCCGAAACCACACGGTAGACGCCGAACTCGACTGGTTCGGCTGCGTTGGAGATGGTCTGGGTTAGGCTTTGGTCCCAGGCCGGGCGATCCAGATCCAACTGCGGCGCGACACTGGCGGCGAGAAGCCGTTCGACGCAGCGGCGAAGGTCGTCATCAGTTCCGCAGCTTTCGGCGAGAAAGGTAGATCTATGGGCAGTGTCGAGAGAATTGGCTGCGTGAAAGATTTCTTCGATGCGATGCCAGCGTTCGGGAGTCATCAGCGAAAAGTACTGATTCCCGATCATCGTACGGCGGGTTGCTCCGCGTCAAACAAACGCCAAAGCTATTCCCGCGGCCGAATCAGAAAAAGCAACATTCCAACGATCGGCATGATGGCGGAGATACCGGGTGAATCGCCGGAAACCCAGCTACGGCTCGGTGGTTTGAATGGAAACGCCAGCTAAACTCTCAGCCCGCTCTATTCTTGCCTCAGCGCTGCCATGGGGTCGATGCGAGAAGCACGCGCGGCAGGAACGAATCCGGCCAAGAGACCGGCGGCGAGCATTACCAGAATGACCGCCCCATACGTTAGAGGGTCGTTGGGGCTCACACCCGCCAGTGTTGAAGCAATCAGCCGTGAAGCCGCCATGGCCGCAGGGAGGCCGATAGCGAGGCCTGCGCAGATCAGCATCATCGTCTGGCCAAGCACCATTCGCATCACATCGCGCCTGTCCGCCCCAATTGCCATCCGCAAGCCGATCTCGCTGGTGCGGCGGCCCGTCGTATAGGAGATTACTCCGTACAGGCCGTAGGCTGCCAAAAGGAGCACCAGGATGCCGAAGAATCTGGAGACCGCGGCGATCAATCGATCCCCACCGATGTCCTGGTCTATCAGGACGTTGACAGGGTCAATAGCTAAGATCTTGAGGCCCGGGTCGAAGGACCGGATCTCGCGGCGAATGGCAGCGATCATCGGGGCGGCGGCGCTGAACGTTTTGACCTCGAAGTTCAGCGTTCTAAAGGTATCGTCGCTTTGAAATAACGGTCCGTAGAATCGCCGTTCCGTTTTGCTCTTGAGGCTGCGTTCCTTCATGTCCTTCACGACACCAATGACGGTATACCGGTCGCCGCCATTGAGAAGATGCTTTCCGAGCGGATCGCCATTTCCGAAATAAAACTTGGCCATCGTCTCGTTGGCGACCACCGGAATACCCGCACTTACGTTTTCGCGCTCCCCAAACTCTCGTCCGGCTTCGATGGGCACTCCCAAAACCTGAAAATAATGCGGTCCCACTTGATCGAAGCTACTCGAAGAGTCACTCTTGCGAGCCGGGACGAAACCTTCGACTTGCAAAACGTCGGTGCTGGAATCCAAACGGCTGAAAATCCCATTTTGAGAGACTGTAGCGCCCGCTACGCCGGGTAGGGAGTTCAAATGTTCAACCAGCCTCCGGGATACGCCAACCCGTTGCGATGCGGGATAGCCGCTGCCCGCCAAATCGGCGGAAATGACCAATACGTTGCGGCGTGAATAACCGACATCCACCGAATTCAGATGGGCCATGCTGCGCAGAAAGAGACCGGCGCCAGTAACTATCACGACGGACAACGCCAGTTGAGCCACTACCAGCACGCTACCCCAATTCCAGCGGACCGCGCTCACGTTTCGAGCGTTCTCCTTCAACGCCGGCGCGATATCTATGTGCGTTGAGCGGAACGCTGGAGCCAAACCGAATAGAATCGCCGTCAAAACGGAGATCACCGCATTGAAACCCAAGACAGTCATGTTGGGGTGGACGTCCACTTCAAATGGGATTTGGTTCGGGCCCGCGGCCACCGAGGCGAGCTGCAATAATAGCCGGCTTCCCGAAGCTGCCAGGAGAACACCCATAACTCCGGCGGCCGCAGCCAACAATGCGCTCTCGGTGAGCAACTGCCGTATGACGCGCGCACGGCCCGCACCGAGGGCCATTCGAAGCGAAATCTCCCTTTGCCGGCTGGCGCCGCGCGCCATGAGAAGATTCGCGGCATTTGCGCACGCAATGAGTAGTACAAGGCACACCATGGCCATGAGCAGGAAGAGAAGCGAAGAATCGTACTTCCTGACCCATGAGAGTCCCCGGCTTCCTGGCGCGACATCCACCTGTTCACTTCGAATCTCCTGAAGCTTATGAGGTGAACCGGCAGCGTTTTCGTAGTCGACAACTGCGTTCCGGACGAGTGTTACCATCTCGGCGCGAGCCCGTTGGATCGACACTCCGGCCTTTAGCCTTCCGATGCACAGCAGCCAGTTCGTATCGCGGCTGTCTAGTCTGGCGTCTCCTGGATTGAGCACAGGCTGCATGGACAGTGGAATCCACATATCGGCAGGGCTCCCCACAACTTCGCCCGAAAAGTGAGGCGGCGCAACGCCAACGACAGTAAACGTCGAGTCGTTTATCCTAAGTGTTTTGCCCGGCATCTTAGGGTCTCGCCCGAAACGATTGACCCAATAGTCGTAGCTGATCACCACGACCGGGTTACTTCCGGGCCCCCGCTCCTCGTCCGGGAAAAACGTGCGGCCGGCAATCGGAGGTACGCCGAGTACCTGGAAATAGTTGCCGGAAACCAGCCGCCCGCGGGCCTCTTCCGTCACGCCGCTCCCAGCCTCCACCTCCAGACGTCCCGCTTGACCGGACGCCAGGAGTCCTGAGAAGACGTGGTTCTCATCCACCAACCGTCTATAGAGCGGATAAGAGAACACGTCTTGCATCGGTTCACCATGCAATAACGCGGTCGGGCGCGACGCATCGCCAACGGATACGAGCTCGCCGGGCGACGTTACCGGCAGCGAACGCAGCATCACAGCATCGATGAGAGTGAAAACTGCCGTGTTTGCTCCAATTCCCACAGCCAAAGAGATCACGACAATGGCGGTGAAACCGGGACTCTTGCGGATGGCGCGAAAAGCATAACGCAGATCTTTCAGTGCAACCTCAATCATTGGTAATCCTCTTCGCTCGCGGTAGCTCTCTTTGATTTGTTGCGTGCCCCCGAACGAACGCTGCGCCGCCGACCAAGCTTCTTCGGTCTTCATGCCACGCTTGCGGTTCGTTTCCGCTTCCATGTCAAGGTGGAAGCGCAGCTCTTCCTCAAGTTGACGATCCAGCGCACTCTGTCGAAACTGGCTCCGAAGTCTCAATAGGAATCCGCGCAGGGGCATCGAATGTCAGGCTCCAGCTTCGAGAAGTCGCTTGATCGCTCGGGAGACCCTGTCCCAGCTCGCTCGCTCCTCGGCAAGTTGCTTGCGGCCGGAACGGGTTATCGAATAAAACCGGGCTCTCCTGTTGTTGTCGGAGATGCCCCACTTCGATTGAACCCAGCCTTGCTGTTCAAGCCGCAGCAACGCGGGATACAGCGTGCCCTGGTTGAGCTGAAGCACGTCTTCTGAGATTTGCTGGATTCGCTGGGCAATGGCATAACCGTGCATCGCGCCCATGACATCCAGCGTCCTCAGAACGAGGAGGTCCAGAGTGCCCTGAAGTACATCGCTTTTCTGCTTCATTTGACCATCTACAGGAGCATATCGCATCTCCTGTTGGCCGTCAAATGGAAGAGCGTAAATTCCGAAAGGTCTCCTGTTTGCGAGAACTCAGCCAGGGCGGCGTTTTCTCAGTGCTCCTTTTCGAGTGCCGGATCTATAATAGGCCTCGGCACAAGTCTCGACGGGAGGGAAAATGTACCGCTTCTTACGCCTGTTCGCGCCGCTTCTCTGTGCGTGTGGCGCGTTCGCGCAAGCGCCCAGCATCACTGGCTTCTATACGGCCGCGCTAATCGACCAATCGATCGGGCCTGGTACGCCGCTGATCGTCCTCGGCAACTTCACGTTCCCCGCGGCCGGACGTGACTATACCATCACCGTGGGCGGAGTGATCACCGGTATCAACGTGGCGGCCAGCAATCTATTCATCACTGCCACCGTTCCGCCGACCGTCTCTCCGGGGGACACGACGCTGGTGATCAGTCACCTTGGCGCAGCCTCGAACGCTCTACCCATCCACGTAGCGCCGCTAGCACCCGAATTCTCCGGCCGCAGCTACACAGCGGGGAGTGTCAACCTGGTTCCAACCTATGGACCCTATCTTCCGTTTACCCACGCAACCGGCAGTAACGCTGGGAAACCGGTGACTCCGGTTTCACCGGCCGTAGCCGGCGAGTTCATCCAGTCGCGTGTGGACGGCATCCTGACCGGTCGCGAAATCGAAAAGGGCGTTCCGCGCGCGAGGTGAAATACAAAACGCGGATCCGGATTATCGGAGCCGTGTTTCCACTTCAGCTCGCGCGCGGAGCGCGCTCATTGTCGGCGCAAGGACAAGAAGTCCAGCCTGACGATCAACCTGCACAGATGCTCTCTGACGGCCACCAGATGTACAACTCGGCCTGCTGATGAGTTGTCGCCGCCATGTATCTGATTTCCAATTGCCTTCTACAACACCATTTCGAACTCGCTGCTCGATGTTGCTGGAGGGTGTTTGCGCCTGAGTTTGCGCGGAGCAGACCGACGGCATGATGAAGCCAATCGAGAGAACTAGTCGCTTCAGGTTCGCAGACAAAGGCGCGACGATGGTGCTTCCCATGTCAACGGCCGGCCGCGGATTCCCATGTCTGTGACGCAAGAGCGCAGGACTATACTCGAAAGGAAAGGAGTCCAGCATGCGTACGCTCGCGCTGTGTCTCGTTTTCACGGCATCGCTCGTCTCTCAATCCTCGTCGGCTTATCGCATTACCCACACCTATCTTCTCGGCGGCGACGGAAGCTGGGACTATGTGGTTCCCGATCCGCCGCATCACCGCCTCTTCATTGCCCCGCCAGAACCGTGTCATGGTGGTCGACGAAGACAGCGGCAAACTACTGGGAGAAGTGACCGGAATCAACGGAGCGCACGGCACGGCGATCGCCGAATCCACCGGCCATGGATTTGCCACATCAGGCAATGATAGGTCGGTCGTCATGTTCGACCTGCAAACCTTCAAAACCCTGGGGCGCATCCCCGCGGCGGAGGATGCCGACGCCATCGTCTACGACGCGAACTCGAACCGCGTCTTTACACTCAACGGCGACGCTCACTCCTCTACGGTGATCGACCCCAACGCGGGCAAGCTCATCACCAACATCTCGCTGGGAGGTAAGCCGGAATACGGCGCTTCGGCAGGCGAAGGCAAAATCTACGCCAACCTCACCGACATCGCCGAGGTGGTGGAGATCGATGCCGCGAAAGCCTCCGTCACCCGCCGCTGGTCCACCGCGCCCTGCAAGAACCCCGTATCAATGGCCATCGATACCGTCCACCACCGTCTGTTCAGCGGTTGCCGCAGCGGCGTCATGGCAGTATCCGACTACCAGGCGGGCAAAGTGGTCGCGACGATCCCTATCGGCCAAGGTGTCGATGGCGCCGGCTATGACCCCGGCTCGGACGATGCTTTCGCCTCCAACGCCGACGGAACACTGACTGTCATTCATCAGGATTCGCCGGACGAGTATCACGTCCTGCAGACGCTGGAGACGCCACGTTTTTCGCGCAATATGGGCCTCGACCCGGCCAAGCATCGGATCTTTCTGGCGGCGGCGAAGTTCGGCGAACCTCCGGCCGGCGGCCACGGCAGGCCGCCCGTCTTACCCAACACCTTCAGTCTGCTAGTGATCGAGCGGCAGAAATAGACGTGCGATACCTGACTTGCCTGGCGGCCGCTCTGCCCATCGTCATAACTTCGCCGAATGCCATTGCCGCGATCATCGGCACAAGCACCGCCGCGCCGCCGCTTACCATCGATCGCATCGCGCAACTTCCCGCCGCGAAACGGGCCGCATGGATCGAGTATTTGCAGCGGTCGGACCGTCAGATGGCTGCCGACCGCGCCGCCCTTGCCGGCGAACTCAGGCGTGCGGGCCTGGAGCATCCGCTCACGCCGCCGTCCGGATCGTCGGCCCGTAGCCTGCCTTTGAATCGGCCGCCTGAATGGTATGGCAGTGCGGAGGCAAAGCGCCTGGCCGAAATCGCGGCGTCCTTTCAAACGCCCGCCGGCGGCTGGAGCAAGAATCTCAACATGGCCGACCATCCGCGGCGTCCGGGCGAGCATTTTGCGCCAAACAACCTGTCCCGCTTTCTGAGCGGCGGTGACTTCGACGCCCCTCGCGCCCCGGAGTGGACCTATGTGGGCACGCTCGACAACGATGCCACGAATACCGA
This sequence comes from Candidatus Limnocylindrales bacterium, assembly GCA_035606355.1. GTDB lineage: Bacteria > Acidobacteriota > Terriglobia > Bryobacterales > Bryobacteraceae > Sulfopaludibacter. The sequence goes on along the minus strand of DATNFO010000066.1, from coordinate 80,924 downwards.
AATCCGTTTCCTCGCCAAAGTGTGCGCCGCGCAGGCCGATGAAGCGGATCGGTTCCGCGCGGCCGTGCTGCGCGGCATCGACTATCTTCTCGCGGCGCAATACCCGAACGGCGGCTGGCCTCAAGTCTGGCCGCTGCAAGGCGGCTATCACGATGCGATCACTCTCAACGACGGCGCCATGATCCAGACCATGGAAGTGCTGGCCGATGTCGCTGCGGGCAATGCGCCGTTCGCATTTGTGGAGGCAGGTACGCGCCGCCGGGCCGCCGCCGCCGTGAAACGAGGCATCGCTTGCATCCTCGCGTCGCAGATCGTAGTGAACGGTCGCCGTACGGTTTGGGCGCAACAGCACGACATGCTCACCCTGACTCCGGTGGCGGCGCGCAATTACGAACCGGCGGCGCAATCGAGCAGCGAAAGCGCGCAGGTGCTGTTGTTTTTAATGGGGCTTCCCTCGCCGGACAAGGCCGAGGTCACCGCCATCGAAGACGGCGTCCGCTGGCTGAAGCACACGGCGATCGAAGGCAAGGAATACTCGCGCGGACCGGATGGCCGCAGATTGGTGGATGCGCCTGGCGCGGGCCCCATTTGGTCGCGGTTTTACGCCGTCGGCACGGACCAGCCGGTTTTCGGCGACCGCGATCGCACCATCCACGATTCCGTCAACGAAATATCGGCCGAGCGGCGGAACGGGTACAGTTGGTACAACGCGGCCGCGAAAGAGGCACTTGACCGGTACGCGGTATGGCGCACGCAACCCCGGTGACCGTCTTAAAATGGCAACTGAAGCCATGACCCACACACCTTCGGACGTACACCATCTGGAGAGCTACCGCCCTGCCATTACGGGTCACTGTTACCGCATGCTGGGGTCGTTCTTCGACGCTGAGGACGCCGCGCAGGAGGCGATGATCCGCGCATGGAAGGGGCTGCCGCACTTCGACGGACGCGCTTCGCTGAAGAATTGGCTGTATCGCATCGCGACCAACGTTTGTCTCGATGAAATTCAGAGTCGCGGCCATCGCGCGCGGCCTATGGAAGAGGGCTCTCCAGTCGCCGGTACGCCATCGGTGGACGATCTGGTGCAGCGGCCGCCCAATGAGTGGATCGAGCCGGTTTCGGACGCCCGCGCCTTGCCCTCCGATGCCGACCCTGCCGAGCGGGCAATCTTGAAACAGAGCATCCGGCTCGCCTTCATCGCGGCGCTGCAGAAACTCGCGCCCAGACAACGCGCCGTTCTATTGTTGATGGACGTGCTTGGGCTCACCGCGACCGAGACGGCGGAGGCGCTCGACACCTCCGTCGCGTCAGTGAATAGCGCTCTGCAGCGCGCGCGTGCGGGGGTATCGCAGAAGTCGTCCGGCGGCGAAGCCAGTCTCACGGAATCGCAGACAGCGATGCTCAACCGCTACGTCGCCGCATTCGAGCGATACGATATCGACGCACTGACGGCGCTGCTGTGCGAGGACGCTACCCTTTCCATGCCGCCTTACCAGTTGTGGTTTCAGGGTCCGCTGCCGATTCGGGAATGGATGCTCGGCATGGGCTGCGGGTGCCGGGGGTCGCGATTGTTGCCCGTGGAAGCGTGCGGGTCGCCTGCTTTCGCGCAGTATAGGGTGAATCCGGAAGGCGGCCACAAGGCTTGGGCGCTGATTGTGCTGGAGATCGCAGGCGAGCGGATCGCCGGCATCAACTCATTCCTCGACGTGGAGGGGCTTTTCCCGCGTTTCGATATGCCGCTGGTGCTACCGCCGGCTGCATCGTAGTTTTTTTTTCGCGGACCGATGAGTTTTGCTGGGGCCGGTGGTCTATAAGGGCGAGGAGAACATATGACCGCTCAAATGATATTGACTCGTGAAACAACGTACGAAATTCCCCGAAAAGGCCTCTGGACTGCACGTGTGCTGACCGGGCTCTCCGCGGCCTTTCTCATCTTTGATGGAGTGATGAAGCTGATCAAACCGCCGGTGGTTGTGCAGGCCACAGTAGAGTTGGGGTACCCCGAGCAGGCGATCGTCGGGATTGGCGTCACATTGCTGGTGTGTACCGCGCTTTACCTGATTCCGCGTACATCGGTTCTCGGCGCAGTGCTGCTGACCGGATACTTGGGAGGCGCTGTCGCGAGCGGCGTCCGGGTGCAGGCGCCCCTGTTCAACATCGCGTTTCCCATCGCCTTCGCGGGTGTCGTATGGGGCGGCTTATGGCTGCGTGATTCGCGGCTGCGGCAACTGCTGTTTTCAAACCGTGAGGCATGAAAGGAAATTCAATGACCACCTCAAATGCCATGACTACTACTACGACTGCCACCGAAGGCCGCGATCTGGTTCTTACGCGGATGATCGATGCGCCTCCTGAAAAGGTGTTCCGCGCGTGGACTGAGCCGGAGTTGTTGAAGCGATGGTTTGCGCCAGCTCCGTGGACGACTCCATCCGCCGAGACGGACGTACGCCCCGGTGGGTCGACATTGGTCGTGATGCTCAGCCCGGAAGGCGTCGAATATCCCTGTCGCGGAGTTTATCTGGAAGTGGTGAAAAACCGGAAGCTGGTATTCACCGATGCGTACCGGCAAGCGTGGGAGCCCGCGGACAAGCCCTTCATGACAGTGATTTTGACGTTCGAGGAAGTGGACGGGAAAACCAGGTACACCGCCCGCGTCCGTCACTGGACGGAAGCCGACCGGGAGGCGCACGAGAAGATGGGCTTCCACGTGGGCTGGCCGATCTGCGCGGAGCAACTGGCGGCGCTGGTTGCTGATCTGTGAGGCTGAACTCTGAGGCTTGACGTGCCGGCAGGAATCCTGCATGATCGCGGCTCCGTATGGCTGAAGTTCGATTACGGAGCCGCGACCGCGCTGTGATATCACCGTCGATCTTCGTTCATCGGCGACGTTAGCCTGGAATCTAGTGGACGTTGGTGTTGATGATGGTCGAGATCTTGCTGAACACCGCGTTCACGGTGCCGCTGAGGCCGGGCATGCACGCCACCGCCGCCACCGCGACCAAGCCGGCCGCGAGCGCGTACTCCACCAGATCCTGTCCCTTCGTATCCTGCCAGATCCGCAGTCTCAAAAGCTGTTTTTGAATTCGTTTCATAGCCACTCTCCTTTTTAGTTCACGCTGGAATTGATGATGGTCCCGATCTTGCTGAACACGGCGCTGACTGTGGAACTAAGGGATGGCATGGCAGCCACCGCCGCGACAGCAACCAAGCCGGCTGCCAGCGCGTATTCCACAAGATCCTGACCCTCCGTGTCGCTCCAAAACCGCTGCCAAAATTTCTTCATAAAAGCTCGCACTTAAGCGTATTTCGTCCTCGGTTTGTTGTACATGCGTTGTGTCTCTTAGGAAGTCCTTAAAAGAGACTGGTCCCACTTCATATTTCGCCCCATGATTCGCTTCATCCAGGGCACGTGCCTGGGCGTGTCGATGGAAGTCGCGCCGGAAAGCTGCCGGCCTAATTTCTGCACGCTGGCATGGAAGCGCGAGGCCGCCGGCGCCGGCCGCCCTTCGAGCAGTGCCGCCTGCAGCGTTTCGTAGTCATTCGCCAGCGTGGCGAACGGCTCCACTCCCAGAGCAGTCTTCAGATCGCCGGTCTTCAGTCCGGTCGCCGGGTTATAGCGATTGAGGATGAGCCGCAACTTGGATCGCTCCACGGCACTCGCCTCGAGGAATTGCAAGCCTCGGCCGACCACGTGCAGCGCCGCCAGTTCATTGGTTGTCACCAGCAGCAGGGAATCCGCCAGGGCGGCGAAGCCGTTATCGAAGCAGGTGTAAATATCCGGCAGGTCAATGACGATCGTGCGGTAGCGCTCGCGCCAGAAAGAAACCAGACGCACTGCGCAATCGCGCCCGATCGGAGGTCGCGAGGCAGGGTCCTCAGGCGCAGCAAGAATATCCACGCCGAAAGCGCGCAGAGCCAGACGCGACCACAGATCGTCATCCATTCGGGACCAATCGCGCAGGGCATCGTCCAGATGAAACTCCGGCTTGAGCTTCAGCAGGAACGCCACGCTGCCGGCCAGATAATCGGCATCGATGAGAAGCACCGGTCCGCCGGTCTCCTCTTTCATGTGAATGGCGAGATGGGCTGCCACGGTGCTGGCGCCGCAGCCGGCCTTACCAGGCGCGACGCAATAGACTACTCCCGGCGCTCGCGGGGCAGCGTTCGGCCTGCTGCGCGCGAGCCGCTCCAGCGCTCGCCGTACTGCCTCCGTGTTCGCATCGGAAAGGAATTCCGATGCGCCCCGCCGCAGGCAGCGCAGGATCAGGTCGGCGTCGTTGCGCGTATGCAGCGCCACCACGGGCACCAGTACCGCCAGTTCATCGATGATGCTTTCGGCGCGGGCCGTATCCGTGGCGGCGTCGACAAAACAGATGTTGAAGCCGTTGCGCGCCAGCAGCGACGGAAGCACGCCCGGAGGAGGATACTCGGTTGCAATTGCCGGCTGCGTGGCGACCACGTTTGCCAATGCTTCCAGCAGGTGTGGATGAAACTCCGTAGCCGGGCAGACAATCAGCGGCTTCCAATCGGGCGCTTTGTTCGTGGCGTGTTGGGTCATCAAGATCACTTATCGGCGGAGTGGGGGAAAGTATGAGCGGCAATTCTACCCGGCGATGGGCGCCCCACTTTCTTCGTGATCCGCGGCCAATGATAAAAAAGCTCTTATCCGCGTCCATCTGCGTTCATCTGCGTCCCAATAATCCTAAAGCTCTTACCGCGTTCATCCGCGGCCAAAATCTTTCCCGCCATCTCAGGCAACATCTTCGGATTTCTAAGGTCCTTTCCCTGGACCGGCACGGTGCTTTCGCCGAGAGTCATGTGAGCCGCGGGCGCTTACAATTCGGGATGAGGACGATATGAGGAGGACACGCCACGCCGCAAAAACCGCGTCCCGGAGCGGTTTCGTGCTGGTCACCATGTTGTGTTGCCTCGTAGTCCTGTTCGCCGTCCTGGGTTTGGCAATCGACTCCGCATATCTGGAGTTCGTCAAGACCCGTATGCAGACTGCGGCCGATGCCGCCGCCTTGGGCGGAACGCAGGAATTTCACGCGAGCGGCTCGTCCAGTGTGCTGTCGGCGGCTCGCGCCGATGCCGCCCGCAACGGCTTCACTCACGGCGTCGACGGTGTGACCGTCACCGTGAACGCCCCTCCTGCGACGGGTTACTCCACCGCGGATTCCAGCGCCGTGGAAGTCATCATCGCCCAACAGGTGCCGACATTCTTTATGCGGATCATCGGCGCGAGTTCGGCCGGGCTGCAGGCGCGGGCGGTCGCGCGCCTGGGGAATGGCTTGACCTGTCTGCACGTGCTCGATCCGGCTGCTGCCGGAGCGTTTACCCTGAGCGGCAGCGCTATCCTGCGGGCGGCTTGCGGCATCGAAGTCGCGTCGAGCAGCAGTACCGCGTTTACGGCTACCGGCAACGGCACGGTCTCCGCGCCATCGATCGATGTGCATGGCGGCGCTTCGGTCGGCAGCGCAACAGTTTCACCCACTCCCGTGACTGGTGCACCCGTCGTTCCAGATCCGCTGGGCGGGATTCCCGCGCCGCCGGTAGGCGCGTGCGACTACACCAACGTCAGCGTCAGCAGGGCCGCCAGCGTCACGCTTCCCCCGGGAGTCTACTGCAATGGCATTACCGTGTCTTCCACCGCTCAGGTCACGTTCTCTCCCGCGGGAACTTACATTCTGAAGGGCGGCGGCCTGAACATTTCGGGAAACTCAACAGTAACCGGGAGCGGGGTGACGCTGTACAACACAGCCGCGCCCGGGTATTCATACGGTCCGGTGAGCATAACGGGCAACTCCGATGTGACGCTTTCCGCGCCTGTGTCCGGGCCGCTGGCCGGCATTCTCTTCTTCCAGGACCGAAGCATTACATCGGGCGCAGCGAGCACCTTCGCCGGAACGGCCACTCTCTCGCTGACCGGCGCTCTCTATTTCCCCGGAACACACGTGGATTATGCGGGAGACAGTGCCGGATCGAGTCCTTACTCCATCATGGTCGCGAGAACAATTACGTTCACCGGCAACACCACGATCAACAACGACTATTCTTCGCTGCCCGGGGGAAGTCCGGTGAAATCCAACGCGCTGATCAGCGAATGACTATGGCCGCTTCACCTCTCCGCGCCCGGTACCGCATGAAAGGCACGGCGACCATTGAGTTCGCCGTAATGGCGCCACTGATTCTGCTGGTACTCGCCGCTGTCCTGGATTTCTCGATTCTGCTTCGCACGGCCACGTGCGCGGCCAACGCCGCACGGGTCGGCTCCGAATATGGTAGCCGGAAGAGTTCCGCAGCCACCGATTACAGCGGTATGCAAACGGCGGCCGTGAATTCCGCGCCGGGAGTGGCAGGCCTGACGGCGTCGGCGACACGGTCGTGCCAGTGCTCGGGCGGCGGCTCGGTCAGTTGCACGGGGACATGCGGGGCCGGTAGCATGCAGGTCTACGTGCAGGTTACGGTGCAGGCTCCTGCCCATACGATCTTCGATTATTCGGCTCTGAGCGTACCCAGCGGTGTAACCGCACAGGCCAGCATGAGGGTGCAGTGAAACGGAGCGAGCGAGGCAGCACGCTGGTGGAATCGTCGCTCGTCGCGGTTGTGTTCCTGTTGTTGCTGACCGGAGTCGTGGAATTCAGCCGGCTGGGCTTCGCATACAACGACGTGACATTCGCAGCGCAGGCGGCGGCGCGTTTTGCCGCGGTACGGGGTAGCTCGAGCGGCCATCCGGCGTCCGCCGCGGACGTGCAGGCGGCGGCCAAGGTTTATACAAACGCACTCGACAACAGCAAGGTAACGGTGGATACGCGCTGGTCGCCAGACAACAACCCCGGCGGCACGGTCCAGGTGACGGTCACCTACCGGTTTCCTACTCTGCTTTCGGCGCTGGCGCCCGATTCACTGACGATTCAGACTACGTCGGCAAGCATCGTCAGCCAGTAATCCAGGCGCCGCAGATCGCCAGAAGGTTCCATCCCACGCACACCGCGAAAAAGATGTTGGCGCGGCGCAGCAGCCGGATACGGTGTGTTTTCCATGCATACGCGGCCAATCCGCAGCCCCCTAGTTTAATGAGCAACACCGCGAGTGCCGGCTCGGAAGACACGCGCAGGAGCGCGGCTATCAGCGGATTCGCCTCATGAATGCCGTGGCGAAGGAACACCAGCGTCGTCGCGGCGTCACAGAGTTGCAGTACGAAGAAGAATAGGAGTGCCATCGTAGTCTTTCCGATTGGTTGAGGGTATAGGCGAACCACCTGCACCGGCAATAGTACGAGTTCCAGTACGCCGGAGAGATAAAGAAATCGGCGGGAGCGGCCGATATGTAGTTTGATGCTGCGCAAACTGCTCGCGCCCTCGCTGCCGGACATTCTGTTCGCGGTACTGCTGCTTTCCCTTGTGGTGAGGCCGCAGGCGCTGGAGCAACTCTTGCGCGACGGCGACACGGGCTGGCATATCCGCACGGGGGAAATGGTCCTGCACACCCATCATGTGCCGCATGCCGATCCGTTCAGCTTCACGCGCCCCAACCAGCCGTGGATGGCATGGGAATGGGGCGCGGGCGTATTGTTCGCCGAGGCGTTCCGGTTGCGCGGTTTAACCGGGGTGGCCTGCCTGGCGGCGGTGGTGCTTTCGCTGGCCGCGGCCGCCATGTTCGCGTTCCTGCTCCGGCGGGGGCATGGGCTTTGGATCGGGTTGGTCGCGACGCTGGCGGCCGTGAGCGCGTCGAGCATTCATTTTCTGGCGCGGCCGCACGTCTTCTCCATCCTCTTTTATACGGTGGCGACTGGCATCCTGGGCCTGGACCGAAGAAGGCGTGGTCCTCTCCTTTGGACCCTGGTCCCGATGACCGCCGTCTGGGCCAATTTACATGCCGGATTTGTGGCCTGGCCGGCGACTCTGTCGCTGCTGCTTGTTCATTGCGGGACGCGGGGGGAGACAGATGCTCTACGCCGCTACGGCACACTGGCGGCCTTGTGTTCGGCAGCGACTTTGGCCACGCCGTACGGGTGGCGGCTGCATCAGCACATTCTGGGGTATCTTCACTCCTCCTGGATTATGGATCATGTTCAGGAGTTTCAGTCGCCGCAGATCCGATCGGAAGGAGCGGTGGTGTTCGCCCTGCTGCTCATCGCGACCCTCGTACTAGCGCTCCGGGGCGACCGCTTCGAAGCGATCCTCGCGATGGCCTGGGGCTTCCTGGCATTGCGATCGGCGCGGCATGTTCCGTTCTTCGCCATTTCCGCCGCACCGGTGCTCGCCGCCGGATTGAGCGATCTTTGGAACGCGCGGGTGGCGCGTGCCGGACGGGGGTCCGCCGTCGATATCTTTCAGCAGATGGGTCGCGAACTCGGCAGCCGCATGCGTGTCAGTGCCTGGCTTCCGGCGAGTGCGGCGCTCGTTCTGGCGGCAGCTCCGGCGGCCGGTTTTTCGAACGCTACGTTTCCTGTCGCGGCCGTGCAGGCGAATCTGGAACTGCTGGCGGTGCGGGCGCCCATTCCACGCATTCTCACGTCGGATCAATGGGCCGACTACTTGATCTTCCGGCTTTACCCCAGCCAGCGCGTTTTCTTTGACGGCCGCAGCGACTTCTTCGGCGCTGAGCTCGGCGCGGAATATCGCAGCCTTTCGGGCGCGGAGGGCGACTGGCGCGAATTGCTGGAAAGATACGGGTTCGGTGCGGCCTTGCTGCCGAGAGAATGGGCGCTCGCCTCCGTTTTGGAGCGTGAGCCTGGCTGGAGCGAAGTGTATCGCGATGCGCTGGCTGTGCTCTTCGTCCGGGACACACCGATTGTGGGGCAGGATTCACCCTCTGGGCGTCTTGGGCCCGTCCGGATCGAGTGCCGAAAGGCTATGGAGGCTGTGCCATGACAGCGCAATTGGCCGTCGCGCTAGTGTTGGGTGTCCTCGCCGCGGCGGAGGATCTTCGCTCCAGGTGTGTGCCGAACTGGATGACCGGCGCAGCCGTGATCGCCGCCGTGCTCGTGGCCGTCGGCGGCGGATGGCACGCGTTGGCGCGGACCGTAGCCGGCTCCGCGGTGGGGTTTGCCATCCTGCTGCCGCTGTACGCGCTCGGAGGTATGGGCGGCGGTGACATCAAATTGATGGCTGCGTTCGGCGCGCTGCTGGGACCTTCCGCCGCTATCGAAGCAGCCGTATTCGGAGCGGTGCTTGGCGGTGTCGTCGCGGCTGCGGCACGAATCTTCGCGCCCAAGGTCCGATCCATTCCGTATGCTCCAGTGCTTGTATTAGGCTCCTGGGTTGCACTCTGGGGCGGAGGTGCTCATGCGTTTTGAACGTCGCTTCCTATTCGCAATCTCGTTTAGCCTCGCCTGGGGAGCTCTGGTCGCCGGTACGTTTTACGTGCTTGCGGGCCGGCTGCGCGGCGGGCAGCAAAAATCCAATCTGAAACAAGTGGTGGTGGCTGCGCGCTTACTGCCCGAGGGTAGTGTCGTAAGCCGCGACGCTGTGGTGTTGAAGGGCGTGCCCGAAACGCTCGTGCCTCAGGGGACGTTCCCACGCGCGGAAGATGTTCTGGACCGGCCCGTGATTCACGAGATCCAACCCGGCGAGCCGGTGATGGACGCGCGACTTGCGGCGAAGGGTAGCGGCGCGGGTCTGACTCCCCTCATTCCTCCCGGCATGCGCGCCATTTCAGTGCGCGCCAACGACGTTGTGGGCGTCGCAGGGTTCGTGCTCCCGGGGACGCGCGTGGACGTACTCGTTACCGGGGCGCCGCCGGGCGGGCGGGACGCGGAGACGCGCACGGTTTTGCAAAACGTCACCGTGTTATCCGCGGGGCAGACGATCCAGAACGATGGCAAGAACCAGCCCATCGTCGCCCCCGTGGTGACGCTGCTGGTGACCCCTTCCGAAGCCGAAGCGCTGACGCTGGCCAACAGTGAGGGGCACATTCAATTGCTGCTGCGCAATTCCACCGACAAGGCCACCACTGTGACGCCCGGCCGCCGCCTGCACGAGCTCTATTCGGAACCCGAAGCCCTGGGCTCCGCGCCGCGCGGTGAGGTGGTTGTCCGCTACGCGAGACCGGCACCCGCTCGCACGCCCGCGGGCGTTGCGCCGCTCCCCGCTGCGGCGCCGCTGCTTCCGCAAACGCCGCATGCCGATGAAATGGTGATTATCCAAGGGACGACCAGACGCGTGGAGGTCTTCCCGGCCGAAAGGAAAGACAAATGACCCCACCGACCGAAGCCGGCAGAACATCCGCGTGGGAGGAGCGTATCCTGCAATACGGCGCCACCCCGGGCGGCGCGGCTGCGGAGATCAATGCCGGCCAGAAGCTGAAGTTCCTGCTGCACCGCAAGCTGCTGGAGCGGATCAATCTGGAAGCGCTGGCGGGAATCGATGACGAGCGAATCCGCAGCGAAGTGCAGCAGGCCATCCTGACTATTGTGGACGAGGAGCCGACGCTGTTGACCGCTACCGAGAAGCAGCGGCTCAGCCAGGAAGTTCTGCATGAGGTCTTCGGACTCGGCCCTTTGGAGCCGCTGCTCGAAGATCCCAGCGTCAGCGATGTGCTGGTCAATGGCCCGGGGCAGGTGTATGTCGAACGGAAAGGCCTTCTGGAACTCACGGGCGTGCGGTTTTATGACGATACGCATCTGCTGCGGATCATCGACAAAATCGTTTCGAAAGTCGGCCGCCGCGTGGATGAATCGAATCCTATGGTCGACGCGCGGTTGAGCGATGGCTCGCGCGTCAACGCCATCATCCCTCCGCTCGCGGTGGATGGCGCGGTGCTGTCGATCCGCCGCTTCGGCACGGACAAGCTAATGCCGGAGGACCTGGTTCAAAAAGGCGCGCTCACCCGCAGCATGATGCGTGTTTTGGAAGCCGCCGTTAAGGCGAAGCTGAACGTCATCGTAGCGGGCGGGACCGGCGCGGGGAAAACGACTCTACTGAATGCGCTCTCCTGGTTCATCTCTCCCAAGGAGCGCATCATCACGATCGAAGATGCCGCGGAACTGCAACTCAAGCAGCCGCATGTCGTCCGGTTGGAGACGCGGCCGGAGAATCTGGAAGGCCACGGCGCCGTGCGGCAGCGTCAATTGCTGGTGAACAGCCTGCGTATGCGGCCGGACCGCATCATCGTCGGCGAGGTGCGCGGCGAGGAAGCTCTGGACATGCTGCAGGCGATGAACACCGGGCACGACGGATCCCTCACCACGGTCCATGCGAATACGCCGCGCGACGCCATTTCGCGGCTGGAAGTAATGGTCACGCTCGCCAATTCCAACATGCATCTGGCCGCCATTCGCCAGCAGATCTGCTCGGCGGTCCATCTGCTGGTGCAATGCTCCCGGCTGAGCGACGGCACGCGGCGCGTCACTAGCATTACGGAGATTACGGGCATGGAGGGCGACATCGTCACCATGCAGGACATTTTCATTTTCGAAAAGCGCGGGCTCTCCGGGAACGGCGGCGTTGTTGGACGCTTCTGCGCCAGCGGCATTCTGCCCAAGTTCTGCGAGCGTTTGCAATCTGCCGGCATACGGCTGCCCAGCGATATTTTCGATGAGGTCGTGGAGGTGGCCGGGTAATGGCCGGGCTGTTTTTTATCACGACTCTCAATGCTGTGCTCATGTACTACGTGATCGGGCGGGTGCTGGAGCGGCGTAACACGGCGGCGGCGATGCGCCGCGTCGGGAGGATGCCGGAGGAGCAGGAGCCTTCGCGCAGCGTGCGTCCGAAAGTCATCGACGGCGTCAAGGAAGCTCGCGGGCTGATTACCGGGCGTCTGCTGGCGATTCCGCAGTTTCGCGACCGCGCGCGCAACATGCTCGAAGTCGCCGCGCTGAAATGGACGCCCGTGGACCTTCTACGGCGGTCCATCGGGTTATTCCTGACCGGATTCCTGATCGCGACCGTAGTGATGGGGAACGCCATGCCCGCGGCGGCTCTGGCCGTGGGTTTACTTTTCGGCGCCGCTCCGCTCTGGTACGTTCAGCGGAAGGGCAGGGCGCGTGTAAGAGCTGTCGAAGAACAGTTGCCGGATTGCCTCGAATTCATCTCGCGCTCGATGCGCGCCGGGCACGCGTTCTCGGTGGCGCTCGAAATGGCGTGCAAGGAATTCAGCGACCCGGTGGCGGGCGAACTACGCCGTGCCTTTGAGCAGCAGAATCTCGGCCAGCCGCTGGAGATCGTGTTGCGCAGGCTGGTGCTGCGCGTGCCGTCCATCGATATGGGGTTTTTCGTTTCCGCCGTGCTGTTGCAGAAACGGACGGGCGGCAATCTCGCCGAGCTTCTGGACAAGCTTGCGCAATTGATGCGAGAACGATTTAAGCTACGGGCGCGCATTCGCGCTGTGAGCGCACAGGGGCTCATGTCCGGCCGCATTCTGTCATCGATTCCGGCCGCTGTGGCGGCCATCATGTTCGTAGTAAACCCGAGCTACGCGTCGTTCTTCGTGAAAGACCCGGTAGGGCACGAACTGTGCGCCGCCGCGCTTACTCTGCAATTCCTGGGCTACGCAATCATTCGCAAACTGGTGACTTTCGAAATATGAGCGGACTGGATATTCTCGCGGTCGTGTTGTTCTTCGCCGTAAGCGGGGGAACTGCGTCCGCCTTACTCTCGCTGAATTCTCAGCACAATCTAGCAGTGCGGCGATTGGCGCCGCCCGAGCCGGCTGCCGCCGCGTCGGTGCCGCTGACCGCGGTCTGGCGCGAGTTGATCACACAAGTTGGCGGGATCTTGCCGGTCTCGGCGCGTATGCTGCCGCAACTGCGGCGGCACCTGATTCGCGCGGGATTCCGCCGCCCGCACGCCGACCGTTATTTCCAGGGCGCTCGACTGGTGAGCACCTGCCTTTTCGCGGCGGCAGCGCTCGCCTTCACGCTCCATGCCTCTGCCGCCCACCCGAACTGGCCGATGATCGTTGCCGCCTCAGCCGCCGCCGGTTACATGCTTCCCGGCCAATACCTGCTGTTGCGCATACGCCGCCGGCATCGCGCCTTGTCGCGGGGACTGCCGAATGCGCTCGATCTGATGGTTGTGTGCGTCGAAGCGGGCCTGGGTATAGACCAGACGACGCTGCAAGTGTCGAAGGAACTGCAATCCGCGCATCCCGAGATCTGTTCGGAATTCGCGCTCATGAATCTGGAACTGCGCGCCGGCAAATCGCGCACGGAGGCGCTGCACAATCTGGCGGAGCGTACAGGCGTGGACGATCTCAAGAAACTGGTCGCGGTGCTCGTGCAGACGGACAAGTTCGGCACCAGTATCGGGCAGTGTCTGCGCGAACATGCCGACTACATACGGACGATGGCGCGGCAGAGGGCCGAAGCGCAAGCCGCCAAACTCGCCGTGAAGCTGGTGTTTCCGATTTTCTTTTGCGTGTTGCCGTCGCTTTTCGTGGTGACCGTGGGCCCGGTGATTACGCATTTAATTCGGGATCTGGTGCCCATGATTGAAAATCTCTGAGTTTGGCCGATAAGCAGGAAAGGAGCGATACGAATATGGATTCTTCGACGTTGCGCGTGATTTGCGGAGTTCTAGCCGTTCTTTTCGGCGGTGTTTTGTTTTTTCGCCGGAAAAGCCGGAAAGCCGGATAGCGATTTCACTGAGGGGAAGAGCCGGCACGCCTGCCATCGCGCTTGCCGGCTCGCACTCTTCACGCCAGATGGCTTCTCAATGAACCATCATTTCGGCCGCGTTTCTGGGGGCCAGTATCCGCAGGCGTTCAACCCGTGATTCGCCCCGTTCCTCCATGCAGCTCTGGCCGCCGAAAAGGTTGTTGCGGGCATACAGCGCCAAGTCCAGGCGGCTGTTGGTGCCGAGCTTTTTGAACAACTTATACATGTATAACTTGACGGTTCCCTCGGTGATCCCCATCGAGACGGCGATTTCCCTGTTTTTCAATCCCTGAGCCACGAGAGAAACGATCTGCCCCTGCCGGCTGGTCAGGGCGACCGGCCTCCGCGATAACACTCGCTCCACGAAATCTCTCTCAAAGCAGATCATGCCGAGGTGCACGTTCCGCAGTGCGGTCAACATCTCTTCCACCGACACATGGGCGGGCAACAGGCTCCGCACGCCCAACTGCATCGCCTGAAATGCAAATTCATCGCCCACCTGATCGCCCCACAACACCAGCGGGCAACGTTCCGCGACGCGCCGTATCTCTCGCAAGTCGGACAGTGCAATGCCGGAAATCAGATGCAGCAGCAGGATATCCGGCTGCTCTGACCGCAGATAATCCAGCATCCCGGGAATCCCGTCCTCGCAGCAAGCTAAGGATAGGTCCGGGCGGTCCTGCAAGACCGCCGCGACCCCGGCGGCGATAAAAGGCTGGCGCGTGTACAACGCAACGCGCGCCGTTTGGCTGCGTTTGGAAGGTGACATTTTTCGCTCCGAACAACTATCGGCGGCCAGTCGCGGGAGCTTTAGGCCTAAAGTTAGCAGCGGCTTCTGCCGATCATCCGGCTATGCGTAGCGTCATAGCATTTGCGGCCGTGGTTTTGGCCGTTTCGAACAGCCCTGAGGCGGCTGGGCAGTCTGCCGTGGCGCCACCGGTGTTGACGCTGACGGTTGGCAAGTCGCTGGTTATCGATAGCCCTCTGAAGATTAGGCAGGTCGCAACGGCGTCGGGGGAGATCGTCGAGTCAGTCGGAATCGGTCCGAAAGAATTGCTGCTCAACGGCAAGAGTCCGGGAGAGACTTCGGTAACGATCTGGCTGGAAGACGAAACGCATCTGACGTATGACGTGATGGTTCATGAGAACCCCTCGAAATGGAACGCAGTGCGCGAGCAGATCGAACGCGAACTGCCGGGAAGCGACGTCGCCATTACCCCGGTGAATGGCACGGCTTTCGTGCGCGGCGTTGTCGCGGACCTCGACGCCGCCGAGCGGGTGATGAACATCGTTTCCACGGTTGCAAAGGGCGTAAACCTCCTCCGCGTGGCGGCGCCTTCCGCTGAACGGCAGGTCCTGCTGCAAGTGCGCTTTGCCAGTGTGGATCGGAGCGCCGCAAACAACCTGGGCCTCAACCTGGCGAGCGGCGCGTTCAATCAGAAATCGGCGATTGGCACCGGTTCGGTGATGAGCCAGACGGGCGGACCGCCGTTTTCGCTGAGCCAGGCCGCGAACATCTTCCTTTTCCGCCCGGACCTGAATATCGCGGCGGTCATTCAGGCGCTGGAAAACAGGAACCTGCTGCAAGTGCTCGCCGAACCGAACCTGCTGACGGTTGACAATACCGCGGCATCGTTCGTTGCGGGCGGCGAATTTCCATTCCCGATCGTGCAGCCGGGCGCCGGCGCCAACTCAATTACAATCGCGTTTAAGGAGTACGGGATAAGGCTCGGGTTCCTGCCGCGAATCACGCCGGCGGGCACTATCCGTCTGCAAGTCGCTCCGGAAGTCAGCGCCTTGGATTACGCCAATTCTGTCACCGTCGCGGGCACCACGGTCCCAGGGACCTCCATCCGAAAAGTGCAGACCGAAGTGGAATTGCCCAACGGACAGAGTTTCGTGATCGCCGGTTTACTGGACCGGCAGACTACCGAGAGCTTTTCGAAAATACCGGGAATCGGCGATATTCCCGTTCTCGGGAAACTATTTCAAAGCAGGTCGGTAACCCGGAACAATAGCGAACTCCTGGTCATCATTACTCCAACCATCGTGTCGCTGCCGAATTCATGGCAAGAGGTTCCTGCGCTGACGTTTCCTGCCAACTTTCTTCCGGCCGATCTGCCCGCGGCGCAACCACCCCGCAACGGCGACAAAGCCGCGCCTGTTCCGGTGGCGCCGCGAGCGCCGATTCCGGTTGAAGATGTGATCGAGTTCAAGAAGCGCAGCACGGCGCCGGCTTCGGCCCCCACCGATACGGCCGGAATGGTCCGCGAAGGGATCCGCGGTGATCCCGTATACTGAAAGAGTATGCCCGAGTGGCTGATGTGGGCGGCGATTATCGCCGCCTATTTCGCGATCATGAAGTGGGTTCTGCCCCGCTTCGGTGTGTCGACTTGAATGTCGGCCTCCTGCGACGTCGCGGCGCGACGCAACGAAAGTCAAGAAACAAAGGCAAAACAGGAATCTCTGTAGAGTCAGTTCTCCGGCTCAATCGAGATCACCTTGATGGTCTGCGTTTTTTCATTCAGAGTCCCCGTCACCTTCACTTTTTGCGCAGCGTATTTCGCGGGCGTTTTTTGGTCGCTGAGCTTGAGTACCACCTTACCGTCATAAAGGGCATATTGGCTGCTCGACCCTTTCACGCAGGCGGCGATACATTTTTCGTCGGACTGGCCCGGGAGCATGCCGTGCTTCTTCCCGCACATCGTATCGGTGATGACTCCCGTAAAGGTCTGGTGGTCCGCGGCTGTCAGGCCGCCTGCCATGGCAACTGCAATCAGAATCATTGTTTTCATTTGATCTCCTAATTACTTTTTCGCTGCGCTACTTAGCGGGCTTGATCCGCAATCTGAGATACAGATTAATCCCCCAGGGACGCTCGCCGTAGTACGGCTTGATTGCGGTTGGGACAGCGTACGCGGTCAAATTGGCGCCGATGCCCGTTTCAATATCCTTATACGTCCCGATGTCTCTCGTGTACCCGCCGGTATAGGCGCCGACGCGGAATGTGCTTCCGGCCGTTCGGTCCAATTGCTCTTCTAACGCGGGCGAATTGGCGAATAACTCGTCTTTGTCTACGTATTCGATGCGGCCGGTAAGGAAGTTCCCGCCGCCGACCGGGTACACGGTCTCGGCGAGGTACGAATTCAAATTGTGGTGCGTGAATGTGCCGTGGTCCCGTCCCCAGATCAAGCTTGTCGACCAGGCGCCGCCGGAATCGACGGGCCGCGTGTAGTGCAGCGACGCGGTCGTGCGCACGACGTCGCCCGGTTCCTGTTGTTCGGGATGCGCCAGCCGCCCCGCCGAAATTTGAAACATCCAGTTTTTCGATGGCAAAACCGACACGCGGCCGGAATAGGAATTCATCGGTCCCCAGTCGATGGTCCAGCGATTTTCGCCCGGCTCACTGCCGTAAAACCCGCTGGCCTCCAGGCGCAACCAGCTATGTTTGATAGCGACCGTGGCGACGTCGCTCGCGATGTGCGTGGAATCCTGCCAATGGTGGCCGAGTGTCGCTTCAGGGAGTTCGGCAGCGGAGGCGCGGTGAGGGTAGGCAACGGGTCCCAGCGCCGGATCGCCGACTGGAGCGTAGTATAGCTGCAGCATGGTGTTCTCACCGACCGGGTGCGCGTACTGAACGCCAAGCGCCATAAAGAAGTTGTGCGGGTGCTGAGCGTCGGTGAGCGGACGGCCGTATGCCGTTTCACCGGTCTGGAAGAGCAGCGGATAACTGCGATTCGCAATGGTCGCAGGCTCCAGACTGAACATCGATTGAAACATCAAACTGCCGCTTCCGAGACTGTGCTCGGCCGACACCATGAACGTGTTCGCGGAATATAGTTTATCGCCGCCGCGCGGACCGGCCTGCTGAGTGTCGACGAGGAATGCCTGTCCCATCAGCATCAGGTTCCAGGAACCGGCCCTCGGCATCAGCATCGGCATAGGCCACGATTGCGGATTGATACTCGTACCGCTGGCCATATTCATCAAGTACATTCCAGCTTCGTTCATTTGCATGCCGTGGTTCATGCCGGCCATCGATTGGTCCGGCATTTGCATTTGCGCGGACGCGGTCGAGAGCGCGACGGCGGACAATGACACGGCGAGACTCAGTTCTGTAAGCACAAAACTCTCTCCTGGTTTGGACGCGGACGAAAGGCGAACGAACCGGGGAGCGGCTAAATTCTGAGGACGGAATTTGGATCCAAAGCCGGTGGCGGCGGAAGTGATGCCGCATGAGGGACACGCACGAACTGCGGCATCAGTGGCACATACGCGGAGGCCGGCCGAGCGGCTGCAAGCTTCCCGCTGTGCGACGGCGCGACTACGGTTAGATTTCGCGCGTCGGCCACCAGCAGGGAAGATGCGCACGGCTTCGGTGCATCCGTTCGTTTCGGATTATGGCGCCGGTGGCACGGCGGCAGGCTCGCGGGTTCCTTCGATTGCGAAGCGGCAGTCGCGTGACACGGCAGCACCGCACACATCGCGACGCAGTGCGCATTGGCTATTACCGCTGCTATGGCCAGGAGTATGAGCGGCCGTCGAACCCGATCCATCGCATTCATTATTGTATGCCCTGTCTGCTAGTTCGCTACTGCAACTTCTCCCGAGGCGAGCTTTGCTCGCCGCAACATGAATGATTCCTGTCGGGTCGCGCGGAGCGCGACAGCTCGCAGATTTAGGGTGAAATGGCCAAACTCCAGAGTCGAACGAAGTTGGCCCGGGCGAGCGCAGCTCGCCTGCAACCGGTCTGGAGACCGGTCGCTACGTGCGACTCATCGCGCAGGGCTGGACGTCAGCGGCGGCTCGCCCGATCATCGGATCGCGATCAACGCGCCGGCGAATCCGCTCGTGCCGCTTCGTCGAGCTCTTTCTCAGTCGGGAAACGGTCGAACGCGCGATCCACTTTTTTGCCCAGCAGGTATTTGTCGAAAAAGTCCATCAGCGCTGTCCAATCTTCAGTCGTGAAGGCGTGCGCATGCTTCGAGTAATGGACTCCCAGGCGGTCTTGCGCGCCGTAGAGAGCATAAGCGGGCTTCGCGGCAAGGATGGACTGCCGGACTGCTTCGGGCAGGGAGATGCGATCCGCATCCCCTTCGAGTGCGATAAACGGGCGCGGCGCGGCGAGAGCCAGGAACCAATGTTCGTCGAAGGGTAACTTCTCCCGCTGTCCCCAGAACTCGTGCAAGTTGGGCGAGAACCAGTTCGGGTACTTCTTCTGCATGATATCCAGCGTCTCGCTGCCTCGCGGACCGGCAAAGCGGTATGCGCCGATTCCGCCGCCGCCCGTGACCACGGGAGCGCCCATCAGGCGGTCGTCGAAAGCCGCCGCGATCATCGCCGATTTTCCGTTTCTCGACGCGCCGGTGACGATCAACTTCGTTTTATCGATCACCGGATCGCTCTCCAGATAATCGGCGACGCGAGATGCGCCCCACGCCCATGCGGCGAGAATGCCCCAGTCGTAACCCGGGTATGCGCGGAAGAGGCGTGTGTTACGGAAGGCCCAGCTTCCATCGGAGTTCCGCAGTGTGGTGTCCTCCGCGCAATCGTTGGGGTTGAAGAGGACGAGAGCATAGCCGTGACCCAGAACGTCGCTGCGCTGGGCCGCCATCGATTCAGCGGTCGGGGCAGGGAAGCGTGCGGCGGCGGTGGCTGCGCTGGTCGTGGGTGCGGGTCCCACAAGCAACAGCACATCTTCACCTTTGCCCTGATTCGGCCCCTGCGGCAATCGCGGCAGCACCGTGCCTCCCGGCGGAGTGCCTCCTTGCAGGATGATGGCGGGGAATCGACTGCCCTTTGCCGGCGTAAAAATACCGATGTCAAACCCGAGTTGTTGACCGGGGCCGAAGGTTAGATGCACCAGGCGGTAGCGGGCCGCTCCGTTGAGAACGATTTCCGACTTCAGTTCCTTACCGCCGACGTTGCCTGGCGCAGGCGGCGTCTGGCCGACCGCGTAATACGCCAGGATGCGCTTCATTTCTTCGCGGCGCTTTTCCCACTGACGGCGGTTGACGACTTTGGTTCCGTCATTCATCGTCAGGACGTCGGGCAGTTCTTCGCGTACCGGTAACTCGGAAACTCCGGGCAGCGAGCCCACCGATGTTTTGATTCGTGGCACGGGAATTTCGCGCGGATCCGGGCCGGTGGTTTGGGCGCCAACAAGCGCGGCGAGTGCAATTGAAATCGAAAGCCGCCGCAAGAGTTTCATTGGCATACCGCTACGGGATTATGATAACCGCTGCCGCAAGGGGCCGTGAAGAAATCCGGCTGCTGTTCTCGTCGCGATCCATCCGCGTTTCGACGCACCTTTTACCGCTTCCTTACGGGGCTGTGAAAAAATCCGGCTGTTGTTCTCGTCGCGCTCCCATTCGCCTTTCGATACACCTTTTACCGCTTCCTGACGGTCGCGGCTCGGTTAGTAGAATCAACTACATACGGAGCCGTGACCGTTAGGGAGCGGCAAATGGTGCCGGGGATTCGAGTGGTTTTTGGGTCCGGCAAAAATGAAATTCGATAATTTTTCACAATCCCTTACGGTCGCGGCTCCGTTGTAAGGGAGCAGTAAAAGGTGCCGGGGATGCGAGTGCGTTTGAGTGCAGCGAAAAAGCAGTTCGATATTTTTCACAAGCCCGCAAGGGCCCGGTGCTTGCGCTTACGTGCCCGCGAACGTTGACAGAATACGAGCCGCGACATAACTGAAAGCGCTTTCAATGATCACGCACCGCACCTCCGTCCGCCGCCTGCTGCCACTGTTTCTCGCAGCGCTACCTGCGCTCGCGCTGACCAGCGAAGTGAGGATGTTCAACGGCGTCCCCGCGCTCTATATTAACGGGAAACTCACCAGCCAGATGTTAGCGGCGCCGTACCGGCCCGGGCCGGCCGACTTCGACGATTTCCGCGGAGCAGGCATCAGCATTTTCGACATTTACCTGCGGTTTCCGTGGACCGCGCCGGAGACCTACGATTTTTCCGGCGTGGACCGTAAACTCGACGACTACTTGAAAATCGATAGCGGCGCGCAGTTCCTGCCGCGCGTCCTATTGACGCCGGGCGACTGGTGGTGCAAGCAGTTTCCGCAGGACATCACCATGCGCGATGACGGATCGCCCGCGGGCATGTTCAATCAACCGTGCCATCCGACGCTCGCTTCGGAGCATTATCGCGAGTTGTCGCACAAGGCCATGATCGCCTTCATCAATCACGTGGAAGGAAAATACGGGGAACACATCATCGGCTACCAGGTGGGCAACGGTTTCGGCGGCGAGTGGCTGATGTTCAACTCGTTTTGGGAAGCGCGTCCGGGCGGTGAGCCGCCCAAAAAATTCGGAGTCGAGGATTACTCCCCGCCCGCGCAGGCCGCTTTCCGCAAATGGCTGCAAAAGAAGTATGGAACGGTAGCCGCGCTGCGGAAAGCCTGGGGCAATCCCACGGTCGATTTTGAGAACGCCACTCCGCCGAACGAAGTGGAGCGCTACTCGACCACTCACGGTATTTTCTTCGACCCCGGAGTGAGCAGCCGCGTTCCCGATTACTTCACCTTCTTCAACGAGATGACTGCGGACACGCTGCTGGAGAATGCCGCGTGGGTAAAGGAACTTACGGGACGCAAGAAGATCGTTGGCGCGTTCTACGGGTATCTCTTCTGCAACTTTCCTAACCTGAGCGTCAACCACACCGGGCACCTCGGCTTCACCAAGGTGCTGCGGTCGCGCGACGTGGATTTCATCGCCAGCCCGTATACATACGACAACAAGCAGATCGGCGGCCCCGACAATTCGCAGACGCTGCCCGAGGCGGTGGCGCTGCACGGCAAACTGTACTTCAACGAGGTGGATACGGAAACGCATTTACATCAGCGCCAGTGGCGCTGGGGCAACTCGCTGAACAATCCAAAGAACTGGGATGAGACCCGGGGCCTGCTGATTCGCGATTACGCGTATGCGCTCACGAAGGGTTTCGGTATGTGGTGGACTGACCTGCACGGCGGCACCTTCCATGATCCCCAGATCATCGCTCTACTGGGTAAGTTGAAGAAGCTGGATGTGCAGGATCTGGGAGCCGATAAGCGGCCGAATTCGGATATCGCGGTGGTGGTGGATGAATCCGCGTTTACATACTTCGGCGACGGCGAGCCACTGTTCAACGCGCTCCTCACCGCGCAAAAGCAGTGGGAACTGGCGTTCATGGGTGCGCCCTTCGATCCGCAACTGCTCAACGACATGGACAATCCGCAGTTGCGCGATTACAAGCTGTACATATTTCTCAACACCTTCCACGTAACGCCCCAGCAGCGCGAGGCGATTCACGCGCGGCTGAAACGGAACGGCGCGACGGCGGTGTGGGTCTACGCGCCGGGGTACATCGGCCAGAAACTTTCGCTGGACGATATGCGCGCTCTTACCGGAATCCGCATCGGCGAAGACGATACCGCGGGCGAATTGCACGTCGCGATCACCTCGCGCGATCATGCTTACACGCAGGGTCTCGCGGCGAACTTCGCATACGGCACGGACGTCAATGTCGAGAACATCAAGCGCTGGTACGATCATCAAATCTATTTGAAGGACCCGCGCGATCCGGGGCTCCAGCGCGACCTGCCCGGCTTCCGCATCTCCCCGCGATTTTTCGCGAACGATCCGCAAGCGCTGGTGCTGGGGACACTCGCCGGCGTGGATAAGCCGGGCCTGGTCGTGAAGAAACAGGCGGGCTGGACGAGCGTGTATTCCTCGGCGCCCATTCTGCCGGCGGCGCTGCTCCGCAATATTGCGCGTGCGGCGGGTTGCCACATCTACAGCGATGCGGGCGACGTAGTGTACGCGAATCGCCGCTACGTCGCGATCTACGCGCCGGCGGGAGGCACGCGGACGGTGCGCCTGCCGCGCAAGGCGCGAGTTACCGACGCGTTGGACGGCCACGAAATCGCCGCCTCGGCGAGCGAATTCCCACTACACATAGAAGCGAACAGTACGGTGATTCTACGTTATGAATAAACTCGCATGGGTGCTCCTTTGCAGCGCCGCTATGTTGCCCGCTCAGGAAAAAGCGGTGCTTGTCTCGTATGAAACAACCCGCGATGTTGAGCCTTCGGCCGACCCCGATTCGCCCTTCTGGAAAAACATTCACGGGGTGTTCATCGAGAAAAGCGTGCTCGGGCCGGAGATGCCGAATTTTCGCGCGGAAGTGCGCTCGCGCTGGAGCAAAGACTACGTCTACTTCCTGTTTTCCGGCCCTTACGAGAAGCTGACGCTCAAGCCCGATCCGGACCTCAAGAAGGAAACCTATCGACTCTGGGAGCGCGACTGTTTCGAAGCTTACGTGGGCGCCGATTTCGAACACACGAATCGATATCGCGAGTTGCAGATGTCGCCGGCGGGCGAGTTTCTGGATCTCGATATTGATTCCACGCGCGCGCGTCCCGGCTTCAACGGCGAGAACAACTGGAATTCCGGTATGGTCGTGAAGGCCCGCATAGACCAGGCGCGCAAGTGGTGGTACGGCGAGATGAAGATTCCAATTACGGCGGTGGACAAGCGGCCGGCGCAGGTGGGCAACGAAATGAGGGTGAACTTCTACCGGCAGGATGGCGCGCCGCCGAACCGTACCTTCATGGCATGGCAGCCGCCGATGGTGTGGAATCCACACCATCCGGAGAAGTTCGGCGCGCTGAAACTCAGCGGTCCACCGTCCACTCGATAACGCCGCCTTCGTACCACGTGAAGTCGTGGTCCATATAGTTGCCGTCCGGCGGCCCCAGGTGGCCGGTTTTATAGACTTTCGGCTGAAGTTGAATCTCCATGCGAAGGCCGGAGGCGGTCACCGGGTCGAACGTCACTTTATTGAACTGGTCAGGCGCGGTACCGTACGCCGACACGTGAGTCACCGGCTTCCACTGGTCGCCGTCTTTATAGAAAAGCTTCCAGCCCTTAGGCAACACGCAGACCTGCTTATCGTCCTTCCAGTAGACGCTGGAACTGGAAATCCGCGTCGGCTTGGCAAAGTCATACTGCACCCACGCCTGGTCGCCGCTTTGCGGGTGTATGCGCAGGAAGCGGCCGGAGCCGTCTTCGGAGTTGACCGGCTGCACCTCGTCGAAGATTGCGTCGATGTTGCCGCTGCCGTCCTGCGAGTGCGGGTACATGCGGCGCTCGACGGTCGGCGGATTGTGGCCGGGGTAGTTGTCCGCCACGGTTCCATTGCCGACCGATGAGGTAGCGCGGCTGGTAGAAGCAATCGTGGGGGCGGGTGGCCGCACTGCGCGGGCCGGGGTGCGCGCGATCCATACTTCCATTTCCGACGGCGCGCGGTTGCCGAAGGCGAAGTACGGGATCAGCGTGACTGCACGAGACGAGTTCGCGCCCTCTCCGCGTCCCGTGAGCGTGCCGATGCCGCCCAGCAAATCTTTGCGGTAATCGAATGTGAAGCGCGCGGAATCGGGAATGACGAGGTCGAAAACACCGTCGTGATTATCCTGCCGCTCGGCGCTGAAAACGATAGGGCCGCGCTCGAACGATACACGGCCGCGATCGTCGGCAACGCGCGTATCGGCAGCCACTCTGTGGACCGCCATGGGGAAGCGAAGTTCCACCGCATCGCCCTTTGACCACGTGCGGTCTACGCGCGCGTAGCCTTTTTCCATGGTGGGCTGCACTTCGCGGCCATTCACGGTAACGGTGAAATTGGCTTTCCCGCCGTCAATGAAGCGATACAGGTCGCCGGTCATTGGGTGATCGGTGGCCCAGCCTGGAATGCGAAGCATCAGCGAGAAGCGCGCCGGTTGCGCGGGGTCGACGGTGAGGCGCGTGGCGCCGTCCCACGGATACTGCGTCTGCTGAGAGATCTTCACCGGCGAGTTGCCCACGTTCAGGGATGCGTTGCCGCCAATGAATAGATTGACGTAGGCGCGATCTGCGCCGGCGGCGTACACCAGACCGCCGAGTTCGGCAAACAGACGCGCAAGGTTCGGCGGGCAGCAGTTGGGGCCGAAGCGCGGTTGCCGCTGGAATCCGGCGAAGGCAATCAGCGGAGACTGATAGAGGAAGCGGTCGCCGGTCTGCGAGACTCCGGTGAGAAAACCGTTATAGAGGATGCGCTCCAACACGTCGATGTAGCGCGCGTCCCCATGCAGCAGGAACATACGCTGGTTCCACAGAATGTTGCCCACCGCGGCGCAGATCTCGTTCCAGGCAGTGGCGTTCGGCAGATCGTAATCGTCGCCGAAGTCTTCTTCGTCGCGGTAGCTGCCGATGCCGCCGGTGAGGAAGGTCCGCTTGGACACTGCGTCGGTCCAGATGCGATCGGCCGCTGTGGTGTAGCCCGCGTCGCCCGTAAGTCCGGCGAGATCGGTGAGCGCGATATAGAGATAAGTCGCGCGCACTGCGTGCCCGATGGCGCGAGATTGGTCGCGTACGGGCATATGGTCTTGCGAGTAGGAGCCGTACATTTGCCGGCCGCCCTGAGTTGTGCCGCGAACGTCCACGAAGAAGCGCGCCAGATTCAGGTATTTGGGATTCCTGGTGGCGCGATACAGCTTCACAAGCCCGATTTCAATTTCTTCGTGGTTGAAGATGTCGTAGCGCTTGCCGGGGCCGAATGTGTTGGCCAGGTCATCGGCAATGTCGGTCGCAGCGTCGAGCAGTTTGCGGTCGCCGGTAGCGTCATACCACGCGACGGCGCCTTCGAAAAAATGGCCGACGGAGAAACCCGGTCCATCGCCGCGATTCGGCCACACGCCCTTGTCTCTGCGGAGTTGTGCGATGGTGCGGTCAAAGGTGCGTTCCATGCGCGCGCGCAGTGCGGCATCCTGTTGGACGGCGAGGATATCGGCGGCGGCTTCGATGAGCCGCCCTTCGACGGGACCTTGCGCGGGTGCGTGATCGAGCAGCATCGGCAGGGTGACGGTCCGGTTTCTGTCGATACGAGGAGTCCAGAACTCGTCCTGAATTTTGACGTTCTTGAGGGGCACGGCCGAAACGGGGAAATCGGCCGCAGCCGCGCAGGCGGCCAGGATGGTCCCGATGGCTGCAACGCGGAGGCACCGGGTGGTGGAAATTCGCTTCACAAATGTAAGCGTATACTTTTGCGGCGGATGCGGCAAACCGGGGCTATGGGCGCATTCGACTAGGGCGCCGATTACTCGTTTTCAGCAGGGCGCTCGGCGCTATCGACAACCAGGTATTCGACCGGCACTTTTCTCGGCTCGAGCTTCAACCCGACGCGGGCGAGTTCCTTGAATAACGCGGGGCAGAAGACGGGCCCATAGCTTGAGAGGTCCGGCGCGTCTTCGGCCGGCGGTGAAGCGGGAGGGGGCGTAACATTCATGTACGGCTTCCATTTCAGGTCGTATTCGAATGCGCTCGAAACGCCAGTCATATTGAAGACGATGTGATCCCTGTAGCTGAAAATCCGCGCGACTTCATCCAGTGTGCCGCTTCCAAAAATCCGGGCCTGCTCGGGACTTACGGACCCGTGCACCTGGTTCGTTACATCGGAAGGTTTCAGTTGCAACCCCTGTGCCGTTACGACGAGGCCCCACACGGGCGTTTCCTTTCTGGTGGAATGAAGAACCAGCTTGAAACGTTCCTTCAACAGGGAGCGCAACATGAGCGGCACCTGCTCGTGCGGAGTCGTGGGCGGCATCGTCGCAACAACGTCATAGAGTTCCCCCTGCGTGCACGGCGAACCGGACACCTGGAACTCTCGTACGCTGTAGGCTTTCATAACGAGCATGCAGATGTTGTGGGCGAGATAGGTGACCCGGCCCGGTTCCAGGCGGTAATTGATGCGGTTTGTCGCGAGTTGTACGCGCTTCACGGAGGCGACCTCGAAAGCGGGTTCGGAAGGGCTCTGCGCGAGTAACGGCGCTAATGCCAGCAGTAAATATCGAAGTATCCGCAACAACCCGATCTCCTTTGGCGCGCGATCCGAGTCGATCGATGTTATCATGCCCATCACGATGATGCGAGTAAAGCGATACGAGTAAGTGGAGGCGAGAATGCGGATAGCAGTAATCGGCGGCTCGGGACATATCGGCACGTATTTGATGCCGAGGCTGGTGAGGGCAGGGCACGAAGCGATCCTGGTGAGTCGCGGCATCAGGCAGCCGTATGAGCCCGACCCGGCGTGGAACTCCGTGCGCGGCGTGGTCGCCGATCGCGAAGCCGAAGAGGCTTCGGGCGAGTTTGGGCCGCGCATGCGCGCGCTGGGTGCCGAAGCCATTATCGATCTGACGTGCTTTACACCCGCGAGCGCGCGCCATCTGGTCGAGGCGTTGCGAGGGACCGGAACGCGGCTGCTTCATTGCGGCACGATTTGGGTCCACGGTCCGGCGGTCGAGCGGCCTACTACCGAGGAGGAACCACGCCGCCCCTTCGGCGAATATGGCTGCCGCAAGGCGGAGATCGAAAGGTTTCTCCTGGAGGAGGCTCTCAACGGATTTCCAGTTGCGATCCTGCACCCCGGACATCTGGTCGGCCGCGGCTGGAAGATCATTAATCCGGTGGCGAATTTCGATCCGCGCGTGTTTGGTCTGTTGATGCGCGGCGAGGAACTCGCGATTCCGAACATCGGCAATGAAACCGTGCACCACGTGCACTCCGACGACGTTGCCCAGGCGTTTGTGTGCGCCCTGGAGCGGTGGGATCGCGCGGTGGGCCAGAGCTTTCACGTTGTTTCTCCGGCCGCGGTGACGTTGCGCGGCTATGCTGAGACGGTCGCAGGCTGGTTCGGGCGAGAGGCGAAACTCCGGTTTCTGCCGTGGGAAGAATGGCGCGGCAACTGGCCGGAACGCGATGCCCAGATCACCTGGGACCACATTGCCCGGTCGCCGAACTGCAGCATTGAAAAGGCGCGGCGGATGATCGGTTACGAGCCACGCTACCGGTCTCTGGATGCCGTTCGCGAGGCGGTCGACTCACTGATCGCGAACGGTACAATCGCGACGCACTGAAATGCACTGGGCCGCCTGCAACCGGTCTGGAGAGACCGGTCGCAACTCGACTCCGCTAAACTGGTGAGAAGCGGAACGAAACTTACTAAATGGCAAACGGAAACAAGAGGACCTCGCAAGAAACGCCGTCGATCCAAAGTCTGGATCGCGGTCTTGTGATCCTTGAGGCAGTGGCTAAGTCCACTGAGCCAATCTCGCTCAGCGAGTTGACCGAGTTACTGCACATCGATCGGAGCAGTGTCTTTCGCCTGGCCAACACACTCAAGCGGCGCGGATTTCTGAGTGTCTCGAGCCGCGGCAGAGACTACATACTCGGACCTTCCATCTGGCGGCTCTCGCGGCAGTATGACTGGAGTAACATGCTGATCACCATCAGCCATGAATTCCTCAAGAAACTCGCTGCGACTACCACCGAGACGGCCCACTTAGCCGTACGGGAGGGCAAGCAAGCGATGTTCATCGACCATGCGACCGTCACGCAGATGATTTCAGTGGCGGGGCAGACGGGGGAATCGGTTCCGCTGTACTGCACCGCGCATGGCAAGGCGCTTCTGGCGGACCTGGGTCCCGAGGACATACGAAACATTTTCGGGAAGCGCCCGCTGCAGGCTTTCACCCCACAGACTGTGACTTCGATCGACGAACTTGCCCGCATCTGCGCGGAAATCAAAAAGCAGGGCTACGCTACCGACGAAGCGGAGTATCAGGAAGGACTCCGCTGCGTCGCGGCGCCGATTCGCGATAAGGATGGCGCGGTGCTTGCGTCCATCGGCATTTCCGCGCCGATGAGCCGCTTCCCCCGCGAACGCTTCGCCGTAGCGTCGCGCCAGGTGGTGGAAGTTGCGCTGTCGATCAACCAGGCAATCGCGAACAAGAGCGACGGCGCCGGCGCCTGACCGCCGCGCGTGGTTCGCAGTTTTCTTGACGTGCCGTCCCAGGCCTTGGTAGCATGGGGCGGTTCATAACGCAATAGAAGTTTCGTAATGCGCACCGTACCTGGGGAGCGATCATGTCAGAATATCGTCAAGCCCGGCGACAAACAAGCAGGAGCCGCCGCTAAATGACTCCCGAACCGGTGCACACCCATAAAGCCCGTGAAAGCGGTGCTTCCTCAAACCCGGCGGCGGCGCTTCGTCGCGGGCGCCTGCTTCTGCTCGCGATCAAAGACTCCGATGTCCGCTTGCTCACGCTGGAGCAGTGCCGGTACGCCATCGACAAAGGCCTGCACGCGGGCGGCGCGTTTTCGGCGACCATCCCGCTCGTCGCGCTCTATTATGGCGGGTACATCAACGCCGATGTCGAGGATCCGACGCGGCGTGGCCAGGATCTGTTCGTTCTCAGCAAAGGCCACGCGGTCGCCGCATTGGCGTCCATTTATGCGGAACTCGGCTATTTTGAACGATCGGTGCTGCGGAATTCCCGCTCGTACGAGAGCATTCTGAATGGTCATCCGGGCCCGCTGCTGCCGGGCATACACCTCGCCACCGGACCCATGGGGCAGGGACTCGCGGTTGCGCAGGGCTTTGCACTCGCGGGTAAGCGCAGTCCGCAGTTCGATTGCTACAGCGTCACCGGCGACGGCGAATTGCAGGAAGGTCCCATCTGGGAAGCAGTCATGTACGCCGGGCAAAAGCGCCTGGATAATCTTTGCGTGCTGGTGGACCGCAACAACGGCCAGCTCGATATCTCCGACCGCATGGTGTTTCCTATGCCGGATGTCGAAAGCGTCTTCCGCGCGTTCGGCTGGGAAGCGTGCACGGTGGATGCGACGCAATACGCCCCGGTGTGCGACGCGCTGGACCGCTTCAAGTACGGACCGCGAAACGGCAAGCCTACCGCCATCATCTGCCAGACCAGTAAAGGACACGGCGGATTTTCCGAGTTCTTCAATCGCCATAAGGTGGCCGCGAGCGATGACGTGCTGCTGCGCGAGGTGGAGCAGCACGAACGCGAGCGCGGCAGCCGCGTGGAGGAATTCGCGGCTTTGCTGGAGTCGCTGCCGGACAACGCGGAAGCCAACCAGATCCGCGAGCAATTGCTGGCGCTCGCTCAGGAAATGCACCTCGACACGGTGTCTCTGACGCGAGGCTCGCTGCCCGCCGTAATCGGGCCGGTGGTGACCAGGCGCGTGCCTCGGCGGGAGAAGAGCGTGCCGTACGCAGCCGAAATGCTGCCGCGGCTCGACCCGGCAAAGCAGTACAGCGCCGCCGAAGTCGTAACGGGCGCGATGAAAGTGTTCGCGAGACACCCATACGTCCTATCGGTCGATTCCGATCTTGCATCGACCAGCGGGCTGGAAGCCGGCATCGCGGCGGTCGACCAGCGGCGCGCGCTCAACGTGGGAGTGGCCGAGGCGAACATGATGGGCATCGGCGAAGCTTTTGCCGCGCTCGGCTACAACGCCTGGGTGAGCACGTTTTGCCCGTTCTTCGATTGGAAAGTGCTGCGCCGCATCGCGGTGGGCCAGCAGGAGCGCCTGGAATCCATGGAAGCGCGTGACGGCTGGTTGAGCGAAGGCCACGGGCTCGATCTGACCTTTCTTGCGACTGCCGCGAACTTTGAGACGAGAACGAACGGCGCCACTCACATGGCCAACGACGATGTGACCATCTTCGACGGCATGGCGCATTTGAAGATCATCGACGTTTCGTGCCCGCAGCAGCTTCTCGCCATCATGCGGTGGATCATGGAAGGCAATCGCGGCCTGGTGTACCTGCGCGTGATGCGCACGCCTTCCGCTGTGCTGTACGGGTCCGATTACCGCTTCGAATTCGGCAAGGCGCAAGTCTTGCGAGAGGGTCCGGCGGATCGCGCGGTGATCATCAGCAGCGGGCGTCAGGTGCACGAAGCGATCGCGGCGGTGGAAGAATGCGCGCGCCTCGGCATCGCGGTAAGTGTGGTGGACATGCCGTCGATCGATGCCGAACTGTTGCTGCGGCTGCACGCATCGGGCAAATTGCTTTGCATCGCCGAGCAGAACAACGGGTACATCTGGCAGAACCTGTTGAAGGTCCTCTACCGCGCCGGTCGTGCGCCGGGCCGCATCATCGCGATCAACGCCCTGGACGCCGAAAGAAAACCGCGATTCATCCACTCCGGAACGTATGAAGAACTCGTTCCGGCGTTCGGTTTAGCGCCGCCGCAGGTTGCTGCCGCGCTTGCGCGCGCACTCAAGGGAGAGTGACATGGCCGTTCCGCTGATACGCGAAAGCGACATCGAAGAACTCGATCTGCCCGGCCGGCATTTACGCTGGCTCGCCAATGCCGAAACGCTGGGAGCGCGGCATCTCTCCATGTGCGTAATCCGCGTCGCCCCCGGCGAGAAGGTGCGCCCCGCGCATTCGCATCCACACGGAGAAGAGATCATCTACATCATTCAGGGCAGCGGCCGCGTTTTGGTGGATGGCGAAGTGGACAACGTGGAGGCCGGGACGGCCGTTCTATTTCCGCAGGGCAAGATTCACATGCTGCACAACACCGGGCCCGAAGAGATGAAGGTCGCGTGCTTCTTTGCCCCGGCGACGAACCTGGAGAATTACGTCTTCTTCGACGACGTGGATTTTCCCGGCGACTCCGGCCAAGCGTAAGTTATTCGCGGAAAGGGAAGACCGATGCACTCGCAGGCTACGCCGCCGCCACAAAGCGCCATTCTCGATTTTGGTGTGGACACCTCCACCATTCAATACACCGGCTCCGGCCTTCAACGTCCGGAGTGCATTCTTGCCGAACCCGATGGCAATCTTTGGGTGGCCGACGCTCGCGGCGGAGTAGTGAAGATTTCGCCTGACGGCACACAGCACCTCATCGCACAGCGCCGCAGCGAGCACTTCGCGGGCAGCACATCCGAAGCCGTCCGCTATCTCGAAGGCACTCTTCCCAACGGTCTGGCCTTCGCCTCGGACGGCGAAATTCTGATCGCGAACTTCGGCTCGGACTGCCTGGAGATCATGTCGCGCGACGGGGAATCGCGTGTTCTGGCCGACACCATCGACGGGCGCCCGATCGGCAAAGTCAACTTCGTGCTGCGCGACTCCCGCGATCGCATCTGGGTAACGGTTTCGACACGCGTGACCAACTGGATGCACGCTCTGCGCACAGATCTCTACGACGGCTACATCGCCCGGTATGACGGCGGCGCATTCCATATTGTTGCCGACGGCTTCCGCTTCACCAACGAGATTCGTTTCGATGCGCGCGAGGAGTTCCTGTACGTCGTGGAGACGGCAGGCGGCTGCATCTCGCGCCTGCGCATCGACGAGCGCGGAAATCTCACCGATCGCGAGGTTTTCGGCCCGCCGCGCCTCGGCAAAGGCGCGTGGCCGGACGGAATCGCCTTCGATGTCGCGGGCAACCTATGGGGCACGATGGTGTATTCGGACAAGCTTTTCGTCATCACCCCTTCCGGCGACCTGCGCATTCTTCTGGATGAAGGCGAGCCCGCTCGCGTGGATGCGCTCGAAGCCGCCTTTCTCGCCAACAGAGTGACGGAAGATGTTTTGTTCGCCACGGGACGCGGCATCGCGCCGTGGATGGCGAGTGTGACGTTCGGCGGTCCGGACTTGCGCACCGTGTACATCGGTTCGCTCAAAGGATCGCGAATTCCCTATTTTCGTTCCCCGATTCCCGGACTGCCGATGGTGCACTGGCATCGCGCGGTCCAGTAATATTCCTCCTCAGTTTAGACCGGCCGCCACCCGAGCGAGTACCATTAACGTGGAGGGTGCGAATTCGAATTCATTCCCTCGGGGGACTCGTGGACCGGAAACGTAACGACTCATTCGACAGGCCGATCACTCGCAGAAGCGCGCTCGCCGCATCCGCTGGAATTCTCCTCGCTCCGGCGGCCGCCGTCGGGCAGGAGAAGGCGCTGGAACTCACCGGCAAGCCGGTGGAGGTTACCGTCACGCCGGTGAGCGCCCACACCGTCAGGATTGCGATTCAGCCCATCGACAACGGCCAACTGAAGCCCGTTCCCGCCGACGGCGCACTGGTGAAGGCGGAATTCGGAAAAGCCTCGGCCACTCTTCGCAGTCTGGCCGGCACGCGCACCGTCAAATCCGGCGATCTCAGTGTGCATGTCACGGCGGAGCCTTTCTCAATTCGCGTCGAGGGCAAGGATGGGCGCCTCATTCAAGATCTGCGTGTCGATTCGACAAGCGGCAAACTCACGTTCCGCGTCGGCGACGGACCGGTGCTCGGACTGGGGCAGGGCGGTCCGCAGTTCGATAAGCGAGGCAACCTGGACCGCATGGGCAGCGGGCAGGGAGGCTACAAGCTGGGGACCAACGGCGCAAAAGTTCCGGTGCAGGTGTTGCACGGCGCTGCCGGATGGTCTATGTATGTTCATCAGCCGCTCGGCTCTTTCGATCTCACGGGCAAAGAAGGACTCTTCATTCCGAGCAGCGTCGAAAACTCGCTGCCGCTGGATGTGTTCGTGATTGGCGCGCCCGATCCGGCTTCTGCGACGCGCGAGTACGCAGCGATTACGGGACTGCCGGAGATGCCGCCGCTCTGGGCCTTCGGCTATCAGCAGTCGCACCGCACGCTCGATTCGCCCGAGCAGATCATTCAGGAAGCGAGGACTTTCCGCGAAAAGCAACTGCCGTGCGAGATGATGATCTACCTGGGCACGGACTTCTGCCCGAACGGCTGGAACACGCACAACGGCGAGTTCACATGGAATGAGAAGGCGTTTCCGAATCCCAGGCAGATGGTGCAGCAACTTCACGACCTGAACTTCAAGGTTGTGCTGCACACCGTTGTGGAAGGGCGCCACTTCTACGGCACAGTCAAAGACCCGTGCACCGCCGATCCGCTGCCGAGCGGCCGGTTCCCCGATGGACGCTGGCCGCCGGACCGCCAGGTCTCGTGCTACTGGCCCGTTCACAAGCAGTTGCTCGACGTGGGTATCGATGGTTGGTGGCCTGACCAGGGCGACGGCTTCGACGCTGCTTCGCGATTGCTCCGCAATCGCATGTATTTCGAAGGCCACCAGATGTACCGGCCAAATGAGCGGGTTTACGCGCTGCATCGCAATGCGTACGCTGGAATGGCGCGGTATGCCGCGTTCCTGTGGTCGGGCGACATACAGTCTACGTGGGAAACGCTGCGTACGCATGTTGCCGTCGGTATCAACGCCGGGTTAAGCGGAATTCCCTTTTGGGGAACAGACATCGGCGGCTTTGTGCCCACGCAGGAATTCACCGGCGAACTTTACGCCCGGTGGTTCCAGTTTGCCGCTTTCAATCCGCTCTTCCGCTCTCACGGACGCGAATGGCGGCTTCGTCTGCCGTGGGGTTGGAATCGTGGCGAGATCGGCGGCTTCCGCGAAACGCCGCGGTACAATCCCGATCCGAAGGAACTGCACAACGCAGCCATCGAGCCTGTCTGCAAAAAGTACCTCGAGCTACGCTATCAAATGATGCCGTACCTCTACTCGGCGGTGCGCGAGACGTGCGAAACGGGAATTCCCATCATGCGCGCGATGTGGCTGCACTATCCCGACGATGCGAAAGCGGCATCGATGGGAGATCAGTATCTCTACGGCCGGGACATGCTTGTCGCGCCGGTGTTCGAAAAAGCCGCCACCGAACGCAGCGTCTATCTGCCGAAAGGCGCTTGGTACGACTTGTGGACGCGCGAGCGTGTGGAAGGCGGCCGCGAGCTTTCGCGCAAGGTCGACCTCGGAACCATTCCGGTTTATATTAGGGCAGGCGCCATCGTGCCGATGGGTCCGGTAAAGCAGTACACGGCTGAAAAGGTCGATGGTCCGCTGACAGTGTGGGTCCATCCCGGCGCGGACGGCGCATTCTCCTGGTATGAGGATGACGGCGTATCCTTCAATTTCCGCAACGGGGAATTCATGCGCATCAATATGACGTGGAATAACAGCCGGCGCCGGCTTTCGATGCGCCTGGCGAACGGATCGAAAATGCTGGAGCCGCGCAAACGCGATGTGGTCGTGCGCGTCGCCGGCGAAAACGCGACGCGCGACGTTTCATTCACCGGGAGCCCGCTGGAAGTTCGCCTGTAACGCCTCGCGGTCCACGGCGGCCCTTGCGTGACTTGCTTTAGTTGCCTCCGCCGCGTCCGCCGGGGGGAGGGGCCGGCACTGCGTTCAGGTTGACCGTGAAGTACTGCACGCCGGCATCGGCCATCGCCTTGTTGAACTTCGGCACGTCGTCCCACAGCGCGTTGACCTCGTCGAGACCTTTCCGCAATTGAGCGGAGCATTCCTCGATGTCGGCCATCTGCCGTGTCGTCGGCGCCGCCGAATAGTTGTCGATTGTATTCATCAGGCGCGCAATCTTTTGCGTGACCGGAGGCGGCGTGTAGGGCGGGGGAGCGCCTGCTCCGCCACCGCCGCCGCCGCGTCCTCCGCGCCCCACGGCAGCTTCGAAATTCGCCGATGCCTTCTTCGCCTTGGCGAGCAGATCGTCGGCAGCCTTCTTGATCGGGTCAGGCACGGCCGGCGCGTTCGGTGTCTTCCAACTGTCGGTCAAAGCCGTGAGTGCGGTCGTCATCGCGACTGCTTTGCGGCGTCCTGCGTCGGATTCCTTGGTCATGCTGATAAGCGTATCCACCGCTTTGCGCCGCTTGGCGCGATCGTCAGCCGAGAAGTCGACGCGCGGATCGTCTTCCACCTTGACGACGTGCGACTCGGTCTTGCCGGCAAGCGCGAGCGTGACGGTGTAATCGCCCGGATCGACGATCGGGCCGCGTCCTGCGCCGCCGAAACGCCCCCCGCCACCTCCGCCGCCGCCACCTCCGCCGCCCTGCGCGCCCGCTGCGCCTTCCGCGCCGAACTCGGTGGCGAGTTCACCGGCGGCCTGAGCGGCGCCGCCGCCTTGTGGCGCCGTTGCCGCTTGAGCCCCGCCTGCGCCGCCGCCGCGACCACCACGGCCACCGCCACCCGCCGCGCCGCGACCTCCACGACCTCCGCCGGCCGCACCCGCGCCGTTAGGCCCGGCCGGAGGCACCGGCGAATCCATCCGCATATCCCAAACGTAACGGTTCACCGCGCCCGCTTCCGCCCGTGTGTTCGCCTGCCGGATCTGCTTGCCGGACGCATCCGCCACCGTGACGCGTACCGGTCCAGCGCTCTTGGCGAAGTAGTCGACCATGACGCCCGCCGGCGCGTTCTGGGCAAAGAACTGATTGGTTCCCGGAAATCCGCGATAGTCTGCCATCTTCCATTCCACGCCAGGGCGCCCGGAGAAGATTCTCAGGTCGCTCTTCAACACATCTTCGTTCAACTGTTCGAGCGCGCTGATATCGTCCATGATCCAGATGGAGCGTCCATGCGTCGCCAGAATCAGGTCGTGCTCGCGCGGGTGAACCTGGATGTCGAATACCGGCACCGTGGGCAGGCCGTTCTTCATGCGATGCCAGGAGCTTCCCTTATCGAAGGTAACGAAGAGCCCGAATTCCGTGCCGGCGAACAGAAGGTTCGGATTCACGGGATCTTCACGAACCACGTGCACCGTGCCGGCGTCCGGCGGAATGCCGTTGACGATGCGCTGGAACGAATCGCCGTAGTTCGTCGTGCGGTAAATATAGATGCCGTAATCGGCGCTGCGGTGATTGTCGAACGTGACGTAGGCGGTGCCGGCATCCTTATAAGAAGGCTCGATGCGGCTGACGTAGCCGCCCTTCGGCGCGCCCAATAGATGACTTACTACGTTGGTCCAGGTCTTGCCGCCGTCGCGCGACATCTGCACGTTGCCGTCGTCGGTGCCCACCCAGAGCACTCCGGCTTTCACCGGCGATTCGGCGATTGCCGTGATGCACGGCCACGCGACTACGCCGTCATGCCGGGAAAGTGTTGTGGCGTCGGGAACCTTGCCGAGTATCGGCTGCTCGTCGCGCTTCGCGCCTGTGGTCAGGTCTTCGCCGAGCACCTCCCAGTTGTCGCCGCGATCGGTGGATTTGAACAGGTGATTGCCGCCGTAATAAATTGTCTTGGCATCGTGCGGCGATATGGCGAGCGGCGAGTTCCATTGGAACCGGTACCGCGGCGAATTGTCGTTCGGCTCCAGCGGGCGAATGGATTTCGATTCACTGGTGCGCAGATCGCGGCGCGAAAGGTTCCCATCCTGCGATTCGGCGTAGATGATATTCGGGTCGGTGGGATCGATGCGATTATAAAACCCGTCGCCGCCCTCTACCGTCATCCAATTGTCGTTGCCGATCCCTGTCGTTTGCGTGCTGGAACTCGGGCCGCACCATGAGTAGTTGTCCTGCAAGCCGCCGCATACGTGATACGGCTTTTGATAATCGAAGGCAACTTCGTAAAACTGTCCCAGCGGGATGTTGTCGATGTGAGCCCAGTTGCGGCCGGCGTCCCAGGTGACCCACACGCCGCCATCGTTGCCGCTGAGCAGGTGGTCGGAGTCCGAGGGATCGATCCAGATGCCGTGAACGTCGCTATGCACGCCGCGGAAGCGCGTCTGCACGAACGTGCGCCCGCCATCCTCGGACATGTAGATATTGACGCCGCCCAGCCAGAGTTTCTGGTCATTGTTGGGGTCCACGCGAATCTGGCTGAAATACGAAGGGCGCGGATTGGTGTCGCCCATGCGCGTCCAGGTGACGCCCTTGTCTTCGGAACGGTAAACGCCGCCCTGAGTCTGGTGTTCGATCAGCGCATAGACGATGTTCGGGTTCTTGCGATAGATGTCCAGCGCGCACCGGCCGATGTCGCCATTCGTCGGAAGGCCGCGACCCAGCGTCTGCCCGCCCAGTTTGGTCCACGTCGTACCGCCGTCCGTCGAGCGATACACGCCGCTGTGCGGTCCGCCTCCGTTGAAGCCGAATACGGTGCGCCGCCGTTCGTATGCCGTCGCGTAGAGAATGTTCGGGCTCTGCGGATCGATGGCGATATCGTTCGCGCCCGTGTTTTCGTCGACGAAGAGAACCTGCGTCCAATGCGCGCCGCCGTCGGTGCTGCGGTAGACGCCGCGGTCTTTGCTGGGGCCCCACAGATCGCCCTGCGCCGCCACATAGACGGTACTCGGGTCGGTAGGATGAACCACGATCCGGCCGATGTGGTGCGTCTGCTCCAGCCCCAGGTGCGTGAACGTGGCGCCGCCATCCATCGACTTGTAGACTCCATTGCCCCAGGAGGAACTCTGGCGATTGTTCGGCTCGCCGGTCCCGACATAGAGGATCGACGGGTTCGAAGGCGCGAGCGCCAGATCGCCGATGGACGGATTGGACTGGTTTTCGAAAATCGCCTGCCAACTCTGGCCGCCGTTCACCGTCTTGAAAACACCGCCCGCGGCGGCGCCGACGTAGATCACGCGCGGATCGGATTCGACCACCGCGAAGTCATCGACGCGGCCTCCCATGACGGCCGGGCCTATGCTGCGAAACTTCAAATTCTTGAGCGCGGAATCGTACGGCGACTGCGCCGATACGCTGAGCGTGAGCGCCAATGCGAGCCCGAGCGCGCGGGTCTGCGTTAACAGCGGCATTATGCCTCCTGGATGGATGCTTATTTTACATCGGAACGAGGCCGCAAAACTAAACTGATAGCGACGCGCCGCTCGGGCCATCCAACACGGCTATCGGCTCACAACGCAGTCACCAGTCAGCCGAACCCTCAAGAACTCCGCGACCTCCGTCAAAGCCTGCCGGGCGATCGCGAGTTCGCCAGGCATTGCGAAGAAACCGTGGATCGCGCCCGGAACCCGCCACACCTGCACCGGGACACTGGCCTCGATCAGCTTCCGCGCATACGCTTCGCCCTCGTCGCGCAGCGTGTCGTACTCCGCGGTCAATACAAATGCGGGTGGCGCGCCGGCGAGGTCTGAGGCGTACAGAGGCGACGCCAGTGAGTCCCGCGCATCGCAGCCTTCCGGCAGGTATTCTCTCCAGCCCCGCTCCATGTCCGCCGCCCCAGGGCCGTACCCCTCGGCATATTGCGCGTACGAAGGCGATGCGCAGGCGGCGTCGATCATCGGGTAAATCAGAACCTGGCAGCGTACCTGCCCGCGCTGACGCAGCGCCGCGATGGCGGCCAGATTCGCCCCCGCGCTGTCGCCGATCACGCCAACCGGAACGTCCTCTCCGAGCGCCCACTCGACGGCGCGGCATACGTCGTCCACTGCGGCGGGAAAACGATGCTCGGGAGCCAGCCGGTAGTCCACTGCGACCACCCGGCACCCGGCAGCCACCGCCAGCAGCCGGCAAAGCGTGTCGTGACTTGCCAGATCCCCGCTGAAGAACCGTCCGCCGTGAAGATACACGGCGATCGGCCTTGCGTTCGCGGTGGGCCAATACTGCCGCAACGCCAGGTTTCCCGGCAGTTGAATATCCTCGACGCGGGGAAGCGGCGGAGGGTCGCCGGCCATCGCATTCGCTTGCCGCACCCTCGCGCGCGTTTCAGACACGGTGAGAGAAGAGCGCGGAGGCAGATGCTTCTGCCTCTCCAGCAGGTCCGCGACTTCAGGATCGAGCGGCACGGCGTTTGCTCGATAGCTGCGCGAAGATCTCTTTGTAGAACGAGGGATGCGATTGCCAGGTCTGCGCGGTTATCAGGCGCCCGTCGCGGACCGTCTGTTGATCGACAAAGATGCCGCCGGCCTGCTCCGCCTCCAGGCGAACATGCTCATAGCACGTCACCTTTCTGCCGCGAGCCAGGCCGGCCGCCGCAATGATCTGGACGCCGTGACAGATGGCGAAGATCCATTTCTCCTGCCGGTCGAACTCCTGAACAATCTGCAGAAGCTTCCGATTATTCCGGAGATACTCGGGCGCTCTGCCGCCGAGCACGAGCACCGCGGCATAGTCGTCCACATTGACATCGTCGAATGCCAGGGCGGCTTCGAGTCCGTAGCCGCGCCTTTCGATGTACGTGTCCCATCCCGGTTTGAAATCATGCATCACCAGGTTCAGCCGCCGGGCCGAGGGCGCCGCGACCACACCGGTCCAGTCCTCCTCTTCGAAGCGGTGCACCGCATAGAGCGCCTCGTAGGACTCTCCGCCATCGCCGGTAATGATTAGAAGGCGAGACATTATTTCATCAGCTCGGCGAGTTTGTCTTTTACCGCCGCGCCCCAGATGTCATAACCCTTGGCCTGGGGGTGCAGGTTGTCGCCGCGAAACGAATCCGGGAGGAAGAAGCCGCGGTCGTCCAGGAACTTGCCGCCGATATCCAGGTAGAAGACATGCTGCTGGTCATCCAGTTTCGAGATCATCTGGTTGATGTGCGCAATTTTATCGCGGACCGAATCTCCGGGCAGTCCTCGCGGGAAGATGGCGAGCAGCAGGATCTTCGCTTGCGGGAAGTCGGTCCTCATCTCCTGCACCACGGCGCCCACGCCCTCCGCGATCTCCGCGGCAGTCGCTGTTCCCGCGTTGTCGGTGCCGCCCGTGTTGTTGGTGCCGATCATCAGCATGATGGCCTTGGGCTGGAAACCCTGGCCTTCGCCGTTATGCAAGCCCCAAAGAACACCCTGCGTGGTGTCGCCTGCGATGGCGAAGTTGGCCGTTTTCATGCCGCCGAAATACTTTTCGAACATCGCTTTATTGGCGTCGCCTTGCACCCACCAGTCGGTAATGGAATCGCCGTCCAGCAGCAGATCGATGTCCCCTTTCCTGGCGGTCTCGACGAAACCCTCGTGCCGCGGACCCATGCGCTGCACGCTTTGCGTGTAGGTCGCGGCGACATTCAAACGCGGCGGCTGCAGCATCAGTAGCGATTCGTATTTCTTGAGCAGCGGCTTGGCTCCGGATTTGTCGGAATTGATCCACTTCTGCAGCGCCTGATTCACCTGAGTCAACTCCGCGGGAGTCGGTTGCGGAATCGCCACCTCGGGCGGCACGGGAGCGCGCGGTCCGATGACGATGGGCGCAAACGGACCGCGGCCCGGTCCCCGGCCGGCCGGCGGAGTCGTTCCCGGCTGGGTCGTCGCCGGCGGTATGGTCTGCGGTGGCTGGGCAAGCGCCAGTCCGGTCACGGTGAACAGAATTAAACCGAAAGACTTCATCTGCATCGTCATTTATCTCCTTCGCGGTATTCGAATAAGTTTATACGCTATTCCAGCACGCACTCCACCTTGGCACCGGCCTTGGGAAGGGTCACGTGGATGGTCTTGGTTTTGCCGCCTGCTTTGGCTTCGATATCGTACTCACCCAGAAAACCGCGCGTAGCAAAAGTGCCCTTCGCGCCGGTTTTCCCGCTGGCATTGGTCCACCATTTCTTGAAAACAAGATCGTTATACGCGTTGAAATTCGGCTTCGGCGACCAATCGCGCCGGAACATGGCCCCGCGAGGTCTCCAGTGCGAACCCTCCCAAAAGCCCCACATGATGAACGCCTTCACCGAAGGATAGCTGAACGTGGCGGTCATAAAATCGCGCGTGTAATCGGCCTGCGTAGCCTCGTCGGAAGTATCGATATCGAACTCGGTGATCTCGAGCTCTTTCCCGAATGCCGCGAAGCGGTCGAGGCGCTTGAACAGTTCGTCCATGGGAGTGACCCGTGCGTTGAAATGGCTCTGCAACCCGATTCCATCCAGCGGCGCACCCTCGTCGATCAGATACTTGATGGTCGCTGCATAATCGTCCTGGTGCGGCTGGTCATTGCCCTCCAGAATGTTGAAGTCGTTAATGAAGAGTTTCGCCGAGGGGTCGCCGGCGTGTGCCGCCTTGAACCAATCCACCATCACATGGCGGCCCAGGATGTCCATGAAATCATGGTTCGTGAACGTTTCGTTGATCACGTCCCAGTCCACGAAGCGCCCGCGCAGGGCGGTGGTGGTTTCGGTGATATGGTCGAGAATGACCTTCTCAAGCGCCGCGGGGTCGTTCCTCGCGTCCTGCACGGCCTTCACGTTGGTGTTATTCCAGGACGGCCACACCAGGTTGTGTCCGCGCACTTTGAGCCCGCTGTCGCGCAGCCAGTCGAGCGCCGCGATCGTGGCCGGGCGCGATGCAACATTGGCCCATTGCGGCCACTTGTTCTCATTCTCCATGACCGCAAAATTGAAAAGCTTGGTGATCTCCTCTTTGTATTTCGCGAGGTCCTCCGGGCTGAAGCGCTGGTTGGAAAGCGAAGCTCCGCTGACGGCAGTGCCGAAGAGGAATGCGTGCTTGCGCATGTGGACCGCGACCTCCGCGCCGCGAACCGGCTTGCCGGATTTGTCCGTCACCAGCACCGTGAGGTCGCCCTTGCGGTTCTTCTCGATGCGCTCTTCGGCGGCTTTCCGCCATGCGGCGGTGGGCTCGCTGCCTTCGTATCCCAGCCTGGTGAAGGGCAGTTCGGAGACCTTTTTCGAGGTTCCGTAATCGGTCAGCTCGATGCCGCCGATCTCCAGAGTCTGCTCGCGCAACCCAAGAGTAAAGGTGACCTCGGACTCTCCTTTGTTGTAGGCCCGCGCCACAGCGAACGGAAATTGCACTTTCTTCCAGGCTGTGCCGGCCACGGCAGGCGCGTTCAATGATGGCGCACCGCCGAAGCCGCCGCGTCCTCTACCTCCCGCGCCTCGTCCGGCAGGTGGCGCCCCTGCTCCCGCCCCACCGCGTACGCCGGGAGCACCGGGTGCTCCGAAGGCGGGCGCTGCTCCCGGTACGGTACGGAATCCGGCATCGAGAGTCGCTTCCGCGGCATCGCCGGAGCGCATCCAAAAGGAGACCAGCAGCACATCACCGGCGGCGATGGCGGCATCCGCGGGCGCCGAGAGCGTCACCTCCGCGGGCCGTTGCGGTTTCCTGGTTACCTGGATCCGGAGCGCGGTTTTGAACGGCTGACCGGTGACGGAGGCGGTGGACATCGCCGCGTACTCGGCCGCGTTGGCGCTCAGTTTGAAAATGGCGGCGGAGTCCGCCGGAAGAAGCGGGGTGCCTCCGGCGTCGGCGCCATACGCCGCGCAGGACGCCAGCAATGCCCCGGCCATGGCCTGAAGAATGGTACGACGTGGATTCATGTTCTTGCTTTCTCCTCTTGCAGCGCCGGGCTCAAATGTACCTGCCCAGCAGGTTCTCGAGCAATTCCTGCCTGCCCGAACGCGGAACCGGATTGACGCCGTCCGCGACTGCTCCATCGGACAAGGATTCGAGTGTCATCTTCCCGTCCAGAATTGCCCGTCCGGACTCGCTTCGCCATCCGGCGTAGCGGTCTTGCAGCATCTTCGCGAGCTCGCCGCGCTCGATCATCGCGGCCGCATTCAGGAAACCTCGCGCCACGGTATCGATTCCGCCAATGTGCGCGTAAAACAGATCGACCGGCTCGATGCTCTGCCGCCGGATCTTGGCATCGAAGTTGTTGCCCCCGGTTGTGAAGCCGCCGCCCAACAGAATGTAGTAGAGCGCCGTCGTGATCTCGCGAACGTCGTTCGGGAACTGGTCCGTATCCCAACCGTTCTGCGGATCGCCGCGATTCATATCGATCGATCCGAATGCGCCCAACGCTACAGCGGTGGCGATCTCATGCTCAAAGCTGTGGCCGGCGAGAGTGGCGTGGTTCGCCTCGATATTCAGCTTCACTTCCTTTTCCAGTCCGTTGGCGTGAAGGAAACCGTAGACGGTCTCCACGTCGAAATCGTACTGGTGCTTGGTGGGTTCGTGCGGCTTAGGCTCTACCAGAATGGTTCCCGGAAAGCCGATCTTGTGCTTATGTTCCACCACCATTTTGAGGAAACGCCCGAGCTGCGCCTTCTCCTGTTTGAGATCCGTATTGAGCAGACATTCATAGCCTTCGCGCCCGCCCCACAGCACGTAGTTCTCGCCGCCGAGCCGCTTCGTAAGCTCAATGCAGTGCCGGACCTGCGTGGCGGCGAATCGGAACACGTCGGGATCCGGATTGGAAGCCGCGCCCGCCATATAGCGCGGATGGCTGAAGAGATTGGCCGTGCCCCACAGCAGCTTCACGCCGGTGGCCGCCATTTTCTCCTGAATGCGGTCGCCGATGCGAGCCAGGTTGTCGACGTGCTCCCGGATGGTGTTGGCCGTTGCCATCACGTCGGTGTCGTGGAAGCAGAAATACGGCAGGCCCAGTCGAGTAAAGAACTCGAAGGCTTCATTCAGTTTCTGCTCGGCGTGCGCCTGATCCATCGGGCCGCTGTGCCACGGCCGGTGGAAGGTGCCGGGCCCGAACATGTCCGCGCCCTCGGAGCAGAACGTATGCCAGTAGCAGACCGCCATGCGGAGGTGGTCTTCCATTCTCTTGCCGAGCACCACCCGGTCCTTATCGTAATAGCGAAATGCCAGCGGGTTCTCGGAAGCGGCGCCTTCAAAGCGGATGCGCGGTATGTCTGCGAAGTAAGAATGTGACATTGACGGGTTCCTCAATTGGACTTCAGATCCACTTCCAAAACCTGAATCGAATACGGCGGCAGCACGTGGTCGAGCCGTTCGCCCTTGACGGTCAGTTTCGTGCGCACCGGCACGATACGGGTCGGGTGGTCGATGGTGTTGGTCGCCCAGGTGGTGTTCCCCTTCAGAGTGTCCAGCACCGCCGCGTGATTCCCCGCGCCCAGACCGGTGAGAGTAAGGTTGATCGGCTGCGCCACGGAAGAGGCATTGACCAGCTTCACGCAGGCTTTGGCACCCTTGGTCGCGGTGGCGGAATAGAAGAACCTGTCGCCCGCTCCCGAAAGATCCGATGCCATCGTGTGATCGCCCAGGCAGGAGTTGAACATCACCTGCGTATAATACGCGGGTGACCCATAGCTGTTGAGCGCGTCGAAGCCGATCAGGTCCGTACTCCACTGCATGCCGCCCGGCTCCACGTTGACGAAGAGCGGCGCGTATGACGCCATCACCACCAGATCGCTGTTGCGTTCCAGCCCTGTGAGGAATGCGGCATCGCCTAGCGCGGCGCCAAGGTTTGGAGTGGGCGTGCCTTCGCGCGTGGCCCACTCGCCGACGAAGATCTTCGGGCCGTTGCGATCCACAGTGTCGTAGTGTTTGGAGAGCTCGAACATGTGTTGGCGGCGGCTGTAGTAATGGTCGTCGACCACATCGGGCGTGACGCCTTTTACCGGAATCGTGGCGATCACCTGGATCTCCGGGTACTTCGCTTTGATTGCCTTGAAGAACTGGGCGAAGCGGCCATCGTAGGTCCTGGCGCGATCGAAGTTGTCCTCGTTGCCGACTTCCACGTAGCGCACTTTGAAGGGAGCTGCGTGTCCATCGCGGGCGCGCAGCGCACCCCACTTGGTATCGGCTCCGCCGGTTACATACTCGAGCTCATCCATCGCATCCTGCACGTAACGGTCGAGG
This sequence comes from Candidatus Limnocylindrales bacterium, assembly GCA_035606355.1. Taxonomy (GTDB): domain Bacteria; phylum Acidobacteriota; class Terriglobia; order Bryobacterales; family Bryobacteraceae; genus Sulfopaludibacter. The sequence goes on along the minus strand of DATNFO010000066.1, from coordinate 36,151 downwards.
TCGGGGCCGGGCCTCACGACCTGTCCGCCGAGCGAGTATCCGGCATAAACCGCGAGCACTGGTTCCATGCGCAGATCCTCGCACCACTCCAGGTATTCGAGCAGGCCCATGCCGTCGCTCGAATGGTAACTCCATGTGGTGGGGTGCGTCGGGCGGTCGACGAGCGGCCCGATCATCTTCTTCCAATCGAAGCGGGTCTGAATGTTTCCGCCCTCCAGGTAATTGCCGCCGGGAAATCGCAGGAACGAAGGATGCATCGCGGCCAGCTTTTCCATGATATCGATGCGGTTGCCGTTTGCCCGGTTGTGGTACGTCGGCGGGAACAGCGATACCAGTTGCAGCCACAAGGTGGCCGGCCTGTCGATCGTGATCTCGAAGTGATTTTCCGAAGACGGCGCGGCATTTCCGGACTGCATTTCAAATTTGTATTCTTTCCACGCGGTCCCGGCCACCGGAACGGACGCGCTGGCGAGCACCTGCCCCGATTCGTCCGCCACCAGCGCGACCTTCACGGGCAGCGAGCCTTCGGCGCCCGCTTTGGCGAAGAATGAGCCGGCGTAGCGGGAGTTCGGGCGAACGGCAATCCCCCAGTAGCCCTCGTTGATCAGGCCGGCCGGACTGTTCGTGTCCGCCTTCGTGACCTCTAGCTTCGCACTGTTGGCAATCGCCGCCGACGGTCCCTCTTTGGCATCGACGCCGATGTTTGCCGCCGACGTCCCCTTCTCAATCAGGAACCAATTGAGAATGCCGCTCCAATCGGACCGGAATGTGCGGTTGCGGATCAACTCCGCATACAGGCCGCCATCGTACGAATAGTTGATCTCTTCCGTCATGAGGCCGTACAGCGTCGGGCTCACGGGCGATTTCGCCGTTTGGAGATCGATCTTCAGTGATGCGGGCGCTTGCGCGAAAACCACCGGCGCCCCCAGCGCGGTGAGAAGAAGTGCGGTGCAACAGTAACCGGAATGCTTCATGATTTCCTTTCCAAATTTATGGCAGGGTGAATTCGACGGTATGATACTGTAATCCGTAAGCTAGCACGCCGCTATTGTCGTGGACTAGGTTTCGTACCGTGGCCCGATATTCAACAGGAATGAAATCTTGCGCTTGGAGTGCCCCAAACCCGGTCCGCTTAACTGTTAATCCGGCCGATTGCCGCCGTTAAGACTAGCGAGCTGAAGCGCGAACGCGCTATCGTGTAACCGATTCATCCAGTGAGGGCGGCAATGAATATCGTTTCCAAAATTCTCCTGGCGGGCGTGTTGTCCCGTGCCGCCTGTTCGTACGGAGTGGCCGCGTCGTCGATGCTCACGCGGCCCGACGACCCCAAAGCAGCTCATCTCATCGCGCCCGAGTTCGGCGTCCACGCGGATGGAACTACCGACGATAGCGCCGCCGTGCAAGCCGCCATCGACAGCGTGCGCCAGGGTGTTCTTTTCATCGCTCCCGGGCGTTATCGCCTGACTCGCACGATCTTCCTTTGGCCGGGTGTCCGGCTCATCGGCTACGGGGCAGTGCGACCGACGTTCGTGCTGGCGGCCAATACTCCCGGATTCCAGAAAGGCGTCGGCGTCATGGTGACGTTAGCCGGAGCGCGCACCGGATTCGGAGGTCGCGGCGGGCGCGGAGCATTCCGCGTGCCCTTTCCACCGCCGGACAGCGTTCCTCCGAATGACGCAATCCAGGAGGCGAATCAGAATACGTTTTATGCGGCCATCAGCAACATCGATTTCGAGATCGGCGACGGCAACCCGGCGGCGGTGGCAATCCGGTTTCACGGCGCGCAGCACTGCTTTCTCACTCACATGGATTTCCACGTCGGCAGCGGCCTTGCGGCCCTCACGGAAATCGGCAATGAGGCGGAAGATCTTCACATCTATGGCGGGCGCTACGGCATTCTCACGGACATGACCTCGCCCGGCTGGCAGTTCACGCTCATCGATTCGGTGTTCCAGGGGCAGCGGGAGTCGGCGATTCGCGAGCACGGCGCCGGCTTCACGCTCATCCGCGACAGTTTTCGCGATGTCCCTACCGCCATCGAGATTGACCCGCATTATTACGACCAGTTGTGGGTGAAAGACTGCCGCTTCGAGAATGTTTCCGGTTCGGCGGTGATCGTCAGCAGTGAGAAGAGCCCGCTGAATCAGATTGGGGTTGAGAACGCCGTATTGAAGAATGTTCCGGTTTTTGCCCTGTTGCGCGAAAGCGGAAAGAAGATCGCCGGGAAAGGGCCAATCTACCGGGTGGCGAGTTTCAATCACGGCCTCGTGATTCCCGGCGAAGGAAGAACCGGCACCATCGACACGCTTTACAACGCCGCAGCGCTCACAGCCATGCCGCCGCCCTTGTCCGCCGCAATCCCGGCGCTCCCGGCAACGGCGGAGTGGGTGAATGTGCATTCACTGGGCGTCGTAGGCGACGGAAAGACTGACGACACGGCGGCAATCCGTAAAGCGATCGAGCAGCACCGGGTACTCTATTTTCCGAGCGGCCAATATCTCCTCACCGATACGCTGGCGCTGAAACCAGACACAGCGATCATCGGGCTGCATCCCACTGCGACCCAGTTCGTCCTGCCCGATAATACCCCCGCTTTTCAGGGCGTCGGCGCGCCGCACGCCGTGATCGATTCTCCGCCGGGAGGGACGAACGTACTGAGTGGCATCGGCGTCGCGACCAACGGCATCAATCCACGCGCAGTGGGGATCTTGTGGCGCGCGGGCGCCGCATCGCTGATCGACGATGTACGCCTGATGGGTCCTGGGGCAGGGAACAACACCCGGACAGCCGATGCGGACCTGCGCAAGCGCTGGGACGGGCAGTATCCGAGCGTATGGGTGACGCAGGGCGGCGGCGGGACGTTCGCCGACATCTGGTCTCCCGACACGTATGCGCAGGCTGGCTTCTATGTCTCCGATACCAAGACGCCCGGCCATGTGTACGAGCTTTCCGTTGAGCATCACGTGCGCAGTGAGATTAAGTTAGACCACGTCGAGAACTGGGATATCAACGCGCCGCAAACCGAGGAGGAAGCCGGTGAGAGCCCCGAGTCTCTGTCGCTGGAAATCGCCTCGTCGAAGAATATTACGGTCGCGAATTATCACGCCTACCGGGTCACACGATCGCGCGCGCCGTTTCCCGCCGCGGCGCGGCTGTACCAATCGTCGGACATCCACTTTCGCAATGTGCACGTGAATGCCGAACATGGATATCCCATCTGCGACAAAAACGGCTGCGCCACCTTTCTGCGATCCGGCAAATTCCCTTATGAGGATTCGATAGACGACGTGACGCATCATCTGAACACGCGCGAGCGCGAATTTGCGGTGCTCGACATTCCAGCCGCGCCGGCGACGCCTCCGCCAGGCGATGCGTCCGCTGTGCTGGAGCCCGGCTCGAAGATCCGGAAGCTCGAAGAGGGATTCTTTTCCATCTCGGGCTCTGCCGTGGATGCGGCCGGCAAGCTGTACTTTGTCGATCGTCACGAGCAGCGCATCTACGGCTGGTCCGCCGCCGCCGGACTCACTGTAGAACGCGACAATCCGATGGATCCGGTGAACCTGGCGTTCGACAAAGCGGGCGACCTGTTGGTGCTGTCGGGGATCGGGCCGGAGGGTACGATGTACTCTTTTCGCCCCGGCTCGTCCAAAGACCAGATCGCCGTGTTGCCTCCGGAGGCGGCGCAGACACGTGCCGGCGCGCGCGTCATTCTACCAATCAACTACTGGAATGACGGTCAGTTCAGAAGCTATTTGAATCCCGACACCCTGGTTTACAAGACGCTGTCGCAGATGTTCCAGGACGACGTGTCCACGCCGAAAGCAAAAGAGTACGTTTCGCCGGACGGTAGCACGATTGTGCCTGCGTTCCGCGTCTTCGAGCAGGGTCCGGCGGACTCCAGTGCGGGATGGCGGTTTTCCGACACTTTGGACACCTACGGTTTTGTCAGCGGCCGTCCCGGCGATTCCGTCTACGTCAGCAGCGAGTCCGAGGACGTTACTTACAAAGGAGTCGTGAAGGCGGATGGCACGCTGGGCGACATGCAGCCCTTCGCGCAGCGCGGAGGAGAATGCGTCGCCGTGGATGCCAAGGGCAATGTGTACGTGGCAAATGGACAAGTCTTCGTTTACGACCGCAGCGGCAAACAGATCGGGCAGATCGACGTTCCGGAGCGTCCGATCGATTTAGTCTTCGGCGGCCCCGACGGCCGCACCCTCTTCGTGCTGGCGCACCATGCGCTATTCGCAGTGAAGGTGCGCGGCTAGAGCGAGGCCGCACGAATCTTTCGTGCCGGGAATGCCGGGCTGTCGCCGAGTTGTTATATAATTCGGACTCCGAATGAAACTCGTTACCTTTATCGTTTTCGCCTGCATCGCCTTCGGCCAGCAGCCGCCGAACGGCCAGAACCGTCCTGCCAGAGTGCCCAGCTCCCGCAGCCCGGCAGCGAAGGCCCGGCCGAAGTCACTTACGCCGCAGACCTATAGCGCCGACCTGATTCGCGAAGGTGAAGTGCGATTCGGATCGCAATGCGGCTTTTGCCACGGCAAGGATGCCGCGGGCGGCGAGACCGGACCTGACCTCACCCGCGCCGAAGTCGTGGCGCAGGATTCGCACGGCGACAAGCTGATCCCCGTCATACACGCGGGACGGCCGAATGCCGGCATGCCTGCGTTCCCGAGCCTCACGGAGGCCGAGTTGAATGGCATCGTCGCGTTCCTGCACACGCAGATGGACAAGTTCGCTCAACTGGGCGGCGGCCGCCGCTCGGTGGAGCCTTCGGACCTCGCCGGCGGCAACGCCGCCGCGGGCCGCGAGTATTTCCAAGGCGCCGGAAAATGTTCCTCGTGCCACTCGGCCACGGGCGACCTCGCCGGGATCGCCAACAAGTATCAGGGGCTGAACCTCCTGCGCCGGATCCTGTATCCGACCGGATTTGGTCCCGCGGCCGCGAGCGGGACGGCAACTTTCACGCTACGCACCGGCCAAACGCTCGTGGCGCCGCTCGTCTTTGTGGACGACTTCAGCGTGACCGTCCTCGACCCCCTCGGCGCGCGCCAGACCTACCCGCTGCACGATGTCAAGGTGAAGGTCACGGACCCGCTTGAGGCCCACTTTGTTCAACTCGGGAAATACACCGACACCGACATCCATAATGTCTATGCCTACCTGGAGACTCTGAAATAACCCATGCGCTTCGAGACTGCAATTGCGACCCTGCTCTGCGCCGGCGCCCTGCCGCTCGGCGCACAATCCATTGACCCGAAACTGCTGCTCAACCCGCCTGCCACCGACTGGCTCACCTATCACGGTGACTACACCGGGCAGCGGCACAGCAAGCTCACCCAGATCACGCCGGAGAACGTCGACAAGCTCAAACAGGTCTGGAAATACCAGACAACCCAGCAGATTAAAGCGTCTCCCATTGTGGCGAACGGGATGATCTACATCACCGAGCCCGACAATCTCTGGGCCATCGACGAGCACACCGGCAAAGAAGTCTGGCATCATCAGCACACCAAGAACAACGCGTTCCACATCGGGCACCGCGGCGCCGCGATCTACAAGGACACGGTCTTTCTCACTACCCCCGATTGCCACCTGATCGCGCTAAGTGCCAAAAACGGAGAGCTCAAGTGGGACACCCTGATCGCCGATTCCGGCAAGGGCTACTGGTCGACCAACGCGCCGCTGATCATCCGCAATCACGTGATCGTCGGGGTCGCGGGAGATTTCGATAACCTGCCCGGCACGTTGCGCGCGTTCGACGCCGACACAGGGAAGCCGCAGTGGACGTTCTACAGCACTCCGCCGCCGGGCACGGGCGATAAGAGCAGCGACGGAGCGACCGGCGGACAGATGTGGACCACCGGCACCTACGATCCGGATCTGAACCTGATGTTCGTCGGCACCGGCAATCCGACCCCGGTGTTGAACGGCTCGGTGCGGCCTGGCGACGACCCCTGGACGTGCAGCATCGTCGCGCTGAATCCGGATACCGGCAAGCTCGCCTGGGGTTTCCAGGTCTCGCCGCACGACACGCACGACTGGGACGCTGCCGAAGTGCCGGTCCTGGTTGACGGCGTTTTTAACGGACAGCCTCGCAAGATGCTGCTGCAGGCCTCGCGCAACGGCTATTTCTTCGTCCTGGACCGGACGACCGGCAAGGACCTGCTGACGAAGCCGTTCGCGGCTGTCAACTGGTCGAAAGGCATTGACGAGCAGGGCAGGCCCATTCCGAATCCTGCCAAGGAGCCGCGCCAGGACGGCGCACTAGTTGCGCCCGATGAAGGCGGCGCGACGAATTTCTGGCCGCCCAGCTTCGACCCGAAGACCGGACTGCTGATCCTCAACGCGAAAGATGGCTACGGCATTTACTTCTTCAAGCCGGAACACGGCGCGTACGGCTGGGCGGGCGCCGATTACGGCCTGGCAAGCAGAGGCTTCCTCCGCGCGATCGACTACAAGACCGGAAAAATCGTCTGGGAGCACCCCTACCCTCGCGGCAGTTCCTCGGCGGGTGTCCTCACGACCGCGACAGGGCTGGCGATCACCGGCGACGCCGCCGGTAACCTGCTGGCCGTTCGATCCAACGATGGCGAGATCGTCTGGCACGAAAACATCGGCCGGATGGGCGGCGCGCCGGAGACTATTGAAATGGATGGCAAACAGTACCTGCTGGTGTCGGGCGGCAACACGCTGTTCGCGTACGCCCTCCAGTAAAAGGCTGAATGCGGACGGCGGTTTCTTCGCGCAACTCCGCGGAAAACCGCCTTCGTTTTTAGGAACACCGTGATGCTTCGGGATCTGGAGGTATACCTTATGAGAATCGGCATTTTCGGAATATCACTTGGGATCGCGTTTGGACTTTGCTGCTGTCTTTCGGCCGCGCCCCCGATCCGGGTCATGCTGCTCGATGGAGAACAGGCGGGCGCGTATCATGCATGGCAAGAGACCACGCCGTACCTGAAGCGCATGCTGCAGGACGCGGGCATTTTTCAGGTCGACGTAGTGACTGCGCCACCGCGCGATGGCGACTTCAGCACGTTCAAGCCGGATTGGAGCAAGTATCAGGTCATCGTCTCCAATTACGACGCTCCCGATGAGCGCTGGCCTGACGATCTGAAGGCCTCTTTCGAAAAGTACGTTCGCGAAGGCGGCGGATTCGTCTCCGTCCATGCCGCCGACAATGCGTTTCCGAAGTGGAAAGAGTACAACCTGATGATCGGAGTCGGCGGGTGGCGCGGGCGCAACCAAAACGCCGGTCCCCATTTTTATTATCAGGACGGCAAACTGGTTGCCGACCCCGCTCCGGGATTCGCGGGGAGCCACGGCGCGCGCAATCCGTTCAAGGTCGTCGACATCAATACGGAGCATCCCATTACGAAAGGTTTGCCCAAGGAATGGATGCACGTCGGAGATGAACTTTATGCCAATCTGCACGGGCCCGGCGAGAACATGACCGTGCTTGCCACCGCGTACTCCGATCCGGCGAATCGAGGCACGGGCCACGATGAGCCGATGCTCATGGTGATCAGCTACGGGAAGGGGCGAGTCTTCCACACCACGCTAGGCCACGATTTGGCCGCTCTCAACTGCGTCGGCTTCATCACCACTTACCAGCGCGGGGTTGAATGGGCGGCGACGGGAAAGGTCACGCAGAAGGTGCCTGCCGATTTCCCCACCGCCGATAAGACCAGTACGCGAAAGGAATACGATCCGCCTCCGGGTTGGACGTCGCCGGGCGGCAGACCGCGTCCGCCGGCGAAGTGAGTTTGCTTTTATGAACAGGCTTCGCAGAATCGCCATCCTGGTGATGGCAATCCCTGCTGTACTGTTGACGCAAGTCCAGCCCGCGCCGCCGGGCCGGACGCGCCCGGCCGATCCGCCCGGCAATGCTCCCCGGACGCTCGCGCCCTATTTCAAGCCGGCCGGCTCGACGCCCAAGCCGCCGGACCCCGATGGCTTCCTGCAACGCTGGCTGCTCCTGGAGCCGATCAACAAGCCCAACCGGACGAACACCGTGTTCACCGGGACTTACGTACGGAACGCCCTCAACACCGAATACTTCCCCAACCAGTTCACGGTCATGCCGCACGATGGAGAGCAGGTGAAAGCCGGCGATCAGGAACTGACATGGCACGCGCTCGATTCCACCGGCTTCAACGTCAAGCTGTTTCGCTTCGCCTATGGCTTGAACAAGCCGACCTACGGGGTCATCTTCTGGGCCGTGACGGTGGTGAACAGCCCGCGCGAAATTCAAAACGCTCGCATGGCAGTCGGCGTCAACGGGGCGTCCATCTGGTGGCTCAACGGCAAGGAGGCGGTCGATCTCTTTACCGACCGCCGCATGAAGATGGACGACTGCGTCTCGAAACGGCTGACGCTGAACAAGGGCCGCAACGTCATTCGCGGCGCGGTAATTAACGGACCCGGCATGAGCGACTTCTGCCTGCGCTTCATCAATGAAAACGGTGACCCGATCAAGGACATTACCGTCAGCCTGGATAGCGCCGGTAAGTGACGCGTGACAGGTCTCAACGGTCTCGTACTCGGAGCTTCTATGAAATCCTACATTCCGGTAGCGTTTCTCCTGGCCGCAGCCGTTCCTGCACTCCGGGCGCAGGCGCCGGCGCTAAACGGCGAACCCTACATTCACGATCCTTCCACCATCGCATTCAGTGATGGCAAGTATTTCGCGTTTGGAACCGGCGGAGGCGGCCTGATCTCCGAGGACGGGTGGACGTGGCATAGCGGAGCTCAGCGCCCCGGCGGCGGAGTGGCTCCCGACGTCATCAAGATCGGCGATCGCTATTACATGGCCTACGCCCGCGGCGGTGGCGGCATGTCGGGCGGCCACGCCAGCAATGTCTACGTGATGTGGACCAAGTCGCTTGACCCCCATTCTCCCGACTTCAAATTCAACGACGAAACTGTTGTGGCTTCCTCCGACGGTGTAGAGGATTGCGATGCCATCGATCCCGCCTTCCTGCTCGATCCCACTACGGGCCGTCTATGGCTCAGTTACGGAACCTACTTCGGCTTCATCCGCATGGTGGAACTCGACCCCAAGACCGGCAAACGGGTCGCCGGCAACAAGGCGGTGAACGTCGCGATCGACATGGAAGCCACCGATCTGGTCTTCCGGGACGGATGGTATTACTTGTTAGGGACTCATGGCACGTGTTGCGACGGCGCCAACTCTACGTACAACATTCGTGCCGGCCGTTCCCGCAACGTTCTCGGTCCCTACGTGGATAACATGGGCATCCCGCTGCTCAAGGGCGGCGGAAAACTGGTGGCCGCGGCCAGTGGCCATTTCGTCGGGCCCGGCCACTTCGGGAGACTCGATTTAGGCGATGGCGTGGAGAAATTCTCGTGCCATTATGAGGCCGACCTGGACCGCAGCGGCCGCAGCGTCCTGGATATTCGCCCACTGCTCTGGAAAGACGGTTGGCCGGTCGGCGGGGACAATTTTTGGGGCGGAACCTTCGAGATTCAGTCGGAACGAAGCGGCTTTGCGCTTGAGCTCGCGGTGGATTTCGTGCGCATGCCCGGCCGCGGCGGTGGTTTCGGCGGATTCGGAGGAGGCCGCGGCGGTCGTGGCGGCGGTGCTGCTGCTCCGGCCGCGCCTCCACCCGTGCAACCCGTTCAACCCCAGCGGCTCGCGGACGTTTTACCGAACTGGCCGGCCGGGAACATCGACCTGAGCATCGGCGACTACATGATGCGCCCTCACCAAAAGTGGACCATCACGCCGGTCGCCAGCGGCGCCGGTTATTTGGGCTCGCCCTACTTCAAGATCCAAATCGCCGGCACCGACCGCACGCTGTCCGCGACCGAAGGCAACGAGGTCGTGACAGAGCCCGCCTATACCGGCGGTCCCGAACAACTCTGGCGCATCGACCAGTTGACGGACGGAACCTATCGGATCATGCCCAAGTCGGTGCCGAATTCCAAGGAAGCCGTCGCGCTGGTAGCGATCGGCGCCAGCACCCCGACACTCGCCCGGTTCGACCCGAAGAGCGACAAAGGAAAGTGGACTTTCCGCAAACCTGAGTAGAGTGCCGACCTGTCGGGCCGCGCGCAGAGCGGCTGGGCGCGCTCCGCACGCCTGCGACCGGTCAGGAGACCGGTCGCTACTGGTGCACCTTCCAACTGAAACAGGAGCCATCCTTGCGATCGGGTGCAGGACCGGTGTGGTCCGCTGCAACGGCTCCTGCATCCTTTGGAGCCACAATATACCGATGCGTCTTGAGCGACAGGAAGAGCGTGTCGCCGCGCTGCAGGTCCACCCATTGGAACGTCTCCGCGCTCCCTGGCTTGCGGGATGTCATCGTAACCTCTCCCGATTTGCCTTCGCCGCCGACAGAAACGAATTTGCCGTCCCTGGTCTGCAGCGCGATGCGGCCGCGACCCTGGTCCACAACCTTGAACGCGGTGGCCTTCTCCACGCTCGTCACCGATTGCAGTTTCCCATCCACCACGGCGAGCGCATTTCCGCTGCCCAGGTCTGTGATCGTGATGAATTTAGATACCGGGATCGGTTTGGTGAGCCCGCGCGGCCGCGGCTCTTCCAATTCGAAGAAATTGAAATCCGCGAAGCCGCCCGGTTTCCCGCCGGTATTGTAGTGGAACAGAGTGTTGCGGACGCCCTGAAACGTAGTGAGTTGAAACACGGTGATGAAATCGGGACCCAGAGGCTTGTACGTTTTCCCGTCCGTGCTGTAGCTGAAATTCGAGATTTCCGTATCGAAATTGCTGTGCACGCGGAGCCAGACGTGCGCCGTACCGATGGCTTCCCGCGCGGTCTTCCCGGTGCTGTGGTCGTACTCCGCGATTGCGATGCCGCTATCATCGCGCACCAGCCCGATCCACGCGTAGGGCGAGTTCAGCAACGCCAATCCAGCGACGTCGCCTGGTTTGAGACCGCTGCCGTCCAATTCGGTTGTGGCTGTCGATTCCGGTCCCACGGCGCGCTGTGTCAACGAATTCCGCGCCCACCAGAAATCGGCGGCCGGCAGCGAATGCAGCCGAAGGTATCCCGGCCGCTCCGAGAGCGACCACTTCGCGTCATCAGGCACGTGATTCCACTGCCACACCATCTGAAGCTTCGGTCCCGAGAAATCGTCATTGCGCTTATACGGCGATGAGACGGGGCCGGCGTGTCCCGTATTCGGCTTCACCCAGATGGAAGGCGTTCGCCGCAGGTTCCCGGGCAGACCGAAGTAGGGCCATCCGTTTTCCCAAGTCACCGGAGAGAGCGAGGTGAGCCGTCCGACGGAATTGTGGTCCTGCATGGAAAAGCCCCACCACTCGCCGGTCTGCGTCTGGATGATGCCGCCCTGGTGCAGGTCGAGATCGCGGCGTGGGCTCGGATCCGGCGGATTGGCTTCCATCGGTGGGGTATTCCTGCGCCCGCCGCCCCTCGGCCGGTAGCCCTGACCGATTCCGAGGCTCTCTTCCGCGCTGATCGTTTCCACTTCCCACGGACCCGTCAGACTGGCCGATCGGGCGCACTTCATGGGCACGTGAGCGCCGGGAACCGCGCTCACGATGTAGTATTTGCCGTCGATTTTATAGAAGTGCGAACCTTCTCCCATTCCCAGGCTGGACTCAATCAGGACGCGGTCCGTGCCGGGAACTAACCCGGTGAGATCCTGGTTCAACTCCACGATTCGGATCGTCCGCGCTCCGTAAACGGCGTAAATCTTCCCGTCGTCGTCGAACAGGACCGAAAGATCGTGCAGACCCGGATCGATTTGGTTGCGGGTCCATGGCCCGCGCGGACTCGGAGCCCGGAATACCTGCAGGCCGAAGCGGTTCACATTCGCAAAAATATAGTAAGTCCCGTTATGGTACCGGAAGCTCGGCGCCCATATCCCCTGGCCATAGATCTGCTTTCCATCTTCGAGCCGGAAGTCCGGCGCCAGATCGAGGCGATCGAACGCATAGGCGATGATCCGCCAGTTCACCAGATCCCGCGAATGCAGAATCGGCAGGCCCGGCATGGTGTGCATCGTCGTGCCCGTTAGATAGTAGTCGTCCCCCACGCGAATCATATCGGGATCTGAGAATTCGTCGTAGAAAAGGGGATTGGAGTAGGTTCCGTTACCGTTATCGGCTGCCCAGGATCGATGCGCCGGCAAGGGACGGGGCGGAGCAGAGGACGGAAAGGCAACTAAAGCAGTCAACGAAGTCAGTAGTAGCAGGTAGTTGCGCGGTTGCATGAGAAGGGAGTTTCCTCGTCAAAAAAATTCCGTTGAATTGTTCGACGTTCGTACTATACACTAGGACGCCAGCCGGCGCGGAATCGAAATCCCGGGTACTCACAGTAGGACCTCGGAATCGCTTCATTGCGTATTCTGCAATGTGAGTTGCAGAATTTTCTTGACTCCGGACGCCGCACATGGTCAGATACACAGAAAGTTGTTTGTCTTTTTGAGTGGGATCCGGACTGGGTAAATTTCCCCGTAGATGTTTACGGTTCGGCCAAGGTAATCCATCAAACACCCATCGGAGCAGAAGGGGAGTTATGAAAATCAATCGACTTACACAGCTGGCAGGCGCTTTACTCATCCTGTGTGGCTCAGTTTTCGGCCAGTCGGCCACCGCCACTTTGCAGGGGACGGTACTCGATCCCGGCGGAGCCACCGTGCCCGACGTAACCGTCGTCATCAAGAACGTGAGCACCGGTGCAACACGCAACACCGTGTCGGGCGCGGACGGTACCTTCATCCTGAATGGCGTCGAACCGGCCACCTACAACCTGACGATCAGTGCCAAAACTGGTTTCAAGGAGTACTCGGAAACAAACATTGCTGTCACTCCGAATGAGCGGCGCGACCTCGGCAAGATCACGCTCGAACTCGGAACGGTCGCCGAGAAAGTGACCATCACAGCCTCCAGTACTCCCGTACAAACATCGTCGAGCGAAAACTCCAAACTCATCGAGAGCTCCCAAATCGAGAACATCACCGTCAAGGGCCGCGATGTGTTCACCCTGCTCCAGACGATCCCCGGAGTGTCATTTGGCAACGCGATGCTGCAAGGCACCAACGCCGACGCCACAAGCAACGCCAGCGGCACATTCGGCGCGCTGCAGATCAACGGCGGCGGCACCGCTCGCACGAATTTCACGGTGGATGGCGTGGTGGATGTGGACAACGGCAATAACGCCCAAGTCGATTTCGAGCCGACTATGGACACCATCGCCGAGATCCGCGTGCTGACCTCCAACTACCAGGCCGAGTTCGGCCACAGCTCCAGCGGGCAGATCAGCCTGATTACCAAAGGCGGCAGCACCTCATTCCACGGCAGCGCGTTCTTCAACAAGCGCCATGAGATGTTCAACGCCAAGGACTTCTTTACGAACCTGCGCGGCAATCAGAAGGCCACCTATCGGTACGGCGTCGGCGGCTACAGCATCGGCGGCCCCATCTATATTCCGAAAATTTTCAACGTCAACAAGAACCAACTGTTCTTCTTCTGGTCCCAGGAGTACACGAGGACCAAGCCGAGCAGCACGCAGGCAATTGCAATGGTGCCGACGGCCGATCAGTTGAAAGGCAATTTCTACGATCGCTGCCTGGTCAACACAGGCGTCAATGGCGTGCCTTGCATCCCGAGCTACACGGACAACAACGGCAACGACCGCAGCACGTTCCTGGTGGATCCTTCGAACGGGAAAGCTCCCCTGCTCGGCGGTAACCTCACCAACCTGATGAACACTCCCTTCTACAATGCCGCGTCCGCCGCCGTCGGTCAGGCGATGCTGAAGTATCTCCCCTCGCCCAACCTCTGCACAGCGGCCGCCGGAATCTACAACGGCAAGGCGATCAGCCCCTCCAATTGCCCGGCTGGATTCTCCAACCACCCCATCACGGATCCGACATGGAACTACGGAGCCAACTATTTCTGGACGGCCACCGAAGTCCACCCGCGGCGCAACGACACGGCGCGTGTCGACTGGAATATCAATCAACGGCTGAAGGCGTTCGTCCGCTACTCGCAGGACTACGACAAGGACTTCACCAATTTCGGCATCCCCGTGAAAGACGCTGCCGGCAACTTCAATCCCACCGCTGCCGATTTCACCAAGCCCGGCCACGGCTACGCGGTCAACCTCACCTGGACCATCTCCCCGACCATGGTGAATGAGTTTACCTTCGGCAAGATCTTCAACGGAATCGGCTATTACGAAGCGGACGATTCGCAAGTTCAGCGCGCCAACATGGGCAACCCGCCATCGTTCGACAACTTCTCTACCGACCCTCTGTTCACGAACGATAACGGCAAGCGCTGGCTGGCAGGCACAGGTCCGCTGAACTTCGCCAATTACGTGCCCGTCCTTCAGTTCGGCGATGCGGCCGGCCGCACGGAGACTGCGCCTTCCACCAACCCGTGCTGGAACGGATGCCCGTATACGAACTGGGCCGAATCCTGGAGCTTCGCCGATAGCCTCAGCAAGGTGGTGGGCAAGCACAATCTGAAGGCCGGCGTTTACATCGAGCGCACCGATAAGGTGCAGGTCGGCAGCCAGGGCAACTACCTTGGCACTTACAGCTTCAATAACGACACCAATAACCCGCTCGATACCCAGGACGGATTTGCCAATGCCTGGTTGGGCAATTACCGGCAGTACTCCGAAGGCGCCAAGAATCTCGGCGATTGGTGGTACTGGCAGACGGAAATTTACGCCCAGGATTCCTGGCGCGTCACTCCCCGGCTGACGCTCGACCTCGGCATCCGCTTGTACGGCATGCCGCCGATCACGAACGTCAACACCGGCAGGAACGCCTCCGCGGAATTCGTCGCCTCCGCTTATAACCCGAACCAGGTGGAGCGCCTGTATGTCGGCGCGTGCGTTACCTTGGCGACCAACACCCTCTTTCCGACCAACAACGGCCCTTGCCCCAATAATGCGACCGTCAACACCAGGGCGTACGACCCGGGCAGCGGCACCTTCGCCATTTCGTCCTTGATCGGAACGTTCGTTCCAAACTCCGTCGCCCACTATGCCTCCACTGCCACTCCGTTCCCAGGCATGCTCATCGCTGGAACGGACCCGCGGCTTCCGCAGGGATTGTATAAAGTGCCGTTCCTTTCTCCGGCCGGCCGTTTCGGCTTCGCTTGGGACGTATTCGGCAACGGCAAGACGGCGATTCGCGGCGGTATCGGCCAATTCCTGAACCGGCTCAGCTACAACCAGATCGCCAGCCCGATTTCGTTTCCGCCCACGCTCACGAGCCTGAACCTGTACTACGGAAACATCTCAGGAATCGCGGACCCGGCCACCAAGTCGCTCGGCGCCATCTCTCCGGGCGGTATGAATGCCGATTTCGTGGGGAACCAGCAAAACGAATCCACCTACAACGGCAGCCTGCAGGTTCAGCGGAAAGTCGGCTTCTCCACGGTGGTTGAGGCGTCATGGGTGTTCGAACTTCGCCGCCATGTGCCGATCAATGTTCCGCTCGACTACTTCCCGCTCTTCTCGCAGTTCAACAACGGCGCCGCCTGGGTGAACCCGCAGACCGCGTACCTCCAGAACAACGCGCTCACCGGATATCAGGGCGGGAACAGCGGACTCGGACTCCTGGGTGGTCAATACATCTTTGACCCGAGCGTGTGTTCCACTTGCGTATTTGGCTACACCGGCATCTCCAAGCAGGATTTCGAGGGCACCTCGAACTACAATGCGCTGCAAGTCAACGTGCGTCGCAACATGACACGGGGCCTCTCTTTCGGATGGGCGTTCACCTGGGACAAGTCCATGGGACCGGGCGGAGCTCTTCTCAACAACAACGATCCGGCCTTCACTCGCAGTCCGCTCCTGCCCGACAAGTTCCGCGATTGGGGGCCGTCTTACTCGCCGACCCCGTTCTACTTCACCTTCAATGCGGTGTATGAGGTTCCGGGTCTCGGCCAGAGGCTGAACTTCAAGCCGCTGGGTTGGGTTACCGATCACTGGACTCTCTCGGGCCTGTACCAGTGGCGCAGCGATGCTATGACGACAGTACCGAACGTCACCTTCGCGAACACCAACACCACCTGCTCCAGCGCCGCGAATTGCTACCCGCAGTGGAACTGGACCGGCACGCCGACCGAAGGCGTCCGCTATAACATCACCGGCGACTACCACCTGTCCGCTGCCGGCGACACGTTGCAGATCAACCCTGCGGGCAGCACGGTGGCCACAAATCAGGGTACGCCGTCGACTCCGGGCTACGGCTTGTTGGGAACGGACGGCAACCGCATCATCAATACCGCGGCATTCACCATTCCGTACCCGTGCAGCCAGGTGCCCGCGGCCGACCCGCACTACGGCATCGGCGAGAATCTGTCGTGCCTCGGCAACGCCGGCGCCGGCCAGATCATCAACGTCCCCGGCACGCGCGTCAGCAACCTGGATATGACCGTCTCCAAGGCTTTCCCGCTCAAGCGAGAGGGCACCAGCCTCATGTTCCGCGCTGAGATGTATAACCTGCCGAACCACACCCAGTTCTCCGGGTTTAACATCTCGCCGTCGTATGACTGGCGCAACTGGCTCCAGGGCCGCCTGGTCCAGACCAACAGCCAGTTGAACCGCTTTACCGGCACCCTCAATCCGAGGCAGATGGAAATGTCGCTGCGCCTCGTATTCTAACCGTGAAGACAGGAATCCTTTGTGAAGGATTCCTGTCTTGCTTCGCGGTGCGGTGCCGTGCCAATCCGCACGACGGCACTGATTGTGCTTGCCTTGCGGTGTAGTGAAGACACGCATCTTGCCCCTGCTAATCGCTCTGGCGCCCCTGGCACTTGCTCAGACTGGCGCGGGTGCCGACCGCACCATCGCCACGCCTGCTCCACGCGGAGACGTTCTGGACGCGATACTGACGTGGGTCGGGCCCGCGCCGGCCGGGTCGCCTGGACGCCCGGAACATTTCCGGGAATACATGCTCAGCATGGTTGGCCCCGTCCCGCTGATCGGAGAAGCCGCGGGAGCAGGCCTCGGACAGTGGACGAACTCACCGGAAGAGTGGGGGCAAGGTTGGGATGCTCTAGGAAAACGCTACTGGAGCAATCTGGCTTACAACGCCGTCCGTCAGACCATCACCTACGGCGGATCGCTCGCTCTCCACGAGGACACGCGCTACTTCGGGTCGCGGCGCTCCGGCTTCTGGCCCCGCGCCGGTCACGCCCTGTTGAGCACATTCACCGCTCGCCATGCTGACGGACGGGATTTGTTTTCTGTTTCCGGCACCGCCGGTGTAATCGGCGCGGCCGCCATCTCCAGCGCCTGGGGTCCACCTAGCTGGAGAGGGCCGGGCAACATCGCCGAAAACGCGGGCATCTCGTTTGCCTCGACCGCCGCCACCAACGTTGTCAGGGAGTTCCTTCCCGACATCTTCCACCGTCCGCGGAAGTGAGTCTTTCACCGGATCTGCTGCAAGCTCTCCCGTACATCGCGAGCTTGCGGACTGTCCGCGCCGAGGCGCTTTTCGTAGATTGCCAGCGCCCGATTGAGCGCTGTGCGCGCCGCCGCATTCTGCCCGTGCCCTTTCAGCAACTCCCCCAGGTTCGTCAGATCCACCGCGACTTCCGGATCGCCGGTCCCATAGATCGCTTCGTCAATCGCGATCGCGCTCTGCAGCAACGCGGCGGCGGGCGCGAAATCCTTCCGCGGCGATAGGAGATCCGCCAGATTGGTGTACGCGGCAGCGAGTTCCACACTGTGTGGGCGCTTCTGCTCCAGGATGCCGATCGCCTCCCGCTCCATACGCTCGGCTTCATCGGCGCGCCCCAGGTTTTGCAGCAAGCTGCCGAGATTGATCAGGGTAGTAGCCGTATCGGGCGACGGCCCAAGCGCCTTGTGCTGAATGGCGAGCGCGCGCCGCAGCAGCGCCTCCGCCTCGCGGGGATTCTGCTTTTGCTCGAGCGCCTGCGCCAAGCGGTTCAAGAGCATGGCGACGCGCGGATTCTCCGGCCCGCTGACCTTTTCCTGCGCAGCGATCGCCTTCGCGTAATAGTCCGCCGCCCGGGCAGGATCGAGCGGCCCCAGACTGGCGTAGCTCCGCGCCGCAACCTCCGGATCGGTTCCCACTGCCGCCTCCTGGAACAATTCGAAAGCTTGCGCCCGGTTGCCCGATTGTTGGAACGCCTGCGCCAGCGCCTCTTCCACTGCGTACAGATCGGGATCGTGGTTGCGCCGGTCGATCTCCACGGCTCGGCCCAGCGGAGCGGCGGCAGCCTGCGGGTTGCCAAGAACTTTGAGAAACTGACCCTCTGCCTTCAGACTGCGAGCCACCTTCGTGTCCCACGCTCCCAGCCTCTTCTCGCGCAGGCTGACCGCTTCTGCGAACAGAGGGAGCAGGCTCCCAGGTGAATTCGGCGGCGTGAGTTTGCCTGCGCTTGTGGCGGGCAGCGTGAGCGGCGGAAGGCTCTGGCCCGGCCGGGAAACAGGCACGAGCGAGTTGCCTTTGGCATAGATGCCGATCCAATGATTCGTGAACTGGATTTGCGGCGCGGGCTCCTGCACCTGCGGCATGTGACACGTCACGCAAGCCGTGCCGGCGGTTGCCGTCCGGTGGCGCACTTGCTCGTGACATCCCTGGCAACGTTGATCGTAAGCCTTGGCGGACGTGACAAGCGGCGCGTGCGGATCATGGCACGTAAGGCAGGAGAGGCGTCCCGCACTGCCGCGGAAACAGGCCGCCTGGCTCAGCGAAGCGGGCTGATGGCGCACGTTCCAGGGATCGGTCCAGTCGCCCTCCACGCCAGCCTCCGGCGGCTTGCGATGGCAGGTTCCGCAGAACCCGTTGAGTTCGACCGCGTTCAGACGTTTCGGACTGCGAATAGTCGCGGCGCCCCCACCGGCGGCGACGTGCGCCCCGCCAGGTCCGTGACAGGCTTCGCACCGTATGCCGTATTCCGCCGGCTGAATGGCAAAGCTGCTGGAGAGCGTCAGGTCGCCCGTTGAATGGCAGCGAAAGCACCGCAGTGCCGATGTGGTCGGGTGGAACGTTGGATATTCGAGATCGATCCCTGCCTTATGTCCGGGAGTCACTCCCATGGATTTTGTGGAGGCGTAGTAGGAAGCCGCCCGCTCCACGTACGTCTCCTCGTCCGTGTGGCTAACGAAGGTGATCGCTTTGCGTGCTGCGCCGAAGGCCCACTCTCCCGGACTGCCTGGCTTCGCGGGCGCTAGCGCATGGGCGTGTTCCGACTGTGCCTGCGCCGCGAATTGGCCGGGGTGGCACCCCTGGCAGGTTTGACTTCCCACGTATTGACCGTACGCGCCGCCGGACAGGAGAAGGACCGGCACGCAACGAACGCACAGCGCCAGAACCCTCGCCAAAGTCATATTTCAGTATCTTAAGCCGTCGCGGCGGTTGGTGAGTAAACGTGAGTAAAATGGTCAATGGACATTCCCGGGAATATACCCCGAGCGACTCGTCCCGCTACGGGACTAACGAGTGCGCTAACAGTTAAATGGAGCCGGAGCGGGTCCGCGACCTGTCCGCAAGCGATAGATTACATTGCTGGTTGAGGCCGGATACCGTACGATACCTTCCCCGCGGCGCCATTGCGCGATAGCATATGGCATCAGACCGGGCTCAGGGCTCGGGCCTCCCTGCTTGAGGTTCTCCGCTCTTAGAATTTCGTAATACTGTTTTTCAGCAACTGGTTCTGCACCGGTAAAATCTGCATGTGACTGGGTGTTCGAGGAGTTTATGATCGATTTCGGCACGATGGAACTTTGGTTTGCGACTGGAAGCCAGCATCTCTACGGCGATGCGACCCTGAAGACCGTTGCGGCGCACGCCGGCGAGATCGCCGAAGAACTGGCGCGAAGCGCGGCCATTCCATTCCGCCTGGTCGCGAAACCCCTCCTGACAACTCCTGAGGCCATCACGCAGCTCTGCACGGAGGCAAATGCCTCCAGCCGGTGCGCCGGCGTCATCGCATGGATGCACACATTTTCTCCCGCGAAGATGTGGCTCGGCGGCCTGCGCCTTCTTGCCAAACCGGTCCTCCACCTGCACACGCAATTTAACCGCGACCTGCCGTGGGACTCCATCGACATGGACTTCATGAATTTGAATCAGTCCGCGCACGGAGATCGCGAGTTCGGCTACATGTCCACCCGGCTCGGGCTCAATCGGAAAGTCGTCGTCGGCCATTGGCGCGACGAATCCGTGCAGGCGCGGATCGGCACGTGGTCGAGGGCTGCCGCGGCATGGTCGGATTGGCAGCGCCTCAAGGTCGTGCGCTTCGGCGACAACATGCGCGAGGTGGCCGTAACCGAGGGCGATAAGGTGGAGGCGCAGGCTCGCTTCGGATATTCCGTCAACGGCTTCGGCGTCGGTGACCTGGTCTGCAATGTGAACCGCGTCTCAGACGCCGAGGTAGACCGGCTCACCGCCGAGTACGATGAGCGCTATGTCATGGCGGAGAGTCTGCGTGCCGGCGGAGAGCGCCGCCGGGCTCTTCGCGATGCTGCCGCCATCGAATTGGGAATGCGTGCATTCCTGGAGAGCGGCGGATTCAACGCGTTCACGGATACGTTTCAGGATCTACACGGACTGGAACAGTTACCCGGCATCGCGGTGCAGCGATTGATGGAGGATGGCTACGGCTTCGGGGCTGAAGGCGACTGGAAAACGGCGGCGCTGGTCCGCGCCATGAAGGTGATGGCGGCAGGCCTCCCGGGAGGCACCTCTTTCATGGAGGATTACACATACGACTTCGGCCGTCCCGCGAAAGTGCTCGGCGCGCACATGCTGGAAGTCTGCCCGTCGATCGCGGCGGAGAAGCCGCATTGCGAAATTCATCCGCTCTCCATCGGCGGCAAGTCCGACCCGGTGCGGCTGGTTTTCACGGCGCCCGAGGGGCCCGCGGTGAACGCATCGATCGTGCAGGTGGGAAATCGGTTCCGCATGATCGTCAATCAGGTGGATGTTGTGAAGCCGGATCGCGATCTGCCGCGGTTGCCCGTCGCGAGGGCGATTTGGGTCCCGCAGCCGGACCTTGCAACCGCGGCCGCTGCCTGGATCTACGCGGGCGGCGCGCACCACACGGGCTTCAGCCAATCGTTGACGATGGAGCATCTGCAGGATTTCGCGGAGATGAGCGATGTCGAGTGTCTGCCGATCGACAAGCAGACGCAAGTGCGCCAGTTCCGGAACGAGCTTCGCTGGAACTCGGCGAGCTACCGGTAAGGATTGCGTCTGGAGTCTTAGCCCGGTAACTCGTTGTACCCGCGCCCGCTCAGGATCATCGGCACGCACTTTTCCACCCGCGCTGCTCTGGTTGTTGCCTGCTTTGCGGATGAGACGTGAAAGATGTACGACTTTCTCCGGCCTGGTGTGAGCATCGCGAATGCCGACCTGAGAACCGCGTCGGCATCCAGCCTTCTTTGTAACTCCTCGGGAACTGAGTACTCCGACGGCTTTTTGAGCTCTACCTTTTTCCCGGATTCCTCCAATTCGATGGCTTCGTAGAGGTAGGCCTTCAAGGTCGACCGTAGGGCCGCAATTTCC
Source organism: Candidatus Limnocylindrales bacterium (assembly GCA_035606355.1). Lineage (GTDB taxonomy): Bacteria > Acidobacteriota > Terriglobia > Bryobacterales > Bryobacteraceae > Sulfopaludibacter. The sequence goes on along the minus strand of DATNFO010000066.1, from coordinate 14,633 downwards.
TGAACGGAGCTGAATTTAATCCATCGCCCGGCCTGTGTATGCTCTCCAATCCTTTGCAGAATGTGCTTCGGATCTTTGAGCAGCGCGCCCTTGAAGAAGGACAATGCGCACGACTCCTTGAGCGGGATCACGATGGCTACATTCTTCTTCATAAAGGTGAAGCACGGTTTCCCCCACTTCAGTTCTTCGGTCAGGTCGCAGTCGAGCGCGATCTGTCGCAGCTTATCTGTTTCCTTCTGCCACTTCTTCGCATAGGGAACGTTCATTGTTGCAGCCTCTTTCCAGGATTGCTGAATCCTTCAATTCTGCCAGAAGTCACTTGGGGCAGTAAGTTCGTGAGCTTTCGGCGGCCGTGCGTAGTTTAGAGGCAGTAACCGAAGGAACAGCTATTCTTCGCGTAGAGCCGTCATTGGATCCAGATTTGCGGCGCGCCGGGCCGGCAAAAGTCCGGCGACGACAGCCGACACGGCGAGAACGACGCAGGCCGTGACCAGGGTTGTGGGATCGGTGGGCTCCAGGCGGTAAAGGAAACTGGCAAGAAGGCGCGTCGAGAAGACCGAGACCACCCATCCAAGCACAAGGCCAACCAGCAGGAGAATCGCCACTTCGCCCAGGACCATGCGGAGTACGCGAGCACGCTCCGCGCCAAGCGCCATGCGAATGCCGATTTCATTGCGCCGCCGGGCGACGTTGTACGACATGACGCCGTAGAGCCCGATGACGGCCAGAGCCAAGGCGAGGGCGCCGAAGAATCCGGAGAGCGTCGCCAAAAGGCGCTCACGGCCCAATGACTCATCGAGCTGCACTGAAAGGGTGCGGAATTGCAGCGTGATATCGTGATTGACTTCGTCGACGGCTGCTTTGACGCCTGCAATGAGGGAGGTGGCGGGCCCGTTGGCGCGAAGCACGAAATTGGCCCAGCGCATCGGAGGTAACTGCGATAGCGGGTAGTACGCAATAGCTTCGCCCTCCGCTCTCAAGCTCCGGTACTTCGTGTCCTTGACGACACCGACGATCTGGATGGGACTGCCGCCGTTCCCTCCCGGCCGAAACGTCTTGCCCACGGCCTGGCGCGGGCTACCAAAGAACTTGTTGGCCATCGATTCATTGACCACCGCGACCAGCGGCGCCTGCAGCGTGTCGTGCGCATCGAAATCGCGTCCGGCGATGAAAGGCGTCTCCATGGTGGCGAAGAATCCGGCGCTGATCGAATTGATCCACACCATCGAATCCTCCGCCGATTTCCCCATATATCCGTTGACGTGAATGACCTGATACGAGGAACTTCCGCTGACCGGGGTGATATCGGCGAAACTCGCGGACCGGACGCCAGGAACAGCGGCGAGGCGCCGCTGCAATTCCTGATACAGCGACAGCCGGCGCTCAGGCAGCACGCTCGCGTAACGCGGGTCGACACGAATCAGCAGAACCTGCTTCTTGTCGAAGCCTGTATCGAGTGTGGCGAGTTTGGCGAATGTCTTGAGCATCAGCCCGGCGCCGATCAGCAGGACGAGCGAGAGCGCTACTTGCGACGCGACCAGCATCTTCCCGAGACTGAATCCAGCCTGCGATTCCACCACGCCGCGCGCGTTGGCCTTCATCGCCAAGTTCGGATCGACGCGCGTACCGTGCCACGCCGGCGCGAGTCCGAAAAGGATTCCAGTGGCGATGGCGACCGCCGTCGTGAAGGCGAGCACGCGGATGTCAATCGACAGATCGAGAACGACAGTCGCGTTGCTGGTGGAGAGGAAATGAACCAGCACCCGGCTTGCCCACTGCGCGAATACGACACCCAGGATCGCGCCGATCGAGGAAAGAAGGACGCTTTCCGTGAGCAACTGCCGAATCAGGCGCGCGCGACTAGCGCCGATCGCCATCCGGATCGCAACCTCCTTCCGGCGAACAGCGGCGCGAGAGATGAGGAGATTGGCAACATTGGCGCAGGCGATCAGCAGCACCATGACGACGGCGGCCATCAATGTGTAGAGGGCGGCCTTGTAGTCATGGCGAACGTTGGAAAATCCTTTCGCGCCCTGGAGAAGATTGAACTTTTGAGCCAGATAACGTTTCTGTGCGTCGGGCGGGAAATTGGCAGGAAGGGAGTCGGCGAAGATCTGTGGGGCAAGCGTATTCATGCGCGCCAGAGCCTGCTGCCGGCTAATACCCGGCCTGAGGCGGGCAAAAATCCAAAGCCATGAGTTATTCCGCTTGTCGAGTGCGGAATTCTCGCGAATAACAGTGCCCTCGGCGCATAGAGGCAAGTAGACGTCAACCGCTTCCCCAACCTGGATGCCGGAAAATCCTGGCGGAGCGACACCGACGATCCGAACGGGATGGGTGTTTAGCGTCAACCGGCGGTCGAGGACGTCGGCCGCGCCCCCGAATTCCCTCTGCCAGAAGTCGTAGCTGAGCAGGCCGATCACAGGGCAACCCCGCTTATCATCGTTGTCGGCGATGGTTCGGCCGAGGAGAGGGTTCACTCCCAGCGTGCGGAAAAACGCTCCACTTACCCAACTGGCGTTTGCGTTGCGAACCTCGCCGCCCATCGCCAGATTGAGGCGGGTGGGGCTGTAAGCGAAGGCTCCCGAGAAGACATCCTGGTGGTCGCGCACCTGCTCCCAAACTGGATTCGTAAACGAGAGGCCGTCTTCGGTCTTCATGCCGAGTTCGACGAGCTGTTCAGGATGGCTCACCGGCAGCGTCTTTAGGATGACGGCATTGATGAGACTGAAGATGGCCGTATTGGCGCCAATCCCGAGAGCCAGCGACAGAATCGCGATTGCGGAAAACCCAGGACTGGAGGACAAGGCACGGAGCGCGTAGCGGACATCCTGAAGCACGTCGTCAAACATGTATTCTTCCTCCGACGGCATTTACCGGGTCGAACCGCGCACGCCGGGAAGGGCAGTCTCCGGCGCAGAATGCCGCTAGGGTAAATACTGCGGAGGCGAGCGAAAGTTACACCGGATCTCTTCCTTAAATTCATAGAGGAAACTCTCGAACAACGGGGGTTCCGAGCGTGGAGCCCCCGATCCAGCCCGGCGTCGACCGACTCGTCTGGTTAACCGAGCACCAGGGAGAGCAGCCAGCCCAGTCCGTATGCCAGGCCGAATCGCCGTGAGACCGTACCCGGCGGTCCACACTCGTCCTTTGCCGTCCGCCAGAATCGTACGAACGCTTCCCGGCAGATCCGGTGCAGGTAATTTCTCCCAGCGCCTGTCCGGCTGCCGCACATAAATCCCGTCCCCTCCCGCCCAAAGCCGGTGACCTGCATCCTCGGCGAGAGCGGCAATGTGCGCGGGTCTTCCCGGTCTGAGCGCGACCGCTTCGGCACGAATCCCGGAATTCGAGCGCGACAGGCGGTAAAGTCCCCCGCCGGTGCCGGCCCAGATGTCCTTCGCGGAATCCTGAAACAGCACCGCCACCGCGTTGCTGTCGTCCGACGGCCCAAGCCGAAAGTTTTCGAAGTAGCCATTTCCGTTTGAGGCCGCCGGATGGAATCGTGAGCCCCCCGCATCCGTGGCGATTCAGTACTCGCCGTCGGCCGTCTCCAGAACGTCGTTCACCAGCCGGCTGGGCAGCCCGTCATGAGTGGTGAAGTTCCGAAACCGCGAGCCGTCGAAGATCGATAGACCCTCAACTGTACAGAACCAAAGATACCCTCGGGAATCCCGCCGGATCTGCCGGATCCAGTTGCGCACCAGCCCGTCTTCTGTCATAAAAAGGCGCGTAGGCGGATATGCCGCTCGCAGTATCCCCACGCCCAGCAATAACAGAGCCCCCCGGCCTGCCGTCTACCGTGCGATACGATGGACTCGTGCAAACCCTGCGAGATTTTCGCTACGCGCTGCACACGCTTCGCACCAGCCCGGCATACGCGCTGACATGCATCGCGGTACTGGCCCTCGGAATCGGCGCCAACGCCGCCATTTTCAGCGTCCTGAACAGCGTCATCCTGAACGCGCTGCCATACCCGCAGGTTTCGCAACTCGTCTTCATCTGGCAGAAATTCCCGAAGCTGCCTCCCCCGGTGGGCGAGCGCATGCAGGCGGATCGTCCCGACTTTGAACAATGGCGCAAGCAGGCGACCGTCTTCTCCGCCGTCGAAGCGTATCGCGGCATGAGGCTCGATGAAACAGGCGGAGATCATCCGCGTCAGATCAACGCTGCGTTCGCCACTCCCGGACTTTTTCCGTTGCTCGGAGCGCAGCCCCGCCTCGGCCGAATTTTCACCGCGGGTGAGGATCGAGTCGCGGTGCTCAGCGATTCCTATTTCGAACGGCAATACGGGCGCGACCCGCACGTCCTCGGTCGAACCATCAGCCTGGGAAATGCCGCATATACGATTGTCGGCGTGCTTCCGCCCCGTTTTCACGTGCCTTCCACTTATGAGGGCAACGACCAGGTGACCGCCGAGGTGTGGCTGCCGCTCTCGCGGCTGTGGAGCGGACTTCAGGGCGAACGGGAGCATGCCCTCAACGTTCCCGCACGCATGAAACCCGGGGTCACGCTGACCCAGGCACGAGCCGAGATGGACCGGATTGCGATGAACCTGCAGCAGTCCGACCCCGAGCACAACAAAGGTTGGGTGGCCGCCGTGTTCCCCTTCAGGGTCGAAGACTCCAATCCGACTACCGACCTCGCTCTGTACGTGCTCATAGGCGCCGCCGGGTTTCTGCTCTTGATCGCGTGCGCCAATCTCGCCAACCTGACCCTGGCCCGTACGGCGATGCGCTCGCGGGAGATCGCCGTGACGTTGGCGCTCGGCGCCACTCGGGGCCGCATCACCGCCCAGTTGATTACCGAAGCGCTGGTCGTCTCACTGGCGGGAGCGGGTCTGGGACTCCTGCTGGCTCGCTGGGCCGTGAAGTTGATGGTCGCGTTCAAGCCCGAAGACATTCAGCGGCCCGAACTGATTTCCATCGACCTACCGGTTTTCGCGTTCGCCGCACTGGCTGCAATCGTCACCACGATCTTGTTTGGCCTTGCGCCGTCGCTCGGCGCCACCCGAGCCGACCTGTCCTCCGCACTGAAGAATGGTGGACGGGGCGTATCTGCGACCGGGCTCGGCAGCCGTCAATTGCTGATTGCCATTGAAGTAGCGCTCGCCTTGATGCTGGTCAGCGGCGCCACCCTGATGATCCGCAGCTTCCGCGAAATTCTCGCCACGGGCCTGGGGTTCGACACCACAACAATTACCACCGCCGATATCGACCTACCCTCGAAAACGTACCCGGACGACGCGTCCCGCAGCCGCTTCTATCGCGCTTTGATCGCTCGGGCGCAGAGCATTCCGGGCATTGCCGCAGCCGCAGTGACGGACACTCTGCCGCTGCACAGCTTGAGCTTTTCGAACTTCTACATCTCCGGCCGTCCCGATCCGCCGCTCGACGCGCTCTTCATCGCCGATCAGTCGCACGTCAGCCCGTCCTATTTTCAAGCCATTGGGCTGCGGCTCGAAGCGGGCCGTTGGCCCACGGAGCGGGATCAGCACGTCGCCGTAGTCAGCCGCGAGTTCGTCCAGAAATTCTTCCCCAATGAAGACCCGATCGGTAAAATCCTGCTGAACGCCGATCATAAGGATCCGCAGGTGATCATCGGCGTCGCGGCCGATTATCGCGCCTACGGCGTTGAGAATGGCAACCGGCCGACTCTCTTCCACATCGATCTGGATCTCTCGCACGCGACTCTCGTCGTCCGCGGAAGCCGGCCCGCGCAGTCACTGGCAGCAGCCATACGAGACGCAGTCTGGTCACTGGATCGCAACCTGCCCGCCGTTGAAGTGCGCCCGATGGCCTTCTACATGGACGAATGGCTGTCGCAGCGGCGCTTCAATACGCTGCTGCTCGAGATCTTCGCGGGAATCGCTCTGCTGCTCGGCGTCCTCGGAATCTACGGAGTGCTGGCGAACCTGGTTGCGTCGCGCACCCGCGAGATAGGCATTCGCATGGCCATCGGCGCCGCGCCCGGCGAGATCGCGAAGTTGATCCTCCGGCAGAGCATGATCCCGGTATTCATCGGTATGGCCGTCGGACTTGCGGGCAGCCTGGTGCTCAGCCGCTTCCTCGAATCGCTGTTGTACCAGGTGCGTCCGCGCGATCCGCTTTCGCTGGCGGTTGCCGCCTGCACACTTCTTGTCGCCGCCCCTGTTGCCATCTATCTGCCCCTGCAGCGCGCGACGCGTGTGGATTGCACCGTCGCCCTGCGGGACGAGTAGGCCTCTCCACCCGCGCTAAAGAAGTGCGGCATTCATTTTCAAAATGAGTCATCTTTCGAGGCCCGGTTACCACTGTGGTAAACGGTGCCTGCCGAGGGACTGCTTTCAGTAGCCCTCGGCAAACCGGCACTTGGCCCTCAGTGTACAGCGATCGTGATTCCGGGTTGACTCTGGAACGCACCGACCTGTATGTTGACCGGTACCGCGTTTCCGGTCTCAATGCCGAAGGGAATCTGTACATTGATCTGCATCGCGCCCGCAATCTCACCCGGGGCTTCGCCGGCATATAGCGGCGTGACCTTCTGGCCGCCGATGGTCACGCTAACTGGCAGCACCGGTTTGGGCAGCGATGAACCGGTAATCGCACCATCTGCGCCCGGTGGGTTCGTGATGCCTTCCCCCGTCGCGTAGAGAAGGATGATCTCGCCCATTGCCGCGGCGTGGGAAGCGCCGTTGATGGTGCCATCCTGATTCACAGCCGCCGCCTGGCCGGTGCCCGAGCCGGAGGTCAGAATCGCCGGGTTCGCGGCCGCATTGGGCTCGGCAACGGGGCTGCTCGCCGCGCCTTGGTATTGCACGATCACCTGCACCGTCGAGCCCGAGATTTCATAGGGAGCAAAAGCGGCTACCTGTCCCGCCACCGTGTAGAACATGGGCCCCGGCTTGCCATTAAAGAGCACCGATGTGCCGGCGAGCTGCACCGGGTAATTTCCACTGGCATCGGGCGCATTCACCGCGATCGAGGCTGGCCCCAGGTTCGAACCGAAGCACTTGGGGAATACTCCCACGTCTGATTGTAAAGGAAGTGGCTCCCCAAAACACTGGAACAAAACCTTCTCGCATATTTCCAAGTGATTGAAAACAAATGGAGAACCCGTGGCGATACGACCCGGCAGTTGAAATCAAGTTGACAGGCGCCAGATGGCTATCTTTCTCGTACCTGAGGTACGGGAAAGTCTTATTTTTGTTGAAAGGGTCGGCCGCTAAAATCGTCTCGCTGCTGCCGGAAGGCTGGCTCGTGCAGGTTCTCCGGGACAAGGACGAGCGCGCGCTGCTGCGGTCCGGGAAGCGCTACACGTCCAATATCACGATTGTTGAACAGGAGTCTGAGCTCAGGCAGCTACCGCAGGACGTCCTCCTGACGCCGCTGGCCGGTTATACCAAAAGGCCGCGTCTTTACCGGCGCCAACGAAGGACCCGGCCGGGGCGAAATCGAGGAGAACTTCGACCGCACCCTCGCGCAGATTTACGCCCGCGCGGAGACGCCGCGCCTCTCGGGCGTGAAGATTAAGGGGCCCATGTGCCTCGATGAAAAGGGAGTTCTCTCGCCCGCGATCGGAAAGCCGTGATCAGACCGTCATAGGATCCCGTCGACTTTGCGGTAGATACACCGGAGCCGGCCTCAATTACTTTGATGTTCGCTGCAGTATTGGCTGCGGCTTGCGCCGGCAGATCGCTACCAGAGAGGCCTCGTGAACGCGTGCGCCGCTGTTGATCGTCCCGAACCGCGTGGCACTCAGCGAAGTTTACCGGGTCTCTATTTATGTGGCCGTAATACGCCCTAATCGCCATCTGACCCAGATTCGGGCGGCCCGCCGATCAGGGTCAGTGACGGCAACTTCATGCTGAATCTCTTCGGTGTCGCCGGAGTCGCGGCGCGCTAAGCGCTGTTTCGAACCGTTTCTCCTGTAGCATCATGACAGCAGACTAGATGATGCTATGATGTAAAGTATGAGGACCACAATCACCTTAGAGCCGGATGTGCAGGCTCTCATCCATACGGCCATGAAGGAGCGGGGGATCTCTTTTAAGGAAGCGCTCAACTCGGCCGTGCGTGCTGGTCTGACGCAGGGGAAAACCAAACGGCGCTACTTCGTGCAGAAGTCCTATTCTCTCGGCAGCGATAAGAATTTCAGGTGGGACAAGGCGCTGGAAGCCGCAAGTGCGTTAGAAGATGAAGAGTTGAGCCGGAAGATCGCCCTACGGAAATGATCGTCGTCGATGTCAATCTATTGATTTATGCGGTCAATCAGGATTCTCCAGACCATGACAAGGCCAAGAAGTGGCTGGAAGCTGCTGTTTCCGGAACGGAAACGGTAGGGCTGCCTTGGATCGTTCTCCTGGCATTTCTCCGCTTGACCACGAGATCAGGAATCTTTCAGAAACCATTGAGCGTCGATGCGGCTTTCGACGTCGTCGATGCCTGGCTGCAGCAGGGTTCGGTGACTGTCCCTGAACCTACCGCCCGACATTTACAGACGATGCGTGATCTCATTGCACCGTTGGGTACCGGCGGAAACCTGACCACGGACGCTCATCTCGCGGCTCTGGCAATTGAGCACGGGGCGGAGCTCTGCTCAACAGACAACGATTTTGGGAGGTTTAGCCGGCTCCGCTGGCGCAACCCGCTGGCGCGATGAAGGTGACCCGCCAGTCCTCCGGCCCACGCAAACTCCCGCTATTCGTCGAGCGGGTGGACGCGGCTTCAAAATCTGCACGTAGTCCAGTAAGCAGTGACCATCGACGCGCGTGTCACTGCCCATGAAACCTGCTAACGTGATTGTGGCCGCTCAACGGATTGCACGACTCTCCTTCGATCTGCCCGTTCAGAACTAATGAATAATACCCACCCGAAAGGCATCCGGGCCCGCGTGTTGCTCTCATCTGTGTTCGGGCCCTATGCCCAAAACGATGAATTTGGCAGCCGCGCGATTAACCCGATGGAACTGTATCACAACCAGGTGACGCGGGCGCAGGGCTCTTTCTCCGTGCGGCGATTTCATCGCTCCTGGGGAATCCTTATGATCCAGGCGAATATTTCCGCTCCGAGCACGGTCCTGGACTTCCCGACCCTGGAGGCATTTGCCCGCGAACTGGTAGCGCATCGGTACGACGTAGTGGGCATCTCTTCGATCATCGTGAACGTTGGGAAGGCGCGCGAGATGTGCCGCATGGTCCGAGAACTTTCACCACAATCCACAATTGTGGTGGGCGGGCATGTGGCTGCGATCCCCGACATCGAACACATGCTCGACGCAGATCACATTGTGAAGGGAGATGGTATCTCGTGGATGCGGCAATATCTGGGCGAAGAACCGGGTGCGCCACTTCACCACCCAGCCCTCTCTTCCGGTTTCGACCTTCGGGTTATGGGCGTGAAGATCCCTGATAAGACGGACACCTCCGCCACCATCATTGCGTCTGTCGGGTGCCCAATGGGGTGCAACTTCTGCACCACATCAGCATTTTTTGGGGGCAAGGGGAAAGTGCTGAACTTGTACTCCAGCGGGGAGGAACTGTTCCGGCTGATGGAGGACGCGGAAACTTCACGCAATGTGAGATCGTTTTTCATCATGGACGAAAACTTCCTTCTGCAGCGGCGACGCGCCATGGACCTGCTTGCGTTGATGAGGGCCGCCGGCAAGAGTTGGACGTTTAACATCTTCTCCTCGGCAAATGCCATCCGGAAGTACAGTTACGAAGAACTGGTGCAGCTAGGTGTTTCCTCCATCTGGCTGGGACTCGAATCGGCGCAGTCAGGGTACGCGAAGCTGGACGGGGCCGACACGTTACGTCTAACGCGGGAACTCCGAGAACACGGGATTGTCCTGCTGGGGTCTACCATTCTGGGACTGGAACACCACACGCCGGACAACATTTTGGACGATATTGAGCGGGCCGTCTCGCACGAGACCGACCTACACCAATTCATGCTGTACACTCCGGTCCCGGGTACGCCGCTGTATCGCGAGATGCTTGAGCAAGGGAGGCTGCTCCCTGACGTCGACTTAGCAGACATACACGGGCAAGACCGGTTCAATTTTCGACATGAGGCCATTTCGCGGGACGCGTCAAAGGAGTTCCTGGAGACCGCTTTCTTGCGGGATTTTGAACGCAATGGACCGAGTCTCTTCCGCATTTGCCGCACGACGCTCCAGGGTTGGAAACGGCATAAAAACCATCCGGACGTGCGTGTTCGCGAGCGCGTTCGGCGGGAAGCCGGGCTACTCCGGCACGCCTACGCCGCTGTACTCTGGGCAATGGAGCGCCGGCTCAAGAGCGTGAACCGCCCGGTGGCGTCGCAGATCCGGGACCTTCGGAAGGAAATCGAGCAGGAGTTTGGCATTCTGCCCGCCATTGCGAGCAGGGTTCTCGGTCCGGTCCTTTGGTATACGAGTCTGCGGGAGGAGAAACGGCTCGCGCGCGGGTTTCGGCACGAACCGCCGACGATTGTCGACCGCAGAAACTGGGTGGATGCATAAGAGTAGTCTGGGCCATCCCGGCCAGCGCAATCGATCGGGGATTGGTAAGGCCTCTCCAATTTGAAAAGCTGTCAACCGATTTGGCTCCCCAACTCAAACAAAGGGTGTTTTACGGCGCAGAGACACGGGCAAAATATTGATTATGAATGGGCTACTCAAATTCGCCCCACCGGCGTCTCGGGTTCGGGAGGTCGCAGTTGGCTTCCAATCGTCCCTGCGAAATTGGGAGATTGACGCGCTCTCTGCGTAAGCCACGGAGAAGAGAGGAGTTCTCGGTCCGCGCCGAACCCTCCAGTTAGCAGGTTTTGGCAAGTAAACCGGTCTGGTTAACAACCTGGAGACGTGGGCAAAACTCGCCGGGGCAGAGATCTCTACGTTCGGGCCGGTCGGCAGAGAGAGGCGTGCGAGTCTACGCTGGAGTCAGGAAGCCCTTGTATTCGTGGACCAGATAGCTGGCGTACGATAGACAGGCGAGGATGTCCTCGCGGGTCAGGCCGGGATAGTTGGCGACAAGTTCGTCGTTCGACTGGCCGGCGGCCAGGAGTTCCAGAATGAACTCGACGGCGAGACGCGTCCCGCGGATTACGGGCTTGCCAGCCAAGATCTCAGCGTCGACGGCGATCCGCTCCGAGGGCGGCATGCTCACAGTCTACCGTGCATCCGACGGCTGTCCACCGTCACCAAGCTCGTTGCCAGAACCGGCCTCACTATTCTTTGGGGCCGAATCGGTCCAGGGTTGCCTTCAACAACGCTGGCGAGTATCGGAAGTTCGTCTTTCGGAGCAACTCTATTGCTGCGACGAGGTCAACATGTCCACGTGTTGCAGCTTCGCCGAGCACACCCAGCGTGCCAGTCACACGCGGACCACGGTCGGCGGCAACGCGGCGAGCGGACTTTTCGTCGAGCAGAACGATGTCGGCTTGGACCATTTCAGCGAGGAAGATGGCATTCTGCTCGCCAGCCTGCAACTTCTCCATGCCGGCCATCAGGCCAGCTGGATTGTCGTGGACGGAGGTCCAGGATGGAAGGTTAGCCGCCCAGGCGCGAACGCTTTCCGGAGCATCTTCGTGGAGCAGTTCAGTAACAACAGCTCGAGGTATGAGCACGCTGCTGAAGAGTTCCGGAAGCAGGTCAACCTTGCCGATTAGGATGAGATAGCAAACCGGAGAGGTATCGGCAACAGCAATCATTGCCGGGATGTGTCTCGGATAGCGGCAATGTCCCGATCAAGATCATCCATGGTGTAGTCGTGATAAGCTTCGGCGCGGTGAAGAAACGACTCCGTTTCCCAGCGGGAGCGGAAACCAAGCATCTCCTGCACCTGCGCCGGCGTAATCGCCCCGGATCGATAGCTCTCGATGGCCACCGCTTCGAGGACGGCGCGCGTGAGGTCGGCGCCTCTTGCCATGAGCGCCCGGCCGACTTCGTCGGGGAGTTGGATGGCGACGTTCATTTCAGCTCCTGGCCCTCATGTCCCTGTTGGGGCGACCGTAGAGGTAGTGATCGTGTTGATCGGCCAAATCGGTCGGCAATGCGTCGCTATCGATCGCATTCGCCGCGATCCAAGCTGCTGCCGATTCCTCAAGCTTTTCGTCGAATTGCCCGTCGGCTACCACGATGGAACCTCATCTTCAGTATCGCAGTAACCTCCTCATCTTCCAACTTCGGCGGGGCGCGTCAGTTCATTTTGGCTTGGGCACCCAACCAGGCCAACGAAACCGGTGCAATGAAAAGGGTTCGTCGTCGGCCGGCAAAATCGATCATCCGCGGGGCGCACGGCCGGACAAACCGGCGCGCTCTGGCGTATATAGTCTTCGACAGAATCACACGATTTCGCAGTCAATCCGGCTGGGGGTGGACAACCCACGGAGTCCTGCTAACCATCGAATCGGTTGTCCGCAGTTTCGGGAATTCGCCGGAAGTGATTGATCCCCGGGCATTTGCTCAACTTGCCGGGCCAAAATCCTCAGGTCAAACAAAGGGGCTTTTGACGGCCTGGAGACACGGGCAAAATGATTGATCCGGAATGGCTTATGGAAACAGCCGGTTTTGGGTGGAACTACTTAGCAGCCGTCGTTGGGGTTGAGAACGCCTTGCATTCGTGGGCCCCGACAACTGGCGTACGATAGACAGGCGAAGATGTCCTCTCGCGTCAGGCCAGGATAATTGGTGAGGACGTCGTTCTCAGACTGGCCCGCGGCGAGGAGTTCAAGAATGAACTCGACCGCAAGCCGCGTCCCGCGGATCACCGCCTTGCCAGCGAGGATTTTGGGGCCGACGACAATGCGCTCCGACAGCGGCGTATCAACAGTCTATCTTGTCGACGAAAAGAGCTCCTTGCGACCGGCAGAATCGATCAGGGCGGTGCAGCAGGCCGGACAAACGCGACGGCTAGCAACGCGGTATGATGCGGTTTCTGTATTTGTTCGCTGAGCCTCTAGCAGGAACTTTTCGGTTGGCCCAATATTATGCCCAAGGTCGGATCGCAGTATATTTTCGTGGTAGCTCAGTACCCTGGGGGACCAGCCTCCAATCTCGTCACTCTTGCACCCCTTGCAGGGCTTGACGGCTTGGCAGTCAACCCGGATGAATTCCTCAGCCACGGTCTCGTGTTCTGGAGGCTGACTGGGCGCGAGTCGTTCAGGGTTGAGCCCGGTTTGCTTATCGTGGGATCGCTCGAATCAGCTACCGTTCACCCAGCAGAGCACTCGTTCCGCATTCAATCTGAGTCGGCCCGTGAGCCAGACCCAGGAGAGCTGATTGAGGTCATCTCCTTCCCAGGAACAGTCATCTCCCACCCAAGAGACCTCCTACTCGACACCGGCAGTCCGCTCGAACGGCCCCCCGCGCCCAACGTCATGGTGCATGGACAAGGTTCCGTCTATGGCGTCTTTCGGACTGAGTGCCAGCCGCCTATTGACGGTGAACACTACTTCGAAGTGACATTCTATGCCGCGGCACCAGAACTGTTCTCCGTGGATTATTCTGACTTCCAATCGTTCAGGGTTGAGCATGGCCACGAGGCGTCGGTAGAGGTTTCTCTGGACACGCACGCACCCGCGATTGGGTTCGCCGTGCAACGTTCACCTACAATCTGCTTTTGAAGCCTGGCATCCTCGCACTTCGGACTCTACCTAAGAAGCGCATGTCAGCGAAAACGCCGAGCTACTCAAACCACTGGTCGAACGATACAAAAGCGCTAAATCACTTGCCGCGTTCGACAGCACGTTCAACGACTTTGTAAACGCGTTAGCTGAAGACCGCCTCGCAGTCCTGCCAACTCAGTCCGATCTACTTGAGAATGTTCGAGTCTCCCTCGATCGCGACAAGAAGACGGTGAAAGAACTTGCGGGTGCCCTTTTCGCTTCCGGCCTGCTAGACGAACCGCTCGAAGCTGCTAAAGAAGCTAGGGTGGCGCAGTACATCCAAGAGCAGTCTGCGGAAATTACGCAGAAGATCAAGGAGGCCATCGCCGCCGAGCAGGAGAACCTTGATCGCGCAAAGCGAGAACAATACGATTTGCAGCAGACACTGGCACAAGAGAAACGTCGCCATGATGAGCAGCTTAGACGGGAAAAAGAGGCCCAGGACAAAAAGATTGCCGTTGAGCTTGAGGCCTTGGGGACAGAAGAGAAGGCGTTAGAGGCGAAAAAGGCGGAAGTAAACAAGCTGTTGTCTGATGCGTCTGCATAACTCGCCGACAATAGGGATCAAATCATCCATACCTATCTCGCTCTAGAGCCACTATTGAGCCGGGCTCAATTGACGAAGGAACTCCGCACCGGCTCCCGGCAAGCGGGAGATCCAGCTCCGGTCGCGCGAGAGGATGAGCAGTTCGGTTTTCCCTCATTTGTCGTCAACCCTGCCGACAGCCACGCTGCTGTAACGGAGATTGAGTTCTTCGAGCGATTCAAAGGCCTAGTTGCCAGTCGAGGATTTCAGTACCGGGAAAAGGACCTTTTTGCCTATCACCAGAATTTCAAATGTTCCGATTTCATCATCCTCGGGGGCGCTTGAGTTCGATGGTCCGGTCTGGCCCCACCTCGATGGCTACATTTGGCCCCACCCAGTAACTACAGTTTGCCCTATTCCCGCTGGGTTTGGTTTTTGCCGCCCCGGCGGGAGTGGAGCCTGGCGACGCCCGCAGGGCGGCG
>DATNFO010000065.1:0-60697 GCA_035606355.1 Candidatus Limnocylindrales bacterium | reverse complement strand
CCTCAACATCTCCAGAGCGGAATACCGACCTCAAACGCGCCGCTACCGATACCAGGATGCACTACGCCGACTTTCATTTCTATCGGCGGCCCACAGGGCCATGGTTACTCCCTTACGGTCACGGCTCCGTATCTAGTTGATGCTGCTAACGGAGCCGTGACCGTAAGGGAGCGGTAAAAGGTATCGAAAAGGCGGATGAAGTGCGACGAGAGCGAGAGCCGGATTGTTTCACAATCCCTCACGGTCGCGGCTCCGTTAGCAGCATCAACTAGATACGGAGCCGTGACCGTGAGGGAGCGGTAAAAGGTGCCTCAAAAAGCGAACGAGGGCGACGAGTGTCCCCGTCCTACAACGCCACCGACCCCGTATTCCCGCCGCACACCAGGACACCCACCCGCGACCCCGCAGCCACCCGGAACCGTCCGCTGAGCAGCGCCGCCATCGCCGCCGCGCCGCCCGGCTCCGTCGCTATCCGCGCCACCTGCCACAGCGCCTTCTGCGCCGCGACAATCGCGTCATCCTCCACCAGCACCACCTCGCGCACATACTTCTGCGCGATCGGAAACATCAGTTCGCCTACCCGCCGCGGCGCCAGTGAATCCGCGGCAATGCCTCCCGCCTCGGCATCCACCGGACGCCCGGCCTCCATCGCGCGAGCCAGCGTCGGAGCCTTCTCGGGCTCGACCCCGATCACCGGCGCGCGACCCGCGTACCATGCCGCCATTCCGCCGATCAGTCCGCCGCCGCCGACCGCGACCAGCACCGCATCCAGCCCTGCCGCCTGCTCCTCGAATTCACTGGCCACCGATCCCTGTCCCAGCAGCGTCTCCACCTGATCGTACGCGTGCACCGGCAGCGCTCCCGATTTCGCAATCCACTCCTCGCTGGCCGCCAGGGCATCCGCATACCGCTGCCCGGTCACTACGAGTTCCGCGCCATAGCTCCGTATGCGCTCCATCTTCGCGGGAGCGGACACCTCCGGCACGTAAATGCGCGCCCGCAGCCCCAGTTTCATCGCCGCGTAGGCCACGGCGGCCCCGTGATTGCCGCCGGACGCTGCAACCACGCCCGCGGCCGGCGCCTCGCGCATCAGCAGATTGGCGAAAGCGCCGCGCGTTTTGAAAGACCCCGTATGCTGAAACAGCTCCAGTTTGAGCACCAGGCGCACGCCATCTATGCCGAAATCGCCGCCGTCTACCTCCATTACCGGGGTCCTGCGCACGTGCGGCGCAATGACCGCGTACGTCTCCAAAATCTGCCGCGGCTCTATCACTTTTTCATCATCTTGATGTTGGCAGGCAGGCTGAAAAGGCTGTCTTTGAGGTTCTGATTGATCTCCACCTTGTCGGCGTACATCTCGAAAACCTTGTCGCCGTTGCGCTCGCGCCAGACGTCGAACGGCCACTTGATGCCGCTGACGTCGCGATACTTTCCGAACACCGTGGTCTCGGTGTCGAAGTCGTGGAACTGCTCGTTGCGGCGCCGGTATACCTGGCGCACCGGCAATTTCGTCATCTTGCTGAAGCTCACCGTCACCGTGAAATTGTCCGCGTCCGTAATGTCCACAATTTCCACCGGCTCACGCTCCACTACGTCCGCGCCTTGCGAGTAAAAGCTCATGCCGGGTTCGTTCAAGCGTTGCCGCAGAATGTAGAGCGCGTTGTGCAGCGTGGAATCTTTGAAGTTGTTGTAGGTCTTCGCATCCAATTCGCGCGCGCCGTGGAAGGTCACCTCCCAGGCATTGCTTTCGGTGAGAATGACGTAGCCGGAATCCTGCTTCGCGCCGAATGCCTCCCGCTCGCGCAGCGATACCTTCCCGGGCACCGGTGTCAGGTATCGTGTATACACCGTGGCTACGGAAAGCCCCGAGATCTGCTGCTGATAGAACGAGTAGAGCCGCCCGGTTTCCACGCGATCCTGCATGTGCAGAAACGCATCGCCGCCCAATGCGTGCAGGGCCTCCATCACCACGCGCTTGCCGCGATCCTGCCGCGTCTCCTGCGCGTGCGCCAGGCCGGTCAGCGCCAGCGCGATTGCAACGATGTGCTTCATGGACGTTTCTGCATGTCGGCGAGATTGAGGCCGCTATTCAATTTGATGCTCTGCACAGTGACGTCCGCGAATTTCTGGCCGCCTTGCCGGATGGTCAGCTTGAACGGAAGCTTAATGCCGTTCACCTCGCGATAGTCCCCGAACGTCTCGGCCACCTCCACCGGCGGCCCGGCCGCGTGCACGGCTTGGTACGTTACTCCGCTGGGCAGGCCGGTCGCTTTATCGAACGTCAGCCGCATCGTCTCCTGGTTCTCACCCGAAACCTCCACCGTGCTGTCATCCACCGCCAGCACTGTCCGTTCCGGGATGCGGTCGCTCAGCAATAACCGGAAATAGCTGCGGAACAGGTCGCTCTGCACTTGCTTCAACTGCGCGCCTGCCAGCGGCCCCGACCCTTGCGGAGTCGCGATCCAACCCGCCGCGCCATCGGTGTACGCCGAAATCTTCCCCGACGGCACTTCGCTGTCCTGACGGAAGTACGCGGGCGCGATCCAGCGTTCGGTCTCCTTGACGTCCAGCCCTCCGGCCTGCGGCGCGAGCTGAAAATCCATGGACTGCTCGTAATCCGTCACGGCGGCCAGTTTGTCCGCCCCGCCCGCGGCTTGCTGCGCGCGCGCCAGCAGCCGGCGGCCCAGGTCGGCATTCGCCGTGGTGGCCTCCATCGTTTCGCGCTTCGGTTCGGGAATGGTCAGGTCGATCGGAACCACAGCCTTGCCGAGTTTCGACAGCGGCTCGGAAAAATTGTCCGGATTCCCAACCGCCACCACGATAAAATTCGCGGGGTCCAGATACTCTTTGGCAACGCGCAGCACGTCGGAGCGAGTTACCGCCGTCAGCGCCTTCTGATACTGTTGGATGAAATCCTGCGGATAGCCGTAATACTCGTAAGTCAGCATTCGCCCCAGCGTCTTGGCGCGTGTGTCAAAGGCGAAAATCAGGCTGTTGAGCGCCGACTCCTTGGCGATCCGCAGCTCCTCCTCGCTCACTTCCGTCGTACGAATCCGGTTCACTTCATCCAGAACGGCTTCCAGCGTCTCCACAGTCGAAACGGTCTTGGTGCTGCCGCTGATCTGGAACGTCCCCGGGTGATCGTAATCCGCATTCCACCCCGACGAGATGTCGTAGGCGTTTCCCATCTTCGTGCGGACCCGCTGGAATAGTCTGCTCTGGAAACCACCGCCGAGAATGTCGGACAAAACCGCCAGCGCCGGAAAGTTCTTGTCTTTCAACTCTCCGCCGAGCGAGCCGATGGCGAAGAAGGTCTGCTCCACATCCTTCTTCACCGCGACATATGTCCCGGGCTCGGCTTTATTGTTCACCTTCGGAAACGCCGGCACCGGCGGTTGATCCACGGTCCAGTCAGCGAAGGTTTTTTCCAGCTTCGCCTTCATCTCCGCGGTATTGAAGTCTCCCCATAGCGCCAGCATCACGTTCTTCGGGAAGAAGTAGCGCTTGTAGAAATCCTGCAGGTCGGCGCGCGTGATCCTGTCCACCGTGGCGTATTGCACGTCCCAACCGTACGGCGTGTTGCGGCCGTAAATGATGTCGGCGAACTCCCGCTCGGCGATCGCATTGGCATTATCGTTGCGCCGTGAAATCGCGCTCCGAAGCTGGCTGCGCGCCAGGTCCACTTTGTCCTGCCGGAACTCCGGAGAGGTCAGCACGTCGTGGAAAACGCCGAGCACCTGGTCCGCGTTTTCCTTCAACGAGGAGAACGATACCGATCCCGACGTCTCCCCGATGCTGGTTTCCACCTGCGCGGCCATGTCCTCCAGCACGCGATCGAGTTCGTCGCCCGTTTTCGACCTGGTGCCGCCCGTGCGCATCACCATTCCGGTCATTGTGGCCAGCCCGATCTTGTTCTCCGGGTCGAACAGGTTCCCCGTGCGAACCCGCGCCGCCCCATTGATGACCGGCAATTCGTGATCCTCCAGCAGGAAAACCTTCATCCCGTTGGCCAGCGTCACCGTGTCAACCTTCGGCACGGCGATGGGATGCAGGGCTGGAAACTTCAAATCCTTGACCAGCGGCACGGGGGGCGTCTTCGCCGGCGAGCCCGCCAGACGTCCGCTGGGCGCAGTCTCCGTACCGGGCTTAGCCGGATTCGTCGATGCCGGTTTCGGCGTTTGCCCCGGCACCGATGCCGGCGGAGTAACACCGCCCGGAGGTTGGCCCTTCGGCGGCTGCTGCTGCGCGGCCGAGAGTGCCGCGATCGCCACGAATGCTGCCAGTTGCTTCGTCATTGCCGCCCTCCCTGCGCCCGCGGCGCCACACGTCCGGGCGGCGCCTGCAGATACGCCACCGTGCGATGGTTCGGCACAAAATACGTTCTCGCTACGCGAATCACATCGTCCGCCGTTACTTTGTTGAGATCGTCAATCGACGTGAAAAGCTTTCGCCAGTCTCCGTATGTCGCCGAATACGAACTCAGCAGCGAAGCCAGCGACGCATTGTCGCCCAACCGCCGGATGACTCCCGCGCGCGCATTCGCTTTCACGCGGGCCATTGTCTCCTCGTCCGGTTTCTTAGTCACGAACGCTGCCAGCAGTTCGTCGAGCGCCTTGATGTTGTCGTCCACCGTGTGCCCTTGCGCGGGCACCAGCAGAAAAACAAACTCGTTGGGATAGCGGCCGTCCGGGAAAGTCGCCGCTGCCTGCGCCTGCAGAGAGACGCGCTTCTCCTCAACCAGTTGCTTGTACATCAACCCCGTCCGTCCGCTGGAAAGAATCAGTTGCAGGCAGTCGAACACCGGGTCGTCTTTGTCGTACTCGTCCGGCCTGCGGTAACCCACCATCGCGATCGGCTGCGTCGGCGAGTCGACCACCACTGTCCTCGGGCCCGCCTGCTCTGGATCCCTCGTGTGCACCAAAGGCGGGAGAGGCCGCGCTTGCATCGGGCCGAAATACCGCTCCGCCATCCGCCGTGCCTCCGCCGGATTGACATCGCCGACAATCGCCATCGTGATGTTCGACGGCACGTAATACTTCTGGAAGAACGCCCAGGCTTCCGGCCGGCGGAGATTGGTCACATCGGTCGGCCAGCCCACGCCGGGGTTATGGTACGGGTGCGCCACGAACGCCGCCGCCAAGAAATTCTGGAACAGCTTACCCTGGGGACTCGAATCCACGCGCATTCGCTGCTCTTCCATCACCACATCCCGTTCCTTATAGAACTCGCGGAACACAGGATGCAGGAACCGCTGCGACTCCATCAGGAACCACAGCTCGACGCGGTTGGACGGCAGGCTGTAGAAGTATTCCGTGTCGTCGTAAGACGTATCGGCGTTCAGCCCCGCTGCGCCGTTCTCTTCGATGATCGTTGTGTACTCATTGGGAATGACGAAGCTCTGCGCGTGCTCCATCGCCATTTTCAGTTGCCCTTCGAGCTCGATGATGCGCGTCTGGTTCGCCTTCGGACCCTTATTGCGCTCCGCGTCGAGCTCGTCGTAAACCTTCTCCACCGCGTCGATGGCCTTTTTTTCTTCCGGCCAGTTCTTCGTGCCGATGGTCTCGGTACCCTTAAACGCCATGTGTTCGAACATGTGCGCGAGCCCGGTCTCCCCCGCCGGGTCATCGACACTCCCGGCGTTGACGTAGGTGTGGAACGAGACCACGGGCGCCTCATGCCGCTCCACGACAATGAAGTGCAGCCCGTTGGGAAGGGTGAATTCGGTTACTTTCTTTTCAAATTCCTTCAGGTTCTGCGCAGGCAGAACAAGCGCTGCAAGCGCAACCGCCACCAGAAATCGAATGCCGCTCATGAAGCTCCTGTACTTACTCTGAGAATAGCAGGGGCGAACCCCCGTTCCGGTGTAAGGAAGAGACCGTTTACCTTGTAAGCCACCCCTCAGAAGCCTCCTAGAACGGCAAGTACCACTTTCAAGTACCGCCGTTACTGTGAATGCGCGAACCCCGCCCGGATAATCAAGTTTGCATATGGGCCAGTGGGACGAGCAGACCAAGCAAGCCGAAGTGCCTTCGATAGCCGGCGACCGCCGCCGCGACTACCGTTATTTGATTCAGCTTGATCTGAAATGGAAGCTCATCCGCCGTAAGCGTGTCCTCGACGCGGGCGCAGGCCGCACGATCGATCTTTCGAGCGGCGGCATCTGCTTCGAAACCGAGCGCCCCTTGCACCCCGGCCTCAACGTCGAGTTGTCGATTGCCTGGCCAGTGCTCCTCCACAAGACGTCTCCCCTCCAACTGGTGGTCAGCGGCAAAATTGTGCGCGTGAACGGCAACCGCAGCGCCGTCGTCATGACCCACCACGAATTCCGCACGGCGGCGCAGGCAAACTCCACCCGCACGGCCGTCATCGCACCGAATCCCGTAAAACGACCCTTGTCCTTCGCCTCCGTCCGTCGGTAAGTGTACAAACCCCGCTTTCTCCGCCTACGATGAGAGAGATATCGCAGGTACAGAATGGCCATCTCCGACACTCAACCGCAATTGGTCCTGCCTCAGGGGACCAAGGTCCTCACGCGGGTAGGCGGTTCCGTCGGCGTAATTTCGCATTCGCCCGATGCTCCCGGGCATAACTACCGCGTTCGCTTCGCGGATGGACGCGAGGCTACCTTCAAACGCGCCGATCTCTCGATCTTCCGCCACGCACAGGCGGAGATACCCGCATCTTATGAGCAGGCAGATCTGTATTCCTGCGTAATCTACCGGTGCATAGTTGGCTCGCGTGCCTACGGCCTGGATCAGGAAGATTCTGACACGGACCGGCGCGGATTTTATCTTCCTCCAGCCGAACTTCACTGGTCACTGGCCGGCGTTCCCGAGCAACTCGAGAACGATAATGAAGAAGTCTATTGGGAACTTGAGAAGTTTCTCCGCCTCGCCTTGAAAGCCAATCCGAACGTGCTCGAATGCCTGTACTCTCCCATCATCGAGGTCTGTAACGAACCGGCCTCTGAACTGATCGGTATTCGCAACATCTTCCTCTCTCAATATGTGCACCGGACCTACAACGCCTACGTGCTATCGCAGTTCAAAAAAATCGAACAGGATCTGCGCAACCACGATCGCGTACGCTGGAAGCACGTCATGCACCTGATCCGCCTGCTGCTCTCGGGGGTCGCCGTTCTGCGCCACGGCTTCGTTCCGCTACGCGTGGACGAATACCGCGACCGCCTGCTAGCGATCCGCGCCGGTGAAGTTCCGTGGGTTGAGGTGGAGAAGTGGCGGCTCTCGCTTCACAAGGAATTGGATGACGCGCTCAGTGCGACAAAGCTTCCGGAGCACCCTGACTACGAACGCGCAAATACCTTCCTGCTCCATGCCCGCCGGCTTGCCGCCGGCCCAGGATACCTGCGGTGATCGGCTACGAACTGCTTGCCGCCGAGTCGCGGCGTCATCCCTATCCTCTGCTGTTTACGACGATCAGTGGGGCACACCTCTACGGATTTCCATCTCCGGATTCAGACTACGACCTGCGGGGCGTGCACATCCTTCCGGCGGCGGAGTCGCTTGGTCTGCTGCCCCGCCGCGAGACGATTGAGTTTGCCGGATTGCGCGACGGCATCGAACTCGACGTCGTCACCCACGACGTCCTCAAGTTCTTCACACTCCTGCTGAAGCGCAACGGCTACGTACTGGAGCAACTCTATTCCCCACTGGTCGTGCAGACCTCCCCGGAGCACACCGAACTGAAAGAGATTGCGCGCGGATGCGTAACCCGCCACCACGCGCATCACTATCTGGGTTTCGCGGCGACCGAATGGCGTCTCTTCGAGAAGGAGCATCCGCCGCGCGTCAAGCCATTGCTCTATCTTTACCGCGTGCTTCTGACGGGCATTCATCTCATGCGAACCGGCGAGGTAGAGGCAAATCTCCTGGTCCTCAACGAAGAGTTTCGTCTGCCGCACATTGCAGAGCTCGTGCACAGGAAGACAACTGGTCCGGAACGCTGCGAACTCGACGTGATCGATCGCGACTTTCACAAGCGAGAGTATGAGCGCCTCGTTTCACAACTCGAATCAGAGGCCGCACGATCCTCTCTGCGTGAAGAGCCCGCCTGCCGCGGCGAATTGAACGATCTTCTGGTCCGTCTGCGTTTGGGAAATTAGCGCAATAGGTGACGACGGGAATCTTTCACTCGCGGAGATATCATCAGAGGTAACGATAACTCCATGCGCCAACGAGGCTCCGAGATGACAAGACGCACGATTCTGAAGACTCTGGCGGGCACAACGGCTTTTGCCGGCTCGCCGTTCAGCGCCTCAGCGCAGCAGCGGAAGATAGCGGAAGGCCGCTTCAAGCCAACCTGGGAATCGCTCAAACAGTACAAAACGCCTGAGTGGTTCCGCGACGCCAAGTTCGGCATTTGGGCTCACTGGTCCGCCCAATGTGTTCCCGAACAGGGCGACTGGTATGCGCGCCAGATGTACATACAGGGTTCGCCTCATTACAACTTCCACGTCAAGACCTATGGCCATCCCTCCAAGTTCGGCTTCATGGAGATCGACCACTTGTGGAAGGCCGATAGGTGGGAACCCGAGACCCTGATTGGCCGTTACGTCAAAGCCGGCGCCAAGTATTTCGTTTCGCTCGCCAATCACCACGACAACTTCGATTGCTACGATTCCACGCACCACCCCTGGAACTCCGTCAAGGTGGGGCCGGGGAAGGACATTGTGGGAACGTGGGCGCGGATCTCAAGGGCGCATGGCCTCCGTTTTGGGGTCTCCAATCACTCGGCGCACGCCTGGCACTGGTTTCAGACTGCCTATGGCTACGATCCGGAAGGCGAGTTGGCCGGAGTGCCGTACGACGGGTTTACCCAAAAAGAGAGCGGCAAAGGGAAATGGTGGGACGGACTCGATCCACAGCGTTTGTATACCGGTCCCAACATGGTCATGCCCAAGGGAATCGCTTCTATAAAGGAAGCGCAGCGCTGGCATGATGAGCACGACCGTGTGTGGACGGAGCAGCCGCCGAGTCAGAACCCGGCGTTCGTCGAGAGCTGGTTCCTGCGCTGCCAGGATCTGATCGATAAATACCAACCGGACCTGCTGTACTTCGACAACACCGAACTGCCGTTGGGCCAAACGGGTCTCGACATAGCTGCGCATTACTATAATTCCAATATCCGGCGGCACGGCGCCCTGCAGGCGGTCCTGAACTCCAAAGGGTTGCAGCCGGACCACGTCGGTACGATGGTGCTCGACATCGAGCGAGGCCGCGCCGACCGCATCCTGCCCGACCCGTGGCAGACCGACACCTGCATCGGCCAGTGGCACTATCGCCGTTCCTTGTACGAGCAGCACCGGTACAAGACGACCCTGCAAGTGATCCAGACGCTGGTCGATATCGTCAGCAAAAATGGAAACCTGCTGTTGAGCATTCCCCTGCGCGGCAACGGAAGCATCGATGAGGACGAGAGCGCATTTCTGGATGGTCTTGCTTCCTGGATGCCCGCCAACGGCGAGGCCATCTTCGGTACCCGCCCGTTCACCGTATTCGGGGAAGGCGCGCCGGATGTCACCGGAACGGGGAATTTCAATGAGAGCAGGGCGCGCGCCTACACCGCCAGGGACATTCGCTTCACCACAAAAGGCGACGTTCTATACGCGACAGCACTCGGCTGGCCGGAGGACGGGAAATTGACGATCGCCACGCTCGCGCAGGGTAGAAGCGAGTATCCGAAGCAGATCCGAGCAGTCGAGTTGCTCGGCGCCCCTGGGTCGCTACCCTTCACGCGCGATTCAAGCGGACTGTTAGTAACATTGCCGAACAGCAAGCCGAACGACTTCGCCTACGTTCTCAAAATCCAGTAACGACCGGTCTCCTGACCGGTCGCATCCTTATCGGCCCGCGAACCGCCTGCCAGATTTCGCCGTACAACAACCCGTTCTCGCGACCGAATTTGCACCCCAGCCGCCGTGCGTATCGCACGAACGCCAGCAACTCCGCGCCCCATCCCAACGCGATCACACGCCTCTCCACCGCCCGCTCCTCGCGCATCTCAAATCGCTCCGACCGCAAGTAGCGCTCCCAGGCGAGCCGCTTCTGCACCCGGCCGAGCCGCATGTCGGCTTCGATGTGGCACAACTCGTGCGCCAGTCCGCCTTCAATCGCGCGCCGGGGAGCGCCGCGCAGTCGCTCGTTCACGCGGATTTCGTATCGCGTACCCCGGGGAGCGTAGTACAGCAGATCCTCCTCCGCGCCCCAGGCGATCTCGATATCCAATCGCCGCATCCGCGGGAACGATCGCGCCACCATCAGGCGCAGAATGCGCGACAGGCGGGCGTCTAGGCGCGGCTGCACAATGCGGTCAGGAAGCGCCCGTCGGAGCTGGGATACTCCTTCAGAATCCGAAGCCCGCCGTGATCCTCCAGCAGCCAGCGGAACGCCGCCGGCGTGTACGTGTACTGGAAGTTCAACCCGATGTGCTCGCCGCGCTGCAGTTCGATCTCCTGTCCCGCCACCGTCGCCGATACATCGCGCGCCGCGCGGAAATTGCGCGCGATCAGATGCAGCCCTTCGTGCCGTTCGTCGCGCTTGTGATTGAACCGGATCTCGCCCGCGTCCCGTTCCATCCCCATGCCTTCCAGCAACGTCCAGAAGAACTTCTGCGCCGCCGCACTCGCGCGCCGCTCCATCGTGGTTTGCTCGTCGAACAATTCGCCGTCCACGATCAGACGGTCCGCCGGCTTCATGCACTGCGCTACATCACGCACTTGCGCGAGCGGATCGAAAGCGCCCATCGTGTTGCCCGACAGGATAAACAGCCGCGGAGGCTCGGCCGCATCCGCCGCGTATACCAGATGCACCGGACTCGATATATCCGCCTTGATCCCGGCAGTTTCCAGATCGTCGTCTTCGGCGCCGCTGCATGCCATCTCGAGCATCGCCTGGCTCGCGTCTACCGCGAAGTACACGCACTCGCAGCCGCGATCCTTCAGCGCCGCCATCAACTGCCGGTCGTGGCGTCCATCGCCCGCGCCGAAGCTGATCACCGGGGCCTTCGCGCCGAAATGCTTTGCCAGCTCCGCCGAATCTTCGCCGATCCGCTGCCACGTCTCTTGCAGTCCGCCGTACAACTCCTTGTTGCCGATCAGTGCGGCCCACTCCGCCGCGGACCGCGGGAACCAGTAGAAAAACTTCTCCGGCAGGTCCCGAGCTTCAATTGCTTCCACCAGCTCCTGCGCGATGTCAGATTCCGTCAGGACGACTTCGACTCTCATTTAGAACCCCATGATCTGCATTCCGGCATCCACGAAAATCACGTTGCCCGTGACGCCGCGGCCAAGGTCGCTCGCCAGGAACAGCGCCGTATCCGCCACCTCCGCCGGATCCGTATTCCTGCGCAGCGGATTCCGATCGGACGCTTCCAAAATCGTGCTGAGCCCCTTCACCGCGCGCGCCGACGCCGTCTTCACCGGACCGGCGGAAATCGCATTCACGCGAATCCCTTTCTCTCCGAGCTCGCTCGCCAGATACCGCATAGAGGCTTCCAGCGATGCCTTCGCCGCGCCCATCACGTTGTAATTCGTCAGCACGCGCGTCGATCCCAAATACGTTAGCGTGCTGATGGATCCGCCTCGCGTCATGACGGGCACTACCGCGCGCGCCACTGCTACCAGCGAGTAGGCGCTCACATCCTGCGCCAACGCAAATCCGGCTCGCGAAGTTTGCGAGAACGGCCGCGACAGGTCTTCGCGATTGGCGAACGCCAGGCTGTGCACCACCGCATCCAGCGGCCGGTTCATTCCCGCGAGCGACGCCGAGAGCGCCTCCAGATCCTCATCCTTCGTCACATCGCAAGGCCAGAGCGCGCACACATTCATGTCCTTGGTGATCTCTTCAATCGATTCCTTCTGCCGCTCGCCCAGGTACGTCAGCGCCAGCGTGCCGCCCGCCCGTGAAAAGGCTTGCGCGATGGCATACGCCAGACTCCACTTGTTCGCGATTCCGAGAATGAGGGCGCATTTGCCCTCCAGCAACTGTGACATGGACTTTCAGTGTAACAATCCGCGCGCCCGCACTCATCTTCATTCACGTCCGAAAACGGCTAGTCCGGGAAGATCGGCGGCGCATAATAGGCTTATGGAGCTCGATACCGAAGCCTGCTACCGCGCCCTGAAGACCCGAGACCGCCGCTTCGACGGACGCTTCTTCACCGGCGTCACCAGCACCGGAGTCTACTGCCGCCCCATCTGCCCCGCCCCTACGCCGAAGCCTGTCAACTGTCGCTTCTTCCGCTGCGCCGCCGCGGCGCAGGAGGCCGGATTCCGGCCCTGCCTGCGATGCCGTCCGGAAATCGCCCCGGCAGCTCCCGCCGCGCACGGCACCTCCGCGACAGTCTCCCGCGCGCTGCGGCTCATCGCTGAAGGAGCTCTCGACGATGCCTCCGTGGACGGCTTCGCCGCGACGCTCGGGGTAGGCGCGCGCCACCTCCGCCGCCTCTTCGACGAGCATCTCGGCGCTTCCCCGCTGGCCGTCGCAGCCACTCGCCGGTGCCTTTTTGCCAAACAGCTTCTCGCCGAAACCTCTCTCTCCATCACGGATGTCGCCTTCGCCTCCGGCTTCTCCAGCGTGCGCCGCTTCAATGCCGCCATGCTCGACGCCTGTGGACGCCCGCCTCGCGACCTCCGGCGCGCCACCGCCGCCACCCGTGCCGCCGGCGCGATCGTCATCACGCTTCCCTATCGCGCCCCCTACAACTGGAACGGCGTCGTGGAATTCCTGGCACCCCGAGCCATCCCCGGCGTCGAACAAATCACTCCCGAAAGCTACCGGCGTGTGTTGCCCGGCGGCTTCGTCGAAGTTCGGCCGGTTCCCGGCTACGACCACTTGCAAGCCCGTTTCGAGCTCACCTCCATCCGCGACCTCGCCCGCATGGCGGCTCGCCTTGCCAACCTTTTCGATACCGAAGCGCCCATCGCCGAAATCGAACGGCACCTGTCGCAATCACCGCGCCTCGCCCCTGCTATCCGCGCGAAATCCGGACTCCGCGTCCCCGGCGCATGGGACCCGTTCGAGCTCACCGTCCGTGCGATTCTCGGCCAGCAGGTTACCGTCAAAGGTGCTACCACGCTCGCCGGCCGCCTGGTCGAACGCTTTGGCGAGGCCACGCCGCACGGCTATCTGTTCCCTGCTCCCGCGGTGCTCGCCGCCGCCGACCCTTCGGGTGTCGGACTGCCTTCCGCCCGCGGGGCGGCACTCCGCGCCGTCGCCGAAGCATTCGCCTCCCCGAATCCGCCGCGTACCGCAGCCGAACTGCTCCCGCTTCGCGGAATTGGGGATTGGACCGCCCAATACGTCGCGATGCGCGCCTTTCGGGATCCCGATGCATTCCCGGGCACCGATCTGGGCCTCATTCACGCGGCCGGTCGCGACGTGGCACAACAATCCATTGCATGGCGGCCCTGGCGCGCTTACGCCGCCATGCACCTCTGGCTGGAGCAAACCGCATGACAGAACTATTTCTTGACGAAGTCGCTTCCCCTCTCGGACCGATTGTCATCGCCTGGCATGGCGATGCGCTCCGCGCCCTCTACTTCCTGGATCGCCGCGACCGCATGCTGAGTTTCTTCCGCGGCCGCTTCGGAGAGTTCGATCTGCGCGAGAAACGCCATCGTGATTTCCGCGCTCGCATCGCACGCTACTTCGAGGGCGAATTCAATGCCTTCGATGGCGCGGCGCTAGACCCCGGCGGCACTCCGTTTCAGAAGCGCGTCTGGGACGCGTTGCTGGAAATTCCGCCGGGGCAAACCGCCACGTATGGCGGAATCGCGGAGAGAATCGGTTCGCCCGCCGCCTGCCGGGCCGTCGGACTCGCCAACGGACTGAACCCGATTTCTATCGTTATTCCGTGTCATCGAGTCGTCGGTTCCAACGGCAAGCTCACCGGTTACGGCGGCGGCCTGGATCGCAAGCAGTGGCTGCTGCAACATGAAGGAGCGAGTTCCAGACAATCGGGGCTGAAGTTCTAGAACTCCCGGAAAACTCCTAAACCGCCCTCAGCTTCTGAGGGATTTCAGTTTGGATAGCTTCCTCATACAATCGTTGAGGAACCATCCAACCTTTGCGCAACTTACTCACGCTATTCCTGCTCGTTGCCAGCGCTGCTTCCGCCGACACCGTCATTATTGAGTTTACGGCGCTGCCGTTTACGCAGATGAGTTCGACTTACTCGACCAATTCCGGAGTATTGACTTACAACGGATATTCCATAGCTACCATCAGCGGCATTCCCAACCAGAACCTGGTTTGCGACGATTTCAGCGACACCACCATCATGCCGTCGAACCCGCTGGTGTTCGATTTCTCGACGTTGGTGCCGTCGTCGCCCAACTATCTGGCCAGTGAGAAGTACAACTCCGGCACGCCCGCGCAGGTTCTGCAGCGTTATGAAGAAGCCGCGGTGTTGATGGTCAATTTCGCCCTCTATATGGCGAGCGGCAACATCAACCAGCAGACCATCACCGACTATAATTACGCCATCTGGAATCTTTTCGATTCCACCGCGCCGCAATCACCGGGCTCCCCCAATCCGCTATCGCCTGGGTCCTCCGCTCTGCAGGCCAACGCACTCAACACACTGCTAACGGATGCTCCGGCAGCATCGGCCGATGCCGCCCGGCTCCTGATCTTCACGCCCAACCCAGCGAACCCGGGAAACCAGGAGTTCCTCGGCCTCAGCGATACGCCTGAACCCGGAACATTTTCACTAATCACAGGCCTTCTCTGCATCGCCCTAGCCACCCGCCGCTATCGAAGCTAGTACCGACCGGTCGAAGGCGATCTCCGATCGCCTGGTACCGGTCTGGAGACCGGTACCTACTGGCGCCGCTCAGTGGCCGGCCGATACCGCGCCCTTCTTCGCGACCACCTTCTTCAGTAGAAAAACGATCGGCACGCACGCCACGCACCCGATCGCCAGGTAACGGAAATCGTCGACATAAGAATACACGGCTGCCTGCTGATTCAGCGTCCGGTTGAGCAGCGCGTACGTGCGAGTGGTCGCCGCGCTGGAGGACATCGCGTGGCCCAGCACTCCGTGCATGCGCGCAATGGCGCCCTGCACCGCCGGGTTCATCGGGTTGAAGTTGTGCGCCAGCTCATTGCGATGCAACTGGATGTGCCGGGCCACCAGCGTATTCTGCATCGAAATGCCGATGCCGCCTCCCACATTGCGAAGCAGATTGTAAATGCCGCTGGCATTGCCCATCTGTTCGTTCTTCAGCGTGCCCATCGCCGTCGTCGAAAGAGGGATGAATACCATACCCGATGCCGCGCCGCTAATGATAATCGGCCACGTCTCGGACCATTGCGAGATCTGTAGAGTCAGCCCGCCGAACCACATGCTGACGAATGCGAAAATGCCAAAGCCGCCTGCAATTAAATACCGATTGTCCATGCGGCTGGTCAGCACGCCGATGATCGGCATCACCAGGATAGCCCCCAAGCCTCGCGGCGCCACCGCAATGCCCGCCGCCCCTGCCGTGTAGTTCATCAGCGTCTGATAAAAGAGCGGCAGCAGCGTAATCACGCCGTAAATCACCGCCCCGAATAATCCGATGAGCAGGCATCCGAGGCCGAAATTTCGATTGCACAAGATGCGCAAATCGACAACCGGATGCTTGTGCTTCAGCTCGCGAATAATAAACGCAGCCAGGGCAATGACCACGATCGCGGCGGTCCACCGCACCCACGCGGCGCCGAACCAATCGACTTCCTGACCCTTGTCCAGAATGATCTGCATGGCGCCCAGCCACACTGCCAGCAGCCCCAATCCGATGCCGTCGATCGGCCCCGGCCGCGCATTCTTGATATACGGCGGGTCGAACACGAAGCGCCAGATCATAAAGAGTGCCAGCGCACCCACCGGAATGTTGATGTAGAAAGCCCATCGCCAAGAATAAGTGTCGGTCAGCCAGCCGCCGAGCGTCGGTCCCACGATCGGAGCGACCACCACGCCCAGGCCGAATGCCGCCATCGCCTGCCCGCGCTTCTGCGGCGGAAAGCTTTCCAGCAGGATCGCCTGCGAGAGCGGCTGCAGTGCGCCGCCGCCTGCGCCCTGGATCGCGCGCGCGATCAGAATCATTCCCAGGCTGGTCGCCGCGCCGCAGAGAAAGGAACTGGCCGTAAACACCACAATGCAGAACAGCAGAAACCGTTTGCGGCCGAGCTTTAAGGAAAACCAGTTGCTCGCCGGCAGCACGATCGCATTCGCCACCAGGTAGCTCGTGAGCACCCACGTGGCTTCGTCCGTGGATGCCGACAAGCTGCCTGCAATGTGCGGCAGCGCAACGCTTGCAATGGAAGTATCCAGCACTTCCATAAAGGTCGGTAGCACCACCGCCGCGGCGACAAGCCATGGATTCACGTGGGGATGTTCGTCCAAACAGACCGCTCCGCACGTTCAACCGCAGACACATTGCCAACGAGAGCAATTGCACTTCCGCGCGCGCGCCATTACCCTAATGTCATGCTCTTTTTGAGCCCGGAAGCCACCCGGGAAATCGAAAAGCTGATCAAGCAGCCTCACAAGACGCCCGAAGAGCGCCTGGCCATCGCCGAGAAGATTCTCGAAATCGACCCCGAGAGCGGCAATGCCCACCTCGTCATCGCCATCGACCTCTCCGAGCAAGGCAAGTGGACGGCAGCGGAGGAACACCTCTGGCAGGGCGTGCGCTTGTGGCCAATGCAGTACGGGTTTTACATCAACCTCGGTGTCGCCCGCCTACGCCAGGACCCGAAAGGCCGCATGAGCCCACATCTGCTTCGCATCGCGATGTCCCACCTGGCCGCCTTTCGTGAAATCCCTGAGGCGGCCCAGGAGCATTTGTCCAACGCGATTCCCGATGAAGACGCGGATTTTTCCGATCCCGATGAATTCGTGCGCATGATCGAGGCGTTCGACGAAGGCCCCATGCCTGAGATTTCAGCCGCCGATCGGCAGCTTCTCGCGCCGTTTCAGACGATCGCCCAACTCCACCTCGATGCGGCCCTCGAACGAGTGGATGCCGCCGCCACCCTCGCCAGGTTTGAAGCCAATCGCGATGAGTGCGTCCGCCTTGCTCGCGCGTTTGTCAGAACTTGGATTTTGCACGACGAACCGGTCGACGATCACGCGCTCGCGCATATGATTGCGTTGATGGGAGAGTACGGTCCGGCGGAATACATTGAGGACGTTTGGGACATTCGGTCATCTGACGATTACGATGTCGACGACGCGATCAACTGGTCACTCATGCGCCTGGGCCAGCGATTCCCGGCTGAATTTGTCGCGTATGTCCGTAAGGTGAACGAATCCGCCGACCTGATCCAGCGCTGCAACACCGCCGATCACCTCAACCTGATGGGTCTGCGCGCCGACATTCCGGACGCCCTGGCCGGCTTGCTCGACAACTTCGAGTCATTTCCCTGCAACATGGAGGCCGGTTATCTTCTCACCGCCGTTTACGAGGGCCTGACCGACCAAGGCCAACTGGATCGCGGGGAAGCCCTCCTGGCCCGGTACAAGCCGCTGCTCGGAAAGAAGGGCCGGGACGTCCTGGAGACGTATCTCAATTCTGCCGAAGGGTACGAACCCTTAATCGCGGACAGGCATTACGATACGCTCACCATAGAGGAAGTCCTGAACGGCGGTTTGCTCGAACTGGACTCAGACGACGAGGATGAATACCTCTCGGACGATTCCGATTTCGAGCCGGTCATCGCCGAAGCCCTCCCCGGCCGCAATGACCCGTGCTGGTGCGGCAGCGGCAAGAAATACAAAAAGTGCCATCTGGACAGCGATGCAGCCGGCAAGCACCTACACTAAGCGCGCCACTCCGCCGGTTGCCGCGCCGTACACCAGGTGCGCCACCAGCGAAGCCCGGTTCGTGCGCCAAACAACCGCGCTCACGGCCCAGACCGCCGCTCCGAATAATAATCCGTCCGCCTGAAACCGGCGGGGCAGTACACCGTAGACCGCTCCGGCTCCCGCGCCCACAGCGTAATGGATCGCCGCCGGCGGAACCCCCAGACGCGCCGCTACGCGCTCATTCAACTCACGATCCACGTTCGGCTCGAAGCGTTCCAGCCCGGTCTGCACCCGGCCCATGGCCCAGGCGCCCGCCAGCCCTCCTATCGCGCCACCAAGCGCAGACATTCGCGTGCGATCTCCCCATCTTCGTCCGTCTTCACCACCAGCACCCTCACGCGCGAACTCGCCGTCGCAATGTCGCAATCTCCCGAGCATTTTCCGTTCGTCTCCTCATCCAACTCCACGCCCAAAAACGCCAGCTGCGCGCACGCCGCCGCCCTCACCGCCGCCGAATTCTCGCCGATCCCGGCCGTGAATACCAGCGCATCCACCCCGCCCAAACTCGCCGCCATGCCGCCCGCCTCGCGGCACAACCGGTGCACGTAAACGTCGAACGCCAGGCGCGCTCTGCCATCTCCGCGCGCCCTCGCGGCCTCGATCTCGCGCATGTCCCCCGATATTCCGGACACGCCCTTCAAGCCCGACTCCTCGTTCAACATCCGGTCGAGCCCCTCCGCATCCGCCATGCCGTGCCGCAGCAGATAAATCGGAATACTCGGATCCACGCTCCCCGATCGCGTGCCCATCATCAGCCCATCGAGCGGCGTGAACCCCATCGTGGTATCGATACTCTTCCCGTCCCGTACGGCCGCGAGCGACGCGCCATTTCCCAGATGACAAGAAATCAGCCGGGCCGCACGGCCGCCCAGCATCTCCGCCGCGCGCCGCGAGACGTAGCGGTGGCTGATGCCGTGAAACCCAAACCGCCGGATGCCGCGCTCGAACCACGCATACGGGCCCGGATACAGCTTCGCTTCATCGGGCATGGACGCGTGGAATGCCGTATCGAAGACGGCGAACTGCGGCACTCCCGGAAACAGGCGCGACGCCGTGTCGATCCCGGCCAACTCCAGCTTGTTGTGCTCCGGCGCGAACTCCGCGGCGCGCGCGATGGCCGCCCTCACCTCCGCGGAAATGGGCGTACTCTGCTGGAACTCGCCGCCGTTCACCACGCGATGCCCCACGGCGTTCACCGCGCCGCCGGGTACGCTCCGCAGCACTCGCTCGACGGCGTCGTTCGGCGCCGGTCCCAAGTCTACGCTCTGCCGCCAAACCGTCCCCGAATCCCAAACCGCGGCCTTTAGCGAGCTCGAGCCCGCGTTGAGCACCAGCACTCTCATTTGCCGGGCCACCGCCAGTTGCGGATCTCGGGCATATCGTCGCCATGCTCGGCAATGTACAACTTGTGTTCGATCAACTTATCCCGCAGATGCTGCTTCTGATAAGCCGCCACCTTTTGCAGCCCCGGCACGCGATCGATAACGTCTATCGCCAGGTGCAGGCGGTCCAGATCGTTCAGCACCGTCATATCGAAGGGAGTGGTTGTGGTGCCCTCTTCCTTGTAACCGCGCACGTGCAGATTGTTATGGTTCGTGCGGCGATACGTCAGCCGGTGAATCAGCCAGGGATAGCCGTGATAGGCGAAAACCACCGGCTTATCCACCGTGAAGATGGAATCGAACGCCGCATCGGTCAAGCCGTGCGGATGCTCGCTCGCCGGCTGCAGCGTCATCAGATCCACCACGTTCACCACGCGAATTTTCAAGTCCGGCAGATTGTGCCGCAGCCAGTCCACCGCTGCGAGCGTCTCCAGCGCCGGCACGTCGCCGCAGCACGCCATCACCACGTCCGGCTCGCCGCCGCGATCGTTGCTCGCCCACTCCCAGATGCCGATCCCGCTGGTGCAGTGCTTGATCGCCGCATCCATGCTCAGCCACTGCGGCGAGGGCTGCTTGCCCGCCACAATGATGTTCACGTAATGCCGGCTGCGCAGGCAATGGTCGGCAACGCTGAGCAGCGTGTTCGCATCCGGCGGCAGATAGACGCGTACGATGTCCGCCTTCTTATTCACCACGAAATCGACGAAGCCGGGGTCCTGATGGCTGAACCCGTTATGGTCCTGCCGCCAGACGTGCGAGCTCAGCAGGTAATTCAAGCTCGCGATGCGCCGCCGCCACGGAATCCCGCGCGTCACCTTGAGCCATTTCGCGTGCTGATTGAACATCGAATCGATGATGTGGATGAACCCTTCGTAGCACGAAAAGAATCCATGCCTGCCGGTCAGCAGGTACGCCTCCAGCCATCCCTGGCACATGTGTTCGCTGAGCATCTCCAGCACGCGCCCATTGGTGTGTGTGAGGTGATCGTCATTCGGGATGATCTTCTCCATCCACTCGCGATCGGTTGCCTCGAAAACGGCCTGCAGGCGATTGCTCGCCGTTTCGTCCGGACCGAAGATGCGAAAGTTCCGCGCGTCCGCATTCAGCTTCAACACGTCGCGCAGCATGTCGCCCAGCACCTTCGTGGCCTCACCATCCTTTGCGCCCGGCGACTTCACTTCCACGGCGTACTTGCGAAAATCCGGCAGCAGCAGGTCCTTTAACAGCAGCCCGCCATTGGCGTGCGGATTCGCGCCCATGCGGCACGTGCCCTTCGGCGCTAACTCGCGCAACTCTTCCACCAGCCGCCCGGTTTCGTCGAACAGCTCGTCCGGTTTGTAGCTGCGCATCCACTCTTCCAGCATCTTCAGATGCTCCGGCTTGGTGGCGAAATCGCCCAGCGGCACCTGGTGCGCGCGGAATGTGCCTTCGATCTGCACCCCGTCGACAACTTTCGGTCCGGTCCACCCCTTCGGCGAGCACAACACGATCATCGGCCACACCGGACGGTTGGTATCGCCCTCCTCGCGAGCCTTGCGTTGAATCTCGCCAATATCCGCCAGCACCGCCTCCATCGTCGCCGCCATTTGCCGGTGCATCTTCTCGGGGTCGCTGCCCTCGACGAAATAGGGCTTGTACCCGTACCCCACCAGCAGGCTGGTCAACTCTTCTTTCGGCAGGCGCGCGAGGAGCGTCGGATTCGCGATCTTGTAGCCGTTCGAATGCAGAATCGGAATCACTGCGCCATCGGTCGCCGCATTCAGGAATTTGTTGCCGTGCCAGCTTGTCGCCAGGGCGGCAGTCTCCGCTTCACCGTCGCCGATCACGCAGCACGCAATCAGGCTCGGATTATCGAACACCGCGCCGTAGGCATGCACCAGCGAATAACCAAGCTCGCCGCCCTCGTGAATCGATCCCGGTGTCTCCGGCGCCGCGTGGCTCGGAATGCCGCCGGGAAATGAAAACTGTTTAAAGAGCCGCTTCATGCCCTCCACATTTTCCTGAATGTTCGGATACAGTTCCGTGTACGAACCTTCCAGGTACGTGTTCGCCACCATGCCGGGTCCGCCGTGTCCAGGCCCGCAAATGTAGATCATGTTCAGGCTGTGCTCGCGAATCACGCGATTGCAATGCACGTAGATGAAATTCAGCCCCGGCGTAGTGCCCCAGTGTCCCAACAGCCGCGGCTTGATGTGCTCGAGCCGCAGCGGCTCAGTCAGCAGCGGATTGTCCAACAGGTAAATCTGTCCAACCGACAGATAGTTCGCCGCGCGCCAGTAGGCATCCAGCTTGCGGACCTCGTCCCGAGACAAATCTTCCATATCCCGATTATGAGGTCAGCGCAAAGCCAATCGTGTAAGGAAGGCTACGTAGCCGGCGGCGACCGGTCGCGCGGTTTCTGCAACTTTACCGCGCCCGCCATCGTAATAACCCACGATGGCCTCAAGGCGCCGAGCCCCCGAGCTCCTCATTTACTGCGGTGCGACCCTCTTCATCGCTGTTCTCGCTCTCTCCGCGGTCTGGGATCCCACCATCCGCTGGCTCCACTTCTTCCAGGCATGGATGTATCTCGCCGTCATCGCGCTCGGAATTCGCCGCAACCGGTGGGGCTACTTTGCCGGCATTTCCGCCGCGGGACTCTGGGATTACATCAATCTCTTCGTCACCACGTTCCTCCGCAACGGCGTGCAACAACTCACGCATTACGCGCAGACTGGCCGCCTGCAGCGCCCCGACCTCGTGATCTCCATACCCGCGTGGTTGTCCAACGCGGCCGTAGTCGCCGGATGTATCTGGGCCTACTCACGCCTTCGCCCCAAGGCGCTCGCCGATGTGCCCCGATTCCTGCTCGCCTTCGTGGCCGCCACCGCTTTTTTTGCCCTCGATATAGCCGTGTGCCAGCCGCGGTATCTGGGGTTATTTCCCCATCTCCTTCACCCGCACTGGCCGTAAACACGCGGATTCCGGGTAACCATTGCAACCAGCCGGAGTATAACGAATATGACCCGAGCCCTCAGCGATATCCGATTTGCTTTCCGAAGCCTGCGCCGAACGCCGCTCTTCACGGCCGTAGCCGTGGCCTCGCTCGCCCTTGGCATCGGCGCAAACACTGCCATTTTTACCCTTGTCGATCAACTCCTGCTCCGTCTCCTCCCCGTCTCCGAACCCCGCGAGCTCGTCATGATCTCCTCCACCGGGCCGCACATGGGCAGCAATCGCGGTCCGCGCGCCGCCTCCTACCCGATGTACCAGGACTTCCAGAAACAGGCGAAATCCTTCTCCTATGTGTTCTGCCGCTTCGACACTCCTGCCTCCATTTCCTACAACGGCAGTACGGAACGCGTGCGCGCCGAACTGGTCTCCGGCAATTACTTTCAGGCTCTCGGAGTCAAAGCCGCGCTGGGCCGCGTCTTCACGCCACAGGAAGATGACCGTACGTACAAAGGCCACCCAAGCGTCGTCCTCAGCTACGCCTACTGGACCACGCGCTTCGCCGCCGACCCATCCGTGCTCGGCAGGAAAATCCTGATCGATGATTACCCGATGACCATTGTCGGCGTGTCCGCCGCGAACTTCCGCGGCCTGGACCCCGCCACCGCCGAGCAGATCCGCATCCCCATCCAGATGAAGCCGGTCCTGACGCCCGGTTGGGACGATATCGGCGATCGGCGATCGCAGTGGATCCAATTGTTCGCCCGCATGAAGGCGGGCGTCACTATCGACCAGGCACGCGCCTCGCTGCAAACCCTTTTCACGAACATCCTCCAGGATGAGTTGACGCGGCCGGAAATGAAGGACACCACTTCCTACAACCGCCAGCGATTCCTGAAACGCAAAGTGCGCGTGGAATCCGCGGCGATCGGGTATTCCGACGTGCGCCAGACCTACCGCACCGCGCTAATCGCCCTCATGTGCATGGTGTCGCTGGTGCTCATCATCGCCTGCTTCAATGTGGCGAATCTGCTGATCGCCCGCGGCGTTTCCCGGCAGCGGGAAATGGCCGTTCGTCTCGCCATCGGAGCCTCGCGCACGCATTTGATCACGCAACTTCTGATCGAAAGCCTGCTGCTGGCCGCCGCCGGCGGCGTCACGGGGATCGCGCTCGCGGTCCTCATGGTTCGCGCTCTCCTCGGCTTCCTGCCCACGACAACCGCGCAATTCACGATCTCCGCCACACCCGATCCACGGATTCTCGGCTTTAACGCGCTCATCGCCGGAATCGCCGGGCTGCTCTTCGGACTCGCACCCGCGCTGCAAGCTCTCAAGGTGAATCTCTGGACCACGTTGAAGGAGTCCACCGCCGCCGCTGGAGGCGCGGGCGGATCCGCGCGCCTTCGCAGGAGCCTGGTCGCGGCGCAGGTCGCATTTTCGTTCCTGCTCCTCGCCGGCGCCGGACTGTTCGTCAAGACGCTTGAGAATCTGAAGAGCGCCAACACCGGTTTCGAATCGCTCAGCAATCTCATCTGCTTCCAGACCGACCCCGCGCTCAGTGGATACACGCTAGCCCGCGTGGAAGACTTCTACATGCGGGCGCTCGAACAGATCCGCGCCATACCCGGCGTGCAGTCGGCTTCGTTCGCCGCTGTCCCGATTCTCCAGGGCGGCGAGTGGGATTCGACCATGGGCGTCGAAGGCCACGTCCCGAAAGACGGTGAGGACATGCAGGCGTTCATGAACGCCGTTTCGCCCGGCTACTGGAAAACGATGGGAATTCCTCTCACTGCCGGCCGCGATTTCAATGAGGGCGACCGCGGCAGCAAGATCACTGTCGCTATCGTCAACCGCGACTTTGCCACTCACTTTTTCGGCAAAGCCTCTCCCATCGGGCGTCACGTCGGTTTCGGCACGGGACCGAAGGCGAAACAGGATATGCAGATCGTCGGTGTGGTGGAGAACACGATGTACGAGGGCCCGCGGGAAGGCGTGCACCGCCAGGCATTCGTCCCCTACCTGCAGTCCAGCTTTCCGGCCGCGGCGGCGTTTTATGTCCGCACTTCCAGGGACTCCAATGCCGTGTCCGCCGAATTGCGCCGCAGAATCGCGTCGCTCGATGCCTCCATGCCTGTCTACCAGATGCGCACAGTCGAAAACCAGCTCGATGAAACGCTCGGCACCGAGCGCCTGATCGCCACTCTCTCGGCCGCTTTTGGCGCGCTCGCGACCTTGCTCGCCGCCCTCGGGCTGTACGGCGTCATGGCCTTCTCGGTCGCGCGCCGGACGCGCGAGATCGGCCTGCGAATGGCGCTCGGGGCGAATCGCGGAACGGTGGTCTGGCTGGTCATGCGCGAAGCTCTCGCGCTGCTGGCGATCGGCTTGGCCGCGGGAATTCCGGCGGCATGGTTCTTAAGCCGGCTGGTTGCCTCCCAGCTCTACAGCGTGAAGCCGCAGGATCTCGGAGCCGCCGCGGCAGCGCTGATCATTTTGTCGCTGGTCGCGGCCGCCGCCGGCTTCCTCCCCGCACGCCGGGCCAGCAGCATAGACCCGGTAATAGCCCTGAGGTACGAGTAGCGACCGGTCTCCCGACCGTCTCCTGACCGGTCGAAGGCGATCTGCGATCGCCTGGTACCGGCCGGGAGGCCGGTACCTACCTGTCATTTCAGACACCGGAGTATAATTTAAGACATGAAGATCCGTCCTGAAGATGCCCTGGAGTACCACTCGTCATCTCCGGCGGGCAAGATCGCCGTCACCCCGACCAAGCCTTGCCGCACGCAATGGGACCTGAGTTTAGCCTATACTCCCGGCGTCGCCGTTCCCTGCCTCGAAATCGAGCGCGACCCCAGCCTCGCCTATCAGTACACCGCGAAGGGGAACCTCGTCGCAGTGGTCACCAACGGCACTGCTGTCCTCGGACTCGGCAACATCGGCGCGCTCGCCGGAAAGCCGGTGATGGAGGGCAAGGGCGTCCTCTTCAAGCGCTTCGCCGATATTGACGTTTTCGATATCGAGCTGAACACCGCGGACCCGAAGGAAATCATCCGCACCTGCCAGATTCTGGAGCCTACCTTCGGCGGCATCAACCTCGAGGACATCAAAGCCCCCGAATGTTTCGTCATCGAAGAAGAGCTGCGCAAGACCATGAAAATCCCGGTCTTCCATGACGACCAGCACGGCACCGCCATTATTTCCGGCGCCGGTCTGCTGAACGCGCTTGAAATTGCCGGCAAGAAGATCGAGGACGTGAAAGTTGTTTTCAACGGAGCCGGCGCCAGCGCCATCTCCTGCGCCTCGCACTACGTCAATCTCGGCGTCCGCCTGGAAAACATCGTCATGTGCGACACCAAGGGCGTGATCTACGAAGGCCGCACGGAGGGCATGAACTCCTACAAGGCGCGCTACGCGTCGAAGACCAAAGCCCGCACGCTCACCGAGGCTCTCGCCGGAGCCGATGTGTTCTTCGGACTTTCCAGCGCCGGCGCGGTCACGCCCGAAATGGTGAAGGGAATGGCGCTGACACCGATCATCTTCGCGCTCGCCAATCCCGACCCCGAAATTGCCTACGACGTCGCACTTGCCGCACGCCCCGATGCCATCGTCGCCACTGGCCGCAGCGATTTTCCGAATCAGGTGAACAACGTCCTGGGCTTCCCGTTCATCTTCCGCGGAGCGCTCGACGTTCGAGCCACCACCATCAACGACGAGATGAAGCTTGCCGCCACACGCGCGCTGGCCGCGCTCGCCAAGGAAGATGTTCCCGATTCCGTTCTTCGCGCCTACAACCTGGAGCGCATCGAATTCGGCCGCGACTACATCATTCCGAAGCCCTTCGATCCGCGTGTGCTCATTTATGAAGCATCCGCCGTCGCCGAAGCTGCCATGCGGACGGGCGTCGCGCAGCAACCCGTGGACCTTGCCCAATACCGCGAGCAGCTCGAGCGCCGTCTCGGAACCGCGCACGGCGTGATGCGCGCCATGATCAACAAGGCACAGAACGATCCCAAGCGCGTCGTTTTCACCGAGGGCGAGGAAGGCAAAATCCTGCGCGCCTGCCAGATTCTCATGGACGAGAAGATCGCCACCCCGATCCTGCTCGGCAATGAAGATGTTATTCGCGCCAAAGCCGCCGAACTGCGCCTGCACCTCAACGGCGTGCAGATCGTGGACCCCAAGCGTTCGCCCAAACTCGACGTCTATACCGAAGAGTTCTACAGCCTGCGGCAGCGCAAGGGCGTCGCGCGCACCGAAGCGGCGCACCTGGTCACCAACCCCGTCACCTTCGGCAGCCTCATGGTGCGGCTTGGCGATGCCGATGCGCTCGTCGGCGGTCTGACGACTCACTACCCCGACACCATTCGCCCCGCGCTCCAGGTGATCGACATACGGCCGGAGCTCAACATCGTCGCCGGCCTGTATGTGATCATCACACCGAAGAGCGACATCTACTTCCTCGCCGATGCCACCGTGAACATCGAGCCCACCAGCGAAGAACTCGCCGAGATCGCCATCATGAGCGCGGAAAAGGCCCGGCGATTCAATCAGGAACCGCGCGTCGGTATGCTCAGCTTCTCCAACTTCGGCAGCACCCGCCATCCGCTGGCGGATAAGGTCCGCCGCGCAGTCGATCTGATCCGGCAGCGCGCGCCGGGCCTGATGGTCGATGGCGAAATGCAGGCCGATACCGCGGTCGTGCCCCAGATTATCGACGAAACGTATCCGTTCAGCACGTTGAAGGGCGGCGCCAACGTCCTGATCTTCCCCAACCTGGAAGCCGGCAATATCGCCTACAAGTTGCTGCACCGCATCGGAGGCGCCGAGCTCGTGGGACCGCTGCTGACGGGGCTTTCGAAACCCGTGCACGTGCTGCAGCGCGGTTCCGAAGTAAACGATATCGTTCACGTCGCCGCCATCGCGGTGGTCGACGCTCAGGAAGTCGGCAAGCCCTATTCTGTTCTGACGCACGTCTAAGCATTTGTGAGCGCGACGCAGGAGATCATCGGAGCAGTTCGAACCAGCCTGCGTCGCGACTTACAGACCTTCGCGCGCACCAAAGTCAACAACTTTTTCCTCTTTATCGCGCTCCTCATCTACGGTCCGGTGCTCTACCACCTGGAACCCAGAGCCGCCGAGCCGGTAGTCGCATTGCTCGCAGCGCTGGTGCTGGTCGCGATCGGCGGAGACCCGCTCGCGAAAGTACCGCAAACACGGCTGACCCTGTGGCCGCTGAGCGCGAAAGACCGCGCCATCCTGCGACTCAAAGCCATCGCACTCGCACCGGCCGTCTGGATTGCAACCCTCGGCCTGATTCTCTTCCGGACCCACCGTCCTGACCTGGGAATTCTGGCCATCCTGCTCGCGATAGCCGCACCGGCCATTCGCATCAAGCCGCGAGCGACGCCGCGATTTCCGCTGCCCTTCCCCGCGCTGTTCCGCGCCAACCTGAGACAAATTGCGGCGACACTGGACTTCTGGCTGGCAGCGATCATCGCCGTAGGAGGGACCATCTATCGCGTCGCCACGCCGCGCGTGGACCCCGACGCTGTGGGCATGCTCTCCCTGGTGGTCGCACTGGCACTCAGCAGCTACGCCCAATGCCTTTACGGTCTCGATGCGGCCGGTACGGCGATGACGCGCTACCGGTTGCTGCCCATACCTGCATGGCGCGTGACCTTAGAGAAGGATGCGGCGTATCTGGCAGTGCTGGCCGTTTTGACCGCGGGGCTGAATCCGCTGCCGGCGTTAGCGTTCGGAGTCACCGCTGTAACAATCGGAAATTTCGCGCCAAAGCTCCCCCTCAAGCGCCATCGCTTCGCCGGAACCACGCTGCGGATGGCCCTCCTTCAGGCGATTCCGAGTTTGGCCGTAGGTGTCGCCGTGATGCGTTGGTAACGACCAGTCTTCAGACCGCACATCCCCGGTAGCCTGCATTCGGGCATAAACTAGATATCCAGGGATGCAAATCAATCGTTCTCCGCAGGTTTACGACGCCGTGGTCATCGGCTCCGGCGCCGGTGGCGGCACGGCCGTCAAGGTTCTCACCGACCAGGGTATGTCCGTCGCGCTCCTCGAAGCGGGACCCATGCTCAACCCGGCCAAGGATTTCAAAGAGCACGTCTGGCCGTACCAGGTGGACCATCGCGGCGCGGGCCCGCATGCCGACCTCTATTTCGGGCGCCAGCAGTGGGGTTTCTTCGCCGCGCCGAACGGCTTTTGGGACATTCCCGACGAGCCCTACACGGTGGCGGAAGGCGAAAAGTGGCGCTGGTTCCGCTCCCGCATGATCGGCGGACGCACCAACCACTACGGCCGCATCTCTCTGCGTTTCTCCGATTACGATTTCAAACCCTTCGACGGCCTGAGCGACCCGTGGCCGGTCACCTACGAC
The DNA here is from genome assembly GCA_035606355.1 of Candidatus Limnocylindrales bacterium. Classification (GTDB taxonomy): domain Bacteria; phylum Acidobacteriota; class Terriglobia; order Bryobacterales; family Bryobacteraceae; genus Sulfopaludibacter. The sequence continues at coordinate 32,122 of DATNFO010000065.1, read as the reverse complement.
GAAATGTCGCCGTGGTACGACAAGGCCGAAGGCTTCATCGGAGTCACCGGCACGCACGAAGGGCTGCGCACCGCGCCCGACGGCAACTTCCTGCCGCCCGTCTCGCCGCGCGTACACGAAGTCCTGATTCAAAAGTCGTGCCAGAAGCTCGGGATTCCGTGCATCCCGTCCCGCATGGCGATGCTGACCAAGTCGATCAACGGCCGCGCCGCCTGCCACTACTGCGGACAATGCGGCCGCGGATGCCTCACCGCATCGGCCTTCTCGTCCAGCCAGGCGATGATCTTCCCGGCAATGAAGACGGGCAAACTCACGATCGTCACCGGCGCGATGGCGCGCGAGCTGATCACGGACAGTTCGGGGAAAGTCACCGCCGTATCGTACGTCGATAAGGCGACGCGCAACGAAAAGCAGATTCGCTGTAAGGCCGTGGTGGTCGCCGCCAGTGCCTGCGAATCGGCGCGAATTCTGCTGAATTCCAAGTCGCCGCGCTTCCCAAACGGCATCGCCAACGGGTCGGACCAGGTCGGCCGCAACCTCACCGACACGGTGGGCTATTCGCTGAGCGGCAGCGCCCCCGCGCTGGTCAACGTGCCGCGCCACAACTCCGACGGCATCGACGGCATGCACGTGTACGTGCCGTGGTGGCTGCTCGACGATAAGAAGAAGAATTTCCCCCGCGGTTACCACGTCGAAATCGGCGGCGGTTTCCACATGCCGCAGATCGGCTCGTTCCACGGCGCCTGCTCGCAGCACCAGGGCTACGGCAAGAAGCTCAAGGACCAGATTCGCGAGCAGTACGGCTCCGGAATCAGCTTCTCCGGCCGCGGCGAGATGATCCCCAACAAGAACAGTTATTGCGACATCGACCCGGTGAAGGTGGACGCGTGGGGCATCCCGGTGCTCCGCTTCCATTTCGGCTGGAGCGAAAACGAGATCAACCAGGTGCGCCACATGCACGACACCTTCGCGGCGATCATCGAAACGCTGGGCGGCCGTGTGAACGGCAGGCGGCCCGACCCCAAAACCGCGGGGATCAGCGAAGGCGGAAGCATCATTCATGAAGCCGGCACCGTGCGCATGGGCGACGACCCGAAGGCGAGCGTGCTGAACAAGTACTGCCAGTCGCACGAGGTGAAGAACCTGTTCGTGTGCGACGCCGCCCCGTTCGTCAGCCAGCCCGATAAGAATGTGACGCTGAGCATCGTCGCGTTTGCGTGGCGCGCCAGCGAATACCTTGCAGAGGAGATGCGAAAAGGCAATGTCTAACGAAACCGATTACTCCCGCCGCGACCTGCTGCGCCACATCGCCATCTCTCTCAGCATGGGCGCCGCCGGCGAGCGAGTGCTCACCGCGCAGGACGCGCAGCATGTGCACGAGGCCGTCGCTCAGGATAAGGCCGCCGGACGGTATCAGCCCAAGGCGCTCAACCCGCACGAATACGCGACGCTCCAAAAGCTCAGTGATTTCGTGATCCCTGCCGACGACCGGTCCCAAGGCGCGCTGGCTGCGAACGCCGCGGCCTTCATCGATTTCCTCTGCTCCGCCACGGACGAAATGAAGCGCATCTACACCGGCGGCATCCAGTGGCTCGACGAAGCCACCGCTCATCGATACAGCGGCCATACATTTCTCACCGCATCGCCGGAGCAGCAGACGGCTATGCTGGACCTGATCGCGTTCCGCGAGAATCGGGCTCAGAACCCCGGTATAGGCCCCGGCATCGATTTCTTCACCTGGGCGCGGAAGATGATCGTCGACGCCTATTACACGAGTCCCATTGGCATCAAGGAGCTTGGGTACATGGGGAATTCGGCGATGGCGCACTTTAGCGTGCCGCAAGAAGCCATCGATTACGCGATCAAGCGCAGCCCGTTCGCCGGTTAAATCTCGCGCCCTAGAGGCGCTTTCATACAATCGACTCCGATTGTGTTGAATTTTCCACTGAAACCCGCTATTCTACAGGCAATCTGCTAAGAGGTTAGTGTCCACCCGCAGTCGTCGCACGCGGAAGAGCTCTCGCATTGCCGGGAGCCGCCACAGCCAGTGTGTCCGGGTGACATCTTTTTCGAGAAAGGAATTATGACCCGCTACTCATTATTTATTTCGATGGCGGTCGTGTGTCTATTCACGTCCGCTGGAAACGCCCAAGTCTCCGGCCGCTTATCCGGAACTGTGGTCGATCAAACGGCAGCCGCCGTCCCCGGCGCAACCGTCGGCGTTTTCGTGCCGGGCGGCAACGATCCAGTGCTCTCAGGGGTAACGAATGAAGCCGGCAATTTCAGCTTTGTGGCTGTTCGCCCGGACACTTACGACGTCGTCATTCAGGCGCAGGGATTTGCGAAGCTCGCCGTTCGCGGCGTCAAAGTTTCCCCACTGCAGGAAACCGGCATGGGAAGTATCAAGCTGGAAGTGCAATCCACCGCGACAACAATGGACGTAACGGCTGACGTCCAAAACGTGCAGCTCAGCAACGCGGAGGTAAGCACCACGATTACCGCGACCCAGGTGCAAAACCTGCCCGTCCTCGGGCGTCAGGTCAGCAGCCTCATTCAGACTCAGACGGGGGTCGCGCCCACCAGCGATACCACGAGCGTCAACGGCCTGCGCAGCTCCTTCACGAACGTCACGCTGGACGGCATCAACATCCAGGATAATTTTATCCGCACCAATGCATTGGACTACGCGCCGATGCGCACGACGATCGACCAGATCGCCGAAATCACTGTCTCGACCTCGAACGAAGGCGCGGGAATCGGCGGCGGAGCGTCGCAGGTGACGCTCTCGACCAAATCCGGTTCGAACACCTATCACGGCGCCGTCTATTGGTATAACCGCAACAGCGATCTGGGAGCGAACAGCTGGTTCAACAACAAGGGCGGGTTACCGCGCACGTTCCTGGATCTCAACCAGCCGGGAGCGGCTCTCGGCGGCCACATCGTCAAGGACAAGCTGTTCTTCTACACCAACTACGAGCTCTACCGCAACAAGCGCCAGACCAGCGTGCTGGACACGGTGCTGACGGATTCGGCGCGCACCGGTGTGTTCACCTATAAGGACTCCACCGGCGCCACGCGACAGGTAAATCTCGCCAGCATTCGCAACTTCGTTGCCGACCCCACCGTGAAGGCGATGATCGCGCAACTCCCCGCAGCGAACTCCACCGACACGGGCGACGGTCTAAACACGGCGGGCTACCGGTTCAACGCGCGTAACAACGAGTTCCGCGACCAGTTCGTGTTCCGCGGCGACTACTACATCAGCGCCAAGCACAGCATCACCGGCACCTACAACTACATCAATAACCCGACCGACCGTCCCGATGCCGGCTCCTTCTTCACCACCGTTCCGCCGGTCACCAACACCATCACCAATCATCTGATGTCGCTGGCATGGCGGTGGACCACGTCCCCGACGCTGACCAATGAAGTCCGCTTCGGCTTCGCGATGGATACCGCAAACTTTGTGGACACCAACCAGTACCCGACGTCAATCGTTGCCGGGCTGCTCTTCAGTAATCCGGTCAACACGTTCCTGAACCAGGGCCGCAACCCGAAGAACTATCACATTCAGGACAATGCCACCTGGCTCAAGGGCCGCCACGAACTCTCCTTCGGGTTCCAGGCGATGCACATGACGGTTTCTCCGTTCAACGACGGCGGAATACTTCCCACGTACACGCTCGGCATCAGCACTGCTAACACGAACGGTTTCACCAACACGGACCTGCCGGGCGCCACATCCGCTTCGCTGAGCACCGCGAACGCGCTGCTTGCCGATCTGGCCGGCTACACCAGTTCCGCCGCGCAGACGTTCAACGTCACCAGCGCCACCTCCGGCTTCGTTCCGGGCGCGACCAACATCCGCAACTTTAGCTGGAGCACCTACGCCGGCTACATCCAGGACAAATGGAAGGTGAAACCGAATCTCACCCTTAACGTAGGCCTCCGCTATGAATACTGGACGCCGCTCGATGAGAAGAACGGCCTTTATGTCGCTCCGGTACTGTCGAACAATGACGTTCGCCAGACGCTGCTCGACCCCAACGCCGTTCTGAACTTCATTGGCGGTCCTTCGGGCCGGCCGTTCTATCATGCCGATAAGAACAACTTCGCTCCGAACATCGGATTCGCTTGGGATCCGTTTAAGGATTCCGGCAAAACGTCCATTCGCGGCGGCTACATGCTGGCCTATGTGAACGATAATATGATCGCCACCATCCGTAACAGCGTCGGCACCGCCAACGGCCTGAGCTTTGGGAACACCGTTAGCAACATGACCGCGCTGCTAGCCAGCAATCCGGTTGTCCCGGCACCGGCCTACAAAGTGCCCCGGACCCTTGCCGATAACTACGCCATCACCACAACTTCGGCTGTCGGCATGCCCGATCCGAACCTGTCGACGCCGTACGTTCATCAGTGGACTCTCGGAATCCAGCGGGAAGTGCGCGGTACCATCTTCAATGTCCGTTACGTCGGTAACCGCGGCACCGGCTTACTCCGCGGCATTGACCTCAACCAGGTCAACTACAACGCCAACGGCTTCCTGGCGGATTTCCTGCGCGCCCAGAATAACGGATTCCTCGCTCAGGCCGCGACCGGAACGTTCAACCCCAATTACAACGCCAACGTCGCCGGCAGTCAGGTGCTGACCGTCTTCCCGACTCTGGCGAACGCCAACCTGAGCAACAGCACGATTCAGACCTACATCAAGCAGGGACAAATCGGCACGCTCGCCGACACATACATGACCAACCTGTGGAACGGCCCGGTGCAGTTCTACACGAACCCGAAGGTTCAGGGCGCGAATCTGATCGTCAACCAGGGCATGTCCGTCTATCACGGTCTGCAGGTGGAAGCAACCAAGCGCACGCGCAACGGACTGCAAGTCCAGTTCGGCTACACGTTCAGCAAGGATCTCTCGAACACCAGCGGCGACGCCCAAACCGACTTCGAGCCGCTGCTGGACAACAATAATCCGGACCTCGAGTACGCCCGTTCGCCGTATGACATCAAGCACTCCTTCAAGGCGAACTACTACTATGAACTGCCGTACGGCAAGAATAAGCACTGGAGCGGCAACAAGTTCGAGAACGCGATTCTCGGCGGATGGGCGATCAGCGGCATCTGGAGCTACAACTCCGGCTCGCCGTTCTCGATCCTTTCCGGTTACGGAACGCTGAACCGCGGCGCCCGTTCGACGAGCACCAACACCGCTTCGATATACGGCGTGGATTGGTCCACCCTCAACAAGCTGACCAATAGCGTGTACATGACCGGCAACGGTCCGTACTTCATCTCGCCGTCCATCCTCAACCTTCTGAGCAGTTCGAACCTCGGCGGCGACGGCCGCGGCGCTTCTCCCGCGGGCACGCCGGCGTTCAACGGCCAGATCTTCTATAACCCGGGCGCCGGACAGGTGGGCAATCTCGCCCGCCGCATGTTCTCCGGACCGTGGCAGTGGTCGTGGGACGCCTCGGCGATGAAGAAGGTCACGTTCAAGGAGCGCCACTCCCTGGAGTTGCACTTCGACATCTTCAACTGGGCCAACCACCCGACGTTCTATGTCGCTCCGAATTCGGGCGACTACGGCTCGACCACGAACTTCACAATCAACAACACCACGTTCGGCAAGCTGACTGGCATGAACTTCGGGCCTCGCGTTCTGCAGATCGGCGCTTATTACAAGTTCTAGGCGAAAGCTTCAGAACAACGACGACGGCCAGGTCCTTCGGGACCTGGCCTTTTTTATTTCGCTGCGGCACGGCGCTGGCGCGCCTCTTCAATTTTGCGACCGGTCAGGAGACGGTCAGGAGACCGGTCGGGACTACGCAATTCGGGGCCTACTACAGGTTCTAAGCGCAGGCTCAGAACAGAATGGAAAACGCCACGTCCTTCGGGGCGTGGCCTTTTTTGTTTCTTCGACTCGGCGCTGGCGCGCCTCTTCAATTTTGCGACCGGTCTGGAGACCGGTCGGGACTACGCAATTCGGGGCTTACTGCAGGTTCTACGCGCAGGCTCGGAACAGAATGCAAAAGGCCACGTCCTTCGGGGTGTGGCCTTTCTTTATTTCTTCGGCTCGGCGCTGGCGCGCCTCTTCAATTTTGCGACCGGTCAGGAGACTGTCAGGAGACCGGTCGGGACTAGCACTTGAAGTCGTTGAAGGTGGAGTGGCGGTCCGAGCCGTGTTCGAGCGCGATGTCTTTCTTGTCGTAATCGATGTGCAGGGCCGAGACGATCATCATCGCGTCGGGCACTTGCATGCGCAGCGTAAACGGGTGTTCCGGAGTGCTTTGCGCCTGCGGGAAGATCTCCGACACCAGGTAATGACGGCAGGCCAGCGGCTGAAATTCGTCGATTCGCTTTTCGGCGACGAGTCCATCGGGGCCGAATAATTGCAGCAGCGGAGTGCCCGTCTGCTGGTCTTCGAATTCGATGTTCATGATCGCCAGCACGCAATCGCGGCGGCGCCTGGCGGAGGTTCCGGTGAGATGCACACCGGAGACGATGTAGTCGCTGGCGAGGCCTCCGCGCTCGGAAACGCTGCGATACGCTTTGGCGATCGCGCCGCCGGGGCGGAAGTGGGTCATCGCCACGCGGCCCCAATTCACGGCGTGGACCTCTACCTTATTCAGCGAGTGCGACGTCTTCGGAATGCACGCGACACCGAAACCGCCGGAGAAATTGTCGGGCAGCGGCAGGTCGCGGATGTCGATGCGGCAACTCTGGAATTCAGTGAGACGCACGAGCCCCTGGTCGGTGAGGGCGCCGGGACGTACGCGATCGGCGAGCTTCTCGTCACGATTCGAAACCCAGGCGATGCGGCCTTCACCAGTGGTGACGAACGGCAATTTCCAAAGCGCTTCTTCCACCCACCGACTGGAGCTGAGATACATCCGCGATTCGAGCTGCACACCGCCGATGTTGAGTCCGCGGAACAACAGCGGCGTGTAAATGAGCGCCTGCGCGGGAAACGACTTATTCGGCCCGTAGGGCGAGGTGCGCGCGGGCTTCATCGGCGCATCGGCCGAGAAGTGGAGGGGATGCTCGACCGTGAAGCTATTGCCGCTGCGACCCTTCATGAGCGAATAGCCGAAGGCGACTCGCTCACTATCGTTGTGGACCACAATCACGCCGCCATCGGCCAGCTTGTTATCGGCAAGCGCGGTGATGGCGAGCGCTTCGCCGGGCGTTTCCATCTGCTTCAGGTCGGCGGTCCGGTACAGGAATGTCTGGTGCGGGCGCAGCTCGTACTTGCGTTCCACGACGGTGCGGCCCATGCGGTCCACCACGCGCACGGCACCGTAACTTTCTTCGTCATTGGGATTGAAGAGAGCGAAGGCGCAGTGGTATTCGCTGAGCGGGGGCACCGGCATGGAGTAGTTGTACCGCCCGACCACCTGTTGCGGAGGCGCGGGATGCGCGTGGACGTTGTCGAAGTTGTTCGGCATGTTCCAGCGCACGAACCCCGCGCTGAACAGGTCGCCCGCGTGCGGCATCTGGTGGGGCGAAGGCGCCACGCGCACTTTGGCGCCGCCGACCAGGAAGTCGCGGCCGGTCATCTGCTGCATGTTGACCAGCGTCGGCTTCATGGCGGGGATTTCCAGGCGCCCGCCGTTGTCGAGCTTCACTTCTTTTCCCGATGCGTCGTAGAGCAGGATCTGGTATTCGGTCGCGTATTTATGCGTGCGATAGCCGTCGATGCCGGGAAAGCAGGTGGCCGTGAGCAGAATTTCCGTGCCGAGCTGTTGGGCGGGATCGATGCAAACGAACGGAGCGGCGACATCGAGCCAGCATGCTCCGCCTGCGGCAGCGTCCGGCTTCACCGGCGCCGCTGCTGAGGGATATTGAGGCGCCGCGGATGCGGCGAAGAACGAACCCGCGAGTCCAGACAGGAAGACGCGCCGGTCAATGGTATTCATGGAAGCCCCCTGGTTGATTCTTATATGATATGTGAATCAACCAGGGGTGGAGGAGGGAGCCTAGAAGTTGATGCGAACCACGAACTCCAGAATGCGGCCGCCGGGGTCGGTGGCATTCGAGGTATCGCGGAAAGCGCTGGTGACCTGGCCGAAGCCGGTGCTGCTGGCCGAGACGCTGCCGAGGTAGAAGTTCGTGATGTTCAGGACGTTGAGGGCCTGAGCACGGAATTCGACGTTGGCCTGTTCACGGATGCGGGTGCGCTTCAGCAGGCTGACATCGAGGTGTTTCTGCCAGGGTCCGCGAAGCTGGTCGAAGTAGGCGAGCTGGCCGGGCGCGGTTTGCGGTCCGATGTACGGAGCGTTCGGGTCCAGCACGAAGCCGCCATTGTTGAACGCCGCTTCGGTGTTGTGGATGATGTCGATCGGCAGGTCATAGACAATTCCGATTCCATTGGAGCCGGTGGTTTTGTACACGCCGATCTGGTCCTGCAACTGTTTGAGCGTGATGTTGTGCAGGACGACGCCGCCCTCGTTGCCGTTGATGAGACCGCGGCCGCTGGTGAGAGTGCTCGGCTGTCCGGCCTGTATGCGGGTGGTGCCGGTGAGTTCCCAACCTTCGATGGCTTTCTTGACGAAGCGGCTGTGCACGCCGCTCAGCAATGACTGGCCGGGGCCGAACGGGAATTCGTAAATCCAGTTCGCCTTGATGGCGTGGCGGATGTCGTAGCTCGGCGTGGTGCGGTTGAGGCGCAGATTGCGGAGCGTGGTCGGCTGGCTGGCGTCGGCAGAGCTGCTGGAAGCCCCGTTAATGAGGCTTTTGCCGAACACATAGCTGGCCTGCATCTGGAGCCCGTGCGCCATGCGGCGGCGGACTTCCACCTGACCGGCGTCATACATCGACGAACCCCAATTGGTCATGAGCCAGGTTCCGCCGCTACCGACGGCCGGGTTCACCTGCCAGAAATTGGAGGGATAGCCAGCGGCGATCAGGTTGTTGAGACGGGTCAGGTTCGTGGCCTGCGAGTTGGCAACGCTACCGAAGGAGTCATGGGCAAGGTTGGTTGCCGTGGTGGTATCCGTGCAGCACGCGGTTCCGAGAGTGACCGGCAGAATCTTGAGATTCTGTTGTCCCGGGAGGCCCTGGTTGCCGAAGTTGTTGCTCTTCAAGGTGGCGATGAAAGGCAACTGCGCCGGCGAGACACCGTTCGCGATGGCAAGATTATTCTGCGCGACGATCTCCTCATTGATAAACCCGTTCTCGTAGATATTCACTTCGTTGAGGTTGATCTGCCGCCACTCATTGAGGCCGTGATTGCCGGTGTACCGGAATTCGACGACCGTGTCGCGGTTCAATTCGCGCTGGTAGCCGATGTTCCAGCTCTGGACGTAGCCCATCTTGAGGTGCGGATCGAAATCGTTGAGCGAATCGTTGAACGCCGGACTCAAGGGGAACGCGGGCGCGGCGGGCGCGGGCTGCGACGGCAACGTGGCGTCGGCGAAGTACACGCTGCCGGGAGATCCGAAATACTGCGGGAAGTTGGAAGGATCGACCGACGTGCTGTAGTAAAGACCCTTGTTCGACCCCCAGATGCTCTGGAAGTTGTAGCCGCCGGGACGGGTGCTGGAAATGGAGTATCCGCCGCGTATGACAGCCGCTCCCGGATGACGTCCGGTGAGGAATCTCAGGAAGCCTTCGCCGGCGGGCAACTGGTAGGCGACTCCCACAGACGGCAGAACTTGAGCCGGCGAGGAGTACGCGTCGCGGCCGTTCAATGCTTTGTAAGTGGGAGCAACGCCGGTGAGCGTTCCGGGCTTGAACAGGTTGCCGATGCCGGAAACTCCGTAGATGCCGTCCAGGCCGACATAGCTGTACGTGCCGTTCAGGTTTTCAAACGGCGCCTGATATTCCAGGCGCGCACCGATGGTGGCGGTGAGACCCGGCGAGATGCGCCAGGTGTCCTGCACGAAGCCACCGTATTCCTTCATGACGTTGCGATCGATGGCCGGATTGTGCGCGTACTTGTGAGTGGTTTCGTCCTGCACGACCTGCGAGCCGATGGAAGACACGCGGCCCGTCAGCATGGCGTACATCGAGCCGGCGGAAGAAAGATCGCTGCTGGTGATGCCGGGCAGGTTGATGTTGGTGAGCCAGGCATTCGCGCCGGTGGTTGCGGGGTCGCCCGTGGCCATACCGAAGCTGATGGAGGGGAGCGTTTCGCTGCCGACCGACTGCTGCCACGTGTTGACCTGGGTGAAGGTGCCGCCGAAGCTGAACTGGTGCGCGCCCTTGACCCACGACAGTGTCTCCGCGACGTCCTTGACCGGAGCATTGCGGCGCGAGTTGGAGGTGGCGGTGGAGACACCGGACACATAGCCGAGACCCGGAGAGAAGCCTTTCCATTCGGAGTAGAGCGCGGGAGAAGCCGCGCCATCGGCGAAGAGCACGGTACCGCCGGTGAGCCCGAAGCGCAGTTCATTGGTGATGCGCGGGCTGATGGTGGAGCGCCACGCGGCGGTGCCTTCAAAGCGGCGGCTACGCTGGCCGGCATTGATGGTGCTGCCGAGAACGGTACCGGTGCCGGGGAACACGGGGTAGACGCTGTTGAGCAGGTCGGGAACGGCCGTGTACACGTCGTAGTTCATGGTCAGCGTGAGGTGCTGCTTCTGCGTGAGGTTGTAATCCACGCGGCCGGTCCAGAAGCCGCGGCTATCGGTGCTGGTGGGCTGCTCGGAATAAGTGAGGCGGTTGTAATCGTTGCTGCTGGAGATGAGGTTCTTCAGCGTGCCGGTGGAAGCGAAGCCCCAAATCTGGTTGAGCGTCTTGGCAATGATCGGGTCCGGCGCCGTGGGATAGGCGCGCACTCCGGAAGCGAGCCTGGTGTTGGCGGCAGCAGCGAGTTGGAAGAGGTTGACGGTGTTGACGGTGCCGTTCGATTCCTTATACGTGAAATCGCCGTTGAAGCCGGTGGGCGGCAGCACGGTGCGGCTGAAGGTTGCCGAGCTCGGCAGCTTTCGTTCTTCGAAGTTGAGGAAGAACAGAAGCTTGTCTTTCTTAATGGGTCCGCCGATGTGGCCGCCAAACTGGTTGAGCTTGATGATATCGCGGGGGAGTCCGTTGATGTTGTTGAAGTAGTAGTTGGCGTTGAGGAACGTGTTGCGGTGCTGCCAGAAGACGCCGCCGTGGAACTGGTTGGTGCCGCCGCGGGTTACGAACTTGAGCTGAGCGCCGCCCTGTGCCGTGGCATCGACGCCGCCGGCCGCGGTGCTGAGCGTGACTTCTTCGAGCGAATCCACGCTCGGCATGATGTAGCTGAAGAAGCCGTCCTGAGATTTCAACCACTGGTCATTCGTGCCGACGCCATCAATGGTCACGTTGATGGATTCGAGCGGCAGACCGTTGACGTAGGTGGAGCGAAAGCTTGACGTGGTCTGGGTTCCGGGCAGATTGATGAAGCTCTCCATGCCGTTGCGGGTCGCGGTGGGGAGTTCATTGATCTGGCGGCCAGTGATGGTGCTGCTGACTGTCGCGCTGGTAGTTTGTACGAGCTCCGCGCCGCCCTGCACGACTACTGTTTCGGTAGCCGCACCGACTTCGAGTTTCACATTCACCGTAGCCGGAACGCCGGCCTGCATGTTGACGTTCTCTTTGACTCCCGCCTTGAAGCCTTCTTTGGTGACAGTGACGCGATAGTTCCCCGCAGGCATCGAGGGGAAGCTGTAGTCACCCTTTTCGTTGGTGTTGGTTTGGACCAGTTGACCGTTTTCCGTGTTGGAAACGGAAATGGAAGCTCCGGGCACGGCGGCGCCGGAGGGGTCGGTGACGGTTCCATTCAAGAGAGCCGTTTGCGCGAAGGCGGAAGCGGCAAGGCACAGCGCGAGAATGATCGGTTGCAGTTTCAAATGTCTAACCCCGGACCAAGAGTTTCGACGATGATACTGCGGGGATTCTCCTCACTACAATGAAAATCGTATCGGTGTCCGAAAGATAGAACTACGGCGACAGGTCTGGAGAGGAGGACGGCGGTTATAAAACCCAAAAGGCCGCGCGGATTTCTCTGCGCGGCCTTTTTCTTTTTTGTGACCGGGCGGGAGCCCGGTCAGGACTAGAAGTTGATGCGCGCGACGAATTCCAGAATGCGCGAACCGGGGTCTACGGTTCCGGAAATGTCGCGGTAAGCGCCGCCGATCTGACCGAAGCTCGAGCCGATGTTGCCATCGGGCAGGAAGTTGGTCCAGTTGAAGACGTCAAGCGCCTGAGCGCGGAGAGAGAGGCTGACGCGCTCGGTAATGCGAGTGTTCTTCACCAGGCTGACATCGAAGTGGCGCTGCCAGGGGAGGAAGAAGGAAACGCGGCCACCGAGCTGGCCGACTGGCGCCGGCGAAATGTACGGAGCGCTGGGGTCAACCTGGGCGGGCGTGAGACCGCCTGTGTTGAAGGCAGCCATGGTGTTCGTGATGAGATTGGTGTTGTTGGCCGGCGTGAGGGCGTTGGTGTTGATGGTGCCTTGGCCGGTGAGCGTCGGGGGCGGCAGATAGTAGACGGTGCCCTGCGCCTTGCCGGCGGAGTTGATGGCGCTGGTCTTGTAGATTCCGATCATGTCCTGAATCTGCTGCAAAGTGATGTTGTGCAGGAGCACGCCGCTAGAGGCTCCGTTGAAGGTAGCGTTGCTGGCGAAGAAGAACGGCGTACCGGACTGGAATCGAGCGACGGCATCGAGCGACCAGCCTTCGATAGCCTTGCGGACGAAACCGTTGTGAGAGCCGGAGAGGAACGCGCGGCCGCGGCCGAAGGGCAGTTCGTATACCCAGTTGACCTTGATGGCATGCTTGATATCGAACGGCTCGATCACGCGGTCAAAGCGCGGATTGCGCAACGTGGTGTAGCTGACGTTGTCGATCGCGCTGCTGGTGGAGCCGTTGGCGATCGACTTGCCGAACACATAGCTGCCCTGAACTTGCAGTCCGCTGGTGAGGCGGCGGTGCATGTCGATCTGGAACGCATCGTAGAAGGACGAGCCGCCGTTATCGAGGATGAAAGCGTTGCCGCCCGCCACCGTGGGATTGACGACGAACATGTTGAGGGGGCAGGGTCCGCCGTTGCAAGCCTTGGAGGTTGCGGCGGTGAGGTTTGCCAGGCGGCCAGAGTTGCTGGAAATGGCGGACGCCGTGCTGCCGGCCGAGCCCAGCATGAGCTGCGATGCGGTAGTTGTATCGCTCGTGGTGCCTAGTGCGGTCTGAAGAATCGGCACCGCCTGCTGTCCCGGCAGTCCCTGGTTGCCGAAATTCACGACGCCGGTGTTCTTGGTGATGTCGCCGCCGCGCGCGATGGCCAGGTTCTGCTGCGCGATCTTGAACTCGTTGAGGAAGCCATTTTCAAAGATATTGACTTCATTGAGACCGTACAACCTCCACAGCTTGACGCCATGGTTTCCGGTATAACGGAATTCGACGACGGAGTTGCGTCCGAGTTCGCGCTGCCAGCCGATGTTCCAGCTCTGGACGTAGCCCATCTTGAGATTCGGGTTGAAGTCGAAGATCTGGTTGGTGAAGGAAGGGGTCAGCGGGTATTGCGGGGCATTGGGAATACCGCTGCGCGTGGGGAATGAGGGATCGCGGAATTCCACGCTGCCGGCGGGACCGAAGTCGCCCGGCTGTCCGGAGTTGCTCAGCGAAGAATCGATCGTCAGGCCCGGGTTGGCGCCGTAGATCTGCGTGTAGACGTTCATGCCTTCGCGAACAGTGGAGATGGAATAGCCGGCGCGAATTACGCTGGCTCCCGTATGGTGGCCGAAGATCGTGCCGATGATTCCTTCCCCTCCACCTAAGGAGTAGGCTGCGCCGACGCTGGGCGCCCAAACCGGCGGAGTGGTGTAACCGCCGCCCTGAGTCACCGGATTGATTTGGGGAACGGTGCCGGTGAGAGTGCCGGGCTTGAATTCATTGCCGACGCCGGAGAGGCCGTAGAGGCCGACCAGCCCGTTAATCTGCGAATAGGTGCCGTTGTCATTGACAAACGCGAACTCCTTCTCGTAACGGAGTCCAAGAGTGAGCGACAACCTCGGGTTCACGCGCCAGGTGTCCTGCGCGAAGAAGCCGAGCTCGCGGATATGGTCGCGGTCGATGGGAGCGGTGTGGCCGTACTGGTGCGTGTTCTCATCGAGACCTACGGATTGCGTAATGGTATTCACGCGACCGGTGAGGGATGCATACAGGGCTGCCGCCGAACTCAATTGGCCGCTCGTGGCTCCCGGAAAATTAGCCGTCGTGAAGATGCTGGTGGCGCCGGTGGTGATGGGGTCGCCGGTGGCAGCGCCGAAGCTGACTCGGGGAATGACGGCCGACGAGATGATCTGCTGGAAGAGGCTGATCTGATCGTAGTTGCCGCCAAAGCGGAACTGATGCGAACCCTTCACCCAGGAAACGGTGTCGGACACATTCTTTACCGGTGCATTGCGGCGCTGGCCGCCCGAGTTGGTAGTCACGGAGAGACCAGTGCCGCTCGGGATATAGCCGCGCCACGTGCCGAACAGGGCCGGGCTGCCGATGGAGTCAAAGAAGAGCACGGTTCCGCCGTTCAGACCGGCCTGCGCTTCGTTGGTGAGGCGCGGGGTCAGGGCGGAGCGCAAGGTCAGGGTGCCGTCGAAACGGTTGCTGCGCTGACCGGCATTGAGGTCCGTGCCGAGGACTGTACCGGTACCGCCATAGATCGGCACCACGTTGTTGAGGAAGTCCGGAACGGAGACGTACTTATTGTAGTTGTAGACGAGCGAGAGCTGATTCCTGGTGGAGACGTTATAGTCCAGGCGAAGCGTGTAGAAATCGCGCGAATCGTTGCCGTTCGGCGAATAGTTGTAGGCGTTGGTGTTGTAATCGCCGCCCGGAGCGTTGGAGGTGAGATTGCCGCCGCTGGTCAGCTTGGCAATCTGCGCATACGTGCTTGCCAGAATGGGATCGGGCGTGGTGGGGAACGGGCGTACGCTGGACGGCAGGGTGGGATTCGCGGCCGCCGCGATCTGGTACAGATTGACGTTGTTGAGCTGACCCGTGGCGGAATTCAGGTAAGTGTAGACACCACTCTGCGCGGAAGGCGTGAGCACGGTGCGCGAGTAGGCTTTCGTTCCGGGGTTGCGGAACATTTCGTAGTTACCGAAGAAGAAGAGTTTGTCTTTCTTGATGGGCCCGCCAAGGTGGCCACCGAGCTGGCGCAACTTGATGATGTCGCGCGGCAGTCCCGTCTGGTTGTTGTAATAGTAGTTGGCATCAAAGAAGGTGTTCCGCGCCTGGTAGAACGCGCCGCCGTGGAACTCGTTGGTTCCAGAGCGCGTGACGAACTTGATCTGCGCGCCGCCCTGGCTGGTGGAATCGACGCCGCCGGCGGAGGTGGTAAGCGTCACTTCTTCGATCGCGTCGATGGACGGCATGATGTAGCTGAAGAAGCCGTCGCTCGACTTCAACATGTTGTCCTGGGTGTTCTGGCCATCGATGGTGATGTTGATGGCGCCCTTCGGCAAGCCGTTGATGGTGGAGCTGCGCGGGTTGGTAGGAGTCTGGGTGCCCGGCTGCGTCACAATCAGCTCAACGGAGTTGCGCGTGGCGAAGGGCAGCTCTTCAATCTGTTTTGTGTTGAGAGTGCTGCTGACTTCGGCGGTGGTCGACTGGACGATTTCAGCACCGGCGGTCACAACGACGGTTTCGGTGGCCTGGCCGACTTCGAGTTTCACGTTGACGGCGGCGGTCACACCGGCGTTGACTTCGATGCCGGTTTTGGTTCCGGTCTTGAAACCGGCTTTCGTTACGGTGACGCGATAGTGGCCGGCGAGGACGGAGGGAATCGAGTACTCCCCGCGATCACTCGAGGTGGTTTTCAGGACGGCGCCTGTGTCTTCGCTGAGAGCGGTGACTTCAGCGGCTGGAACAGCGGCGCCGGTGGGGTCCGTTACGACGCCGGTGATGACTCCGGTATTGCCTTGGGTAAAGGCAAGAGTTCAGAGCACGAATGCTGCTGGCAGCGTCCACTTTAACATTTGTAACCTCTCTAACAGAATTGAAGCTTGGGTGCAATGATAACGTGCCCGGTAGTGGGGAGCAAGTTCTTAGTTGTAAGTTTTTTTTATTGGGCCCAATCAAAACAGGCACTTGAACGCGAATTCGCGTCGGCGGGTATCAGGTTTGCCGTATGCCGCGTGAGGTGGGAGTGGATGGATTGCGGGCCAAAGTTGAATAAAAAAGCCCGGCTGGACTTTAATCCAGCCGGGCTTTTTTGTGCGACCGGGCAGGGGCCCGGCGGGTACTAGAAGTTCACTCGGGCCTGGAATTCCAGGATGCGCCCGCCTGGGTCGACGGTTCCTGAAATGTCGCGGTAGGCCGAAGTGATCTGACCGAACGACGACGATGTGGTGTTCGCGCCCGGCAGGAAGTTGGTCACGTTGAGAACGTTCAGCGCACGGGCACTGATCAACAGATCCACCTTCTCTCCGATGCGGGTGTGCTTGCTGATGGAGGCATCGAAGTGATGCTGCCAGGGCAAGTAGAGGTAGCCTTCCCAGCCGAGTTGTCCGGCGGGCGCGGGGCTGATGTAGGGCGCATTCGGATTGACTTGCGCCGGCGTCAGACCACCCACGTTGTAGGCAGCCATGGTGTTGGTGATGAGATTATTGTTGTTGCCGGCGCCGAGGCCGGCGGTGTACGAGGTGCCGGTGGTGAGCGCCGGGGGCGGCAGGTAGAAGACGAGGCCGCCGCTTGAACCGGGATAGCTGGTCTTGTAGACGCCGACCATATCCTGCAGCTGCTTGGCAGTGATGTTGTGGAGTTCCACGCCTTGGCTATTGGCATTGCAGCAGGGATTGGAGTCAAAGGTACCGAGACCGTTCAGGAAGAGCGGCGTGCCGGACTGAACGCGCACGACGCCGGCGATTTCCCAACCTTCCAGGACCTTGCGGCCCACGCGGTTCTTCGTGCTGGAGAACAAACTGCGGCCCTGACCGAACGGAAGCTCGTAAATCCAGTTCAGCTTGAAAGCGTGCCGGATATCGAAGCTCTGCGGAACTTTGTCGAGCCCCCAGTTGCGCAGCGTGGTGGGTGAGTTGAAGTCGCTGGAACTGTTGGTGGCGCCATCGGCCAACGCCTTCGCCCAAACGTAGCTTCCCTGGAGCAGGAGGCCGTTGCTGAGGCGGCGGCGCAGTTCGACGGTGCCGGAATCGTAGTAGGAGGAACCGCCGTTGGTGATGAGGTAGGAACCGTTTCCGGCGACCGCGGGGTTGGCTTCGAACAGGTTCACCGGGTAGCCGGCGTTGGTGAGATTGTTCATGCGGCTGGCGTTGCCCGCGATGGCTCCGGCGAAGGAGCCGGCCTGGCCGAGCATGAGGTACGTGGCGCTGGTGGAGTCGCTGAGGTTGTTGAGCGCGGTGGAGATAATCGGAATGTTCTGCTGACCGGCAAGACCCTGGTTGAGGAAGTTCGTAACGCCGGTGTTCTGGGTGATGTTGCCGCCGCGCGCGATAGTCAGATTGTTCTGCGCGATCTTGAACTGCTGCAGGAAACCGTTCTCGAAGATGTTCGCCTCATTGAGCGACAGCTGCCGCCATTCCTTGACGCCATGGTTGCCGTTATAGCGGACCTCGATCACGGTGTCCTTGGTGAGCTCGCGTTGATAGCCGATGTTCCAGCTCTGCACGTAGCCGAGTTTCAGGTTCGGATCGAAGCCGTTCAGGCTGCACGTAAAGCACGGCGCCAGCGGATACTGCGGGGCGGACGGTGTGCCGCGGACGGGAATCGTGGGATCGCTGAACTCGACGCTGCCGGGAGCGCCGAACGACGCCGGGTAACTGGTGGGCGAGTTGGAAGCGTCCTGCGATACACCCTGGTTCGCTCCGTAGATGCTGGTGTAGACGTTCATGCCTTCGCGGACGGTGGAGATGTTGTAGCCCGCGCGCAGAACGGCCGCGCCTTCGTGATGTCCGGTGAAGAAGCCGCCGAGACCTTCATGGCCGCCAAAGCTGTAGGCAACGCCCACGGCCGGCGCCCATACCGGAGGCATGGAGTAGATATTGGCTCCGGTGAGCGGAGTGTACACCGGGTTGACGCCGCTGAGATTGCCGGGCTGGAAGAGATTGCCGACACCGGAGATGCCCCACAGGGACTTATAGTCCACGTTGGAGTAGAGTCCGTCGAGGTTCTTGAAGGCGAACTCCTTTTCCATGCGGAGACCGAGGTTGACCGTGAGACGCGGAGCCACGCGCCACTGGTCTTGAACGAAAAGGCCGAGCTCGCGGATCCGATCGCGGTCGATGGACGGCAGATTGTTGGCGTACTGGTGGGTGCTCTCGCTGAGCGCCTGCGTAATGGTGGTGCTGGAAACGCGGCCGACGAGGTCGGCATACATGGAGGCGGCATAGCCCAGCTGGGTGCTGCTGGCGCCGGGCAGGTTGGCGGTGGTGAAGATGGAAGTGGATCCGGTGAAGATGGGGTCGCCCGACGCGATGCCGAACGCGATGCGTGGGATATCGCCTGTGCCGTAGATCGCCTGAAAGACGTTGATCTGGTCAAAGCTGCCGCCGAACTGCACCTGGTGCGAACCCTTCAGGAAGGTCACGGTATCGCCGACGTTCTTCACGGGCGCGTTGCGGCGCTGCGGAGAAGTCGTGGTGGCAACGGCTGTGAGCGAGTTCGGCCCCGGAGCCGCGAAGCTGGGCGAATACCCACGCCAAGGGCTGAAGAGACCGGGGTTGACGGCGTCAAAGAACAGAACAGTTCCGCCGTTAAGTCCGGCGCGGACTTCGTTCGTCACACGAGGCGTGAGCGCGGAACGCAACGCGATGGTGCCGTCGAAGCGGTTGCTGCGCTGGCCGGTGTTGACGTTACTGAAGAGCACGGTGCCGGCGCCGGGCAGGACGGGGACGATGTTGTTGAGGAAGTCGGGAATCGACGCGTATTTGTCGTAGTTGTAGACAAACGAGAGCTGATGCTTCGCGGTCACATTGTAGTCGAGGCGCATGGTGTAGAAGTTGCGCGAATCGGTGCCCGTCGGAGCGTAGTTCACGGTGCTGGTGTTGTAGTCGTTGTTGGTCGTGACGTTCGGCCGGAGGATGCCGCCCTGAGCCAGCGTGATTTCCTGCTGGTAGGTTTTGGCGAGGATGGGATCGAGAGTCGTGGGATACGCGCGAGCGCCGCCAGGCAGCGTTGCGTTGGCAGCCTGCGCGAGTTGCAGCAGGTTGACCTGATGCACGGCGCCGCCGGCGTCAGCATACGTAAAGATGCCGCTGGCAGCGGTGGGAGTGAAGACGTTGCGGCTGTAGGAATTGGTGCCGGGGTAGCGATAGATTTCGGCGTTGGCGAAGAAGAACAGCTTGTCCTTGATGATGCGCCCGCCGAGGCGGCCGCCTTCCTGATTGAGGTGGACGATATCGCGCGGAAGGCCGGCTTGATTGTTGTAGAAGTAGTTGGCGTCGAAGAAGGTGTTGCGCCCCTGCCAGAAGCCGCCGCCGTGGAACTGGTTGCTGCCGCTCTTGGTGACGAACTTGATCTGGGCTCCGCCCTGGCCGGTGCTATCGACGCCGGCGGCGGAGGTCTGAACGGTAACTTCTTCGAGAGCGTCGACGGACGGCATGATGTAGCTGAAGAAACCGTCGCTGGACTTCAGCATATTGTCCTGGGTGTTCTGACCGTCGATGGTGACGTTGATTGCGCCCTTGGGGAGTCCGTTGATGGTCGAGCTGCGGGGCGTGGTGGGCGTGGATGTGCCGGGAAGGTTGACGGCGAGTTCGACGGCGTTGCGCGTGGCGAACGGGAGGTCCGTGAGCTGCCTGCCGGTGAGCGTGCTGCTGACTTCGGCGGTGGTGGACTGGACGATCTCCGCGCCGGCGGAGACGACAACCGTTTCGGTCGCCTGACCGACTTCGAGTCTCACGGGCACGCTGGCGGGAACGCCCGCTTCCATGACGATATTGTCGATGGTGGCGCTTTTGAAACCGGTCTTGGCGACCGAGACGCGATAATTACCGCCGCCAATCGACGGGAAGGCGTATTGGCCTTGATCGTTGGTCGTGGTTTTGATAGTGGCGTTGGTGGCTGTGTTCGTTAGTTGAACATCGGCGGCAGGAACCGCGGCCCCGGTGGGATCGGTAACCGTTCCGTTCAGGGTAGCCGTACTGCCTTGGGAAAACGCGAGGGTAACGCACAGCAATAGCGCTGCGAGTAGCTTCAATTTCATGTTTTCTAACCCCTAACCTCTCTCGTTGGAAACTCCGTAAAGGATTGCGTTGATTTTACCCCCGCGAACGCGGTGATGCAAGTTGTGTAAGTTAAAGTTTCTAAAGGAGAAATCTGACGATTGTCGGAATTCGAACGTCCAGGTGGCGGCTAAACACCACTGGGTGGTAGGGAGCGCACACTTCATAAGTGTAAATATCTGAAGCAGTTAGGGGAATAGTGGACGAATGCCGCGGAAGGTCGGGGAGGGCACGTCGAGGGTGGGCGCGCTCGGCGCGCCTGGTACCGGCCTGGAGGCCGGTACCTACTAGAAACTATACAGCGGGGGCTGGTATGTAGGTTAGCCCTGGGGCTAGTTTTCGGATCCCGTCGAAGACGAAGAAGCGGGCGTTTTCGTCGATTCCAACTTTTCCGGTGGTGACTCCCCGGTCTTTGAGAGCTTTTACGATCAGGGCGTAGGGGCTTTCGTCTTCCTGCCAGACCCGGATGTCCGCGTTGGCCGGCTTGATGAGCTCTCGGGCTCGCATCTCTTCGAAGCCGGGGAGCACCCAGGCCGGGTCTCCTTTGGCCGGAATAATTGCGGCGAAGGTGCGCTCGCTCTTTCCCCAGCGGACTCCGGTGAGCGCGAGCATGATGGGTCCGGATTCGAGCACGACGGCCTGAACACCGGCCTCGCGAAGTTGATTCTGATATTCGGTGAGCGGCGTATCTTGCATTGGTTTTCTCAGGCGAAGGGACGGTCAATCGCGGGGCTTTGCGCGGTGAACATACGCGCTCCGTCCGGCGTGATGTACATACAATCTTCTAGCCGGACTCCGAATTCGCCATAAATGGCGATGGTCGGCTCATTGCTGAAACACATGCCCGGTTCCATGCGGGTTTTATTGCCTTTTACGAGATAAGTCCACTCGTGGCCGTCGAGGCCGATGCCGTGACCGGTGCGGTGCGGCAACCCCGGAACCTTGTAGCCGGGACCGAACCCGGCATCGGTGATCACTTTGCGCGCGGCGGCATCGACGGATTCGCACGTCGCGCCGGGTTTGGCGGCGGCGAGCGCCGCATCCTGCGCTTTGCGTTCCAGGTCCCACACGCGGCGCTGACGGTCGGTGGGTTTGCCGAAGATGACGGTGCGCGTGATGTCGCTTTGATAGCCTTCCACGGAGCAGCCGTCGTCGACCAGGACGAAGTCGCCATCGTGGAGAGTCTGCGGCTGCACACTGCCGTGCGGGAACGCGGTGTATTTGCCGTAGATCACCATGGCGCCGCCGCGGAAGCCGAGAGCCTGATAGGCGGCGTCAATGTACGCGCTGAGCTCGCGCTGATCCATGCCTTCGTGAAGGGTGGAGAAGGCTGCGCGATACGCGGCAACGGTGACATCATTCGCGCGCTGCAGCAGAGCGATTTCGGCGGGCGACTTGATGACGCGGCAGCCGATGGTGACCGGATCGGCGGAGACGAATTCGCGCGCCGGAGATTCGCGATGGAGCGCATCGTAGGTAGCGAAGCGGACTCGCTCTTCGATGCCGATGCGGCCGGCGGCTTTGCGATCGGCGAGAATCTGCGTGACGGCTTTGGTGGAATCGCCTCCGTGGCGCACGTCGCCCGCCGGTGTATCGGCCGTGTTTTCGGGAACGAACCAGGCGACCTCGCCCGCTGCCGGAATGACGAGCGTCGAGTTTGGGGTCCGCCGGCCGGTGTAATAGAACATTGTGGAGCCGGGCTCGACGACGATCGCACCGAGATGGTTTTCGTGCATCAGACGGCGCGCTTTTTCGATGCGGCTCTGCCGTTCTTCGGCGGTGATCGGCTTCACTCCGTCCGTCATCGGCCTCAAATTCTTTATGGCGGGCGGGAGTTTAGCGGGGTCGATTGGCGTCCGCCCGCCGCGTTGGGCTTGGGCAATCCCGGCAGCGGCGGTGGCTAAAAACGCACGGCGATTCACGGTTAGACTCCTAAATTCGTCGGGTGCTGCGTGTGCCACTCGGTGACCTTTTCATAGGCCAGCGCCACGCGCAGGGGCGAGCCTTCGTCGTAAACCTTGCCCAGGAATCCGATGGTCAGCGGAAGGTTGTTGACGAAGCCGCACTTGGCGACCACTTCCGGGTTGCCGGTAAGGTTCGTAGTGGTGAGGAAGCTGCCGGGCGGAATGACGACGACGTCCCAGTCTTTCATGAAGTTCTCGAACTTCTCAATGAGTTGCGTGCGCGCCCGTTGTGCCCGCAAGTATTCGACCGCGGGGATGATGCGCGAGGAACGGAAGGTGTTCGGCCAATCGTTGGCGCGCTGGCCCTTCAGGGTGCGCACTTCGCCGTTGCGTGTGATGTCGTCGAAGGCTTCGGCGCCTTCCGCTTCGAGGAGGAAGCGCATGCCGGTGAAGCCCTCGTCGTAATCGACGGGTGTCATTCTGGCTCCGGCGCGTTCGAGATCCTTGAGCGCCTGCGCGTACACTTTGCGGCGCTCTTCGGCGAGTTGCGGATTGCCGCGGCCGCCAAACCCACCGCCCTGCTGCGGTTCGAAGCCCTTCTGGTAGACGCCGATCTTCATGGTGTGAAGGGGACGGCGCGGTTCGAAGTGGAACGGGTCCGCGCCCACGCTGCGGTCCTTGCCATCAGGGCCGTGGGCGGTGTTGAGAACGATGGCGAGGTCTTCCACGCCGCGGCAGATGGGGCCGATCTTGTCCATAGTCCAACTGAGCGCCATGGCGCCGTGGCGGCTGATGCGGCCATAGGTGGGTCGCAGGCCGGCGGTGCCGCAGACGCCGCTGGGGGAGACGATGGAGCCGAGAGTTTCCGTACCGAGCGAAAAGCCCACGAGTCCAGCGGAAGTGGAGGACGCGGAGCCGGCGGAAGAGCCGCTGGAGCCGCCGGTGTAGTCGCCTTTGGATGCATCCCAGGTCCACGGGTTTTTCGTTTGCCCATTGAACCAGAGATCGCCTTGTGCGAGTGCGCCCATCGAGAGCTTCGCCATGAGCACTGCGCCGGCCTTGTTCAGGCGCTCGACAGCGGTGCAATCGGCGTCGGGAATGCGCTTCATGAAGGGTTCGGCGCCCCAGGTGGTGAGGATGCCTTTGGTGTCGAAGAGATCTTTGACGCCGTACGGAACGCCGTGGAGCGGTCCGCGATAGTGCCCCGCGCGAATTTCCTTGTCGGCGAGCGCGGCGCGCTCAAGCGCATGATCCTCAGTGAGGGTGATGAGGCAAAGGAGCTTGGGCGAATACTTCTTCATGCGCTCGATGTACATCTTGGTGAGCGCGGTGGAAGTGATGACGCGATGGCGGAGCAGCGGCGCGATGCGCGTCACCTGCCAGTAGGCGACTTCTTCGAGATCCTTGGGCGCGCGCACGGGCCTTTTCACCGGGATGGTGGTGGAGAAGCGCTGCGGTCCGCGAATCGGTTTGCGATCGGGCAGGCCCGGCTGGAAGATGACGGCGGGCTCTGTATCGTACGGAATATCGACCTTGCGCAGGGCTTCGTAATTGAACAGGGCGCGGTTCACGTTGGGGAGCATCATGTCGACTTCGGGGTCGGTGAAATCGAGGCCGAAGAGGACGAGCGCGCCCTTCAGCTGGTCTTTGGTGATGCGCATGGGCTGCTGCTGAAACCCACCCTGTCCTCGACCGCCGCCGGCTCCGCGACCTCCACCGGCGGGTGGTTGAGTGGCGGGCGGCTGGGTAGTGGCAGGCCGCTGCTGCGCGACGGCCGGGGCCGCTGACAAAACGGAGAGGAGTTGAAGCCAGGTTCGACGATCCATAGGAATTCCTACATCATACTCCGACGCAGGTGGGGGCGAATTCCTCTTGTTGCGGGCGCGCGTTGCGGATATGATAGACCCACTTCAAGGACGGGAGCTGCATGAAACGGGCATTCGTCACCGGCGCCAATGGATTTATCGGTTCTCACCTGGTCCGCCATCTGCTGGAGCGGGGATACGAAGTGGATTGCCTGGTGCGGGCCACCAGCGACCTGCGCAGCATCGAAGGGCTGCCGGTGCGCATCCACGTGGGGGATGTTCGCCAACCGGAGACGCTCACGGCGGCGCTGGAAGGGGCGGACTACGTTTTTCACCTCGCCGCCGAACTGCTGGCGTTGACGCGCGAGGCGTTCCTGCTGACCAACACGAAGGGCACGGTCCACATGCTGGATGCGGTGCTGCGCGCGAAAGGGCCGGGGTTTCAGCGCTTCCTGTATGTTTCGAGCCAGGCCGCGGCCGGTCCGGGCGCCGATACGACGCCGTTGAACGAGGCGGCGGAGCGGCGGCCGATGTCGTGGTACGGAACATCGAAGAGCGATTCCGAAGAGATCGTGATGCAGTATGCCGCGCGGCTGGCGGTGACGATCGTGCGGCCGTCTTCGGTGTATGGAGCGCGCGAACAGGATTTGAGCCAGACTTATCCGCTGGTGGATAGCCGCATTCATCCGAAGCTCGGAATTCTGCCGAAATACATCGTAGCGGTGTTCGTGGACGACCTGGTGCGCGGGTTCGTGGACGCGGCGGAGAGCGCGAACACGGTCGGGAAGACTTACTTTCTCAATCATAAGGAAGCGCTGAGCGCGAGCGACGTGATTCAGGGAATCGCGAACGGAATGGATAAGTCCGCGGGCGTGACGATCCCGATTCCGCTGTTGCTGATTCAACTTGCCGCGCCGGCGGCGGAGCTGATGCATCGGTTCACGAGGGGGCGCCCGGCGATGACGCGCGATAAGGCTCGCGAAGTGAGCCAGCGGTTTTGGGTGGCCGACCCGGGCGCGGCACAACGCGATTTCGGTTGGGTCGCGCAGAACAACATTTCGCAGGGAATGCGCGCAACCACGCAGTCCTGGCGGGCGGAGCGGGATGCGGGGAGAGCGATGGCGCTGGAGGACATCCTCTGGGCGAAGTACTTGATTGTGGCGTCGGCGATCGGTGGGCTGATCGAATCGCAATCCCATTTGGGCGGCTTCTACACGTTCAATCCGGCGTGGCTGGTGTGGGTGGTGATTTTCGGAGCGTTCGGGTTGGTGCTGGGCACGTTGGCGATGCTGCTGCGGAGGACGGGACCGCTGCCGCAGTTTCTGATTGGCACGGCGCTCGCCGGCGCGGCGGAGGTGCTCAACGCAGCGGTCTTCCATGCATGGACCTTCCGCGAGGGATGGCCGCTCGGCATCACCAATGCTTACGAACGGGCCATTCTGCTGGGCGGAGCGGGCGGCATCTTCGTGGTCCTGGTGAATCTCATTATGCAGGCGCTGTACGGGTTGCGCCTGAGCAAAGGGGATGCGAATGAGCCCTGAGAAGAGTCCGATTGCAAAGCGCGTGCAGGAGGATTTCGACCCCATCGAGCTGGCACAGCCCGATTTCATCTCGGTGCTGAAGCTGATCTGGCACACCACGCGCTCCGTGTTGCGGGAGAAGCCGGGGCAGATTCTGGCTTCGGCATTCCTGCTGCTCATGGTGTGGGGCTTTCACGGAAACTTCGAATTGCTGCGGGTGGTTGTGCCTGGCTACTGGGGTCCAGGAGTGGGAATCGGGTCGCGGCCGCAACTCATTCCGGGTCTGCCGTGGGATGACGAGCTGATTTCGTTCTGGGCCGGCGCGCTGATTGTAGTGGTCGTGCCGATGCTGCTGATCCGGCTGCTGTTTCATGAGCGGTGGCGCGATTATGGTCTCGGACTGCCGCCGGTGGGGCGCCGCAGCCTTGCGATCTGGGGCTTCCTGACGCTGACGGTGTTGAGCCTTCCGGCGTTCTACCTGGGCGCGCGGAACGCGGATATGCAGCGGCTGTATCCGTTCTATCGCCCGTTTACGGATTGGGCGCAGTTTGCCATTTACGAGCTGACGTACTTCCCGTTTTTTCTGGCCATCGAGTTCATCTTTCGCGGATACCTGTTGTTCGGACTGGAATCGATCGGGCCGGGGCATGTGCGCGCGGCGGCGGGCGGCGCACCTGCGCCGGTGTTTTTCGGAAAGTACGCGCTGCTGATTCAGATGCTGTCATACACCGCGTGGCACCTAGGAAAGCCTCTTCCCGAGCTGTGGGGAACGCTGGTTTGGGGAATCGCGGCGGGGAGCATCGCGTGGGCGGTGCGATCCATCTGGCCGGTGGTCTTATCGCACTGGCTGCTGAATGTATTCCTTGATGGACTGATCGTCCACAATCTGTCGCTGATTCGGAAATAGGGAGGAGCGGAATGGCAGGTCCTGCGCCTGACGGGCGGCATCGCAGTCCAACGAATCTGACGAAGCTCAATGGTCCGCCGGCCATGAGCCGGTCCGTGCTGGTGAACCACTTCAGCAAGAAAGTGGACCAACTGGCGGCGACCACTAATTTTCCGAAGCTGCAGGCGTTTGCGCCGCAGAATCTGATTCCGTGGCTAGGGAGTTACTTGAAGTACGCGCTGACGCCCCGCTACAACTTTCCGGATTACACCGGCAGTGGAAAAACAGGACTGTATCCGCTCGTTCCGCGGTCTGGTGGAGAGATCAGGATTTCGATCGCCGGCGATTGGGCCACGGGGACAGAGGAAGCCGAACGCGTCGCCGCGCAAATGCAGGGGGGCGACGCCGATCTCACGATTCATTTGGGCGACGTTTACTATGTAGGCGACGAACCGGAGATCGCCGAGAATTGTTTGGGAAAGTCGAACGGCACGTATAGCGGGGTGACGTGGCCGCATGGAGCAAACGGCAGCTTCGCGCTAAACGGCAACCACGAGATGTACGCCAACGGGAAGCCGTACTTCACCACGTTTCTCCAGTCGTTGGGAATGCCTGCGGGCGGCGCGGGACAGGTCGCGAGTTTCTTCTGCCTGGAAGCGGATGCGTGGCGGATCATCGCGGTCGATACTGGGTACAACTCGGTGGGGATTCCGATTCTCAGCTTGATCCCGGGCATCAACCAAATCCCGGTGGTGGGCGGTGATTGCCACCTGGAGGACAAGCTGATTGCGTGGCTGCGGAACACTGTGAAGCCGCGGGAGAATCCCAAAGCCACTCTGCTGCTGTCGCACCACCAATATTACTCGGCGTTTCCGGATAAGGCGTACACGCGGGCAGCGAAACAACTGACGGAATTCTTCGGTGACCAGGAGGTGCTGTGGATGTGGGGCCACGAGCATCGCCTGGCAATCTACGACAAGTTCAGCACGGCAGGCGGGATTACGGCGTACGGCCGGTGTGTGGGACATAGCGGAATGCCGGTGGAGCTTGGGACGCCGGACATCTCAAAAAAAGCGCCGCCGCTTCAGTTATACGATCCGCGGACGCATCCGTTGGAAGATGGAACGCTCGTGGGAGAGAACGGGTTCGTGAACCTGACGATCGCGGGCGCTGTCCTGACGCTGGATTATCGCGATCTGGATGGGACGCAGGTGTTGCTGGAATCGTTCACTGCGAATGGCGGCGGCGGCTTCACGCGAGCTTTGCTGAAGGATCCTGGGATATTGAAGGCGCCGGGGCTGTGAAGGAATCCGGCTGCTATTCTCGTCGCGCTCCATTCGCCTTTCGATACACCTTTTACCGCTTCCTTACGGTCTGTGAAAAAATCCGGCTGCTATTCTCGTCGCACTCCATTCGCCTTTCGATGCACCTTTTACCGCTTCCTGACGGTCGCGGCTCCGCTCGCAGAATCAACTACATACGGAGCCGTGACCGTAAGGGAGCGGTAAACGGTGCCGGGGATCGGAGTGCGTTTGAATGCGGAGAAAAGCAATTCGATATTTTTCACAGCCCCTGAGGGCAAGAATAATCAGCCGCCGATGAACGCCGATAGCGCGTCTTCATAAGCGCTGCCGCGGCGATTAGCAATGGGCTTAGCGCGGACGATTCCGGAATCGGCAGTGGGCTGGCTTCAACGGTGACCAGTGCATCCGCGACTGGCGGGCTGCTCTCGCTGGAATCGAGGTCTGGCGAGGGCTGCTGTTCGGACTGAATCACAACAACCGCGGTCGCTTCGAGCGGAATTGTCGCGGAATCGAGCGGTATGGCGGCATCGGTGACCGCGCCGGGCGTTTCCGGCAGAGTGTAAAGAGTGTACGCCGTGTCGCCGGCTTGCCGCAGGCGAAGAGTTGCGGACGTCGCGGTTCCGAAGAACGCGGGAACGGCGAATTCAAACCAGTCAAACGCGCCTTCGGGGCGGCAGGTGAAACACTGGAATGCATTCACAAGCGCGGCGCTCGAATCGCTGGTCGCGAACATGCCCTCGCCACGCTGTGACACGGAATTACCCCTCGTGGGCAAGTCCAAAGCTGCACACCAGAGGTGGGTACTGAGTACAAGCGGCAGCGTAAAAGCAAGCCGTCGCATGGGTCCTCCCAAGTTACTGTTGCGATTATGCGCCGCCGCATTCTGGTTTTCCGTAACAAGCTGCACCGTCGTGGGCGGCCGTAGCGAAACCGTACAGTTGATATACTCGCTCCCATGACGAGGTTTTCGCTTCTCTTGTGTTTGTCCCTGGCCATGTTTGCCCAGGACCAACCGGCGGCCGGCGGACGCGGCGGCCGGGGCGGCCGTGGCGGGTCGGACGACCCGATCAATGAGCGCACGTTTGCAACGCTGCGAGTACGCAACATCGGGCCCGCATTTATCTCCGGACGCGTTTCGCAGTTCGCCGTGTTCCCGGACAATCCGGCGCACTACCTGGTGGCCGAAGCTTCCGGCGGCATCTGGCTGACTGTGAACGACGGCACCACCTGGACACCGGTCTTCGATAATTACGGTTCCTATTCGATCGGAACCATAACCATCGATCCGAAAAACCCCACCGTCGTCTGGGCGGGCACGGGCGAAAACAACAATCAGCGCAGCGTTTCTTACGGCGATGGCCTGTACAAAAGCGAGGACGCGGGCCGCACATGGAAAAACGTCGGGCTGAAGCTGACCGAGCACATCGCGCGCATCGTGATTG
This sequence comes from Candidatus Limnocylindrales bacterium, assembly GCA_035606355.1. Taxonomy (GTDB): domain Bacteria; phylum Acidobacteriota; class Terriglobia; order Bryobacterales; family Bryobacteraceae; genus Sulfopaludibacter. The sequence goes on along the minus strand of DATNFO010000065.1, from coordinate 3,112 downwards.
ACCCACGGGATTCGAACGTGGTTTACGTCGCCGCGCCGGGACCGCTATGGAAGGGCGGCGGCGAGCGCGGCCTCTATAAAACTACCGACGGCGGGAAAACCTGGTCGCAGAGTCTGATCAAAGTAGGTGACTACACCGGCTGCTCAGACGTTCTGATTGACCCGAAAAATCCCGACATACTGCTCGCTGCGACGCATCAGCGCGAACGGCGGTACTTCGGCATGATCCACGGCGGTCCGGAGAGCGCTCTGTGGCGCAGCATGGACGCGGGCAAGACCTGGACGAAGGTGGGCGGCGGGTTTCCCTCCGGCGATCTGGGCCGCATCGGCTTGAACTACGCTCCGAGCGTCACGCATGAGGTGTACGCGCAGGTGGAAGGACCGCAGGGCCGCGGAGGCTTGTATCGCTCCATGGACTTCGGCGCGACTTGGGAGAAGCGCAACAGCTACGACGAACAGGGGCAGTACTACTCCAAGGTGCTGGTGGACCCGGGCAATCCGGATCGCGTGTACATCATGGGCTTGAACATCATGTACAGCGATGACGGCGGCCGCACGCTGGCCACACTGCCGACGCGCAGCAAGCATGTCGACAATCATGACATTTGGATCGACCCCAAAAACAATGACCATTACCTGGTAGGCTGCGACGGTGGTATTTACGAGAGCTTCGATCGCGCGAACACGTGGATTTTCAAGGCCAACCTGCCGACCGCCCAGATGTACGACGTTGCGGTGAGCGAAGACGCTCCCTTCTACTACGTCTACGGCGGCACACAAGACAATAACAGCTTCGGCTGCCCGGCGCGCACCAAGAGCTCGGCCGGTTTGATGAACAGCGACTGCTTCGTGACCATGGGCGGCGACGGTTTCTACAGCCGCGTCGATCCGAAGGACCCCAACACCGTCTACGCCAACATGCAGAACGGCGGCATGGTGCGGTTCGACAAGCGTACGGGCGAACGTGTGAGCATTCAGCCGCAGCCGGCGAAGGGCGATCCGGCGATGCGCTGGAACTGGGATGCACCCGTGATCATCAGCCCGCATTCGAACACGCGGCTCTACTTCGGAGCACAGAGGCTGTATCGCAGCGACGATCGCGGCGATAGCTGGAAGGCCATCAGTCCGGACTTGACGCGGAACCTGGATCGCAACAAACTGCCGCTGATGGGAAAAGTTTGGCCCATCGACGCCATTCAGAAGAACGTTTCGACCGCGCTTTACGACAACATCTCGTCGATTGCGGAATCGCCGAAGCAGGAAGGGCTAATCTACGTGGGCACCGATGACGGCCTCCTGCAGATCACCGAGGATGGCGGCAAGACGTGGCGGAAAGTGGAGAAGCCGGCGGGCGTGCCGGAAGACGCTTACGTGCAGCGCATCGTAGCCTCGCAGCACGATCCGGGCACCGTCTATGTGGCGTACGAGAATCACCAGAACGGCGATTTCCGGCCGTATTTGCTGAAGAGCTCGGATAAGGGCAAGACGTTCCTGAACATCGCGGGCAACCTGCCGGAGCGCGGCGGGGTGTACGCGATCGCGGAAGATTACAAAGATCCCAAGCTCATGTTCGCCGGGACGGAATTCGGCTTGTACTATACGAAGATCGGCGGCGAGAAGTGGATTCCGCTGAAGAACGGATTGCCGACAATCATGGTTCGCGACCTGACGATCCAGAAACAGATGGATGATCTGGTGATCGGAACGTTCGGGCGCAGCATTTACGTGCTGGACGATTATTCGCCGCTGCGCGAGGCGACGCCGGAACTGCTGAGCAAAGAGAGCACGATCTTCCCTGTAAAGACGGCTCTGAGCTATATTCCGAGCTCGATCTTCGGTGGGGGCGCGGGCGATCAGGGCTCCAATTTCTTCGCGGCTCCGAATCCGCCGGTGGGCGCGTCGATCACGTTCAACCTGAAGGAAGGGTATCGCACGAAGGCGCAGGAGCGGGCCCAGAAAGAACGCGCGGCCGTGGCTCGCGGCGAAGTTGCGCCGTATCCCACGCCCGAAGAGTTGCGCATGGAAGCCGAAGAAGAAGCGCCGGCGATTTTGCTGGCCATCTCGGATGCTTCCGGTAAGGTGATTCGTCGTTTGGAAGCTCCCGCCACGGCGGGAATTCATCGCGTCAACTGGGACCTTCGGGCGCAGGGCATGACTGCCGGTCGCGGCGGCTTTGCGGGCGGTGCGGGCGCAGGCGGAGGTGGAGGTCGTGGCGGCGCCGGTGGCGGGGGCGGACGCGGCGGCGCGGGCGGCGGGGAAGGCGGAACGGATGAACCACCGGCCTTCGCCGGACGCGGCGGCGGCGGTGGTGCGCTGGTGGTGCCGGGCCGCTACACGGTCACAATGGCGAAGCGCGTCAACGGTGTGACCACGGCGCTTCCGGGTTCGATTTCCTTCGACGTTGTGGCCGAAGGTCCTTCCAACAGGGAAGACCGCACAGCGCTGTCCAGCTTCCAGGAGAAGGTGGAGAAGCTGCAGGCCGCCCTGACCGCGACCGAGGCAGGCGCGGCGGACGCGCGTACGCGGTTGGATTCCATACGGCGCGCGATCGATGCGACGCCATCGCTTTCGCCGAAACTCCACGAGCAGTGCCTGGCGCTGGAGCACAATCTGGACGACATTAACCTCGCGTTGCGGGGAGACACCATCTGGCGATCCCACAATGAAGGAACGGCGGCGTCCATCCAGGAACATGTGCAGGCGGCAGGCGCGCCGCTCCGAGGCACAACGCAGCACCCGACCAAGACTGCGATGGAACAGTATCAGATCGGGTCGGAGGAACTCGCGAGTGTGCTTCCGAAACTGCGCAAGCTGCTGGATGTGGACATCAAAGCGCTGGAGAAACAGCTCGATGCGGCCGGCGCTCCTCCAACTCCGGGAAGGCTGCCGGATTGGAAGGGCGGGCGGTAGCTGGGTTCGCCTTTCGATGCACCTTTTACCACTCCGTTGAAAGTCACAATGGGAGTGCTGCGTCCGTAGCGGGTTTGATATTGACGGTGTAACCGAGAATTCGCAGTTCCCGGGCGATTTTCTGAGCACGGCGTTTGGCTGCTTGCGGAGTTGTGGGTTTCCCTTTTTCCAGATACGTCTGACCTTTGTGAAGCATGTTCCAA
>DATNFO010000064.1:0-4817 GCA_035606355.1 Candidatus Limnocylindrales bacterium | reverse complement strand
CAGAAGGTGTTCGTACCGAGAGAGGCGCTTCGGAAAACCGAGCTGCGGGGAGTTGTCGGCGCGCCAGCGGCCGCTTTAAAGCCGGCCAAACCCGCCGACCGGCAGATCGAGCTGTTCGACTGAGGTTTCGTTAGTACGGCTGTTCGTAAATTGCGAAGACGGGTGGGCGGGAGGGCCACTCCCTGTGGTTCGGAGCTAAGCCGCGTGCGGAAGCAAGCGGTTTTGAGTGGCGTTTCGATACGCTACTGTATTTACGAAACGCTGCACGTAGTGCCCATGGCCACCAGCGGCCCCTCCATGGCGGTCAGGGGCTCCGTTGAAGATGCCGGTAATGACGTCCGCTCCTTGACAGTCGCGGTTCGGTGCAGGTGACCGGGCGTTACACGGCCTCCGGAAAACCCGCTTGCTGACGCAAGGCGGCTCCGTGTCGACGTTACCCGGAAACAGAGCCGCCGCACGTGAGCGCGCGGGTCGAACGGCCTCTTCATCCGATTCCGCGGCCCGCCGGGCCATGTCCGCTCGCTCACGGCCGCGGTTCGGTGCAGGCTTATTGCCGTTTCATTGTTGGGGGTGAGCGCGTGCGACCATGAGCGGTTCGGTCCACAGGCGCTCCCAGACGCCGCTGCTCGACCGGCGCACGAATGCGACGCTCCGGACGGTGAACCGCCGCGGGAGAACCCAACTGCTCCAAGCCGACGCTGCCAGCCGCCGGATTTTCTCAATTTCCGAATTATCGAGCTGAGCCGAAAGGGTGATGTGCGGCCGGTATTCGCACTCCTCCACCTGAGACAGGCCCATCTCGGAGTTGAGGACGTTGTGCAGCTTTCGGGCTTCCGCATTGCCATCCGACACTCCGAGATACAGTACGTTCGTGCGGGGGAAGCATTGAACCTCCGTCAATTCCACATCGAAAGGCGCAAACGATCGCAATTTATCGCGAACAATGGCGGAGGCTGCCTCCGAATCGATTCCGAGCGGACGAGGAGGCAGGAATGTCAGATGCGCGGGCGAAGCCTTATGGCCCGGCATAGCGCCGCGCAGCGCATCCAGGAAGCCGCCAAGCGGATCCGGAACATAACAGACCAGCGCGTATAATTCGTTCGGGGTGAGCGGCCCGTGCGAGTTCATCCGTCTCCTGGATGTTTCCTAATGGACCGGGGCGGCGGAATTACCAGACATGCCACTGGCTCCCACATCCGCAGATGGAGGGGCAGAAGATGGAGGGGCAGATTTCGGCTCAGGCGTCCACCACTGCGCCCGTTCAAACCCGACATACTTTGCAATCAGAAGAGATGCCGACTCGTCCTCGAGTATGTCGCCGGTATATAGCGGTGAATTGCCGCTGCGCAGTTGTGTCCAGGCGTCGTAGGCGCTCGCCGCTTCCACGTCGCCCGCCGCCTCGTAATCCCTCGGCTTGGCAATGGCGAGTCCACTCGTATGGGCCGCCCAGCGGAACGCTTCACGCGCTGTCTCCTTCATTCGATGGATGCGGAAGAGCATACGACCTTAGTGTAGCCGAAACATTCCCGAGCCAAATGTTCGTTCAGCGCCTGAATCTGTCAAACTAGAAAAGTTTGAGGAGCTTTCCCCGACGGATTTCCGAAATGACTGACAATCGCCCGAGTCGAAACACCCGTAACAGGAACAGAGCGGTCAATGGCTTCGTTCCGGCGAATTTCCGATGAAAAAACTCTGGCTAGTTCTGTTGGTTGTCGTCCTCCTGCTTTTGCTTTGGTGGCTGGTGGACCGCAAGGAATCGATACCCACCGTGCACTTCACCGAGGTCAACCGGGAGACCATCGCCAGCACAATACCGACGAACGGCAAAGTAGAACCGCTGCAATTTGCCGCCGCGCGCGCTCAAATCGCGGGCGTGGTGGAAAAGATTGCGATAGAGCGCGGCCAGGATGTGAAGGCGGGTCAGACATTGGTTGTGCTCGATAACTCGACCGAGCGCGCCGCCTACGATTCGGCGCTGGCGCAGGTTCAACAAGCCAAAGCAAACGTCACGATTGTAGAACAGGGCGGGAAAGCGGCGGAGCTATCGCAATCGGAGAGCGATTTGCGCAACGCGCAGCTTGCGCTGCAGGAAGCGGAGCGGAGTCTCGCATCCACTCAAAGACTCTATCAGCAGAAGGCGGCCACGCAGCAGGAAGTTTTATCGGCGCAGGACTCGGTTCAGCGCGCCCGCCTGAAAGTCGATGCCGTGCAGAGCCAGCGCAAGGCATTCGTAAGCGCGGAAGACCGCAGCGTCAGCGAGGCGAAGCTGAACGACGCGCGCGCCGCGCTGGAGTTGGCGCGGCACCGCTTGGATTTGACGACAATCACGGCGCCGATGGCCGGTACGGTCTACCAATTCGGTTCGTCCACGGATACGGCGTCGCAGACCGATTTGAAACTCGGCGCTTACCTTAATCTCGGCGACCTGGTCGCCATGATCGGCGATCTGGATAAGGTGCGCGTGAGAGTCTACGTGGATGAGCCCGAACTTGGCCGCGTGGCTCTGAATCTACCCGTCGAGATCACATGGCAGGCGCGTCCCGGCCGTAAGTGGTCCGGCGTGGTGACACAGATGCCGACCGAGATCGTCGCGTTGCAAACGCGTCAAGTGGGCGTGGTGACCTGCATTATCGACAATCCCCGGCACGAACTCCTGCCGGGAACGAATGTCGATGTAGTAATTGTTTCGAGCGTTGTGAAAAACGCGGTCAGCATACCGAAGCAAGCGCTGCAATCCACTCCAGAGGGTTCCGGAGTTTTCAAACTGGTCCACGGGGACCGTTTACAGTGGCAAGGCGTCACGACGGGAGTCAGCAACGTGACGAATATTGAGATTAAGTCCGGCTTGCAACCGGGGGATCGCGTCGCGTTGCCATCGGATGTGGCCCTTGCTAACGGAATGACCGTGAAAGTGGTCGCCGACTAGAAGGCGGTCGAGGCATGACCCTACAACGGACATCGAAGAGAGTCACGAGCGACCGCGACGCAAGAGTCAATAAAGCGTCCCACTACAATGGATGCGGTCATGCCAGAAATACCGCTTGAACAAGTACTCGATTCCGGCGATCAAGCCATTTACGAAACGCCGACACACGCCGCCGGTCCTTCCGGGCTCCTGCCCATCTCCCCGGAGATGCTGCTGCAATCGCCATCGGGCAATCTATTCGGGCTCACGCAAGATGCAGGCATGGGTTGGGACCCGGCAAAGCTGGGCGGTCCGGAATTCCTACTATTGAGTACGCACGGCGGCCTGCGCGCGGACGACGGTAAACCGATCGCGCTGGGATATCACACCGGGCACTGGGAAGTTGGGCTGCTCGTCGCGGAAGCGGCCCGCGAACTGAAGCGGCTAGATGCGGTGCCGTTCGCGGGCGCCTGCACGGACCCTTGTGATGGGCGCACCCAGGGCACGCCGGGGATGTTCGATTCCCTGCCCTACCGTAACGACGCATCCATTGTGCTGCGGCGCCTGATTCGTTCATTGCCGACGCGGCGCGGCGTCCTCGGGATTGCGACCTGCGACAAAGGCCTCCCCGCGATGATGATGGCTTTGGCGGGCACGCGAGATCTTCCGACAGTGCTGATTCCGGGCGGGGTCACGCTGCTGCCTGAAAACGGCGAGGACGCGGGCAAGGTGCAGACCATTGGAGCGCGTTTCGCTCACGGCCACATTTCACTTGAATATGCGCAGGAGGTCGGCTGCCGGGCGTGCGCATCGCCGGGCGGCGGCTGCCAGTTCCTAGGAACGGCGGCGACATCGCAAGTGGTCGCCGAGGCCTTGGGTTTATCGCTTCCCCATGCGGCTCTCGCTCCGTCGGGTTCGGCGATCTGGCGGGATACGGCAAAACGATCGAGCCGCACCATCATGCGGCTAGCCGCGCAAGGACTTGCCACACGGGACATTCTCACCGATGCCGCCTTGCATAACGCGATGATCGCGCATGCGGCCTTCGGCGGATCGACGAACCTGCTGTTGCACGTGCCGGCCATCGCGTTTCATGCCGGCCTGAAGCGGCCTACCGCGCGCGATTGGGAGCGCTTCAACAAGCAAGTACCCAGGCTTGTGGATTGCCTACCGAACGGACCGAGCGGGTTCGCAACAGTGCAGGTATTTCTAGCGGGCGGCGTTCCCGAAGTGATGCTGCACCTCCGGTCAGCCGGCCTGCTCGATACGAAAGCGCGCACGGTCTCCGGCGACACTCTGGACACGATACTTGACTGGTGGGAACAGAGCGAGCGACGGCAACGATTGAAGCAGCAATTACGCGATCGGGACGGCATCGATCCCGACGACGTCATTATGAATCCGGATGCCGCCCGCTCACGTGGATTGACCTCGACTATCTGCTTTCCGCACGGTAATCTCGCTCCCGAGGGCTCGGTCATCAAGAGCACATCGATTGACCCGGCAGTGATCGATACGGATGGCGTTTACCGGATGCGAGGCCGCGCTCGCGTCTACCTTACCGAAGCCACCGCGATGAACGCGATCAAGGACAAACAGATCAATGAGGGCGACATCCTGGTGCTGATTTGCCGCGGGCCGATGGGCGCCGGCATGGAAGAGATTTACCAGATCACGTCCGCGCTCAAGCATCTACCTTTCGGTAAGCACGTCGCCGTGATCACGGACGCCCGCTTCAGCGGCGTATCCACGGGCGCTTGTATCGGTCATGTTTCACCGGAAGCGCTCGCCGGCGGTCCGATCGGCAAACTGCACGAAGGCGATTTGATCGAGATAGCGATCAACCGTAACAAGCTCGAAGGCTCCGTCGATTTCGTGGGCGAAGCCAATGAAACTTTCGACGCAGCGGAAG
>DATNFO010000063.1:0-57013 GCA_035606355.1 Candidatus Limnocylindrales bacterium | reverse complement strand
ATAGCTGACAGTCGACACTGCTGGCGAGCTTTTTCGTTGCCGCAATGGTGCGGTATGGGTTATAACTACCTTGTCTTGCCTGATCTCGTTGGCCGGTTTTGAGGTGTCCCTCATTGGCCGCTTTTCAGGTGTCCCCCGAGGAAAAAAGGCCCCGTTTCAATTCCGGGTGTGGAGTAACTATGGACAACGACATGCAAAAACAAGCAGAGGCGGCGAAAGCAGAAGGGCCAGTTTCCTCCGTCCGCAGCGCGTTAGAGGCTATTGAACAAGCGGAAATGGAAGAGCGCGTGGTCTTTGGCCCCAAGCAGCAGGAACGCGTTAACCAGCTGATAGCTGAGGCGCAGGGACGCGCGGCCAAAGAAACCCGCGCCGAACTCGCGACAGCAAGGGAGCGTCTAGCGAAGCTAGAGAGTCAACAGCCCCCATCGCGCGAAGAGATCGAGGCGCTTGAACGTCGCGCGGCAGAAGCCAAAGCTGCGGTTGCCGAGGCCGAGGCCACAGCGCAGAGTGCCCACAAAAACGCGCAACTATTGAGCGCCTGCCAAGGATTCATTGAACCGGAATTGGTTGCAACTTTACTCAAGTCCGAAACGGCATTCATTGACGGTGAATTGCGCCCCGTAAACTCGCACGGTTCGCCCTTGTTGAACAAGCACGGCGAGCCTATGACCATTGCAGAGCATGTTCGGGGTTTTGAAGAAAAACGGCCTTGGTTGACCCACTCCACAGTAAAGGGCGGGGTCGGCTCCACAGCAGCCAAGGGGAACTCGTCAGATGAACTGCGCGTTGAAGATTTTTATGGCCCGACAGCAACGAGGTCTCGGGAATTGCATCAGCTCTGTATTCAGCAAAACGCCACGTACCGCCGTCTCAGGGCAGCTGCGCTGACCAAAGGCTGGGTGCGTTAAAAGCTTCGCCCCTGTCGTTGGGTTTGCGCGATGAACTGCACACCGCAGCATCCGCCCGCGACATGGCGTAGTGCCTATGTGGGGTGGGTTCTAAGAGGCGCTCACCCCCGTTTGCACACTGTGCATATGTTTTTTCTTGACTGAACACTAGTTGTTGTTGGACAGTGTGTAAGTAATGGGAGCCAAGAATGTTGTAGTTCTTGGCTTGCGAAATGACCCGCGCTATCCTTAGGGCCGCAGCGTGTCTCTCTTCCCGATGTGTTAGGGGCGTATGTTCCTGGATTCCTACCGGGTAGTTCCGGTTCCTTACCAGGAGGTACGGAGAGGTAGAACGACCTTTGATCGTTCCAGAGCGGTGACCGTGTGGCGCGTTATAAATTCGAGGGCAGTCTTGGTCTCGTAAGGCAGACCATTAACCTACCAGCGGGGAGCACGATCCGACCCGCTCATGGGCTGATGCAGACACGGGCAATATACCACGCAGGGGAGCCACCCAAGCACAAGCCGAGAGGCGTGTGTAACCTAAATCTCCTTCACTGGAGAGCGAAGGGTGTGCCAAGACGATTAGTAATTCCTAGACGCGCACTGCGCCCCCCTAAGGATTACTACGTCTGCTTGCATAGATAGGGTAAACAAATTTAGTCTTTATAAACTCTGTTTAGACAATACCGCCAGCCCGTGCGTGCTGAGGTGGGAGCACTTCATGAGTATTAGTATCCACAGCAAGTATGGCGATTGTCTGTTTACGAGTGAGCAAGCGCGTACAGTCGAGCAAGCGCTTGTTGAAGCCGTTGAAGCGAACGTGTTTCTAATGGGTGCCCTTCTGCCGAATGTGCAACTGCAAGGGGCAGACCTCCGAGGCGCATCACTTCCAGGGGCAGACCTCCGAGGAGCCAACCTTGCGGGCGCGAACCTGTCCCAAGCAACCTTGAACGGGGCGGATCTAACAGGCGCAGACGTAACCGCCGTGGACTTCACAGAGGCGGACCTTGCGCGTGTCACGTGTGCTGGTGCCGACTTCACAGGTGCGAACTTTACCAGGGCTCTGCTTTGGACAACGGACTTTGACGGCGCTAAAGGCGTAATCCGCATTCACGGTATAGACGCTTCTGGTATGTCAGACGGTGCCCTTGGTAGGCCAATAGAGATACACCGCGAGGCAGACACAGCCCTAATGATCCCAGGTGGACGCGCAGACCTCATAGTCAATGCGTCCGGCATGATTTCGATTGGTTGCCGTACACACCCCTACGGCTATTGGGCCAGATTTGGGAAGCTGGTAGCTAAAACGCAGCACCTCACAGACGCAGAGTATAGGGCATACGAGCAGAAATTCGAGCAAGCGCGCCGATGGCTAGAACCCCGTGTGTTAGCAGTGGCCATTGCAGATTATGACGCCAAACAGCGGGATTCGGGCGTATTGGACGCCATCATCGAAGAGAGCGAAAGCGCGCGCCCTCACCCGTCTGCACAGTATGCAAACGAGAGTCTTATAGCCTATGAGCACCAGTTCAATTGACCCAGAGTTCAAGCCTCACGGCCCAGGACGCTACTATTGGGATCGAACGACCTCAGCCGACTACGGTATGGAGCAGCATGCTGACCTTGTAGCCGTCAATCGAAGCTCCAGGCCGTTCCCTAAGCAGCGCTGGAATACTGCGAAAACCCTGCGCGGCCCACACCAAACGTCGCCGGAAACCACGCTCTAAGCCGCTAAGCCCTGCCAGAACTACGAATTCTTTCGTAGACGTGGTATTTTGACGGTCTGAAGTGCCCCGAATGCCTATGTTTATTGCTTTTCCACACGTGCGCCCTCGTGGTGGTGCGCTTCCGACGCGGCAATCTTGACCGCAGAATACCCATACCTCCGAGGATCCGAACCCATGAAACGAAAACAGCAACCCGAAGCACTGACTTTGGAGCAGTACAATACCGCCCTACAAGACTTCTCCGACCAGCGCCACGCCTTGAACGACCGTTACCAAGCTACCCGCCGCTTGGGGGAGGTTGAGGTCTGTAAAGCCGTGTTCGACCTTTGGCGCGAAGTCGTAGCTAGCGAGCATCACTTTATCACCACCCATCCCGCGCCTGTTAGCGTCTAAGCGCATAGTGTGCAACGGGTTAGCTTGACAGGACCTCTCGCGACGTGGTAAGCTGTACTTAGATAAGGAACACTCACCCGCACCCCGTGCGAAACAGGGCAGACGGCGAACTGTACCGAATCCCAAATCAAACTTTGAGGATACGTGTATGTCTGCCACCATCGAAAAGCACTATACCATCAACGACCTTGCAGATTTGCTCAGCTTGAGCTTCGAGCGAGTTAGGCAGCTCGTAATGAACGAACCGGGGGTGCTTATCATCCCGTCGAGCACCCCGAAGCGCTTAGTAAACCGAGGCAGCGCCCGCACACGGCAAACGTACCGCATCCCTGCCAGTGTTGTCGAGCGCATCACACGGCGCTGTGCCGTTCCATCGTTCGCTTAGCGGCCCTCGTTCGCGGCTACTGGCAGGGTAACCACTTCCGCCTTATTCGCACGGCGTACGATGCCTTGCTTAGCCCAGGATTCTACAACTGAGTCGTTCAGACTGGCTTGGCGTGCCAACACCCACGGCATGTAGTGCTTTTCGGTGATCGTCACCGACGAATGACCTAGCAGTATTGAAACGTCTTTCGGTTTGACGCCAGCTAAGAGTGATTCGACGGCAAAGGTATCCCGCAGCATGTGCGGGTGGCAGTGTTTCAGCGTGCCGTCCGTTTCCTTGATAGCTGCGAGCTTGAAGAGCTTGCTATAGCTCCGTTGCCAGTTCGTCGTAATCGTTTTAGCGCTTCCGTTGCCCGTCCAAAAGAAGTACTTCTCGTTCGTGTTGCCCTTCTGACTGGCGGGGAGACTGCGCAGCATATCGGCGACGTGCGGGGGGACAGGGCAGTAGACCGGCTCCCCCGTTTTTCGCTGGTACACCATGACGCTCCAAATACCCGTCTGGTGATCGTGATGTAGACGGCGCTTTTCCAGCGTCACAGCGTCCCGTATGCGAAGCCCTGTCCAGCGCATCAGTTCCGTGAGCGCGCGGATTCTCTGGCCTCCGATCGTGAGCGCGTTGTGCTTATCAACGCTGGGACGGTCGCTGTAGGCGTACGTGGCGTCAATGAGCGCTTTGTACTCCCCCGGCATAAAGTACCCCGTCTGAGTAGCCGCGACCTGAACCCGCCCTAGTCCGTCCGTGATTTGGCTTGCGTAGTTCCTCGGAAACCAGCCGTTTCGTTCACAGAACCAAATGAACCCGAGCAGTTCGCCTTGGCGCTTCTGGCGGGTGAGAGCTTTCACTTTCCACGATGCGCGGAACTCTTGTAGTCTGCCAAGTTCCAATTCCCGTACGAATCGGATGCCCTTTTCTGCGCAGAACGCCCGCAACAGCTTATCGAATACAAGCCGCTTTTTGTAAAGCGTTGCCTCAGATATTCCCCTGTCTCGGGCAGCTTGGATGTACGCCTTGATAGCGGTATCCAGGGTCGGCAATTCCGGCGTTTCCACCGTGCCATTTCGTGCCACTTCCGGCACGATAGCGGCGTACTCTTCAGGGCGGACAAGTTCACCCGCCCGCTCCCATAAGACGGCGAGATCCCGCCCCCGCTCCAAGTCGCGGCATTCCGGTTCGGGCAGGAACTTGGACGCAGAGACGGTTATCCTCTTGCCCTTCAACGTTCCGCGAATCCATACCGGGCATTTACAGTTGGTTTTCCTCTGGTCCCATTCGCTTCGCTTGCATTTTGGAAGGTAGTGTCGTTTCAACGGTTTGAGCATGAGCGTTCTCCAAGCACTTTAACACGCGATGGCACGATTTGGCACGGTAAAAAGTGCCAAATCATTGTAAGTTGTTGATTTTGCTTTGGTGGAGGCGGGGGGAGTTGAACCCCCGTCCGAGAATGCCCGCAATGAAGAGAACCACGTGCGTCTCCGGCTCTGATTTTTGACCGTCGCTTAAGAGCCGGCAAGAGCGGCGGCGGCCTAGCCCGATTGGTTTTCAGCCGCCGGCTCCGGACAGAAGCCTTTGGCCAATCCCGCAAAATGACGCTCACTCACCGCCGCGCGGGCTCAGCGGCTGGAGCGGCTACTTAATTAATTAAGCAGCGTATGCAAACTGCGTGTTGGCAGTTATGTTTTTCCGATCGTTTTACGGGAGCTCGGAACCCGGCACGCCTCCCCACCACGATTCAATCCCGTCGAATCCGTTGCGCCCCCATGACGCCTTTGGCAGGTACTACTCCACCAGTATAGCAGCGCGGATATAATTAGACTATGCGCTGGCTTTCGACTGCCCTGCCCCTGTGCGTCTTCGCTCTGCTGTGCGCCGCCAGTCCCGCGGCCGCCGCCGACATGACGAAGCTCACCATACAGGTGAAGACTCAGGGCGGACACCCCATCGATTCCGCGGAGGTGATCATCCGCTGGCACGCCAGTAAGAAGCATCCCCGCGCCAGCTTCGGCCGAGCCGTCAATACCACCTTCGAAATGCGCTCCAACCAGCAGGGCGAAGCGCAGGTCCCCGCCATTCCCCAGGGCAACATTCTGATCCAGATCAACGCCAAGGGCTACCAGACCTTCGGGAAAATCTTCGAGATCGAGGAACCCGAGAAGACCGTCGAGATCAAACTGAATCCGCCGCAGCAACAGTATTCGTCGCACTAGGGCGTTACTCTACTGCGATCGGGAAACTCGCGGTCGACCCGTCCACCGCGAGAACCAGCGCCGCAACGCCCGAAACGCCGCGCGGAATCACAGCGTTCACCTGAAAGAGTCCATCGACCGCTCCCGGCGCCTGCCCCGCATACAGCACTTCTGCGTTCTCGCCGCCAATTGTCACCGAAGCGCTCAGCCCGTTCCCGGCGCCGGTGGCGAAAATCTGCACCACGCTGCCGCGCGCTGCCGGCGTTGCGTTGCCGTTCAGCGAGTTGTCCTGGTTCAGCACGCCGAAGATCGCCGGCGCCGCAACGGCCATCGTGTTGGTCCACTGAGCTACCCCGTTCGCGTTCGCCAGTTGCACGTTGCTTTCGCTCCGGCCCGCGAGCCCCGCGGGTACGATGGCGTTGATTTGCGAGTCCGACGCGTAGAGCACCCGCGCCTCGACGCCGTCGAACGTCAATTGCGGCGGCTCATTGCCGAACCCCGCTCCGAAGAACGTCACGATCTCGTTCGGTGCGACGGCACCAGATTCCTGGTTAGCCGCATTCCCCAACCAGCCGATCACCGGCGCGGCGGCTATGAGCGTCAACGGAGGAAATTCGCGAATATCGCTCACGTTCGGATCATGCGGCATCAGGTAGTAACAAATTGCGCGCACGGGAGCGGACGATTGGAAGCTAGAGTTCGCGGGATCCACGATCGACATCTGCAGGGTGCCGTTCGGCGCAACGCTGACCGTCTTCGTGCCGGAGGGAAACGCGTTGGTTACGGTCACCTGAGCAGCCTCGGCGCCGGGGTTCTGGAATTGCAGAAAGGCGGGGGCGTTGGCTTCGATAGGGAACCGTCGCGCACACGTTCCCCCGGTCGTAGACTGCCGCGGGAACGTGTACAGCGACGTTCCGGTATCGGCCGTCATGCCCTGGAGAGATAGGCCGCCGGCAACTGCGATCGGTGTAACTGAAGAGCTCAGCGTGTATGCGCCGAAAGGGCCAAAGGCGTTCCCCGTCACTTGCACCGTGACCGTCTGTGTAATCGTCAGCGAGAATTCAAACAGCGGCAAGCCCGGGACTCGGCCAACACCGGCGGCGGGGGAGAAGAAGGAAACTCCGAATCCGTAGGGCGGGTGGAAGAATGCATCGCCCGTCACGCCGGACACGGCCTCTGCGTCCGCAGTCACGCTGAATACCGTCAAGCCGGTGATCGCGGGAGCCGTCGATGGATAGGCTCCGCCAGTAAAGCTGAGAGAGAAACCGCCGCTCGATAGCGCGATTGGCGCCGGCGCAAATACTTTCACGTGCGCCGGCGCGCCTTGCGCCGCCGGCTCAACGTTCACCTGAAGAGTGAGCGGCGTTTGCCCCAAAGCTGCATTCGCCGCAAGAAGAAACAACAACCCGATTTTCGGTCCCACTACTCCTAAGAGTGCCTGGGAGCCGAAATCAACTACGCCAGGTCGAATTTATCCTGGTGCAGCAGCGCATCGCTCTTCACGATCACTGTGCGCCCGCCGAGAATCTCTTCGATCTCACCGAGGAACGAGTTCTGATTGCTCTTCAGCAGCTTGGCGACTTCGGGCGAAACGCGCAGCATCACGTCCTTGCCTTCCACAACCTTGGCAATCTTATTCGCTTCCTGAATGATTTCGCCGACCACGGTTTGCGGGCTCTTCACGTAGCCCGCGCCCTCGCAATACGGACACGGCGTGCACAACGTGCGCTCCAGGCTTTGCTTCACGCGTTTGCGCGTGATGGCCACCAGTCCGAAATCGTTGAACTGGAGAATTTTATTGGGAGCGCGGTCGGCCCGCATGGCCTCTTCGAGCGCCTGCATCACCTTTTGGCGATTCTTGCGCTCGTCCATATCGATGAAGTCGACCACGATGATGCCGCCCAGGTCGCGCAGCCGGATCTGCCGCACGATCTCCTTGATGGCGTCCGTGTTGGTCTTGACGATGGTGTCCTCGAGCCGGTTGCTCTTGCCGACGTACTTGCCGGTGTTGATATCGATGGCCACCAGCGCTTCGGTCTGGTTGATGACGATATAGCCGCCGCTCTTGAGCCACACTTTCGGGCGCAAGGCTTTCTCCATCTCCGCGGTAATGCCGAATTCGTCGAAGATGGGCGTGGATCGCGTATACAGCTTCACGCGGTTCACCAGCGCCGGCTGGAAGCGCTGCACGAAGCGGAGCACGCCTTCGTAAAGCTCTTCGTTATCCACCCAGATGCTCTTAAAGCTGCTGGTGAGCTGATCGCGCAGCACACGCTCCACCACGTTCAGGTCATGATGAATCAGCATGGGCGCGGGGCGCTTTTCGGCCTTCTGGCGCATGTCCAGCCACATGTTGTACAGGAACATCATGTCGGCGCGGAGTTCCTCTTCGGTGCGGCCCTCGCCCGCCGTGCGAACGATGTAGCCGCCCGAAATGCCCGTGCGATTGCTCTGCAGAATGCGCTTCAGGCGAAGGCGCTCTTCGTCGCTTGGAATTTTGCGCGAGACGCCGATGTGGTCCACGGTCGGCATGTACACCAGGAAGCGGCCGGGGAGCGCGATGTGCGAGGTGATGCGCGCGCCCTTTGCGCCGATGGGCTCCTTGGCAATTTGAACGATGATCTCCTGGCCTTCCTTCAGCAGGTCGCTGATGGACGGCGCGGAGCGCGCTTCGCGGTCGCGGCCTTCGGGACGGGGAGCACTGCGCTGGTCGCCGCGCTGCTCGCGAGGCTCACGCGGTTCGCGGCCTTCGCGGGTCTCGCGTGGTTCACGCTGTTCGGCCGGCGCGCGATCGCGCGGGGCCTGATCGGAACGGCCTTCATGCTGCGGATTGCGGGCGGTATCGCCCATTGGGCCGCGGCCGCCCTTGCGGCGCATGCGGCGGGAGACGCGGTGCTGGAAGCGAGGACCCTGCTCGCGCAAGGCCGCCGTCAAGCTGGTTGGGATGCGCGCCGGCTCGGGGCCTTCTTCTTCCGCGAGCGGCTGCTCGCCTTCGACGGCTTCCCCTTCGGCCGCCGCCTCTTCGGCGGCTTCGGCCAACTCGCCGACACCTTCTTCTTCCACGGGCAGCGCTTCGGCCGCGCCATCGTCGTCGGTCGGCTCGGCGGCATCGCCGGTCACCAGGTCGAGATCCTCGGCGGTTTCGGCGACCGGGACGGGCTCCTCATGAGCTTCGGCAGCGGCTACGGGTTCCGGTTCCGGCTCGCGCTCCGCAGCCGGCGCAACTTCGACGACGACTTCCTCGGCGATCTCGATCGCAATGGCCAGCTCGGGCTGCGGCTCGGCTTGCGGTTGGGCAGCGAGGTCAGTCACCTGTTCCGGCTCAAACTCAGCGCCGGATTCTTCTTCGCTATCGAACTCCTCTTCGCCGCCGGGCCCCGTGTACTTGGCAAGGGATTCGCCGGGCAGGACGAGAAAATCGTCGGCCTGCGCCGCGGCAGGCGCATCGGATGTTTCTTCGGCGGCTGCTTCGGGCGCTTCGGCGCGCGTTTCATCTCCCGGACGCGGCGAGTAGAATTTCGATTCGGGCAGTCCGCGACCACCTCCACTGCGGGGTCCGCGACGACGGCGTCCGCGGCGTCCGCGACCTCCACGGTCGCCACCACGATCTCCGCCCCGATCGCCGCCGCGGTCTCCACCGCGATCCGGACCGCGTTCGGCGCGCTGTTCGTGAACGGGTTCCGCAGCAGCGGCAGTTCCGTTCACCTCAGGCGCGGCCGCGGGCGCAGTTTCCACCGGGATGGCTCCCGGAAGCGAGCTCTCCGTAATGACGGGCGCGGCGCTGACCGAAGCGGGGTTACGGTCCAACTGCTTGAAGACCTTCTCCTCCACGCTGGTGACGATCTTGTCGTACTCTTCGTTGTCTTCGAAGAAGTCGGAAACGTAGAGAAACGCGTCCCGTTCCAGACCGATATCGACGAATGCCGATTGCATGCCTGGAAGCACGCGCGTCACTCTACCTTTATGAATGCTGCCGGCGAGGGAGTATTCGTTCTCGCGCTGATGATAGATTTCGACAACCTGATCGTCTTCGATCAGCGCCACCCTTGTTTCATGGCGGCTCGCCGAAATCACTAACTCCTTTGACATCTAACTGCCTCCCCGGGAGCGCGGGAAGGACCTACGGTCTGGTGGGCACCCTCGCGTGGGCTCCGCGCCGCTACAATTCCGCGGAACGAAGCCAATTTCTTACCGAACTCACGCTGGCCGCGCGGTGGAGACGCATTCTCAAACACCACCCGGCCGGGAACCACCCGGGGAGAGCGCTCGATGGCGCCACCGTCCCAAGGTCACTCGTTCAGGCTCCCGTTAATCTTTAATTCACAAACCTTCTGAGCCGGACATTGCTGACCAGCCCCAATGCTAAGAAATTCGACCAGATACTGGAACCGCCGGCGCTCATGAAGGGAAGGGGGATGCCAGTCACGGGCATCAGCCCCGCCACCATCCCGACGTTGATCAGAATGTGTGACAGCAACAATGCAGCTACTCCCATACAGATATACATACCCGACCGTTCGGACGCCGTCTGCGCATTCTGGACGATGCGCATGATCATCACGAAGTACAACGACAACATTACCACGACCCCGACGAAACCTTGCTCCTCCGCAAATGCCGAAAATATAAAATCTTTGTACGGCACGGGCAGGAACCGCAGCCTCGTCTGAGTGCCTTTGGTGAGCCCCTTTCCGAGCGGCCCACCGGACCCGATTGCAATCTGGGACTGGATCAACTGATATCCCGCCCCTTGAGGATCCTGTTCGGGATCCAGAAAACTCACCAGCCGCTGCTTCTGATAGTCCTTGAGAATATAAGTCCAAGTGACCGGAAGCACCAGCACCGCCACTACGGCTATGGCGGAAACGTATTTCCAATTTAAACCCGCGAGGAAGGCTCCCACCACCAGAACACCTATATAGGTGAGGGCCGTTCCCAAATCCGGCTGTTTCAGCACCAGACCGGCGGGAATTAAAACCAGGCCCGCCAGTTTAAACATCTCCCGAACTTCCAACTCGTCGGTCTTTAGTTCGGTCAGGTAGCGAGCTACCAACAATATTATCACCAACTTGACGAATTCCGACACCTGTAAGTGAATGCCGCCGGGGAGCGGAATCCACCGCCTGGAACCGAACATCGCCTGCCCTGCGAAAGCCGTTCCCAACAGAGCCACCACGCTCACGATGTACATCAGGGGAACGTGGTGCATCAGAGCGTGGTAATCGACGGCCATGATGATCCACATCAGCACCAGGCCGCCGGCAATGTAGAAGATCTGCTTCCACCAGGAATCGTGACTGCCTGTGCCGAGCGTGGCGCTCCAGATCTGCACCACGCCGACGCCGCAGATCAGCAATACGATGCTGAGCAGCGTCCAATCCAAATCTCTAAGGGAAAGATGACGCATTTACTGATTCCGGGTGGGCACGGCGGGCACCGGCTGAAGGGCGTTCAGCCCCGCCGTCAACTGCTTCTGCTGCGCAGCCATGGCCTGCAGGCGCGCTTTCTTATCGAAGTACGCTTTAATGACGTCGCGGACCACCGGGGCGGCGTACTGTCCGTGACCGGGGAAATGCTCGAGCAGCGCCACGACGACGATCTCCGGGTTCTCGCAGGGAGCGAAGCCCTCGAACCAGGCATTGTCCTCGCTGGTCTTCTTGCCTTGGGAGTGCGCGTAGTCTTCGCTGGTGAGCTGCGCGGTTCCGGTCTTGCCGCAGACGGAGACGTTCGGCAGCTTGGCGCGAGCGCCCGTGCCGCCGCCTTCGTTCACGACACCGTACATGCCATCGACAACGCTCTTCACGTGCTCGGGATCGAGCTTCCACTCGACCACCTTATCGGGTTGGTTCGCCACCAGCCGCGGCCTGTGCCATGTGCCGCCGGTCGCGAGGCCGGACAGCGCGCGCGCCAGTTGCAGCGGCGTCACCGTGAGCGCACCCTGGCCAATGGCGACAGAAGGTGTTTCACCGGCGTACCATTTCTGGCGGTAGTTGCGCAGCTTCCATTGCGCGGAGGGCATGACGCCCGCGGCTTCGTGCGGCAGGTCGATGCCGGTCTGATGGCCGAAGCCCACAAGATCTCCGTAGAACGAGAGATTATCGATGCCGGTCTTCGCGCCGACCGTGTAGAAGTAGACGTCGCAGGAATCCACGATTCCGCGGTGCAGCGAGATCCGGCCGTGCCCTTTCGGGTAAACCCAGCACTTCTGGAATCGGCCATAGAGCGCCACGCCGCCGGAGCAATTGACGCTGAACTGATCGTCGATGGCGCCGCTTTCCAGCCCCGCGAGGGCGGTGAACGGCTTGAACGTCGAGCCCGGCGGCTGCTGGTCCTGAATCACTTTGTTCATCAGCGGATGGTCGGGATTCGCGTTGATCTCCTCCCAATCCTTGGCCTTGATGCGGACCGCGAATTTGTTGGCATCGAAGGTCGGGCGGCTGACCATCGCCAGCACTTCGCCGGAGCGCGGGTCCATGGCTACAACGGCGCCTGTTTTGTGCTCGACGTGCAACTCGGTGGAGGGCGAATCCATGCCGAGCTCGGCGACCACCTGCAGGTCGAGGTCGATGGTCAATTGGAGATCTTTACCGGGGACGGCCTTTTTTTCCTGGAGCGTTTCGCGAACCTGTCCGCGGTTGTCGACCACCACCTGCCGCTGTCCGTCCACACCGGTCAACGTGGAGTTGTATTGCCGTTCGATGCCGAATTTGCCGATGATGTCGCCGGGGTTGTTGTGGGCGAATTCCGGCTCATCGAGTTCCTGCTCGCTGATTTCACCGGTGTAGCCGATGACGTGCGCGAGCATGCCGTTTTGCGGATAGAGCCGCGACTGCGATTCGATCAGCACCATCTCGGGGAAAAAATCGTGGTGCGATGCGACGAAGGCGAGGTCGGCGGGCGAGAGTCCGTCCTTGACGACGACGGGCACGTACTTCGGCTGGGAGCGAAACTTCTGCACCTTGGTGACGAGGTCGTTGTAGTCGAGATCGAGACCTTGGGCGATGGGCTTGAGGTGATCTTCCTTGAGGGCTTCGCGGGCGAGGATGAGTTTGAAGGAGGAGTGGTTATCGACGATGGTGCGTCCGTCGCGGTCGCGTATACGGCCGCGGGGAGCGGGAATCGGCACGCTCTTCACGCTGTTTTGCAGCGCCTTTTCGTCGTAGACCTGCGGGTGTTCGATCTGCAATTTCCAGAAGCCGGCGATGAGGAAGAGGAAGATGGCAACGGTGCCGTACTGAAAGACGGCAATTTTCCCGGACGCGAAACGAGTATCGTCGTGCAGCGGCGGTTTGTCTTGCAGGTGTTGTTCGAGGTTTGGATCGACCGGCGGAAGGATCACAAAAAACGCGCAAACGCGCTTAACCCTTATTGTAGCAGGCTATACGGTTTTCCGGTCTCGACCGGAGAGTGGATTTCGCGGCGATTCCTTTTGTTTTCTTTGGCATTTTCAAAAACCGAAAGATCTTTCGGTTTTCGATCCTAAGTCGTTGTATTTACTCGAAGCGAATCGGCAAAACCGAAAGATCTTTCGGTTTTCCGTTCAATTCGGCTGAAAGCGTGCGGGGCGTCCCCGCTTATAGGATGGCATGGGCGCTTGCGGGATCCGGCTGCTAGCGTTGGATGTGGTTGCGAATAAAGGAGAAAGATTTTGGCAATCAGGGTGGCTCCAGTGGAATCACGAGGGTTCTTAACTGTTGCTTTTGCAGCACTGATGCGCTCTCCACCTCGCCCGCGCTGCAATAAACTCACGCCTGAGGGTAAGGGCAAGCTGACTGCATATTTTGCCAAAGCCGTGCGATCAACCCGCCGCTAACGACGAGACGGTGAAGTTCGGCAAGCTCGAATGCGGACGGCGGATTGCGGAAGTGTCCGCGAAACGACATCGTCAAATTGCATGTGTCATGTAGAATCACCGATTTGAACAATCCGCAAAACTTGCTGCCTCCGCAAGCCGTTTGGCCCACCCGTGCTTCGGGACCGGATGCGCGAACTCTTCTCGGCCCCTTCCCCGGCGCCAGACCCACTATGAAGACCGTGCTGTTACTTGAGGACGATGAAATATCGCGCGCGCTCTATCTGCGTGTTCTCGGTCGGCAGTGGACCATCCTGGTGGGCGAATCCCCGAATCAAGCGCTCCAACTGTGTGAGCAGGACTCAGTAGACCTTTTCGTCGCCGACCACCTCCTTCCCGGGGCCCTTTCCGGAATCGAGACCCTACACCGCGCCAATGCGGTCCGACCGGGGCTCCGGCTCCTGCTGGTGTCTGGTACACCTCCGGAAGGACTTACCGATGGCGCCTTCAAGTGTTTCGAAGATCTCGTCGTTACATGCGTTTTCGATTACCTGGAGAAGCCCTTTACTCCTACCGTGCT
Source organism: Candidatus Limnocylindrales bacterium (assembly GCA_035606355.1). Taxonomy (GTDB): domain Bacteria; phylum Acidobacteriota; class Terriglobia; order Bryobacterales; family Bryobacteraceae; genus Sulfopaludibacter. Next base: position 43,063 of record DATNFO010000063.1, on the reverse strand, counting down.
CAACGAGCGTGTCGCGGCGCGAGTGGATGGCCAGCACAACCATGACAGAATCCAGCGGCGGTTCGCCGTCGCTCAGGCATACAGGAAGCGGCAAAGAGATGGCGAGCACGCATAGGGTGACGTCGGCCGCAGAAGCAGGCGATTCTTCAAGACTGCCCGCCTCTTAGTTATTCGATAACAGCACGGGTGTCAGCCAGTGGAACGCATAGGACTTGTGGCGCGCCGATCGGCGAGATTACAATGCCTTCGCTACTCATTGGCGTTTACGCGCGGCGGTGTTCACTCAGCTATGCAATGACGCGCCGCACCGTTTCAAGCAGCAATTCCGGTACATCGGTTTTCCCCAGAGTAGCTACAGCGCCGAATAACTCAGCCGCTTGAAGCATCGATCCACCCAAAAATCCTGAAATGACAAGTACCGGCAATGTGGGCTCGCGCTGGCGCAATGCCTTCAGCACCTCGAAGCCATCCGGTTCTGGCATGCTTAAGTCCAAAATGAGCAGATCGGGACGACTGGTTGCGACGGCCTGTAATACAACGCCGCCGGAAGTCGCGGTTCTTACTTCGTACCCGCCACGCTGCAAAATGCGCGCGATCAACTGCAGAACTTGGGGTTCATCATCAATAACGAGGATTCGCTTCAGCGGCATAGAAGATAGACCGACGATGATTATACTCGGAAGGTCTCGTTTAGGCAGGATTCGTTCGGCTGGAAACGCGGACTTGTTAACAGCCAATTGGAGCTACGCCATCGCTGATTCGCGTCGGGCAAAATTGCATCGTGGGCACCAAGGCGGACCGTGACGCTTCGGCGAACTCTCTTTGGTTATCGACTCCGGCCCACCCCAAAGACAGCGGCTCCGGGCGTTGACTTCCCAAGGCCCTTCGATAGACTCATGCATAGCAGCATGCAAAAAACCTGCTCCGCACGCGACCGACTCGTCCTGGCTCTCGCCCTTGCTGCGGACCGAAGTCAAAGACATCCCGGCTCGGGCCTTGAAGATCCCGCCGAGAAGACGCAATCCGCTCCGGAGATTCGGGAACTGCTTCTGGAACATTGCAAGGTTCATGGTTGCTAGGGCGCCAAGGACTGGAACGGGCTGAACGACGTAGAAGCAACAACATGCCTGGAAGCCATGATGAACCGCAGGATTTCAGATGCCGCCGGGCCGAGAAACGCTTTCCACTCGCCCTGCCGCTCAAATGGCGCCAGGGTTTATCGCAGAAGCGTCGTAGCGGAAGGCGCCGGCAGAACATTGAACCTGTCGACCGGCGGAATGAACTGCATTTTGGATCGTCAACTCCCCCCGGGTTCTGCGGTCGAAGTGTCCATTAGATGGCCAGCTCTTCTCCACGGCTCAGTTAGCCTATCGCTCTCAGTCGAAGGAACAGTGTTGCGGACCGATGGTACAGGGACCGCCATTAGAATACACCGCCACGAGTTCAAGACGTCAGGGTCGGCTGGCTAATTGGGGTGCCGAGTACTTTCTCCATTCCCGTTGCCAATCGGAGCCGCAGCAGTTGTGAAGCCGTGTAAGCCCGAGCTGTGCGGCATGGGGTTTAGCGCCGACAGAAGCATAGGGCAGATTGAAACCCAAATCGCCGCTTCAGGCGCAACTTCGTGCGATTACACCTTCTGAAGCCCTACGCTGCCGCCAGACGCCCAAAGCATGTACGGCATTTGAAAGCTTACTGAGGCGCCGACGGTCGCCAAAGCACATTATGATCCGTGCTCACGCTGCGATATCAGAGTGCAGCTCCAGTAGTCTTTGCGGCAATCCTGTCGATTCATGAGGGTAAAGTAGATCGTTAGAATAGCTGCACAACAGAGGGACCGAGTACAATTCGATAGTCTGGTTCCAGAGATCTTCTAAGTGAGCCGCGCCTTCAAGGTCACTCTTACCGCAAAGGAGGTTCACCATTTCGCCGTAAAGTCGTACCCGCCCGCTGGGAGCCTTTGCCTTTGCTGTCACTATAATAGGACCGACGACGGCCTGGAAACTTGCGAGATCCGGACTCTCGCACGCTAACAGTTTCGCCAGGAGCATATCCGCGTTCAGAGACGTGAGTCTGCCCTCCCTTTGAAGCTCCTCGACATCGAAGGCCTCTTCTCTGAGCCGCTGTTCGATGGCATGCTGTTTTTCCGCAGTCGCGATCAAAACAACGGATTCGTTGCTGCTTAGTCCTGCTGCTGCGAAAATCCCTACGGCCTCAGCGACATGCTTTTCATCGCCGTAAGGGTAAACGATGTGCGATTTAGGATGCGGATTCGTAAGGATGGAAATCGTCTTCGGCGTCACGGGAAGTTCGCTCCTCCGAACGGGGTGTTCCCAGCCTATCACCTAATGGCGACTCCCGCCGTGGTAAAAAGCTCTTCTCTACTCCGGGCCGCTTTGCTCCAGTCGCCGAATCCGTCGAAGTGTGCTCCACGGACAAAGCGCGAGTAGTAAAAGCCGATCAATCGCGTGCGATGGCTGGAGGCGGCTCGCGCGTTCCCACCGAATCGCTCAAGCAGCCTGCTCCGCACGCCGTTGTGATACGCTCTGACGAGGAGAACTGATGCGAGAAACTGGTACGGTCAAGTGGTTCAACGCGGCAAAAGGCTTCGGCTTTATCCAGCGTGAAAACGGCGAAGACGTGTTCGTCCACTTTTCTGCTATTACCGCGAGCGGCTACCGCTCGCTCGACGAAGGCGCTCGCGTATCCTTCGTCGTAAAGAACGGCCCAAAGGGATTACAGGCGGAAGACGTGAATCTCGCCTGATTCCGGGATTGAGAAGGATCTGCCGGGAGCAACAGCGCCTGATTGATCGATTGCGTGGGCCTCGGCCCGTAATGCGGTAAAGTCCTGCTTCCCAATCGAGTCGTTCATCAGCCGTAGACGGCGCGCAGTATCGCTCTGGCAATCGGCACTGCTCGGAAGGGTGGAAACGGAATGTCCCACCGCGTGAACGGAACAACTATTTTCGAGGACGCCGAGACGAATGACGACGCTCTCGCGCGAGTCGCAAGGCCGGCGGCGATCGACCAGGGCAACATGGGAATCTCCCTGGACGGCGCGACGAATCTAATTAGCTGGGGCTTCTCAGGCTGCATGGGTGTGACGGTGATTCCACCTGAAGGGCGACCGGGTGGAATGATATCTCACGTACACGAAGGCCGATATGAAGCAGGCAACGGAAATGAGTATTATCGGGAGGCGGTCCGGCTCTCCATTGCCGAGGCGCGATCCGCATTGCATTCCGATTTGCTGGGAATTGTGTTGACCAACGGCGAGGATGGGGGCGTTGCTGCATTTGCCGGCTTGGCGGAGTTCGTGCAAGCTCTTCCAGGTGTGGGATCAGTCTTGGATCTTAGGCCATTCAAGCAACAGACTGGGAGCGCGATACTCTGGGACTTTCATCGCCACTTCGTCTTCTGCTTCAAGCGCCCTGTCTTTGATTACGACGAGCACCTTACGGACAACCCGCGATTCCAGCATGAAATCACTTTGGCACAGAAGAAGGCAATCGCCAGGAATATGAACTGTCTTCACTGGCAGTGAGGAGCGGTCTGCGCCAGAACAGGCGCTGCCCTAGCGGAAGTTATCCACTAACCTCATTTCAAAGACGGGGTCATCCCTGGTCGTATAGAGAAGATAATGTCCGTCAGGAGAAATCGCGGGGTAAAGATAGATAGGCCGGTCGACTTCGATCAGAGTGCGCGCGCTACTTCCGTCGAAGGGATAGAAGACAATTGCGTAACCATTCGGTCCTTTGGCGGCCATGCCATAAATCCCCTGTGCTGTAACCGTAAAAGTATAAGCGTGGGCGATTTGTTGCTTGGTGAGCGCCTGCGTGGCTGCGCCGCCATCTACCGGCATCTTCCAAATGCCGTTGTTGGCCACCGAGTAATACAGCCATTTCCCATCGAGAGACACTCTTGGCAGTATCCCGCCGTGGTTCGTCATTTGCTGCACTCCGGAGCCATCGCCATGCATGCGAAAAATTTCCGGATCGCCCGCGCGGCGTGACGCGAAATAGATCCATTTGCCATCCATCGACCAGACGCCGTTGTGATTCTCTCCCGGGAAATCCGTCAACTTCCTGACCTGACCGCCGGAAGCAGGAATCGTATAGACATCCGCGTTCGACCCCGGACGCGCATCGAATACCAGGGATTGGCCATCCGGGGACCACAGTCCACTGCCGGTCAAACCGATCTTGAACGAGGTCACGGGGAAGGGGTTGGTTCCATCCGCATCAGCCACCCAGATCTGATGAGTGCCGCCTCGATTGGAATCGAAAGCGATGCGCTTACCATCCGGCGAATAAGAGGGGCTTGACTCGAAGCGACTCGAAGAGAGAAACCGCTCGGGTTTTGCATGAGAATCCCGGAGGTCCAGGCGATGAATATCGTAGTTGATAAATACTGTGGAATAGATCAGGCGCCGAGCTTTGGAGGAGTAAGTCAAATTGAAGGCATTCACGCCGATTCCTTCGACACTTCTTGGCGCTCCCCCGGCAACTGGGACGCGTCGAATACCGGCCTCGGTGGTGAACCAATCGCCGGACACGTACACAATTTCCTTTCCATCGGCCGTCCAAGCCGCGCTGCTCTTGGTAATGTGATCGAACGTGAGCTGGCGCGCCTGGCCTGTGAGTTTCCCGTCCTGAAATCCACTGACAAAGAGATCGCTATCGAAATCGCCGGCAATAACTTCATATACAACCTGTCGCCCGTCGGGCGAGACTGTGGCGAACCCGTATCCTTTGGCTGCTTGACGGTCCAGCAAGCTTCGCGCCTCGCCGCCGCCAGATGGTGCGACGAAGATAGACGGGCCTGCGCCGCCTGACTGACACCAAAGCAGCCAGCGCGAATCGGGGGACCATGTTACGTCGGATATCGCGGCCGCGGTAGCTACGTGCCGTTCATTGCCGCCGAGCGCGGGAATCACGGTTACTTCGTCCGCTCCAGCGTCGTTCTGCTTGATGAACGCTATCGATTGTCCGTCGGGTGACCATGCCGGCGACCCGGCAAATTCGTTCTCCGGCGTGAGCCGCAGCGGCGTTCCTTTACCGATCAGGCTGAGATAAAGGTGCAGCTTGCCGGGAACATCGCCGTCCCACGCGAAGACATATTGATTTCCATCCGGCGAGAGACTGGGGGCGCCGTGCTCGCCCACGAAACTGGTGAGTAGGCCGGCATGAAGGACATCGGGAGGAATCCCAGCCAATGCGCCCCGAAATCGAAGCGCTGCAAGCCCAATCACCACCACCGCTGCGGCCACATACCACCAAACGCGGCTCCGGCTACGGGTCTTTTGATTGGCGGCCTGTACACCCGGTTCCGATTCCTCTCTTACCTCTTCAAGTTCCACTTTCACGTCGTTCATCGTGTGGAAGCGCCGGTCAGGATCTTTGCGCAAGCAACGCTGAATGATGCGTTCCAGTTCCCGAGGCACGTCCGGGGCGATCAGAGTAGGCGCGGTGGGTTCCTCGCGCAAGACCGCCGCCAGAGTAGACGCGGCGGAGTCGCCCCGAAACGCGCGCCTCCCGGTTACCATTTCGTAGAGCACGGCGCCGAAACTGAAAATGTCCGACCGCGAGTCAAGTTTCTTGCCTTCCGCCTGTTCAGGCGACATGTAAGGGAAACTGCCGACGATCATCCCGGGCTCGCTGCGCACTGGGCCGACGGATAAAGACCGGGTTGGCTCGCCGGATCCCAGGCTGGGCGAATCCACCGTCAGCTTCGCCAGCCCGAAGTCCAGTACTTTGATGCGGCCACTCGCATCGACCATGATGTTCGCGGGCTTCAGATCGCGATGGATAATTTGAGCCGCGTGCGCGGCCGAGAGGGCGTCGGCCACCTGAACGGCGATGCGCAGGCAATCCCTGAGCGGCAGTCCCTTGGGAGGAATGATCTCGCTCAACGGCTTGCCGGCGACGAGTTCCATCACGATGAACGTCTGGCGGTCCTGCTCGCCGATCTCGTGTATTGTGATGATGTTTGGATGGTTCAGAGCGGAGGCGGCCTTGGCTTCCCGAACGAAGCGCGCGCGCCGGTCCGCTTCGTGCGCGCAGTTTTCGGGGAGCAATTTGATGGCGACTAAGCGCGCCAACCGCTGGTCGCGAGCCTTATACACCCGGCCCATGCCGCCCTCGCCGATTTTTTCCAGCAGGGTGAAATGTCCCAGATTACCGCCGGGGCCGGGACTCCCGGGGTTCGCGCCGCCGTCAGGCTGCCGGCCTGCGGGCAGTGGCGAATCGATCCGTTCCGCCACGAGACTTTCTGCGTCTTCCCAGGCTGGACGATCGATCTGTGCGTCCGGTGTATTGTCGGCCGAGAGGAGGGACTCGACTTTGGCGCGCAGATTTTCATCGCCGCCGCAAACCTTCTCGATGAATGCCTTGCGGTTCTCGGGCGGCTGCTCCAGCGCCTGGTGGTAAATTTCTTCGAGTTTCCGCCAAAACGCTGGGTCCATGGCTACCGCGGCAGTTCCAATCTTACTTCATCGAACATTCGCCCCGTGCTCTCAGCCACGCGCGCCGGGCGGTCTCCACCTACTTGAATTCACCCGGCCGTTTCGACTCAAAGATCTCTCCGGCGACTCCTGAATTGCGCAGCTTGTATCCCGCGGCCGTGAGGACTTTGCCGTAATGAAGCCGCCACTCCGGAGCCGCTCCCGGCGCCGCCAGGACTGCCACATACGGCGCGTGGTCGGCTGCCAGTTCCTCCGGCAGGAGCGACCGCACTTCGGGGTGAACGGGATTTCCGGCGGCGGCGATGTGGCCTGCGAAGTAACCTGCCTCTTCCACGGTCAGGGTCGCGAGCCCGCGTCCTCGCAGGGCGTCGAGTTGCGGCCGTAGGTCGCGCCATTGCTCGTTCCAGATTCGCCTGTTCGCTTCGACGGCGAACGGTCCGGCGATCAGGAGGGCTGCGAGGGCAAGAACCGGCACGCGTGCCAAGGCGAACGCGACGAGCGCGATGCCTACGATTGCGACGGGCGAGTAAATCGCCGCCGGAATGCGCGCATACAGCATCGCGAGACAGGCCGCGAGTTGGATCGCCATTACGGGCAGCGCGATGCGCCGGAACGTTGCGGCCAGTATCAGCAGACTGACGGCCCACACTCCATCGACGTAGCGAAGGGTGTTCAGACCGTACTTCATATAAACCAGATCGCCGGGCATCTGGCTCGCGCCGTAGTAGGTGCGGAAGTAGAGAAACCAGCCGGCGCAGACGAGCAGTGCGGCCCACCGGAGCGGCGCGCGGCGAAAGCAGAGGATCGGAGCGACAAGCAGAATCGCCGCAAACAGAAGCGGGAATGCCAATCCCCCCGGCGACAGCCCATGCTCCGGCACAAACAACGCCCGCCACACCACCGGCGACCCGATGGCATCGAGAATCGACGTACCGGAGACGTCCGCTTCGCCGGGCAAATGGACGGGTCCGGCATTGACTGTGGCCGGATAGAACGGATTGCCGTACTGAACCACGTGCGCGACGTAGTAGTGCCACGTCGTGAACAGTCCAAATGCCGCGACGGCGAGGGCGATCGGAACGAGGCGGCGACCGTCGCGGCGGCGCAGCCACAGTATCGCGGCGCAGGCCAGCACCACGAGAAACGCGCCCGTATATTTCACCGGCGCGAAGGCTGCTCCAAACATCAGAATCGCAACATCCCGCCGCGACAAACTGGTGCGCGCTGCGCGTAGCACCGCAATGGTAAGCAGCACAAAGCCCGCGCCGTGCAGCACATCATTCTTCAGCGTCGGAACGCCGGAGGGCTCCAGCCAAATGTGCGGCAGCACGGAAGCCGCTGCCACGGTCACCATCAGCCGCCATCGCTTGAGCCCGAGTTCGCGTCCCGCGACCCACGCCGCGAGCGCCAGTACGGCGACCGCTTTCAAAGCGATCAGCGGGAAGAAGACGTCAATTTTGGTGATGACCCAGGCAGGCAGAAAGCTCAGTTCCCAAAACGCCACATAGTAAGTCGAGAAGGTGTAGGGGGTGGCGCGGTTTGCCATCCACTCGATGAGGTAATGCAGGTAATTGACGGAATCGATTTCGCTGACCGGGTGGAAGGACGCGAGCACGAGCGGAGCGGCGAGCGCGGCCGCGAACGGAGCCCAGGGAAGGCGCAATTTCGGAAGTTTCAGGCGCGAGCGCCATGCAAATGCGATGGCCGCGCAAACGAGCGCCGCGCCCCAGTAAGCAGGTTCCGAATTGGTCCGGGTGAAAGAAAAGGCCGCGGCGAGCGAAGATTCCAGCGTGATCTCCGCGCAGAGGAACAGCAGCAGAGATTCGGCCGTGAACTCCACTCCGAGCCACGCCGCCACCGCCGCTCCCAACGCACCTTCCCACAACGCGAACTTAGCGGTCGCGATGAGGATGGCCGCGGCGCTCATGCACGCTCGCGCAGTTTATCGAGGAAGTGAAACAGGGAAATGCCGACCAGCGCGTTCAGCACGCCGACCACGAGCGTCTGCTGCACTTCGAACGGCAGCGGCCGCCCCAGTAGAGCGCGCACCATCACCCAGTACAGAAACTGGTGAAACACGAAAAAGAAGAACACCAACAGAAGGCGGATGAAGCCGTGCTCCACATCGAGGCGCAGACCCACGGACGCCGCGAAATAGCCGACCAGCGTATCGACGATGCCGAACATTCCCAGGGGATTCTTGGAAAGCGAATCCTGTGCGAGCCCCACGAGGGCGCCCACCATGAGTCCGGTAATCTGGTTGCGCCGCATGAGCGCGAAGTAGACGACCACGAGCAGCGGCATTTCCAGAAATCGTAAGAACTGGAAGAACAGCGGGACGTAGACCTGGAACAGAATCGCCGCCAAGGGAATGGCCAGCAGCACCCAGGCGCGGAAGCGGGAAACCTGCCCTTCGCGCTGACTGCTGAGGAGTATGCGCTCGCCCGAGTACGTCATCTTTCGATGCGGCCTCCCGCGGGAGGAGCGCCTGCCGTCTGATTCGTGCGGCGGACGACGTCAGGCGGCCGCACGGCCGGAGCGGCGGTGGCATCGCCTCCGGTTTTCGCCTGCGGCTTCGGCGGCGCGGCGGCAGGAGCATGAGCAGGCGCGCCGGTGGGCTCGCCTGTTTTTGGCAGAGGCCTGGGGGGCGCGACGGTGTTGGGGGCGGTGCCGGCCGGCGCGGCCGGATTGGCGGCGGCGGGCGGCTGTTTCGGCGGCGCCGCCGGCTGGCCCGGCATACCGAGTTTCGTGAAGTCCGGCGGCTTGGTGCCCGGACCACCCTCGCCAAAAACGTGACCCTGGGCATCGCCGGCCACCTTATACTGCGTCCGCAAACGATCTGCTTCCGTGCCCGCCGGAGCGGCCGCTCCGGGAACCGGCGCCGCGGCGGTGGATGTGCTCGCGGGCGGCGGAGGCGCAATGTATACGGGCTGATTCGCGGGCGGGGCATCCGGAATATCCTGATGCACGCCTTGAATCAGAATCAGCACGTCTTCGACGCCGTGCTGAACACCCGTGGGCTCGACGAGAATTTCCTGAAACGGGCTTCCGGGGCGGACGCTGCGAACGACACCGGCCACGAACCCGCGCGGAAAAATGCGATCGTCACCGGAGGTGTAGAACGTCTCGCCCACCTCGACCTTTTCATCGGCGGGGATGTAATCCACCTTGCACATCGGGGTTCCCTGCCCTTTGAGCGTGCCGCGCGCCTGCGATTTTTGCGCGATCACACCGGCTGCGAATTCAGGGTCGGTGACGAGCAGCACGAGGCTGGTGGTCGGAAAGGCGGTGATCACCTTGCCCACGATGCCGTCCGGAGTCACCACAGCCATGCCACGCTGCACGCCCGCGATGGAACCGCGGTTCACATAGACGGCCTTCGAATTCAGGCCGGCGGCGATGCCCACCACATTGGCGGCGAGCGTTTTGGACGGCGTGTTCGCCTGGAAAATCTGCAGGGCTTTGGCGCGGTCGGCCGTGCTGAGCTCGTTTTTCAGAAACGTGTTTTCGATGCGGAGCTTGCCGACTTCGTCCTTCAGCTTGCGATTCTCGGTGTCTGCGGCGCGCAGAAGAATGTAATTGCGGATCACGCCGGTGGTGCCGCCGCGGACCCATTCCACCAGGTGCGCCAGAGGCATCACCGCGGTAACGGTCCAGACCCGGATGCGGGGAACATCGCGGTCATTCTTCACCTGAACGGAAAGCAGCACCAACTGCGCGGCGATGACCAGCAGCAGCACCGTTATATTGCGGTATCGGGTGAGGAAAGACTCCATGGGGAGGGGGACCCGCCCTTCTCCTTAGTCTATCGAAATCTTACGCAGCAGCCGGAAATCGCTGAGCATGCGACCGGTGCCGAGCACCACGGAAGCCAGTGGGTCGTCGGCAATCGAAACCGGGAGCCCCGTTTCCTCGCGGATGCGCTTGTCCAGATTCTTCAGCAGCGCGCCGCCGCCGGTGAGCACTATTCCGCGATCGCTGATGTCCGCGCTCAGTTCGGGAGGAGTGCGTTCAAGCGCCACGCGAATGGCATTGACGATGGTAGCCACGCATTCCGACAGCGACTCGCGAATTTCCGAATCGTCGATGGTAATGGTACGCGGCACGCCTTCGATGAGGTTGCGGCCTTTGATTTCCATCGTGATCGGCTTATCCAGCGGATAGGCCGAGCCGATTTCGATCTTGATTGCTTCGGCGGTACGTTCGCCGATCAGCAGGTTGTACTTGCGCTTGAGGAACTGCATGACGGCGTCATCCATCTCATTGCCGGCCACGCGCACGGACCGCGAATAGACGATACCGGATAAAGAGATGACCGCGACGTCGGTGGTGCCGCCGCCGATATCCACAACCATGTTGCCGCTGGGTTCGGTGATCGGCAGCCCGGCGCCTATGGCAGCGACCATGGCCTGTTCTACGAGGTGCACTTCGCTGGCTTTGGCGCGATACGCCGAGTCCATGACGGCGCGCTTTTCCACCTGCGTGATCTCACTGGGGACGCCGATTACGATGCGGGGATGCACCAGCATCTTGCGGCCGTGCGCCTTCTGAATGAAGTAATTCAGCATGCGCTCGGTGACTTTGAAGTCGGCGATTACACCATCTTTCATCGGCTTGATGGCGACGATGTTGCCGGGAGTGCGGCCCAGCATTTCCTTGGCTTCTTTGCCGACTGCTTCCACTTCGCCGGTATTTTTGTTGATGGCGACGATGGAGGGTTCGTTCACAACGATGCCCTTGCCCTTGGCGTACACGAGGGTATTCGCCGTCCCGAGATCGATCGCCAGGTCCGAGGAAAATAGGCTGAAAAGAGAGCGTAAGTTCATCTAAAAAAGGTGTTTACTTCAAGGGAAGGACGTACATCGGAGACCGATCCAGATCCCTCTGCATAGTACCACAGGTACATGATATTTTCCGATTGCGGACTTTTTAGTCTTGTTTTATAATGCGCTTTGGTGGTAAATCGCTACATTCCGGTGGCCATGGTTGCGGCGCTGATCGCCGTGATCGTGATTTGCCCGGCGATGGCGTGTACATTTCCCACCGCTCATGCCTGTTGCCATAAGCATCAGCCGGCGCAGGGCACGATGCGAAACTGCCCGCTGGTTCTGTTGGAAAACGGCAAAGCCGCTCCGCTTGCGGTGATTCCGGCGGCGGTGGTGTTACCCCTTCCGATGGCGCCTGTGGAGGCGCACCGGGCAACCGTCCCGGTGGCCAACACGGCCAGTTTCGAGCTGTACCTCCGCAATCGCGTTCTCCTGATCTGAGCCGCTCTGCACCGCCTCGGTTCGTTTCGAAAATTCAATCGATTAGGAGAACAATTCTCATGAAGAAGATTACGTTTGCCGCTTTGACTCTGCTCACGCTGGTGGGCATTTCTCTGGGAGCTTCGGCTGTCAAGTCGAACTGCTGCCCGACGGGTGATTGCTGCAAGGGCGGTCAGTGCTGCCGGACGCATCATCACCAGAAGTAAGGGAATCGCTGGGGCGGAGCGTTCACTTGAGCGCTCCGCGCTCATCGACCGGTCGGGAGACCGGTCGGTACTGGCACGAGGATCCGTCGGCTGCTGCCCGCTGTAAGGGCGGTGCCGGACGCATCATCAGCAGAAGACTTGAGCGCTTTGCGCTCATCGACCGGTCTGGAGACCGGTCGGTACTGGCACGACGATCCGTCGGCTGCTGCCCGCTGCAAGGGCGATGCCGGAGGCATCATCAGCAGAAGACTTGAGCGCTTTGCGCTCATCGACCGGTCGGGAGACCGGTCGGGACTGGCACCACGATTCCCCGGCAGTCTCCTAGGGCGATTCTGCGGAAACCTGGCTTTTCGCACCAGCCTTTGAAGATTACTTCGTCGCCGTCTTCCAGGAACGTCCGTCTTTCGCCGGTTGGCAGTTCCACCGGCTCCGTTCCGCGCCACGCCATTTCCAGCAGGCAGCCTCGGTTTTCCTTCGCCGGACCCGACACCGTCCCGCTGCCGATCAGGTCCCCGGGACGCAGATTGCATCCGTTCGACGCGTGATGCGCCACCATCTGCGACAGCGTCCAGTACATTCCCGAAAAATTTGTGCGGCTGATCCGCATCGGCGCGGGCATTTTTGCGGAACGAAGCCAAACTTCGAGCGAGATGTCATAAGCGTCGGGCGCCGCCGTCCGCAGATGCGGCAGCGGCTCGGGGTCGCCGGGCGGCCGTCGATCGGGATCGCGCCGGAAGGGCTCCAGCGCTTCGGTTGTGACCACCCACGGCGAAATAGACGTAGCGAAATTCTTGGCGAGGAACGGGCCGAGCGGCTGATACTCCCACGTCTGTATATCGCGCGCCGACCAATCGTTCAGCAGACACACGCCGACAACGTGATCCATGGCGTTCGCCACCGGCACCGGTTCGCCGAGCGCATTTTCCGGACCGAGAAACGCACCGAGCTCAAGTTCATAATCGAGGCGCTTGCTCGGGCCGAAGGCCGGCGGGCCGGCGGGATTTGCAGTGGTCTGACCGCACGGCCGCCGCACGGGAGTCCCGCTCACCACAATGCTGGATGCCCGCCCGTGATAGCCCACCGGCAGCCACTTGTAATTCGGCAGCAGCGGATTGTCCGGACGGAACATGCTACCGACGTTGGTGGCGTGGTGAATGGAGGCGTAGAAATCCGTGTAGTCGCCGATTTGGCACGGCAGCATCAGGCGCGCGGTGGCAATCGGCGAGAGAAAATCCTGGGCGCGCGTGGTTCGCGTCACCAAAAAATCGCTGATGCGCGCGCGCAGTTCGACCCGCTGCTGCTTCGGCATGCTCATCACCTCGGCAACGGTGCGGACGCCGAACGCGGATGCCATATCGAGAATCTGGTCGCCGATGGCGACTCCCGCGCGCGGCGTGTGGCTACCCGGCTGCCGGAACATGGCGTACGGGAGATTCTGCAGCGGAAAATCGGCGCCCGGCACATTGGCGGATTCCACCCAGCTTTGGAGTTTGGGATCGTGCGTACGATCGATCATAACCAGCCCAGTTCGCGCAGGTCGGCGAGCGGTTCTTCGAAGGAGCAGGAGCCGAAGCTATGCGCGAACTCGCGGCGCGCTGCTTCGATCTGCGCGGTGGAGAGCGCGCGGCCGCGCCAGCGGAGTTCGGCGTCGGTGAAGGAGAACGCCGTGGCATCCACATCATTGAGCACGTCCGCCACCACCAGAGCTTTCGCGCCATGCCACGCAAACGCCGCCGCGGTGAAGACATTGATGAAGCCGTGCATGACCGCGTGCGGCGCTTCGCCGGCATAGGTCAGCGGGTGCAATGAGCGGAGGGGATGATGCAGCCCGGCGGTGGCTTTGAACGGCACGCGGCGGCGCGCGGCTTCCATCAGAAACCCGGCGATTTGCGTGGTTGGGGGAATCATGTCGGGTGTCAAGCCACCGGTGCGCACCTTGGCGAAGCCGCCGGACGGCACCGCATCCAGGGGCAGTTCGTAGTAAGTGGGCCGCGAGAACGGGCGTGCGAACTTGCTTTCGAAAGTCTCCACTTGGGGCGGAGCGGACGAGGGCTCGCTTTCCACCAGCAAGGTGAGCCGTCCGTCGGGCGGCAACTGCGCGCCGGCGAGTTTGGCGGCCGGAAGCACCAGGCGGTTCAGGATCCAGGCGTCAGAGGAGGCGAGGTAAGCGGAATAGTTTTCGACGACGGCAGTGAGCGGCAGCCCCGCGGGCGGAAACAGACCTGCGTAGTCGATGAGGCGAGCGAGCAAGGCTCGCAATGAAGCGGCGGCTGTGGCCATGCGTCAATCGGCAGCGCCACCGGTCTGTAGCGATGGCCGGGCGAGCGTCACCATAGGTTTACGGTCCCCAAATCAAGATCCTACCCCGGAAGTCGCCCGCGAGGGGGACCGGCCGTTGGGCGGAGCAGCGGGTTGTGAGCTAAGTATCACGCGGGCGCGCCGGCGGGGAGTGACGATTTCCGCGCGCCGTGCGTCCTAATGGCATGAGGCAGTCTCTGATTCTCCTCGTGTTTGCGGGTCTGGCATTCGGGCAGGCGTCCACCAGGCTCGTAGTGACGTCGGCTGCGAGCGGAAGCATGACTGTGGCTCCGGGCTCCTTCGCGACGGCTTGGGGCGCTGGCTTTCCCGCCGGGGCGGCCGTGCAGGTTATCGATTCCGCGGGCGCGAGCTTAAATGCTTCCATCATCTTTGCATCGCCCAGCCAGATCAATTTCCTGGTTCCCGCGCAAGCGGCGCTCGGCAACGCAACCGTCAATGTGACTCTGAACGGACGCATCGCGTCGCAAGGACCAGCGGGCATTCTGGCAGTAGCTCCCGGACTGTTCACGATGCCCGGAGGCGATGTCGCGGCGGCTCTGGCGGTTCGCACAATTGGCGGCCCCAGCGGCCCGCAAACGGTATTCCCGGTTTTCGACTGCAGCAGCCAGAGCGTTTGCAAGCCGCTTGCCCTCGACCCCGGTTTGGACACACCGACCTTCCTCGAACTGTTCGGCACAGGCATAGGCGCGCACCCCACGCTCGCCGCCGTGACTGCGACCATCGGCGGACAGACGGTGGCGGTGCAATTTGCCGGTCCGCAGGGACAAGCGGCGGGGCTCGATCAGGTGAACATCCCGCTGCCGCTTACCTTACGCGGAGCCGGGCTGGTCAACATCATCGTCACGGTGGACGGCATCGCTTCGAATGCCGTGCAGGTGCTCATTCAATAAGCGGCAGGCGCATTATTTCGCGGTGGTGAGATCCTTCACCATTTCGTACAGGAACGTCTGCCCTTCGTAAAACGAGGTGGTCAGCATGCGCTCGTCGCGACCATGCGCGCGATTGTCGTCACGCTCGACGAAGAAGCCCTGCACGCCGTAGCAGGGGATTCCGGCATCGCGCAGCATACGGCCGTCGGTAGCGCCGGTCGACATGTAGGGCAGCACGGTGACGCCGGGCCACATGGTGTCGGTGATGCGCGACATGGCGCGCATGATGTCGGGGCGCAGCGGCGAAGCGGGCGCCTTTTCCTCCTGGTTGGCGACGGTGATTTTGACGGCGTCGTCGGCGATGGCCGATTTCAGAGTCGACATGACGAACTCGAGCGAATCGTCCGGATGCACGCGGCAGTTGATATTGGCGGCGGCGAGTTGCGGCAGTGCGTTTTTGGCGTGGCCGCCTTCCAGCATGGTCGCGACGCACGTAGTCCGCAGCATGGAATTCCATGCGGGTGAGGAGGCGGCGACGCGCTGCATCGCGGCCGTATCGCCGGCGGCAATTTTAGCAAGATCCGCTTTCATGGCAGTGTTATCGAGCTTAGCGAGGCCGCCGAAGTAGGCGCGTGTCACTTCGTTGGTCTTCAGCGGAAAGTTGGTTACGGCGATGCGCGTCAGGGCGTGGGCGAGATGATAGATGGCGTTGTCGGGCACCGGCATGGAGCTGTGACCGCCCTTGTTGCGGACTTCGAGACGAAGATCCAGGTACCACTTTTCGGCGGCCTGCAGATCGTTGGAGAGGCGCTTGCCGTGGTCGAGCTGCCCCTTGCCGCCTTCGTTGAGGGCGAACTCGGCGTCGATTAGGTCGCGATGGTTTTTTAGCAGCCACGCGACTCCGTTGTACGGTCCGCCACCTTCTTCATCGGCGGTCAGCGCCACGATGATGTCGCGATCGGGCTTGTAACCCTCGTGCTTGAGACGGATGAGATTGGCGATCCAGAGCGCTGCCTGAGCTTTGTCGTCAGCCGTTCCGCGGCCGTAGAAATAGCCGTCTTTTTCGATGAAGGTGAAGGGGTCCATGGTCCAGTCTTCGCGTTTGGCTTCGACCACGTCTTCGTGCGCGAGCAGGAGAATCGGCTTGAGCTTCCCGGCGCCGCGGTAGCGAACGACGATGTTGGCTTTGGTGGGGATAGCGCCGCCGATGAAGATATCGGAAGCGGCGAAACCGGCGGCGCGGAGACGGCGCGCGGCGGCTTCGGCCACGGGCGTGGTGGAGCCTGTGGTGAAGCCGGATTTAATTTCGACGAATTCCTTGTAGATGTCGCGGGCAAGCTGCCGGTCGGCGTCGGGGGCGAGGTTGCTGGCGGCCATGGCGGCGAGCGGAAGGAGGGCAAGGACTGTGAATCGCATGTGTCCTGGATTTTACCTTGGTGCAGCCGCGCTGCGCGCGGCCCGACAGGAAGGATTCCTGTCGGCACGTTTAGGACTCACTTTCCTGTTGACATGCGACAATTGTCGCGCCTATGATGTGACAGGTGTCGCATGAAGACCGAGAAACTGAGCAGGCGGGAACGGGAAATCATGAACGCGGTATTTGCGCTGGGCAATCGCGCGGCCGCCGAGGAGATTCGCGAGCGGCTGACGAACCCTCCCACGGATTCCAGCGTACGGGTGATGCTTGGGCGGCTGGAAAAGAAGGGCTTCCTGAAGCATCAGCAGGATGGGCTTCGCTATTTGTATTCGGCCACTTCGTCTCCCGTCGCCGCTCAGCGCGGCGCTCTTCAGCAACTGGTGGAGACGTTCTTCGGCGGCAGCAAGCAGCAGATGATATCGGCGCTGGTACGGCAGGAGCCGTGGACCGACGAAGAGCTGGACGGCCTGAAACGCGAGATCGAGCGCGTGCGCAAGGAAAGGAAGGCAAAGTGATGATCGCTATTCTTGTGAAAGCGACAGTTGTCGCAGCTTTGATGCTGGCGGCGGTTGGAATGTTGCGGCGGAGCCGGGCTTCGGTGCGCCACGCCACACTGGCGGCGGGATTCGTGGTGCTGCTCATTTTGCCCGCGGCGTCGCTGTGGGCGCCGGCGATGCAGATTCGCGTGACGCGTGCCGCAAGTCCGTCCGCGCCGCCGCCCGGCGCGTTTGCAGTGCCGCGCCCGGTTGGCAGCGTGCCTCCACCGCCCGCGACGAATTGGCTGCTGCTCGCCTATCTGGCGGGAGCCGCGCTCTTCCTCAGCCCGGCCGCCGCCGGACTTTGGCGGCTCTCCCGCATACGCCGCCGCGCCCTGCCGTGGAGCGCGGGCCAGAACCTGGCCGGTGAATTGGCGCACGGCAAGCGCATCGAAGTGCTGCAGAGCCGCGAACTCGCCGGCCCGATCGCGTGCGGCCTCACGCACCCCGCCATCATCCTGCCGGTTGACGCCGGGCATTGGAGCGAGGCCGATCTCACGCGCGCCCTGCTGCATGAACTCGAGCATGTCCGCCGCTTCGACTGGCTGACGCTTTGCGCCGCCCGCCTGCTGTGCGCGGCGTATTGGTTCAATCCGCTGGTGTGGATGGCGTGGCGGCGTCTCGGCGTGGAAGCGGAGCGGTGCTGCGACGACGCCGTGTTGCAGCGCAGCGAGGCGGCATCGTATGCGGAGCAACTGGTCGAGCTGGCGCGGCGATTGGGCAGCAGCGGCGCGGCTCCGGTACCCGCGATGGCGAATGCTTCCGATCTTTCCACGCGCGTGCGTGCGGTGCTCGACGCAGGGCAGCACCGCGGACCCGCGGGAAGGCGTGCGATCGGCATGGCGTGCGCGGCGGCAATCCTGGCGCTCACTGTTTCCACGGTACGCGTCGTAGACGCGCAGGAAGTCCCGACGAGCCACTTTTCGGCGGCGTCGCGACTGGTGGTGGAGACTGTGTACGTCCACGGCGGCAACGGGGACACCATTGAAGGATTGAGCGCCAACGATTTCACTATCTTCGAGGATGGAGTGGCGCAGAAGATTATGAGCTTCGGCTTCGAGCGCTTGCCACAGCCTCGCGATGGAGTCAGCAGCTATTACACGCTGGGCTATTACACGACGAACAACCAAATGGATGGCGCGTTCCGGCGCGTGCAGGTGATTTGCCCGAAGGAACCATCAGCGCGTGTCGAATTCCGGCAGGGCTACTATGCCGGGAGACCCGGGGCTGAACAGCGAACCGGGAATTCCGTCGTCACACGCGCGGTAACCGGAGTGACGGCTCCGGCATTGATATTTAAGAAGGAGCCGGAGTACACGGAGGAAGCGCGCAAGGCGAAGTATCAAGGTACGGTGACGCTGTACGTTGAGATCGACGCCACGGGAGCTGTGACGCAGGCCCGAGTACTGCGCGCCCTCGGTTTAGGCCTGGATGAAAAGGCAATCGAGGCGGTGAAGCGGTGGCGATTCAGGCCGGCGATGAAGGACGGCAAGCCTGTCGCGACCACGGCTGAAGTCTCGGTGGACTTCCGGTTACTTTGATGTAAAGTTACCGCCCGGCGTCGCGGGCATCAAGGAGCTCGTGAATGCGAGGTACTTCGACCTTGCCGGTCTCGCGATGCTCGGTCAGCTTCAGCAAATCCACGAGGTAGTTCTGCCACACCACGGCGCGGGAGTGCGTCCCGTGGCCTCGTGTTTCGTCGCTCGTCGGAATCAGGATGTAGCGGCCGTGCGGCACCTTGACGATGGTGCGCTCCAGGATGCCGAGTTCGGGCGGATTCACGACGTCGTCGGCCGAATTCACGGCCCAGAGCGGCGCTTGGATCTTGGCGAGGTCCGGTTCCGGATCGTAATCCGTGGAGGAGTCGAAATAGTACAGCATGTCGTTGGCGTCGGTGCGAACGGCGCGCTGGCGAAGCTGCGTTACGGCGGCGTCCGCTTTTTCCACGGTGTTGAGAGTTTTGTGCAGTTGTAGGGAGCTCGTGGTCATCATCCAGAGCGAATATTGCGCGGCGATCAGGCCGTTGGCCGGCGGCTTGGTGTAGTTGCCGTCCTGCCATTCGGGGTCGCCCTTAATGGCCTGTATGATCATGTCGCGGAACATGCGGTTGCGTCCAACGATACGCACGGGGGCGCTCGCCAGCGGCATCAGGGCATCCATAAAATCCGGATACATCTCGCCCCAGAGCCACGTGTGCATCGCGCCCATGCTGGTGCCCATCACCAGCCGCAGATGATTGACTTTCAGGCCGTCATGCACCAGCGCGTATTCGGCGCGGACCATGTCGGCGTAGTCGTAGTGCGGAAACTTCATGCGGAGCCCGTTGCTCGGCTTGCTGGACCCGCCGTGCCCCACATCGTCCGGCAGAATGATATAGTGCGTGGCCGCATCCAACGGCTGACCTTTTCCGAATAGCACGCCGCCGAATCCGGCGCCGAGGAACGGCCGGCCGGTACCCCCGGTGCCATGCATAACCAGCACGGCGTTGGTGACGCGCCCCGACGCATCGCGCGCCGGAGTTCCTACCGTGGTGTAGTGCATGCGAAGCTGATCGAGTTTTTCGCCGGTGTGAAAAGTGAAGTTCTCCACTGTCCAATCGGCTTCCGTCCGATTCGGATATTGAGGCGTCTGCTGGCCGCGCTGAGCGAACGCGAGTGTAGAAAGGAAGGCGAATGCTGCGACGATACGGGTCATACGCACGGATTATACGACACAGGTAGCATCGATCGTTAGCTTAGGGAATGTACCTGATAAGTAGTAAGAGTTATAGAAGCTGCCGAACTATAAGCCGGTTTCTGTACCCTTGCGGGCGACAGTCATTCCTCTGGGCCGGATATTACTACCCGGCTCTAGCAACCTACCCGGAAGTCGAACGGGACGGGCCGTCCCTCCTCCCCTATTTGGTCTTGCTCCGCGTGGGGTTTGCCCTGCCGCTGTGATTGCTCACAGCGCGGTGCGCTCTTACCGCACCATTTCACCCTTACCCTACTTATGCAGTAAGGCGGTATCTTTTCTGTGGCACTTTCCGTAGAACCTTACGGTCCCCCCGGCCGTTAGCCGGCACGCCGCCCTGTGGAGACCGGACTTTCCTCCCCCAGCGCCCGAAGGCGCCGGGAGCGACTGTCCGTCCGGCAGCTTCACCTGATTATTGTCTCATTTCCGGGTGCGGGAATGTACGGGGAAGCACCCGGGACCTGCATGTAAGCCCATCAAATTGTTTTAGATAAGTAAATGTTTCGGTGTATTCTAGTCTTAACTGCGCCAACGCGGCTGCCATGTTTTGCGGCGGCCTGCCGGGATGAAACCAGATTCCGGCGGACACTTGGTCTTGGGAAGATTTGCCGCGGGTCATCCAGCGGCGTGTTGGGGTCTCTGAAAAGTGACGGTTATTTTGCACATGTGGATTCAGTTGAGGAGAGTTAGAAAACAATGAAAAAACTAGCAGCGATTGGAGCGCTCGGGCTTTTAGCCTCCGGCTTATTCGCGCAAGGTCTGACGCCGCCCAGCGATCAGACAAAAGAGGATTGGGAGGAGATCAATTTTGAGTTCAACTCCTCCATTTTGTCGGACGGCTATCCCAGCCTGCTGCGCCTGGCTGACATACTAAGTCAGCATAAAGACTACAAAGTTAAAGTAACGGGGAATACCGACTACGTCGGATCGGCTGCTTACAACGACAAACTCGCGGTGAAGCGCGCCGAAACCGTCAAAGCGTTTCTGGTTAAGTACGGGGCATCGGCCGACCAGATCTCTACCGCGGGCGACGGTAAGCGCACTCCGGAAGTCGACAATAAGAGCAAGGAAGGCCGCTTTATGAATCGCCGGGTCCGCATTGAAGTGCGCGACGCCAACGGCAATCTCATTAAAGCGGGGGATATCGGGGACATTCTGAAAGCCCTGAATAATCTGCAGGACATGATGAAGCAGCAGGCCGATTGCTGCGCGCAGATTCTCAAGCGGCTGGACAAACTGGACGACATTCTTGCCGCTCTGAAGGGTCTGCAAGGCGAGAACGACAATCTCAAGAGCCAGCTTGCCGACCTGCGCAACCAGCACAACGCTCTTCGCGACCAGGTGGCCGGACTGCCCAAGCCGCTCAGCGAGCAGCAGACGCAGAACATCGCGCACACCGAAGCGATTGGCGCAGTTGATGAAGCGCAGCGGCGCAACAAGAAATTCTCCATCGTGGGCATCAACATCGGCCCGAATTTCGGCGGCGCCCGTATCGGCAACGCGAATTTCAGCGGCCGCGCGCAGTTCTTCTCGCCGTTCGGCGGAGACGGGATGCGCGCCGTGCAAGCGCAAGGCGAATACATCTACAACAGCGGCTCCAGCCAGGAAGGGCAGTTCGATATCGGCTTGGTCAACCGCTGGGGTAACTTGCAAGCCGGCGCCTTCGGCAGCTTCAAGTATTTGAACCTCTCCCAGTTCCAGCAGGGCGGCGGCCTGGGTCAGGCGGCGTTCCTGTTGGATTACATCTTCGGCAGAGGCCGCATCGGTATGTTCGGCACCAAGGGCTTTAAGAACACTGCCGTCCTGAACAACGTGACGCTTGCGCCGGGCGCGTTCCTGCAAACCTATGCCGGCATCGTGGACCAGTTCGGTATCAACGGCCTGGTGGGGACATGGGGCAACGCCTACCTGTCCGGCAACGTGGAATATGAGCGCCGCCGCATGCCGGGCGAGCGTTCCCGTCCGGGCGCCGAGTTGAAGTTGGTGCAGCCGTTGAGCGCGCACATCGCGTTCACCGCGGAAGCCGACCTCGACACGACTTACATCGCCCGCAAGGAAACCGGCCGCGTAGTTTTCGGTTTCGAAGCCGGCAACTACATCCACCCGAAGGAATACGGCAAGATCACGTCGCCGGTGCCGATGGACATTCCGCGCATCAAGTGGGAGCTTGGCACGCGGCGCGTCGGCTCCAGCCCGCCGATCGCCAATGCCGGACCCAGCCAGACCAACATCGCCGCCGGAACGGTGACTCTGAACGGCAGCGGTTCCTACGATCCGCTGGGTGAGACGCTCACCTATCAGTGGACGCAGATCTCCGGTCCGGGCGTCGCGCTCAATAACGCCAACGCCGCCGTCGCGACATTCACCGCGGCCGCCGGTCAGACTTATGTCTTCAAACTGACGGTCACCAATACCGATGGTCTCAGCAGCTCCGCGACCACGAGTGTGAGCACGGCGACGCCGCAGCAGGTGCAGATCCTGCAGTTCACGGCGAACCCGGCGAACATTCAGGCCGGCCAGAGCTCGACGCTCACGTGGGTTGTGCAGAACGCGACCAGCGTGACGATTTCGCCGGGCGTCGGTTCGGTGAATGCGAACTCCGGTTCCACCAGCGTCAGCCCGACGCAGACCACGACGTACACCATCACGGCCACCGGCGCCAGCGGCACGGTGAACCAGGCGGTGACGGTAACGGTGGGCTCGGCCGCCGCAGGCAACCCGCAGATCATTCGCTATGAGGCCAGCCCCGTCAGCATCGCTCCGGGCGGCCAGAGCACGCTGAGCTGGACCACGAGCGGCGCCACCACCGTCACGATCAGTGGCGTGGGTAACGTCACTCCGAACGGCAGCACCACGGTGTCGCCGACTCAGACCACCACCTACACCCTGACCGCTACCAGCTCCGACGGACGCAGCGTCACGTCGCCTGTCACGGTCACGGTTGCGGGCGCCAGCGTACCGCAGATTGTTACGTTCGTCGCCACGCCGCAGAACATTTCGCCCGGCCAATCCACGAAGATTTGCTGGCAGGTTACCGGCTCGACTTCCATTTCGATCAATGGAGTCGGCAGCAACCTGAACGCGAACGATTGCGCGACGGTGACGCCGTCGACGACCACGACGTACACCTTGACCGCCACCAACGCCGCGGGCCAGATCCAAGGCAACGTGACGGTGAACGTGGGTACGGTACAGATCCTGTCGTTCACGGCCAGCCCGGTGACTTCGCCGGCAGCCGGTACGCCGGTAGTTCTGTCCTGGACCACTGCCAACGCGACCAGCGTCGTGCTGATCGGCGGCGAAGTGGGTCCGCAGAACCTGCCGGTGAACGGCAGCTTCACGGTCAACCCGATCACCAACTCGACGTACACCTTGACTGCTTATGGACCTGGAGGCCAGACCGTAAGCGTCAGCATCTCGGTGTTCGTCCGCTAAACCCTGTACAGCAGTGCAAAAGGGGTGGGCTTCGGCCCACCCTTTTTTTTGCTTCGTCTGAGGAATTTGTGGGTTGATTGAGGACGCCCGGATGGGGACGGATGTCAGGTCGGAAGGAAATCCGGCTGTTGTTCTCGAGGCGCTACATTGGCTTCTCGTCGCACTCCATTCGCCTTTCGATGCAGCGTTTACCGCTCCCTCACGGTCACGGCTCCGTTAGCAGAATCAAGTACATACGGAGCCGTGACCGTAAGGGAGCGGCAAACGGTGCCGGGGATGCGAGTGCGTTTGAATGCGGCAAAAAAGCAATTCGATATTTTTTCACAGCCCCGTAAGTATCGATGTGGTCCTGCGACCGCGCAGAGGTTCGGCCGCTTTCGCACCTATCGCGTCCTCGAACCGGAGTCTACCCACGATTTCTTCTGACGAACTTTTTTTGCCTAGTGAATCCTGTAGACATGCTACACAATGTTGTGTAGACTAGCTACACAATGTCTCGCGTCGAACTTCTGCAGGGCACGCTCGATCTGCTGATCCTGCGCACTCTGCTTACGGGCGCGAGCCACGGCCACGCGGTCGCCAAACACATTCAGCGGACGAGCGAGGACATGCTCCAAGTAGAAACCGGCTCCCTCTACCCGGCGCTGCACCGGCTGGAAGCCAAGGGCTGGATTGCCGCCTCATGGGAGCTCTCGGACAAAGGCAAACGCGCGCGCTATTACCGGCTGACGGCCTCGGGACGAAAACACCTGGCGAAGGAACAATCCAAGTGGCAGGCGCTTTCGAGGGCTATCGGGCTGGTTCTCAATCCCAGGGAACAGGAGGGGCAGTGAATCCTTTTTTCCGCAAACTCGGGTGGCTGGCGCATCGCCGCGATAAAGAAGCGGAGCTGCGGGCCGAACTCGAGTTTCATCTCGAGGAGGAATTGGAGGAGCGAATCGCGGAGGGCCGGCCGGCCGCCGATGCCGCACTGGAGGCGCGCCGCGAACTGGGGAACAGAACCCGGGTCGCCGAGGAGACGCGCGCGGCATGGGGCTGGACACTGGCTGAACAGTTCGCGCAGGACTTACGCTACGCAGTTCGCAACATGGCGTCCAATCGAACCCTGACCTCGCTCGCGATACTGTCGCTCGCGCTCGGAATGGGAGCCAACACAGCCATCTTCAGTTTCATGGATTCCATTCTGTTGCGGTCACTGCCGGTGAACCATCCGGAGCGGTTGGCGATTCTCAGCTTTTGGACCAAAGAGAATGAAGTCCACGGCAACAACCGGCACGACGACAGCTTTCTGCCGGCCGGCAGCGGCTACGGCGACAGCGTGTTTTCATACGCGGCATTCGCCATGTTCCAGAGCGACAGCGCCATCTTTTCCGATGTCTTCGGATACCAGGGCGCCGGCGATCTTCACTTTTCCGCCGGAGACCGGGCGCAAATTGCGCGCACCGAATACGTAACGGGCAACTACTTTCAAGCGCTGGGAGTTCCGCCCGCGGCGGGACGGCTGATTATGCCGGATGACGACCGCCACGGCGCACCGGTTGCCGTCATCAGCTATGCAATGAGCCAATCGCGATTCGGAAGCCCCGAAGCCGCCACCGGCCAGGCGGTATCGATCAACCAGCATGCGTTCACTGTGATCGGTGTGGCGCCGCCGCAGTTCTTCGGCGCGGAGCCGGCCGCAGCGCCCGATGTGTACATTCCCATGCACGCGATGCGGACGCTCGAAGGCGACGGCGTTGCGCAACAGAGCTTCAACGATCCGAACACCGAATGGGTGCTCACGATGGCTCGCCTGCGTCCGGGAATCAGCCTGGCACAGGCGCAGGCCGTGGTTGCGCCGCAGTTCGCCGCATGGATGCGCACCGTGAACACCGAGCGGAATCGCGCGGACCTGCCGCACTTCGTACTGCGCGACGGCCGCGCCGGTCTCAACGGAGTCCGCTACCGGTATTCGCGGCCTCTGCTGATTCTGCTGACGCTGGCCGGATTGATTCTCATCCTCGCCTGCGCCAACATCGCCAACCTGCTGCTGGCCCGCGCCACTGCACGGCGGCGGGAGATCGCGGTGCGGTTGGGCATCGGCGCGAGCCGTTCCCGGCTGGTGCGCCAACTCCTCACAGAAAGCGTCCTGCTGGCGTTTGCCGGCGGCGCACTGGGAGTTGTTTTCGCCGTGTGGGGAATCCAGTTCCTTACGGCGTTGATCGGCAATGGAGAGGAAAATTTCACACTGCATGCGAGTTTGAACTGGCACGTGCTCGCCGCCACCGCTGGTCTGGCGATCGCAACCGGCCTGCTCTTCGGCCTGGCGCCTGCGCTGCAGGCAACGCGCGTGGACCTGCTGCCCGCGCTCAAGGAATCGCGGATCGGCGGAGGAACAGCGCGCGGCAGCGGGATGTGGAGCATCAGCCGCGGCCTGCTGGTGTTGCAGATGGCTTTGAGCGTGGTGATTCTGGCTGCGGCCGGCTTGTTTGTGCAGACGCTGAATAAGCTGGAGTCAGTCGACCTCGGGTTTAATCGCGAGAACGTGCTGACCTTCAGCCTCAACGCCGCTCAGGCGGGCCACCCCGACGCGGAGGTTTTCGACTTTTACGGCAGACTGCGCAACCGGTTCGCGGCGATTCCCGGAGTTCGCAGCGCCACCTTCTCCGATCTGCGGCTGGTTGGCGGAAGGATGTTCACCGAGGTCAGCGTGGGTGGAAACAAACCCAAAGGTAGTCTGGTTGTTTCCGTGGGGCCGGAGTTCCTGAGCACCATGCAGATTCCGCTGCGGCTCGGCCGCGAGTTGGGTTCACACGATATGACACCGTCGCACATGGCGGCCATGGTGAATCAGGCATTCGTCAAACGCGTGATGGGCGGCGCGAATCCGCTCGGCCAGTTCGTGAGTTTCGATTCGGCGTCGTGTGGCAAGTGCTTCGCAGAGATCGTCGGAATATCGGGTAATGCGATGGTCGGTCACGGCGTCACCGACGAGTTCCGTCCCGTGGTCTACGTGCCCTACACCATGGATGTGTGGGGCGGGCGTCGCGAGATGTATTACGAACTGCGGACGGCCGGCAACCCAATGGCGTTAGCTGCCACGGTGCGCCAAACGGTACGCGACGCCGATCCGCGCCTCCCGATATCGGAGATGCAAACGCAGAGCGCGCTGATCGATGGCACGATGAGCAGCCAGGTTATTTTCGCGCGCCTGAGCAGTGCGTTCGCGATGCTGGCGCTGTCGATCGCCTGCGTGGGATTGTACGGCTCGATGTCGTACAACGTGGCGCGGCGAACGGGCGAAATCGGAATCCGGATGGCACTCGGGGCATCGACGCGTAGGGTGGTCTGGATGGTGCTGGCCGAAGTCCTGGTGCTTGCCGGTTTGGGCATGGCGATCAGCATTCCGGCCGCAATGCTTGGATCGAAGCTGGTGAAGTCCTTCCTCTATCAAACCGAGCCGCACGATCCGCTCACGATTGCCCTCGCTGCTGCATCGCTGGTGGCAGCGGCGCTTCTGGCCGGATATCTGCCGGCAAGGTCAGCCGCAAAGATCGATCCGACTTCGGCGCTGCGACACGAGTGAATCGGACCCTAGCGCAGCTCCCGCAGCAGCCGGGCCGCCAAGCTCTCTTCCTGCGCCAGAATTCCGGCGGCCAGATCCGCCGATGAAAGATGGCGCCGGCCGTTCGACCGAGCCGTCTCCCGCGCAACGTCGATCGCCTTGCGGCAATCCCAACTCAGCCGCAGGTCCTCCCTCGCGGGCCGCCGCCGCGGATTCGCTTCGGCAGCCTCAATCCGCCGCCGCGCCAAGTCGCGGCCTTCCGCGGAAAGCAAGCTCCGATCCTGTCGCAACAGCCCAAGCAGCAAATGCTCCAGCGTGATCTCACGCCGGGACACGGAGCTCGCCTCGAAGCGCGCGAAGAAAATGCTGCGCCGCGCGTCGGCTCCAAAGCAGACCTGCCACGGCTGCAAATCCGCCGAACGGCGATAGCTCGACGGCACGGACATCGCCCAGTCCGCCAGCGTGTGCGCCCACAGAGCTGCACGTGCGCGGAGCCCGGTGGCAGTGCGCAAGCGATCGCGAAACAGCTGCTCCATGGGGCCCGCATACCGCTCGCGATGGGTCCGCGCATACGCGCGCAGCAGCAGGCGGTAAATTCTCTCGGAAAGCATCACGTCGCCACCTCCTTCAAGACGCGTTTCGCGCGCGCCAGACGCACCAATCCCGCGAGCCGCTCCGCCTCGGCCGACGCTGCCCGCCGGCCATTCCGGGTAATGCGGTAATACCGCCGCCGCTCCTCGTTCAAATCGGGATCGCTGCGTTCGCCCGATTCTTCAATCAGGGCCGCTTCGAGCATGCGATTGATTGTGCCGTACAGCGTGCCGGGGCCGAGCTTCACTTTGCCGCCGGTGGAATCGGCGACGTCGAGCATAATGCCGTAGCCATGCTTCTCGCCATCGGCGAGCGCGAGCAGAATGTGGAACACGGCAGGCGTCAGTGGTTCGGGCGAATACATCCGTTACGGATATAATACAACAGCGGCATACTATAAAGGAAGTGGAATTGAGAGACACGTCGCCTGAGATGCTCGCGACTTACTACCGGCTGCTCGCGGAGAAGACGCCCTCCGAGCGCGTGCAGATGGGTGTCGCCCTGGTGCACGCCGCGCATGTAACGAAGATCGCAGCGCTGCGCCGCCAGTTCCCCAGCGCGACTGAGGACGAGATTCGCTACCGCCTCTGCGTCGCGCGCTACGGTGAAAACTTCGCTCGCAAAGTTTTCGGGCCGCGATGACACCGGCCACAGAAGCATTTGACGCCGTGCGGAACGCCCTCGTTCGGTCGCAAGTCCGTTATGCCGTGGGCGGCTCCTGGGCGAGCATGGCGCACGGCGAGGTCAGAAATACGAACGGCGTCGTCATCCTGGTAGACTTTACGCTCGCCAGTCTCGACGCTTTTCTTCAGAACCTCCCGGCAACATTCGTCGTCGACCCAGATCACGCGCGAGAATCGATTCGCCTCGGGCGATCCTTTAACGCCATTTACGTGCCGGCCGTCTACAAATTCGATTTCTTTCCTGCCCGCGGCTCTGCGCTCGGAATTCAGCCACTGGACCGTGCGAAGCCTCTCGCAGGCACAGGACTAAGCAGCGAACCGGTTCCCTTCGTATCACCCGAAGATATCCTGCTTGCAAAACTGCACTGGATCCGCCTCGGCGGCGGACTGTCCGAAGTTCAGTGGCGCGACGTCGCCGGAATCGTCAACAACAATCGCGCCACGCTCGACCGCGACTACCTTCAACGCTCCGCCGCAACCCTGAACCTTCTCCCGCTGCTCGACCGGGCCCTCGCCTGAGCGCTACTTCGCGAACGTCGAACCGGCCTTCCACTTCGGCCGTTCCGGCGCGTCGGCCAGCGCGACTACCAGGTCATGGAAAAAGTCGTTGAACTTTGCCGCCGCGTCCGGCACCCACGGCTGATTCAGATCGTCCGCCGGACTGTGATAGCGCTTCGCATACCACTCGCGATACGCTGCCTCATCGGGCGTCCCCGGCACGTATCCGAAAATGAACCCCACCGCCGGCACGCCGATCTGCATGAAACTGTAGTGATCGCTTCGCCGCAGCAGATTGCGCTGCGGCTCGGGATCGGGCTGAATTTTGATCCCGCGCTTTGCCGCCACCTCGCGCACGGTATCGCCCAGCGTCGATTCATCCACCGCCAGCGTGGTGAGCGTATGGAGCGGAAAGATCGGCCGCAACTGATCCAGGTTCACATCCGCGACCATGCTCTCCTTCGGCACCGCCGGATGCGCCACGAAGTACTTCGACCCCAACAGCCCCTTCTCCTCGCCCGTTACCACACAGAAGAGAATGCTGCGCTTCGGCTTCGCGCCCGCGTCGTGCAATCGCTCGGCGAAATCGATGAGCGTCGCGACGTAGGCCGCGTCGTCGAAGGCGCCGTTATAGATGCGATCGCCGTTCCAGGGCTCGCCGAGACCATAACCGTCGAGGTGCGCGGAAACGACGACATACTCCTTCGCCAGCGCCGGGTCGCTGCCCGGCAGCACACCGATTACGTTGTCGCTTGACAAATCCGAGCTCTCCGTCTTCAACGTCGCCATGAACTCCGCTGGAATCTCGAAGCGCGGCAGGGGCTTGCCGGCGGCCTGCAATTCCATCAGCTCTTGGAACGTGTGGCCCGAGTTGCGAAATAACAACTCGGCATCCGCGGGATTGAAGCGAAACGCCACCGCTCCCCCGCCCTGCCGCTGGGGACCGGCAGCCGCCGGCTCACCGCGCAAGGTCATCGATACCGAATAGGCGGCCGGCCACCGCGGCGGCTCGGGACCGGTGGTGGCATCGATCGAAATTATCGCCGCCGCGCCCTGCGCCCCGCCTCCCGCGCCGCGACCCGCGCCCGGAAGCTGCACCAGCACCTTGCCCGCGAGATCGGCCCCGCCACGCTCCGACCCGGCGAAAAACATCGGGCCGCGAACATGTTCGGGCAGCGTCGCGCGCGCGCCGACGGTGATCTGCCGCAAGAATTGCAACTGCGCGGTCCCGTTGGTGCCCATTATGGTCGCGCTGGATTGGTCCGCGCGCAGCCGGACTTCATGCAGAGGCACGCTCTGATACCAGCCCTTCTCGCCCGCGGCCTTCACTCCGGCCTTCTCGAACTGCGCCGCGACATATTCAGCAGCGAGCCGGTACGCCGCCGACCCGGTGTTGCGACCTTCCATGCCATCGTTGGCAAGCGCCGTCACATGCCGCCACCATCGCCGGGTAGCGGCATTGGGCTCAGTTGCCAGAAGCGCGCACACCGCCGCACCAAACAAAACCAGACTCCGTAAGCGCATGCGCATCAGATTACCACGCGGCCCGTTGAACCTCAGTGCGCCATACACTATGCTGAATACTCCAAACGCGGAGGCGCCATGTTCGTCGTCAACTCACTGCCCGTTGCCATTCTGTTCTGCGTCATCACGATGCTGGGCTGGGGTTCGTGGGCCAACACGCAGAAACTCGCAGGCACGCGCAAGTGGCCGTTCGAGCTGTTTTACTGGGATTACGCCATCGGCGTGCTCCTCTTCGGTCTGGTTTTCGCGCACACGCTGGGCAGTTACGGGTCCGCCGGCGCGCCCGCGATGACGAATCTCCACGGGGCGCAGTGGGGCTATGTGGTTGCGGCGCTGGTCAGCGGAGCCATTTTCAACCTGTCGAACATTCTGCTGGTCGTCGGCATCGATGCCGCGGGTATGTCCGTGGCTTTCCCCATCGGTGTCGGACTTGCGCTGGTGATCGGCACGGTGGAAAGCTACGTCGAAAATCCCAAGGGCAATCCACCACTGTTGTTCGGCGGAGTGGCGCTGGTGGTATTCGCGATGGTGATGTCCGCTCTCGCGCACCGGCGGCTTCCGCAAACGCCCGGACGAAAACCCCTGCGCGGTCTCATCGCCTCGCTGGTAGCCGGATTTCTCATGGGCTTCTTTTACCCCATGCTGATGCGCGCCATCTCGCCGAATTTCAACTCGCAGCCCCTTCAACCGGGTATGCTCACGCCGTACGCCGCGCTGTTCTGCTTCGGCGTGGGTGTGTTTCTCAGTAACTTCCTCTGGAACACGGGCTTCATGATGTTCGGCGGGGTCACCTATGCGCAGTATTTCCGCGGCAGCGCATGGCTGCATCTCATTGGAATTCTCGGCGGCTGCATCTGGATGCTCGCCCTGAGTTTCAATGTGATCGCCTCCAGCGTGGCCGGTCCGGCCGTGTCCTATGCGCTCGGACAAGGCGCGACACTGGTGGCGGCGCTCTGGGGTCTCGTGATCTGGCGTGAATTCCGCCATGCGCCGGCGGGCACCGGGAAGTTCATCGTGCTGATGCTCGCCGGGTATGCCGCCGGCCTCATCCTCATCGGCTCCGCCACACAGTAAGGTGAACGCGCAATGCTAAAATCCATCTTCCTTCTACTGACCATCGCCATGAGCGCTTCCTCCGCCGTAAAAGTCGAAAAGACCGCATATCGCGGCTGGCCCAATTGCTACCGCATTTCGAACGGGACGGTGGAACTGATCGTCACCGGCGATGTGGGTCCCCGCGTCATCCGGTATGGCTTCGCCGGCGGCCAGAATCTGTTCAAGGAATTCGACGAGCAGATGGGCAAAACCGGAGAGGCCGACTGGCAGGCGCGCGGCGGTCATCGCCTGTGGATCTCGCCCGAGGATAAAGTCAAAACCTACGCTCCCGATAATCGACCGGTACGAATAAAGGTGCTGCCGGACGGAGTGGAGGCGACCGAACCGGTGGAGCCGCTCACCGGGCTCGAAAAGGCGATCACGATCCATCTGGCCGCGACCGGATCGGCCGTCGAAGTGGTGCATCAGATCCGCAATGCGGGGCACGGTCCCTACGAATTGGCGCCCTGGGCGCTGACGATGCTCGCTCAGGGTGGCACCGGAGTCCATGGCTTCCCACCCCGGGGCAAACACCCCGTGGATTTGGACGCCACCAACCCGCTGGTGATGTGGGTATACACCAACCTTGCAGACAAGCGCTGGGGTCTGCTGAACAAATACCTGGTGCTCCATCAGGATCCGCACAACCCCGTAGGCCAGAAACTCGGGTCATACAATAAGGACACCTGGGGCGCATACCTGCTCAATGGCGACCTGTTCGTGAAGCACGCCGCCGCGACCGCGCCGGTGTCCGCCTATCCCGATTTCGGCTGCTCCTTCGAAACCTTCACGAACAATGATTTTTTGGAGCTGGAGACGTTGGGCCCGTTCGGCAAAGTTCTGCCGAATCAGGCAATCACCCATACCGAGCGTTGGACGCTGCATCGCAACGTGCACGTCGCCGCCTGGACGGATGCTGAGATCGATCGCGCCATTCTGCCTCTGGTGACCGCGAAGTAGCGAACCACACACTGGTTCTGAGGATGCACCCTTCAGGGCCATGCGCCAAAGCTACGTTTGGACCGCATCTGACCGCAAGCTTTGCATTCACTTTTCTCTGGATGTAGTGAGCAGGCTGGGGTTAGAGGCCCTTGAAGCATATAAGGCTGTGCCTCGACGCGGCCTGGAAATCGGCGGGCTTCTGCTGGGCCGAATCGAACTCCAGGATGACCAGGCCACAATTTACATAGACGACTTTGACCCTGTGGAGTCCGAGCACCGCTCCGGTCCGTCTTACCTGCTGTCCGAGAACGATCTCGAGCGGCTGCAAACGCAGGTTTCGAGCCACCCCGATTCCATCGGGATTTATCGCACTCAAACTCGCTCAGAAGAGCTTTCTTTACAGACGCTTGATACTCAACTCTTAGAGCAATACTTCAGCGGTCCAGACCGCGTTTTTCTGTTGATTCGTCCGGCCGATTCTACCGCCGAGGTATTTGTTCGCCAGGATGGCCGGCTCGCCGCCGTACACGAATTTCCGTTCCGCGTATCGGACCTCGCCAGTGAGGCGGAAGCCGCCCCGGAATCCGGCGCTCCGGCGGTTGTGGATGTCGCGCCAGCACCGGCAGCGGTGGCACCGCCGCTTACGCCACACGCCGCTCGCGTGGCGGCGCTTGAGGCGGCACGGCGGACGGCATTGCGGATTCCGGATCCGCCCGCCGAGCCGGTACGGGCGGCCACACCTCCAACGTCGGATCGCGCTGCCGCACTGATGGCTGCCCGAGCGGCCGCAAACCGAGACCCAGAGCCGTCCGGCAGGCGATGGAACTGGGCCATCGCCGCAGCCGCGTTGGCCTTGGGCGCATTAGCCGGAGCGGCCGTTTATAAACTGGTGCCGCACGCGAGCTCGCCGCGCACCGCTGCGATTCCCACTACGGCCGCTCCTTCGGTTTCAAGACCCGCCGAAGCGGCGAAACCGGCGACCGAACCGCACGTTGCGCTTGAAGTGCAGAGGCATGGTCGAGCACTGCGGCTGATGTGGGACCGCAACTCCCCGGTGGTCCAAAGCGCGACTCACGGAATTCTTTATATAATCGACGGCAGCCACAACAGCCAATTGGACTTGGGTCAGCGCGAGCTCGGCTCCGGTTTAGTGTCGTACTGGCCGGAGACGCAGGATGTGAACTTCCGGCTGGAGGTCTTTTCACCCACGCAGAGCAGCGATGATTCGATCCGCGTGGTGGGAGGCACTCCGACCTCGGCGAAGGCGCCTGCCGCTGCGGCGTCCAGCGATTCAGAACCCGAGCCGGCGGCACAAACAGCCGCGACGAAGCCGGTTCCCCCTCAACAAACGCAAGCGCCGGCGACTCAGGCAGGTGCCGACCGGCAAGCGGAGCCCGACGCACGACCATCTCCCTTTCAACCGGCACCGAAGCCCGCCGCGGCTCCGGCGCCTGTCCAGCCAATCGCGGCGGTCATCAACAACAACATCGAAAGGGCGGCGCCGGAAGCACAGCCCGAGGTAGCAGTCAGGTCGGAGCCAGTGACGCCGTCGCGACTCGGGGCGGTGATCGGCAAGATCCCGCTTTTGCGGCGCATTCATAAAGAGCGGCCGGCGTTTGTCGCTCCCGAACCGGTCCGCGATCCCCGGCCGTCGCTGACTGCGCAGGAGCGGAAAGCGTTGGTTCGCCCGGTGTCGGTGACGGTGAAGGCTTATCTGAATGACGCCGGTAAGGTGGATTATGCGGAACTGCTCTCCACGTCGGGAGGCGACGCCCGGCTGTTTGGGACTACCGCGGTATACACGGCGCGGCATTGGACGTTCACGCCGGCACGCCTGGGCGATCAGAAGATCAAGAGCGAGGTACTGCTTCACTTCCGCTTCATCCCGGCCCAATCGGTCGCTGCGCTGCGGTAGCGACCGGTCTCCAGACCGGTTGCAGGCGAGCGGCGCTCGCCCGGGCGCGCTTTGCGCGCCTG
The DNA here is from genome assembly GCA_035606355.1 of Candidatus Limnocylindrales bacterium. GTDB lineage: Bacteria > Acidobacteriota > Terriglobia > Bryobacterales > Bryobacteraceae > Sulfopaludibacter. Next base: position 8,965 of record DATNFO010000063.1, on the reverse strand, counting down.
GTACCGGTCTGGAGACCGGTACCTACAGGCGGACTCCGCAGCCGTTTGCCAGGTCTCGTAATTCGGCGGGCCTTACCAGGCGGAAGCTCAACTCCAGGTTTGCCATTTGCTGCAACGCCTCCGTCATCGCGCTGGACGGCACCTCAGTGGTCGCGACCAGTAGTTGCCCGTCCTGCACGCGATACGGCAGCACGCGCCATCGCCGCACGGCTTCCCCGGGGAGCGTGTGGGCGATAGATGCATTCACTTCCTGCACCGGGGGCGCACCCGCCGGGATGCCCGCCTGCGTGCCTAGGGCCTCGTACAACTTCGCCTCCGTCAAATGCCGCGACTGCACCAGGTACTCGCCGAGCCGCATCCCACCGCGCTTCGCTGCCAGCGCAGTTTCCACGACCGGCAGCGGTACGGCCTTCATGCGGACCAGCAACTCTCCCAGCAGGGGGCGATGCTGTTCCATCGGCGGATACACGTGCTCGGTCTTATTCCATGCGGGCGCGCGATTCCGCAGCGCCGCGGCGGTGAACTGGCGCAACGCCGCCGCGGTCGCCAGAAAGTTCACGGCGTTTCCCCATAGAATCCGTAGCGGCACACCCGCCGCGTGCCTCCATCCATAGACACGCGCACTGGCGCGAACGCGCAACACAATCTGCGCCACCGCATTGGCAAGTAGCAGACCGCAAGCGCGCGGCAGCCACCGCGGCCCGGCCACCTCGATGCGCCAACCCGCCAACCCGCAGGCGAACAACACATTGGTAACAGGCGACAGCAGATTGCCGATCAGCGACTTGCGATCCCGCCAAAACCAGTACATCTGCCACACCGGCACGCGCCACCCATGCCTCTGCCAGCCTTGCAGGACAATGCCCGCAACCCAGCGGCTCCGCTGGCGCACCGCCGAGCGCAGATTTCGCGGAAAATACTCGCGCGTCGCCACCGGTTTTCCGCCGGCAAACCGCACGGGGAGAAAGATCTGGCGGTACCCAAGAGCGTGCAAGGCGAACCCGTTCTCGTAATCTTCGGTGAGCGCCTCAGGAGAAAAGATCTTGCCGTCACGCGAGGCCGCGAGCCGCTCCAGCGCGGCGCGCTCGAATCCCGTGCCGACTCCGCTGGAGGGCAGGAAGCCGCCCAGACGCTGGCGCACGGGAATATCTTTGGTTTGCGATTCGGCGAAATCGTCGCAGTACAGCCCGTGCGTGAACTCGAGCGCCGGAGTCTCCAGAGCCAGCACCGGAATCTGTACCATGGCGTATTGGCGTGCGTACCAGTTGATGAGCCGCAGCGATTGCGCGTGAATCACGTCTTCGGCATCATGCGTGACCACGGTTTCGAACCTCACGCCCTCGCGCTGTTCGTAGGAACGCAGCTCCGCGAAGATCGCGTTGAGGCAATCGCCTTTGGACGTGGGGCCGTGGTGCGGCACCATGGCAACGTGCACGCGGGCGTGCCGCGACGCCGCCTGTTGCACAGCTCGCACGGTCAATGCATCATTCGGATATACGCCGACGAATACGTCGTACGACGAGTAATCGATGGCCGCGACATTGCGATCCAGCATGCGGCCTATGACGCCGTGCTCGTGCCAGAGCGGCACCAGAATGGCGATCCGGCGCTCCGGGATGGAAGACATTTCCGGGAGCAGCGGCAGTTCGCAGCCCTTCACGAATAACGAAACGAAGCCAATCAGCAGGTCATCGAGCCCGCTAATGAGCATCCAAATCGCAAGCGCCGCAAGAGCCCATGCCGCCCATTGGTTCATCGCCGGTAGAGAAGGAGTGCCCAGGCGACGGCAAAACTCTCATCTTTCGGAGCGATCGGCGGCGCCCGTCTAGCCTGCGAGAATCCGATCTACCTCGGCGAGTTCGTTCGGCGTCAGTTGCCAAGTGCCCATCGAGGCGTTCCCGGTCACCTGATCCGCCGACTTCGCGCCCGCGATGACGCTCGCCACCGCCGGCTTGGACAGTAGCCATGAAAATGCCAGGTCCAGCAGCGTATGCCCGCTTCCTTCCGCAAATTGACGCAATCTTTCGGCAGCGGCGACGTGCTCCGGAGTGAACACCTTTGGACCCCATCCGGAGGCCGCGCGACTTCCTGGCGGAGGTTCGGCGCCCGGCCGGTACTTGCCCGTCAGCAGTCCGCTCGCCAGCGGGAAGAAGGGCAGAAATGCGATTCCGGCGCGTTCGCATTCGGCGAGCACGCCCTGCTCCGGATCGCGATGCATCAGGCTGTACTGATTCTGGACGCTGACAAACCGCACGCGCCCCCCGGAGGCGCGTTCCGCTTCGCGCAGTTGCTCCACCGAGAAATTGGAGCAGCCAATTTCGCGAACTTTGCCCTCGCGCACCAACTCATCGAGCGCACCCAGCGTGTCGCCGATGGGCGTCTTCGGGTCGGGCTGATGCAGTTGGTACAGGTCGATGTACTCGGTGCCCAGGCGACGCAAGCTATCGGACGCCGCACGCTTCACATAATCCGGATGCGCGCCCTGCCGCGCCTCATCCATTTTCATGCCGAACTTCGTCGCGACAATTACATCCTTACGGCGCGCGCCCAGCGCCCGGCCGAGATACTCCTCGCTCTGGCCGCCACCGTAAATATCCGCCGTATCGAAGAAGTTGATGCCGTGCGCGATGGCCGCGTCCACGGTTTCCGCAGTGGCACGCGCATCCACGCGCCAACCGAAATTGTTGCAGCCTAGCCCGATCGCCGAGACCTTCAGCGATCCGATATTGCGAAAATCCATCGCGCCTCCCTTCTCAGGCTAGCGCGCCGCCTACACTTTCTTGAGCTTAGTCACGCGGCCGACTTCCACCCACTCCACGACATAGATATTTCCTTCACGGTCAAAGCACGCGCCGTGAGGGCAAACGAACTTACCGGGAGTGAAGCGGTCGCGCGTGAGCTTGCGCGTGGCGTTCCAGGCATTCGCGGCCGAATCGTCGCCGAGATGTTCGATGACGTTGTTGTTGCGGTCGAGCAGCGTGACGCGCGCGCCGAGATCGGGCACAACGGTGTCGCCATTGCGAAAGAAGTTGAAGTGGCACGGCAGGTTCGTGCCGCCGATGAATTCGATGTGCTTGCCGTCGAGCGTGAAGCGCTGAATACGCTTGTTGCCGCGATCCGCCACCAGCAGCGACGGAGTCTGGCCACGCACGTCCAGCACAATTCCGTGCGGGCAATCCACCTGACCCGGTGCGCTTCCCTTCCCGCCAAAGGTTCGAATGAACTCAGCCTCGTGATTGTACTGATTGATGAAGCTTGACCCGTAGCCGTCGCCGACATAGATATCGCCGTTCGGCGCGATCGCCAGATTCGTGGGACTGTACTTCGGCTTCTTGCCGTCGGCCGCGGGTTTGTAGGCGGGCGAGTCATCGGGGTAGCCGATGCTCCAGACCTCTTCGCCATCCAGCGTCGCCTTCACTACGACGCCCCGGCGCGTGTCGCAGAGATAGAGGAACTCCGTCGAGCCTTCCTTCTGTATATGCAGCCCGTGCGCGCCGCCCTTGAATTCCTTGCCCCAGCTTTTAATGAACTTGCCGTTGCGGTCGAAGACCACCATCGAATCCGAGCTCTCGCTGGTTGCGAAGACCGTGTGGTGGACATAAATCCGGCCCTGCGAATCCTCTACCACACCGTGCGTATTGCCGTACAGGATGTTGGAGGGCAGTTCGCCCCAATCGTGATAAGCCTCGTAAACATGGTCGCCGGACCCGAGCACCGGACGTCGTGTGCCGGCTTTGTCGTCGGCATACAGGATGATGGGCGCAAGAGCGGCGGATTGCAGGAAGGCCCGTCGAGTGGCCGGCATGGTGTGTCCCCTCTGTGGCAGTATACCGTCTCGACTGTAACCAAACCGCCCACACGCGTCTACTCTGTCCGCTATTCCACACTGTCCGCCTGTCCCGCTTGGCTAAACTCGGGGCATGAAGGCGCGATACTGGTTCGCACTGGCCGCGGCTGGCGCTGCCGCACTGTACTGGAAGCGCCGCGCGCGCAATCCGCGCAACTTCCGTCTGCAACTGGAACCCGGCACCGAACCCGCGGGCGACCCCGAAGGGTCCATCGAGTTCATCGGCACGGCCACCACACTCATCCGCTTCGGCGGCATGACCATTCTCACCGACCCCAACTTCCTCCACCGCATGGAACAGGTGCACATCGGCTACGGCATGCACTCGACGCGCCTGACCGAGCCCTCGATGAGTTTCGACGACCTTCCGTATATCGACTTCGTCATCCTCAGCCACATGCACGAGGATCATTTCGATAAGCGGGTGCAGGAACGGCTCGACCGGAACGTCCCGATCCTGACGACGGAGAGTGCGGCACGCTCGCTTCGCGAAATCGGCTTTGCGCGCGCCACCGGACTCAGCACGTGGGATCGCGTCACCGTCACGAAGGGCGACACTTCACTGACCATTACGAGCATGCCGGCACGCCACGGTCCGCTGCTTGTGTCCGCGCTGGCGATGCCATCCGTCATGGGCAGCATGCTGGAGTTCCGCAACCGGGCGGGTGAGTACCGCCTGTACATCAGCGGCGATACGCTCGTCTACAACGATATCGAAGAGATTCCGCATCGCTATCCCGATATAGACCTCGCGCTGCTCCACCTCGGCGGCACGCGCGTGCTCGGCATTCTTGTCACGATGGACGCCGCGCAAGGCATACGCATGATGGAGATCGTGCACCCCAAGCGGGCGATCCCGATTCACTACGACGATTACGATGTCTTCAAGGATTCGCTTGAAAACTTCAAGCGCGCCGTCGTGGAGGCGGGCCTGCAGCAAAAAGTCCGCTACCTCGATCGCGGCGACCGTTACGAATTCAGCACTCGCGCCGCACATGAACTGGAAGATTTGAGAGTCTAGTTATGCCCCAGCAAACCACTATAGACCCTAAAGAGAAGCATCAGGAGAAGCCTCCTTTCAACGAGCCGAAACAAAGCGTCCCGGGCTCCGAACAGGAGATGCGCACGAAGCCCGATCACGGAGAAGAATCCTACCGCGGCTCCGGACGCCTCTCCGGCAAAGCGGCACTGATCACCGGCGGCGACAGCGGCATCGGCAAAGCTGTAGCCATCGCCTTCGCGCGTGAGGGCGCCGACGTCGCAATCTCCTACCTCCCGGAAGAGGAAGAGGACGCGCGCGAGACCGTCAAATGGGTGGAACAGGCCGGCCGCAAGTGCCTGGCCATGCCGGGCGATATTCGCGACGAGCAGCACTGCCGCGAGCTGATAGACCGCTCCTTCGCTGAACTGGGAAAGCTCGACATCCTGATCAATAACGCCGCGTTTCAGATGACGCATCAGAAACTGGAAGAGTTCAGCACCGAAGAATGGGACCGCACCTTCCGGACCAACATTTATGCGATGTTCTATCTGGTCAAGGCGGCCATGCCGCGCATGCGCAAAGGCGGCGCGATCATCAATACCGCGAGCGTGCAGGCGTACAAACCGAGCGGGCAACTGCTGGCGTACGCGACGACGAAGGGAGCCATCGTCACCTTCACGAAGGCGCTGAGCGAACTGGCCATCGAACAAGGCATCAGGGTCAACGCCGTCGCGCCCGGCCCGGTTTGGACTCCGCTCATTCCGTCCACGATGCCCGGCAAGAAGGTGCAACAGTTCGGAAAGAGCGATATGAACGAGCGTCCTGCGCAGCCCGCCGAACTCGCGCCCGCATATGTCTACCTCGCCGCTACGCAGGATTCCAGTTATGTCACCGGATCGGTAATGGACCTGACCGGCGGCCGCATGCTGCCGTAATTTCGGGAGAACCGTGCTGTCGCGCCCGGCTACGGAGTGTAGGGTTATGGTACGCTACATTCGGATCGGGTCGGCTAAATAGCCGATACGAGTCCAGGCGGCTCTCAGAGAACCTGAATGTAAGGACCGCGGGGTGGTATGGAGCTGCGAACCATCGCAGTCATCGACGACGACGCAACTACGCGCAAGGTGCTTCAGTGGATTCTGGAGCGGCAGGGTTACACAGTGGTCGCAGTGGCGAACGCCGATGAAGCGCTGGCGGTGTGTAGCGAACCGAAACTCGCCGTCGCCCCGCTGATTGTCGATGTCCGGTTGCGCTCGGAGGCGACCGGCATAGACATCGCGGTGGCCGTTCGAGAACGCTTCGGAGACGTGCCTGTTCTGGTCACTTCCGGCACTCCGCCTGAGGGCTGGACCGAAAGGGACTTCGCCGGCTTCAAAACACTTCTCGGAAATGCCGATTTCATCCCCAAACCGTTCACTGCGTCGGCGCTCGTGGAGAAGCTTACCGGGCTGCTCAATGGGACATCGGCGGAAAGTGCGCTAAGGCTTTACAATTCGGCGGAATTGCATCGCAGCGGGCTGATTGCTAGGGCAAATAAGAAGGTCTGAAGCGTTTCTCGTCGCACTTCATCCGCCTTTCGATGCACCTTTTACCGCTCCCTCACGGGACTGCGAAAAAATGCGGCTGTCGTTCTCGTGGCGCTCCATTCGCCTTTCGATACACCTTTTACCGCTTCCTCACGGTCGCGGCTCCGTTAGTAGAATCAACTAGATACGGAGCCGTGACCGTGAGGGAGCGGTAAAAGGGGCCCGGGACAGGAGTGCGTTTGAATGCGGGAAAAAGCAATTCGATATTTTTTCACAAGCCCTCACGGTCGCGGCTCCGTTAGCAGCATCAACCACATACGGAGCCGTGACCAGGTGCCGGGGATTCGAGTGCGTTTGAGTTTGGCAAAGACGCAATTCGATGATTTTTCACTTGACCGTGAGGGAGCGGTAAACGGTGCCCGGGACTCGAGTGCGTTTGAATGCGGCAAAAACGCAGTTCGATGATTTTTCACGTGACCCTAAGGGACCGGTAAGCGGTGCATCTCTACTTCAAGGGATAACCGTGAATCAGGCGGAACGTTCTTCCCCAGCGCGTTTTCGTGAAGAAGTGCGTGATCACGTCGAAGATGTGGTCGATGCCGATGTTGCCGTTTGTCAGATCCGCGGTCGGCGCCTCGAAGCTCCAGTAGATCACCAGAGGCGTTCCTTCGATGTTCTCTCGCGGCACAAAGCCCCAGTAGCGGCTGTCGGCGGAATCGTCGCGGTTGTCCCCCATGGCGAAGAGATATCCCGGCGGCACCACCACCTCTCCGTTCATCACGTGATTCTCCAGCATGTCCAGCGCGGAAACCGGCAGCGACACGTTGGGCGATGACGGGAAGTTGTCGCGGTAGGAGTCCATGTATGCGGTCACGTGCTTCACGTACGGCTCGTTCACCATGTGACCGTTCAGGTAAAGCACCTTGTTTACGAGCTTGATGTGATCGCCGGGCACGCCGATGGCGCGCTTTACATAATCTTCCTTGATATTCAGCGGATAGCGGAAGACAATGACATCGCCGCGGTTCACGTCGCGGTACGGGAGCACATGCTTGGAAACAGCGCCGGCGGGCGCGTAGACCAGCTTATCCACCAGCACGTGGTCGCCGATCAGCAAGGTATCTTCCATGGACGCGCTGGGAATCACGAACGCCTGCACGAGCGTAGTGGTCGCGAACAGGAGCAGAATAATGGTGACGGTCCACTCCGCGACGAATCCGCGCTTCACGTCGCGCGTGATCTCCGAATAGCGGCCCCACAAGCCGCCGCGCTGTTCCACTTCTTGGGTTGTCTCCACTTCAGCCATTGTAGCGAACGTGGCGCGCTCCCCGCGCGGACAGCGATAGGACTCTGGCGAACACACGATGCGGGCTGCGTTTTCGTCGTCTGCTACAATCGCGAGTAAGAGGGGGTTTACTTGTCTAAAGCCACTCAGGAATTACCCCGTACCCTAGGCGCACTTCGCTCCAGTACATTTCCCGAAAACAAAATAGCCAACCGCTCCGTCAAGGACGAGCTTCGCGCGAACCTGATCTGTAAGATTCAGCGGGGAGAAGAACTCTTTCCCGGCATTGTCGGTTACGAAGAAACCGTCGTTCCGCAAGTGGTGAACGCGGTACTCTCCCGGCACAATTTCATCCTGCTCGGCCTTCGCGGCCAAGCCAAAACGCGGCTGATCCGCATGCTCACCACCTTGCTGGATGAGTGGACGCCTTACGTGGAAGGCTGCGAGATCCACGACAATCCATACACGCCGATCTGCCGCCGCTGCAAAGATCTGATTGCGGCGCAAGCCGGGGATACGCCGATTGCCTGGCTCGCCCGCGACCAGCGTTATGTCGAGAAGCTGGCGACTCCGGACGTGACGATTGCCGATATGATCGGCGATATCGACCCCATCAAAGCGGCGCGGCGCGGCCAGGACATCGGCGACGAGCTCACCGTTCACTACGGCCTGCTGCCGCGCGCCAACCGGGGCATCTTCGCCATTAACGAACTGCCCGATCTGGCGGGAAAAATCCAGGTCGGCCTATTCAACATCATGCAGGAAGGCGACGTACAGATTAAGGGCTATCCCGTGCGCCTGCCCCTGGACCTCGCGCTGGTCTTCACGGCCAACCCCGAAGACTACACCGCGCGCGGCAAAATCATCACGCCGTTAAAAGATCGAATCGGATCCGAGATCAACACCCACTATCCTGCAAGCGTCGATGAAGGAGTCGCGATCACGACACAGGAAGCGTGGATGCGTCGCGATGGCGGGTCGCTCAACGTGCCCGAATTCATAACGCGCGCGGTCGAACAAATCGCATTCGAAGCGCGGGCCGATCAGCGCGTCGACAAACGATCGGGCGTCAGCCAGCGGCTTCCGATTTCGGCGATTGAAAACGTGATTTCCAACGCCGAGCGGCGCAGACTTCGCACCGGCGAGTCAAAGGCCGTGCCTCGGATCAGCGACATCTACGCCGCGCTTCCCTCGATCACCGGCAAGCTCGAGCTTGAATACGAAGGCGAGCAGCGGGGCGCCCAGAACGTCGCTCGCGATCTGGTACGAGGTGCGGTGGGCAAAGTTTTTGAGGAGTACTTCGAGCACATCGACTGTTCTGAGAT